>NZ_JAELUP010000001.1 GCF_016424485.1 Paenibacillus roseus
ATAATTAGAGCTTTATGGGCAAACATTTTATAATCTAACTTTTCAATCATTTCTCCTTTTAAATAATTATTTTTAATTAAAAATGATAGACGGTAATCCATACTAAGCTTGTGTTCCCAAATAATATGAAAAGGTCTAATATCTAAAAAACCATTGGTTTGTTCTATATAATTAATCAAATAACTTTGAGCCTTAATTCCGAAAATTGTATTCAAAGGGTCAAGATTATAAAAAGAAGATAGTTTTATGTTATACGGGATAGATAAGTAGTAACCTTTTACTTCTTCTACAAAAAGATCCATATTAAAGCTGTAAGTAGCCGTTGGATCAACATGAATGACATAGATATAACTCTGCCAATCCTCAACATGATCAGGTACGGCTTGAAAAGCTTGCAAGAGATTTTCCGAAGAAATACTAAGTTCTGAATATGTACTTTTATTTGTGTATCCTCTCATAATATAACCATCTTGCTCCGTTAATTGACCCGTTATCAAACTATCGTGAATGAAATGATTTTTCTTAAAGGCCCTTTTTTCTGCAATATAGTATTCATCGAGAAACAAATATACACAGTAGCCTAAAGATAATGCTGAATCAACAAAAGAACCAATACTTTTAAAACCTGTCGATGCAATGTTTCTACTGATTCTTTGAACCCTCAAAAAGGGGTGTTGATGCTGAACAAAAATATATCCGCAAAAGTCAAAATGCAATTCCGTGTCAGCTCGATTACATTTAAGTTGGATATAATGATTACAAAACCAGTTATCAAAGTGTTTGTGGCTTGACATTATGGAAAGCGGATAAGCGTGGTGCTGGTATCCTTTAATAATAGGCTCTTTAATAATAGGCTCCTTGATCCATTCATTATTTTTTATCATAGTATTGCTCCTCATGCTGCCGAATAGACAACTATTTCATGTAATAAGGAATATAATAAATATATCATATGAAAATGGTATTTCAAGAACTGTTTTACAGCTAAAGTTTTGCTGACACCACCAACAGGACAGCATAAAAAATCAAAACCCTCCAAATCAATGGAGGGTTAAATTGGTAGTGGGCGATTAGGTTGTGCGCTTGAAACTCATGATTCTGCGAATGGTTTTTTGGGCGCCAAGTTTGCGGAAATGGGACATGGACGGGTGTTTGTTTGCTTCAATAATCCATATAAAACCTTTATTATCAATTCCTACATCCAATCCGTAAATTCGCTGTTTGGGATAAAGACTTCTCAAACAATGCGCTGAATATACCGCAACCGTATTTAATTCTGAGACCAGTCCTTTCTTAAAACGGTTTTCAATTGACGATTTTTGAATGGCTTTGGAAAACGGGAGAGCGCTCCCGCCACTTCTCGTCAGATTTGTCACAATATATCCTTTCCCTGCCAATTTAGCGAGTTTTCCAGTCACTTCCCACTTATTAGATTGGGCTTTCCTTTGAACGATTACCCTAACGTCAAACGGTTGTCGATTCACCGTTGCTAGACGGATCCTGCGCTGGACAATGTAATTTTCGCTGCTTATTCTTCTCATAACGGCTTGTTTAGCATTCGTTAATCCAAGAACAGATATCTGTTTATTTTCATGATGAATGGTATAGCGGCCATTCCCTGAGTAAAAGACCCGGATGACATTTCGTCCGCGGCTGCCTCCATTTGGTTTTACAACGATATCCCCGTATTTATCCAGGAGTCTGCGGAACTGTCTCTCATTAAAGCGAGCTGTTTCAGGCAAATAGGGAGCTAACTTTGACCATTTTGTCATCCATTTGTATTTTACTAGTTTGTTTGCATGCGCCATCTTTATTATCCCTCTTTCACTGAGTATAACGAATTTGTTTGAGGTATTCCTCGAACAAATTCAAAAATTTCTCAATATCCTTATTTGTGATGTCTCCGATATTGGCAATTCTGAATGTTTTCAGGCCCGTCAGTTTTCCCGGGTAAATTGTATAACCTTGGCTATATAGAAAGTCATGCATTTCTGTAAAATCGTATCTGCTGCAGACAGGCTCCTTGAAAGAGGTGATTAGTTTGGAATGGGAACTTTCAGGTACAAGATACTTTAAACCGAACTTATTAAAACCATTGGTCAATGTTTCCCATGATCGTACATAGCGGGCATATCTTCTTTCTATCGTTTCGGCTTCCAATTCGTGGATCGCCTGTTTTAATGCATAAAAGGTTTGAACGGGAGGGGTGAAGCGCATTTGACCCGTATTAGAGAAGTAGTCATATTGAGCAAATAAGTTTAAATAATAATTTCTCGGCTTTATCTTGTGAAAAGCTTTTAGCTTTTCTATGTTTGCGATGACAAAGGAAATCCCTGGCATACCCTGAAGATTTTTATTAGAACTGGCGGCCAGGTGCGATATATTCATGTCTTTCATGTTAATCGGTATTGCCGCATAAGAGCTCATTGCGTCCACGATCAAATCTATGCCATACTTTTTGCATAGTTTGCCTATTGAGGTGATATCATTCAACAACCCGGTTGTTGTTTCATGATGAACCACAGCAAGATGAGAGCACGTAAAAGCAGACTTATTTATGCAATTTTCCAATTCTTCCATATCGATTGGTTCTGTAAGGGAACTGTGAAACTCGATATATTTCAAGCTATAAGCATCAGCAATTTCGCACATTCGTTTCCCGTAAGCGCCATTATTAATAATGATGACGCCTTGGTCAACGGCTGAACTTATGATGGATTCTACAGCCGCCGTTCCAGAGCCGCCGAATAAAACTGTCGTATACGATGCAGGGTCGGCAATAAAACAAGTTAGCTTTTCCGATACGAACTCCATAACATTTCCGAAATCTTTTTCACGAGGACAAATGTCAGGGACTACTTGCGCAACTTTAACACTTTTCGTCGTTGTAGCCGGTCCCGGATTGAGCAAAATGTTTCTTGCTATGCTTTTCAGTGAGTATCACCTCAGTGGTTGCATTTTTTATATTTTGACGAAGCCGTTCCTTGACTTCATAAGGCTTGATTTTAGGGCGTCCTGTTAGTTCGGAGGCTTTTCTGGATATGTTCATATATAAAAAAGTATGCGTTTGATTGAACTTCCAAGCCGTGATCTCTTCTTTTAATTCTTGCAGATTGTGGACGTAAATGGATCTTGCATAACCGCAAGAAGCCGCGATATTTATGAAGTCCATATTATGGGATACCGTATTTTGTCCTCCTGTAGAGTCATGAACATGGTTATCAAGCAAAATATGCAGCATATTGTTCGGATGGTAATACCCATTTGTCGCCAAACTCCCCATGCGCATTAACAATGACCCGTCTCCGTCGATAACAATGATGTTTTTTTGGGGCTGTGACATGGCCAATCCAAGACCGAGCGAACCGACACATCCCATGGAACCAACCATATACAAATTGCATGCTGCATCCTCGATTTCATACAATTCCCGTCCCGTCATTCCGGTGGTGGCCAATTGAACGGTATTTTGATCACGTAGAGCATTTATTGTTGCAAGCGCCTCATAACGACTAGGGCTCTGATCATCATGACGCTTTGTTTTTTTTTCATAATTCTGACTTACGGATTGTGTCTGGTTTTTTAAAGCTTCACTATCAAATGTTCCTTTTCTGACAACAAAAAAATAAGATTTCTGATTGTCTATAGCTTCATTTGCTCGAACTAGCTGTTCCCTTGCTTCATGGATATTCTCTGAAAGATATTCCCAACCGATTTGCATGAGCTCCAGCATTTGCGTAGTAATCTTTCCCATAAGCTCATGCTGCGGTTCATCGGGAATGCCAGGCTCTCCTCTTAAGCTTACAAAACCAAGAATTGGAATGCGAAACGAATAATTTAGTGAGGTCAGAGGTGAAACCGCATTGGTAAGGCCGGAGTTTTGCATTAAAACTACAGATTTTTTTCCACCTAAATAGGCGCCCGAAGCGATGGCGACTGCGTCTCCTTCATTAGCTGCAGCAACATACTCAAGTTCATTAATTGCATAATTGATCAAACTTTTCAAAAAACTGCAAGGGACTCCACTATAAAAAGTAAAGCCCTGTTTCCTTAATTCCTCGCCAAAAATTTTGGTACTTAACATTGTCCATTACCCGATTTATTACCGGACGGAGGCAAGTATTTTTTTTCAGCCAGTTGTAATTCATCGACTCTTTGTAATCGGAACACTTCTTCTAAGGAAGCAATGTTTTTTTCAACATGGATAAGGCTCTGCTCCCTGAAAATCTGGCTAGTAACGTTTTTCATAGCAAGAATGGCTGTACGCAAATTATGATTTGCCCAAATAATGAGGTTCACGCCTAAATCTGCGAAAAATTGTGTTGGGGTTGTATAATACTTAGTGGGCACAATCACTACAGGATGTCTTCCGGCCCACTCTTTCATGAACAATTCAATTTCCGAGGCGTCTTTTTGATTACTGTGTATCAGTATGGCATCTGCACCAGCCGAGCGATAGGCTTCCGCACGCAACAATGCTTCCTTAATTCCCCAACCCGCAATAAAAGCTTCAACTCTGGCAACAACGCTAAACATATCATCCTGTTGGGCATCCTTCATCGCTTTGATTTTTCCGCAAAACTCGTCTATATTAGCCAACGGTTGGGAAGTGCTGTTGATAAACGAATTCGTCTTCGGAAATAATTTGTCTTCAATGCATACTCCGGCTATGTCCCGCTGTTCCAATTTCCTTACTAATCGCCTGGCATTGTTGAAATTGCCGTAACCAGTGTCCCCGTCAAGCAAAATCGGAATGGATGTAGCGTCATTCATAAATTCCAACTGATCGAGCACTTGAGTCCATGAAAGTTCATTGTTATCCCTGACTCCCATTGAGGCAGATAATGATAATCCGCTTGCCCAAATCCCTTTAAAACCAGCTTCCTCTACGATGGCTGCCGATAAACCGTTATGAGCTTCCATGAGAAAATGTGTCTGCGGTGAATGGATTAAATCTCTTAATTGTCCAGTTCTTTTCATTGGCGACATCTCCATAATTTGTTTATTCGTTATTTATATGGATAAAATAGTCATTTGGGAAGGGATAAATGAGCCCAAAATGCCAACGAGTTTTTCTGACGTTAGGAATGTCTGAAGAAATATTGTTCAGGATGTCCTACGACACTTCAATTTTGCGCACAACCTGGGCAAAGAAAAAAGCCGCCCGAAGGCGGCTTTTTATCAAAATATAAAAGGCTCAAAACCAAAATTAGTGGTTGCCCTCTAGAAGGAGGGAACGCTGCGTGGCAGAGAATTCTTCCGATCGCTGTCAAAGCCCGATTCCTTGATTTGATGCAGGTTAGCAGGGGAATCGGGATTTAAAGCATTCCTGTATTCCCTTAATTTTGGACTTTGAAATAAATCGAGCACCCCTTTAAGATGAAGGTGTCGTCCAAAACCCCATACATCTAAGGAAGGTGCTCTTACTATGAAGTTTAAACAATCTATCCAGCAAAATCAACGTATTGAACGGATCACTTCCGACCATCTCATTATTGGCATTGACATTGCTAAATTTACTCATGTCGCCCGTGCCACAGATTATCGCGGGATTGAGCAAGGTAGTTATCTGGCTTTCTCCAATGACTTGGCTGGCTTTGAGCGGTTGCATCAGTGGATGCAATCCCTTAGGAGTCTTTGCCATAAATCCAACGCTCTTGTCATTGCTGACATGATCAAGAATGGCTATTATACGGAAGCCAATTTGCAATCCGAGCCTTATTGCGCCCTCAGGCAACTTGTGACCACCCGAGAGTTTATAAACAAACAAATGTCTGCTGTCGTTAATCAGTTACATCGTTGGACGGACATCTATTTCCCGGAATTTCGAAGTGTGTTCAAGGACATCACCAAAAAAACAGCGTTAGCGACATTAGCCCAGTTTCCCCATCCTTCTCAGCTATGTCATCTGACCGAAGATGAGGTGATTGCGGGATGGAAAAAAGACATGAAGCGAGCAGGAAGCCGTCAAGTGGCTCGGGATCTGATTCAGGCAGCCAAGCACACCGCCGCGATTCCTGGGATTGTGAAAGAGGCCACCCTCAGTCTGGCGTTGCTTCTACAACAGTACCAATTATTTCGCACCCAGCTTGATCAGCTGGAGCACGAGTTGTCCCAGCATGTGGCAGCTATTCCGGCTTCAAAAGTGTTACGTACAATCAAAGGGTTTCACGACGTCACGTTAGCGATCGTATACAGTGAAGCTGGCGATTGAAGTACGTTTGCTCACGGTAACCCGTTACTTCGTTTGGCTGGTTTATACCTGTCTGAGAATCGTTCTGGTACGTACCGAGGAGAGACGAAAATCACCAAACGAGGCCGGCCTGGATTACGGAAAATTCTCTATCTGACTGTATTTAACATGGTGGCCTTGCATCCGGAATTCCGAGCACTTCATCAGCACAATAAACACGTGAAAAAAATGAACGGCATGAAGTCGATTATGAAGCTATGCGGTAAATTGGCCCGTATGCTTGTCGCGATGGCTAGGAGCCAGTGTGAATACGATAGCCATAAAATAATGACGGGAGCCTAATCAACAGAATCGGTCCCGCTTTGCCAGTTGGCTCATTCGCAGGATAACAAGAAGCATAAAGAAACGACAATGGTCGCCTAAAGGGCGCTCAGACTCGTTTTTAAAGCATGGTCGAACTCCAACTCCTTGGATAGGTGTGACGAAGGAATGAAAGGGCATGGACCCGTTGAGACATGGGAGGGCAAATCTCAAGGATAACGCTGGAGTATGCGAATACAGGAAAATGGTGGGGAATCTTTCGTTTCCTTTATTTCGTGTTGCCCATGTCAAAAACGGAGTCCCCTGCTTTCCCCTCGTTTCCCTCATTTGTAGATGTAACGAATGAAATCCTGCGAATGAGCGAGCTAGAGCAAGAAAATTGAAACAAAAGGAGGGAGGCGACCACGTTCGTTTCTCCAGAATTCCTCTGCCCCTTCGCTGCTCTCTCCTCTATGTCAACCACTAATATATTTCTCCGCGAAACGAAGTTTTTGCCCGTCAAAGGACGGCAAAGCCGTTTACGCTTGTAAAATAAAAAAAGGCATATCTGCCGTTTATCTGTGTTGTTTGGTGGAGCCAAGGATGGATTGGACCTCTGACCTCATCGCTGCCAGCGATGCGCTCTCCCGTCGTGGTCGGTTTCACAGCCCCAAAAACGGGGCAATCGACCCATCGCCGCAAACAATGCGAACATGCTCTTGAGATACTTTTAAATCGTATATGTTGATCTTCCTTGTATCAAGCGCTAATATCTACTCACATAAAAATCCTTTTCAGCGCTTTTTGGGAAAGAGATGCTCCAGCCTCTCCTTCAGGAAAGGCAATTTTGTTTTCTTGGTTTCGCACTCCCACACAATTATGACGCGCCACCTCATAGTCTCAAGTTCAGCTTTGTTGTCTGATCCCGTCTTAGTGTCCGATCAAGCTTTTTTTCCCAATAGTCAGAGTTAGACTTTGGCCGAATTTGCGCATGTCTGCATGTGGGACAACCATGCCAGAAACACCCATGAATAAAAATAACAGGATAGAACAATGTCTGGCTTGCCGGGTAGGTCATTTCGCTGTAACCGAAAACGATAGCCCATGCTATGGAATAACTTTCTGACTCGGATTTCGGGTACTGTGTCTTTACTACGAACCATGGACATTATTTCGCTTCGCTTCTGAGGATCAAAAACGTCAGCCATATTTCACTGCTCGCTATACACTAAAAAATCTAATTCCAATTTACTTTTCAGTGTAGTAATTAATTCTGTACTCTTTGCTACTCTATCAGTTCCACCTAATTCAGTATACATCTTAAAAATTTCTGTAGCAGTTTCTACGATGAATTCTTCCGAAACACAATCTGGTCGTAACGGAATAACATCTTTTGAAGTTACTTTAATCTTTTTTGATAACTTCGCAAATAATGTATAAAGTACATAGAACTTAATATCTGAGGCTTGCGTTGTTGTGTAATCACACTTTGTTTTTAAAATATTTTCAACGAGTTTTCCCACGTATGCTATATGATAAAATACATCTAAATCTTGATCAGACTTATATAGAGTATCGTAACGATCATCATCTGCTAAAAGAGTAGAGGGTCGTGCTCTAGAATCATTCGGACTTTGTAATAAAACCGCTATGAGACACTGAGACAAGAATGGCAAGCTAACTATTTGAGCCGGCTTTTTTCCATTGTTTTTATAGTAATTTTTCCTTCGATCATAATACAAATCTTTTCCCTTAAAATACATTTCTATTTGTCTATGGATTGTATCCGTAGCTCGCAAAGAAGATTTCTGAATAGGTGTTTGATTGTTAGTAGCAAATATTATCTTGTCTCTGGAATCCTCCGTTGTTGGTACAATAACTCTAACAAGAAGATCACGAGATTCAATTTCAAGACGCTCTGGATACTTTGTGAAATAGTTATAAATTTCTGTTGAAGTCTGTAGCCCATTAACTATTTCAGGATCATTTAAAACCAATGTTTTACCTGTAACAAGAGTCGCATTTGAAGCAATAATAGTTGCACCATTATTTAACCACCAAAAATTCTCATTAACTGAATTCTCCAGTGTATCATTTATATCTTTGTTAACTTGTACGTTTCCCTGATAATCTCGTACATTTGCTTCGAAAATATGCCTAATAAGTTCATTATTTTCATTAACCATAAATTTATAATATTCCGCAAGATTAACCAAGGCTACAAATACTTTTGATGAAGCATTTGTTATAGGGTTTTCCGATAATACAAGGGTAAACTCGTTATCTATAATCTTATTAGCAAGCTCATACAATCTATTTGCGCCTATAAAATTCACATTTATCGAAGTCGACGGATTTGGAAAAAGCTCCTTAATCATTAAACACAATTCTTCGGCTTGTTTTTGAACATTTGAATGTACTTCACTTCCTTTAGTGACATAGCAAAATCGAATGCTCACTTTGGGACTTTTCCGTACCAGTCCAATATATACTTTGCGAAAAAGTTCAAATAATGATCGCACTTTAGAATTATATCTATCTTTAAATATATCCATATTCTTATCCATATCAAATAGATTAGAACAGGTGGTTTTCCATTTCATTAGAGCGTCTTCACGAAAAGAAACAGTGTTCTTAGTCTGAAATATATATATATCTAAATTAGATCCTTTTTTTATGTTCTCAAAAGTGCTTGCATTTTCATCTAGTAATGATCCATCTGCAAATAAAAAAATGCCATCGCATCCCCCGTCCAAAGTCGCGTCACACAAGCCATTTTCAATTTCTTCATCGCTTAAATCATATTCTTTTAACACCTGAGATACCGCGAAAAACTCGAAAAAATCATCTTCACGAGAATAATGCGGATTTTCTTCATGTTCCTGCTTTATATATGCGTTTAGAAGCACCTGTGTATTTGTTAACCCATTTCCCATCCAACATTACCTCCTTTGTGTCACTTCGCTTCAAATTCGATTCGTAAACTGGGATCGGTTTCCTTGTCATCAATAATAGCATTATATTTCACGATGATGTCAGCAAGCTTAGCATTTCTCGCCGAGCCGTCAAACATACTGTGTTCATTAACATTAGTAGAGAGAAATTGCTGAATGTCCCATACTTCAATACGTCCACTTAAGCCTGAATCTGCAGCAAGATCGAGAGCAGTACGGACACGATCGAATATAGTAATGATTACCGGGAGACACCCCGCTCGGATATTCATTTTGCATTTCTGAATAAGCGGTTCCCCGGGTGCAGTAGTACAGTGCAGAATCGTATCATTAATTACAAAATCTCCGCTGCGATCAGTAGGAGAATCTGCAACTGAAGCGCCATGAATTTCAAACCCATTGACAGGCATAATAATGAATAGCTTTGCACCAACAAGATGCTGAAGCATCGTACCTAAATATTGCGTTCCTGGATTTTCCTTTTGTCTCTTTTTAGCTTGTTCAAACAACTCATCTAAACTCGCAGCAATGGTTCGAGACGGGTCAGCAGTTAGCGTAAAAGGCTGATTGTTAAAATAACCGCGCACCTGATCGGCCCAAAAGCTTTCTATTTCGTCAAAACTTACTTCCTCAACTGTACGCCATTGATTAAGAAATTCCACATATCTGAACATAAGTCCCATATTGCCGCGGCTGGTGCGTCCGCCTTCTGACGCCAAAGTTCGAGTAATACCATGTTCTTTAAGAATCTTTTTCAAATTGGAGCCACCAAGCCCTGCAACTTGTCCCATATTTTCCGTCAAAAAGTCATTTGGATCAAGTGGGAAAGCCATTCCTCGAACCATTCGAGTTAACTGGATTAATAAGGATAATGGTCCTTTCGTAAATGCATTATGCTCCTGTTGAAACTCTATTAAGCGATTGTTCGAGCCGCTCATTATATATAACCTCCGCCAGTTTTATCAAAAAGGACTCGCCGACAAACGAAGCGACAGGAAGCGCTACCGCGTCTCCCATAGCTTTATAGCCGTCGTTGTTGGTACCGGGGAGAATGTAGCTGTCCGGCGCGCCCATTAGTCGAGCGGCTTCTCGTGGAGACAACAATCTTGCGTGTATTTCCCCATCTTTTTTAACAATCAAAAATTGCTTGCTACTACCGCCCTCTGGTGTTCGAAGACAACCGGCTACTCCATCAAAACGGAGTTCTAAACATTGCTTAGCGTGTCTAATACGACGGTAGCCTGTTGCAATGATCTCATTAAACTCATCAAGCTTTGCCTGATGATGAGCAGGTATAAGCCTCAATACATCGTCTTTATCGTAGGGAAGATTAAAGTCAATGACATCAACAAGGTTTTGTTTACGCTTTGACGGCTTGTCAGTGCGCCACCATATCCAATCAGGTAATGTGCGGCCTAGTCCAGCAGCGGCTTTGTTATGTAACCAGTTAGGGCCTGAGTCACATAATTCAGGAGGTATAGATATTCCTTGTTTCACAGCAATAACAAAAACCCTCGGTCTGGACTGTGGAACAAAAAGTGATGCGTCAAGCAGAATAGCGCCACTTCTATAACCTAGTTCAGAAAGAGCATGATGAAGCTTAATATAGTTTGCTCCAGAATTTGTCGATAACAACCCCGTAACGTTTTCAATTAATAAAAGAGCCGGTCTTTCCGGCATTTCCTGTAGTATACGAAGCCATTCCCAAACCAAACCGCTACGCTCTGCGTCAATCCCACCTAAAGAACCCGCCAGAGATAAATCTTGGCACGGAAAACTTGCCCAAGATAAGTGCGCATAAGGTATCTTCTCACCTGATATATTTTTAATATCGTCTAGTACAAAATGTTTGCTCATGAAATTTTTTTCATATGCAGCAGCTTTTTTAGAACTTACGTCATTTGACCAAACAGGGCGAAACATCCCTTTCAAACCGTAAGCAACTAAACCGCTTCCTGCAAAAAATTCATGCATCGCCCACGGCGCAGACGCCAAATTAACTTTTCCTTCCTTTATAACCTGTTGCATGCGTTTCCCTCCATTCAATTATTATATGTTAGAAGACTAGTACGACACAATAACCCTTCTTCTGTTAGGTTTTATTTGAGTTGACACATAACCAAAGATGCTTACTTAAATAAACTACGAGTGTCAATCTACTTCTTAACATTATACCAAACATACATTCCCTTTTGTGCGTTTTTATCAATAAAAAATGCCCCAGCAAAGCGTGGGGCGGGAGGCGCAAATGTTATGACTTCTTATACACTGGACTACTTGCTACAGAGCTATGAGTCAGCATTTTGCCGTACCAATCTTTATCCATTTTTTTACATCCTCAATCCATTCCGCGATAAGATCATCGCGAAGCGCCCGTAAGCTCTGAATTTCTTCACGGATTTGCCACCGCGGCTCTGGTGACGTATCCGCTCTGCCATGCTCCACGCCTAGCTTGCAGTGGCGTCTCATAATAGACACAGCATTTGCGTCTGCGTATCGTCGTTCAAGACCGACGAGAGGACTACGATAAGATTCACGTACATCATAGCAAGTTTGAGCAACAGCCGTCATATGAAAACCTCCCAATCAACAAGTTGTTGTTTGTTATAACTTAG
This sequence comes from Paenibacillus roseus, assembly GCF_016424485.1. GTDB lineage: Bacteria > Bacillota > Bacilli > Paenibacillales > Paenibacillaceae > Paenibacillus_D > Paenibacillus_D roseus. Next base: position 12,063 of record NZ_JAELUP010000001.1, read on the forward strand.
TTGGAAGGATTTCTCAAGCCCGTTAACGTTCGGGGAGTTGCTCTTTGGACTCAAGATCACTACTCCTTGCTTACAATAACTCCCGTCATGAGGAATGGTCTGATCGGGTAAATTTTTTTAGTTTGTTCGATAAACGCCAAGACACCTTCATAGTTATCTTTTTTATAGCGCCTATACTGCAATAGTCCATCATTATGAATCGACTCATCAAGAATAAATCTACCGATATAATTTTGGTGCTTGTCTCGAACCAGTATGTCATCATAATCAGAATTCATTGAGTTTACTTCCTCGTTACTTCTGACGAGTAAAACTCTCAATATCTCAGGTAACTCATCAATCGAATCCACTGCTTCAACATATACTACAGTAAAGCTACTGTCAGGTGCGTCCTTTACCGTTTGAACATGAAACTTTAGGTCATGAGTTCGTCCATGAATAAATGCATCCAATTTAATATCTTGGCTTATCGCTTCTAATAATAAAATGATCTCTTTACCTACAAAATCAAAGACTTCTTTAGTTATGGTTAGGATGTCTTGCTGGGCAAATTGGTTTCCTTTTTTATAAAAGGCATCAATCTTGGACGTCATACCGTCACCAAATAGTTCCCGTGACAAAATAAGCTTAGTATCACTGATATGTTTAATTCGATTATTAAACTCTGTCATATATGCAAACTCAATACTGTTTTGGATTCGTAATAACACCGTAAGCGTATTTGAAAATACCTGCACATATGAAGCATTACTCAAAACATGAATGATCTTGTTAAAATCAACCCTCTCTATGTTCAACCCTTGGTTAGCTAGTAGTGCTGAATTAACTATTTGAGCCGCAGAGTCCATGGCATTTCGTAAATACTGGAAGAAGTCTTTTATGTACTTATCGATAAGAAATGGATAATCAACAGGTATACCGAACATATCCATTTTAAACTGCGGTAAGCCTTCATAAGAAATACCAACCGAACCGGTACCTTTTTCAGCAAGTAGTTGCTGAATTTCCTTATTTATTTCATCTTGCCATCCTCTGTGCTCATCTTCCATTTTTGAATTTATCGATTCAATGACATGACAACAGTATCCGGCAGTAACTATATTTTTTTGCGTGTTAACTACAAACTGCCAAGCATCGAGTACGTAGTGTTCCACTAAGTATTTCTTGAATTCATCAGAAAAATAATTCATAAATTCACTCCTTTTATGAATTCTCCAGATATAGTATAACAAAAAAACGGCATCTCTGCCGTTTGTGTGTGATATTGGTGGAGCCAAGGGGGATCGAACCCCTGACCTCATCGCTGCCAGCGATGCGCTCTCCCAGCTGAGCTATGGCCCCGTTTCAATTAAGTATCGCTATCAGCGACAATAAAGATCATACCATGATGAGAAAAAAGTTGTCAACCCTTTGTTATAAATTTTTTAGCTCAAAACCAAAATTAGTGGTTGCCCTCTAGAAGGAGGGAACGCTGCGTGGCAGAGGATTCCTCCGATCGCTGTTAAAGCCCGATTCCTTGATTTGATGCAGGTTAGCAGGGGGAATCGGGCTTTAAAGCATTCCTGTATTCCCTTAATTTTGGACTTTGAAATAAATCGAGCACCCCTTTAAGATGAAGGTGTCGTCTGGATTGTCAACACAAAACTGAACAACTTTTATAAGGGCATGCTCCTGGCTTCAACAGGAGTCAGATAATCGAGTGTGCCAATTCTGTGGTAATTAAACCAATGAACGTAATCGTGAAGTTCAACGTTAAGTTGCTCTGCTGTGAGGAAGTGGGCTTGGTTCGCGAATTCTGTCTTGAAGATTTTAAATGTTGCTTCTGCAACGGCATTATCATAAGGACAGCCTTTTCGGCTAAGGGAACGGGTGACACCAAACGTTGTCAACGCTTTAGAAATCAGCTTGTTATCAAACTCTTTGCCACGGTCCGTATGAAACATTTGAATCCGATCTAACCGCACAGAGATGCTTGCTATGGCGCTGTAAACCAGCTCTGCTGTTTTGTTGGGACCGCTGCTGTACCCAATAATTTCACGATTAAAGAGGTCCACAAATAAGCATACATAATGCCATTTACCCGCTACGCGTACGTACGTCAAATCGCTGACGACGACAGCGAAAGGCTCATCTTGATCAAATTCGCGTTGAAGCTCATTCTTTACAACAACTTCATTCGAATCGCTCTTAACAGGCTTGTACTGCGCTACCGTGTAGTTGGATACCAGACCATATTTACTCATGATCTGACCGATCTTACGGCGCGAGACTAACCGATTTCGCTTGCCTAATTCTACTTTGATTTTTCTTGTCCCGTAGTTGTTCCGGCTAGCTTCGAAGATATCCACAACCGCTTCTTCTACTTGCTGTTCCTCCTCGTTAGCAGCGGGCTCAGGCTTGTAGTAATACGTGCTCCGTGGTAGTTGCAGGACTTTGCACATTGCTGATACCGAGTACTTGTGTGCATTATTGCGAATCACATTTACTTTCGTCCCATGATCAGCGCGGCTTGCTTTAAAATGTCATTCTCCATCTTGAGACGTTGATTTTCCTTACGCAAAGCTAGTAGTTCATTTTCTTCGTCGGTTCGGTTCGCCTTCTCTGTAAAAGAGCCAGACGCTTGGCTTTGCGTGATCCAACGATCTAGGGCAGATGCACTAAGATCATATTCACGAACAATGCTCGCTCTTGTCTTTCCATTCTCATAAAGCTTCACCATCTGAAGTTGAATCGGCTACACTAAGTTGGACAATAAAAATGAGGGCTTGTAGAATAGACCTATCATGTTAAGGAGCGGATCTCTACAATGCCAAAACAAGAACGACGTAGCTTTACCTCAGAATTTAAAAGACAGATGGTGCAGCTCTATGAAAACGGGAAGTCCAGGGCAGCCATTGTGGAGGAATATGACCTCACAGCTTCTGCTTTAGACCGCTGGATCAACCAAGCTCAGACAACGGGTTCCTTCAAGGAGAAGGACAATCGTTCGCCAGAAGAAGAGGAACTTATGGCTTTACGAAAAGAGAACCAGCGTCTGAAAATGGAGAATGACATTTTAAAGCAAGCCTCGCTGATCATGGGACGAAAGTAGCTATCATCCAGAACAACCGTGATACATACTCGGTATCCGCAATGTGCGACGTCCTGCAAATCGCAAGAAGTACGTTTTATTACGAAGCGAAAGAGTTACGGAAAGAAGATGAGTTAACGGAAGCGATTGTGGAGATCTTCAACAAGAATCGAAAAGCCTATGGTACACGAAAGATTAAAACCAAACTCCAGGACCAAGAGCTCATTGTCTCCAGACGTCGTATTGGCCGAATCATGCAAGAGCAGGGTCTGGTCTCCACCTATACCATCGCTCAGTATAAGCCCCATAAAACGGCCTGTAATGAGGCGACAACGACGAATGTGTTGGATCGTGAGTTTGAGCAGAGCGAAGCCAAACGCTTCGTCGTAAGCGATCTGACGTATGTGAAGGTCCAACACCAGTGGCATTACGTTTGTGTGCTCATCGATCTGTTTAATCGAGAGATCATCGGTCACAGTGCCGGTCCAAATAAGGACGCTTCTCTGGTCTCACGCGCCTTTGCTATGGTGCAAGGAGATTTGAGCCAAATCCAGTGGTTCCATACGGACCGCGGCAGTGAGTTTAAAAACTAAAAAAAATGGACGAGCTCCTGGAAACCTTTGAAATCAGCCGATTGCTAAGCAGGAAAGGTTGTCCTTATGACAACGCCGTGGCTGAAGCCACTTACAAAGTCATGAAAACGGAGTTCATCAATCAAATGACCTTCCAAAGCCTTGATCACCTGGAGTTGGAACTCTACGACTACGTCAACTGGTTTAACAAGCATCGGATTCACGGATCATTGGGATACATGACGCCTGTTCAGTATCGCCAAGCAGCCCTTAAAAAAATTGTCTAATTTACTGTTGACAATCCTATGTCAACCACTAATTTTTAGGTTGAGCCAAATTTTTTAAAGGAAACTTAGCCATTGTTTAACATCACCATGCCAACATCTCAATAAACACGCTTTAGCAGCTCAAAGGCTTCCTCCAGAGTAAGGCCAAAAGATTTGTAATAGGAAGTATCAAGAACCATCTGCTTCAAAATCATTTCGTTGCGTTTTTGCAGCATTTCGTCTTTGGAGAGGGCGGCTACAAAACATCCTTTGCCGGTTACCGTATAAATCAAGCCATGCCGTTCAAGTTCTTCCCAGGCTTTTTTGACAGTAATAATACTGACGCGAAGCTCGGTTGCCGCTTGCCGTATCGGGGGCAAACAATAGCCATCTTCCAGTTCGCCTTTAAGAATTTGTGCGCTGATTTGCTCAAAGAGCTGCTGATAAATCGGTGTGTCCGATGTATTTGAAATCGCGATGTTCATATTATAATTCCACTTTCTGAAACCGTTTAATGGCAATATAATAAGCGATTATCGTCAATAGTGCAAATATCGCAATGCCAATGATCAGGATAGGAAGGTGAAGGGCCAGATTACCGGACTCCGCTCCTTTAAAAATATCAAACACGACCGAATTTTGTATGCCGAGCCATTCCGCTCCGCCTGCAAACAGCATGGCAACTGTAATGGCTATTACTGTCGCAGCGCCATATTTATACGCCGTTTTGTAATACATGGAAATAAAAACGAGGTTAAACAGCGCAAGCATAATAAAGCTTAGTCCCCAAAAGCCCCAGGATGGTTTGAAGAAATAGTAAATTAAATTCGGATATAAGCGAAGGCTAATGATGCCGTATAGCATGGCCACGACGATATGCATTAACTCCAGAATGACAATCACGGATATTCTTGCCTTTACAATGTCTCTCTTGGTTACAGGCATCATGCTGGTAAATATCAAGTCATTCTGTGTTTTATACCCCGCAAACATATTAGGTATCGTAATAAAACAAAAGTAGAGGGTGACAAGAAAATATAGCCATCCGGGAATGAGCATCAAGGCGCCTGTCAGGAAAGGCAGGACGTAAAAGAAGGGACTCACGCCTAGCTTCAGTTCTTTCATCACTAAATTAACCATGTAAATCCTCCTTCTTTGCGAAATAGATCATAATTTCTTCAAGACTGGGGACGCTTGCTTTTATTTGTAAAGAGGAATCAAAATCTCTCGTATGGATCAAGCCTGTAAAGCCAAAGGAATTCTTTTTATAGGCAATTAACTGGTGTTGGATCAAAGGAAATTGGCTCTCTTTTCCGTTTAGCAGGCGATAGTTGTCAATAAATTCTTCTTTTTCAGCACTATTAACGATTTGTCCGTTATGAATATAAGTAATATAATCTGCGCATTTTTCCAAATCCGATGTAATATGGGTTGAAAAGAGAATGCTAACGTCACCATCCTGTACAAGCTCCTGAAAGATATTCAACAGATTGTCTCTCGCCACCGGATCAAGTCCGCTTGTCGGCTCATCAAGAATAAGGAGTTTGGCGCCGTGGGATAACGCGATGGCCAATCTGTACTTTACTTTCATTCCGGTAGATAATTCTGCAATTTTTTTGTTTTCATTCAAATTGAATCTTTTTAGATAATTGTAATAGGCTTCATCGTCCCAATTGCGGTAAAATTTTTTGATGACATTCGTTAAGGCTTTGATTTTGCAGCGAGAATAGAAATCGATGTCTCCAAATGCAGAGCCAATCTCTTGTTTTAATTCGACCTCGTGTTTGAGCAGCTCCTTGCCGAGAATATAGATCTCGCCGCTATCCAGATGTATTAAATTCAAGATGGTTTTGATGGCGGTCGTTTTTCCGGCGCCGTTGGCCCCGATAAACCCCATAATATAGCCCTTCTCCAGTTGAAAAGAAACATCTTTCAATTGAAAGTGGGCATAATTTTTGCTTATATTCCTGACATCCAGCGCGAGCATTAGCCAATCCCTCCTTATATTGTGCATGTTGTATATGCACAATATAACACTGAAGCAATTTTAATGTCAATTAATAATTCCACTCCGGTCTGGCTCGCAGGCACGTACTTTGTTTGGTATAATAATTCTGCTTGCAATAAAGGGCTTTTCAGACATGAGCAACAGTATGTTGCTTTTCGTTTGAATAGTAGATGTTGAAGTGGAAAGGATTAAATAAGATGTCTGAAACACAAATCGCAGATTATAAGAACAAGCATTGGAAAAAAAATATTATTCTCTTTTTAAGCAGTCAGACGCTGTCGCTGTTCGGTTCCTCCCTGGTTCAGTATTCCATTATGTGGCATATTACCATTTCCACACAATCGGGCATGATGATGATGCTGTACATTATATGCGGGTTCATCCCGACGTTTCTGTTATCGCCGTTTGCAGGCGTCTGGGCGGATCGCTTCAACCGAAAAATGCTCATCATGATTGCTGATGGCATGATCGCACTGGTCACGCTGTTTTTGGCTGTTACCTTCTTGCTCGGCTACGATGAGGTATGGCTGCTCTTTGCCATCTCGGCCGTACGCGCGCTTGGGGCGGGTGTTCAAACGCCCGCGGTGGGAGCAATCTTGCCGCAGATCGTCCCTGAGGATAAACTGACCAGAGTGAACGGCATTAACGGGAGCTTGCAGGCGCTTATGATGTTTGTTGCGCCAATCATCAGCGCGACACTGCTTACGGTGGCAACGATTGAAATCATATTTTTTATTGACGTCGTAACAGCTGCCATCGCCATATCCGTCTTGTTTATCTTTCTCAAAATTCCGTTGCACAAGAAAGCGGCGGATACGCAAACAACAGGCTATCTGGCTGATTTCAAACAGGGCCTGGCCTATATTAATCAACATGCCTTTTTAAAGTCGTTCTTTATTTTTTTCGCTTTTCTCTTCGTGCTGATGGCGCCGGCGGCCTTCTTGACGCCGCTTCAAGTGACGCGAAGCTTCGGAGAGGACTACTGGCGGCTGACGGCAATCGAAATCGCTTTTTCCGTCGGAATGATGGCAGGCGGGGCGATTATCGCTTCGTGGGGCGGACTTAAAAACAGAGTGTATACGATGGCGCTCGCCAGTCTCGTTATGGGCGTGTGTACGCTGGCTCTCGGACTTGCGTCTGTTTTCTGGATTTACTTGCTCATCATGGCGGTGTTCGGGGTTGCAATGCCTCTGTTTAATACGCCGACGACCGTGTTGCTGCAGGAGAAGGTAGACCCGAACTTTATGGGCCGCATTTTCGGCGTCTTCGGGATGATTTCGACGTCTATGATGCCGATGGGGATGCTCATTTTCGGACCTCTGGCGGATGTGGTCGAGATCGAATGGCTGCTTGTCGGGACCGGGCTGTTTACCCTTGTTTTGACGGTATTTTTTGTCCGCAACAAGCGGCTGATCGAAGCGGGTAATCCTTTGCCGGATAAAGCGGTCGAGCCGTAACCGTCTCTGGCAGCTTCCGCACATCGCAGGAATCAGGATGAAACAGGCTGGAAAAGCTGGTTCATCCTGATTTTTTTCAACCTGAAAATCAGCACATACCGCAAACAAATAGTTGAAATCGCAAGATGTTTGGTATTTAATATAAAAAGATTAACAGGGAGAGGGAGTATACAGATGACCGTACAAGAAAAGGTTCGCTTGTCCCAATGGGATGCGCTGCTGCTGGAGGGACTTCGGGCAACAGGCCTGTCCAATGAAGAAATGCTGTCCAAGATTAAGACGGGTGAGCTCCCGCAGGATGAATCGGATTTCCACTTTGATTACCAGGTGCTTGCACAATTGGCTGCACAGGATTCGCGGCTTGTAGAACGCGCAATTCTGGAAGGTTATCAAATCAAGTACAATACGGTGGGCGGTATCAACTCCTGGATTCGGGTAGCACTGGGCAAGCCAGCCGAAATTTCTCGGGAAGAGGGCAATTCAGGCGTGACGGCTTCACTTCAAGAATCTGAGCGCAAACAACTGGAGTCCGTTTTGTCTTATGGCTGGAAAATTGTTGACCTGAGCGAAGGAACTTGCAGGATTGTTCCATTGTCTCAGGAAAAATGAAGAGCCTTGCATAATCCTCACCCAAACGGCAGAAATGCCGTTTTTTTGATCAAATTTGTCGATTTAGGTCCTATTTTGATGAAAAAACGTTCCATTTTCTCAACCCCATATTCCTATATTTCCCTGTAAATAGTACAATGTAGAAAGTGAGGCATAGATCTTAAGACCTGAGACTTTATACATTGTGCGCCTCACTCAATATTTCCCCGGATTCCGGAAGCACCGGATCGGATGCGATGGAACCGTGGTTCACGGAGTGTGAATTTATTTATGGCATATATGATTCCTGAGACCCTTCCTAAAAAATGCACTGCAGGAGAGCGGTTATTTTTTCATACGTTAAAAGATCATTTACCCGACGATTACATTGTCTACTACGAACCGGAAATCGGCGGCCGCAAGCCGGATTACGTCGTAATCGGGCCTGACTTGGGTATGCTCGTACTTGAGATCAAGGATTATACGGAAAGTACACTGTATGAGCTGTTCCCCAATGAATGGCGTATTTACAATACACAGGGAGAGTTGAATACAGTCAAAAATCCGCTGCATCAAGCGCGGGACAATGCTTTTCGTATTGCAGACAAGCTGAAAAAAGACAAAAACCTGCTGCAAACAGGCGCTTTTCACGGTCATCTCAAATTCCGCTTCGGTTATGGTGTTGTGTTCACCCGGCTGAAGGAAATGCATATCGTCAAGCATGAGCTTCATCGGGTTATCGAGCCTCAGTTTATGTTGACGCGTGATGATATTGATGCAGAAGACGATGATGTTTCCGGTGATGCGTTGATTGAACGGCTGCTTGGCATGTTTACGGTTCCTTTCCGCAGCGAACAGCTTCTTTCCGATGCGGATATTAAGGCGATTCGCTATCATTTATTCCCGGAAGTGCGCATCAGCGCAGAGTTCAAGGAACCTGTCTATTACAATGATCAACTGCTCTTATCCTTACATAATTTACAAGCGATGGACCTGCATCAGGAGTCGCTGGCCCGTCAGCTTGGCGATAAAAATCGGCTCATCCGCGGTGTAGCAGGGAGCGGTAAAACACTGATTCTTTCTGCCCGTGCCCGCATGCTCGCCAAGGATCACCCCCACTGGAAAATACTTGTTCTTTGTTATGGAATATCTTTATCGTGTGTGCTGCGGAGCATGATTGACAACATGATGGAGGAGCCTGAGGACCTGTTTGATTTTGTGCAAATCAATAGTGAGCAGGAGGATGCCGGGAAGCTTAAAAAGCATCATATTGAGACATCTACGTTTCATGAATGGCTCTGGCATACGATGCGAATTAAAGATGATGCAATTGACAATTTACTGCAAAAGATTGACCAAAAAGAAGCAATCTTGCCGAAGTACGACGCCATTCTGATTGATGAAGGTCAGGACTTTGAGCCAGCTTGGCTGGAGTTGTTAAGCAAAGTGCTAAATCCGGATACCCAATCCTTGTTGTTGGTCGAAGATAAGGCGCAAAACATTTTCAAACGGAAAACTAGCCTTGCTGCAAGCACAGGGCTTGATTTTCGCGGACGCTCCAAAATTTTAAGCATTAATTACCGCAATACAGCGCAAATTGTGAATTTTGCCTGGGATTTTTATCGTACGTATTCCAGCTTGCGCGATCGGGTCAAAGAAGGGACAACAGTAGAAGGCGTGGAAATTATTCCGCCTCAAAGTACCAAGCGCAAAGGGCCTGATCCAGTCATTCAAGCTTGTAAAAGCTTTGACGAAGAAGCGGCCTGGGTAGCGGAAAACATCCTTAAATTGCACCGTGAGCACAAGGTGGCTTTTTCGGATATCGCGATTCTGTACCGGGTCAAGAACCGTTATTCGTATTCCTATATTGATCAGCTCAAAAAAGAGTTGAATAAACATGGCATTCCATTCAACTGGTTTGCTGAAAGCAACGCTACCAAACGCTCCTATGACAGGGATCAGGCTACCGTGAAAATATCTACTGTCGATAGCTCCAAGGGACTGGATTTTAAAGCAGTATTTATTGTTAATGTCGAGAGTATGCCTTTTTCACTGGAAGAAAACGTCGAACAGGAAGTTTCCCGTTTTTATATCGCAATGACCCGTGCGATGTATTGGCTGTACTTAAGCTATAGCAAACCGCAAGGCTTTGCGGCATGGCTGCTGGAGAAATCGGATCAGACGGTTTCGCTTCCGCTGCAAAGAAGCTAAAATGTCAGTAGGAAGTTTTAACGAGGTCAGCAGGAAGGAAGCAGTACATGAAGAAAGTAATTGTAATTGGAGCAGGTATTCTGGGGGCTTCGACAGCTTATCAGCTAGCAAAAATGGGAGCACAGGTCACTATTATTGATCGCAAAGATCAAGGTCAGGCTACAGATGCCGCTGCGGGCATCCTCTGTCCCTGGCTGTCCCAGCGGCGGAACCAGTCCTGGTACCGGCTTGCCAAAGCGGGCGCCCGCTTTTACCCGGAGTTGATAGCAGAGCTTCAAAGCGAGGGAGAGACAGATACAGGCTATGCCAGAGTTGGCGCGCTTCATATTCATGAGGATGCGGGCAAAATTGAAAATATGGAGAAGAGGGCACAGTTGCGTTATCCCGATGCCCCTGAGATCGGTGAAATTACCCGGCTTGATCAGCAGGAGACACATCGGCGTTTTCCTTTGTTGGCAGAGGGTTATGAAGCTGTTCATATTAGCGGTGCCGCTCGCGTGGACGGCCGTGCGCTGCGGGATGCGCTGATCCGGTCCGCCCAACGACACGGCGCTGTCCTCATTCAGGGAGAAGCAAGGATTGCATATGAGGGAAATCGTGTAAAAGGTGCGATTGTTGGCACAGCAAACATCCCGGCAGATGAGGTCATTGTGTGTGCCGGGGCATGGGCAAAGCAACTGCTGGAGCATGTGGGCATTCATTTTCAGGTTTCCTATCAGAAAGCACAAATTATTCACTTGCAGGCTCCCGGCAGTGAGGATACAGGGAGGTGGCCTGTCGTCATGCCGCCATCGGATCAATATATGATCGCATTCGAGCAGCAGAAGATTGTGATCGGGGCGACCCATGAAAATGACGTTGAGGGGTATGATACCCGAGCAACAGCGGGCGGGATTCGGGAAGTGCTGGATAAAGGATTACGCTTCGCTCCTGCGTTAGCAGATGGTACTTTTCAGGAAGTGAGGGTCGGTTTCCGGCCGTTTACACCGGGTTTTCTGCCCGTGATCGGCGCAATTCCAGGGTGGACAGGCCTTCTGGCTGCCAACGGTCTTGGCGCATCCGGTTTGACGACGGGTCCTTTTATCGGATATCAGCTTGCAAAGCTGGCGCTCGGCATGGAACTGGATATTGAGATCAGCGATTATGATATTCGGAATGCATTGGACGGAGATATATAAGTTTAACGAATGAAAGTTGAGCAAGGGCCTGCCTCCGTGTGAAAGGTTCTTCCGATCGCTGTTGTTCCCGGATTTCTTGAATGAATCGTAATGGAAGTGGAAATCAGGGAACAAAGGCGAGCGCTTCGCTTCTCCAGAATCCTTCACACTCCGGCTACCCTACGTTACATTAGTTCAACTGATATAGATTGGGAACTAGAAGCCATTAATAAAGGAAAGTTCTTGGAATTTCAAAAAAAAGACCCTGGGTTTGCTTGAAAACAAAACCAGGGCCTTTCTGTGTTATACAAACAATAATGCTTTCCTGAAAATCTTTTTATGTGATGGACGCTTCATAAATGTCTTGAATGGATTGGGAAAGGGCAGCATTGAATGTCTCATCGGTCTGATCTGCGCTCAACCCTTCGGCTAGGGCACGAGAGAAGCTGGCAATTAGTCCGTGATTGCGGGCTAGTCTTTCATTAGCTTCCGTCTGCGGATATCCACCGGATAAAGCTACAACTCGGATTACATGCGGATGACCCAGTAAATCCTGGTAGAAATTATCCTCGGTTGGTATGGCAAGCTTCAGTATAATGTTCACATCCTGATCCAAGGCTGACAGCTGCGCCAAAATTTCATCCTTCAAAAGGTTCTCGGACGCCACTTTATCCTTGCTATTAATATCAACTTCCGGTTCAATAATCGGAACAAGTCCTGCTGCTGCAATCTGTTTGCCAATGGCAAACTGCTGCTCCACGACCTTCTTGATGCCCGCCGGATTCGCTTCTTTAATTACCGAACGCATCTTCGTGCCGAAGACATGGCGTTCAACCGCTCGCTTCAGCAAGTCATCCAGGCCCGGAATCGGCTTTAAAAGCTGTACACCGTCTTCTTGCTCGGCAAGTCCTTGATCCACTTTCAGAAAGGTTGCAATGCCTTTTTTCTCCCACAGATAATCGGCTGTAAACTGCCCGTCAATGGTACGGTCCATCGTATTCTCGAACAAAATGGCTCCCAGAATCGAGCGGGAATCAAACGCAGGACTTTTAATAATCCGGGTTCTCATCTCATGAACGAGCTTGTACATATCTTCTTCAGTGGAGTAATGGTCTTCTGAAATCCCGTATTGCTGCAAGGCTTTAGGTGTGCTTCCGCCGCTCTGGTCCAGGGCGGCGATAAATCCTTTTCCCGTGCGGATTCGTTCAAGCTTTTCATTGTTCATGATGCTCTTCCTCCCTTGAATGGATGTTGATAGCAATCTTGAATGTCTATAGTATAGCACCTTTTACCAAGTCCATGCATTTCTGCAGCAGGCGAGATTATGTCCGGAATTGCTGTGCGGCAGATTACTTTTAATAGTTATTCGGCTGTTTGCTCTTTTCCAAAATAAGGAATTATATTAATATAGCTAAAATAGGATCAAATGGGGGGATTGAGCAGATGAAATTTGTTCTGATCTTCGGGCCGCAGGCGGTTGGTAAAATGACGGTAGGGCATGAATTGGAAAACATAACGGAGCTAAAGCTGTTTCATAATCATGTCACAATTGAAATGCTTCATCCGTACTTTGGTTTCAGTCCGGAATCATGGCGATTGTCCAATTTATTTCGTACGGAAATACTGGAAGTTTCATCCAGCAGTGAAATGTATGGCATGATTTTTACTTATGTATGGGCGTTTAATATCCAATCTGATTGGGACTTCGTCAATAAAATTTGTCAAATCTTCGAGTCCAAGGGCGGGGACGTATATTTTATCGAACTGGAAGCAGATCTGGACACCAGACTGGTTCGGAATCATACGCCCCACAGACTTGAGCATAAGCCAACAAAAAGAAATCTCAAGCAATCTGAACATGACTTAAAATCATCGATGGACGAATATCGATTAAATTCATTCGAAAATGAAATAACGAGGGAGAATTATATCCGAATTAACAACACGAGTCTGACTGCAGCCCAAGTGGCTGAAATGATTAAAAAACAGTTCTTTTTGTGAGTTGACATTCGAATTGGATTTTCCTATACTGTCTATAACTTGATAAGCATTTATGCGTTGAAAGAGCCCAGTAGCGAGCCTGGTCCCTGTTGCAGAAAGCCGGGGGGTGATGAAACCCGGTACACACCAAGCATGCGAATTACACTCTCGAGTATCCCGGGTAATGCCGGGCGTAATGGTGAACGATACATCGCCAAGAGTGGCGTCGTAGCGTGCGGGCAGGAACCGCCGTTAGGATGCAAGCTGGGTGGTAACACGGTTATCCAATCGTCCCTGTGTCTATATAGACCAGGGGCGATTTTTTGTGTTCAGGCTTCCGCAATAACAAGTGAAAATAAAGGAGAGTCATGACAAGTGAACATTATCGACGAACTTGAATGGCGTGACGCCATTAATCAGCAGACGGATGCCGAAGGGCTCCGGGATTTAGCAAATGAAAAGCCGGTGTCCCTCTACTGTGGCGTAGACCCGACTGGCGACAGCATGCACATCGGCCACCTCATTCCATTCATGGTGCTGAAGCGGTTCCAGCTTGCCGGACATCGTCCGGTCATTCTGATCGGCGGTGCAACCGGAACAATCGGTGATCCAAGCGGCCGCCAGTCCGAGCGCTCGCTGCAAACCCTGGAGCAGGTCCAGGCCAACGTTGAGGCGCTGATTGTCCAAATGAAGAAGCTGTTCGTAACTGAAGGCGACAACCAGATTCGCCTGGTGAACAATTACGACTGGACACACAAGATTAACGTCATCGACTTCTTGCGCGATTACGGCAAAAACTTCAGCATCAATTCCATGCTGGCCAAGGATGTTGTGGCAAGCAGGCTGGATAGCGGAATTTCTTACACTGAATTCTCGTACCAGATTTTGCAGTCTCTGGACTTCCATCATTTGTACCAGCATGAGGATGTTCAGCTGCAAATTGGCGGCTCCGATCAGTGGGGCAACATTACGAGCGGTCTGGACCTGATTCGCCGCAAGGAGGGCTCCGAGGCCAAAGCATTCGGCCTGACAATCCCGCTGATGCTCAAAGCCGATGGCACCAAATTTGGCAAGACGGCAGGGGGAGCGATCTGGCTCGACCCAGAGAAAACGACGCCATACGAGTTCTACCAGTTCTGGGCGAACACCGATGACCGTGACGTTGTGAAATACTTGAAGTACTTCACCTTTCTGTCCAAGGAGCAGATCGACGAGTTGGCTCAGAAGGTGGAAACCGAGCCGCACAAGCGTGAAGCGCAAAAAGCGCTGGCGGAGGAAATGACCCGCTTCGTGCATAGCGAAGAGTTGCTGGAACAGGCGAAGCGCATTACAGCTGCTCTGTTCAGTGGAGATATTAAATCTTTGACTGCTGACGAGATCGAGCAGGGATTTAAGGAAATGCCGACATTCGAAGCATCCAGAGAGCCGAAAAATATCGTTGACTGGCTGGTTGAGCTTGGCATCGAACCGTCCAAACGCCAGGCCCGTGAGGATATTACGAAGGGCGCTATCTCCATGAACGGCGATAAGGTGACCGAACTGGATCTGGAAGTATCGGCTGATCACGCAATCGGCGGACGTTTCATCATCATCCGTAAAGGAAAGAAAAATTACAGCCTGGTGAAAATTTCCTAAGCAGCAATAAAAGTCAATGGTCAAAAAGCCAAGCCTCCGCATCTGGAAAAGGCTTGGCTTTTTGATATCGATCCCATGTCAATTTGCGCGCGGCAATCGGTGATCGTATAATTCACAGCATGGAAATAAAGCCGCATCCATTGAGGTTCACAGGGGAATTAAAAAAAACTTAATGTTTCCTTTCTTTCTTTTTAATGAGCGCCTCGTATCTTTAGTAAAAAAGGGAAGGAGGGACGGCTTGTGAAGAAGCTTATAGCAGGAATAGCTGTCCTGGTGTTAATCGGGTACGGTGTGTTTGAATATCAGCAGCGGCCAGCGGCTGTGGAAGATAAATGGGCGGATGTGCATCATGATCCGCGTCATGAGCAGGATAGTCGGAATGATGGTCAAGAGGGGCAAGATCAGCAAGGTCAGCAGGATCAGCCCGAAGAGCAAGCCAAGCTGACTATTTCATCTGACGAGGTGCGTAAGGGGAGTCTGCTGCTTATTAACCGGCAGTATCCGGTCTCAGAGGATGGCGTATTGCCGGAAATCGTGAGTTTATTTCAGCGCAAAGATTTGGTGAAGGGCTTCGGGATTTTGGACAACAGCGTCCAATTGCCGCTTGATCTGGTGCAAAAGTTTTCGGTGATCGTGGAATCAGCAAAAAACGATGGCGTCACTCATTTCCTGATTACTAGCGGTTACCGCGACAACGAACAGCAGCGGGAATTGTATGAGAAGATGGGAGCGGATTATGCAAATCCGGCGGGGCATAGCGAGCATAATCTTGGCTTATCGCTGGATATCGGGTCGACGGTCGGCATGATGAAGGATGCGCCAGAAGGCAAATGGCTGGAGCAGAATGCCTGGAAATACGGATTTGTTCTGCGATATCCCGAAGATAAGACAGATATTACTGGCGTCTTGTATGAGCCGTGGCACTTCCGTTATGTCGGGCTGCCGCACAGTGTAATTATGCAAGAGCACAGCTTTGTGCTGGAGCAGTATTTGGACTATTTGAAGGAACAACGGCAGATTACGGGGGCGATTGATGGGCAGACGTATTCCGTTTCTTTTTACCCGGTAATCGAGGGGCAGGATATTCAGGTTCCCCTGCCTGACCAATACGAGCTTTCAGGAAATAATATAGACGGAGTTATTTTGACGAGCTGGGATGCGAAAGTCCGCCGGTAAGGCAATCCGGATATTGTGGCGAGCGGCAAGCGGCAATCCGATTTGACGGGGAGGGCAGCCGAAGCTTCAAGCAAATTGGGTTAACCCGCTCCCGTGCAAATCTGATACAATAAGAGTCATGTGAATGTCAGGCAGGGAGTGTAGGCGATGAAGCAGATTACGATATTGATTGCAGACGATGATGCGGAAATTGCGGACTTGATCGAGCTGCATTTGGACAAGGAAGGGTACCTCTGTATCAAAGCTATGGATGGACAGGCTGCCGTCGATGCCGTCATCAAGTACCCGATTGACCTCGCGATTTTGGATATTATGATGCCCAGGCTGGATGGCTATGAAGTGACCAGACAAATCAGGGAAAAGCATCACATTCCGATTATTTTTTTGAGCGCAAAAAGCTCGGACCTCGATAAAATTACCGGCCTTGTACGCGGAGCCGATGACTATATGACCAAGCCATTCAACCCGATGGAGCTTGTGGCGCGGGTTAATGCCCAGCTTAGGCGTTCCTTGCAGTTCAGCCAGCCAGCCGCGATCGGCAAGCCTGTTGTAGCGGCGGGAGGAGTCATTATCAATTCGGAAGAACGGACTGTTCTGGTCAACGGAAATCCGATCGAACTGACGCCCAAGGAATTTGATATCCTGCATCTGCTTGCCAGTCACCCGAAGAAGGTATACAGCTCGGAGCATATTTTCCAGCAGGTATGGGGCGATTACTACTACGATAGCAACAATACCGTTATGGTACATATCCGTACGCTGCGCAAGAAGCTTGGCGATGATATGAATAAAAACAAGCTGATTAAAACCGTGTGGGGGGTGGGATATTCATTCCATGGCTAATATGATCCGGAGCTTCCGGTCCAAAATGATTTTGCTGTTTGGCCTTAGCATATTGTTTGCCGGGACCATTACATTCATCATTTACAAGGTTGCCCAGCTCTATTACTATACGACGAAGGCGGAAGACCCGTCGACGCAAATCCGCTATTTTATTCGGCAAGTTGGAGATGTCAATTTTTTTCTGATCATTTTTATTCCCCTTGCGATCTGGTTCTTCTTCCTGCTGACCAAACGGTATGCGTTCTATTTCCGCGAAATTTCAGGGGGCATTAATCAGCTAGCCTCCGGCAATTTTGATATCAAGCTTCCTATTCCATCCACAGACGAGTTCGGCGATATAGCCAGAGACATCAATCTGGCCGGCGAGAAGCTGCGTCAGGCGCTGGAGCGCGGAGACTTCGCCGAGAACAGCAAGGAGCAGCTCGTGCTGAACCTGGCGCATGATTTGCGTACCCCGCTGACGTCTGTCATTGGTTATCTGGATTTTATATTGAAGGACAATAATTTGACCTACGAACAGGTTCGGCATTATACGACCATTGCATATACCAAGTCACGGCGTCTGGAAGGGCTGATCGATGAACTGTTCGAGGTGACCCGCATGAACTACGGCAAACTGAGCATTGAGCGCCGGTCTGTTGATCTCAGTGAACTGCTGCTACAATTAAATGAAGAGCTTTTCCCGGTGTTGGATAGACATGGTCTCACTTCCCGCTTGTCCATTACGCCCGGCATGACCATCCATGGAGATGGCGAACTGTTGGCTCGTGTTTTCGAAAATTTGTTAAGCAATGCAGTCCATTACGGCAGAGAAGGCCAATATATTGATATTCATTGCTCCCCGGAGGGAGACGATGTTGTAGTACGAGTCATTAATTACGGCGACAGCATTTCTCCCGAAGATTTGCCCCATATCTTCGATATGTTCTATACCGGAGATAAAGCGCGAACCTACCACGAAGGCAGTACGGGGCTCGGTTTGTTTATTGCGAAAAATATTGTGGAGCAGCATCAGGGCGGCATCACAGCAGAGAGCAGCTTGATCCAAACGCATTTTGAGGTTCGCCTGCCGCGTGAGCTGCCTGATCCAATAGAGAGTTGAAAGCGGTTGACATCATTACATTCAGGGGGCAGCAGGCGTGGATACAAGACAATGGATGTCAATACTGCTTTTTATTTCGGCGGGGCTGATGGTGGCTGTTGCCTGCTTGTCCTACCGAAAGCGGCACCTGCCTGTTGCCAAAACGATGATTCTCATCATGCTGGGAGCAGCATGCTATGCATCTGGCTATGCACTGGAGCTATTGAGTCGAAGCTTGAATGAAGTCAAGCTGTCGCTGCACATTCAATATATAGGCATACCGTTTGTGACTACCCTTTGGCTATATCAGGTTATTCAATTTACCGGGACAGGCGCCCGTTACCGGAAGCGGCTGGCGCTTGCGCTATTTGTGGTTCCTTTTTCGGTTTTCTTTGCTCACTTGACGAATGACTGGCACCATCTTCTCTATGAAAGGTTTATTCCCAATGAGGCAGGGTTGATCCCCTTATATCTGACGGTCAAAGGACCTTGGTATTGGCTGCACACCGTATACAACTATTCGGCCTTGATCAGCGGAATTGTATTGTCTATTCAAATGTATCTACGCGCGCAGCCAATGGTTCGCAAGCAGATTTCCATCCTCCTGCTTGGGGCAGTTGCTCCCATGCTGCTGAACCTGTTCTTCTGGCTGGGCGTTACCGTCGATCTGACACCGTTCGGATTTGTTATATCGGGCGTTGCATATATGTGGGGAATTCTTCGCTACAATCTGCTCCGGTTAACGCCGCTTGCGCTGGCCAAAGTATTCGAGACGATCCGGGACGGGATCGTCCTCCTGGATTATGAGAACCGGATTGTAAGCTACAACCGAGCGGCTGAGACTGTTCTCCCCGAGCTTGAACGGACGAGGCGCCGATATCCTGTCCTTGCCGACGAGGTGTTGTCTGACCGCCCTGAGCTGATTGCCCGTATTCAGGCAGAAGGAACAGGGGATGTCCGTTTTCCATTCCAAAAGCGTGACGTGGACGGCATCAGTTACTATCATTGCAGTTTGTCATTTATCTTCGATACAGGAAGCATCCCGATCGGGAAGATGCTGATGTTCAATGATATTACAGAACTGAAAAATAACGAGGCCAGACTGCGCGAGACCGCCCGGCAGCTATCGGAGCTTAATGCGTTCAAGGACAAGCTGTTTACCGTTATGGCTCATGAAATCCGTGATCCGATTGCGCTGCTCGTCAGCCTGACCGAATTGCTTGGAGATGAGCTGTCCGATGCGGACAGTGAGCATGCCGAACTGTTGCGGGAGTTGAAGGGACAAGTACAGAGCACGTTTTACCTTGTCGATAACTTGCTTGACTGGTACCGCAGCCAAAAGGGGAAAGTCGCGTTTCGCCCGGCAGGGTGGAATTTGCAGCAGGTTGTCCGGCAGGCTTTGATGCTTGCGGGTACGAAGGCGGGTATGAAACAGATCCGGCTAACAGAGCAGATCGGAGAGCAGCTTGCCGTAATGGCGGATAAAGAGATGCTGGATCTCATCCTGCGGAATTTGCTCTCGAATGGGATCAAATATACGGGAATCGGCGGTGAAATCACCATCAGCGCCGAGTTGGAGAGTGAGAGCAATTTGGTCATTGTTCGCGTGCGCGACACCGGGGTAGGGATTGACGACCGAACAGCGGAAATGCTGCGTCTCGAGGAACCGTTCTATAAGATGAAGACGAATGATGATGATTCCACAGATACAAGATTCGGGCTGGTGCTGACCCGTGAGTTTGTCCGCATACACGGAGGTAGCCTTTGGTTTGACAGTGTGCCGGGAAAGGGTACGACCTTCTCCTTCACATTGCCAGGCTCTGACGGAGGGCAGCGTGATTATGAGTTCGGAGCGCCTGATGACCTGAACCGAAATGCAACTGTGCCTGGCCGAAATGCATCATAGCCGCAGGCAAAGTTTTCATTTCCCCGTGTCCTGCGAAAAATAACCTTCACTAACTCGCGCGGCCTCGTCCTGTGCGGGTTTTGATTGCTTGTTGCCCCCTTTTTCATTATTCTTTTATCTGCTCCCGGTACAGTAATAGATGAACTTTGTTCTTAGGGAATCCGTTTCCGCATTGCGGAATACATAGGGTCATCGGATGAAGGAGAATTAAGATAGAATGAAGCCATAAGTTTTGAATCTGCGTATAAGCTGAAGATATTGTCCGTTTTTTATATTGATGCTACGATGGGAAATATGTGGAGACGGGGAGGGAGAGGCGCTTGAAGGTTATTCTGGTAGATGATGAGCCGGCGATGCATTTGATCATGCGGAGGATGCTGAATAAGTTGTCCGGGGTAGAAGTATCCGCCGCGTTCACAGACACCGGGTCGGCGGCGGCGTACTTGCGGGAACATCACGATATTGCCCTTGCTTTCGTTGATATTTCGATGCCAGACGAAGATGGAATCTCGTTTGCTGCAAGGGGCGGTTCGGGAGAATTCAACGCTCAAATTGTTTTCGTCACCTCACACAAGGATTACGCCTTGCAAGCTTATGAACTGTCTGTCATCGACTATCTGGTCAAGCCGGTATCCCAGGAGCGTCTGGAGCGAACGGTGAACCGGATGCTTGCGGGAAGACAGGCGCTGCCGCAGTCCGGGTTGCAAAAATCCGAAGGGAATACAGCGGCTGCTGCTGTGACCATGCTTGGAGATGTATTCGTACAAAGCGGAGCGGGCCGCGTGAAATGGATCTCCCGCAAAAGCGCCGAGCTGTTCGCTTATCTGCTGCTGTACAAGGGCAAGCGTGTTCCACGTACTCGCTTGTTGGAGGATATTTTTGGCGGCATGACTCAGGTAAACGCCGAAAATTACTTGAATACATCCGTATACCAGCTTCGCAAATCATTGGAGCCGCTACAGCTTCGCGAGGCAGTCCACTCGATTAATGACGGCTACATGCTCGAACTGGAGGATGCGGTTATCGATTATGAGGAGTTTTTGTCCCGGGTGGAGCAAATGCGGCATATTGATCCGACGAATATTGAAGAAGCGCAGCATATCGAACGGATGTATACCGGCGAGCTATTCGGAGACAGAGCTTATGTATGGGCTATTATGGAGACAGAGCGTCTTGCGCGGCTGTATACCGCATTTGCATTAAGATTGGCGGAAACAATGCTTAACGTCAAGGATTTAGCGGGAGCATTGAAGCTGCTGCTCAAGCTGCATGGCCGCAATCCGCTGGAAGAATCCGCTATCCGCCTGCTGATGCAGGGCTATGTGCTGGCCGCTGACAAAAAAGCGTTGACAGCCCAGTACACCCGCTATGTCCGGCTGCTCTCCAAGGAGTTGGGCATTAAGCCGTCCCAAGAACTGGTGACGTATTATTATGCTCTCTTGAGCGGGCTGGAAAATAAATAGGGAGTGGCAGTGGGGTTTCTTACGATCTCATGAGCTCCCTGGCAGTTGCTGAACTCATACTATCGCATTCACTAGCCTCGAACGTCCCATGGATGTTGCTGCAGCACCGTATGTAGTGGACCCCGTTGTCAAGACACTTTTTTTGAAAATTTAAGCTACAGTCCCTCCCTCTAGTTTGGTATTTTTGCAGCTTGAAGTTAACCGGCGGTATCGGCGGTATGACGATAGAATTCAATCGGTTTGGCATAAGCGAGCGACTGATGAGGCCGTGTTCGGTTGTATTCGTCGATGTAGGTTCTCACGTCTCGGTAGACTCGCTTTGGCGTCGTGTAGGTGTTGTAATAGATCTTTTCCCATTTCAGATTGCGAAAGAAGCGCTCCGTAATGGCGTTGTCTGTGGCTCGACCCTTGCCGTCCATGCTAATCGCGATATTGTTTTTCTGAAGCAGTTCGATGTAATCACTGCTTGTAAAATGGCTTCCCTGATCGCTGTTTAAAATCTGCGGTTTGGCGACCATAAAGGCCTTTCTCAGCGCTCGGAGCACAAAGGAGCGCTCCAGGCTTTGCGATAGCTCCCAACTGACGATGTAACGCGAATACCAGTCGATGACGGCTACCAGGTACATAAAGCTGCCTTGCATCCGGAGTGAAATAAGAGATGGGGCGTAGTCGAACTATTTCCCCATCTCTCTTTCCCGAACCGGACTTGCACCTCTCAGCGCATCCGGCTCTCCATTTAAGTGTTGCTCAAAGCAAAGGCGACTTCGTCATAATAGGATTCGATTGTACGACGTTGCTCTGAACGCAGGATATAGGGGTTCTCCGCAGGAGTGCGCCATGTGAACCAGCCTTTGCGGCTAGTTATTAGCCTTCTCAGCGGTAGTTCTCCATAGAATCCTCGGCTATTTCTGCCTTGCATTACCCAGATTTTAGCCTTGCCTTTCTCTGGGGATCGGACATAATCTCTCATCAATGTTCGGAATCCGCGCTTGTACTTTCGTGCAAGCCAATAGCCGAGTTTCCAGAAAACCGTACGATCTACCTTACCGAATATCGTCGTGGTATGGTCTGTGTATGGATAGAAGTTTGCCCATCCCGCAAGTTGTCGGTTCAGGCTTTCAACCAAATCCATGGTGTTCATACCGAAATTTCCTGACAATTGCTTGACTAATTTCTCTGTGAAACGGCGGTATTTATCCCAAGGAATAGAGGATACAGGTCGCATACGTCCTCTGGCTCCACGCTTGCGAATAATTCGATGGCCAAGGAAAATAAAGCCATCGTTTACATGCGTAATATGTGTTTTATCCATATTCAGTGTGAGTTTCAGCCGATCTTCTAGAAATGAACGACATGCTTCTCGCACTTCGTTCGCGTGCGCTTTGGTTCCTTTGACCACCACCACAAAGTCGTCAGCGTAACGGCAGTAGGAGATTGCTGGCTTCCATTGCCGATTTTCTCGTATTGCGATAGGGCGCTTATTCTGAATGCCGAAATTCCACGCCCAGCGATCCTTCCTTACCTTCTTACTCAGAAATTTCGCTTCCATCCACTGATCGAATTCGTGTAACATAATATTGGATAGGAGCGGTGAGATGACACCGCCTTGCGGAACTCCTTCACTAGAGGCTCGGAATAATCCGCGATCTACACATCCTGTCTTTAGGATTTTCCATAACAGGGCGAGGAAGCGTTGATCCGAGATGCGTTTACGGACTGCCTTCATCAGCAACCGATGATGAACGGTATCGAAGTAGCTGGCCAAATCGCCTTCTATGACCCATCGACCTGCAGTGGCATCTGTGCGTTCGCTTCCATCCTGTAGTTGCATCTTGATCGTCCGGATGGCATGATGGACGCTTCGCGCAGGCCTGAATCCGTAGGATTGAGGGTGAAAGTCACTCTCCCAGATCGGTTCCATAACCATGACCATCGCACGCTGCACGATACGATCTCGGAGACAAGGAATACCTAACGGTCTAAGCTTACCATTCGCTTTTGGAATATATACGCGCCGCGCAGGTCGCGGGCAGTAAGTTCCCGTCAGCAATTCATGCCGTAGGTTGTCTAGTTCAAGATCAAGCATTTCTTCCATCTTTCGCTTGTCAGTGCCATCTACACCAGGTGTTCGGGCACCACTTGAAGCCAGAGTAATGCTAGCCGCTTCGCTAAGCCAAGTTTTGTTTGCAATAAGTTTTAAGAGTCGGTCGAACTTACGTTCTTTGCTTTCTGTTGCCCATGTCGCCAGTTTGCTTTGCATTTCACTGATTATCAAAGGTCTTCACCTCACTAGGGTCAGTTAATAGGCCAAGCAAACCACTTAAACTGCCTCCCTTCGCCATGTGACCGGCTTTCCCGATCTCGGACTACTATGGAAGCTCCGTCATTCAGCATAGCATCGGGGAGCTCACTCCCTTGGCATCTATGCAGACTTTCCCCAGTTCACATGTTGGACTCCACACAGGGGTTAGGCTGCCTATCGCAGTCTTTATCCTTGCTTTCTGCAAGTTGTCACGGACATCACGCTCTAGCTGTGCGCTCTTCGCAATTCCCTACCAGTTGGCTTACATGTCCAACCGATATTCGCAATGCCAGCTCATGGCTGTAGTTAGCATCGATCCGCGACCTGCCTGTTAAGCGATGTAGGCAGGGGTGACATTTCAACCCTCAGATGCGGTTTAATAGGTTCGTGTTCCTCAACCTTCCAATGCTCAGCCTAGAGACTCATCTTGGCGTAATCGCTTCGCCGCAAGTCCCGTTTCCCGCGGACTACGTCACCTTGCCAGTGTCGGCAAGTCACCGCCACTTCGGCTCACTCCCCCTCACAGCAGGGGAAGGACATGTCTGTAAAAAAAATCGACATGTATTCCAAACATGCTCAAGTAACTTCGTTCCACTGAGGGAACTTGTTAGCTGGGCGTACTGTAAGTAATGTCGATTCCCCAAATGTGGTTCCGATGCATCGCCTTCACGCCTCGCAGCAGATAGGGGTGAACCGCTTGCTTGTGATTGTGCTTGCTCAGGTTCGGGCCGGGGCATAGACCGGCCAATCCCATACGCCGCATCAGCCGGCAGGTCTTCTTCTTGCTGATCACGATGCCTTCGTCCTGCTCTTCCTTATCCCTATCCGCAGGCATGTAGTAGACGCTCGTCCGACTGACTTCCAGCAGCTCCGCTTGACGCTTCACGCTCAGCTTAGCGTCGTTTCGATCCATCATCTCTTTTCGCTCTTCGACGCTGGTCGAGCTCGTCAGATTTTTTTTGAGCCAGTTCAGCTCGACGCTCAGTTGGCCGATCTGCTGGGTTAATTGATCCTTTTCCTTCTCGTGCTGTTTTCTCATTTTTTCAGTCTCGCTCGCTCCGCGGGTAAAGATCGACGGCAGGTGATCAAGCGCTTCGGCTTTCCATTTGTGCAGCTGCGTCGGATGGATCTCATGTTCGGCGGCGATCTCCCCAACCGTCCGCTCCTCCCGAAGCATCTCTAATACGATCTTTGCTTTCTGTTCTGCTGTAAACTTCCGTCTCTTCTCCATGTCCTTATTGTAGCTTATTTTTTCAATCGTGTGTCGAACTTATGGGTCCATTATAGTATTTGTATAGAACAGTCCCTTTATTGTCTATAAATTCAATAATAAAATTATAATTGGTGATCTGTTTATTTTTTATTACAAGAGCATTTTGATTTGAAAAATCATAATCAAATGTTTCATTATTAATAATGAATCTGACTTTTTTTGTACTATCGATAATCTCTTTGCTTGTGAGATATATGCCGACATATCCAGGATATAATCCTCCTAAATATAAGGGTTCATCTGTTTTTGGTAGTTCAGTATGCGAGGATACAAATTTAGCAGACTCCATTCCCTTCAGTACATAAATATGAACTTTATCTGTAGATTCCAAAAAGTAATAATAAGCACCTTGTTCTGAAAGTTCTATAGCTGATTCCAGATTATTTTCATGTATAAATCGTGTTCTATCTGCTTCAGACGGCTCTTGGGTTTGACATCCTGTCAGAAATATTAAGGCAACTATAATTAAACTTCCAACTATTTTTCTCATAATTCCCCCCAAATTAAAGGCTCTACACCAAATTTAGTATTAAAAATCTACATAGATTGTAACGGTTATCAAAAAAATAGTAAAACATATATAGATTCCGCAAGATAGTAGTGCTAGCAAGCCATAAAAGGGAGTGACAGATGTATAACTATTATATCGGTTTTATGTTTGATTACCAGAGGCATGCGTCTTTGCAAGTGATAAATGAGATGAATAAACCATTCAAATTGAGACCATATCAGTAGCTGTATAGGATTGATTCGTTTGCCACTCGAATGATTTATTCGTAAAAGCAGCACCGAATATGTATCCGCCATTCGTGTTGCAAGTGATAATAAGGTGTATCTATTCGCTTTCGCGATCTGGCCATTTTGGAATACCTACCACTGTGGCTTTATTTGACAGCATGCTTTTTTTGTAGACCGAGGAAAAAGCTATAGTACCACCTCTATGAAAAACAAACGATTTATAAAGTAACTCTGCCACCGTGCGCCAAGCGCTGACATGTATGAGACCTCGACCCTAGTCTTTAAACCAAACGTAACAATTGGTAACTGGGAAAGTGAATGTCTACAGGGACAGGTATGGTAAGATGCGGCTTGCACCGCGAATCTTGTGCTGGAGTCGATGATTTCATAATACGAAAAGGCCAAACGTAACGTACCGGCATTCATAAATTAGGAGATAAAACGC
Source organism: Paenibacillus roseus (assembly GCF_016424485.1). GTDB lineage: Bacteria > Bacillota > Bacilli > Paenibacillales > Paenibacillaceae > Paenibacillus_D > Paenibacillus_D roseus. The sequence goes on from NZ_JAELUP010000001.1 coordinate 38,234, forward strand.
TTCTGGTCTTGCATCTCAAAGCGGTGGTCTTAGATTTGGCTCTGAATTAGCATAGTTGGATCACGAAATGTTTCCTGAAAGCGACTCAGTCGCCGCTCGGTTTTATGTAGATTGCTATATTATCGACATCATCCAATGATACGAAAAATCGTACAAAGCACGTTGTCTCCAAGAGCAAGGACGATTCTAAAGGTCAGACATGACTGCGTAACTCCCGGCAGACCACTTTATATCCTGAAAAACAGTTAGAACTGAAGGAGATACTAGGCTACTTGCCACTTCTCCAACATGCTTTCGAAAGAGCCTTTCGCCGAGTGGTATGAAGATGCACCGTTGCTCAAACACTAGGCCACTGACTCAAAGAGGAGGAAAAACGTTTGCCGCATATGGCTAGCCGCTTGCCTGAAAACTATTCAAAACTGGCCGTAGGAAATTGTTAATTAGTATTGCTTAGTTGTACCAATGCTGCGATTGAAGGCAAAGAATAACCCAATGAAAACCTTTCAGCGCAGGTTTTATTTGTCACGCAACCGAAATCTGTATTTTCAAGGGTTGGTTGTTGGTGGAATGCGACTCTGCCGGATAGAGTCTTTAGGTTCAAGACCTCAAGCATTAAATTTAAAATATTTAATCTCTAAAGGTTTGATCCCCCCGCATTGAGTTGCGGGGAGATTCATTTAAAGAATAAAGTGGAGAAAATCTCTCCCTTTTATTCTTTATCCAATAGAGCAATTAAAAGGTGAAAGTTACTCCTGTGTCTGTCATATCCGTTTTGCTCGTGGCCCCACTAATCGACATTCCGAATGCATTAATTCCAATTGACAGTCCAAACGTAATTGAAACTTCAGTATGAGTGTAGTGCCCAAATACGGTTCCGGTAGTATACTGGTTTGACGCCCTTGTTACTCGATAGGACATATAACCACGATGATTCCATACTTGATATCCGCCACCCCAGCCAGTGAGGATATCAATTTTAAATGCCATACCGTTAGAATTTTTTTTGTCTGCCGTAAATAGGTTGTTAGTGTGAGTACCAACATATTGATTAGTCGTTCCATAATAGTCGAAAGTATAAGCTGCTATTTCACTGTTTTGAACAGGGACGATGTATTCAGGATGCGAAATTCCGACGACGTCGGTCAAAGTCCAAAATGGGTTAGTTAGCCATGTGAAAGAGTTTTTTAATAAGTATTCTTTTGGCGATGTACCGTTAATATCAGAGACAGTGGTGGTCATGGTCATCCAAGAAGTTTTCTTTGTATCTGTGCCGCCACCGAGTATAGATACTGTTTCATCGTTTTTTTGTGCTTCAGATTGTGCAATTTCTGATAATGCTACTTCTTTTGGGACTTCGACTGCAACAGCTAAATCATCCTCACCTTCAGTAACCCGATAATATGTAGTTTCTTTAGAAATGACATGCCCATTCATTCCTTTGTAGTATTCTACTTGTTCTGGTGTAAAATTATTAATTTCATCCTGCGTTAATCCCAGTTTTAGATATCTTTCGTTATCAGTCAAGGATGACTGATTAGCATAGGAACTTGCCGGAAGCATGACAAGAATAACAACGAGTAATACAACTAAGGACTTTAATTTCATTTCTTCATCTCCAAATATTATTTTGTTATGAACTGGCCAGTATCATATACTATAAATTTACATCAATATCTATTATTTGTTAATAGCGAAAAATGATAAAATTTGTCGAAATAATGCTAGGCTGAATCCGTGAAGTGATGGAGGCGCAAAACCGGCTAAGGAGATCGTGAAGCAAGTGAATGCGATGATGGGTGAAATATTTTCGGGTGGGGAACTCCAGTGATGCATTCAGCGAAGTACGCGACTACACGGAAATGAAAATCTGGACATTGCTGACCAAAGGAACGGAGACGGAAAATAAGCATAGGATGGCGGAAGTGGAGTAAAGATACCTATATGACGTGCTCGGGCTATATTGGGACTGGGAAATCCATACCTTGAAAAAAAGCAGATGGTTTTTAATGAAAGTGTCTGCTGTTGAGATAGGTCACATAACCCCTTCAATGAAGTTACGGAGTGAACTGCTTTAGGGAAACCTCACGAGCAGTTCTTATGGGGAGGGGCTGAAAATGGGTCTTTCGGCATCGCGCCAGTCCTTTACCCGACAGATATTCTTTAAAGCAACCAAAAGCTATTTGAAACAAAGAACAGAGTTTCAAGGACGTCCATTGATATGTTGAGTAGCTATACGACCATCGTGGTTACTCGCTATTTAGCAATAGAGTATGAGCGATGGCAAACCGGAAATCAGCAAACGCTTGGTGGGCTATTTTCTTAAATGCAGATGAAGTTTGTGATTTGGATTACCACACTGCGCCTCAACAACTGATGACGTTATTCTTAAACTTGGCTGGAGCAACGAACAAAATTTTCAAACAAACAGTGTGGTGTCAACTCCAGCACTGGATCGCCGATTTGCCCTCGTACATCAAGAGTTTTTTCGGTAATTTAAGCTACGAAAGTTGAGGTAATAATAAGCATCTTGTTCTGAAAGTTCTATAGCAGGTTCCAGATTATTTTCATGTATAAATCGTGTTCTATCCGCTTCAGATAACTCTTCGCTTTGACATCCTATTAAAAATATTAAGGCAACCAATATTAAACTTTCAATTATTTTTCTCATAATTCCCCTCAAAAAAAGGCAGCACACCGAAATAAGTGCTTGGAACCCTCGACATGAATTGCCCACTATTATTCAAAGGTAAAGCATTCGATGTTATCAAGATATGGAAGGAAGCCTTTGGGAAGTGGTATGATTGTACGCCCGATGCAAAAACAGCAAGTAGTTGGTTAGACCGAGGGCTCGAGCAAGCGGTGTTTGTCAAGATAGTTGTCGCGAATCTATACATATAAGATAGCTAGGTTTGCGCTTTTTGCTCAGCTTGAATAGCAGTCGCTTTTTCTGGATTGAGCCAAACTTCTTCATCCAGTGTCCAATCGCGCGTTGCCCCTGACCAGCGACCAGGATTCGAGGCTTGGCGGTTTCATAGACGTGTCTTCTTTTCTCGAACACTTGCTCAGACAGGCCATTGTGCCTTTGGTTCGGAGTTATAAAGTTAAGCCCGCTGTGGCGTTATGTCCAAGGCATTTTAGTTGAATGCAACCTTGCTCATTATTGCATTAACAAAAAGGGCTCCAAACCTCAAGCACTAACTTTGGTTTGGAGCCTTTTATATAGTTATTATTACTCAATTATTGTAGACTTTCGACGCATGGTTAAAGAAAAAATAGCGGGGATAAGTCCAATTGCGACGCCAACTCCACCAATCCAACCAGTTGCAGTAAGAGAGATGTTTTCTACAACGATACCCCCAATTACAGCCCCTAAAGCTATTCCCAATTGCACGATAGAATTGTTTAAGCTTAGAATGATACCTGAAGCTTGAGGAGCCATACCAATTAAATAAACTTGTTGAACGGGGCCCGTTGACCATGCGAAAAAGGACCAAAGCATAAGCAACGGTAACACGATTATGGACGAATGGGAGAATGCCGCCAGTAAAAATAATATTCCAGCGTGAAAAAGCAAGCCTCCAATCATCGTGCGGGGAATCCCCCATTTATCCGCACCATAGCCGCCAACTTGGGAACCTATGAGACTGGCCAGACCAAATGTAAACAATCCGATGTTTACCATTCGCTCGCTCATCCCCGTAATGTCCAGAAGAAAAGGCGTGATATAGGTGTACAGAATGGTATAACCCAATATCCAGAAAAAACTGATGGATAATGTGACAGTGATACGGGGATTCTTAAACAAAGCGAGCTGTTCCCGAATTGGAACGGGAGCCTCTCCTTCCGATTTTGGAATCGTCGGCAAAAGAACCAGCATCGCAATCAAGCTGAGTACGCCGATCCCTGTGAAGATGATTTGCCAATCATATGAACCCGCAATGATCCTCCCGAGCGGAACCCCAAGTATGAGGGCGAGGTTAAAGCCTAAGATTATCTTAGCGATAGCGCTGCCCTGTCTATTAGGGTATGATAGTTTGGCCGCCATGGTCAGAGCGACGACCATAAATACCCCCGTGCTTATCGCCAAAATAATTCGTGCTCCCATCAGCATGCTATAGCCTGTGGTCGAGACAGTGATCAAGTTCCCTACGAAAAATAATGCCAAAGCTGACAGCATAAGCTTTCTTCGATCCATTTTTGCCGTGAGTGCAATAAGAATCGGAGTACCGATCGCATAAGCAAGCGAGTAAACTGTAATCAGCTGTCCGGCCGCTGCTACTGACACTCCAATATCACTTGCAAGCATATCCAGGATACCGGCAATTACGAATTCCGAAGTTCCGACCAAAAAGCTGACAATGGCCAGAATATAAATTTTCCATGAATTTCTCATTTGCGATTCTCTCCTTTTAGTTTCTACAAATCTAAAACTATAGAATTGTTTGTTAAAAAAATTCGACCTCTTATCTCCAAAGTGTTTAATCTTTAAGCGTTTTGGTCAGATGTCTGACTAGCGAGTTCCTTATGAACAATCGGTGCTACTTTTGTTCCGAGAAGCTCAATTGTACGAAGCAAATCACGATGCGGCAACGAACTGAAATCGACGTACATCATGAATCGTGTTAAGCCCAGGTTCTTGTGCAGCAGTACGATCTTCTCTGCAACATATTCGTGGTCTCCAACATAGAGTGCGCCATGAAGGTCACGAGCTACATCGTACGAGTTACGTGTATAAGAAGCCCAGCCTCGCTCCCGTCCAATCTGGTTCATTTGAGCAGCCATGACAGGGAAATATCGTTCTGCTGCTTCATGTGTTGTATCTGAGATAAAGCCATGAGAATGCGTAGCAATTTGCAGCTTATTCGGATCATGACCTGCTCTTACAGCAGCTTCCTTATATAGCTCCACCAAGGGAGCAAATCGCTCTGGCATGCCTCCAAGAATGGAGAAAACAATTGGAAGTCCAAGCAAGCCTGCTCGAATAGCAGAGTCAGGACTGCCGCCCGTGCCAATCCAGATAGGTAAAGACTCCTGTTGCGCCCGAGGGTAGATGCCCATATTATCAATCGCCGGGCGATGTCCACCAGACCAAGTTACCTTTTCAAAAGCACGAATCTTCAACAACAGTTCTAATTTCTCTTCAAATAACTGCTCATAATCGTTCAAATCATAGCCGAATAGCGGAAACGACTCAATGAACGAACCCCGTCCGGCCATAATCTCTGCTCGCCCGTTAGAAAGTCCATCCAGCGTTGCAAAGTCCTCATATACCCTCACCGGATCATCCGAAGAAAGAACCGTCACTGCGCTTGATAGACGAATATGCTTCGTAGTGGCGGCAGCAGTCGCCAAAATCACAGCTGGTGAAGAGCTTGAGTAATCGACTCGATGATGCTCTCCGATAGCATAAACGTCAAGACCAACTTGATCGGCTAATTGTATCTCTTCCATCGCTTGTCGCAGTCTCTCAGAATGCGCAACACCATCATTTTGCGGATTTGCATGGAGGAAGGTACTGATTCCAATCTCCATCGTTTTCGTTTGATTGCTCATGGTCACTCTCTCCTTCTTGATATGGATAGTTTGAAATTCAATTCTATATTTCTAAATCTATAGAAATTATTGATAAAAAAATTACGCCAACAAATAGGGCGCAAATTTTTCCGCTATTTCTCGATTGACGCTATAATGAATATACGATCCACTCTTACGAAAATCAATCAAGCCAGAGTCCGTCAATTGCTTTAGATGATGCGACAGCGTGGAACCAGCCACCGATTCAAGCTTTTCACCGATGGCAGTAAAGCATAAATTACTTTCGCTCGCGAGCAATAAAGCAATTTTCAGTCGGGTAGGCTCTCCCAAAGCTTTATATATTTTAACCACTTGTCCAATTTCATGATGAATTTCCTTCATTACGATCACCTCCCAAATCATTTCTATAGTTATATAACTGTCGAAACAAATGATATCACTATATCGTTCAAAAGTAAAGGAGATTAATTACGGCTCAACTTAAAAATTAGTGGTTGACATCGAGGAGATAGCAGCGAAGGGGCAGAGGAATTCTGGAGAAACGAACGTGGTCGCCTTTAAAGCCCGATTCCCCCTGCAAGCCTCTATCATAATAAAGGAATCGGGCTTTAACAGCGATCGGAAGAATCCTCTGCCACGCAGCGTCCCCCTCCACCTAGAGGCCAACCACTAATTTTTGTTTTGAGCCTTAATTAAAAGGAACTTTCTTGTTAAAAAAGCAGGAGACGCTGCAAGGTGTTGCTTATTGGACTTGCAACATGATTCTCATATAGAATGGAAGAACGGAAACACAATATGATGAAGATGGACTGCTTGCTTAAGGAGGTTTCGGATCGACATGAACAAACGATATACAATTGGGCAAGCCGCAGAAGCGACGGGCTTGTCCATACACACTTTAAGGTATTATGAGAAGGAAGGGATTTTGCCATTCATCAAAAGAACGGAAAGCGGCATTCGCATTTTCGATGATGAGGATATACAGCGGATCGAGTTTCTCAATTGCCTTCGTAATACCGGGATGCCGATTCATCAGCTTAAGGAGTACGTGGACCTCGCCTTGCAGGGGGATAAAACAATTGACGAACGCGTGCGCATGCTTGAAAATCAAAAAGAAAAGGTCGAACATGAAATGAATGTTCTGAAGTCCTACATCGATATGATTAATTATAAAACCGATCTGTATTCTAAATTAAAAAATGAAATGACGAAAGCGCATCTGCAGTAACCGACCGTGCATAGCTGAATGGACTTTAAAAGAATAGTTTTACCCTTGACCTAGAGTGAACTCTAGGGTGTATGATGAAATCGTACGGGTTATACTACTATACTAGCTTTTAAAGTTCAGGAGGTTATTGAAATGGCTAATAAAACGGCGATAATAACAGGTGCGAGCAGCGGTATCGGAGAAGCAACGGCAAAAGAGCTTGCGAGAAGCGGGATTAGACTTATGCTGGCAGCGCGTCGGGAAGATCGGCTGGTTCAATTGAAAAAGGAAATCGAAGCTCTCGGCGGTCAAGCTGAGTATCGGGTCACAGATGTAACCTCCCGAGCAGATATGGAGTCACTGGCTCAAGCGACAATCGAGGCTTATGGCCAAATCGATATTTTGGTCAATAATGCGGGTTTAATGCCACTTTCCTATATTAGAAGCCTGAAGGTGGATGAATGGGACCGCATGATTGATGTGAATATTAAAGGCGTCTTGTATGGTATTGCGGCGGTACTCCCTCATATGGAAGAGAGGAATGAGGGCCATATTATTAACGTTTCTTCCGTAGCCGGTCACGAGATTGCACCAAGCGGCGCGGTATATTCCGCTACGAAATTTGCCGTTCGCACCCTTACGGAAGGCTTGCGCAAAGAACTGCGACCTGATCAAAATATTCGCACAACGATCATTAGTCCCGGAGCAGTCGATACAGAGCTGACGCACAGCATTACCGATACGAATGTTAAAACGGTTATGTCGGGATTTCTCAATAAAATTGTTCCGCTGAAAGGCGAGGATATCGCCGCAGCCATCCGGTATGCGATTGAACAGCCAACCTCTGTTTCGATCAACGAAATTATTGTTCGCCCAACTTCACAGCCATAATAGATGGAAACAGCCCCGTCTCTGGCAGATAATACTGCAAGGCGGGGCTTTTCGCGAATAATAATTCCAGTGCCGGACGTTACATCTTCAAATAGCTTCTAATATTCTCCTTAAGCGGAGTTAATGGACGGCCCGCCAGACTCATTAATCGCTCCAGATCATAGGACGTCGAAACGGTGTCAATTTTGCTGAGAAAACCGTAAATCCAATGCCTGATTTCATCATCTTCACGAAGATAGATGGGAATGCCTGAGAGTTCCGAGAGGATGGAGGCGATTTCGCCAAAGGTCCATGATACCGGCGCAACGAGTTCATAAGTTTTGTTGTGATGGCCTTCTCCTGCTAAGACGGCTGCGGTGGCGACAGCGAGATCATCGCGGGCAACGGCATTGAATCTCCAGGTTCCCGGGAGCACTTTAAAGGCGCCGTCCGCTATAGCATTCTTCAGATTAAGCGCCTCGAGAAAATCCATATACAATCCATTACGGAGAAATGTATACGGAATTCCGGCAGCGCGGATTGCGTGCTCGGTTGCCAAATGCAGATGCGTCAGCGGGATATCGCTGTTTTCAGGGAAAGCGAAGCTGGTATACAGCACGTGGCTGACGGCTAATTTTTTGGCGACTTCAACGACATGGACATGCTGCCGCAGCCGGACGATATCATCCGGGTTTGGACTTGAAATAAGCAGCAAGCGGGAAACGCCGGCGAGTGCTTGCTCGATCGAGTCGGGACGATCGTAATCGCAATAACGTACCTCGATTCCCTGGGCAGCCAAGTCTTTCCCGGCCTCGATGTCGCGAACACAAGCAATGATTTGCTCGGCAGGAACAAGCAGCTTAAGCTGCTTCATAATTAGACGGCCCAACTTGCCGCTGGCGCCAGTAATGGCAATGGACATAAGATAGGGCTCCTTCTATTTTTAGTTAAGTGCTTAACTAATTAGATAAAAAAATATGGCTCAACCTAAACATTAGTGGTTGACATTTAAGGAGATAGCAGCGAAGGGGCAGAGGAATTCTGGAGAAACGAACGTGGTCGCCTTTTAAGCCCGATTCCCCCTGCAAACCCCTATCCTATAAAGGAATCGGGCTTAAACAGCGATCGGAAGAATCCTCTGCCACGCAGCGTCCCCTTCACCTAGAGCTCAACCGCTAATTTGGTTTTGAGCCAAAAATATCGTTATCTATTTTTTACTTTTTGAAGCAAAGCAAGAAGCTGATGCAGCTCCTGTTCATCCAGGGCTTGCAATTTTTGAGCGATTTGCTGCCGGTTAGCGGGCAGATGCCGAAGCAGCAGGCTTTGACCTTCTCTTGTAATGGTGATCACGGATTTTCTCCCGTCCGTAGGATGAGCATCGCGGCGAATCAAGCCGTCGTTTTCCAGCGGGGTCAGCAGCAGGCTGATATTGGCTTTGGTAACGCCAATTTTTTGGGCAAGCCTGGAAGGGAGTAAAGTTCCGCCTTCTTTCATCAGCTCGACCAAAATTCGGATACGCGCTCCGTTTAACCCCTGAGCGTGCCAATATTTTTCCGATACGTCCACCAACACCGCGGTCGTCTCCACAAGAGTGAAAAATACTTGCGCCGGCAAAGGCAAATCCAAGACGTAATGCTGAACATCCTTCAAAACAATCACATCCCGAAATTGATTAAGTCCTTAACTACTTTTAATGTAACCGGAAACGATAGATTTGTCAAAGACAGTAAGACCGATTACAGCTCTTCGGATGGCATTCATTCGTTTGAGAAATATCCCTTTTATCGCTTTATAACAAAAAGTAATAAATCTTTAAATATTTCTTATAGTCAAATTATCGATGAATATATTGAACCTTGCCGAATACTGCTGTAGTATTTTAATTAAGATGAAAACAAAGTAACGTGGTCGGATTTTCTAACGATTGATGCGAGGTGGATGTTGTTGCAACTTCAAGTGACGAATAGTCCGTTTACGAGCGAGCAGGCGGAATTAATCAACAAGCTGCTCCCGACATTGACGGAAACGCAAAAGAATTGGCTGAGCGGATATTTGGCCTTCTACCGTGCAGGAGAAGAGGCTGCGGCTGTAGCTGTGCCGGAAGCAGGCGCTGTATCCGTTGTTGAGTTGGAGGCTCTTGCTGCCCAAGCCTCGGCTGCATCGCAAGGGCCGCGTGATGCCACGATATTATTCGGGTCGCAGACCGGCAATTCACAGAGACTGGCTGGACGATTGGCAGATAAGCTGAAAGGCCAGGGCTTTGAGGTAACCTTGTCTGCAATGAATCAATACAAGACGAACAATTTGAAAAAAGCAGGCTACCTGTTTGTACTCGTCAGTACACATGGCGAAGGCGATCCGCCGGACAATGCCCTGACATTCTATGAATTTTTGCATAGCAAGCGCGCACCGAAGCTGGACGGCACGAAGTTCTCCGTACTGGCGCTCGGGGATACCTCGTATGAGTTTTTCTGCAAGACTGGTCAGGATTTCGATGCCCGGCTCACCGAGCTTGGCGCAGAGCGGATCGCAGACCGCGTCGATTGCGATGTCGATTTCGAAGATGCTGCCGCAGGCTGGATTGCAGCGGTAACCGGCGTACTCCTTGCGGCGGCCGCGCCTGCATCTGCGCCGCAGGCTGCGGTCATAGCTGCTGATTCACTGGCTGCTGTCCAAGGCGAGTCCGTGTATACACGAGCGAATCCGTTTATGGCTGAAGTGCTGGAGAATCTGAATCTTAACGGCAGAGGCTCAGACCGTGAGACGCGCCACCTGGAACTGTCGCTGGAAGGTTCAGGCTTGTCCTACGAGCCTGGCGATGCGGTAGGCGTATACCCGCAGAATGATCCTGCTCTGGTGGACGACATTATTGCGTTCCTGCAATGGAATCCGGAAGACGCCGTAGTAACTGGCAAAGCAGGCGAGACCTCATCGCTGCGCGAAGCGTTGCTGCATCATTATGAGATCACAGTACTGACCAAGCCGCTGCTTGAAAAAGCAGTCGCCTTTAGCGGCAGCGCCAAGCTGGCAGAACTGGTGAAGCCTGAAAATAAAGATAGTTTGAGAGCTTATGTGAGCGGGCGGGATGTGCTTGATCTGCTTCGCGATTTTGAGCCATGGACGCTTGGCAGCGGAGATCTTGCCAATGTGCTTCGCAAGCTGCCGCCGCGGCTGTACTCCATTGCGAGCAGCCTGAATTCTCACCCGGATGAAGTGCATCTTACAATCCGCAAAGTCGAATACGAAGCCCATGGACGAGAGCGCAAGGGCGTGTGCTCCGTTTATGCCTCAGAACGGCTCGAGCCGGGGGACAAGCTGCCGATCTTTATACAGCAGAACCCGAACTTCAAGCCGCCGGTTAACCCGGACACGCCGGTCATCATGGTCGGACCGGGTACAGGCGTAGCGCCGTTCCGGGCTTTCCTGGAGGACCGCGAGGAACTTGGGGCAGCAGGGAAAGCATGGCTGCTCTATGGAGACCGGCATTTCGTAACGGACTTCCTGTATCAGACGGACTGGCAGCGCATGCTTAATGACGGGGTGCTGACGAAGCTGGACGTAGCGTTCTCCCGGGACACGGAAGAGAAGGTCTATGTGCAGCAGCGGATGCTGGAGAACGGTCGGGAGCTTTACAAGTGGCTGGAGGAAGGCGCGCATGTGTATGTATGCGGAGACGAAAAGCATATGGCGCATGATGTGCAGGCGGCGTTGCTGGATATTATCGGACAGCATGGCGGCAAATCCCCGGAAGGAGCGGCAGCGTACCTGACAGAATTGCAGGAGCAGGGACGCTACCAGCGTGATGTGTACTGATAGTTAAGCAATTTGCAGAGCGCGCGGCAGATCATACCGCGCTTCCGATAGAGGCATTAAGCATGATTTCATCATGCGGGCAAAGGAGTTAACAGCGATGGCAAAAAACCATAAGGCAGAGCCAATCGGCGGACCGCCGAGCGACGTGGAGCATTTAAAGAAGGAAAGCAATTATTTGCGGGGGTCATTGACCGATTCCCTGTCCAACCGGATTACAGGCGGCTTGCCTGAACTGGATAACCGGCTGCTGAAATTCCACGGCAGCTACATGCAGGATGACCGTGACTACCGCAATGAGCGGGAAAAGCAAAAGCTGGAGCCATACTTTCAGTTCATGCTCCGTGTCGTGACTCCGGGCGGCTTATCGACGCCTGCACAATGGCTCGTTATGGATGAGTTGGCGGAGAAATACGGTACGGGCAGCATCCGCTTGACGACGCGCCAGGCATTCCAGCTTCATGGTGTGCTGAAATGGAATTTGAAAAAGACAATTCAGGAGATCAATACTGCGCTGTTGACCACACTGGCCGCTTGCGGCGACGTGAGCCGCAACGTGATGTGCAATCCGAATCCGTATCAATCCGAGATTCACAGTGAGGTTTACTATTGGTCGCAGCAACTCACCACGCATCTGGCGCCCAAGACGCCTGCCTATCATGAAATCTGGCTGGACGGCGAGAAGGTAGTAGACAGTCTGGAGCAAAATGGTGGAACCGTTGAAGTAGAGCCAATTTACGGTCCTGTCTATCTGCCGCGGAAATTCAAGATTGGAATTGCGGTGCCGCCGTCTAATGATGTGGATGTCTACTCGCAGGATCTTGGTTTTATTGCGATTGTTGAGGACGGCAAGCTGGCCGGCTTCAACGTCACTGTCGGCGGCGGCATGGGTATGACCCATGGAGATACGGCGACATACCCGCAGCTTGCCAAATTAATCGGTTTTGTAACGCCGGATCGCATTCTGGATGTAGCGGAGAAGACCGTTACCATTCAACGCGATTACGGCAACCGTTCCATACGGAAAAATGCCCGCTTCAAATATACCATTGACCGTCATGGTCTGGATTGGTTTGTGGACGAATTGCATGATCGCTTGGGCTGGGAGCTTGCGCCTGCGCGTGAATTTACATTCGAGCATACCGGCGACCGTTACGGCTGGATTAAAGGCAAGGACGGCAGATGGAACCTGACGCTCTATGTTGAAAGCGGACGAATCGCAGATACGGAAGGGTATCCGCTCAAGACGGCGCTTCGGGAAATCGCGAAGATGCATACCGGAGATTTCCGCCTGACGGCGAACCAGAACCTGATGATCGCGAACGTAACCAGCCAGAAGAAGAGCAAAATTGTTGCGCTTCTGAAGGGGTACGGGATTGCCGAAGGAACCCAGTACTCTGCTCTGCGGCGCAGCGCGCTGTCTTGTGTGGCGCTGCCGACCTGCGGTCTGGCGATGGCTGAGGCGGAGCGGTATTTGCCGACGCTGATCGAGAAGCTGGAGCCGATACTGGAGGAAGCGGGCCTGCGTGATGAAGAGATTAATATTCGTATGACCGGCTGTCCGAACGGCTGCGCGCGTCCTGCGCTGGGCGAGATTGCATTCATCGGCAAGTCGCCGGGCAAGTACAATATGTACATGGGGGCCGGATTCTCTGGTGATCGTCTGAGCAAGCTCTACCGTGAAAATATCGGCGAAGATGAAATTATCGATACCTTGAAGCCAATCATAGACCGCTATGCGGCGGAGCGTGACAGTGGCGAACATTTTGGCGATTTCGTTGTCCGGACAGGCTACGTTCAGGTTGTGACGGACGGCACCAATTTCCACGCTTAAAATGTTGCAACATAAAAATGGCGGTGCAGAAGCAACTTCTGCACCGCCATTTTCTATTGTAAACCAACTCATCAGGCATCGAGTACGCGCTGCTTCTGCTTGCCAAGGACAACGAAAGCCGAGAAGGCAAGCAGCACAATGCCGGTGCATAAGAAGCCTTGGTTAATGCTAAAGGGCAGCCAGCCCAGTATGGAAGAACCTGCTACCACCCCGAGTGAAAAGACAGCGTAGAAATAACCGTAGGCTTTGCCCCGCAGCTCTACCGGAGTAGATTGGATCAGCAGCGTATTGGTAGACGGGAACAAAAATGCAAAGCCGACGCCGTAAAGTCCCAGAACCAGGTAAAGAGTCAGCATGGTCGAGGACTGGCTGATCAGCAGTTGGCTTAAACCCATCAACCCGATTCCTATCGCCATTGTGCGGGTCGGAGCGACACGGTCAAAAATTCGGTTCGTCGGAAGTGCGAATATGAGTACGGCAATGATGCCGAAGGTGCTCATCAGGGTGCCGCTTAGCCGTGAATCATAACCCAGCGCCTGCACATGCAACGGCAGCAGATAAGCGATAGCGCCCTGTGAGAACATCAGGAAGAACGCCCCGGCATACGCCTTGCGCACCCCGGAATTGAAGATGGAGCCGGCAAGCTCAGCACTCTCGCCAGGCTTCTCTCTCTTCGGAATCTGGAATGTCCTGAAAAAGATCGCTGCAAGCACGGTCAGTATCAATCCGAGGATAGCCACACTTGTAAAAACGAAAGGCACCGAAGTTCTGCTCGCCATAATGCCGCTGAATGCCGGGCCGATGATTGCTGCAAGCCCGACAAAGGAGCCGGTGAAGGCGACCTTCTTTCCTTGCTGGTCTTTTTTTGTTGTATTCGCAGAAAACGTAAACGCAGCAGGAACAATGAGTCCGGCGACCAGGCCGTGAAAAATTCGGACCACAATCAGCATGGCAGGCTCATCGACGAGGCGGTACAGCAGCAGAGCTATGCTGGACAAGAATAGTCCGGCCAGCAAAATTTTAAAAGGCCCGCTCTTGTCCGTAATAATCCCGGAGATGATATTGCCTAGCGTATTGGCCATAGAATACAGACCGATGACAAAGCCAACGATAAACGAGCTGGCTCCGACGGAAACTGCGAAGGTGCTCATGACCGGAAGCTGCGAAAATAGATCAAAGAATGAGAAAAATACAATGCTGTACACAAGCAGCGCATGGTTGAACGGCTTGATTTCAAGTCGATCCTGGTTTTTCTTAAGCTGCCAGTCCAGGACAAAGTTGGCAAAAGGCACGAACGCCGCAGCAACCGCCGCCGCGGGCCATAGCAGGCTCCATTTTACCCGGATAAACGCATACAGGATCGCAAGGGCATACAGGCAGAAAATCCCGCCGTGGATGCTGCCTACAATCGTGACGGCCTTGTCCAGCCCCCAAACATATTTCAACGGCATGGCAATGCCTAACAAGACCAATAATGAAGCCCCGTCCAAAAGACCTGTAACCCTCAAAAAATAAATGGGATGTATTCGCACGTGTTGAATGCTCCTATTTCATATTTCATTGTATAACAACTCATTGTACAACAACGATTCATTATCCAATTGTATCACTTTATCAGTCAAGTAAAAGAGGATGGATTCAGGAACATTTTACAGAATTGAGGCAGTAAGGAGGCAGAGCTGATCTTATAGTCAGATGCCAATCCCCATCAATATTTTTTAATTCCCGAAATCAATATGATTCAAAGCTGTGTTAGAGGATGTATGGTTTTTGAAACCGAATACATAATAAAACAAGATGGATTTGCACAGGGGGAATCCCAAATGAAGCATATCAGCATTCGGTTTCGGCTCATGATCCTCATGATTTTGCTGACGACGCTCCCCGTGGTGACGGTCACCTGGATAGCGACCACGAACATGAGAGAGTCTGTAGAAAAAGAGATTTTCAGCGCCAATCAGTCCCGCATGTTGTGGGCGGATCAGTATTTGAGCGAATTAATTGCACAGGTGGATGTGCTCTTCTATACCTTGCAAATCAACCAGTCGCTCATGACAGCGATGCAAGAATTGGAGAGTCCGGACGTTGGCGTGCAGTTCCGCAGACAAAATGTTATTTGGCAGACGCTGGCCTCGGTCTTCTACGCGAACTCACGCAAGTTCGACGAAGTTGCACTGTATGTAGAACAACTAAAGCGGGCCTATTATGTCAACTTCTCAAGCAACGGGAGCCTCCCTTTGTCCGAAATGGAGAGCGAAGCATGGGAACGTATCCGGTTCGTGCCGATCAATATGTATTTCAAGCAAACCAGCAGTGGAACTTATGCCTTTCATAGCATCAACCGCTTCGAGGACCGCAAGCTCCTCGGCGGAATTTCGGTCAGGATTAATACCAAGGTCTGGGAGGAAGTCGGGTCGATTCTGAGATCAGAGGCGGATAGTTCGGTATTTCTGCTCAATGATGAGGATGAGCTGCTGTCTGGCTCCACCGCGCAGGATGCATCGGGCGAACTGTCTGATTTTCTGAAGACATTGCATCTGTCTGACTCCGAATTATTCTCGGAGCGGGGGAAAAACTACCTGTACTTTGCCAAAAAGGTAGTCGACGGGCAGCTTACCGTGATCAAGGCTATCCCCATGTCATCCATCAATCAGAGCGCGAACGCTACGATTCGCGCAGGGCTTTACACCGGCGCTGCTTTCGCCGTGGCTTCACTGCTGTTATCAATTCTCGTATCCTTGCGGATCAGCCGGCCAATTGTCAGTCTGGCCAGAACGATGCGTCAGACCCAGATCCATAACTTCGAGATGAAGGCGGTGCAAAGCCGCGATGAAATCGGCCTGCTGGAAGCCGGATACAACTCCATGATGAGGCGAATCAAGGAGTTGATTGAGGTCGAATACCAGCATCAGATTGAAGTCAAGAATGCCCAGCTCATGGCTTTGCAGGCACAGATCAATCCGCATTTTATGTATAATACGCTGCACTTGATCGGCGGTATGGCGCTCGGGAAGAATGCGCCCGAAATTTATAACATCATTCGCGTATTCGGCGATTTGATCCGGTACTCCATTGGCTCTGATGAGGACAAAGTTTCACTGGAAGAAGAGCTGAAGCATACGCGAAACTATTTGTTTATTCAGGAGCATCGCTTCATGGGGCGTTGCACAATTTTGTTGACGGTGGACGAAATGACGCTTGACAGCATGCTGCCTAAATTTACGCTGCAGCCGATCGTGGAGAACGCTTTCGAGCATGGTCTGCAGCGTAAAGAGGGGGCATGGAGGCTGGAAATTCGCATCCGGCAAGTCCGTGGACGGGTCATTGTGATGATCAGGGATGAAGGCATCGGTATGAAGCGGGACGTGCTCTTGAGGTTGCGCCGCGAGCTCTCCGAGGAATTGCTGAAGAAGACATTTGCGGCGCAAAGGAAGGAAGGCCAGAGGAAAGGAATCGGTCTGCACAATGTAGACGCCAGACTGAAACTGAGCTTCGGCCCGGCTTATGGGATCCGGCTGTTCAGTGCGCCCGGCGCCGGCACGCTCGTTGTCGCCACGATTCCACTGGAAGGAGGCAAGACCCTTGAATATGTATGACGTATTGATCATCGATGATGAGCCGTGGTCTCGCGAAGTAGTAAAGACGCTTGTCCCTTGGGAGGACCTGGGATTGCGTCAAGCTGGAGAGGCAGAGGACGGACGAGAGGGTCTTCGTCTGGCGGACGAACTGTCGCCGCATATTATCATCACGGATATGCGTATGCCGGGCATCGACGGCGTGGAACTGCTCAAGCAGTTGAACGAGCGATATCCCGAGATCAAAATTGTTGTGATGAGCGGATATGACGATTGGTTGTATTTAAAGCAAGCGATTCGTTCGCGAGCCATTGAATATTTGCTGAAGCCGATCGATGCGGAAGAATTGAAGGCCGCGTTATCCCGTTGTCTGGCTGAGCTGAGGGAAACAGCCGCTCGACAAGAAGACTCTGAGACAGTAAGCGAGCCCTTTGTATTTGCAGACAGCGCGCTGCTGAACGAATATTTGGCCTTGAAGCGCCAGGTGCATAGTCTCATGCGAGAATTCAATGGGAGGGAGGTCGAGCAAGCCTTGCATAGGCTGGAGAAAGAGTTGACGAAAGTGCTTGCTCCAGAGCGGCAAAAAGAGATGATTCCTCAACTGAGGTATGATTTCATCCTGATGCTGCAGGAGTTTCTCGCGGAGAACGGCCAGAGTTCCGGTTATGCGCGCGACCCAAACATGGCGCC
The DNA here is from genome assembly GCF_016424485.1 of Paenibacillus roseus. Classification (GTDB taxonomy): domain Bacteria; phylum Bacillota; class Bacilli; order Paenibacillales; family Paenibacillaceae; genus Paenibacillus_D; species Paenibacillus_D roseus. Next base: position 55,755 of record NZ_JAELUP010000001.1, read on the forward strand.
TGTCGCGAAATGGACGAGCATCTCCCAAGCTTTGGTGGAGCTTCGCTCTCTCTATGCACACGCGATCAAGGAGGCGGCGCAGCATCGCCGGAGCAGGGGAAGCCTGTCTATCGCTGAGATTCAGGCTTATATCGACAAGCACTTTGGTGAACCCATCTCTCTGGAGACGATCGCGCACAGGTTTTTCGTCAGCAAGGAGCATTTGAGCCGTCTGTTTAAGGCTTCGACCGGCGAGAACTTGACCGATTATTTGCAACGCCAGAGAATGGAGCGGGCCAAGGAGTTGATTGCAGTGCATGGCTATTCGATCAAACATGTGGCCGAGCTGACGGGCTATGCGGATTTGACGTATTTTTACCGGGTCTTTAAAAAGTATTTTGGCATCACGCCCGGAGAACTGCGGAAGGAGGATTAGCTCGCATCAATATTGTTCAAATCAGGATGCTAAACTTGTCGAATGAACGTTTTCATTTCTCTCCCTATACTAAAGCAGTAAGGAATTATACGACTGAGAGGGGATCGACCAGATGAAGAAAGCGCTTGCAGTTCTATTGACTTTGAGTCTGACTTTGGCTGTAGCCGGCTGCGGCTCCGCCAATTCCGGCGAGAAGACAACACCTCCAACTTCGAGCAATCCAGAGGTTGCAGCCAAAAAGGTAGAGCTAAAAGTATTTATGAGCTTTCCGCGTTTTAAGGATCAATTCGACAAGTATTTCGAGCAGTTTAAATTGAAGGAGAAGGCTGAGAAAAATATCGATGTGACGATCAAGCTGGAGATGCCGAATCCGGATCAAGCCAAGCAAATTCTCCAGACACGGCTTGCTTCAGGAGATGCGCCGGACCTCTTTACGCTTCACGCGATCGCGGATATTCCGACGTATTCCAAGGCTGGTTATCTGGCGGATCTGTCCGAACAGCCTTTTGTGCCCAAACTGTACGAGAGTGTAAGAAAAACAGTAACGTACGATGGCAAAATTGCTGCGCTTCCGCTAGAGAGTTTGTCATGGGGCTACCTGTACAACAAGAAAATCTTCAATGATCTTGGACTGACGCCTCCACAAACACTCGATGAAATGAATGCGGTTATAGAGAAATTGAAGTCCAACAAAGTGACGCCATTTGAGCTGTCCTTCCAGGAATCCTGGATTCCGCAATTAATGATGGCCCTCTCACTGGGCGGTGTCGTGTCCTCTGAACATCCGGACTGGATTGACAAAATGAATAAGGGGCAGGCCTCCTATGCAGACGTAAAAGATGTTTTCAATATCATTGACTTGATTATGGCGAACGGAACAGACAAGCCGTTCGAGGTGGGCAGCGCGGCTGGATCAACCGACTTTGCCAACGGCAAGGCTGCGATGTGGGTACAAGGACCTTGGCAAGCGGAGTCGATCCTGAAGGCCAATCCAAATTTCGAATTCGGCGTAGCGCCGCTGCCGGTCAGCAACAATCCGGCTGGCACGATGATCAACCTGGCGACTTCGACCTCGCTTGCAGTCTCCTCGACGAGCAAGAATAAGGAAGTTGCGCTTGATCTGCTTAATTACGTGCTGGATGACAAAGACTCGTCGCCGTTGTTCCAGGAACTCAAGTTCAACCCGGTAGCCGAGATTCACAAGTATGAGACATTCCCGTGGATTACTGAGGCAAGCAGCTATGTGTCTAAGGGCAAGGCCTATCTCGATCTGTCGCTGCCTAATGGCGTCACCGACGAAACAGCCAAGCTGCTTCAGAGCTATTACACCAAAAATGTATCGAAGGATGATGTGATTAAAGCCCTGGATAAAACATGGGCGAATGCGATCAAAGCCAGCAAGTAAACAGGCGGTCCCGGCCGCCTCTGGGAGGGTCATAAAATGGGATGGACTAGAAAATCGAAATCCTCGATCATCCTGCTTGCCTTCGTCGCACCTGCTTTGCTCTTCTATGCTGTATTCACCCTCGCCCCCGCTTTCGGGGGCGTCTGGTACAGCTTGACGGATTGGAATGGCTTGAATCCGGCCTATCGCTGGGTCGGCTTGGACAATTATATCGAGGCGCTGACGGATGATTCGGTGTTCATAGATTCGATTTGGTTTACGCTTAAATATGTCTTGTTCATGGTCGTGCTGCAGAATATCATCGCGATTGCGCTGGCGGTGCTGGTTGAGACAAGGGGAAGAAGCAAGGCTTTGTTTCGGACGATCTTCTTTATGCCGAACATGATCAGTATGATTATCGGCGGATTTATGTGGTTGTTTATTTTTACGAAGGTGCTTCCTTATGTAGCTGTTACATGGGGACTGCCATTTCTGGACCGTTCCTGGATAGGCGATCCGAAAACATCATTTTTTTCGATCCTGATTCTGTCCTTATGGGGCGGCGTAGGCTATTTGATGGTCATCTACATGGCCGCATTGCAGGGAGTGCCCAAGTCGCTCAAGGAAGCGGCGATGATTGATGGGGCGAATGCAAGGCAGATCTTCCGCCATGTTACGCTGCCGCTCATTTACCCGTCGCTGACGATCGGTATTTTTCTCACGCTTAACAACTCGTTCAAGGTATTCGAGGCGGTCTTTGCTTTGACTGGGGGGGGACCGGGAAGGGCGACGCAGGTCATCGCGATGAATATTATGGAAGAAGCGTTCCAATTGCAGAGCCGCTACGGTTACGCAAGCGCCAAGGCGATGCTGCTGTTCCTGATCGTCTTCCTGATTACACTCATTCAGCTTCGCTTCATGAAAAACCGGGAGGTGGAAGCATGAGCAGGGGAACGATTGCTTCTCGCTATACATGGAGTTCCGCCGGCATTTTTCTGATTCTGCTTGTCGCCGCTTTCTTCACGCTCTTCCCGATTTATATGGGTGTCCTGAATTCCCTGAAGACTGAGGGCGAGATGTTGAACAACATTCTCTCTATGCCGGCGAAGCTTCAGTTTGCCAATTACTCGGATGCTTTTCATAAAATCGAATTTATAAGAAGTTTGGGCAATACCATCGTGGTCGCGGCAGTAGGGCTGGCGGGCATTATTGTGTTTGCATCTATGGCCGGGTTCAGGCTTTCCCGTACGCCTGGTCGCTTGAGCGGATTTCTTTTTGGATTGTTTGTCATGTCCATGCTGATTCCGTTCCATTCCATCATGATTACGCTGGTGAAGATATCCAGGGAGCTTTCCGTTCAAGGCTCGACTTTCGGGCTTGGTTTCATCTATATCGGGCTCGGCGTTTCGATGGCTATTTTTCTCTATCACGGTTTTGTAAAATCGATCCCGCGTGAGCTTGATGAAGCGGCAGTGATAGACGGGTGCGGGGAATTCCGGTTATTTTTCAAGGTGATTTTTCCACTGCTTCTGCCGGTGACCGCTACAGTGGCGATCCTGAATTTGCTATGGATGTGGAATGATTTCTTGCTGCCGCTGCTGATGCTGACCGATTCGGATCGGTATACGCTGCTGCTGTCCGTCAATATGTTGTTCGGCCAGTATGGCAACAACGATTGGTCTGCGATTTTGGCCTCCTTGGTGCTGTCGATGTTGCCGGTCATTATATTTTATTTGATGTTGCAGAAATATATCCTGAACGGCATTGCTGACGGGGCGGTTAAGGGATAAATCGGAGGGAGAGGAAGTAATGGAGGGCAATGAAAACGTAAGAGGGTTTCTAAGAGCGGATGGCCGCAAGCTCCGCAATGAAGCCGGGGAGGAAGTGCTGTTGCGAGGCGTGGGCTTCGGCAGCTGGCTGCTCCCCGAAGGGTACATGTGGAGATTTCCCGAACAGGGAGACCGTCCACGGAGAATCGAGAAGATGATTAGGGACTTGATCGGGCAGGATAAGGCTCTCCAATTCTGGGAAACGTACTACGAGCGTTATGTAGCAGAAGCGGACATTCGAAAAATTGCCGAGGATGGCTTCAACTCGGTTCGTTTTCCAATCAATGCGAGATTTCTGCAGACAGAAGTTCCCGGCGTGTATCACGAAGGGCATCTGGCGCTCCTTGACCGGGTGATTGCCTGGTGCAGGCAATATCGCTTGTACGTTATACTCGATCTGCATGGAGCGCCAGGGGGGCAGACGGGCACGAATATTGACGACTCGCGGGACAACCTGCCGGAGTTGTTCCTTGATGAAGCTCATCAGAGCGAGACGATCGCCATCTGGAGAATGCTCGCGGAGCGGTATAAAGATGAGTGGATTGTAGCGGGCTATGACCTGCTCAATGAACCGCTGCCTAACTGGTTTGCCGAGCATAACGATAAAGTCATGCCGCTATATCGGGATATTATCCAGACGATTCGTGAAGTAGACGACCGCCATATGATTATACTGGAGGGCGTTCATTGGGCTACGGACTGGAGCATCTTCACCGAGAAGCCCGATGACAATCTGATGCTGCAGTTCCACAAATACTGGAACAACCCGGACACGGCAAGCATTCAGGTCTATCTGGACAAGCGAGAGGAATGGGATGTTCCGCTGTTTATGGGAGAAGGCGGCGAGAACAATATCCATTGGTATGTCGGGGCGTTCCAGCTTTTTGAGGATCACGACATCTCGTGGAACTTCTGGACGTGGAAGAAGATGGACACCGACAATTCCCCATGCTCGATTCGCAAGCCGGCGGGATGGGATGAGCTGGTGGCCTATTTGAATGGCGGCGCCCGGCCGACTCAGGAAGAGGCGGAGCGTATTCTCCAGGACTATCTGGACCATCTGCCGCTGGAGCATTGCGATTATCATCCCGAAGTTGTGAATGCCCTGCTGCGGAAGGTTCCGCTTCGGATTCCGGCAATCTTTTACGGCTATCAGGGCGAAGGAAGCGGCTATCATGTCGGTGAGTCCGTCGCTCATCAGTTGGGTTTCCGTCAAAATGACGGGACGGATATTCGGTTTGTGCACAGCGAGAGAGCAATCCCGAATTTCCAGCATGGCGGTGGAGAGGCTTGGTCGGAGGATGAGAAGTTAAGCGTCCGCCTGAAGCCGGACGACTGGCTGGCTTATGAGCTCAACCTTTCGGCCAGCACGGACGTTCTGAATATTGTTCTTCATGTGAAGCCGGAGGCGAGCGACACGGTTTTGGATGTGATTGTAAACGATCAGCATACCGCGCATCTGCACCTTTACGGACAGGATTGGGTCGCAAATCGAAGTCAACTGACAGGTGCTTTTGCCGCAGGACGGCATACATTAAAGGTAAGAGTGCGCGAAGGTCAGGCTGCGCTGGAATGGATAAACGTTGAATAAGATGGAATAACCAAACAGGACGCCCCAGGGTCATTGAGCAATGACCGACAGGGTGTCCTGTTTGACTTTGGAATCAGGAATCATGATCAGCCTGTAAATTCCTGTACCCATGTATTGTTGTAGTAGCCGATTCCGATATTGGTGAAACTGGTATTCAGAATATTTGCGCGGTGGCCGGGGCTGTTCATCCACTGGCTCATAACTTCCTGCGGGCTTGTCTGGCCTTTGGCGATGTTTTCTCCGGCTGAGCTATAGGAAACCCCATATGATTTCATCATATCGAACGGGGAACCGTAGGTTGGAGACTGGTGATCAAAGTAATTATTGTCATACAAATCCTTCGCTTTGTCGAAAGCGACTTTATCCAGTTGATTGTCCGCCGAAAGAGTATTCAGGCCGGCTTTGGACCGTTCCTGATTAACCAAATCCAGCACCTGTTTGAGATAGGAGGAAGAATCGGCAGTCTGCTCGGGGCTAGCCGCCTGATTCGGTTGGTTGGAAGGTGTGCCAGGAACGGCTGGATTCGTTGGGTTTGATCCAGGCAGACCATTGTCGCCCACAATAAAATCAAACGGATTATTGTTGCTGCCGGGAGCTTGTTTTATTTTAACCGTGGCTTTCCGGGTATTGGGCAGCGTAATCGATGACGCTTGGGTCAAGTGCGTTTTTGCGTTGCGGGTGAGATGGCGAGATTTGGTTGCGGTTTGGTTTGTTTTAGTTTTTATGGGCTGACTTTCTTTATTCTGGCTCGAACAGCCTGCTGCAAGCAATAACACTGCTGCAATAATGATCAGTTTTTTCAATGGTAGTCCCCCCTAATCGTTTCTTAAAGTATCGGACAAAGTGTTTGCATCCAAGCATTAGATTATGCATAGTCTGAATTTTGCAATCGTCAAACCCATATTGAATGTTGAATTTAAGAACAAAAACGCACTCCTACAAATTTTATTGGATTCGTACGATCCAATGAAATTTGTAGGAGTGCGCTTCGTACTGCGGCTTTTATTTTCCTATACATGCTCCTTGGCAGGTGCCGGCTTATAGGCCGAAAGCAATATTTTATAACCTAAAAGCGAGATCACAAGTGCAAGTACGCCTGCTGCAATCGCAACGGAAAATCCGCTCTGAACACTGATAGTATCGATCACCCAACCAGCTACAGCCGAGCCGGAGGCGACTCCGATCCCCAAGCCGGTAGTTGCCCAAGTCATTCCTTCGGTCAATTGATGACTAGGTACAATTTTTTCAATCAATCCCATAGTAATAATCATGGTTGGGGCTACCGTCAAGCCGGAGAAGAAGACGATGAGCGCAAGTTTTGTCATACTGTCAACCAGAAGCAGCGGCAGCAAGGTTAATGTCATAAGTGCAACGCCAGTAAGAAACTGGCGCTGAAGCGTCTGCTTAATTTTCAACAGTCCAAATACCAAGCCTGCTAGACAGGAGCCTGTGGCGTAGATGGCTAACACATAGCTTGCCCCAACTTTATAGCCTTGGTACTCGGCAAAAGCTACGGTCACGACATCGACCGTACTAAAAATAATCCCGATCGCAACAAAGGTAAACGCGAGCATGCGTATCGATCCGAGCCTGAGGACGGAGCCGCTTTCCCCAGTAAGCTGCGGACGAATGGCGGGTTCACTGCTCTTTTGTCTGGTGAAGAGCAATATTCCGGTGATTAGAAATAGGCAAGCAGCCAGAGGACCGGCTTCAGGAAACACCGATACACTTAGGCCGACGGAAAGAATTGGGCCGATAATGAAACATATTTCATCAAGCACGGACTCAAAGGAAAAAGCCGTATGCAGTTTTGGCGAGCCTCTGTACAGCTCCGTCCATCGGGCGCGAACCATGGCCGGCATACTGGGCATGCATCCGGCAAACAAAGCGCATATAAATAAAGTCCAATCCGGTGCGCCAAATCTGGCAAGCAACAGCAAAGCGCCAATGGAAGCCGCACTCACCATCCCCGCGGGGAGCAAGACTCTAGATTGACCTAGCCGGTCGACCAACCGTGATAATTGGGGCGAAATTAAAGCTGTTGCCAGTGCGAATACCGCAGCAATCGCTCCGGCAAGACCATAGCCGCCGCGCATTTGGGAGAGCATCGTGACAAGCCCGATACTGGTCATGGAGATTGGCATTCTGGCGACAAAACCGGCCGCTGAGAATAGCTTGGAGCCGGGGGGCGTAAAAATGTCTTGATAAGCCTTAAACATAAACATCCTCCTCAAGAAGCAAAAAGAAAAGCGTATACATTGACATACGCTATGTATCCAGATAAAATCATATTACACATACGACACGTATGTCAATGAACACTTTAACCAGGAGGAGCCTATGACTCGAAAAGCGAGAATGGATATGATAGCTGAAACGCGATCCAAGCTGATTGGCGCTGCAAGACAAGCCTTCGGAGCTTACGGATATGCCAATACTTCAATGGATGAATTAACAGCATCCGTAGGTTTGACACGCGGGGCCTTGTATCATCATTTTGGCGATAAAAAGGGTTTGCTCGCTGCTGTTGTAGAAGAGATTGATCTTGAAATGGATGATAGACTGGACAAAATTTCAAAATCGGCGGTCAATCTTTGGGAAGGTTTTACAAGCTGTTGCCACGCTTATATTCAGATGGCGCTCGAACCTGAAATCCAGCGGATTCTCCTCCGGGATGCGCCTTCCGTACTCGGCGCCGGGTATGTTCAGGCTTACGAATTGAGTTGTGTCAAATCGATCGCTCACATGCTGCAACTGCTGATGGATGATGGAATTATAATTTCTACGGACAGTGAGGCATTGGCAAGATTAATTAACGGCGGTTTAATGAGTACGGTCTTCTGGCTTGCGAATTCCGAAGACGTCCAAAGCAGTCTGGAAGCAGCGCTGAATAGTCTGTCTGTGTTGCTGAACGGAATGATTGTAGCTCAAGCCTAAACTCCACAAGTCACGCCTTCATATCTCCTTCTTTACGATCATCTTTGCAAAATGCCCCCGACGTTTCACCCAGATTCCATGCAGTCCCAAACAAGAGAGAACAGCGGTCGGAAGAATTCTCTGCACCGCACCATTTAAAAGCGCAATATAACAATATTTTTACACAATTTTGTTAATGGCAGCGGACAAGGCACATCATAGAAAATGGAAGCGGGGGGTGATGCCAATTCATGAAGTGCAGTATGAAAACTTTGTCTAACGAATGAAATAACTTATGGAGGCTGCATGATTATGAACAAAAAAGTCAAACTGCTACGGAAGCGAGTATTTAGTCTGCTATTCATTCTCTCGTTTTTACTTCAACTGCTCCCTCCTGCTCCGGCAAGCGCTCATGATTTGTACAAGGTGCTTGTATTTTCGAAAACGGAAGCTTTCCGCCATGATTCCATTCCAGCAGGGATTGCAGCGATTCGGCAGCTTGGTGCAGAGTATCATTTTAGCGTGGATACATCGGAGGACTCTGCGATCTTCAATCAACAAAGCCTGTCCCAGTATAGCGCTGTTATCTTTCTGAACACGACCGGGGACATCTTGAATAATAATCAGCAGCAGGCCTTCGAGAACTACATACGTAACGGCAACGGGTATGTAGGCGTTCACTCTGCATCGGACACCGAGTACAGCTGGCCATGGTACGGAGAACTTGTAGGCGCTTACTTTAAGGGCCATCCTCAGGTCCAGAGCGCGAATGTAAAAGTTGCGGACAGCGTTCACCCATCTACGAAAACGCTTCCAAAAGTGTGGACCCGCACGGATGAATGGTATAGCTACCAAACGAATCCCCGCGGCAAAGTGCATGTGCTGGCCACGCTTGATGAGAAGAGCTACACCGGTGGGGATATGGGCTTTGATCATCCGTTTGCCTGGTGTCATAAATATGATGGAGGGAGAGCCTGGTATACCGGGGGCGGCCATGAAATTGCAAACTTTGCGGATACCAATTTCCTGAATCATCTGCTTGGCGGTATTCAGTGGGCTGCCGGACAGGAAGAGGGCGACTGCTCGGTTACAGATTACGAGAAAGCATTTGAGAAGGAAGTTTTGCAGACAGGGCTTTCGCAGCCGATGTCTGTGAAAGTTGCTCCAGACGGGCGTGTGTTTTTCATCGAACGGGGCGGCGCTTTGAAAATTTTCAACCCGCAGTCAGGCTATACGACAGTGGCAGGTACGCTTCCGGTGTTTTTTGAGCATGAAGACGGCTTGCTTGGACTGGAGCTTGACCCGAACTTTGCGGTTAACCAGCATATTTATCTCTTTTACTCGCCGCCTGGTACGCCGGTGAACCGACTCTCGCGATTTACGATGAATGCCAACTCGCTCACTGCTTCTTCGGAGAAAATCATGCTTGAAATTCCGATTGACCGCAATGAGTGCTGCCATTCCGGAGGCGATCTGGAATTTGATAAGAACGGCAACCTGTATATCTCGGTTGGAGATAATACGGACCCGTTCGAATCATCCGGCTTTGGGCCGTTCGATGAGCGTCCGGGACGCAACATCTGGGATGCCCAGCGAACCTCGGGCAATACAAATGATCTTCGAGGTAAAATTTTGCGGATCAAACCGAATGCGGACGGCACCTACTCGATTCCTGCCGGCAATTTGTTCCCGTCGGGCAGCATTCAGGGACGGCCGGAAGTGTATACGATGGGCAGCCGCAATCCGTTCAAAATTGCCATTGATCCGAAAACAAGCTGGCTCTATTGGGGAGATGTCGGTCCTGACGCAGGGGTAGACAATCCGAGCCGGGGACCGAAGGGCTATGATGAGTTTAACCAGGCACGCGCAGCAGGCAATTTCGGCTGGCCGTACTGTATTGCCAATAATCAGGCTTACAACGATTATAACTATGCAACGGGTGTCTCCGGCAATAAGTTCAACTGCGGGGCATTAGTCAATGATTCACCCAATAATACAGGCAGCGTCAACCTTCCGCCGGCTCAGGCTGCAATGATCTATTATGGCTATGATGCAAGCAACGAGTTCCCTGAGCTGGAAATCGGAGCAGGCGGTCGAACGGCAACAGCTGGCGCTGTATACGAGTTTGACCCTGCCAGCACATCGCTGACCAAATTTCCGGCATACTTTGATAATACGCTGTTCATTATGGAGTGGTCGCGCAACTGGATCAAGGAAGTGAAGTTCGATGAGAATGGGAACTTGCTGAAAATTAATCCTTTTATGCCCGGCACTTTCTTCAACCGCCCGATTGATATGAGCTTCGGAGCCGACGGCAATATGTACCTGCTGGAATATGGCACAGGCTGGGGCGACAACAATGATGCAATGTTGGTGCGGATTAAGTATACGGGCGGTGGCAACAAGTCGCCGATTACCAGAATCAGCGCGAACCGTACGAATGGGCTTGCTCCGCTGCTGGTGCAATTCTCAAGCGCGGGTTCGACTGATCCGGATAATGATGCGATTACCTTTGAATGGGATTTGAACGGCGACGGAATTGTTGACTCCACTGCAGCCAACCCATCCTACACCTATACGACTAATGGGGTGTACATTGCAAAGCTTACAGTCAAGGATAGTCATGGCGCAAGTTCATCTGACAATATCACGATTACAGTAGGCAATACTGCGCCGGTAGTAACCTTGCAGACTCCGTATAACGGCGGATTTTTTGCCTGGGGGGACACCATCCCTTATCAGATTTCCGTCACGGACGCCGAAGATTCTGTCATAGACTGCAACAAGGTAAACCTGCTCCCAAGTCTCGGTCATGATAGCCACGCACATGCAGATGTGAATCATGTTGGCTGTGAAGGCACCTTTACAACGGTCATGTCCGATACCAATATTGAAAATACCTTTTACATTGTTGAAGCCAGCTATGCGGATAACGGCAACGCCGGAATTCCGTCCCTTACCGGCAAAGCGGCCTTGAAGCTGCATTCCAAGGATAAGCAAGCGGAGCATTATGATGACATGAACGGTATTCAGACGGAAAATACGAGCGATACGGGCGGCGGCAAAAATGTCGGGTATATCGACAATGGGGACTGGATTATGTGGCGCGGCATGAATTTGTACAATATCGGGCAGGTAAAGTATCGTGTATCCTCCAATGGAGCAGGAGGTACAATCGAGATGCGGGCCGATTCGCCAACCGGAACCTTGATTGCGAGCAGTGCGGTAGCCAATACCGGCAGCTGGCAGACCTGGACCACGATTACAAGCTCCTTAAGCAATATTCCGTCCGGCCAGCATGATATTTACTTTGTATTCAAAGGCGGAGCAGGTTATCTGTTCAATCTGAACTGGATTGAGTTTGTTGGCGACGGGGTTGCCGGAAATGGCAATTCTGGAGGAGCTCCGACCGGTCAGATTGTTACTTTAAAGTCGAATAATCAGTTTGTAACTGTCACCAACTCCAACGGCGGTACGCTAACTTCTAGCGCAGGGCCGGCTGGAGCGAACCAGCAGTTCCGAGTCGTCGATGCAGGTTCCGGGTTTGTTGCCCTCCAGTCGGTCTTCAATCAGAAGTATGTGGCTGCTGAAGATGCAGGCGCTTCTCCGCTAATAGCCAACCGGGATACGATTGGCAGCTGGGAGCAGTTCAAGTGGATCACCCACACAGATGGAACAGTTTCGCTTCAAGCCAATACGAATGGTAAATATGTAGCTGCCGGAACAAACGCTAATGTATGGATTGCGAATCGTCAGACGCTGGCTGAAGCTGTTAAATTTCAAGCTCAGACGGTTGCGACCGGGTTGGTTGATGGAGGCCAGTACCGTATCACGGCGAAGCACAGCGGCAAGGTGTTGGACGTCGCGGGGTTTTCAATAGCGGATGGCGGCACTGTTCACCAATGGACCTGGAATAATACGAGCAATCAGAAATGGAAAGTTGACGCGCTCGGGGGCGGCTATTACAAGCTGACCTCCGTGAACAGCGGCAAATCGCTTGATGTGGCTGGCGTCGGAACAGGCAATGGAGTCAACATTCAACAATGGGGCTACAGCGGCGGACAGAATCAGCAATGGCTCATTGAGGACATCGGCGGCGGTTATTATAAAATCGCGGCCAGACACAGCGGCAAGGCAGTAACGGTAAATGGTTCCTCCACAGCCGATGGAGCCGGAATTTATCAGTGGGATTGGCTGGACACAGACAATCAAAAATGGAAGTTCGAGCTTCAATAGTTTAGCTAACAGGCGACAAACAGGTATCCCCGAAGCATTCAAGTGCGTAACGGGGATGCCTGCTTTGCTTTTTCCTGCCCGTCTGTAAGTTCAATTTATGCTTTTCGGAACTTCCCCGGGGTTTCACCTGTTATTTTCTTAAATAAAATATTGAAGTAGTTTGCATTGGAATACCCGACAAGACAGGCGATTTCACTGACGGATAGGCGCGTATCAGCCAACATCCGCTTGGCTGCATCAATCCGGCATTTGATCACATATTGAATCGGGGACATGCCAATCTCAGCTTTAAAGATATGCGCAAGGTAGTACGGGCTTACGAAGACGAGAGAAGCGATGGCGCCAAGCGTCAAATCCCGAGCGTAATTTTCCTTGATATAATCTCTGGCTGTGCGTGAAATAACAGATATGCCATTTGTTTTTGGGGGGGTGCTAATAATTCTGGTCAGGTGGATGATAATACTTTGAAGCAGGAAGGAAATCAGTTCGGAACTCCCAATTCCGGGAGTCTGGTGCTCGAAGTGAATTTCAGTAAAATAACGCGAAAGGATGTCATAGTTCTGATGATGAAGATATATAACCGGATGGCCTGCCATAGCCATCTGAATATTCAGCGTGGTGTATTGAAGCCTCAAGTTGCCGATCAACAGGCTAATTCCCTTAAGCGGGTAATGACAGGCTGATTGTTCAATGTGCAAAATACCGGGTTGATAGACTGCCAGATAACCTTCCTTGATCGGTATGGCTTGTTGGTCAAAACGAATGGTTCCCCTGCCGCCCTGAACAAGCAGGAGTTCCATCATTTCACTTTGTTGCGGACCGTTCATGCTGATACTCCCATCCTCGATACGAGTGACGGACAGTAAAGAAGGTGTCCCCAAAAAAATAGTCGGACGCTGTGTATTTACAGTAGTCATGTACCACCTCGAAGGTCAAGGAAATAAAAGCGCTTACATTTAATATTACATAATAATTCCATTATTGTATAGATGGTTGCAGGGCAGACTTGATGGCTGCTTGATCCTAAATTTGTTATGATGTGACGGGCTTAGTTGTCTGTATCCGTGAATGCTGTCCGAGTGCGATTCTCATCGCAGCTCGGTATCCTGTTCACGGTCCGTTCAGCGTGCGGCTACCCTTGCAAATGAAAGTTGAAGGCGAACCGCCGCTTGCAAAGAGCAGCGTTTGGATTATTTACAGCTTGCCGTACTTCTGCTTGTAATGGGATAGTGCAAGCAACGGCCAAATGTAACGGTAGCTGTGGTAATGGATATAGAAATTGCCGGGAAGTCCCGCCCCTGTCGGATATTCCGATTTCCAGTTGTCTTCCTGCAAGGCAGCAATTAATCGGTTTACGCCCCGGTTGAGCTTCGCATTTGGAGAGGGAAGGGAGGCAATGAGCGCATCCAGCGCCCAGGCTGTCTGGGATGGCGTGCTCTCACCCAAAGGAGTATACTGCAGCAGCCGGTCGCTTTTGCATGATTCTCCCCATCCTCCATCCTCATTTTGAATGTCAAACAGCCATTTCACGCCTTTTTGCACTGCATGATGACTGGACGGAACGCCTGTAGCCACCAGTCCGGTCAAGGCAGCCCATGTACCGTAGATGTAGCAGACGCCCCATCTGCCATACCATGATCCGTCCTTTCCCTGATTGCCGATCAGCCAGTCTGTTCCTCGTCTGACAACGGTATGGCGGGTATCCATCCCCGTGAAATTCCCTAGATATTCCAACGTCCTGCCAGTCAAGTCAGCTTCCGAAGGGTCAATCGCGGCGGACTTGGCGCCATCGATGGCCAGCCAGATCAGCAGATGATTGCTCGTATCCTTCTCAAATGCAGGCCAGCCCCCGTCCTTGTTTTGCATAGATATCACCCAATTGAGTCCGCGGTTCCATGCTTCACGCCATTCAGGACCGGATCGGGAGAAGCCCGCCAGTACCCGCAAGGCGGCAGTTGAATCGTCCACATCGGGAATGATGGTGTTCGGCTCTGAAAATCCCCAGCCTCCAGAAGGTACGCCCGGATTATGTATGCTCCAGTCTCCTGGTTTGTCTTGCTGCTTGCCGCGCAGATAAGCGGCAGCACGCCGGATCGCCGGATGGCTGTCCGAAAGCCCCGATGTTTGCAGCGCATAGGTGAGCAGAGCGGTATCCCAGATTGTGGAGGGAGAATTCTGAATCGTGATCCTGCCGTTTTTCAGCCGGAATTGCATGGCCTTTATGCCTTGCACGGCGCGTGTAATGATCGGATGATTCTTGTCATAGCCCAGGGCCAGCAGGGAGAAGATCATCAGGATGGTGCAGCTCGCATAGGTGTAGAGTGTCCCGTCCGGCTCAATGCGCTGAAGCATGAACGTCTCGGCTTTTCGGGTTGCCGCTTCATGGATATGGCGGGGGACGCCGATCAGCCTCTTCACGCCTGTCTCAATCTGATCTATCATGGCCTTGAAGCCCCGGGGCTGGTGGTGATCATCTTCTGTGCGGCTGTTTTTGAGCCCGGACAAATCCGGTGTCTGTTCCGTCTGAATGGAGAAGCGGCGGTCAGCCATAATGAGTATGGGCGCCAGATGAACCCGCGAATAGCAGGAAAAATCGAAAAAGCTGATCGGAAAGGAAGCCGGAAGCAGCAAAAGCTCCAGCGGTATGGTCGAGATGGCAAGCGGCCATCTGGTTTGGCCGGTGGCAGAGAGAATCGCCTGGGTAAGAATGCTCGTTGCTTTGCCAAGCCCGCCCCTGGATTGTATAAAGCGTCTTGCCCGCTCCATCCCTTCATCCGAGCGGCTGCTGTAGCCGGAATACAGCAGGGCGTAATAGGCGTCAATTGTTGCGGACAGGTTGCCGCCATCCTCATCCCGGAACAGTTTCCAGCTGCCGTCAGCCTGCTGTTCTTGGAGAATCCGGTCATGCAGCTGCCGGATCAACTCCTCATCTTCCATCTCCAGCGACCGCAGCAAAATTATCAGGTAGCAATCGATGTTCGTTCCGTTCTCAAAGCAGAATTCCCATGCCCCGTCCTGTCGTTGCTGACGCAGCAAATCTGCGGTTATCCGGTCAATTGCCTGTTCGATGCTGCTTAAGGTCTGGCTCATTTAGCGTACCTCCACAGATATAATATGCATTATATGTACGTAAGTATGGGAAAATGAAGCTCAAGGTCAGCGGATGAACCAACCTGTAGGGCAAGCGTTCAAAATCGGACGACGAATGCGGCGCAAGAGCATATTCCGCAATCTAAAAGAAACATTTGTTCGTCTGTTGTGCTATGCTGGGATTACAACAATTATTTTTCAGAAATGAGGGGTTCATGATGGCAAGAAAAATTTCCAGAGGCAGGTTCTGGGCAGGGTGGATCATAAGCGGGTTGGTCATTTTATTTATGCTGTTCGACAGCATATCCAAGTTTTTCAAACCTGCTCCGGTAGTCGAGGGAACAGTGGAGCTGGGATTTCTGGAGCATCACATTATCGTAATCGGGGTATTGGGCTTGCTGTCTACACTTTTATATCTGTTTCCCCGCACCGCATTTTTGGGAGCCATTCTGTTGACAGGCTATTTTGGGGGCGCCATTGCTACCCACATCCGGATCGATTCTCCGCTGTTTTCGCACATTCTGTTTCCTGTATACGTTGCATTTCTCGCTTGGGCAGGCCTATGGCTGCGGGATGGCAGGTTGCGCAGACTCTTTTTTGATAAGGAGTAACGAAGTTATTTGACATTTGTTTGATTGATGGTGCTCGTCAGGCTGGTGCAGGTAATGTCTTGAACAGGCTTCTGAATTATGTTATCCTTTGGTTACTATTGTATAGGAGGTGAAGGTAGGTGAATCACGAAATGGTCAACAACCGTATTAGCCAGCTTGGTCTTGTCCTGTCTGGCATTATATTTAATTTTCCTGCGAACGGGATCAGTCTGTCCAATTTTGAACATACGGTTGTACCATTCGCGAGAAGACGCCTGCCTTGACCACAACGGATCTTTAGTTATCCTTGAGGGCCGCGCGCTTGTTGCCGCGGCTCTTTTTGTGCCTGCAACAGGGTCTCTCAGCTAACCAGGAGGCTTCTGCTATGACGATTATCAATGTACAAAATTTAAAGAAATACCATGCTGCCAATCTTGTATTGGAGGATGTGACCTTGCAGCTTCAGGCCGGGGAAAAGGTTGGACTCATTGGCCGCAACGGAAGCGGAAAATCTACCTTATTGCGGTTGATTTCAGGTATCGACAAACCGGATGACGGCATGCTGACCATACGCAAGGATCTGAAGATCGGATATTTGCCGCAGATTCCGGCAGAATTTGATCAGATGACGGCCTATGAAGTTCTCGCCTACGCATACCGGGACCTTACCCGGATCAAGCAGGAAATGACGGAGCTGGAGCAGCAGATGTCAGGGTCGGAAGCGGCATCCCGGCCGGAATTAATGGAACAGCTGCTGAGGAAATATACCCTTCTCCAGGAGCGATTCGAGCAGGGCGGCGGTTATGATATGGATGCCGCCATTGACCAGGTCGCTGGCGGGCTGCGAATTGACCGCAGCTATGACCGGCGCATATTCGGCAGCTTGTCCGGCGGTGAGAAGACGCGAATTTTGCTGGCTTCCCAGCTTGTCGTGCAGCCGGATTTGCTGTTGCTTGACGAACCGACGAACCATCTGGATATCAAAGGGGTAGAGTGGCTGGAGCAGTTCATTCGCAATTGCGGTTGTGCCTGTATCATTGTTTCGCATGATCGTTATTTTCTGGATGCTACAGCTTCGAGAATTATCGAGCTGGAGGACGGAGAGGCGCATCTGTATTTTACCAACTACAGCGGTTATGCCAAGGAGAAGGAGGAACGATTGCTTCAGCAATTTGCCCAGTATAAGGAACAGCAGAAGAGACGGAAGAAAATGATGGAGACGATTCGCCAGTTGGAGGAATGGGGGCGAATTGGCGGCAATGAGAAGTTTTTCAAGCGAGCCGCCTCGATCCGCAGGGCGCTGGATCGGATGGAGATTGTGAAGCGTCCGGTGCTGGAGCGGAAAGCCGCGGACTTTGATTTGTCTCCGCTTGAACGTTCAGGCCGCAGAGTCATTACTTTTACAGGACTGGCGAAGCATTTCGGGAATCGGGTAATCTTGCAGGAGGCAGACGGAAGTCTGCTCTATGGGGAAAAGGTTGTGCTCCTGGGCGATAACGGATCAGGGAAAACGACGCTGTTCAAAATGCTGATCAGCCAACTGGAACCCGATGCAGGCCAACTGGAACTCGGCTCCCGCACCCAAATCGGATATTTGGCCCAGCAGGAGTCCGTGGAGCATGGCAAGTTGACCGTGCTGGAGTTTTTCCGCCAGGAAGCAAGGCTGGAGGAAGGAGAAGCCCGCGGCATACTCGCGAAATACCTGTTCTATGGCGCTGATGTCTTCAAGCCGCTGCATATGATTTCGGGCGGTGAATGGACGCGGCTGCGGCTTGCGCTGCTTGTTCTCTCCAAGCCGAATGTGCTGTTTCTCGATGAACCGACCAACCATCTTGACCTGGATTCGCGCGAAGCGCTGGAGGAGGCGCTAGCGGAATTCCCTGGCACGATTCTGGCTATCTCGCATGACCGGTATTTCATCAATCGGCTGGCCCATCGAGTATGGGAATTGAGCAAAGGGAACATCACTGCTTATCTGGGCAATTATGATGCGTACAAGGCAAAGCGTGATGAACGGATAGAGTGGGAGCATGTGCCATCGGGGGATACGATGCGCAAGCCGGATACCCGTTTTGCAGTTGACTCTCCTGCAAGCAAAGCGGGAGGCAAGTCCTCCAATAGCAAGCAAGGCAGCAAGCACAACCTGGAACATTTGGAGACCGACATCGCGGAGTTGGAAGCATGGCTTGTCATGGCTGATGAGGAACTGCACCAGTTTGACTCGGCTGCTGATCCGGCGCAGCTTGAAGCGAAGTGGCGTGAACGCGAAGAGCAGCAAGCCCGTCTTGATGCGCTGCTGGAGCAGTGGATAACACTAACAGAATAGAAGAATGTAAGCTCCTCGGAGATTTTGACCGGGGAGCTTTTTGCTTGAAGATTATTGCCTGGCGGGTAATGTGTGAATCTGTTCCAGTCTGTCAACATAAGCCTTGAGATTAGTAATTCCCTAAAATTTGATCAAAATCAGATATAGCCTTAAGCTATAACCAGTTATAGTTAATTGGATTTATAAATATCCGAGTTAATATGTTATCTTTTATTTATAGAAAACGAGCCCCATAAGAGCTCTTCAATGATGATTAAAGAATTTATACTTCAAATTATTTTGCAGAGGAGTTTTTATATGAGAAGCGGAAACCTGGGTTATCCCCGCATTGGCCGGGACAGAGAATGGAAGAAAGCGCTGGAAGCATTCTGGGCCGGCAAGCTGGAAGAGGAAGCGTTCCACGCAGAGCTGAAAGCGATTCGCCTTGGCAATTTGAAAACCCAACAGGAGCAAGGCATTGAAGTCATTCCGGTTGGAGATTTCAGCTATTATGATCAAATCTTGGATACATCCGCCATGTTCGGACTTATCCCAAGCCGCTTTGGCTATGAGGGTGGCAAGGTTGGCTTGTCCACTTACTACGCAGTAGCGCGTGGTACCCGTGAAGCAGCAGCTTCCAGCATGACGAAGTGGTTTAATACGAACTACCATTACATCGTGCCTGAGCTGGAAAGCACACTGAAGCCTGTGCTGACTTCGAACCGTTTGCTGGAAGCTTACCGTGAAGCGAAGCAGGAACTTGGCATCGAAGGAAGACCTGTACTGATCGGTCTGTACACGTTCGTGAAGCTGTCCAGAGGCTATGCGCCAAATGAACTGGAAAGCTGGATCGACCGGCTGCTTCCGCTGTATGTTCAAGTGCTGCAAGAATTAGCTGCCGAGGGCGTACAAGAGGTGCAGATTGACGAGCCGATCCTGTCCACTACACTTGCCCAAGAAGAGCTTGCTATTGTTGCCCGTATCTATGAGACATTGGCGAAGGAAGCTCCTGGCGTGAAGTTGTTCTTGCAAACGTACTTCGAATCTGTGGATCATTATGAAGCAGTGGTTGCGCTTCCTGTTCACGGAATCGGCCTTGACTTCGTACATGACGGCGGACGCAACCTGGCATCGATCAAGAAGCATGGCTTCCCGGCAGACAAAGTGCTTGGCGTTGGCCTGATTGACGGAAGAGGCATTTGGAAAGCAGACCTGCACAGCAAGCTGGAGCTGTTGAATACCATTAGCCAGTCTGTTGCTTCTGACCGCATCATCGTACAGCCTTCGAACAGCTTGCTGCACGTTCCTGTAAGTGCAAAAGGCGAGCTGAAGCTGGATGCAGTCCTGCGTGACGCACTTGCTTTCGCTGATGAGAAACTGGCTGAAATTGCGCTGATTACCAAAGCCGGCAATAATGGTATTGAAGCAGTGGCTGTTGAACTGGAAGCTGCAAGCAACAGTCGCAAAGCACTGGAGCAATCCCCTTCCCGTGCCCGCAAAGAGGTGCATGAGCGTATTGCAGACCTGGCATCCCAGCCGTCTGACAGAACTGCAAGCGTTGAAGCACGCAGAAGAGTGCAGCAGGACAAGTGGCAATTGCCGTTGTTCCCAACGACTACAATCGGAAGCTTCCCGCAAACGCCCGAAGTTCGCCGTGCCCGTCTGAAATGGCGCAAAGGCGAATGGAGTGAGGAGCAGTACGAGACCTTCATTAAAGACGAGATCAAGACCTGGATCGATATTCAGACTGAGCTTGGCTTGGATGTATTTGTACATGGTGAATTCGAGCGCAATGACATGGTTGAGTTCTTCGGTGAGAAGTTGGCCGGATTCGCATTCACTTCCAACGGTTGGGTACAATCCTATGGCTCCCGCTGCGTGAAGCCGCCGATCATCTACGGAGATGTTGAATTCACAGCTCCGATGACAGTTGCCGAGACTGTCTATGCCCAGTCCCTGACTTCCAAGCCTGTTAAGGGTATGCTAACAGGTCCAATCACAATTCTGAACTGGTCCTTCGTGCGCGACGACAAGTCTCGCGAGGAAGTGGCTTACCAAATCGCGCTCGCTCTCAGAGAAGAGATTGAAGCATTGGAAGCAGCAGGCATCGGTATGATTCAGGTAGACGAGCCGGCATTGCGTGAAGGCTTGCCACTGAAGCGCGAGCAATGGGCTGCATATTTGAAATGGGCAGTTCTAGCATTCCGTCTGTCCACGTCGACAGTAGCCGATGAGACACAGATTCATACGCATATGTGCTATAGCGAATTCAATGATATTATTGAATCCATTAGTGCACTGAATGCGGACGTAATCTCTATCGAGACATCCCGCAGCCATGGCGAGCTGGTGAAGAGCTTCGAAGATTTCACGTATGACAAAGGAATCGGTCTGGGCGTATACGACATCCACAGCCCGCGCCTGCCATCTGTTGAGGAAATGGGCTCCATGATCGACCGCGCATTGCGCGTACTCGACCCTGCGTTGTTCTGGATTAACCCGGACTGCGGACTGAAAACTCGTAAATATGAAGAGACAGTAGCTTCCCTGCGCAACATGGTTGAGGCAACTGAAATCGCTCGTCAGAAATACGCTCGTTAAGAAGTATAATTTTGAAGTAAAGCTTGAATTCGTTTTATCTACACTTTACAACAACCTCTCTCTGCAAAAGGTGGTACGCATAGCGTATCGCCTTTTGTCATTTCCGGCTCATCAATTGAATTTCATTTGAAGATGTAATTGGGTCAGGCATTCGGTACAATAGGAAGCAAGAGGGAAATCCAGCGTGGAGAGGAAGATGGCAATGTGCAGAAATATTAGACCGCTGTTCAATTTTGATCCGCCCGCTACCGATGAGGAAATTGAGGCTGCGGCACTGCAATTTGTACGTAAAATTAGCGGCTTTACGAAGCCTTCCAAGGCGAATGAGGAAGCTTTTCATACCGCGGTTGCAGAGGTGGCATCCGTAGCTCGACAACTGCTCCATTCGCTGGAGACGAATGCGGAGCCGCGTAATCGTGAGGTGGAGAAGGAACGCGCCCGTGAGCGGAATGAGAAGCGCTTCGGAACGGCAGAACAAAAATAAGTCCGATCGTGACAGCGTCATGGATCAGTGGCTAATTTTATTTCCATAGCCACCTCTTATCTGATCTTGCCAATTAAGGGCGGAATCGTTATAACTATAGCATAGGATAAATGCTAGGGTATGAATGTATTAGTCTGGTATCTCGGCCGCAGGCTCAGGCGGTATAGGCGTCAAGAGAGGAATAACGAGTATGACCTTACAACAATTAAAATATGTGCTTGAAGTTGCCAACCGCGGCTCGATGAATGAGGCGGCCAAGCGGCTGTTCATATCCCAGCCAAGCTTGTCCAATGCCATCAAAGATTTGGAGAAGGAGCTTGGCATTACGATTTTCGAGCGAACGAACAAGGGAATTGTTCTGTCCAAGGAAGGGGCGGAATTTCTAGGCTATGCCCGTCAGGTCATTGAACAGGCGGAGTTGTTGGAGAGCCGGTATCTGAATGCAAAGCCGTCACCACAGCATTTCTCCGTATCGACTCAGCACTATGCCTTTGCTGTGAATGCTTTTGTCAAGCTGGTCAATGACCATGGCAAGGATGAATATGAGCTGGCCCTGAGGGAGACGAAGACGCATGAGATTATCCAGGATGTCAAAAGCCAGCGCAGCGAAATCGGAATTTTATATTTGAATGAGTTCAATTCCAAGGTAATCAATCGGCTGCTCAAAGACGCGAATTTGAAGTTCACGAGCCTGTTTACAGCCAAGCCGCATGTTTTTATCAGTGTCAAAAATCCGCTGGCCAAGCAGTCTATCGTTACGATTGACCAGCTTAATGATTACCCTTATCTGTTTTTTGAGCAAGGGGAGTTCAATTCTTTTCATTTCTCGGAGGAGATTTTGAGTACACTGTCCCACGCCAAGAGCATTCGTGTCAACGACAGGGCTACGCTTTTCAATCTGTTGATCGGATTGAACGGATATACCATCTCCACGGGTGTGCTTAGTGCCGACCTGAATGGCAACGAGATTATACCGGTTCCACTGGATTGGCATGAGACCATTAATGTTGGCTGGATCAGCCATCAGAATGCCGCGCTCTCTATGCTCGCAACGGAGTATATCGAGGCGCTTCATGGAGCGATTGGTGACTATATAAGTTGAACTCTCCGTTAACTTTCCAAAGTTATATTCGCTATTCGCTCTATACCGGACAGTCGGACAGAGCGTTTTTATAATATAAGCTTCTGTTCATCAAAAGAGGGCCAAGCTGGGATGAATGAAAAAATAAGGCGCTGTCACAGATATGACAGCGCCAGTGTATTTAAATAAATCATGCGGATCAGATTTATTAAACTGTCTTTAGTCTTTTAATCTCGGCTTCCGTTAACCCGGATGCTTTGCTAATAACCTCCGCTTCGAGTCCTAAAGCCAGCATATTTTTCGCGATTTCCTCTGCTTTTTGCCGTTTGCCCTCAGCATGCCCTTGAGCATGTCCTTGAGCATGTCCTTGAGCATGTCCTTGGGCATGTCCTTGGGCACGTCCTTCGGTCAATCCTTTCGCCAATCCCTCAGAACGGGCCCCTTCAATCATTGACGCCTCATCGTGAAGAAACTTTTGCCGCGCTTCATATTGCCTGCGGGTTTCTTCATTCATGCTAAGGAATTCCAGTGTGTTCATCGCTTTTTTCAATGTAGGCTCATTCATGGTCAGCACCTCCCAATGAGATTTGTCTACTCCTTTAAGGAATAACAGCCAATTCACCAAGCCGCCTTCAATTGGGACAGCATGGTCATCCAGTTTAGCCAGTTCCAAGAAATGAATCTCTATATCGTCAATGAGCGGTATATTCGTATGATCTTCTCTAAGATGAAAAATATTATGGTAACGGTCATTTGGGAGAACAGAAAAATTAAGAATGTTGATTGTCACGCATTTCTGCAACTCTTTATAAATCTGGCTCTCCTTTAGTTGGCTGGAGTAGCGCTTCCCCCAATAATATAAGGTGCGCTTTTCAATATCATATTTGTTAAAAAGTTGCATTTCAATATTAATATGCTTACCGGCCTCAGTTTTGGCCCAAATATCAAAAATCGACTGTTTGTCTCGGGGCGAGTCTTTATCGGTATATGGATTAAGCAAAGTAATTTCTGTTAATGGAGGTTCGCCTGCCTCGGCAAAGGTACGGTTAAGAAAGGCCAGCAATACATCCTTATTCTCTTCACTTCCAAAAATGCGTTTGAAAACAAAGTCATTTCGAGGGTCCAGTAAATTTGCCACTAAGATCAACTCCATTCCCGGTTCATACTTTATTATACCATAGGGAATGGAGTGATACAGAAAAAACTTGCACTATAGGTTAATATTGCTTTGATGATCCTGGCCGCTACGTCGGAGCAGCAAACATATCGGGAGCGTAATCGCAATGGATACGCTGGCAATCAAAAAAATTTCGTTCACACTCAGTGTATACGCGTCGATATAAGCCGGGGTTCCAGGCTGTACTCCGTCTTGCAGCCCAAGTCTGGTCTGATGAGACGTAAAGCGCGTATCGAACAGAGAGGTGAACAGCCCGAGAATCATAGCGGCGGCAATCTGCCGAAGCCAGCTGATTAACGCCGACGCATGGCCGGAGTATCCGACAGGCACAGCTGACATGCCGGCATTCGTAGCAGGATTTATCGCAAGCCCTGTGCCTATGTTGCGTATCGCAAGCCATACGATGATAGCCACCAGACTTGTCCCGGGATGTATGGTACTAAAATATAATGTCGAAACGAGCAGGATGGCGCTCCCGGCAAATACTAGCCATGCAGGCCCTGCCCGATGGTACAGCCGACCGGCCAGGAAGGTGGCACAGGTCAGGCAGAACGCCGCAGGAAGAAACACTAATCCTGTATGAAAAGGGGTTAGGCCCTTTATATCCTGCAGATAGAGCGGCATAAAATAAACGCCGGTAAAGAGACCAATGTATAAAATTAAAGAAAAAATGAGACTGGACGAGAATAAAGATGATCTGAACAGGCGCAGCTCCAGCAGCGGGGACTTGACCCGCAACTCATGTCGGACAAATCCGATGCTGCATCCAATACCAATAACAAGGCAAATCCAGAAGATCGGCATCGACCAGTTCCAACGGCTCAAATTGCCGAATAGAATAAGCAAGGACAAGCTTCCGGCAGCAGCAAGCAGCAAACCTGTCTTGTCCAGGGATTTATTCGTGTTCGCTATTTCACTTGGCAGAAAGCGAATGCCTGCCAACAGCACTCCAATAGCGAGCGGAACGGTGGACAAAAACAGCATCGGCCAGTTAAAGCCTTGCAAATAACCGCTCAGTGATGGCGCGATTGAGGTGCTTAGCACAGTAGAGAATGACCAGATGCTGATGGCAAATGGCTGCTTCTCCGACGGGACGATATTATAGATCATCGCAAGGGATACAGGCTGAATCAGTCCGCTGAATAATCCCTGCGCCACACGAAAAAGAATAAGGGCATAAATGTTCCACGATAGCGCACAGAGAAGGGAACTCACTATAATCCCTGCAATGCAAAATATAAAAATCCGTTTGCTCCCAAAGCGTTCACTGGCATAGCCGCTAACGGGGGCGATGACGCCCATTGCCAGCGTAAATCCGGTAAGGAGCCATTGAACAGAGCGCAGATCCGTATTAAAAATTTCCATAAACCCGGGCAATGCGACATTCAATGAGGAAGCAGGATACATCCCGACAAAGGAACCAAGGAATAGAATGGTAAGGACTAGCGAAAGAGGCTGCCGCTTGGACACATGCTCCGCGGTGGACGTTGGCTGTTCGATGTTCAAGACCGCACCCCAGTTTCAAATTTTTAGTATAAAAAAGATTATATCATGTCTGGAGAAATGATCGGAATTGAATTCTTGTATGATTGGATAGAAATTTTTGAAGGCAAGCATGAAGATTGCTATCGTACTGGCACTTTAAGATGACTGCGTTTGTTTGGCAGCCAGATAGAAGCCTTGTCGGGAGAGGGAATAGACTGCGCATAACAATGCGACACACATTAGCGCTCCCCCGGCCCAGGCATTGGTTGAGATCGATTCGGCCCTATTGATGACCAAACCGCCTAATACGGAACCAATAGCGATCCCGATCTGAATCGCCGAGAAGGTAAAGCTTTGTTGAATGTCTGAGGATGCCGGAGCATGTTGAATCAGATAGCTTTGTTGCGCCGGTGAGATCGCCCAGCTCAGTATGCCCCACAAAATCATTGCAATTGTGAACATGTATAGACTGATCGTGGAGACCGGTAAAATAAACAGGACAACAATAAACGTACTGATAATTATCAGAATGCTTTTTGCCGTCCCGATCTTATCCGACAAAATGCCTCCGATCAGAGCACCGCTGACGGCAGATAAGCCGAAGACAAAATAAGCAGCGCTAATCCAGTACGTATCGAGATGGAGCATGGATTTCAAGAATGGTGTAAAATAAGCATACATCGTATAATGTCCGGCCAGTGCCAGTACGGTGACCAGATGCGCACTGATGATTTTCGCGCTTTTCAAAGATTGAAGCTGCGTCTTCAACGGAACGGTCTGTTCGCTTGGAATCCGGCCCAGAAAAAATTGTATCGTAACCATGGACATCAGTGTAAGCAGTGCGATAATGAGGAATAAAATACGCCATCCGAAAAACTCCTGGGTCAGCACGCCGAGCGGCACGCCCAGCACAATAGATAAACTGACGCCCATCGAGATAATACCGATTACTCTGGCCCTAAAGTTCTCAGGTACAATTTTGACCGCAATAGTCAGCGACAGCGTGACGATTAAAGAACCGCTGACCGCATTGATGATACGGGAGATGAAGAGCGTCTCGTAGTTCGGACTCCAGAATGCAAGCAGACTTCCGATTGTAAAGATAAGCATGGTCCACAAATACAATCGTTTTCGTTCGATTTTCGCTGTAAGAGCCAGCATTGCAGGACCGGAAACCGCGTAGACAAGAGCAAAAATTGTAATCAGCTGCCCGGCAGTGCTCAATGAGACGTTCAGATCTTGTGCAATGCTCGGCAATACTCCTCCAATAATCAGTTCGATGAGACCTGCAGTAAAGGTCGCAGTGGTTAGCACAAAAATTTTAAGCTTCATTTCAGCCTCCTGAATACAATGTATATCGATATAGCAAGTTATCGTTCCGTCTAGGGCAGTGTAAACAAAAAAAAGCCCGACCAGAAGCAAAATGTCAATTAAACATTTTACTTGTAGCCAGGATGTTTACGGTATCCGGTAGAGACTCTCAAACCATATTATTGAGATTATACGTTGCCTAGTATACAAGACTATGTTTAAAAGATCAATATCATCATCGGCAGAATGGTGTTTCTTCTATTATAATAGATAAGGAGCTGAACATGTTGGCTTTCCAGATTATCGTCTGAAGCCGGCTATCCATACGACAGTTCCTGAATCAAAGGCGAGAAGCTGTCACAGCTTGCAAATTCTGTTTCCTTGCGGCAAGTTTCGCAATTGGTAAGAAATCTTTTTACCGAAATTGTGATATTATAAAGACATGCCGTTAACAATAAAAAACGGTATTGAAAAATGCAGTTCAAATCACATTGAGGTGATCATTCATGGGATTTCAGACAAGCAAACTATTTGTTAATTTGCCAGTAAAGGATTTGCAAAAAACGGTGGCATTTTTCACAGAACTCGGCTTTGAATTCAATCCCCAATTTACGGATGAGAACGCGACATGCATGGTTGTAAACGACAAAATTTATGTCATGCTGCTGGTGGAAAGCTACTTCAAGACATTTATCACCAAAGAGATTGCCGATACAGAGAAAAGTGCAGAGGTTATTGTTGCCCTATCGTTGGACAATCGTGCAAGGGTTGATGAAATCGCCGATAAAGCGTTGGCAGCTGGCGCCAAGCATTCCAATGACCCTGTAGATCACGGATTTATGTATACCAGAAGCTTTCAGGATATTAACGGCCATCTATGGGAATTGTTTTTCATGGATGAGAGTGCGGTTAATCCGGGTTAAATTCAAACCAAACCTCTCTGTGACCGAAAAGCATCCACTTTTCTGGCTAGAGAGGTTTGTTTTACTCACAGGCTTAACGCTGCAAGGTCATGTGCTATTTTAACACAAAGTTAGGCCAGCAGAGATGGCGTATGCCGGATGGATGAGGGAAAAGGCCCGAACTACCTCTTGATAAGATAGATCAGGCCTGGTGTCCAACATTTTTCCGCCAACTGGCCCTTTCCTCAAGCATAATATTCCATCAGCAGTTCCACGGTTTCCTGTGGGCGTTCTTGTTGCTCGGTCCGCATTTTATTTTCCCAGCAAGCCTTGCATGCTTCCTCCGTCTCGCATTTGTCTGCGTCCTGGCAAGTATAGCAATAGTGAAGGTAAAAACGAGTTAAATCCATTTTAGTTTGCGCAGTCATCGTGATCCTCTCCTTTTAAAGCTTCTATTATAAAGGTGTGTGTGCTTCATCCTTATGCTTTTATTATAACGGTTCATCTTATACTAGTATGTGATTTATTTCACAATAAATCCTTCCTTTTGTATACGCAAGTTTCAAGGCAAGGCCGTAATTCCATGTGATCAGGCTGTTAAACAGCATACGGCAAAAACGGGTATGATCTAAGTCTTCTGTAAGGGGGCTTTGGACAGTGGCATAAGACTAGGTAAATTGGAGGTATCTGCACGAATGGGAGAGTCTGAATCATGAGATTTGGAACAGGTCTTGAGCAGTAAGTTGTAGTTGCGGTAGCTAAAAATATTCTCATACTCTCTTCATTTAAAGCGCTTACAATTCTAATAAAGAGTATGCTGTGACACAC
Source organism: Paenibacillus roseus (assembly GCF_016424485.1). GTDB lineage: Bacteria > Bacillota > Bacilli > Paenibacillales > Paenibacillaceae > Paenibacillus_D > Paenibacillus_D roseus. Next base: position 83,980 of record NZ_JAELUP010000001.1, read on the forward strand.
TAGGGGCAGCCCCCAGATTGAACAAAATAGGAATAAAGCCGTGCAACTGTCAGCCCCAAGGCATGACAATGCATATGAAAAATCATGTTGTAATTCCCCTTTCAAGGCGGGTTAGGCAAAGAGAGTGAAGCATTCTTGGTGTACCTGGCTTTACTAGCAAATAGGGCTAAAAACCTCTAAAACGCCGAATTGCGGCTTAAATACCACATTTTTGAGGGGTTTAGTATGTAAAATCAATGAAAGGAAGAGCTGTAAGCCTCGCATCAAAATGCTTCATCGGTACAAACTGTCACATAATTGCTCATAACGAGTACTGATCAGGGTAATATTACTCATTACGAATAATTAGAAAATACTCTAGTCAAAAAGACGGAATAAATAGTCTTAATGATCAAAACCAGATAATCGACACAAAATGACATTATTTTCGGAAATTTTGCTTTATAATTATTCAATATGTATAACTATTCGCTGGACTACTAGTCGAAAAGGGAGATGAAAGGAAAATGAATCAACAACAGCTTGCCAAGATGAATACTTATAACATCGCTACAGAGCAGATTGATCAGATTTCAGACAGCTTCCAGGTAATGATGAGACGCAAACAACGGACTCTGAAAGTTAAAGAGTTTCTGAAACGTCTTTCGACTGATCCTTCATTGGATCGAAACGAGGCGCCTACGGCAACAAACAGCATATCGGAGTGGCTCAATAAAACGGAATATCCAATCAGACAAGAGATGGTATTTGACTATAGCAAGAAGCGTTTCGTTCCTTCCGAGAACAAGCCCAGGATTGATCTGGCTGATCTGATGACCCGGCTGCTCCATAAGCAGGGCATAGAATGTACATTTGAGGATATGATGAATTTTGTGCTCGGAGGAGGCACGATAGAGGAATTTATGAATGTTCATGCACCCCAAAAAAATTAAGCGGCAGTCCTAAAGCTCAACAGAAGCTTTGAAAAACATCAACCGTAGAGAAGAAAAATATATATTTACAAAATTATTCGAAATGAATTATAATCAAATCGACATTTTCCCTTATTGAATATTATTGAGAAATTCGTTTAAAAAGTCGTATATTGACGAAAGTGACCCCAATAAGGGGTAAAAAGGATTTAGGCTATTCAAGGAGAAGGCAGCTCCGCCATTAGAATGGAGGGAAATGATAGGGGGCTTTATTTTTTTGCTTAGTTGGTCGCGAAACGAATAATTATTCGTAGTCGATGTTCGACATCCATCAATCAGGGATGACAGGAAAGCTTTTAGTAAAGCCATATATCTTTAAAATAGTTTCAATATTCAGAATAATCAAAATACATAACGAATCGCAGCATGCTCAAACAAGGTAAACGGAGGAAAGCCTAATGGAACTCAAACAATATTGGAATGTGATCAGAAAGAGGTTGTGGCTGATACTGTTGTTGGTTATAACGGCAAGCCTGGCGACAGGTATTTATTCGCTCTACTTCATTAAACCGCAATTTGAAGCTTCAACCAAGCTGATCGTAAACCAGACGAGCAGTCCAAATGATTTGCTGACTAAGCTTGATTTGAGCACAATCAACTCCAATATTCAACTGGTGAAAACCTACAAGGAAATTATTAAGACACCGCGCATTATGGACAAAGTGGTCGAGCAGTATCCTGAACTCGGATTGACTGCGAGGGAACTCGTGGAGAAGGTTAGTGTCAGTTCCGTTAACGATACGCAAGTCATGTCTGTAACGGCAAAAGATAATTCCTATGAGCGGGCAACGAGCATTGCCAATGCGGTGTCGAGCGTATTTCAACAGGAAATTCCGACCCTCATGAAGGTGGATAACGTTTCGATTTTAAACAAAGCAGATGCATCCGCTCCGACTGCTCCGGTATCTCCGAATATTAAGCTGAACCTGGCTGTTGCATTTTTAATGTCGCTGATGGCTGGACTCGGGCTTTCCTTCCTGCTGGAATACCTGGATGACACGGTGAAAACAGAGGAGGATATCCGCAATGTTCTCGGATTGCCTACGTTGTCGGTGATTCCAAAAATTCGGGAGAATGATCTCGTTAAACAAGGGCGGAAACAGACAGGGCAACATTTGAGGAGGGAAGGCAATGTCACGGTTGAAACTTAAGGCGCCGCTCATCACGGAGACGAATCCGAAATCGCCAATTTCAGAAGCATACAAAATTTTGCGTACGAATATTGAATTTTCCAATCTGGAGGAAAACATTCGCGTCATTATGGTTACATCGACCAAAATGAACGAAGGCAAAAGTACAACTTCGGCCAATATGGCCGTAACTTATGCGCAATCCAGCAAACGGGTGCTGCTTATCGATGCCGATATGCGCAAGCCAACACAGCATCATATCTTCAATGTCTCGAATCGCGAAGGGCTGACCTCGGTATTGAGCAATCAGAAGGATCTGAATGATGTCATTGTTTCGACCTCCGTTCCGAACCTGAACATGATTCCTGCAGGCCCTGTGCCACCCAATCCGTCGGAGATGCTTGCTTCAGCAAGAATGGACATTCTGCTTAAGAAGACGAAGGAATTCTATGACATCATCGTTATCGACACACCGCCGATTATGCTGGTCACCGATGCCCAGATTGTCGCCGCAAAAAGCGACGGCGTCGTGCTGGTCATCGATTCTGGCAATGTCAAGAAAGACGCTGCACTGAAGGCAAAGGCTAATCTGGAGCATGTCAAGGCAAGAGTCCTCGGCGTTGTGCTGAACAACATTAACCGTAAAAATGCCGAAGGCTATTACTATTATTACGGCTCCAACAAGTTATAGCTTTCATTCACGGACAAAAGCTCGCAGCTTTCAGCAAGATTAGAACCACTTTTATGCTGCATGTTGTCTTGCTCAGGCAAGCAATGCTGAAGGTAATGCCTCCTGCACCTATATCACCGGAGGCACTCGGTCATGCTGTGGGTCTGGAAAGACCTTAGACATTATTGTCAGTGGTGTGATGAGAGGCGGGGTTGGATGCCCTGGGAATTTAATAGGAAGCAAACAAGACAAATTACAAGATTGGGTGATGGAAGATGAAAAAAGTAAAAAAAGCGATCATTCCCGCTGCCGGATTAGGGACTCGTTTCTTGCCCGCAACCAAAGCTATGCCAAAGGAAATGCTGCCGATCGTGGACAAGCCCACCATCCAGTATATTGTAGAGGAAGCCATTGAATCCGGTATTGAGGATATTATTATTGTTACAGGCAAAGGCAAACGCGCTATTGAAGACCATTTTGACCATGCATTTGAGTTGGAAGACAATCTGTTCAGCAAAGGCAAGTTTGCTCTGCTGGACGAGGTGCGTCGTTCTTCGAACGTGGACATTCACTATATTCGCCAGAAGGAGCCCAAAGGGCTCGGCCATGCCGTATGGTGCGCCCGTAATTTTATCGGCAATGAACCGTTTGCCGTACTGTTGGGCGATGATATTGTACAGGCGGACAAGCCTTGCATTCGCCAGCTTGCCGAGCAATATGAGAGAACCCAAAAATCAGTCATCGGGGTGCAAAGCGTGTCCGATGACCAGACGCATCGCTATGGTATTGTTGCCCCGTCGCAAAAGTTCGGCCGACTGTATGAAGTGAGCCGTTTTGTCGAGAAGCCGCCAAAAGGACAGGCGCCTTCCAATTTGGCCATTATGGGACGCTATGTACTGACGCCGGAAATCTTTCAATATCTTGAAAATCAAGAGGTGGGTGCCGGTGGCGAAATCCAGTTAACGGACGCCATACAAAAATTGAATGAATCACAATCTGTGTATGCATATGATTTTGAGGGGGTTCGCTATGACGTCGGTGAAAAGCTAGGATTTATTCTAACGAGCTTGGGTTTTGCACTCCGGAACGAAGAGCTTCAAAGTCCGCTGATGTCCGCACTTGAAGAACTGATGGAAAAAGAGCGAATGAAGCCTCTTTTGCTGAAAGAGGGGTGAGCGGACATGACACCTCCAGGACATAATGAGGGGGAGGCCGCCTGGTCTTCTTCCCCCTATCGCAAGGAATTCCGTCAGAGCAGAATCAGGCAGCGTGGTTTGTACATGCTTTGCAAGCGCGCCCTTGATGTAACCGCTTCGGGAGTGGGACTCGTGCTGCTCTCGCCACTTTTACTCATCGTTGCCATATGCATCAAATTGGAAGATCCGAAGGGCAAGGTACTGTTCAGCCAGATTCGTGTGGGCAAGCAGGGCCAGACATTTCGGATGTACAAATTCCGGTCGATGGTGCACGATGCCGAGGCACAGCTGGAGAAGCTGCTGAAGCATAATGAAGTAGAAGGTGCGATGTTCAAAATGAAAGACGATCCCCGAATTACGAGGATCGGACGTTTCATTCGCAAGACTAGCATCGACGAGCTTCCGCAACTGCTCAACGTACTGCGGGGGGAGATGTCGCTGGTCGGCCCGAGGCCGCCTCTGCCCAGAGAGGTTGAGGCGTATACGAATTATGACCGGCAGCGGCTCGCGGTTACACCGGGCTGTACCGGCCTGTGGCAAGTAAGCGGGCGGAATGAACTCAGTTTCGCCCAGATGGTGGAACTTGATCTCAAGTATATCCGCAATCGCAGCATGCTGCTCGATCTCAAAATATTAGTGCTGACCGTCAAGGTCATTTTGTTTCCGAACAGCGCCTACTAATCCCGACGGATTTGTGATAAGGAATCTTCAATAAGGATGGATGGTGAACGTGTACATATTTGAAAAACCGGGATCAATCCTGAAGCTTACGGGGGGGACAGCGATTCTGCTGGCGCTCGCGTCCGGGTTGGGATTAATGACGGTCAGAAACACAGAACTCATGTTCCAGCTATCCATACTTGCTCTATTTGTAATGCCAGCTTTTGTACTTTCTTTAACCAAATCGCAGTATGCTTTGCCTTATGTGATCAGCTTATGGATTGTTGGACCTGAGGTGCGGCGAATCGCAGATTGGATGACCGGCACGTATACGGAGGTCTCGCTGATCAGCCTGATTCCTCAAATCGCAAGCGTGGCCTTGCTTTTGGCGATGAAGCCGCTCAAAGGTCAGATTTACAGCCGCGTATCGGTCTATTTGCTGATGGCGGCTTATGCCTATGCTTCCATACTGGGGATTGCATTCAATAAAGCATCCGGGGCTTTTGCCGTGCTGAATACGGTCACCCCGCTGCTGGTATTTCTGTACCTCATTACAGTGAAGCACACCGATGAATGGCGGACAATGGTAATCAAGGTGTATACCGGGCTTGCGGTTCTCTGTTCGGTCTATGCCTGGATTCAGTATATGGTACTGCCTGCATGGGATCATTTCTGGCTGGTAGGTGCGGACATGGCCTCGATCGGCAAGGCTGAGCCTATGGGCTTTCGCGTGTTTTCCACGTTGAATTCGCAGGTGCCGTTCGCGATCTTTTTGTGTACGGCGCTCGTACCGATGATCATGAATCGTTCCTGGCGCAGCCCATTCGGTCTTGCCGGCGTGCTGATCGTCATCTCCGCACTTTCCATTACGCTTGTCAGGGGAGCATGGATCACGCTGATTGTTGCGCTTGCTGCAAGCATCTTGTTTTCCAAGTCGAAGAACAGGCTGCGCTCGCTGATTATAATCACAGTTATTGCCGCTGCCGGTTGGCAGCTTATGCCGTATATTCCGGGCATGGATCGGATATCAAGCCGGGTTACGACACTGGGCAGCATTCAGGAGGATTATTCCTACAATGACCGGCTGGGGATGTTCAGCAAGGCGCTGCCGATGATTATGAAGAATCCGCTTGGACAAGGCTTCGGAAGCATCGGCAGGAGCACCATTTTGGGTGATAAGGGCAGCTTTGCAGGCATGCAAAGTGTGGATAACGGCTACCTGGCGATTTTATCGAATTTCGGGGCAGCCGGGACTCTTTGCTTCTTGATGGCCATGATTCTGATGTACAAAGCGGCCAGGAAAGGGCCAAATCTGAATTTCAAAGCGTTGTCGAGCACGATGTATGTACAGATTCTGGTGATCTTTTTATTCGTCGGCTCTTTAAGCGGTTTTAATGCGATAGCCTTCTGGCTGTTCGCTGCGCTGGCCCTGATGCCGGAGTCGAATGGATTGGATGGAAAAGAGTGAATGGGATGAAAAGAGAACGGTTGGAAATTGTGCAGGCGTATCGCGCCGTCGTCGCGCTGCTCATTTTAATTTCCCATGTGAGTATTGTCATGCATAAGTATACGGATCAGTTTCAGTTTTTTTACAAGGTTGACCGCTCAGGAGGCGTTGATTTTTTCTTCTCGCTGAGCGGTTTTTTAATTTATTATGTCTATTCGGCGTATTTGGGCAAGCCGGAAAAAATTGCTGGCTTTTTGGAAAAACGGTTTCTGCGCATTTATCCGCTTGTCTGGTTCTTTACGTTGATCAGCCTGCCGGTCTACTGGTTGTTTGAGGATATCGGCAACGGTTCGGAGTTTGGTCTGAATGTCATTGTGTCCTCATTGCTGCTGCTTCCCCAGCAGGCGCCGATTCTTGGAGCGACCTGGTCGCTGAGTCATATCGTCCTGTTTTATTTGCTGTTCGCGCTCTATCTGTGGCGTCCCAAGCTGATGAAATGGGTGTTTGCGCTGCAGTTGATCGGCATCGTTGCCTTGTATGCGGTTATTGATCCGGGGCCAAGCCGCAATCTGTTCAGTCTGGTGTTCAGCCATTACAATGTGAACTTTATCGCAGGCGCGCTCTGCGCCCATATCGTGATGAAATACGGCAGCCGCTTTGGCGGGAGCTTCATTACGCTAGGGGTGCTTGGCTACGCGCTGAACTGGTGGCTGCACTACAGTTACAGTTCGCCGATCCCGCTGGAGTTTATCTATTTGCCGGCATCGCTCTGTCTTCTGTATGGAGCAGCAGCCTTTACGAAGGTCAAGCGGCTGCCCCCCATCATCAATGTGCTTGGCGATGCTTCCTATTCAATCATTGTAACGAACTTGCCGGCAACTATTTTGTACTCGACGGTCATGAACAAGCTTGGCCTGTTCGATAAGCTTGGCTTTCCGCTTTGCATTATGCTCATTATCATCTTCTCTGTCGTAACCGGCGTTATTGCTTATTTCATTATCGAACAGCCGTTATCGGCGATGTCGCGCAAGCTTTACGACAAAGTGAAGCTGAAGCTGCAAAGCCGGAACGGGATCGGAGCGGGCAATCATACGTAAAACGCCGTGTGCAGGGACATTTGAATCCGAATATACGGAGCAAAGCTGCTGTCCGTCAACATTGAGGATGCAAAGAAGGAAGGAGTAATCATGATCAAGGTTGCGTTTTTTAACCATACGAGCACGGTCAGCGGTGCTGAAATCAGTATGCTCCTGACGGCCAAACATATGAAGCGGACGGATATAAGGCTGTTTGCACCAGCCGGGGAGCTTGCCGACAGGGCCCGGAGCGCAGGCCTTCCCTATGTGGAACTGCCAAGCTACCGGGCACGAATGAGCAAGAATCCGATTAAGCTGCTCAAGGGACTGCTTGGCATGGCCTGGGGCGGGGTTAAGCTGGCTCGCGCGGTGAAGGAGGAAGGCATTGATCTGATACATGCCAATTCACTGCGGGCCGGCATGATGGCCTCCATGTTCCGTTGGCTGCACCGCAAGCCAGTCATCTGGCATATTCGCGATATGCCGCCGTCCGGGCCAGTGGGCCTCGGGATCAGGCTGCTTGCCCGGCTCGGTGCAAGCCGTCTGATCGGTATTTCCAGTGCAGTATTCCAGGGGTTCCGAAGCCCAGCGCTTGCTGTCAAATCTTGCATCGTCCATAACGGCGTCGAACTGGTGGAAACAGATCAGTTTTCGCGAACCAAATACCACAGGCAGCTTCGGCAGGAGTTGCAGACCAGCGCTTCTGCCTTTGTCCTTGTGCTAATTGGCCAGATTGCACCATGGAAGAGGCAGGAGGATGCGCTTCTAGCCTTGAAGACATTGCTCGATCAAGGCTGCGATGTGGTTCTCTGGATTGTCGGCGAGCCGAAATTCAGGGAAGAGAACAAGCAGTATGACGTTCGTTTGAAGCAACTGGCGGAAGAGCTGGGTATTGCGCACCGGGTGCGATTTACCGGATTTCGAAACGATGTGCTGGAGCTTTGCAATGCTGCGGAGCTCCTTTTATTATGCTCGGACAACGAGCCGTTTGGCCGGGTACTTATTGAGGCCATGTCCCAAGGCGTACCAGTCGTGGCTACGGCCGCAGGCGGCGTGACCGAAATTGTGAAGCATGAGGAGGACGGGCTGCTCTATGAGGTTGGCGAAGCAGAGCAGTTGGCCTCGGAAATCAAACGGCTGTACGACAAGCCCGGACTGCGCAACTGGCTGGGCTGCAACGCAGAGCTGAAGGCTAAGGCAATGTTCGATATTAATCGGACCTCCCGCCGCATCGAGGAAGTCTACCGGGACGTTCGGCAAGGTAGATCCAGTCTGCAGACAGGCCGTGGAGAAATAAAGGAGATGGCGTAATGGAACGATTGCGTGTTGCTATTGTACATGATTACTTGAACCAGATGGGCGGAGCGGAACGCGTGGTCGCGGTCTTCCGCCGATTGTTCCCCGACGCGCCAATCTATACGACCATCGTCGATGAGAAGAAGCTGCTGCCGGAGCTGAAGGGAGCCTCAATTCGTACGACCTGGATGCAGCATATACCGGGCATCCAGCGGTACTTCAAGCTGTTCTTCTGGCTCTATCCCTTCGCGGTCCGCTCGGTGAAACTGGACGATTATGATCTGGTCATCAGCTCAAGCAGCGCATATGCCAAAGGCGTCAGGAAGCCGAAGCATGCGGTGCATGTCTGCTACTGTCATACGCCGATGCGCTTCGCCTGGGATTTTGACACCTATATGAATGATGTTTCTGCACCCGGCTGGGCCAAAAAGCTCTCCAAGCTGACCACAGGCTTGCTCAGACGGTGGGATCGCCGTAATTCGCGGGATGTGGATTTGCTCATTGCCAACTCCACAATCGTCAGGCAGCGTATTCGCGACTGCTACGATATGGCCTCGGACTTGATCTTCCCGCCAGTGGATGTGGACCGGTTCGAGAAGAGCGAGCCGGTCAAACCGCCGGAGGAAGACTACTTCCTGGTTGTGTCACGTCTTGTTTCGTACAAGCGGATAGATCTGGCGGTAAAAGCGTGCTCGGCAGCCGGGAAGAAGCTGATCATTATCGGGAGCGGCCCGGACAAAGGGCGGCTGCAAGCGATGGCCGGCAGCACGGTCCAGTTCATGGGTCGGCTGAGCGATGAGGAAGTGACCGGCTATATGGCGCACTGCAAGGCGCTGCTGTTCCCCGGCATCGAGGATTTCGGCATTACGCCGCTTGAGGCCAATGCTTGCGGGCGTCCGGTCATTGCGTTCCGGGGCGGCGGCGCACTGGATACGATCAGGGAAGGGCTGAACGGGCTGTTCTTTGATCGGCAGACGCCGGATTCTCTGAAGATGGCGCTGGAACGTCTGGAAGGGGAGCGCTGGAATCAGGAAATCATTCGCGAATATGCGCGTGGCTTCAATGAGCAGCGCTTTATTGCAGAGCTGAGACAGCGCATCGAACAGACGCTGGATAAGAAGCAAGCAGTCAGACGCCCTGCAGCCCGTATCAGCCGCCAAAGACAAGAGCGCGCCTGACGGGAGACGTCCGTTTTCGGATAAATGAAAGGCTGGCTGCCGTGCAGCCCTTCGGTTGACGGCGGGCGGATACAGAATAGCAGATGGATACAGGATAGAGAGATTTCCATTAGGAAACGGAAATAGCAAAACGCCAACTGAGGCTTAAATACGATCGATACAGATAAAGGAGAGGAATAGAAATGGTGCTGGCATTAAAAAAGCAGTATTCCGATATATTGGAGCCTTACTTGCAAATTCAAGGGGGTGTTCCGCTGAAAGGAATGGTCAGCCTCCCCGGCGCTAAAAACTCGGCGCTGCCCTCAATCGTAGCGGCCTGTCTGTCCGAAGAGGAAGTTACGTTGCATAACGTTCCGGTGGACCTCAATGATGTCAAGCAACTGGTGCGCCTTCTGCGGGAGGCAGGGGCGGACATTCGCATGGAAGGCAGCACATTACATTGCTCAGGTAAAAATTGGAAGGGTGGTACACTGAACGCTGAGCTTGCGGGCAAGATTCGGCATTCCCTGCTGCTGCTTGGTTTGTCGGCCAAATGGAGCAAATCGCTGTTCCTGCCGCTTCCAGGGGGCTGCAGCATCGGCAACCGCAAGCATGACTTGCATTTGTTTGCCTTGCAGGAGCTTGGTTATGCCATGGAGGAGAGCGATCTTGGGTTGCACTTGAAGGAAAGCGAGCCGGATCAGGAAGTAGAACTGCGTTTCCACTATCCGACATTCGGAGGGACCCTGAATGTGCTGTTCGCAGCGGTCAGCTCCCATTCCGTGGTGACGCTTCGCAATGCAGCGAGAAATCCGGAAATCGTCGACGTCATCTCCTTGCTGACAGGCATGGGTGCGGATATTGTCTGGGCGGATGAGAGCAGCCTGCGCATTCGCGGTGTCGGCAAGCTGCATGCAGCCGAGCATACCGTGATGAGCGACCGCATTATTGCATCCACGATTATTGCGGCGGTCGGGGTTACCAAAGGAAGTGCCGTTATCGGCAACGCCAGCGTATCGGTACTGAACGCCGAGGTAGCTGCATGGCGCCGTGCCGGACTGATGATTGCCGACGGGCCAGGCGGCATTCATGTCGAGTGGGCTGGCACGCTGCAGACGGTGGATGTGGAGACGGCCGCATACCCGGCGTTCCATACCGATATTCAACCTCTGCATACGGCGCTGATGGCTACCGCTCGCGGGCGCTCGGTGCTGAAGGAGACGATTCTCGACGGACGCTTCGCATATTGTGACGAGTTGAATAAGATGGGCGCCAAAATCAGCGTGGTCGAGGGCGATTTCAAATGCGTGAATGGCGCACAAGGACAGCTTGCAATCATAGACGGGCAAAACAAGCTCTACGGCGCGGACGTTATCGCGACAGATATTCGCGGAGGTGCAGCGGTGGCGGTTGCCGCACTGGGCGCTGAAGGGCAGACCCGAATTACGAATCTCTATCAATTGGAGAGAGGGTACGGCAATTTCGTCGAGCTGTTCACCGCACTGGGCGCGCAGATCGAAAGGATTACACCTTGAACCGACAGAGTACTCTGTTTCAAATTATAACGACTTTAATGACCCGAATGGCGGTGCTGTTCGGCGCATTCCTTGTATCGGTCGTGACGGCTCGGCTGCTTGGCCCGGAGGGTAAAGGAATACTGACTGCCCTCCTGGTTATTCCGACTCTGGTCATCACGATTGCCGATCTTGGCATCCGGCAATCGACTGCTTTTTTTATTGGTAAAAAAACGTACCCGGAGAAGGAAATCGTCTCCTCGCTCGCGATGGTATGGATCTTTGCCTCCGTGCTGTGCATGTCGGTCGTCGGTCTGATCTTCTATTTGCAATACGGTGACCGATACAGTGTTTGGCTGATGCTTGTCTTTTTGCTGATTATCCCGGTCAACCTGGGCATCCAATTTTTGCGCGGCGTTATGCAGGGCAAGATGCGAATCGGCAGCTTGAACAAGGCGGAGATTTTGAAGACGGTCTGTAATTTTGGGATTTTGATCGTCCTTGTCGGTTTGTGGGGGCTTGGAGTGATGGGCGCTGCCTTGACCCAACTGCTAATGGCTGTCTTTACATTCTATTACTGCTGGAGGGCGGTAAAGGATGTTCCGATCGGGCTTGCATTTAACCGTCCTGTTATGTCAGCGATGATCGGCAAAGGCTTCTCCTTCGCAGTGGCGCTGTTTGTGCTTCAGCTTAACTATCGGCTCGATATCATCATCCTGGAGGCGTACACGAACGCGACGGCAGTCGGCGTATATTCGGTTGGAACGAATCTGGCGGAGATGATCTGGCAGCTCCCGGCTGCGGTCGGCATGATTTTGTTCTCCAAGGGAGCAAATGCCTCATCCGAGAAAACATCGGTGAACCGGACGCTCAAGCTGATCCGTTTTCTAGTGCCGCTGCTTGTTCTCTTTGGCCTGTTGTTCTGGGTATTCGCGCCTGTCATCGTCGGCCTGCTGTACGGAAAGGCTTTTGACGGATCTGTTACGGTGATCCGCTGGCTGCTTCCGGGCATCTTGAGCTTTGTCATTGTCAAGCTGCTCCATTCGGAGATGTCCGGACGCGGCTATCCATTATTTTCGTTGAATGTGTCGATTGCATCGCTGGTTGCGAATATCGGACTGAACTTCCTGCTCATCCCGACTTATGGCGCTACTGGAGCCGCAATCTCGTCTGCGATCTCCTATACCTTGGCCGGAGCTGTGTTCGTGCTGCTGTACGTGCGCAGGGAAAAGGTATCCGTAGCCGAACTGCTGCTGTTGAATCGTTCCGATTGGTCGGAGCTGGTGCAAAAGGCGGCATTCATTCGCGGCAAACTCCGCCGCCAGACGGTCGGTTAAGCGTAAGCGATTTTAAATAAGTTGGGCGGCGTATAGCTGGATCGTCACCATGCGTGCGGCTGACTGCCAACACGTATCGCTCCACCGCGCGCTGGGAGCTGCGCGGGGTGTACGATGTCCCGCTATATGCATAAAAACATAAAAATGATCCATTCCGGGTGTGAATTGAATACTCGAAGAAAAGGGAGGTTGGATAGCGAATGAGAATCGCATTTGTGGTCGGATATTTTCCCGCGCTTTCCGAAACTTTTGTGCTGAACCAGATTACGGGGCTGATCGATCAGGGGTTTGAGGTCGACATATATGCGAACTGGACGAGGGGAGAGGGGAACATGCATCCGGATGTGATTCGCTATGGGCTGCTTGAGAGATGCACCTATTTCAACCCGCCGCAGGGAAAGCTTAAGCGGCTGTTGTCTTCGCTGTATCTGCTGCCCGTGAATTTGCATCGCGGTCCGTCCGTACTGCTGGATGCGCTCAATGTGTTCAAGTACAAGCAGGATGCGCTATCCATGAAGCAATTTTATGCGGCGCTGACGTTGCTCAAACAGAACGGCGGGAGCCAAAACCGGAACTACGATATCATTTACTGCCATTTCGGTCAAAACGGAAACCTCGGGCTGTTTCTCAAGGAGAAGGGACTGCTTGGCGGCAAGCTGGTTACGACCTTCCATGGCTTTGATATGAGCGCATATATTAAAAGCTACGGCCGCAATGTATACAGCCGGCTGCTGAAGAAGGGCGACCTGTTCCTACCGATCAGCAGACGTTGGCGTACCGAACTGGTAGCGATGGGCTGTCCTGAAGAGAAAATCGCGATTCATCGGATGGGGATTGATCCGAATCAGTTTACTCAGTCTAACAAGATCGGACAAGGGCCTGTGCGGTTGCTGTCCATAGCAAGACTGGTCGAGAAAAAAGGGCTGGACTATGCAGTTCGAGCCGCTATTGAAGCGATTCGCCTCGGCAAAGATATCCGCTACGACATTATTGGCGATGGTCCGCAGCGAGGGCAGCTTGAGCAACTGATCGAGCAGAGCGAGGCCGGGGATCGCATTCGGCTGTTGGGTGCGAAAAACCATGAGGAAGTCAAACAATTGATTGCCAAGGCCGATTTGTTCCTCGCTCCGAGTGTAACAGGATCTGATGGTGATCAGGAGGGGATTCCGGTCGCCATTATGGAGGCCATGGCATGCGGCTTGCCAGTGCTGTCGACACATCATAGCGGCATTCCGGAATTAGTTGAGGACGGCGTGAGCGGCTTCCTTGCTCCGGAGCGCAATGCGCAAAAGCTGGCCCAGCAAATTGCCGAGCTGGCGGAAGATCCGGTGCGCAGGCGCCAAATGGGCGATGCGGGACGACGAATTGTCGAGGTGCAGTACAATCTGGAGCAGTTGAACCTGAAGCTTGGGCGAATGTTCCGAGCTTTTGGCACATCTCGCAATGGTCCGCCGTTGGGTCGAATAGGCGAAGGACAGTGGCAGCCGCAGGAGCGCGCTGGCGGGACCAACGTTACAGTATCTGCCAAAGAATTATTTTAGAACGGGGATGAGAGTTCATGTTTAACGATTTGTCCTGCATCGTGGAGGAGCGATTCCCTCTCAAGCAGATTACAACGATGGGCGTGGGCGGACCATGCCGTTATTATATTGCCCCGGACCGTGTGGAGCAGCTTGAGCAAATCTATTCCCGCTGCCGTCATGAGGGGCTGCCGGTGCTGGTTATCGGCAATGGCTCCAACGTGCTCGTCGATGACGCCGGCTTCGACGGCGTCGTCATTCATGTCGGGAAAAAAATGAAAAACTTTACTGTCAGCGACGGCGTCGTCCAGGCGGACAGCGGAGTATTGTTGCCCAAGTTGGCGCTGACAATGGCCAAAGAGGGCGGCAGCGGCTTTGAGTTCATGGCAGGCATTCCCGGCACTGTCGGTGGAGCGGTCATCATGAATGCCGGTTGTATCGGCAAGGAGACGTCCTCGGTTCTCAAATCAGTGACGTATCTTGATGAAGAAGGCAGGCTGCAGTATCAAGAGGCCAAGGACCTTGGCCTTGCATTCCGTTCCAGCTCGCTGCTGGGGCGTTCAGTTGTTATTTTGCGCGCTGAGTTCCATGTTGTCTACAACGACGACCAGCCGCAGGTGATGGAGCGCACCAAGCAGGCGGCGGCGATCCGCAAGGGCAAATTCCCGCTCAATGTGGCTACCGTCGGCAGCACATTCAAAAGCCCGCCGCAAGGTCCGCATCCGGGCCGTCTGATCGAGGAAGTTGGCCTTAAAGGTCACCGGATCGGCGGCGCCGAGATCAGCACCGTCCATGCCAACTGGATCATTAACCTGGGTACGGCCACTGCGCGCGATGTCAAGGAACTGATGACGCTCATGCAGGAAAAAGTGCTGAAATCGCTGGGCATTGAAATGGAGCCGGAAGTCTTAATGGTGTAGATGGTGCAGATGGTGCAGGCAGGTTGCTGCGGAGAAAAGATCGTCCTCCGATCGCTTCTTGCCCCCGAATGAACAGGAATCGACTGGCTAAAGGAAGCCATTCGGGGGCAAATGCGAACGCTGAGCTTCTCTGGACGACCTTTTCCCCTCCGCAAAAGCAGCACCACCATTGATGGTTGCAGGCAGGTTGCTGCGGAGAAAAGAACGTCCTCCGATCGCTTCTTGCCCCCGAATGAACAGGAATCGACTGGCTAAAGGAAGCCATTCGGGGGCAAATGCGAACGCTGCGCTTCTCTGGACGACCTTTTCCCCTCCGCAAAAGCAGCACCACCATTGATGGTTGCAGGCAGGTTGCTGCGGTGAAAAGATCGTCCTCCGATCGCTTCTTGCCCCCGAATGAACAGGAATCGACTGGCTTAAGCAAGCCATTCGGGGGCAAATGCGAACGCTGCGCTTCTCTGGACGACCTTTTCCCCTCCGCAAAAGCAGCACCATTAATTTGGTAGAGGTAGGGAAAGAGATTGGTGGAAGATAGATTTCTTCCACTTTATGCTTGCAAGATTTTGCTTGCAGCATGGCAGCACAAGCAGGAGCGGAGCGGGCAGAATCATGCCGTAGAAACGAAGTGTTCGCCTTTGCGGATGGATTCTTACCCTGAAAAGGGTTAAGAAAATCGAGAGAATCCGTCAAGCAACAGCGATCGGAGGAATGAATCTGCCCGCGCAGCGGTGTTTGCAGTTAAGCTGTGAAGTTTCAGTCAAGCGCAGCGGCGTCTGCAATTACGACGCAAAAGTATTCGATTAAGCATGGCAGCACAAGCAGGAGCGGAGCGGGCAGAATCATGCCGTAGAAACGAAGTGTTCGCCTTTGCGGGCGGATTCTTACCCTGTAGAGGGTTAAGAAAATCGAGAGAATCCGTCAAGCAACAGCGATCGGAGGAATGAATCTGCCCGCGCAGCGGTGTTTGCAGTTAAGCTGTGAAGTTTCAGTCAAGCGCAGCGGCGTCTGCAATTACGACGCAAAAGTATTCGATTAAGCATGGCAGCACAAGCAGGAGCGGAGCGGGCAGAATCATGCCGTAGAAACGAAGTGTTCGCCTTTGCGGGCGGATTCTTACCCTGTAAGGGTTAAGAAAATCGAGAGAATCCGTCAAGCAACAGCGATCGGAGGAATGAATCTGCCCGCGCAGCGGTGTTTGAAATTAGAAACCAAGTGGAGTTGAAAAGGATGAAGGTTTCCATACTGACGGTCTACTACAACCGGGAGAATCAGGTGCAGGAATCCATTCAGAGCCTGCTGGATCAGACCTACAGCGATGTAGAAATTATTGCTGTCGATGATGGCTCCAAAGACGGAACGCTTAAGCGGCTCCAAACTTTCCACGATCCCCGTCTGCAAGTGATCACCCATAGCAACAGAGGCTTCACAAACTCCATCATCGAGGCAGTCAAGCGCAGCAAAGGCGACTACATCGCAATCCACGGATCGGGCGATATCTCCTATCCGCGGCGGATTGAAGAGCAGGTCCGGGTGCTCGACAGCAACCCGGCGATCGGAATTGTCGGCTGCGCTGTCGATAATGTCGACACGCTCACGGGTGCATCGGAGGTGTTTCACAAGCTGAACGAGCAGGAGCCGCCGCTCCAGCAGTTGCTGCGGGAGAATGTATACACACACGGCGAGGTTATGTTCCGCCGGGAGGTGTATGAGCAGGCAGGCGGCTATCGGACGCTGTTCACCTTTACGCAGGATTTCGACTTGTGGCTGCGGATGGCGCTGATTACAAAGTTTGGTACCGTCCATGAGACTTTGTACCGGCGTTATACACTCCCGGACGGTGTCAGCGCATCGGTGGACAAAATGATGATTCAGCAATATCTGGCCGAGCTTGGCCGTCAAAATATTGAACAGCGCATCCAGGAAGGAGCCGACTGGATCGATCGTTTCGGACCGCACAGCATCTTTTTCATGCGGCGCTCCAAGCGGTTGGCCGGGAGAGTATTTCAACTGGGTAAAGTTGCGCTGTGGCGCAATAACGATTGGAAGAAGGCGCAGCAGATGATCCGAATCAGCCTTGGACAGCAGTGGCGGCCAGACCGCTTTGCCGTGCTTTGCCTTGTAAGGTTGATCGACAGGGTGGAGCCGCTCCAATCCAGCGCAACCCGGTTTCTACGCTGGATGAGGGAACAAAAGCAGCGTCAAAAACAAAAGCAGCGCGCGCTTTCATCATAAGTGAAGCGCAAGCTTGTTAATTAGGAAAGGAGCAGGAAGCGGATGAAGCTGATTTTGCTGTCAGGCGGTTCGGGGAAGCGGCTGTGGCCGCTATCCAATGATGCCCGCTCCAAGCAGTTTTTACGTATTTTGCAAGGCCCTGCCGACAGAAAAGAATCCATGGTAGAGAGAGTATGGCGGCAGCTCGGTGAGGCCGGGTTGCAGCATAATGCTTTTATCGCAACCGGAGCGGCGCAGGAGGAATTGCTTCGCAGCCATGTCGGGCTGGATGTGCCGATCATTATGGAGCCGGAGCGCCGGGATACGTTTCCAGCCATTGCGCTGGCTGCCGTCTATCTGTACTCGGTAGCTGGCATGAGATTGGACGAGGCCGTGGCGATTTTGCCAGTCGATCCGTACGTGGAAACTTCATTTTTCTCCAAGGTGCATGAATTGGAGCAAGTGCTCAAGCACTCCGCTGCCGAGCTTGCGCTCATTGGCGTAAAACCGACCTACCCTTCTGAAAAATATGGCTATATCGTGCCGGAAGCTCAGCTTGCCGAGCCGGACAGCCAGGCTGAAGAGGCCTATTACCATGTCAGCCGCTTTACTGAGAAGCCGAATGCCGCTCAGGCGGAGGCTCTGATTGAACAATCGGCCATGTGGAATTGCGGCGTATTTGCTTTCAAGTTGGGTTATCTGATCAATCTGCTGATCGAGAAGCGGCTGCCGATTCAGTATGACGAGTTGCTCAAGCAGTACGGTACTTTGCGGAAAACAAGCTTTGACTATGAAGTGGTTGAACAGGCGCAGCGCATTGTTGCTTTACCTTATGACGGGTTTTGGAAGGACCTGGGGACTTGGAACACATTGACCGAGGAAATGGGAGTGACTCTTCTTGGCAATGGCAAAATGACGGAAGACTCGGAAAACACGCATATTGTCAATGAGCTTGGCGTGCCCATAACGGTCATTGGTCTGTCGAATGTGGTGGTCGCTGCCAGCCCTGACGGGATATTAGTCTCAGACAAGGCTTCGAGTCCCAGAATCAAGGACGTCATGAAGCATGATGACCACCGTCCAATGTTCGAGGAACGAAGATGGGGACGGTATTTTGTTCTGGACCATATGGAAAGTCCTGAAGGGGATCAGGTTATAACCAAGCGTGTCAGCCTGAATGCCGGGAAAAATTTCAGCTATCACTATCATAACGGGCGCTCCGAAGTGTGGACTATCGTATCGGGCGAAGGGCAGATGGTGCTTGATCACCGCTACCATGACGTCAAAGCCGGGGATGTTATCCAGATTCCTGCGGGGTGCAAGCATGCTTTGCACGCCCTGTCGGATATGGAAGTCATTGAAGTGATGCGGGGTTCGCAGCTGGATGAGGACGACATTGTCCGGCTTGGGTTAGAATGGGAGCCAATTTTGCAGTTTTGTACAACCTGAAGGAGATAAGGAAATATGAATGCCATAGCCGAGCAGTTAGACCATGCGATACAGATTCGCTATAAGCGCTGGAAACGGGCCCGTCTGCCTGCTTACCTTCGCAAAGAACTGGGTGAGCTGAAAGCCGGGGAAATTACCGACCGTTTCTACAAACAATTGGAGTTCGGAACGGACGGCCTGCGGGAGAAAATCGGAGCGGGCACGAACCGGATGAATATTTTTACCGTGCGGCGTCTGGCACAGGCGCTTGCGGATGAAATTCGGGAGGGAGGATTTGCTCAAGCGCAGCGAGGGGTTGTCATTGCCTTCGACAATCGTGTACTCTCACGAGAATTCGCCGAGCAGGCGGCGCGGGTACTGGCTCACAACGAAATCAAGGTGCATCTGTTCAGCGAGGCCCGTCCGACCCCCGAGTTGTCCTTCGCCATCAGATGGCTGCATGCGGCAGCCGGCATCATGATCGCGGCCGGGTGTTCGCCGTACCAATACAGCGGCTTCAGGATCTTTACGGAGGATGGGTCAGTCATGCAGGCCGAGCAGGCTGGCAAGCTGTCTCATCGCCTGGATATTCTGGAAGATGACGTTGGCATTCCCGTCATGGATTCGGATGAGGCTGTTCGCATGGGAAGACTGATCGAGGTTGGCAGCGAAGTGGACGAAGCTTATTACGGGCAGGTGCTTGAGGTATTTCAGCCGGCCCATCTGAAGAAAAAATATATTTCCAATCTAAGAATTGTCTATACGCCCCTGCACGGTTCAAGCGGCGCCGTCATCTCCAGGCTGTTGAAGACGGTAGGCTGCAAAGAAGTGTACTGCGTAAATGAGCAAGCGAATCCCGATCCGTTATTTTTGACGCTGAAAAATCCCGATCCGAAGGAAAAAGACGTCTACCGCCATGCGCTGATCCAGGCGGATGCCTGCGATGCGGAGCTTGTGCTGGCCGTTGATCCTGAGTCCCAGGAGCTGGGGGTGCTGGTGCGCAGCGGCGAAGGTGAATATGAACAGTTGACTCCCCATCAGCTTGGCAGCCTGCTGCTTGATTATATTGGGATGAGGCGCAAGCTGCTGAAGCAGCGCGATATCCGGCACAAGCAAGGGGAAGGGATATTTTATACAACGATTTTGACCACGAACCTGAGCAGAGAAATTGCCAGGAAATACGGGATGGCAATTGAACAGACACTGCCGGGTTTCAATTACATTGCGATGCGAATTGCGGAGCAGGAGCACTTGGGAGAGAGCAGCTATTTGTTTGCCTACGACGAGAACGGCGGCTTTTTGCCTGAAGTATTCGTTCGTGACAAGGATGCGCTGCAGACTCTCATGCTTACCGTCGAGATGGCCGCCTACTACAAGGGGAAGAAACTATCGATTTGGAGCCAGCTGAATAGGTTGTACAGAACGTTCGGCTATCATCTGGAAGACGAAATCCATATGTCCTATAAGGGACTGGAGGGCTGGCAGCGGGTACGCAATACGATGGCAAGGCTTAGAGGAGAATTCCCGCGTCAGATCGGCCTGCTTCAGGTCAAGCAGCTCACCGATTACCGTGAAGGCAAGGAAAGAGAGGCAGGGAGAGATGGAGTCTTTCAGACTGATCTGCCAAGAGCAGATATGATCCGCTATGTCTTTGATGACGGGGCATGGTGCGTTATTCGTCTCTCCAGTGCGTCTCCGACGCTCAAGCTGTTTTTTGGATGCCGTTCAGAGACGAAAGAGAGCTGTCAGAGTCGAATGTCGGAAATCCGATCGGCCATGCTCTATTATTTGGAAACGATATTGTAGCTGAGCGAATGAGTGTGTGATAAAAGGTTTCAGCGTAAAAAAATTGATCAATCAGGAGTGGAGAGGTATGAAAATTACGGTAATCGGAACCGGATATGTAGGACTTGTATCAGGAGTATGCTATGCGCATCTGGGCAATGAGGTTATTTGTGTGGATAAAGATGTTCAAAAAATCGCTACGCTCAAGGCAGGAGTCATCCCGATCTACGAGCCAGGATTGAAGGAACTGGCAGATGCTTGCATGGAGAGCGGACATTTGCAATATACGACGGATCTTGGCGAAGCGATTCAGGAGGCTGAGGTTGTCATTATTGCGGTTGGAACGCCACCGCTGCCTGGAGGCGGAGCAGATCTGCAATTTGTCGAAGCGGTAGCCCGCGAGATTGGAGCGAATCTGAACGGCTACAAAGTTATCGTGGTCAAAAGCACCGTTCCAGTCGGCACGAATGAGACAGTCGAGGAGATCATTGCTCGCCACACCATCCACGCGTTTGACATCGCTTCTGTCCCTGAATTTCTGAGAGAAGGTACTGCCGTCTCGGATACGCTGAACCCGGACCGGATCGTAATTGGGACCAAGAGCGATAAGGCAGCAGATCGCCTGTCCGAACTGCATAAGCCGCTCACCAATCAGATTGTCATTACTGACATACGCAGCGCTGAAATGATCAAATACGCTTCGAATGCCTTCCTTGCCACGAAAATTTCTTTTATTAACGAGATAGCCAATCTGTGCGAGAAGGTGGGCGCGGATGTTACGGAAGTAGCCGGAGGAATGGGACTGGACAAGCGAATAGGCGGCTCTTTCTTGAAAGCTGGGATCGGCTATGGCGGCTCCTGCTTCCCGAAAGACACGAAGGCGCTGATTCAGATTGCCGGAAATGTAGAGTATGACTTCAAGCTGTTGAAATCGGTCGTGGAAGTGAATAATCATCAACGGTTCGGTGTGATTGACAAGCTGTATCGCGCGCTCGGCTCCTTGCAGGGCAAACGGATTGCCATATGGGGATTGGCATTCAAGCCTGACACGGATGATGTCCGCGAGTCCCCGGCTATCGAGATTGTGGAGCGGTTGTTGGAACTGGGAGCAGTCCCTGCCGTGACGGACCCGATTGCGATGAGCAATTTCCGCAAGCTGATCAACCATCCTTCCATTCAATGGAGCGCGACTGCACTGGAAGCGGCCCAGGGAGCAGACGCAGTCTGCCTGCTGACGGAGTGGCAGGACTATATTCAGGTGGACCTGAGGAAGTTGGAGCAGGTAATGGCAAGACCGATTCTCATTGACGGCCGCAATGCGTACAGCACGAAGCAATTGGAGACAGGACGCTTTGCCTATTATCCGGTCGGGCGTCCTGCGTTGAATAATGAGGATATTGCGATTCATGAGATGATCTAGGTCAAGGCTTCGGATGGAGAGGGGAGGAGAGGAATGGGTTGAAAAAGGTATGGCGTGTAACGTTGTGGTCTCTGGGCGTTGCTGTAATCATTGCGGCGGCAGGGGCGGGTTACCTGTACTGGAAGCTCACATCCATTGATCTGGAGGACATCCGGGCCCGCCAGCTTGCGAAGGCAGAGCAGAGAGCGGGGGATTCCCGTTTTACAGGCAAACAGGATAACGGGGTGAGTCAATCCCCTGAACTGCCGTCTGTTCTGGATCATGCACTTGGAACAGCTGAAGAGATCTCAGGTCAGAAGATAGCGATGGATGATGCAATGGACGCTGCGGCTATCCTGCTGCAGTCCGGTTTATCGTTTACAGAGATGTACAGTCTGCTCGGACAATCCGATCAGCAGCTAAGTGTGGAGGAGAAGCAACATATTCGAGACTTGCTGCTCAGCAAACTAAGCAAAGAAGACATCGAGGCGTTAAAATCCATTACAAGCGGATATGGAAAATATCTTGTCATTCTGGATGAGGGATATCCGATTGAAGCAGTCGGAATAAAAGACGCGGCCAAGCGCAAGGAAATCGTGGAAAAAGCAAAGGCACTGAAAAAGGACGAGCAAAAAGCCCACTCTGGCAGCAGGGTGGAGGCAAACGGGGAAGCTGCCGAAAAGTCAGCTGAAAGGTAGTTGCCAGGCTGCTGCTGTCCATGCCGTTTTTTTTGCGGCCGGCTTCGCCTGACTTCAAACAGCATACTGCTGCTCTCAGGTATGGCCGTCCGAGCCGGTAACCCGGTCACGAACTACTCGCTCAAGAAGCAATCTGACAAGCTCAAGATCCTCTTTTTCCAGAGGTATGCCGTCCCAGTGGAGCTGTTCATGATTCAGCAGCTCCCTGGCATTGCTGCTGGGCTCCTGCGGGTCCACATAATCCGTCAGGCCAAGCAGGTAATCTGCCGAAGTATTGAGTTTTTTAGCAATAGATTGAATCGTTTCCAGCGTTGGTTGCCTGTAGCCTGACTCATAGCCAGCATAAGTGCTTTTTGCTACACCGGTTTCATCGGCAAGTTCCTGCATGGAGAATTTTCTTTTTTTACGTAATTGTTTGAGGCGTTTGGCAAACATCGCAAGAACCCCCCCAGAGGCTAATAATAATTTCAAATCGTCTAATAAATCCTCTTCGTACATCTAAATCAATAAAGCTATATATAGATAATTTTCTAAAATTAACCTTATTATCCATCATCAATCCGAGAGTTAACAACCTCCTAATTATAACATGGGTCCCCTCTTTGTGCACGAAATTCCAACTTCCATACTGCTATTATAGTCCCGGATTACAAAATTACAATATCTTCAATTAATATGTAAATAAAATAAATTATTTCCAGATGGAAGGCGGTCATTGTCCGCTCTTAATAACCTGCTATGTGAAGTTTATCATATAGTAAAATTGCTGTTCTAACAACTTTCATTTGTTCTTTTCAAGCTCCGCCTGTTCCCCGGATGTTGACTTTTCTCCATGTGACCATTCTTCTACTATCACCAGTTTCAAGGATTTGCATGGGTTTTCCCTATTCCGCAGCTCCATACATAGATAGCGTACATTAAAAAAGAGGGCTTGCACCCTCTGAATGAAATCTGTTAAAGGCCATGTTGTTTAGCTCCAGCTGCTCTACCTTACTTTGCTGATCTTTGGGTGGCAGATATAAGGTGCAGCAGCAATGGAACCTTTGCATTGTCGTATAAAGCGCATAGGTCTTAAGGCCTTGAGAACGATTCGTCCGTTGGTATTTCAGCTTGGACAGAGGTCTGAATGCCCAGGCCAGAGTCTATCGCTTAATTCAATTTGTCTGCCCGGATTGGAACAATGTATCGATGGAGCCGCCCTCTGTAATGATTTTAATCGCTGTAGCGAGCAGCGGAGACATGGAGAGCACAATAAACTTTTCACTGGCCGTCGGGCTTAATTCAATGGTGTCCGTGATGACGATCTCGCGAATATTCGGGTTGTTCAACTTCTCCAAAGCATTGCCGGAGAACAGTCCGTGAGTCGCGCAGATGTAGGCGTCATTCGCGCCTTTCTTTTTCAGAGCTTCTACTACATTGACGATTGTACTGCCTGTATCGATCAAATCTTCAATAATAATCGGTGTCATGCCTTCAACTTCACCAATAATATGAGTAATTTCGGATTCATTATGGGCAGGCCGGTTTTTAATCATAATCGCGAACGGACAATCCAGGTAGTTCGCCAGCTTCTCAGCTGTGGAAGCTCGCCCCGCATCCGGCGACACGACGACGGGATTCGGAATGTTCTTGCTCCTCAGATATTGAATAATAAGATTCAAGGCAGTCAGATGATCGACCGGAATTTCAAAAAATCCCTGAATCGGGTCGGCATGCAGATCCACGGCCATGATCCGGTTGGCGCCGACAGTGGTTAAGATATCTGCAATCAGCTTGGCTGAAATCGGTTCCCGCGGCGCTGATTTCCGCTCTTGCCGCGCATAACCGTAATAAGGCAAGACCAGATTGATGGATTTGGCGGATGCGCGTTTCGCGGCATCGATCATGACAAGCAGCTCGACCAAATGTTCATTGACCGGATGGGACATCGCTTGGACGATGAACACGTCGCTGGAGCGAATCGATTCCTGATAGGAAACATGGATTT
This sequence comes from Paenibacillus roseus, assembly GCF_016424485.1. Taxonomy (GTDB): domain Bacteria; phylum Bacillota; class Bacilli; order Paenibacillales; family Paenibacillaceae; genus Paenibacillus_D; species Paenibacillus_D roseus. The sequence continues at coordinate 108,382 of NZ_JAELUP010000001.1, forward strand.
CGCCGCTCTGCTGCTTGGAAATCAAGACGTTCCCAAGGGGGACCTCCAACGTTTTACAAATCCGTTCTGCCAACTGCTTGTTGGATGAGCCGGAGAAAATCTTTATTTTTTGCATATTACCCTCCAGATATAGGTTCTTTATTCCTGTCGGTATGTTGGAGCTTTAGATAGAATCCGCACCAGGAGTAAAGCTTGGCCTGCGAGTGGGAACGAACAGCTTGTCTACTGTTACCTCTAATTATACCCTTATCAATGACAGATTCAATGTCTGAAAGGAAAACAATAGGAAGGACGCAGATTAGAACCTCGCAGTAAAAAGAAGTGGCCGCTTTTAAAAGGTCTGGAGTGGATGGTTAGGGAATTATTTACAAATATTTTATACCCCTATGACGCTGTATTAATACTTCCCTTGGATAATGTAGGAGATGGACTGAAATGAAATCTGGCTCATTTGGAGGGAATGGAATGAAGAAAAAGTTGAAATCGGCGCTTGCCGGCTGCATGGCAGTCCTACTGCTTGCGGCAACTCCTGTTTTTGCAGAAGAGACTGCTGCAAAGGAGAACGCGCCATCCAAAAATCTGATCGTCCTGATCGGGGACGGTATGGGACCGGCCCAAGTCACAGCAGCGCGCAATTATCTTAAATACAACAAAGGCATTGACCATCTTACATTGGACAGCATCTATGTCGGACAAGCGACAACCTTCGCCGACCGCGGTGAGGATGGAGATATCATCGTCTCCGGCGTTGTTACGGACTCTGCTTCGGCGGGAACAGCTTTTGCAACCGGGAACAAGACGTACAATGCCGGAATCAGTGTATCCAATGAGGAAGTTGCCAAACCTTTCGCTTCAGTTATTGAAGCAGCAGCGCTTGCAGGCAAAGCTACAGGGCTTGTGACGACCACCCGGATCACACATGCCACCCCTGCCGTATATGCTTCCCATGTGAGAAGCCGTGACAACGAGAATGCTATCGCCTCTCAATATCTCGAAAGCGGCGTAGATGTTCTGTTTGGTGGAGGCAGCGCCAGTTTTCTAAGCAAGGAAGACGGTGGAAAGCGCACAGACAAGAGCATTATCGCAGATTTTGAAGCGAAGGGTTATTCCTATGTCAAGGACAAGTCCTCGTTGCTTGCGCTTCCGGATACAACTGGCAAGGCGCTCGGACTGTTCAGCGGCTCCCATATCCCTTATGTGAATGACCGGAAGAGCGAGACACCGTCTCTTGCCGATTTGACCAGCAAAGCGCTTGCGATTCTATCGCAGCAAAAAAACGGCTTTGCCATTATGATTGAGGGTGGCCGTATCGACCATGCTTCCCACGCCAATGATTTTCCGTCGACGGTGCAGGAAGTGCTTGATTTTGACGCTGCGGTGAAGACGGCGCTTGATTTTGCCAAGAAGGATGGCAATACCTCTGTGGTCATTACAGCAGACCATGAGACAGGAGGACTATCCCTCTCTCGGGATAATATTTATGAGCTGAATTTGGACTTGTGGGACAAGCAAAAGCATTCTTCTGAAGCGATCTCTGGCAGCTTGAAAGCAGCCAGGACCATCGCGGAAGTGAAGAAGATTGTAGAAGACAATACATGGATTAAAGATTTGAAAGATGAAGAAGCGACACAAATTTTGAATGGAGACGGCAGCTCCTACGGACCGGAAGGGGCTTACAATGCAATCATTAGCAAAAGGCTGCTGATCGGCTGGAGTGGTCATGGCCATTCGGCGGTCGATGTGGGCGTCTGGGCATACGGACCGATCGCAGAGTATGTAAAGGGGCAAATTGACAATACGCGCGTCGCAACAGCGTCCGCACAAGTGCTAGGTCTCGATCTGACGGAGGCAACAGCCCGTCTGCAGGAAAAATACGTGTATCCGAAGTTTAAAACCGGCAGCAACAACCAACCACGGTTCCCGGCCAAGGCGCTTGCCGAGGCGCTCGGGGCGCAGGTGGATTGGGACAGCAAGTCCAAAACGGTGAAGATCACAAGCGGCAGTAATGTGCTCAAGCTGCAGCTAGACAGCAACAAGGCTACCTTCAATGACAAATCGTCAAATCTGGCCGTTGTCGTGGATCACGGCAAGCTGTATCTGCCGCTGGAGGCCTTCAGTCAGTTAACAGGAAAAACATTGAAGTGGGATGCGTTATCCGAACGCATCATCAAGTAAACGGTCCTTGCATCAATGAAAGCCGGAGGCCGGTTGTGAATTCACAGCCAGCTTCCGGCTTTATTGTTGGTTGGACTTTTTTAGCGCAGGTTCGGGATCGCTACATCCGGGTTGGCATCTGCTTCATAGTCGATGCCGTCGGTTTCAAAGCCGAACAATTGGAAGAATTCGCGGCGGTAGCCTTCCAGATCGGACAGCTCGTAAACATTTTCAGTCGCCAGGTCCGTCCACAGCTTCTCAACCTCAGCCTGGACGTCTTCGCGCATCTCCCAATCGTCGACCCGGATCAGCCCTTTGTTATCGACCGGGGTTGCGCCCTCGCCGTACAGTCGTTCAGAGAACAGGCGGTACATCTGTTCGATGCAACCTTCATGCAGCCCTTTTTCCTTCATGACTTTATACAGCGCAGATATGTACAAAGGTACAACCGGAATTGCTGAGCTGGACTGGGTAACGAGCGCTTTGTTAACCGATACGAATGCACGGCCGCCGTTAGCGCCAAGCTGTTCATTCAGCCGAAGTGCTGTTGCTTCCAGATCGTTCTTTGCTTTGCCGATCGTTCCCTCGCGGTAGACTGCATGTGTTATTTCAGGTCCGATATAGGAGTAAGCGACAGTGGTTGCACCATCAGCCAGCACGCCGGCTTCGCTTAGCGCGTCAATCCACAGCTGCCAGTCTTCTCCGCCCATGACGGCAATTGTCTGACGAACTTCGTCCTCAGTAGCCGGTTCGATTACCGCTTCGGTTACTTCACCGGAATGGAAGTTCACAGTCTTGTTCCTGTACGTTCCGCCCAGAGGCTTGATCACGGAAGAGAATACTTCGCCTGTCTTGGGGTGAACACGGCGCGGGGACGCTACGCTGTAGACAATCAAATCAACAGAGCCGAGCTCCGCGCGGATCAGATCGATTGTCTTGGCTTTGATCTCATCGGAGAAGGCGTCGCCAACAATGCTATAGGATTTGCTTTCGCTGTCTTGTGCCGCCGCCTCGAATGCAGCGGAATTATACCAGCCGGCCGACGCTGTCCGGGAGCCTTCCGCCTCCTTGTCAAAATAGACGCCGACTGTGTTCGCGCTTGCTCCGAAGGCTGCAACGATACGGGAGGCCAGTCCATAGCCTGTAGATGCGCCTACGACAAGAACATTGCGCGGGCCTTGAATCGCCGGCTGCTCCTTCACATAGTTGATTTGGCGCTGCACCTGACTCGCGCAGCCGTCCGGATGTGCGGTTGTACAAATAAAGCCCCGTGTTTTCGGTTGAATAATCATATTCAAAAATTCCTTTCTCGATTGGGATAACGATCAGTTTCATATCTAGTCCGACACTCTATCTCATTTTACCGAGTTTTGAGCGTAAAGGAAAGGTGGAGCCTAGTAAAGAATAATTCCCTTAAGGAACAAATCAACGCTGTTTGAGCCTCTTTAGATGGCAGGCGGCCCAGCGAACGTTCCACATGTAACAAGATTAAGCGGGAACAATCAAGCGCGTTCAACATGATCCGACGAAAAAGATGAAGGTTATGCTGAAAATACAAGCCTATATGACACAGCAAAAGAACCCCGTCCATAAGGACAGGGTTCCGTTTCCCTTTTTACACGCAGGCCTTGTCTGACATGCAGCCATGTGTTTAAGCAATGCCGGTTGAGGTATAAGGAAGCAGCGGCCGCAGCAGGTGAGAATAGGGAACCTCAGGATCAATATGAAAGATGCAATCGGTGAAGCTGCACCGGTCATAGTCAAATTTCAGCGACGTTACGAAAATACGGCAGCGAATAAAGGTGCAACCGATAAAATGAAGATTCTCAAAATGTATCTCCTCATCCGTAAAGCTTTTATGAACGATATGGTCCATTGTTTTCCCTCCTGTTAATCAAATATCTGTATCGTTGACAATTTCCACAGCTTGAATACATCCATAGTAGCAGAAGCATGATGTAGGAAACTGTCGCTTCTTGTGCGTTTTTTTTGTAATAATTTTGGGGCTCCAGGCAATCTATATCAGGCTAGGTTATTGTCCGGTTCAAAGATGCTGAGTTGCTCATATGCTGGTCATGTAAACACCGAAAGGAGAGATCAACTATGTCAGGAGTAGGCGGTTTGGGCTGGGGTACTTCGACTGCGGCAATTCTTGTTCTTTTCATCCTTCTGGTTATCATTTCTCGTACTGTATTTCTGTAATGTATCCTCATAGTCCCCTATTTGCTAAAAGAGCCTCCAGGCCAGTCTTGGAGGTTCCTTTACATTTAAAGACATAAGCCGCTTATTTTATTACCCTATCCAGGATAGGAACGAAACTCCATACCAAATCTTTTTTTCTGCATATAGTAGAAATAGAAAGATCATAAGAGTAGCTGTAGAGGGGGAGATGCTTCATGCATCCGTTCGCATTAAGTTCGTTATGCGCCTTTATTGGCGCGATTTTAACATTTTCCTTTGGCAATTGGCCCGAAGCGTTGACCTTGCTGCTGGTTGCCATGGGAGTTGATTACGTTGCAGGTATCGCCGCCTGCCTTAAAGATGGACAAGGACTATGCAGCAAGTCCTTATTTTGGGTGCTGGGTCGAAAGGGGCTGACGCTGCTTGTTATTTTGCTGGCCCACCGTATCGATGTTCTGCTGGAATCGGAGAATATGACGATGGGCGCCGCCATTTACTTTTATCTGGCGAATGAAATCCTGTCTATTGTTGAGCATAGCGGCAAAATCGGGCTGCCGATTCCGAAGCGTATTAAGGATTTTATTGAAGTGCTCCGAGACAAAGAAACCAAAAATTAGTGTGAAAATGTTCATGATTTTGTCATAAAGAAAAAAAAGTTTTGTTAGGCAAGGAGTTTAAGCTTGAGAAAAACAGACAATCTTAGGTAATATAAGGGGTAGACATTAAGTTGTAGGGGGAGCAAGCGACTATGCAAAAATGGATTATGTTCGTTTTTTTCGCAGCCGCTTCCGTCTTGGGGTTGTTTCTGATGACATTCGGTCTTCCGGAAAAGCCTGTGGACGAGTCGGCAGGATTGGCGGAAGGGGTTACATTGCTGAAGTTAAAAGCTTCTAACTATGAATTTGATCAAGCGGAGTACAAGATTGAGAAGGGTTCCAAAGTGAAGTTGCTGCTTCAAAATACGAACGGGATTCATGGTGTTGCAATCGAGAGCATGAACGTGACACTGACCAAGGACAACCCTTCTGCTGAAGTGGAATTCAATGAGCCGGGCACTTACCCGATTCATTGCAGCATCCCTTGCGGCGAAGGCCACTTGGAAATGAAAGCTGTTATTGTTGTTCAATAGGAGTCTATGCGTAAAGGGAGCCGTGAGGCTCCTTTTTCAAAATATAAGAATTTATAAGTGTTACATTTATAAATGGCTTATATTTCTCCGCGAAACGAAGCTTGTAGCCATCAGAGGATGGCAAAGCCGTTTACGCTTGAAATATGACGGCATTTTGCGTTTGTCAGGGGTTTGTTCTGCTCGCACGCCCTTTGGCAATCAGAGTATCGGCAATAAAACCGATAATCGCCCAACTGATAACCGTCAGAACATATAGCGTTATAGCTCCGACCTCATGGATATCGTACCAAATCTCGGCAAACCATGCAGGTATGCTGAGCATGAAAAAAAACATGTTATGCGGGTCATAGCCGCTATAGCTATACAAACAAAGCGCCAGACTGAATAGGACGGCAATTATTGTTACGGGGTAGCGCATCGTTTACAGGGCCCCTTTCAGAAAAGTTCCGTTTCGGTTATTATGGGACAAAGGGGCTTTTGCCATTCATATTCCGATTTTCAGGCCGGGGAGAGATGGATTTATGGTTACACATATTGTATTGTTCAAATTGAAGGATAGAAGTCCGGAGAGCGTGGAGCGTACAGCCGCTGTACTGCGTGCAATGGAAGGTCAGATCGAACAGCTTAAGTCGATCGAAGTGGGGCTGGATGTGCTTCATTCCGAGCGTTCTTATGATATTGCATTAATTACAAAGCATGAATCAATGGACGATCTGCAGGCGTATCAGGTTCATCCGGTACACAAGAAAGTAAGCGAGCATATGTCGCAAGTTCGAGAAGCTGCTGTCAGCGTTGATTTTATTAGCTAGTGACGGCCAATTGAGGGATGATGGATGAAAGATGTTTATGAGATGCTGACCTATCTGCTGGTCATCATTATAAGCTGCTTTATAATGGGATTCTGGCTGAAACGCAAGGGCAGCAAAAAGAATAAGTAGAAAGCAGGTACATACCCATGTACTTCGTTAACAGCGAGCAAATTGAGCAGCGTCTGGATGTTATTCCCGAGCTTGTAGCCGCCTTTGAGGGGGTGGCACAGCAATGGGAGGGAACCCTCCTCCAAGGTCTTGCCCAGGAGCGGGCGCTCCATCTGGCGATTGAGACGGTAACGGATGTCGGAAGCTGCCTGATTGACGGCTTTATTATGAGGGATGCGAGCAGCTATGAGGACATCATTGCTATTATTCATGGCGAATCGGTCTTCCCTGACGAACTGTATGGGACGTTGAAGGAACTGGTCAAGCTGCGCAAGCCTTTGGTGCAGGACTATTTCACGTGGGCCCGCGGCGAGTTGCACCCACTCTCTACCTCACTGCCGGATACACTAAGCCGCTTTGCTGAAGCGGTCAGGGACTATTTAGCCCAGGAACTTGTATAATTTGATACGATGATAGCCATGATGCGAAGGAACGGAATTGACCCATGTGAGACAAATCAAAACACCTTCAAGTGAATGCCTTCATATTGTAAGATGTGAAGGACAACTTTGGAGGTGTTTTTACGTTCGCAACAAAGAGTCAGCAGCCCAGTGGAAGTGAAAATGAAATCCATTGAGGTGAGGTTTGAAGGTATTTTGGTGAAAGAAGTCCTGAAGCAGCTCAACATATGAAATGAGACCTCATTGAAAAGCTGGATAGTGTGGTATCGGAATGGTCACCGACTGGAACACCTGTCGGCAAACAGTGTAGCTACGGTAGAGATCCTGAGTAAGTCGGAAGTCAGAAAATTGAAAGTCGAGAATCGGTTTCTTAAACAACAACCGGTGGATTGTCAACAGTAAATCAAACAACTTTTTTAAGGGCTGCATGGCGATACTGAACAGGCGTCAAATAGCCTAAATGTCCCATGAATGCGGTGCTTGTTAAACCAGTTAATGTAGTCGTATAATTCCAGTTCCAGATGGCAAAGGCTCTGGAAGCTCATCTGGTTCACGAACTCCGTTTTCATGATTTTATAGGTAGCTTCAGCCACGGCGTTGTCGTACGGACAGCCTTTTACACTCAGGGATCGACCAATTTCAATGTTTGCAGAAGCTCATCCATTTTCTGATTTTTAAAACTCATTGCCGCGGTCGGTATGAAACCACTGAATGTGACGCAAATCTCCCGTGACCGTTGCAAATGCGGGAGAAATCAAAGCTGCGTCCTTATGGGGACCTGCATTGTGACCAATGATCTCACGGTTGAACAAGTCGACCAGAACGCAGATGTAGTGCCATCGATTCTGGACTTTCACCTAAGTCAGGTCACTGACGACAAATCGCTTGGCCTCGGTCTGGTCAAATTCACGATTCAGGGTATTGGCGGTGAGTTCTTCATTGAACGCGGCTTTCTGCGGCTTATATTGCGCGATGCTGTACGTCAATACGAGTCCTTGTTCCTTCATGACCCGACCGATTCGACGTCTGGAAACCACCATTCCGCGTTCCAGGAGTTTTACTTTGAGCTTTCGAGTCCCGTAAGCTTTTCGATTCTTTTGAAAGATGTCTACTATAGCCCGGTGACGTCATCTTCCTCGGTTGGTGCTTTCGCTTCGTAGTAGAACGTACTTCTTGCGATTTGCAGGACGTCGCACATTGCGGATACCGAGTATTTGATCACGGTTGTTCTGGAGGATAGCTACTTTCGTCCCATGATCAGCGCGGCTTGCTTTAAAATATCCACCTCCATTTCTAACCGCTGCACTTCTTTTCGTAGAGCGATAAGCTTATTTTCTTCCGTTGAACGGTTGTCTTTCTCCTTGAAAGAACCTGTCTCTTGAGCTTGCTTAATCCAGCGCTCCAAAGCGGAGGCTGTGAGTTTATACTTCTCCACAATCGCTGCTCGGGATTCCCGTTTTTAAAGAGCTGCATCGTTTGCATTTTTAATGCTGTTGTAAACGTTCTTCGATTACATTTCAAATTTCCATGGTTTAGGGTGAATCAAGTTTGAAGACTTATCCTGGAAATATGTAAACTTCAAAAAAACGCAATATTAGTTGTGGTTTACCGCAAAGTATTTTCGTTTTAAAAAAATTCCATATATTATATACTATATAGTAACTAGCGTTGTATAAAATAATTTTGTTTCCGAAAATTGAATTTTCGGAATGTAATGAAAAAGGTGGCTCAAAACCGAAATTAGTGGTTGACGAAATCAAATGAGCGTAGAACGAGGATAACATCTGCAAATACTTTATTGTTGTAAGTCCTACTAAACAACAAGAAAAAGGAAATAACAGATGTCATTCCAGTATATCAACGAAATGCTCGATTACCAGAGCTACAACTTCATAAGATTTTCTCCATGAATACCCAGGAAGTTCATCTGGGGGAATCACCTGTAGCTTGCAAGCAACCTTGTCCCACTTGCGATTCGGAACGGATGTGAAGCATGATAGTCGGAACAAACCAAGTAAAATTCGGCATCTGAGTGTCTTTGGGAGAAAGAGCTATTTGCATGTTTCATCCATTCTCATGGCTTGCTCGTACTACCGAATAAGCAACTTTTGGACTAGACTTTCCGGACCCCAAGCAGCGGTACAGCCGAGCCTCCCACGCCGGGACGGTCGAACAAGCCCTTGGCTCCATGTCTGCTCATAGCGCACACATACAAGAAGCGCCTGCCAGTACGGTACAGCGGATGCATCAAGACGCCCTTCCAATCGAAAGCGAACGCTTGATGGAGCAGGCTTGGCGTGATGCCAAGGACCACATCAGGCTCGGTACTAGGAATCGACGACTTTACGAAAAAAAGGCCACACCTACACTACTGGCATACACAATTTTTGCGCTAAACGATGTTGGATCTTCTGGCAGGCCGCAAGCTCGAAGACCTACGTACCTATGTCCGCCAGTATCCCGACTTTCTGATGCTGAATCCCAAAGCAGTTGTGATGGACTTGGCTCAGATGTATCATACGTGGATCAGCGAATGCCATTCGCATTGCGGATAGCTTCCATATTCACGTCTATGTCATCCAAAGTGTCCAGGAGATTCGCAAGTTGGTGCAGCAGGTTCTGTCCTTCAGAGCTAAAGCGATCTTGAAAAGTCACCATTGCCTGTTGAATCTACCCGTGGGCAGCTTGTCCGAAAAGAGCAAGGCGCAGTTGAACATTCTGCTTGCCTTCTCTCCGCTGTTACGCAGCGTATGGGAATGGAAAGAAGCCTTTTCGTAATGGTATGGCTGTTCACCGAATATTTGCGTTTCCCATCAGGGTTTTATAAGCTGGTTGGAGCAAGGCGAAAACATCGACCATGATGCCGTGAGAAGAACCTTGAAAACCATGCGCATTGGCAGGATGAGATCGTGAATTACCATCGTTGTCGTGGAATCAACGCAACCGTGGAAGGGCGGCACAATCGCATCAAAGCTTATCAACGCCGGCACTATTTTACTCGTAATCGGAGTGCTACAAAGCTGACATTTTAATTGAATGTAATCGACTACGTTTACCGAGTTGAAAAGCTCAACCGCTAATTTCTAGATTGAGCCAAAAAGTAAGACACCTTAAAAAGGTAGAATTGTTCATTTGAGATTTATTCTTCACAATTTGTCGAGTTATTTTCATTACCATGATTGACGTCTTTCGTTTTATTGTTATTTTTTAGACCTTCTTGGTGTTGCATGACACATCTCCCCTACAAAGTAGCCATAAGAGCCTTGCAGCGCGTAAAACTGTAACAATTGTTCGTTTATACCATAGAAATGCTTGATTTTCAAGTATTGCTTTATCCACTTGAAAAGGTCTTGAATATCAAGCAACTTCGGTATATGGCATTAATCTCATCATCAGTGGGATCGAAATAATTGTTCAAAAAAAAGCATACGCTCTTTAAGTCTTGCTTCTCAATAATTCACAGATTAAAAATTCATTTTCTTCTTGTTGAGAGCCATTTAAAATCGGTTGCAACCAGATTACTTTTTATGCGATGTGATAAGGCCTAAAAGGCTTTAAAACAACATATCAAGAAAAGTTAATTATACTGAAAATTATAGATTTTTAAGGAACTTTTATCAAATGAAAATAATATAGTAAAATCTACCTTTTGTATCAATTTCAAATGATTATTTTATGTTGGAATGCAGATTAACAAGAAAGTAATAAAGTTTAAAAGATACTATTGCAGCGCTAGTTATTATTAATTTTATTAAAATATCAATAAGGATGTGGAAATGAAATGCTTCGAATTCGTTACGTGAAGATTTTTATTGTTTTTGTTTTATTATTCTCATATAACAATTCCATAACTATATTTGCCAGTAAAGATGAATCGGAAAGTTTAATTACAGTAAATACTACGCAAAATTCTGTAGTACTTTCTTTTATAAATTTTGATTCCGAATTTACAATTGAGGATTTAAATGATGATTTGGAGAAAATTATTTACTCTGGGACAGATTATAAAGTAACAATTGATAACTTGACCGCTGACAGTCTCTATAAATATAGAGTTAGTACATTCGACGTAGGAAATGTGCTTGAATCCGTTTATTATATTTCGGCACAGACAAAAAAAAATAACTTTTACTCAATAACTAGTGATGACATAAATGATGTAGATCTTAGTTTAAATGCTGTGTTCTCTAAGAACAGTGTAAGCTTGGAATGGACTGAAATAGAAGGTGTGACGGAATACCAGATATATAAAAATAACGAATTGTTAGATACTATTAAGGAGAATAATTTTATAGATACGTCTAGAATGACTGATCCTTATATTGTATATGAAATCCAATTTTCATTACCTGTGTCAGATATTGAGAAAAAAGAAATTAAACAATTTTTTATTAATAAAGGAAAAAGTTTAAGTGAAGAAGAATTGAATTCTATTTCCGTTAAGCCTTATAGTATAATCAAAGTGGTAGACGCTTCCCTAGTAATACCACAATTAGCTAGTTCGACTATTGAACGTTCCTTTAAATGGACATATAAAACCTTTATAGCCAATGCTTTTGTAGAAGACCCTTGGTTCAATTATGTTACTTGGGGTACTGATATTAAATACTTCTCAGGCGATAATAGAGGTTTTAGTTCGACATCTGAAAGTTATCGAACTAAAACAGTTGGAGATAGTATTTTTTATAATGACTCTACTTCAAGTGAAGCTTTCTACAAAAATGTAAACCCTACCAATGCTTATGATGAGAATTATAATTTAGTAGGTACTAAGACTGATTCGGGTTCTAATATAAATCGAATTGTGAACAGTAAAACAGCAAGTTTAGTTGATGTAACCGTATACCATAAATCAGGAAATCCATATGCAGTATCTACTGCTACTATTGATTATCAACTGCGAGCTAAAACTTATAAGAACGGTTCTTATAGTTTTACTGGTGTACATGACAGAGCTCCTTCACATGAGTTATATCTTAGAATTAATAACGTTACAAACATTACTTTATTTACACATACAAATGAAGGTTTTGAATACCTAGCTGCACCAAGTTCGTTAGCAAAAAGTTTTAGCGTTTCTAGCTAACACAAATAACGATTGCCCCCCTATCTAATAGAGATAGGGGGTATCAATTTTTTAGGTGGGATATTCATGTTTAGAAAAATTTTAGCGTGCGTAACTGCTGCTGTCCTTATTTCACTTGTTGCCACAGCTTTGAATTATAATTCTGAATTAGCTAAAAGTTACTTTTACTATTCATTTATTCGACAATTTACGGTAGGTACTCTTATTATTTTGTCTATATATATTTTTTATCTGGTACCTATATCAATTTTTATAGATCGTTTTGTTAGTATTAAGTACCGTCATAAGACTAGTGAGATAGCTTTAATTTCTTTTTTACTTTATAGTATAATTCCCTCTTCTTTATGTTTTATCCTCTTAATCCTTTTTTTTGAATTAAAAAGAAATCTTTTTTTTACCTTAATAATAGCTGCATTAAGTATATTTTTGTGGATTATTCAGATTCTAATAAGTATAAGAGTGAAAAAAAATAAATAAACCTGAATTTCGAAAGTCCATGATAACAAGGGCAAACCATTAAAGCAGCGGCCCTAAGGCTGTAAAAAGAAGGGGATTTCCCAACGGATTAGACCCCATCCGAAAAATGCGGATGGTTCTTCCCCTCGCCATAGAAGAGGCTTCACGATTTCCATGTAAAATTGTTGAAGAAGTCATTCCAGCATGACGATCCTGCCTTCGATTCGCTGCCAGATATACCGATTTGCAAAATCTTTTGCCAATTTAAGAATCACCTTGCGACTATGCCGAATCAGTGTGGCGGCGCAGTGAAAGAACTCCAGTCGGAACCGGGCAATCGTGTAGCCATGATGAACGGGTTTGCAGCAGTCACGTTTGAACCGCTCGAACAGATTGTACGTCAGCAGCTTGATGAGTAGATCGATTTCATTCCCTCAAAATTGCTGGTCGCAATCCGGTCAATCGAAACCCCGTTTTTGCCTTCCTTGATGTAGTTTTCCATGCAGCAGCGCTGATTGTAGAGCCGCCACAGGTCCATCGGCTCCCATTCCAGATTGGTTACGATGGCTTCGTATTGCCAGTCGCTATCGAATACGAAGTGGGTCTGTCTGCCATCGATGACCTGCGCTTTGCGAATGATCGCCACTCGGCGGGGCTTTTTCCAGGATGTTGCTTGATAGATGAGCCTAATCCCTTCGATCATCCAGTCTTCATCGACAAATCGTTTCCAGTACCGGCAGGCTTCAACCTGCTTCGCAAGGCATTGCGTCCATTTGAGCTTGCCGACGTAGCCGATTTTCTTGCCCTCCCACAGGCTGCAGAACGCCTCACCGCCGAAGCCCTTGTCGAATCGGGCGCACGTCACGGAACGTCCGCCAAGGAGTTCGAACTCGTCTAAAAATGAAGCGGCATCCGTAGAGGAGTGCGTGTTCCCCGGTCGGAGCACAGCATTCAGGCACAAGCGAGACGGCCCTTCAAATGCTAGCAGGGGGTGATAGCTTTTGCGGGTTTGTGCCTATCGCTGCGCCAGCTTGATCGCCATATACGGTTTCCACCGTCGAGTCCAGATCCAGAATGAGAGCTGACGGCATGCAGGGCCCAATAACGGTCTGATTAAGCGTTCGGAGTTCGGATCGCAGATGAACGCAGACGAACCAGTTCTTTGTACAGCAAGGTATGGTGCGGGCAACGCCCGCCAATAAATCGCTTCAGAAGCGAGTCGTGCTGCAGTTTGCGAAAATGAAAAAGACGCTCGCAACCAAGCATCCAGCCTACGACGAGATAAAGCAAAATACGAGAAACTTGAAAGAGAGAATTACGTCCTTTGCCACAAGAGATGTGGTTTAATGCTGTAGAGAATTTGATTTTCTCAAGGTATTCCAGAAAGATTTTGATACCTCCGAAGCTGCTTGCATTCTCCAGAGAAAATTCTGTCTTGATTTTGCTGATGGGTGTGGTAAACTTCACCTACAAGGTGCTCCTCTCTTTGGGTGATGTGTTCTGGACAAACACCATTCTACCAAAGATTCGGAGCATTTTTCATGTTTTCAAGGACCGTACTTTCGAAATTCAGGTTCACTTATTGCCACAGCCGTTCATTATAATCCTGATTTAGCTAGAAACTATTTTTATTACTCATTTGTCAGGCAATTTACGATAGGCGCTATGCTCATGATGAGCATCTGCGTATTCTACTTACTGCCTATTTCAATTTTTATTGATCGTTATGTCACTATTCAATACAAGAAGCCTGATACCGCTGCGTACCATGCTTGGCTTCAGCACCAACCGAGAAAGATAAATTTAAAAATTGCAAATCAGGCAGTGTCAAAACAAGCCCATGCTGACTATACTGTCAGTACGAATTGGGCATTCGTCTAGAAAGCCAATAGGGGGACACCGCTATGATACTCATTATCTGCGCCAGTATTGCTACAGCAGCCTTTATCGTTTTAGTTATAGCGATGATCTTCTCCATGCGCTCAATCGTCCGGGATGTAAAAGGAATTGCACACCAAACCAAGCTGCTTCAGCAGCAAACGGCTGGACTTTTAGGGGAGCTTCGCCGGGTGCTGACGGAGGCAGAACAGGCTGTGGCCGGGACAGGAAAGCAAATGAAGGGCTTCCTTCATTCAGCGTCCTTGCTTGGGGAATCATTCACCCGCACTGCGGGCGCGGTCAATGAACTGTCATCTGCCGTGACACGGACGGCAACTGCAAGGGTGAAACAGACAGCCAATAAATACGGTCCTCACATCGAAGAAGCGTTGAACTGGGCTGAAGCAGGTCTGACGGCCTGGCATTGGTGGCAAAAGAAATGTTCCGCTGCATCAAAATCCTCTGCATTATCCGGGCAGGACGAAGGGCACGATAAATAGGAAAGGAGCGAATGATCAATGACAAGTGGCAAAAAAACGAAAGGCTACCTGCTGGCGGCTCTTGCAGGGAGCATTGCTGGAGCGATTGGCGCTTTATTGCTTGCGCCGAAATCCGGCAAGGAGCTGCGTCGTGACATTGCAGACGGCGCAACCCAGGTAAGCGAGAAAACCGTTCAACTTGCCGGTCAGGTAAAAGATGAAACCGTTCGTCTGGCACAGCAGATCGGGCGGCAAACGACTCATTTGGCAGGCAAAACGAAAGACTCGGCCACACATGCCATTCATAATCTGAAATCATGGAAAGACCAACGCGGAGCTCAAGGCGAAGCCGGAACAGTTGAAGTCTCGGCTGTTCAAACTATTGAATCTGACAGGGAGGAACCCGTGCTGGATGATGAGGCGCGCTCCTGAGAATGAATTGGAAAGCAGCCCGGTCTGAAAGCAATTTCGGATCGGGCTGCTTTCCGATTCATTGCAAGTTGACGGATCAAGGGGCAACCTGATTCCAAAGTCAATTCCAAAGTCAACCATTCAATTTCGAACTAAGCGACTAGGCTGATATCAACTTGAACCTTGTCTGATTATGCGCTAAGATGTAGGTACGTTTTGGAATGGTTCTTCATATTCTATTTTGAAATAGGAGAGCGCACGCTTTGTCCGCCAGCAGGACGGCGAAGCCCTGACAAATCATTTCGTTACTAACATCAGGAAAGCGGTGTATCTGTGCAACAACCCATAGCTATACTGGATTCAGGGGTTGGCGGTTTGACAGTCGTCAAGGAAGTTATGCGCCAGTTGCCTCGTGAGAAAATTATTTACTTCGGGGATACGGCACGTGCACCCTATGGTCCTCGTCCTTCCGAAGAAGTGCTTCGTTTTACAAGAGAAATTGTCGACTATTTAATTCAATATGACCCGAAAATGATTGTGATAGCCTGTAATACGGCAACAGCAGTAGCCCTGCAGGATATTCGCTCCAAGGTTAATATTCCTGTTGTTGGTGTGATTTATCCCGGAGCGAGAGCTGCAATCGGACGCACCCAGACAGGCTACGTCGGTGTAATTGGAACCGAGGGGACGATTAACAGCGGCGCTTACGATGCAGCTCTGAAGCGGCTTAGACCGGATATCGAGGTGCTCAGCAAGGCTTGCCCCAAGTTTGTTCCTCTCGTAGAGAGAGGCAATTTCCGCTCTGCAGAGACGTATGATGCGGTAGAAAGCTCGTTGATCGGACTAAAGGGAAGCTCGATAGATTGCCTCATTCTCGGCTGTACCCATTATCCGTATTTGGCCGATACAATCTCCGAGGTCATGGGACCGGAAGTCACATTAATCAGTTCTGCGGATGAGACGGCCCGTGAAATCAGCACGATTCTGCATGATCAGGGCAAGCTGTCCCGCAATGAGCCTGTGCCGATTCACCACTTTTGCTGCAGTGGGGACCCGCGAATGTTCAAGTCCATTGCGCAGCAATGGCTGAATAAGGAAATTGAGCTGACGCCGGTTGTTTGGCAAGTTCCGAAGATCGGTTAGGCAGTGGATAGACAGATACCAGACATAAGCCCGATTGTCCCGCATAAAAATGAAAAATACGTCATTTTACGGGAGGCGGAGCTTTGTACAATTTACCGTTTTATATGGTTCAGCCCGGTGATACAGCAGGACGTATCGCCGGGCGTTTTGGTGTGCCGGAAGAGGCGCTTTACGAAGCCAATCCTTTCCTCAAGCAAGGGACGGTGATCGTTGCTGGCTTGCAACTGCAGCTTCCATTGCCGCAAAACCCTCTTGCCAAACCGAATTCCGCTGATATCACCAAACGAATCGTCCAGGCGAGTCATGACTATGGCTACCCGGACCTGTGTTATCAAATTGCCAGGCTGCAGCGGCTTTACCCTTTTATCTGGTGTGAAAATATCGGTCGGAGTGTGAGCGGCAGAGCCATTCATGCGCTTCGTATCGGCCAGGGGGACAAGGCCGTTCAGATCAATGCCTCCTTTCATGCCAATGAATGGATTACGTCACTGCTTGCGATGCGATTTATAGAGGATGTCGCGCGATCCTTGTCGCTGGGGGAGAAGCTTCTCATCAGGAGTGAAGGAGAGGAATTGGACATACAAGCACTGAGCCGGCAGGTGACCTTATGGATTGTTCCGATGGTGAATCCTGACGGAGTTGAGCTTGTTCAAGGGGGAGTAGGCAAGACTCATCCAAGGTATGCGGAGCTGAAGAGACTCAATCGGGGAAGCGAAGATTTTTCCGAATGGAAGGCCAATATCAATGGGGTGGACTTGAATGATCAGTTTCCCGCCCATTGGGAAGAGGAAGTAAGTCGTCGCGGTCATGACGGGCCAGGTCCCCGTGATTATCCGGGATTGGCGCCGCTCGGCGAGCCGGAAGCGCGAACGTTGTACGAATTTACAAAGGAAAAGCAATTTGCAACCGTTCTGGCCCTTCATACCCAAGGGGAGGAAATCTATTGGAATTACCGTGGCTATGAGCCGGCTGCAGCGGAGGATCTTGCGGGCAAGCTTGCCGCAGCCAGCGGATATAAGGCGGTTAAGCTGGAAGGCAGCGATGCTGGCTTCAAGGACTGGTTCATTCAGGAGTTCGGCAGACCGGGATTTACGGTTGAGGCCGGACTTGGTGTGAATCCGTTGCCGATAGCGCAATTTGATAAAATCTATGCAAATATACAGCAATTACTATTGGCAGCAGTCAAGCTGTAAGTTGTAATGGATTGCTGGCAGGTGCGGTATGCTATAATGACGGTAACAAAGGAGGGGACGCTCGATATGCGCAAGCTGCTTTCGCTCCGTCATTGGAAACAGGTATTTGTCCGCATCTACCGGCTGCTTGTGTCCAGGCAAGTGCCTTTGCATCATAAGCTGCTGTTTGTCGTTCCGGTGCTGCTCTATTGGGTGCTCCCGGATGTGCTGCCGTTTGTGCCGATTGATGATATTGCGGTGACGATGATTGCTGCACAGTGGTTTGCCCGGTGGATGGAGGGCAAGCACGGAACACCGTCCTGAAGATGTGAAAGAGAAGCTTTGGCAGGTTTGCAATCACGGTTGAACTTCCGGCCCGATTTCATTACAATACAGATAAAAGGAGCTGGAAGAAGATGAAATGTAAAATTTCCCGTAATGCTGCAAAGGTGCTGCAGCTTGAATTGGACAAGGCTGAGAATGAAGGCAAATTGCTGCGGGTTTTTGTGACGCACGCTCACGGTGATCACGCCCACTACGGCATGCAGCTTGATGTTCCGACGGAAGCGGATGTTGTAGTGTCGACAGACAAGGAGATCGATGTGATTCTCGCCAAGGATGATCCGTTCCTGGATGGAATTCGGATTGATTATTTTTATGTGCCGGAAGAAGGCTTTGCCATTACGAACCCTTCCAAGGGCAACCACGGGGATCACTGACCCGCGGAAGAAGCAAAGATCGGGGAAACGTAAATGGCTAATGATATTCGCATTTGTGATAAATGCAAGCATATGAAGGTCAAAACGGCGCTGTCCAAGCTTAAGAAGCTGGACCCGGAATCGGAAATCCGCGTCGGCTGCAAATCGTATTGCGGTCCATGCGCGCGCAAAGCTTTCGTCTTTATCAACGGACGCTACATTACTGCGCCTACAGAGGATGAAGCTGTAGAGCTGGCTCGTAAGTTTGTCAAATAGGCGGAATGCCTTGGACGGGGATAAGAACGGACGAATAACACATATAGCATAAGGAGCTGAACGTCTGCGGCCGGGCCGCATGTTCAGCTCCTTATGCTATTTATAACGAGGTCTAGATATTTTGATTGCGGGGCGGGAGCGGGCCGAAGTATTGATAGAGCGCACACTCGATCCGTCCGTTATACAGTTTTCGCTTCTTGTCTGCTGTCCGTCCGAAGTAATGCTCGAAGCTCTTCGCCGGGCTGATGGCAAATAAAGACCAGTTTGGCAAACGACTAGCCATTGCACCTAGCTGACGCACGGCTTTCTCCGCTTCCCTGTCATCTCCAAGTCTTTGCCCGTAAGGCGGGTTCGTGAGAATGCAGCCGTAATCGCCAAGCGGGACAGCTTTGTTCACAGGCTGCGGCTGGAATGACAACTCCGCGCCAAGTCCGGCTTTTTTGGCGGCAGCCTTGGCAATCTCAATCGCATTCGAATCGATATCCGAGCCGGTAATTTCCAGCGGAATGTCATCCTTCACCGAATCGTAAGCTTCTTCGCGCGCCTGCTCCCAACGCTGCTCGCCAATAATCGGCCAATGCTCGCTGCTGAAGCTGCGGCGGATGCCGGGGGCAATATTCCAGCCGATCAATGCGGCTTCGATCGGCAGCGTCCCGGAGCCGCAGAATGGGTCATACAGCGGCCTGTCCGGACGCCAGCGGCTGAGCAACACGATTGCCGCTGCCATCGTTTCCTTGAGCGGCGCTTCGGTTGCGACCTTGCGGTAGCCGCGCTTGTGAAGGCTCGGTCCGGTCGTGTCCAGCGTAAGCAGCGCCATATCATTCAGCAAAGAAACCTCGGCCACATAACGCGCGCCGTTTTCCTGAAACCATTCATGCTTGTACTGCTGCTTCATTTTTTCTACAATCGCCTTTTTCACTATGCCCTGACAGGCAGGAACACTGGACAACTGCGATTTGTGGGAACGGCCCTCTACCGGGAATTCACCGTTCTCGGGAATCCAGTCCGGCCAATCGAGCGCTTTCGTCCCTTCGAACAATTCATCAAAGGTGCGGGCCGGGAATTCGCCCATTTTGACCAAAATCCGGTCCGCCGTCCGCAGCCACAGATTCGTGCGGCAAATATCCTCATAACCGCCTTCGAAATTAACCCGGCCATTCTCCGTTTTCGTATGCTCGTATCCCAGATCTTTCAATTCGCGGGCGACAATCGCCTCAAGTCCCATCGGGCAGGTTGCAATCAGTTGAATCTTTGTCATAGGTATCATTTTCACTCCGTAATCTCAGCTTGACTTGTGTTTACCATTGCGAAGATTGTAATCACAGGCCCAACAACATACAATCAAGTATAGGATAAAGTAGATGGATTGACAAACAGGGAGGAAATCAATATGGAAGCAGCTGAAAAGTATGTAGCGGATTTGTTCCGCGAGGATGAGCACCTGGAAAGAGCCAAGGAGGGCATTCGCGAAGCCGGTATGCCGGAAATTTCGATCCAGCCCGCGTTCGGCAGAATGCTGACCATGCTTGCCTATACATCGGGAGCGCAGAATATACTGGAGATCGGTGCGCTTGGCGGGTACAGCGGCATCTGTCTGGCCCGCGGCCTGCGGGAGGGAGGAAGCCTTACTTCACTGGAGCTTGAAGCGGCCTATGCCGATGTTGCCAGGAGGCACCTGACTGCAGCAGGGCTGGGCGACAAAGTAATCTACCGAATTGGCGATGCTGCCAAGAGCCTGGGGGAGCTTGAGAGCGAAGGCAGAAGCTTCGATTTCTTCTTCATTGACGCAGACAAGCAAGGCTACCCGGTCTATCTGGACCATGCGCTGCGGCTGGCGCGTCCGGGGGCGCTGATCGTCGCCGATAATACACTCCTTAGAGGACGGGTGACCGACCCGGACAAGCAAGGGCCTTCCGTCCACGCCATGCGCAGCTTCAATGAACGGCTGGCGACAGACGAGCGTCTCATCAGCACCTTAATCCCCGCGTATGACGGATTGTCCATCGCTGTGGTAAAGTGAGCGGCGCACCCACAGGAAATTGAGAAAAAACATCGCCGAGGAGATGAGAAAGACGCCGCTGATCCCGACCCAGCCGGATATTAGGCCGCCCGTCACGGGACCGACCATGCTGCCAAGGCTAAGCATGCTGCTGTTGAAGCTGTATGCCCGGCTTTCCCTCCCTTCCGGCGTGAAACGTCTGATTAGCGAGTTCACAGTTGGAAGGAGGCCGCCGAGGAAGATGCCAAGCAGAAATCGTACGATCAGCAACTGCCATACGGCGCCTACGAACGCTTGCGGAATGAACAGAATGGCAGAACCAAACAGGGCGATGCCAAGTATCTTCTCCGGTCCGATCCGGTCCCCGAGCTTGCCAAGCAGCGGCGCAGACACCATATTGGACAGCCCGGTGACCGAACCGACAAAGCCTGCCCAAAATGCTACGTTCTCCGCCGTTCCGTGCAAATGCTGTACGAAGAGCGGGATGAGCGGCATTGGCGAAATCATCGCGTACTGAATCATAAAGGTAACGGCGTAAAGAGCGGTCAATTGCGGAACCTTTGTCAGCTCGCGGAGTCCCTGAACGACTGAAATCTGGGGAATCGCCTGCGCTTTTTCCTTATCGAAATTTTCCTTCACCGTAAACATCGCCAGCAGAGACGCGAGAAACAGAAGAGCCCCTGTAATATAAAAAATCGGCCGGTAGCCGAAGGCATCGGCCATTATGCCGCCGAAGAACGGGCCCAAAATAGTTCCTGCGATAGCGCCGGATTGCAGTGTCCCCATTACATAGCCCATTTTTTCCTTCGGGGTTGTAGAAGAGATGAGCGAGATGGATGCCGGATTAAAGCCGGATATCGTACCGTTGATTAGGCGCAGCGCCAGCAGATGCCAAGGAGAAGTTGCGAAACCCATCAGCGTCATGACTACCGCCATCCCGAAGCCCGAGCGCAGCAGCATGACCTTGCGGCCGTAACGGTCCGAGAGCTTGCCCCACAGCGGCTGAAACACAAAGGATGTCACAAAATTGCCTGCAAAAATAAGACCCGCCCATGTACCGATGGTATGCTCACCTTGCAGGCCGAGATCATTTTGCAAATAAAGAGACAGAAAAGGGACAATCATCGTCATTCCAGCCATGACAAGGAATTGTCCGAACCAGAGGACGATCAGATTGACTTTCCATTGTTCCATTGCCCGCAATGCACCTCCTATGCTGCTGATTGAGTCCAAACGATTTCGGCAAATACGAGTCAAGTCCTAGTATATCACAGCTGGCAAGGTCTGCCTCCCGGACCACGCCCACATTGTCAAAGTATTGTCATACTCGTTAACGGTCAGCGGTTGTTAGCTCTGGTCAAAAAGGGCATAATGGAAGATAATACGTAAGAAATGGGGAGCACAGATGACATATAATGACCGGTTTATCCGGGCTTGCCGCAAGGAGAGCGTGGACCAGCTGCCTGTCTGGTATATGCGGCAAGCAGGCCGTTATGATCCGGATTATCGTAAAATAAAGGAGAAATATTCTCTCCTCGAAATTTGCCGCCAGCCGGAACTGGCCGCCGAAGTGACGATGATGCCTGTACACAAACTGGGTGTCGACGCCGCTATTTTATATTCCGATATTATGAATCCGGTTGCTTCCATCGGCATTGATTTTGATATTGTGCAAAATATCGGTCCGGTAATACATAACCCGATTCGGACCAAGGCGGATGTTGAGCGCCTGAAGCCGATTGATGTGGACGGCGATTTGTCTCATGTCATCGACACGATCCGTATTCTGGATCGCGAGCTGAGCGTCCCGCTCATTACCTTTGCAGGGGCGCCGTTCACTATTGCCAGCTATCTGATTGAAGGCCGCCCGTCCAAAAATTACATCCGCACCAAGGAAATGATGTACAGTGAGCCTGAGCTTTGGCACTTATTAATGGAGAAGCTCGGTGATATGGTCATCACATATTTGAGAGCGCATATCGCTGCGGGCGGCAAGGCATTCCAGCTATTTGACAGCTGGGTCGGCGCGCTTTCCCCATATGATTTCCAAAAATTCGTCTTGCCGACCATCGAGCGCATTTTTGACTCCTTGTCCGACCTTAGCCAGCCGAAAATTTATTTCCCTGGCGTAAGCTCTGGCGAGCTGTTGCCGGTACTCGGCAATGTGAAGGCCGATGTGATCGGTCTGGACTGGCGCGTATCGATTGCTGAGGGACGGAGAAGGCTGGGCGGCCATTATGCGGTGCAGGGCAACCTGGACCCGCTTGTACTGACTGCGCCGCAAGCAGTCATCGAAGAGTATGCGGCGGCCATTATCGATCAGGGACTGGAACAGCCGGGCTTTATTTTCAACTTAGGACACGGGCTGTTCCCGGAAGCGTCGCTGGACAAGCTGCGGGAGCTGACAGGCTTTATTCACCAGTATTCGCAACAGAAAATCACCGCACTCAGCGGGCAAAGGAGCTGATTAGCCGTGGCCCAGCCAAAAATCGGCGTGCTCGTCATGTCCTACGGGACACCGGAGAGCATGGAGGACGTAAAGGAGTATTACACCCATATCCGCCGCGGCAATCCGCCTTCGGAGGAGCAGCTTGCCGATCTGACCGGACGTTATGAGGCCATTGTCGGGGGATTCTTCCCGCTTCGCAAAAATACCGATCGTCAGGTAGCAGGGCTTCAGGCCGCGCTGGACCGTCTTTCCCCGGATACTTATGTCTGCTATCAGGGGTTGAAGCACGCGAAGCCCTATATCGAGGACGGCGTGAAGCAGATGCGCGAAGATGGCATTACGGAAGCCGTTGGCATTGTGCTTGCGCCGCATTATTCCACGATGAGCGTAGGCAGCTATATTAAACGGGCGAATGAAACCGCAGAATCGGTGGGCGTTCGAATGAATTTTGTCGAGGAATACCATCTGCATCCCAAGCTGATTGAAGCTCTGACTGCAAGAATCATAGATGGAGTCGGCAAGCTTGGCTCCGAGCCGCCCGCCCACGATGTGACAGTGCTGTTCAGCGCCCATAGTCTGCCGGAGCGGATTATCCAGATGAAGGACCCTTATCCTGAGCAATTGCTGGCCACATCCAGAGCAGTCGCTGAGGCGGCGGGAGTTCAGAATTGGCAGTTTACGTGGCAGAGCGCAGGCAGAACCCATGAGCCATGGCTCGGGCCGGACATTCTGGACACGCTGCAGGAGATTGGCCAGTCAGGAGCAAAGAAGGTATTGGCAGCGCCAATTGGATTTGTATCCGATCATTTGGAAGTGCTCTATGATCTCGATATTGAGGCTAAAGCGGAAGCGGGCAAGTTGGGCGTGCAGTTTGAGCGGATTGAAATGCTGAATACGGACCCGCTCTATATGGAAGTATTGGCGGATTCCGTGATCAACGCAAAATAAGCTTGAATTCAGCAAGACAACTACAGAGGTATCGAATTCGCAAAAGATTGTTGAGGCGAGTTCCAGGTTAAAGGGAGAGGTAAATGATGCGGGGAACAGGACAGACCGATCGAATTGTCATTATTGGCGGGGGGATCAGCGGCCTGAGCTCCGCTTTTTATATCCTGCGCCAGGCTCGGGAATCGGGGCGCAAGGTTCAGGTGACAATCGTGGAGGAAGCGCCGGAGCTAGGCGGGAAGATCGATACGCTGCACAAGGACGGCTTTGTTATTGAGAAGGGACCGGATTCCTTTTTGGCGCGCAAGCGTGCAATAGTGGATTTGGCAAGAGATCTTGGCATCGAGCAGGAGCTGACTGCTCAAAACCCGAATGGGCGAAAATCGTTTATTCTGCATGACGGCAAGCTTCATCCAATGCCGCAGGGACTGATGCTGGGGGTTCCTACTGATCTGGACGGGCTGGCGGCGACGGCATTGATGTCCGAGAGCGGCAAGGAGCGGGTATTGCAGGATCTGGTGCTGGAGGCGCAGGAGGGCAGCGAGGATGAATCAGTAGGCGGCTTCCTCGAGCGCCGCCTCGGCCGGGAAGCCGTGCAGCTGCTAGCCGAGCCGCTGCTGGCTGGTATTTACGCTGCAGACCTGTACAAATTGAGCCTCCGTGCTACGTTCCCGCAGTTTCGGGAAGCCGAGCTGCATCATGGCAGCCTGATTCGCGGCATGCAAGAGAGCCGAAAAGCCTCGGTTGCCGCAGCAGCAAGCAATGACCTTCCGGAGCATGTAAAGGGCAGCATGTTTCTGACCTTCCGTGGCGGGTTGTCAGCCTTGGTGGACGCGCTTGATCAGGCGCTCTCTGATGCAGACCGAAGACTTGGCGTCAAGGCTTCTGCGATTCATAAGCAGCCCCAGGACAATGGAAGGGTTGCCTATTCAGTGGAGCTGGCAAGCGGTGAACGATTGGAAGCTGATGCGGTAGTCGTCACGGTCCCGGCATTCGGAGCAGCGTCGCTTCTGCGTCCGTTGATGGATGTAAGCGAACTGGAAGCGGTAAGCTATATTTCGGTAGCCAATGTGGTGCTGGCATTCGACAAGGCAGAATTCGGGCTTCAATTCGACGGTTCCGGCTTCGTCATTCCTCGTGTAGAGGACCGACAACTTACGGCGTGTACGTGGACCTCGACCAAATGGCTGCACACCAGCCCGGAAGACAAGGTGCTGCTCCGCTGTTATCTTGGGCGTGCGGGGGCAGAAGAGGTTGTCGAGCTTGATGATGAGCAGCTCCTCGCTCTTGTCCGGCGTGAAGTCAAAGAAATTATGGATGTAGACGCGAAGCCGCTGTTCGCAGAAATTACGCGCTTGCGCCATTCCATGCCGCAATATCCGGTTGGGCATGTGGAGAATGTAGCAAGACTGCGCAAGCGTGCTGAAGAACAGCTTCCGGGCGTATGGGTTACAGGGGCGGCCTTCGATGGAGTTGGCCTGCCGGATTGCATCCGTCAGGGCAAGGAAGCGGCGTTTGCGATATTGGAGAGCTTACATTAGAGAATTTAGTTGAATAGTTGCGAGTCTGTGGCGGGATGGACGATTAAACTGCACCCCGTCAAGTAACAGAATAAATGATAAAACCTCGTTAAGCGGTCTTAGTCCTGAATTTCATTGGACTGAGGCCGTTTAATTGTGTTCTCGAAGTCCTTTAAGTTCGTCGAGAGTGCTATATTTGCCCGACAAAAAGCTCTCCTTATACGTGTTTAATTTGGCCAATATGCAGGATAAGGACTTTTAGCAGTGTAATACCTTACAGGATACCTGTTATAATGGAGGATATTGAACGAAACGTTATTGTAAGTCAAAAGGGGTCTAAGCAATCATGTCTATCAGCAGATCAGATAAGCACAAGCAGCAAAAAAGCAGGAGAAAAAGAAGAATGAAGCGTCTCCTGATTTTAAATGGAGTATTGGCAGGGCTGATTATCGTTTTTGCCGTCTTGCTATGGGGAAACAATAACGGTCTGTGGAATAATGGAGCGGGACGTACGCCCGAGGTTGCCGAACGTCATAACCCCAGCAACGCGAATAATCATGGACAGGCCGACAGTGGCAATGGGCAAAATCAAAATCAAGAGGAGCAGCCTCCGCAGGACAATTCATCACTGCCAGACCAGGATGACAGTGTACAGAATCCCGGCGGATTGTCTGGCGACGGGACGGATACTCCGCTTAATCCCGAAGAGAACAGCTTAACGCCTGAACAGCAGCCTGCGAGTCCGCAGTATGGAGGTCAAGGAGAGGTGTTGCTGGCCTTTGTAGGGGATATTCTGCTTGCAGGATCGGTGCAAAAGAAGCTTGATGAAGAGGGCTTTGATTATCCGTATGCGAAATCGTTATCCTATCTGGCTGATGCGGATTTGACTGCGGGCAATCTGGAGAGTCCGTTTACGACTCGGGGCACTCCTGCGGAAGGCAAGCAGTTCGTCTTCAAAGGCAAGCCGGAGTCGCTGCCTGCGCTCAAAGAAGCCGGATTTGATGTGGTCACGCTGGCTAACAATCATACGCTCGATATGGGCGTTGAAGGATTGCTGGATACGATGAAACATCTGGACAAGGCTGGTATTCCCTATGTAGGGGCAGGGAACAATGATACGGAAGCATTCGCGCCGGTGATTCTGGAATCCAAGGGAATCAAGGTTGCATACATAGGCATAAGCCGAGTTGTGCCAAACGTAGAATGGAAAGCGGAGAAGTATCGGGCAGGTGTTGCGGAAACCTATGACACTACCCGTGCCAAGGCAGCAATCGAAAGGGCCAAGCAGGAAGCGGACCTTGTTGTTGTAATGGTTCACTGGGGGGTAGAGCGGGCAGATCACCCTGAGAACTATCAACGCAATTTTGCCAGAGAATACATTGATGCCGGCGCTGATCTGGTTATTGGCTCGCATCCGCACGTACTGCAAGGCTTTGAGCAATATAAAGGCAAATGGATTGCCTACAGCATGGGCAATTTTATTTTCAATATGACATCCAATGAAAAGTCGGCGGAGACCGGAGTGCTCGACGCCAAGTGCAGCCGCAGCGGAGACTGTCAGATGCGCCTTCATCCCATGAAGGCAGTGGCCTCACAGCCTGCGTTACTTGAGGGGGAAGAGGCGCAAGCGCTGCTGAGACGGATAGAATCCATTTCCTACGGTGTTCAAATCGATGCGGAAGGGAACCTGAGCTCCCGCTCACAACGGGGCGGCTTACAATAGGTCAGGAGGAAAGCTTGTGAACAACTTATGTGTGGCTCACCGCGGCGCATCGGGGGAAGCGCCTGAAAATACATTGATCGCAGCTCGCCATGCGATGGCGTATCCTTTTGTACAGTGGATGGAAATCGACGTTCAGTTGTCCAAGGACCAGATCCCGGTTGTTATTCATGACGATCGGCTTAGCCGGACGACCAATGGCAAAGGGAAGGTGGCCGATTATACGGCTGAGGAACTGGCAAAGCTGGATGCCGGCCGCTGGTTCGGTCGCTCCTTTGAAGGGGAGCCTGTACCGACACTGGAACAGTTGCTCATGGCTACGGCAGGCCGCTGCAGGCTGAACATTGAGTTGAAAACACTGAGCGGCAAGTATCCCGGCATCGAACAAAAGGTTGTCGAACTGTTGTACAAGTATAATTTGCAGTTTGATACCGTCATCACTTCCTTTGAACCCGATGCTCTTTACAATGTAAAAAAAATAAGCCCCGAAATGACAACCGGGCTTATCATTGATGCCTCTCCCAGCCAGCTTATTGCCGAACTGAATCGCTTGCAGGCTGCCTTTCTGTCGATTGGCTATACACAGATTACCCCGCAACGATTGCAGGAGTGGCATCAAGCGGGGCTGACGGTGATGGCCTGGACAGTTAATGACGCGCTTGCGATGCGCAGGCTGATGCAGATGGACGGGAGTTTAATGATATGTACCAACTACCCGGACCGCTATGCCCGGGCGCTTGGCATATAGCTTTTTTCACCTGCTGCGAGAAAAACTTCAGCCGCCTGCATCCGTCGTCATGCCCGGAGCGCAGGCGGCTGAAGTTTGTGTAAGGAAGAGCTGAATCGGAAGCAGGACTAAGCAAGCTCCGAAGGGGAGGGGAGCTTGTCCCTGTATTGTTCGCGAATCGTCAGCAGGCTTGGCAACTGGGCGAAAAAGACATCGATAACAGAGGGATCAAAATGCCGACCCCGTTCCTCCTTCATCAGAGCTATAATCCGCTCAAGCTCCCAGGCTTTCTTGTAGACGCGGTCGCTGCCAAGTGCGTCAAATACATCGGCTACAGCCGTAATTCGTCCATAGAGGTGAATATCCTGCTCCTTGAGACCTTGCGGATACCCGCTTCCATCCCATTTTTCATGATGCTGGTGGGCGATATAAGCGGCGGACTGCAGCAGCTCCCGTTTGGAGTTGCCCAGCATGTTATAGCCAATGGACGTATGGGTTTTCATCAGTTCGTATTCTTTTGTGGTGAGCTTGCCCGGCTTTTGCAAAATAGAATCAGGAATGGCAATTTTACCGATATCGTGCATGGGCGAGGCCATTTTGAGATGCTCGGCTTCTGATTGGGTAAAGCCGAGTCCGAGGGCTAAAATATAGGAGTATTCTGCCACCCGTTTGACATGATATCCGGTTTCCTTGGACCGGTTCTCGCCGATTTCGCCAAGTGCTAGTATAAGCTCCCGCTGTGTAGATGCAATTTCTTCATGAAGCATAACGGATTCCAGAGATTTTCCAGCATAAGAGGCGGCCAGCTTCAAGTACTCCAGGTCCTGGCGACTGAATACACCGTTGGCGGCAAGTTTGTTAACCGCTTGGTAGGCTCCGATAATCTGTCCATCGCTCCCGACAAAGGGGACAGTAATTACCGTTCGGGTCAAGTAGCCGGTAAGTTTGTCATTTTCCTCATTATGACGGGCATCTTCGGCTGCATTCTCAATCAGCAGCGGCTTGCCCGTGGCAATGGAATGGCCGACAAAGCCGGAGCCGAGCGGGACGCGAAGCTCTTCTACGCCGTGGGCAACTCTAGTAAACAGCTCGCCGCGGCTATGGTCGATAATCCAGACTGTGCAGCGGTCTGCTCTTATCATTTCCCGGCCCATATCCGCCATCAGTATGAGCACACGCTGCAGATTGCGTTCGTTGGCGATTTTTGTTGTATAATTAAAGATAATGCGCAGCATCTGTTCTGCGCTCAGTTCATCGTACAATGACTCCATTGGTTCATTGAACAGGGTTACATCTTCCACCAAACGTACACTCCCCGGTCGAAATGGTATTCAACTATGGCTCTAATGTTCGACATCAAATGCCAAATTCCTGCAAAGGAGGAAGGGTCGCGCATGATTGCAGAATGGTTCACATATGCCTGGTTCCGGTTGGTTGCCGGACTCGCGGGCAGTCTTGCGATTTCATGGCTGGCCTATCGCCGTTCCTCGCTTTCTGCTTCGGGAGCATGGGCGGCCGCAACGATGGGAACGGCTTATTTTGTACTCGGTGGTCCGGTCTGGTTCGGAACGTTGATCGCTTTTTTCATCTCATCCACGCTCTGGTCCAAGTGGAAGCGCAATTCACGCGCGAAGCATGTCGCAGAAACCAATTATGCGAAGGGAAGCCAGCGCGACGGGATGCAGGTATGGGCCAATGGGGGGCTGGGTCTGATCCTGTGCGCTGCCCATGCATGGCACCCTGATCCAATCTGGCTATTTGCCTTCACCGGAGTAATGGCCTCCGTCAATGCGGATACATGGGCGACCGAGATCGGGGCGCTGAGCAGACGCCAGCCCCGTGCATTGCTGAGCGGCAGGGTAGTGCCGGCAGGAACGAGCGGCGGGGTGACCTTGCTGGGAAGTCTGGCAGCAGGGGGCGGAGCAGCCTTTATCGGCCTTTGCGCCGCTCTGCTTAGCCAGGCAGGGCCGATTTCCTCACCGGGGGCGGAGGTTCAGACCCAGCTTGCACCTGCGGCCGTCGCCCTCCTGGTTGTCGCCGCAGCGTTAAGCGGTCTCGCCGGCGCCTTCGTAGATTCCCTGATCGGCGCAACCGGACAAGTCATGTACCGCTGCCCGGCATGCGGCCGGGAGACGGAGCGCCGTACCCACTGCGATGTGCAGACTGTTCGTACCCGCGGCTGGTCCTGGATGAATAACGACGCCGTTAATTTTGTTTCCTCTGCCTTCGCCGGAGGGATGGCCGCGCTGTTGTCTCTGTTGATTATCTAGCCAAGGGCCGCTCCGTCATTTCGTGACGAGAGCGGCCCTTGCTTTAACGATATTGTATTTTCTCTAGGGCGCTAACTCTAGCCCTCCAGCTGTTCCATCTGCTTGATCAAATCCTCGAACACGCTCATGGCCTGACTGACAGGCTCCGGTGTCGACATGTCAACACCAGCCGTCTTCAAAATATTGATCGAGTAGTCGCTGCCCCCGCTCTTCAGGAAGCCGAGATAACGCTCGACTGCTGGCGCGCCTTCTTCCAGAATCTGCTTGGAGAAGCTGGTAGCGGCGGAAAAACCGGTCGCATATTTATACACGTAGAAGCTGGTATAGAAGTGAGGAATACGCGCCCACTCCATCTCGATATCCTGGTCAACAACCATATCCTCACCGTAATACAAGAGGTTGAGATCATAGTAAATTTTACTTAGTTCTTGCGGTGTCAGCGATTCGCCCTGCTCGACTTTCTCATGGATAATTTTCTCGAACTCGGCAAACATCGTCTGACGGAATACCGTCGTGCGGAACTGATCGGCATAGTAGGTGAGCAGATACATTTTTTCCTTCGGATCGGTGGACTTCTCAAGCAGGTAATTCATCAGCAGCGCTTCATTCAGCGTAGAGGCTACTTCTGCCAGGAAGATGGTATATTGGGCATCCCGATATGGCTGGTTATTGTCCGAGTAGTAAGAATGCAGCGCGTGGCCCATTTCATGCGTGAGCGTGAACATGCTGTTCAGGTTGTCGTTATGGTTGAGCAGAACGTACGGGTGCGTGCCGTAAGCGCCCCAGCTGTAAGCACCGCTGCGCTTGCCTTCATTCTCGTAAATATCAATCCAGCCGTTGTCGAAGCCTTCCTGAAGCACATTCAGATAATCCTCGCCAAGGGGCTTCAGGCTTTCTTTTACGGTTTTGACGGCTTCCTGATACGTAATATCCAATTTGAACTCCTCAACCAGCGGGGAGAACAGGTCATACATATGCAACTCGTCAACCTTCAGCAGCTTTTTGCGCAGCTTCATGTAGCGATGCATGAGTGGAAGATGCTGATGAATGGTATCGATCAGGTTGGTATACACTTCCTTCGGAATGTTGTCGCCAAACAGGGACATTTCCAGGACGGAAGGGTATTTGCGGGCGCGCGCGTAAAATACATTTTTCGTTACATTGGCGTTCAGCGTAGCTGCCAGCGTATTTTTCATATTGCCATATGTCTCATACATCGCCTTGAATGCATTTTTACGAACCTCGCGGTCCTTGCTCTCCAAAAATTGGATGTAACGGCCATGCGTCAGCTCAATCTCTTCGCCGTTCTCGTTTTGCACTTTAGGGAATTTCAGATCAGCATTATTCAGCATGGAGAAAATGTTGCCCGGGCCTTGGCTGACGTTGCCGACTTGCGCAAGGAGCATCTCCTCTGCTTTGGACAATACATGAGCTTTCTCGCGCTGCATCTCCAGCAAGGTTTGACGGAATGGTTGCAGCTGCGGGTCTTTGATGAATGCTGCCAACTGCTGATCCGTTAAGCTGAGTACTTCAGGCGTAATGAATGAGGTCGCTTCGCCCGATTGCACGCTAAGCTTCTTGGCTTTATCGGACAGCGCCTGGTTGCCTGGTTCGGCCATGTCCTCATGGTGGCTCATATTGGCATACACATAGAGGCGCTCCACGTGGAAGGAAAGCTGGTCCTCAAGCTCAAAGCAAGCCTTTAGCTTTGAAGAATCGGACAATGTGCCTTCGAAGGTGGCAATTTGCTTGATTTGCTCTTGGGCTTGCGCATATTCGTTGTTCCAAGCGGTCTGATCGGCAAAAAGGTCTTCCAATTTCCAGCGGTGTTCCGGCTTGACTTCTGAACGCTTAGGTAATTTACTCATTTTGTTCCTCCTCAGGATATGTATCATTGTACTTTCATTGCTTGACTGCGGCTGATGTTCGTTGCCGGTACCGAGATGCTCCGGGACTGCGGAGGAGGATAGCAGGCCAATTGACAGAAGCAGGGAAATCCATTTCAAGGGCATTCACAACTCCTTCATTTTGCCCTAGTATGTTCCAATTTCCTCTACTTCATGAATGGAGTCATTAAATTTGCATTAAATTTGGCTAAACCCTCCCCGCGAGTTTGCAGCTAATTACCTCCTCATTCGATTTACATCGTTAAGAAGCTATACACAATCAGGAAGAAAGCAAAGGCAAGCATCAAGATTGAAATCAGTGCAAGGCCGCGCCTCATTCCGGCTGGAATCTGATCTTTCTTCATAATGATAATTGCACCCAAACAAAAGGCAACGATAATAAAAATCAGCGTAGATGTTGAATCCATACTTCGTCCTCCCGAATAACGATCAAATTTCCTTGAAAGCGGTCAGAATCGCTTCCCGCTCTTCTTCCTTTCCGATAAAGTCCTGGGGACGAAACCGGTTCTCTGCCCAGTGCATCATTTGCGGGCGGCTGACGAAGGTGTGACAGTCCTCTCCCCATTGGTCGGAGATT
The DNA here is from genome assembly GCF_016424485.1 of Paenibacillus roseus. Classification (GTDB taxonomy): domain Bacteria; phylum Bacillota; class Bacilli; order Paenibacillales; family Paenibacillaceae; genus Paenibacillus_D; species Paenibacillus_D roseus. The sequence continues at coordinate 140,937 of NZ_JAELUP010000001.1, forward strand.
TCACGGACAATAATTGTTTTGCCCCGCACTTCAACCTTGAGCATATTGTAGTTGTCTTTTTTATAAATTTCGTATTTCTTGAACATATGCTAATTATTCCTCGCTTCCTTTTCTTATCATCATAGCGAAAAAAGAGGGTGGAATGCAATGCCAAAGCTGTGCTGGCATGGGTGATGAGCCTCGTTTCCTGAAATTCACACGATTCGTTCAACTTGTTCATAGAAATGAATGGGGCTCCAGTTGAGATGAGATGAGAAGAGATGGGTAGAGGAGGCACGATCCGGATTTACCCTTTGCTAAATTTGCGTTACGAGCCATACCCGATGCTTGACAATATATTGGAGACTGTACGCCGCTATGGGGCAACCCCGAGTTTTGTCCCTCCAATCTTCCATTCATTCCGAATTCCCATTTTTATTTGAAAATTACCAAAGGCCAAGACACCTTCAGAATGATTAAGGTCTTCAATTTTCAGCCTGGCTTGGACGGATTTTTGAAAATATAAGAAATTTATAAAGTTCCTTCTATAAATGAGCTTATATTTCACCACGAAACGAAGTTTTTTGCTCGTCAAAGGACGGCAAAGCCGTTTACGCTTGGGCCATGAGATTGTAAAAATTTTGGAGGTTGAAATTGCATTATCCATAAAAATACAGTATAATAAAGCTACTCGTCGGTTTAAATCGGCGGTCATTTTTAGGAGGTTGTTCATTTGAAAGGTACAGTTAAATGGTTTAACGCAGAAAAAGGCTACGGTTTTATCTCTATTGAAGACGGCGACGATGTATTCGTACACTTCTCCGCAATTCAAGGCGACGGGTTCAAGACACTCGAAGAAGGTCAATCTGTAGAATTCGATATTACTCAAGGCAATCGTGGACCTCAGGCAGCTAACGTAACTAAATTATAAGATAATTGGTTTGGATAAACCTTTTATATTATAGGAAATATTGATATATCGGCAAAACTTCCGCCCTACTGAGGTCGGGAGTTTTGCTGTTTTTGAATCTGTTACTACCTATCCCTCGCTGCTTATTTAGCACGAATATGCTTGATTAGGAACCCTGCGGCCCCCAGAAGAGCCAGCCATGCGGCGGCTTCGAAGAAAGTCCCCCGGCCAAATACCTCCAATACATATCCGCCAATCAAACCGCTCAGGAGGCCGGCAATACCGGTCCAGATGACGGCAAACAGCGCCTGTCCGGAGGCGCGGAATTCATCCGGAATCAGATGCGTCATATACCTCAGTGCTGTCGAGAAAAAGACGCCGAAAGATATGCTGTGCAAGGCTTGGATCAGCACTGCCCATTCGGGAGCTTCAACCCGTGAAAGCAGCCAGAACCTGAGCGCATAGCCGAGTCCTGCAAACGCAAGCAAGGGCAAGTCCTTGAACTTGTGCCCATATTTGCCGAGCAGGAAAAGTACGGGGATTTCACTAACCGCAGACACCATCCATGCCATTCCTACCAGTGACTCATCCGCCCCCATCTGCCGCATTGCCACGGCAAGAAAGCCGTCATTCATCCGGTGCGCAATCGACAGAAGCAGCAGCAGCAGGAAAAAAATGATCACATCCGGCTTGCTTACCAGCTTGAGAAAGCCGCTGTACTGCACTTTAGGCGCGCTGGTCTGCTGATAATCCTTCAATGTAAATGACAGCCCAAGGGAGATGATAATGGTGACTATACCTGCAACCATCGTCGCTCCTGATCCGCTGGACTTGAGGAATTGCCCGATGACTAGCGCGGCTACGGCAAATCCGATCGATCCGAAAATACGTATGGACGGATATTTGCGTCCTGTATGTTTGACTGACAACAAGATCAGACTGTCATTTAATGGGTTCAGCGGGGTTTGGAAAAAATAAAACCCGGCCATGATAAAACAGACAGCTATAAAATCGGCCGAAGTAAACAGAAGCGACAGCATCGCCAATTGTCCGGCCAGCAGGATCATCATAATTTTACGGATGGTCCGAAACCGGTCGCTTGCCATACCGGCCAGTAGATTCGCAAAAATAGCGAGTGCCGGACCGATCGAATACAAGATTCCGATCTGCTGTTCCGAGTAGCCACGGTCCTGAAAGTATAGCGGGAAATAGGAGATGACGACGGCCGTAGTCGTATAGAAAGCAAAGCTGAACGTCCGCATCCTGGCCACTTCCTTGGAGGCTGTTGGCGATAGATCGGACTCCGGTGACTCCAGCGCAGGTGTAGTTGCCATGATTGTGATTCCCCTTTGAGCAATAAATGTATGTGAAACAGTGCTTAAGCAGAAGCGGCAATGCAAGCTTTCCTGCCAGCTTCAGTCCCGGCAGCTGGCGAGGCGGTCAAACTTTGCCCGGAAGAGCTGTATCCATGGGCTTAATATAGCGAAGCGCCAGGGCGATGAAGCTGAATTCAGCCAGCATGCCAATGGATTGGGCCCAGGCTCCGATCGTGCCGTTCATGTGAGGCGCGAGCCACACAAGTGAAATCAGGGTCAACAGCGTAAAACTCAGATTCGCGATTTGCGATCCAAGCATCAGCTTGGTCTGCCCCCTGACCAGCACCAATCCGTTTAGCGCGTCGAGCCAGGGCATGAGTATCGTAAGTAGCGCAAAAGCTTTCAGTGTGCGCAAGCTTTCCGCTTGGAGTCTGCCTTGCACGCCCATGATGTGTTCAAGAATGTAGACGCCGGCCGGAGTATAAGCCAGAATAAATAGCAAAATGGCAGGCACAAAGCCCAGCATTAAGGTGAATTTACGGACGGCAGCCGGATCAATTCGGTAAAAGTTAAGTACAATCTGATGGAAATAGCTGAAAAAGCTGATCAACAGGCTGACCAGACTGGCAGCTATGGCGAATGCGGCGATCGACAGCTCGGCTTCCCACGTTTTGCCGAGCATGGCGTTAATTGCGGGTAAAATCCATAATGTAACCAGGGTCGACAACAGCAGGGGACGGAAAAAAGAGAATACCTGCCGCTTGTTTTCGATCTGATGCTGCTCTGCCTTGACCGGCATTTTCCGCACGAGGGCCCGGCCTTCCAAAAAACTGACGAGCGCCTCGATCATCATGCCGCATAAAAAAATAACCGCTCCATCCCTGCCGCTGGTTACCCCGGTCTGAATAAAATAGAGGGACAATACATACATGCCCGCAAGCCTGATTGCCATGCCGATTGTCAGCCACTTGGTACGGAGATGGTAGATGATGACCCCGTGATAGAGACAGCGAATGCCGGAGAACAGGCTGACAAACATCAGTACCTTGTATACATCAATAACTGCAGCAACTCGGCTCTCCTCAAGACCGAATGCGTTGCGGACAGCCCATGCTCCGGCTGGTGTATAACAAATGATCAGGCCAAGCGCCAGACTGCTGGCAAATACAATTTGCGCAACTCTGAGCATGGCCTGGAATGAAATCTTATCCCTTACAAGCGCTGAGCAAGTCTGCCGCAGCAGCACAGCCGGACGCTCAACCAGCATCAGCATGCTCATGGCAATCGCATAGCTGGCGATAACCCGCTCAGGATCGGCGGACCGCGTCAGCGTACTATTGATAATAACATGAGAAATCGTAACCAGGCTGGCCGATATGCCCAGCGGCAGAAAAAAGGCCCCTATCCTTGCCAGGGATACTGAATGCTCAGGCTGTTCGGAAGACATGTCCGGTCACTCCTTGCAATAGTGGTCGCTGCCGCGCTTTCAAGCGTCGACAGATGATGAATAGCATGGTAAACAGTATAACATGATCAGAGACAAGCGGATATGTTGTCTGCGTAATTTTTCAGGTACAATGTGAAACCGTTTACGGCCTGGTTTCGTTCAATTTCGCTGGATTTGTAACGTTTGAAATGGTACATTAATGGTTGGAGGATTAAAATTGATGACGGGGAATCACTTCAAATGGGATGAGCGCCTGGAAATTGAACTGCCTAGCCTGATTCAGGGATGGGACAGCTATGAGTCGAACACTCAGGCAGCTATTCTAGCCTATTGGGAGGCGGTTCGCGGACATATTCCGGATCGGATTATGGCGCTTGAGAGGACGATTAATGAAAAGCAGGCCAGGCTTTACGAGGAGGAAGACTTTGGGACTTCCTGCCGATTGAATTCGGAGATCGCTGAGCTGGCCAGCAAAATTCATGATTTGCATATCTGGTATCGAACACATCAGGATATGGAGCCAAGACGTCATTCCGGATAAACTATTTGATTAGGGAGGACGCCCGCATTGAAGAGTCTGAACGCTATGAAGCACGGGGCTCCCAAGAGCCCGCTGCAGCTGATGTACCGTGTATACAAGTATGTGCTTCCCGAAGTGGAACACCTGCTTGACGGCTGGACACGGCGCGCGGAGGCGATCCCGGATCGTGAGCTGCGGACGCAGGCGCTTGCCAGCATAGCGTCCAAGAAATTTCATTGCCAGGGCGGTGCGGTCTATGCGGCGGCAAGCCTCAATAACCGGCACGTGCTCACTCCGCTTATTGTCGCTTTGCAGACGATCAGTGACTATCTGGATAATCTGTGTGACCGGAGCACCTCGCTTGACCCCGACGATTTTCGCCTTCTGCATCAGTCCATGCTGGATGCGGTTGATCTTGACGCAACGCCCAGAGATTATTATGCGCTTCGCCGGGAGCATGACGATGGCGGCTATTTGCTGGCTCTGGTAGAGACATGCCGAGGCAGCATTGCACAGCTTCCTTCCTATCTGCAAGTCAAGCGTCAGGTGATCGACCTGGTTGGTCTTTACGCCGATCTTCAAGTTCACAAGCATATCCGCAAGGATTTGAGAGAGCCGCGCCTGCTGAAGTGGTGGGAGGAGAAACGTCACAGCTACCCCCATTTGCAGTGGAACGAATTTGCTGCGGCAACAGGTTCGACGCTCGGCATGTTTATGCTGTTTCTGGCCGCGGCTCATACCGGACTTCAGCAAAAGGATGCAGATATGATCCGCGACGCTTATTTTCCTCATGTTTGCGGACTCCATATATTATTGGATTATCTGATTGATCAGGAGGAGGACCGCCAAGGCGGCGACCTTAACTTTTGCAATTATTATGTCAACCAGTCCGAGATGGTGAACCGGATCGGGAATATTGTGCAAAATGCCCGCGAAGATGTGAGGGTGTTGCCCGCAGCGCCGTTTCATCGTATGGTAATTGAAGGGCTGCTTGCCCTGTACTTATCGGACCCGAAGGTGAGAAAGCAGCGGGATGTGAAGCGCATCTCGAGGCAGCTCATGCGGAAAAGTCCGTTGACAAGGGTGTTTTTCTGGCTTAACAGTGTGTATATTCGCGCTAAGCAATATAGATTAAGTGTTGGATAAATAGGAGGATTGACAAGCATGTCACAAGTAAAATCAATTGCAGTATTGACAAGCGGCGGAGATTCCCAGGGGATGAACGCAGCGGTACGCGCTGTTGTCCGGAGCGCTTTATTTCATGGTATTGAAGTTTACGGGATTCAGCGCGGCTATCAGGGTCTGCTGAACAATGACTTGAGACCGATGGATTTGCGCAGTGTGGGCGACATCATTCAGCGTGGCGGTACTATACTGCAAACAGCCAGATGCAAGGAGTTCATGACTCCTGAGGGTCAGGAGAAAGGCGCACAGATTCTGCGCGATCGCGGTATTGACGGCCTGGTTGTAATCGGTGGGGACGGCTCTTATCAGGGCGCGAACAAGCTGAGCAAGCTGGGCATCAAGACGATGGCGCTGCCGGGCACCATTGACAATGATATTCCGTTTACAGATTTCACGATCGGTTTTGACACCGCGGTTAGCATCGTTGTTGATGCGATCAACAAGCTTCGCGATACAATGACCTCCCATGAACGTTCCTCTATCGTTGAAGTAATGGGCCGTCATTGCGGAGATATCGCCCTCTATGCGGGATTGGCGAGTGGAGCCGAAACTATTATTGTCCCGGAAGTTCCGTATGATTTGGAGCAGGTAGCGCTTCGGATGCAGGAGAATTTCCAGCACGGCAAGCGCCACAGCATCATTGTTGTTGCAGAAGGCGCGGGCAGCGGGGAAGATGTAGCGCGTGAGATTACGGCACGCAATGGCATTGAGCCGCGCGTCACCGTACTTGGCCACATTCAGCGTGGCGGTACGCCGACCCATAATGACCGGATTCTTGCCAGCCGTCTGGGCGACTTTGCAGTCCGCAAGCTCATGGAAGGCGATTCTGCCAAATCATGCGGTATTATTAACGGAGAGTATGTCGCAACAGATATCGATACTGTTGTAAATACGAAAAAGCCGTTCAATATGGATCTTTACGAGCTTGCTCTCCGCTTGTCCCAATAGAAATCATTCGGAGTCTTATGGCTTTCATAAGGCTCTTTTTTCTGTCAATTTGTTATTGAACTTAAAAAAATATGATCGAGGAGGACTTTTTTATGAAAATAGCTATTCTTGCCGGAGGCAATCGCCAGCAAGCTACCAGCACACTGCTTGCCCGGTATGTAAAAAAGGTGGTGGAGCAAAGAAGCTATGAGGTTGATCTGATTGACTTGCACAAGGAGCCATTGCCATTCTACTCGCCTGACAACGGGGATGTTCCGCCTGCTGTCCAGCGTCTGCAAAGCACAGTCAAGGGGGCAGATGCAGTCGTGCTGAGCACGCCCGAGTATCACGGAAGCCTATCCGGCGTCTTGAAGAATGCTCTTGATTTCCTGAATTTCGAGCATTTTGACGGCAAGTTGGTCCTTGTATGCAGCTCCGCAGGAGGAAGTGTGGGAACCAGTTCCCTAACCCAACTGCAGACTATTGTCCGCAACCTGCACGGTATTAACAGCCCGGAATGGATTTCCATTGGCGGCCAGCAGCGCAATTTCGGTGAGGACGGCGAGCCGGGGACAGAGGAAGTAAAAGCGCGGATTCAGCGCACTGTTGATTTCTTCCTTGCGCTTGCCGCCAAAGTGCGCCAGCATTAATCTTCACTTTGCAGGTCGAGGGGACAAAAAACGGGAACGCCTGGGGCGTTCCCGTCATACTGCTATCAATCTTTATCAATCTTAATGAAGAAGAACAGCTTTTTGAACCTCATAAATGCTGTGGTGCACGATCTCAATCGCGTCTTCTGGCTCCAATACGGAGAGGCCGTCGCGAAGCACAATATTCAATTGCAGCTCTCGCTCCGTCAGGAAGGGAACCAACTCCGGCACCAGCTTTTCGACAATCCGCGATAGTGTTACAGTTTGCATATCCATCCTAACATCACCCTTTCCTTGAAATAATAAGAAAGTATTAAACGTCATACTTTACTTTTATTTCTCTGTGGCACACAAGCCTTATCCAGCTTCAGGCAGGGCCTGCAGTAGCTAAAGCTTGTTAAACAGAAAGAAAACAGGGCAAACCGGTCTGGCATCAAACTAACAAACCTCGGAATACCTTTATTATAACAGGACGATTTTTAAAAACATAGTGACTTTCGGAAATTCCACTCAACATCCCGTCCATTTTTTAGCTGTTATCAGCCGACAGGCTGGCGGAACTGACCCAGGACACCGACGGTCTCTACGATGCTGACGAACGCGCTCGGGTCCAGGGAAAGAATGGTTTTCCTAAGCTCGGCCAGTTCGTAGCGTGTCGTAACCGTCATCAGCATATCTTTCTCGTCTCCCGAATAGGCGCCTCGGGTCCGAATCACGGTTACGCCGCGAGGCCGTTCGAGCAATTTCTTCTTTAGTTTGTCCGTTTCTTTCGTAATAATAAATGCCGTCACCTTTACGTAGCGGATATGGATAATGTCGACAACCTTGCCGGCGGCAAAGATCGAGATCATGGAATACATTGCTGAGTCCCAGTCCTGAATCAGCCATCCCAAAACAAGGATAACAATTCCATTTAGGAGGAAAATAATCATGCCGACCGGCAAGTCGCGCTTGCGCGTCACAATAGAAGCGATAATGTCAAAGCCGCCGGAGGAACCGCCTTTGCGAAGCGCCAAACCGCTGCCTAAGCCTACGATTACGCCTCCGAAGATGGCGCCCAGAAGCGGATCTCCGACGACCTGCTTGACCGGGATGAATTGGAGCCAGGCTGTTGCGGTGATAACGGAGATGATGCTCCACAATATAAATCGCTTCCCGAGCGTGAATAGGCCCCATACAAGAATTGGAAAATTGAGAACGAAATACAGCCAGCCGATATTGCCGCCAGTGATATAGCCAATCATCATCGAGATCCCGGATACACCTCCGCTTAACAGTTCGAAGGGGATCAGCAGCCTGTTAAATCCGAAGGCGACCAAGAACGAGCCGAGAATCATTGTGAGCATTGTTCCGGTATAGCGAAGCCATTCCATATTCTTGCTCCTTTCACAATCTTGGTGAGACAAAAATGCAATTCATGTTAAGGAATATTATGCGCCGCTTGCTATTACTGGTATTCGTCAATGAACTTATGTTATAATGAACAAGATATAGGGGCGGACTAATCTCCGCTTACATTGGGAGCTTTAGAAAAGAAGGAGTATGAATACGTTTGAAAACATTTGCTGAATTCGGCTTGGAACCAAAGGTGTTGCAAGCTATTACTGAGTTAGGATTCGAAGAATCCACTCCAATCCAGGACAAATCGATCCCGATCGCGATCACAGGCACCGACCTGATTGGTCAAGCTCAGACGGGTACGGGAAAAACCGCTGCTTTCGGTATCCCGCTTATTAGTAAAATTCCGGTCAGTGAGGATCGTATTGTTGCGCTGGTTATGACTCCGACACGGGAGCTGGCCATTCAGGTAGCCGAGGAGATCGGGAAACTATCCCGCTACAAAGGCACTCGTTCCCTTCCGATTTACGGAGGCCAGGATATTGGACGTCAAATTCGCGCTTTGAAGAAAAAGCCGCAAATTATTATCGGAACGCCAGGACGTTTGCTTGACCACATCAACCGCAAAACAATCCGTCTGGACGATGTTCAGACTGTTGTATTGGACGAAGCGGATGAAATGCTCGATATGGGCTTCATGGAGGACATTACGAGCATCCTGAGCATGGTCCCGGAAGAGCGTCAAACTATGCTGTTCTCGGCAACCATGCCGCCTAACATTCAGAAGCTGGCCCAACGCTTCCTGAAAAATCCGGAGCACGTATCCGTTATTCCGAAGAACATCACAGCTCCGCTTATTGATCAAGCTTATATCGAGTTGCATGAGCGCCAGAAGTTCGAAGGCTTGAGCCGTCTTCTGGACATGGAATCTCCTGAGCTGGCGATCGTATTCGGACGCACCAAGCGTCGTGTTGACGAACTGAGCGAGGCGCTGCAAAAACGCGGCTACTCCGCAGACGGACTGCACGGGGATCTTTCCCAAAACCAGCGGGACAACGTAATGCGCAAATTCCGCGACGGCAGCATCGATGTGCTTGTTGCTACAGATGTGGCGGCGCGCGGGCTGGATGTATCCGGCGTGTCCCATGTTATCAACTTTGACCTGCCGCAGGACCCTGAGAGCTACGTACACCGTATCGGTCGTACCGGTCGTGCAGGGAAGGAAGGTACGGCATGGTCCTTCGTGACTCCTCGTGAAATCGATCATCTTCATTTCATCGAGAAAGTAACGCGCCAGAAAATTGCCAGAAAGCCGTTGCCAAGCATGGCGGAAGCTATCGAAGGCAAACAGCGTATTACAGCTGAGCGGTTGATTGAAATTATCCAAAGCGACGACTTCCAGGAATACAAAGGCATTGCGATTCAATTGCTGGAGCGTTATGACTCCGTTCATCTTGTGGCCGCTGCAATCAAGCTGCTGACCGGCGAGAAGAAGGATGTCAGTATCGAGTTGACACCGGAAGATCCGATTCGTGCGAAGAAGCGCAAGCCGGATATCCGTTCAAGCGGGCGCCGTTTCTCCGGCGGACCGTTCGGCAGCGGCAATCGCAGCGGCAATGGCGGACGGTCCCGCGACAGCCGCGACAACCGCGGAGGTTATAATCGTGACCGCAACAACAACAGCGGGCGCGGAGACAACCGCGGACGCAATGAAGGCGGCCGCAGCGGGGAACAACGCAGCAGCAACAATGGCGAGTACCGTCGTCAGAGAAGTTCTTCCGACGACTATGTAAATAACTAAACTACGTCTAATCGTGAACCGGGAATTTTAATCGCGCTATGGCACCGGATAGGGCTCTAACGTGTTATTATTCCCGGTTTTTAAAAAGGGAAGAGATTTGCCGATTGCAACCATGATAACGTTTCTGTAGGGGGCTTCACATATGGAAATGCGAGGTTTGATGGGTGGCTTCTACAAAATATCCGAATGGATTATGCGGTTGTCCGTAACGAATGTTTTGTGGATCATTTGTTCAATCCCATTTGTATTTTTCATCTTCAGCGGATTGGTCATCTCACAAAATGAGGGCCAATTATATTCCTCTTTGATATGGGCAGCAATTGTGGCGCCGTTTACCTTCTTCCCAGCAACCGCTGCACTGTATGCGGTTGTTCGCAAGTGGATTATGGGTGAAGTGGATGTACCGCTTTTTAAAACCTTTTTCAGAGGCTACAAGGAAAATTATGTTCAAAGCATGTTCGGCGGACTGCTGTATACGCTGCTGTTTGTAATCATGTTTGTGGACTACAAGGTTTACCTGAATGAATTGAACAATTTTCAGCTGTTGTCTTATGTATTTATCGGGCTGATCTTTTTGCTGTTTGTATCCATGTTCAATTTCTTCTCCATGATGGTTCACTATCACATGAAGCTGTTTCAATTGATCAAGAATGCCATTCTGATTACGATCGGTCGGCCTTTGCGTTCCTTGTCTACCGTAATCGTAAGCGGCGGTATTTTATTCATCAGCTTCCAGTTTACCTTTCTGATTCCGTTTTTCATGGGAAGTTTGATCGGAGTTGTATCCTTTTATAATTTCCACTTGATTTATTTGAAGCTGAAGGAGCAACAGGAGCGCGCCGAGGCTGAAAAACAAGCGGAAGAAGAGGACGTTGAAATCTCGGAAGATGTTAGAAAGTAGCCTTAACCTTGAATTTACAGCGGGGATTCGGTTTACTTTTTAATTCAAACGGTCTATAATATTCATTACATCCTGCGATGTTCGTTACGGCTTAACATTGTTTTGAACCAATGGCTGTTTTACGGGAGACCTAGATTGGAGTGCGGCTGACATGCCCTCAAAAAGGGACTTCAAAAACACTTCTGCGGACACCCACCTGCGAGAGCGGGTTCAAAAAACAAGCAAGTCGGACGGCATAAGCGGGTTTCTCTAGCATTTGATAGCTGGATTTTATTAGGCTACTTACATAAGGGTCTCACAGCAACGGTTCTGCCGTACATTGTATTGAACGGACTTAACCGTTCTTGCCTGCTGTCAAGGATTGAAAATTTGACCGCTTCTTTCATTTATCATTGGAGGCAGCGCCGTAGAGATTCTGTAAGACGAGACATGGAATTCTCCGCTGAATTTTTACATGACAGCCGTTTGCGCTTATGGATACGCTTTATTTAAATATAAGAGTACATCAGTTGTTATCATATTCTTGTATTTATCGCCAGACGCTTCTGCCGCTTCTGAGCACGACGGCAGTCTTCTGCGCTTGTTGTATCCGTCTTTTTATACATAGAGTCTGAGGGGGAGATGGGTGTTGTTAAAGCGGACGCTAATTGGAATACTGCGAAGCTTTGAGCAGACAGGTGATAGAGCGAAGGACCCTTTACTGAAATCTCACTATTATAAGTTGTCGAAGGAAAAAGCGTGGGCTGAGGTCGTATCCACTTTGAAAAAGATGCAAGGCTTTAAGCTGCTTCATGAAGTGGAATCGGTTGGAGAGATTGTACTGGAGAAGAGAACCGTTACCGGCAGAATGATGGATATTACGGTTTCGGTTATCGGGATCAACCCGATTACTTCCGCAGTCGATATTTACTCAGCATCACGCGGCTCGCTTGGCGACCTGGGTTCCAATTACCGCGTAATCCTAGATATCTATCGAACACTTGATAAAAAGCTGGCCGCCAATAAGGTGGATAGCCCATAAAATAAAAAGAAGCGAGGAAGGATAACCTTCACTCGCTTTTTATCAGGTAAGCGTAATGGCTGCCCCGTTGTAGAAGTGACGGCGGCAGCCGTTTATGCGTCATACCGGTAAGAAATGCGTCATATCCATGTTCCTGGATCGATTAGATCAGTTCTTTTGTCGCAGCAATTGCTTTTTCGTAATCCGGGTGGTCGGCCATTTCTTTCAATACTTCAACGTATTGGATTGTATCATTCTCGTCCACTACGAAGATTGAGCGCAAGTCGAGCTTTAATTCCTTGATCAGGACGCCATATGCTTCGCCAAAGTTATTGTCTTTGTAATCGGACAACAGCGTTACTTGATCAACGCCTGCGGCTCCGCACCAGCGGGCCTGGGCGAACGGAAGGTCGACGCTGACAGTAAGTATAGCCACCTTGTCGCCAAGACCGGCGGCTTCCTCGTTGAAACGGCGGGTCTGTGAGTCACATACCCCTGTATCGATTGAGGGCACAACGCTAATCAGTTTGATTTTTCCAGCAAAATCACTCAAAGATACAACATCAGTAAGAGTTTTGTTTAATTGGAAGTCAGGAGCCTTGTCGCCCTTCTTTAATTCCGGACCGATCAATGTAATCGGATTGCCTTTTAGTGTAGCTACGCCTGTGCGTTCTTGCGCCATTATAATTGCCTCCTTGTAATTGGGTTGCTGCACATTTATTATAATCGGTAGAAATGTTGCTTGTCCAATGTGAAGCAGGAAAGGGAGATGACTGAATGATTTTTTTGCGGTATGAAAGTTTCCGCTCCTACTTGCGCCTCTATCCGGTAACTTCTACGTTATTGGCGCTTAATGTGCTTGTTTTTATGCTCAACTATTTGGGAAATGGCAATCTGATCAATTTTGGCGCGTTTGTTGCTTTTCCTGGCGATCCCTATGGCTTGCAGGAGCCGTGGCGTTATGTCACCTCGATTGTTCTTCATTACGGATGGGAGCATTTATTCTTTAACAGCTTCTCTACACTGGTGTTTGCACCGCCGCTGGAGAGGTTGCTTGGCTCTTTCCGATATACAATATTCTATGTTCTCTGCGGTATAGTGGGCAACATTCTGAGTGCGCTGATGTTCAATATGATCAGCTCTGATCCGGCGCTTGTTACTGTGGGCGCATCAGGGGCAATTTACGGAATATTTGGCGCTTATCTGAACCTGGCGATTCTGCAAAAAAGTTCGCTGGATGAAGCATCACGCAAGACAGTGTTTATGATTTTGGGATTTGGTTTGATTTACTCCTTTTTAGTAAGTAATATCAATATTTGGGCGCATGTCGGCGGCCTGATTGCAGGGTTCTTGCTCTACAGCCAGTTTGCCAGAAAAAATAAGTGAATGCTTGCAGGGGGGCGTCGTAACGGATTATGGAATTAAGGCAGCTTTACTACTTTGTCAAAGTGGCAAAGAAGGAGCATGTAACCCAGGCCGCAGAGGAGCTGCGTGTCGCGCAGTCGGCTGTCAGCCGGCAGATTCATCAGCTTGAGGAAGAGCTTGGCGTCTCGTTGTTCATTCAGAAGGGCAGAAACTTGCAGCTCACGCCGGCAGGACAGTTATTTTTGAAGCGCATTGAGGTGGTGCTCGGAGATCTGGAAAAGGCGGTTCTGGAAATCAATGAGTTCATGAACCCGGAGGTCGGCGAGATTCGGCTCGGTTTTCCGCACAGCCTCGGCATACAGCTTATTCCGCAAGTTGTATCCGGCTTCCGGAAGCAATACCCGCATGTACGATTTAAGTTCAAGCAGGGAATGTACCCATCGCTGATTCGCGATCTGGTAAAAGGAGAGATTGATCTGGCCTTTATTTCCCCGTTCCCGGAGAACGATGAGCTAGTCGTTGGCGAAGTGCTGCTGACGGAGGAACTGTACGCTGTTCTTCCGTCAAAGCACCCGCTTGCGGGCAGAGAATCGATTGTGCTCTCTGAGCTTAAGGATGATGAATTTGTGTTGTTCAGAGAAGGGTATTCTCTGCGGCCGATTGTATGGGAGGCCTGCAAGAAGGCTGGCTTTACTCCAAGCATTGGCTTTGAAGGAGAGGAGACGGAGACCATACGCGGACTGGTGGCGGCGGGAATGGGTGTAAGTCTGTTGCCGGAGATGGCGCTGCATCAGGCTGGGCCGCTCCAGACGGCCAAGGTGCGTATTGAATCCCCTATTGTTACGAGAACAATTGGCCTTATCCGCCGTTCCAATCAGAAGCTTCCGCTAGTCGCTAAGGTATTTTACAAATATCTGCTGGATCACTTTTCTAAATAGAGAGCAAAAACAAGCAAAGCCCCTCCGTAAAAGGAAGGGGCTTTTGCTATCGAACTGTTAGTCCCGGTTTTGCGTGAAAATCATAATGTACTTGACCAGCTCCAGCAGCGAGATCAGTGCTGCGGCAACATAGGTCAAAGCTGCAGCGTTCAATACCTTGGCAACACCTTGCTCTTCCTCGTTGCTGACAAAGCCTTCGGCTATCATCAGATCACGGGCACGGTTGCTGGCATTGAACTCGACCGGCAGTGTCACCAATTGGAAGGCAACAACGGCGGAGAAGAAAATAATCCCGAGTCCTACAAGCCCCATGTTTTGGAACAAGAATCCCGCGATAAGCAGGAACGGCGCGATGCCTGATGTCAGGTTGACTACCGGGAAGATTCGGTGGCGCAGCACCAGCATCGGATAGTCAACCGAGTGCTGAATGGCGTGTCCGACCTCGTGACAGGCTACGGCAACGGCGGAGATGGAATTCTCATAGTATACCGGCTCAGAGAGTCTGACAACGCGGTTAATCGGGTCGTAGTGGTCTGTCAGACGGCCGGGAACGGCTTCAATCGGCACATCATGCAGACCGTTATTGTCGAGCATGCGGCGGGCTGCCTGATAGCCTGTAAGACCGCTGTTAATGGGAACTTCCGCCCACTTGTTGAATGTTCCTTTAACCCGGAACTGCGCCCATAGCGACAGCACAAATGCAATAATAATCAAAAAATCCATCGGGTGAAAAAACATAATCCAATCGCCTCCATCATTGGTAAGTCAGGTTGTGCGGAACTGATATAAGTAAAGCTTACATAAATGGACCTTTGCCGAGCAGCAGCATCAGCGCTTCTATACAGGCTGCTGTCTGCGGCATGAGCTTCGTCGTCAGATGTTTAGCCTGCTGGGGCTTAAGTTTCTCGATGACCGGTTCAAGTTCCTTAACTTCCCGCTCCAGCTTCTGCATATGGAGCTGAATATCGCTTAACTTGCGTGTAACCTGTTCCTCGGTTGAAACCTTGTTCCATTGGTCGAGTTTGGCTTTAATTTCTTCCAACGTATATTTATCCTGCTTCATCTGTTCTATACGTTTGAGACGGAGCAAGGTTTCACTGCTGTACAGACGGTAATTTTTCTCGGACCGCTTCTGCGGCTCCAGCAATCCCATAGAGGTATAGAAATCGATGGTGCGGGGGCTGATATTCGCTTTCTTGGCCAACTCGCCTATGCGGTAAAGTTTAGTATCCCCAAGTGATTCATCCTCCTTTCCAAAACGGATTTCCCCTTTATTATTTCTCTGCAGGACCTATAGCCCTATAAAACCTATATTTATATGATACAGAAAACAGAACCGTACAGTCAAACGTTACGCTTTGAGAAAGCCGGTAAATCTGTGAACAATGTATGACATGAATGTAGGGATATGTGCCTATTTGAGTTAAACGAATGAAAGCAGGGCACGGGCCGCTATGGGGCAGAGGATTCTTCTGTTCGCGCTTGACGCGGCTCCTCACATATCCATCTTTTAGGCATTCGGGGCAAAAAACTTAACATTGATTATTGAAACAGGGACAAATGTTAGATTTTTCGGATGATTATTTGCACTTTTTTGAAAATCTATTGTCAAAACAGGTCTAACTATCTATAATGACATTAAGTCTTTCTTATCATGTAATGAAATATAACACATTGAGGGAGTGGTCGTTTTGGTCAAAAAAATGGTTCTTACAATGGGTGCAATGATTCTCATGTTCCCTGCAATGGCATTTGCAGATGCGCCATCCACGGCGATGCTGAATACCGGCTTGAACTCGCTGTGGGTTATGCTCGCTGCCATCCTCGTAATTTTGATGCAGGGCGGATTCATTTTGCTGGAAGCCGGATCAACCCGCATGAAGAATGCCGGACACGTCGCAGGCAAAACGATCTTTACCTTTGGTCTTGGCTCATTGATCTATTGGGCAGTTGGTTATGGCATTGCGTTTGGCGAGGACGGAAATTTATTGTTTGGTCTAGGCAAGTTCTTCTATAATCCACCGATTCTCTACGGAGAGAATGCTGGTCTTTCCGATTCTGTATTCTTTATTTTCCAGCTTGCGTTTGCTACCATTTCATTATCAATCGCCTGGGGCGGCTTCGCTGAGCGCGCCAAGCTTTCATCTTATTTGATCTTTACGGTTGTATTTGTCGGTGTCATTTATCCGGTAGTCGCTCACTGGATCTGGGGCGGCGGCTGGCTTGCAGAAGACGGCGCGCAAGACTTTGCCGGTTCCACCGTTGTGCACTTGTCCGGTGCGGTTGCGGCGCTGGCAGCTACAATTCTACTGAAGCCGCGTATCGGAAAATTCAATAAAGACGGCTCTTCCAATCAAATTTTGGGGCATAACCAAGTCTATACTGCGCTGGCTGTCTTGTTCCTATGGGTAGGCTGGTTTGGTTTTAATGCAGGAAGTACCGTTGCGATCGAAACCGGATTTTTCGGATATGTTGCGTTCAATACTCAAATTGCAGCAGCTGCAGGCGCTGTGGCAGCGATGCTGATTTCCTGGGCTTTACTGGGTAAATCCGACATTACAACGATGTTGAACGGCGGTTTGGCCGGTCTCGTAGCTATTACGGCATCCTGTGCGTTCGTCGAGCCTTGGGCTGCTGTTGTCATTGGTCTCATCGCAGGCGTACTCGTATTCTTCAGCCAAAAGTTCTTCGAGAAATTAAGAATTGATGATCCGATCTTTGCATTGTCCGTACACGGTGCGGCTGGCGTATGGGGTACTTTGGCAAACGGCTTTTTCGCAACGCCGGAGCTGGCTGCGACTGCGGGTGTCGGCAAGGCGGGCTTGTTCTACGGCGGGGGCTGGGGACAACTCTTGGTGCAATTGGAAAGTGTAGTCGTCGCCGGAGTGTTTGTATTTATCGTATCGTTCGCAGTTCTATATGTAATCAAAAAGGCTATTGGCTTCCGGGTAACCGAGGAGCAAGAACTTATCGGTCTTGACCTGAGTGAGCATGGGGCGTATGGTTATCCTGAGCAAATGAAAAAAGCACAGCAAAATCTGAACGCTTAATTACAACAGGATATCTGAAGAGGGGGAGAGCGCCGTATGAAGGATCCGGTACTTGTGCAGCTCTTGCAGGAGATCGACGCCGCGGAATTGACCGCAGCGCTGCGATGTCTGAGAGATGAGGCCCACAGGCGTATGGATGCTCTTTTCCCTTCGCTGCCCCTTGATGAATACTACAGACAATTAAATGGAGTTCATGATGCGTTAATCCGGCGCACTGTAGCTCTGGCAGAAGCAGAATTGGCACGGTCGGGGATGGGTTCTCCCCCCGTGCCTTATGCGTATTTATTGTTTGGCAGCGGAGGGCGGAAGGAACAGACGTTGTCCAGCGACCAGGATAGCGGAATTATTTATGAGGATGCGCATTCAGATGAAGAAACGCTCGCGGCCCAGAAGTTTTTCACTAATCTGTCGGCCAGGGCGGTAGCTCTGCTCCAGGAGATCGGCTACCCGCCGTGCGAGGGCAATGTGATCAGTTCAAATCCACAGTGGTGCCAGCCGGAAAGCGAATGGAAGCGACAACTTGAAAGCTGGTTCGAGACTGCGGATTGGGAAGCGGTGCGTTATTTGCTCATTGTAGCGGACTGCCGCCATATCCATGGAAGCGGAGAGTTGCTGGAGAGATTAAAAAGGCATTATTACTCCGATATGCTGGCCAAGCCGGTCATTGTACAACGGATGCTTGACAATACGATTCGCCACAAGATGCTGATCGGGGTGTTCGGCCAATTGCTGAAAGAGCAGTATGGAGAGGATGCTGGCAGTATTGACATCAAGTATGGGGCTTATATTCCGATGGTGAATGCTGTTCGACTCATGGCCGTGCAGTCCCAGCTTCGTCCTACCTCGACGTTGGAGCGGCTGCACGCTCTTGAACAGGCAGAGGTTGTGACGGCAGAAGAAGCGGCTGCTTACAGCGAGGCGTTTTTGTTTTTTCTGAAGCTGCGCATGATTGCCACGGAGAATAATGAGGACGGCATGTACATGAATAATGGTAAGCTGGCCAATCATCATTTGACAAAAGAGATGACAGAGGAATTGAAGCAAAGTCTCAAGGTTGGCAAAAGATTGCAAAGACAAGTTCAAAAGCTGACGTTGGGCAAGCTCAAATAAAATATGGCAGGCAATGTAAATGAAGTCCTGGGGTCCGGGTAAAGGCGATAGACGGAAAGAGAGCGTGACGGACTTGAGAAGGCAAGGCAATGCGGAGGCGAGAGCATGAAACAGCAAAAAGGTGTCGGACGTATGTGGCATTTGTATAAAATGGGTGGAATTACGCCTGCAATCGCCTCAATGATGGGCTCCCAAAATGCACAGCAAATGGCTTTTATCCGGTCCGTAAGCAAAGAGCAGCGGAAACAGTCGGTATTGGATACTCCTCTGAAGGAACTGGAGATCGTGGTCTTCGATTTGGAGACAACAGGCTTTTATCCATACAATGGAGATGAGATTATATCCGCGGGGGGGATTATTGTTCGTGGCCATGAACCGCTGGATGAACGCCGCGTCTTCTACAGTCTGGTTAATCCCCGGCGCAAAGTTCCGCGACATATTACATCATTGACTGGCATCACGAATGAAATGGCTCAGGATGCGCCGGATTTAATGCAAGTGCTGCATGATTTTATGGAGTTCATTGGCAAAAGAGTGCTTATTGCTCATGGCAGCGGCCATGACAAGCAATTCCTGAATGCAGCGCTGTGGCGGACATCCAAGGTGAATTTGACCCATCGATTGCTGGATACGATGATGGTTGCCAAGTGGCTGGAGCCGAAGCGCGAAACGTACGGGCTTGATGAACTGCTGGAGAGTGCAGGAATTCCTGTGACAGAGAGGCATCATGCGCTTCAGGATTCCATTATGACGGCGCAGCTGTGGCAAACCTATCTGAAGGAAATTATGTCAAGAAATATTACGACACTGGCTGATTTGTATGCGTACCTGAGCAAGCATTAGCTATCGTTCGAGAGTGTTCACAAGTCCTAAGATATAAAGGGGCTTGCGGGCGCTCTTTTTTTATTATAAGCATTTATAAATAAGGCAAAATAATCAGTTTCCAGTTCAAACAGTTCGATAAATGCCCGACAAAAGGTATGAAAATGTTTGCAATTACCGAAAATAATAGTTAATAACCGCGGTGGGAGAATTGCATGAGAAAATTGTTCACCATCCGATCACATTCTTCTTATTTCTTCTGCTGTTGTCTACCTACCAGCTTGAGCTTCAATTCTAACCCGTGCTATTATGAAGTCTAAAGGAGCGATTGAATGTATGAAAAAGATTGGGATCATTGTCGCGGCCTGCGTTTTTTTGATTTTCGGCTACTTTTTTCTGAACGATAAACAGACAAATCAAGTATTCTCCTCTGTACAGGGAACTCAGGAGGCGCTGCCAAAGCCTGGCTATCTGGCGCCGCCCATGGAATTGCCGGCTCTTGATGAACAGAATTATGCCGTTGGGGATCGGAGAGACAAGCTGCTGCTGTTGAACTTCTGGGCTTCGTGGTGCGGACCTTGCGAGTTGGAAGCGCCTGATTTGGTTGAACTTTCCAAGAAGTATGAGACGAAGATGGACGTATATGGGGTAAATGCCACTTCTTACGACAGAGAGCGGCAGGCGAGACAGTTTGTAGAGGATTTTGAACTGAATTTCCCGATTTTGATGGACCGTGACGGAGTTGCGACCAAGCTGTACAAAGTAACAACGTTCCCGACCACACTATTGATTGATCAAAATGGAGTTGTTCAGGAACGAATTCTCGGCGTCATTCCGCGGGAACAATGGGAGAAGCGGATTGATGCTCTGCTCGATAAGCCGGATGCAAGGTGATGCCTTAGTAAACGTTATTACTAACAACAAAACAACCTTCAAATTGCTGTTCAGTTTTTCAGCGCTTTGAAGGTTGTTTTGTTATAAAAAGTTGAACAAATGAACAGGAACAACAGCGATCGGAAGAACCTTTCACACGCAGGCTTTGCCTGACTTTCTTTCGTTCAACTTATATAGCAGAGCTTTCGTGAAAGGTTCCACGGTTCGCTTGGCGAATGCGGACTGTTTGGTTCATCAAACCTAATGATTAATCAGTCCGAGGCGTTCGCGCTGATCGTTGCCGGAATTCTCTTGTTTTGCAGAGTTGAGAAGCGCATAGCGGATGCTGTCTACAAGCGCTTGCCAGCTTGCTTCAATGATATTGCTGGAGACGCCGACGGTGCTCCATGTATTATTGAAGTCTGTGGACTCAATCAGAACCCGAACCTTGGCTGCAGTCGCATCAATCTCATCGAAGACCCGAACCTTGTAATCAGAGAGATGAACATCCATGATTCTTGGATAAAATTGAACCAGCGCCTTGCGCAGCGCATTATCGAGCGCATTGACCGGACCGTTGCCTTCTGCAGCGGTGTAGACGGTCTCGCCATCGACATTAATTTTGACAATCGCTTCGGACACCATTTTTCCGTTGCTTTTCTCAACGAGCATTTTGAAGGATTCAAGCTTGAAAATTTCCTTATATTCACCAAACGCTTCCCGGAGCAGCAGTTCAAGGGATGCATCGGCCCCTTCAAATTGATAGCCTTGGTGTTCCAACTCTTTGATTTTATCAATAATTTGTTTGGTCTTCTCGTTGTTCGAATGAATATCCAGTCCAAGCTCCTGCGCCTTGGAGATAATATTGCTCTGTCCGGCCAGCTCCGAAACGAGAATCCGCTGCTTGTTCCCCACAAGCTCAGGCGCGATATGCTCATAGGTCTTGGAATCCTTCAAAATAGCGGAAACGTGGATGCCGCCTTTATGAGCAAACGCGGCGTTGCCGACATAGGCCTGATTGACCGGCATGTGAACGTTGGCAATTTCGCTTACGTAACGGGCAACATTGGTAAGCTGGACAAGCTGCTCGGTTTCAATACATTGGTAATTCATCTTAATCTGCAAATTCGGAATGATGGAGCACAGGTTGGCGTTGCCGCACCGCTCGCCGTAGCCATTAATCGTACCTTGAACTTGACGGGCTCCTGCGCTTACCGCGGCTAATGTATTGGCAACCGCCAGCTCGCAGTCATTATGTGTATGAATCCCGATGGGAGCGGTCAGCTCCTGCCGCACACGGGTAACGATCTCCTGGATTTCCCCAGGCAGCGTACCCCCATTTGTATCACAAAGCACGATCCAGTCTGCTCCTGCATCCTGCGCGCTGCGCAGGGCGGCAATGGCATATTCCGGATTATGCTTGTAGCCGTCGAAGAAGTGCTCCGCGTCATAAATTGCTTCCATTCCATTACGCTTGAGGAATGCGAAAGAATCGGCAATCATGGAGAGGTTCTCTTCCAATGTGGTCTGGAGAGCAGTATGGACATGGAAATCCCATGATTTTCCGACCAGCGTTGCCGCAGGCACACCTGATTCCACAATGCGCAGCAGGCTTGCATCATGCTCGGCAATGCTGTTTTTGCGCCGGGTGCTGCCAAAAGCCGTAATTTTGGCTCGAAGCTGCAAGGATTTGACCCGTTTGAAAAACTCAATGTCCTTGCTGTTGCTTCCCGGATTGCCTCCCTCAATATAATGAACGCCTAGCGTGTCCAGCTTTTGGGCGATTTTGATTTTGTCATCGGCTGACAAACTGATACCTTCGCCCTGTGTGCCGTCACGCAGAGTCGTATCGAAAATGGAGATTTGTTGTGTCATCGGGACGCTTCCTTTCCTGAATGCTATCATTGACCGGCTTCATAACCATGAACGAAGTCATAATTTCTTATTATAACATGGAGCAACTTCATATGGGTAGCCTAAAACTTGTCTGGTTACCGCAAAGTTATTTTTGAATGAAAAGATATGTCCGGCATAGCTTTTCTGGCCAAATTGGACAGAACAAAGCCCTGCCTGACATCCAAGTAAGGGAATCAGGCAGGGCTTCGGTCATGAATTTACAGCATTTCGTTGTCAATGATGCGCCAGTGATACTTGAGAATCGCTTCAAGCTTTTCTTTGTCTTTTGTTTTAAAGTATTCAATGATTTGGCGATGCTCGGTATTGACCTCATTTAATACAAGTGCAAGCTTGTTGTTGTCTTTGCTCAAATAGGATTGGCGGATGAAGCTGTTTTTCAGCGAATCCAGCATTTCAATCACGTTGGGGTTATCACATTGGCGAATATAAACGTTGTGAAATTTATATTGGTCCTTATAATAATCGGAAAATTCAAACTGGCTGATATCGTTTTGAATCTTATCCACAATCGCTTCCATTTCCTTAATATCCTGGTCCGTCAGATTGTCTGCCGCAAGTGTAGCTGCAAGAGCGTCAAGGGCGCCTATAATCTGTGAGGCGTTGAGCTTCTCCTTGCTGTCGAACGGCTTGACAATAAAACCTCGGCGGGGGATATAATCCAGCAGATTGTCAGAAGAAAGCTGAAATAGCGCCTCGCGGGTAGGTGTCCGGCTTATATCCAGCTTTTTGCAAATTTCCGCTTCGTTGATCTTCTGATTGGGAAGCAGCGTTCCATCCTGAATTTTTTGAGCAATGTAATCGTAGACATGATCTTTGAGAGATTGATATTTTGGCGCTTGCATGCCGGATTCCCCTTTCGCAAACTTGAATTGCTAAATTATAGAAAGCGCGTCCAAATCAATTAGCTGTTTACATTGACTATTGCTCGTCGTGTAGTGTACACTTTTGGTTGCAAGTGTTCTATGCCGCTCTCTATTGGATCACGCGAATTCAATTCTTCCTTGTGGTCTTACAGGTCATATAAGCAGAATGAAGCGCATGTGTGTATGCTTCATACACGATTTTGCATAAATCGATCAAAATTCTTATTCAGCTTCATTCAAGTAAATGGAGTCCATTTTCCTTGTCGTTTCAAGTGTTTTTCCTATTTGGAAATCCCCGGCGGGTTGAAAATGGATCGTATAGGTATGGTGATTAATGAATAATAATTAACGAAAGTAATTCTTTATCCATGTTTACATCTTATCACTGGAACTCCTGTTGTACAAGATGGAGTTGAATTTATTATGTTAGATTTATGTTAGGCGGATAACACGAACAGGCAAATTACAAGGAAGTGCATTCGAAAAAACCAGTTGTTGATCACTATTCATGATGTTATAATAAGTGACATAAAAATGGGATGCTTGCATAATTTAATGTATATTGTATACGAAGTTGGAAGGATATATGACGCTATATGTTTTTGCAATTTGTAGTATGGCCTAAAAAATATGGCTCAATCTAAAAATTAGTGGTTGACATCGAGGAGGGAGCAGCGAAGGGGCAGAGGAATTGTGGAGAAACGAACGTGGTCGCCTTTAAGCCCGATTCCCCCTGCTAGCCTCTATCCTATAAAGCAATCGGGCTTTAACAGCGATCGGAAGAATCCTCTGCCACGCAGCGTTCCCTCCTTATCTAGAGGGCAACCACTAATTTTGGTTTTGATCCAATAAATATATAAAAATATTAAAAAAGCGGGAGAGATGAAGATAATGAAGAAACTTTTGATTTTGGCAGTCATGCTCACAACGGTGCTTGCAGGTTGCGGGCAGAAGGATAATAGCACAGGGACCACGAATAATTCACAAGGCGCATCTGGCAATAAAGGGACTTTGACCGTTGGTACTAGTGCTGATTTTGCGCCATATGAATTCCATAAAATAATCGATGGTAAAGATACGATTGTCGGCTTTGACATTGAAATTGCCAAAGAAATAGCAAAAGATGCGGAAGCTGAACTGAAAATCGAAGATATGGATTTTGACAGCTTGTTGATGGCGCTCGATACCGGCAAGCTTGATTTTGTAATCTCCGGCATGAACCCGACTGCAGAGCGCAGGGAGTCTGTTGACTTCTCCGATATTTACTATGTGGGCGAGCAAAGTGTACTGGTGAAAAAGGATGCTGTCGGCAATTTCAACTCCTATAATGATCTGAAGGGCAAAAAGCTTGGCGTACAAAAAGGCTCACTGCAAGAAGGAATTGGTCAAGAGGTAGAAGGGGCGCAGCTGACTTCTCTCACCAAGCTTCCTGAACTGATTATGGAGCTGAAAACAGGTCGTGTAGACGCTGTTATCGTGGACAAGCCGGTTGCAGAACAATATGCGGCTACTCAGAATGACATCACTATTGCAACAGATGTGAAATTCGATCTTCCTGAAGATGAGACAGGCTATGCAATTGCCGTAAAGAAAGGCAACCAGGAGCTTCTTGCTAAAATTAATGCTACTATTAAACGGTTGAACGAAAATGGGGATATTGAGCGCTTCGTAGTTGAGGCAAACGAACTGGTCGAATAATTTTAGGGACGGAGTAGAAGCTGATGTCGCTGGACTTTTCTTTTATGGCGAAATACTGGGAGATGTTTTTATATGGCGCTTGGGTCACGCTGCAACTGTCGTTCTTCGGCGTACTCTTGGGTACGATATTCGGCATCTTCCTGGCTTTAATGAAAATTTCGAAGGTATGGGTCCTCAGGGCCCTATCTTCGACTTATATTGAGATTATCCGCGGCACTCCGATGCTTGTTCAAGTATTTATCATTTACTTCGGATTAGTGCCTTTTGGTCTGGAATTAACGAAATTTCAGGCCGGAATCGCCGCTCTCACCATCAACAGTGCAGCCTATATGGCGGAGGTCTTCCGAGCGGGCATCAATGCAATTGACAAGGGACAGGCTGAGGCGGCCCGGTCGCTGGGGATGTCGCATGGCATGACATTGCGGCATATTATTCTCCCGCAAGCATTCCGCAATATGCTGCCTGCAATCGGCAATGAGTTCATTATCATTGTGAAAGATTCTTCTCTGGTCTCTACGATTGGCGCGGCGGAGATTATGTATACAGCCAGAACGGTACAGGGGGCCGCATTCAAGCCGCTCGAACCGTTGCTGGTGGCTGCGGCCATGTATTTCGTGCTTACGTTTACACTATCCAAGTTGCTCAGCGCTCTTGAAAGGAGGCTGCAAAAACGATGATTAGAGTAAGCGGCCTGCGAAAATCCTACGGCAAAAATGAAATTCTCAAAGGCATCGACACCGAGATTACAAAGGGCGAGGTTGTGGTTGTCATCGGGCCGAGCGGTTCGGGCAAGAGCACGTTTCTGCGCTGTATAAATCGGCTGGAAGAGCCGACGGGCGGACAAATCTGGTTTGAGGGGCAAGAGTTAACCGAAAAGCAGTCAGACCTGAACAGAATCCGCCAGCGGATGGGAATGGTGTTCCAGCAATTCAATCTGTTTCCGCATATGAGTGTCATGGAGAACTTGACGCTGGCGCCGCGGAAATTGAAAAACCAGAGTAAGGATCAGGCGAAGAAAATTGCATTGGAATTGCTCAAGTCTGTCGGGCTGGAGGACAAGGCTTCGGCTTATCCAGACAGTCTCTCGGGCGGGCAGAAACAGCGGATCGCGATTGCCAGAGCGCTGGCAATGGAGCCGGCGATGATCCTGTTTGATGAGCCGACATCGGCGCTTGACCCCGAGATGGTCGGCGAGGTGCTGGATGTCATGAAACGGCTGGCCAAAAACGGCATGACAATGGTCATTGTCACCCACGAGATGGGATTCGCTCGCGAAGTAGGCGACCGTCTTATTTTTATGGATGGCGGTGTTATAGTAGAAGAAGGCGATCCGCGGGCCATCTTTGAGAACCCGCAGCATCCTCGGACGAAAGATTTCTTGTCAAAGGTATTGTAAAATCCGCTCTGCTTGGCTTTCTGCTCTTAGGGCTATGGGATCGGGAAACAGTTGAGACATGCAGGATTTGAATTCAAGTCTGCATGTCTTTTTCATGTGCGCCTTTATATGGATACGTGATATGGAATTGCAATTTTGCCGGGAAAAATGTAACGTAAGTGTAGAAGATTAACTCGTGAAATTTGGATGAAGCTGAGAGATGCAGAAAGGTCGTGTAATTGTGACAGCACATGCATTTACGATTAAACCAGACTTTTACCAAGCTTTTGAGAACGAAGAGGAACAGATCGCACAATGCAAGGAATGGGGACTGCTGTCGGACAAGGCATCGAAGACAAAAGCCTTTTTCTATAAAGCGGGCGGCGCAAATCTGGAGTGCAAAATTGTAGGTTTTGTGGATAAACTGACGGCAGTGATTGAATTTGAGAATGGACAGCGGCATTGTATTCATCCTTCGTATTTGAAGGAAATGCAGGCAGCCAACTACGGGCAACGATTTTCCGCGCTTGCCGAAGAGATTTCAGCGGAGGGAACGTCTGACTCTAAAAATGCCGGGGACATCGCAGATTCCGATAATTCCAGCAATGCGAAAGCTGAAGTGCGGGAAGACAGCAGACCGGTTGAGGAAGTTCAGTTTGAGGAGCTTGCCCCGATTGCAGACAAAGTTGTGAGCGAGAAGGCATCAGATAACGAGGACTCCGAAGGGCAGGCTGTCGACATATTCGGCAATGTGGAGAATGAAGCCGAAGCGCCGCCTGTTAAACCCAAGACGAAGAAAGAGAAAAAGCAGAAGCTTCAATTGCCGGAGGAAAAAGTGAAAATGACTGCGACGGTAAAGGAATTTACCAGCGTGCCGAATCATTTCACAGAAAGTGAAGATGAGGTTATCATTTATGAGCAGGTTTCAATTGTGGAATCTGAGCTTGAAATCGGTGATGCCTGGTCCAGCTACAGTGCAACTTTGAAAAAGCTGGAGCTTGAAGTAGGCGACATCTTGACTTTCGACGCCAAAGTAATCCCCAAAAAGCTGACGAAACACCCTGTCCCTTACAAGATTAACAATCCTTCGAAAATACAGAAAGCGGAAGAATGAAGGGTTGGGCGGGCATATATTAGTTGGGTATTGCACGAGGAAAACCGTAAACGGCTCTGCCCTCCAAAGAGGTCAAGCCGTTTACGGTACAGAGTATCACATTTGAATCAGACTCATTACTCAAAATCCCCTTTCTATAATCAATCTATGACCTCTCCATTCTCGCGAGAAAACTTCTCCTTGACCTCCAGAATTCTTCCCTTCTTTGGTTGCGCTCTATTTCCGTACAAATACTAAATTTTAAAAGGCTCAAAACCAAAATTAGTGGTTGACCTCTAGGTGGAGGGACGCTGAGTAGCAGAGGATTCTTTTTAAATACATATTATGTAAATTTTATCATATGAATTCACTTACATTAAGAAAAGATTAAAATAACATTAAAATATCCTTGTCGATGCAAATCTACGATGTTATAATACCTTACGTTTTAATATATTATCTTATTTATATTGTATACATAATTTGGTATACGACTCACCTTCTATTGATTGCAGCTATATTAGTTTGACGAATTGAAAGTGGAGCAGCGCTTCCGTTCCTTTCGTTCAACTTTATATATCTATTTTATTTAAGGGGGAATTTAAGAGTGTCGAGAAACAAATTGTTTTACAAATTTACCTCCATGTTTCTGGCATTAGTGCTGGCTTTATCTGTTGTGACGCCAAGCATTTTTGCAGCTCAACCGGAAACTGGGGCGAATGTGCCGGCTGTAGAAGTTGAAAATTCGAATCCGTCTGTTGATGAGAATAGTCAAGTAGAGCAAACAGATGAAGCTCAGGCAGATGCCAATATTGCAGCTGATCGTGCAGCTGGTCAAAGCTTGACCGTCAGCAATAACAAGGTCTCCATGACGGAGAAACGTGTTATTGATGTGGAATTTGAACTGAATGGGCAAGAGGTTGACGCAAGCAAACTGAATTTCACGTTTGGCGACAAGCCGTTGAATGCCTGGAAGCAGTGGAAGGCATCATCCGGCAAGTATGACGGCAATCCGTTCATCAAGCTGGTGGAAGGTCCTGCCGTTACTGGTGATACAGTTAAAGCTAAAATTGAATTCGACTTGTTGTACACGTTGCGCGTAGCTAAAAAGGATGAAAACGGCAACGTAATTAAAGATGATAAAGGCCAGACTGTCTATGAGGATGTCCCCACCAATGATCTCTCCAGCCGTGTAGTACGCTCATTGTACCCGTCGCAGCTCGGAACATATGCATTGGCGCTGAACAATGGTGAACAGACGCTTGCAGCCACCCAAATGAAGCTGAACGTCTATGACGGCTATCATACATTTGATGAAATTAAGCCTGCTATCGAAGAAATCACCAAGAAGGCTAATGAGCTGAATGATCGTTATATGGATACGACTGTTCTGGGCCAATCCGTTCAGGGACGTGATATCCAGTTCACGGTTCTGGCGAAAGACAAAGCAACTGTAGACAAGTATCTAAACGAAACCTTGCCGGCAATGAAGCAGGACCCTGCGACTTTGCAGGAAGCCATTCAATCTGGCAATACAGAGTTCAAAGTGCCAATCTGGATCAACAATATTCACCCGGATGAAGCGCCGGGCGTCGATGCGATTCTGGATTTGTTCAAAGCCTTGTCTCAGGACGAAATCGTCACATTTAAAACAACAGGCGAGGATGGCGAAGAAACATCCATTGATTTTAATGTCGATCAAGCTTTGGAGCATGTCTTTTTCCTGATCAACTACACGCAAAACCCTGATGGACGTTACCTGAACACGCGGGAAAATGCCAATAAATTTGACTTGAACCGCGACAATTCGTACCAGACGCAAGTGGAAACACAAATTGTAACAGCTCAGATTGCCAAATGGTCGCCAATCTCGTTCCTGGATTTCCATGGATTTGTAGAGGGCTTCCTTATTGAGCCATGTACGCCGCCGCATGATCCTAACATTGAATATGACCTTGTCATTGACAATATGCTTGAGCTGGCAACGGCATTTGGCGAAGCGGGAATTGCGAACACATCCTATACAAGCTACCATATTCCGTATGAGGAAAACCGCAAAAAAGCTGAAGATCCAAACTATGTTCCAAAGCCAGGCTCGCAAGTAACAGGCTGGGACGATGCTTCTCCGGCTTACACGGCTGTCTATGCGATGCACCAAGGTGCTTTGGGTCACACAATCGAAATTCCTGCCTTGAATGAGGAGTCTTCCAAAGCTTTGTTCTTCGGAGGAATTGCTGCAATTGACTATATTGCTAAAAATACGAAAAAACTCTTTATTAACCAGCTTGAAATCTACAAACGTGGAATTAATAATGTTGACAACAGGCAAGTCGACAAGTATTTGATCAATGCCAAAAATCAGGAAATTGGCAGACCGCGCGGAGAACATGAAAACTTCTTCCCTGAGTATTACGTGCTGCCGCTGGACAAAAAACTGCAAAAGAACCAACTTGAGGCATACCGCATGGTTCAATACTTGCAGCGCAACGATGTGAAAGTGGAGCAGTCCACGCATGCAGTCAAAGTAGGCGAAATTGAATACCCTGCGGGCAGCTACATCATCAACATGCATCAGGTGAAGCGCAGCTTTGCAAATCTGGTGTTGTATGACGGAATTAACGTATCCGATTTCTCCGCCTTGTACGCGGATATTATTCAGAACTTCCCGGACATGCGCGGATTCAACAGTTATGTTGTACGGGAAGCGGACGTCTTCAAGAATAAAACTACTCCAGTTGCAACAGAGGTAGAAATCCCTGCAACCTCCATTGCTGTGGATGCTGACAACTATGTCCTGCGCAATACGAACAATGACGCGATTAAAGCTGTGAATGAATTGCTGGCTTCTAACAAAAGAGTGCTGATGTTGACCCGCAGCGGAGCGAACTATGAAATGGGAGATTTCCTGATTTCTAAAGAGAGCCTGCAATCTGTCTCGTCGAAATTCTTCCTTGAAGTTGAACCGTTTAACGGCAGTGCAAGTAATTCCGGGAAACTGCTTAAATCAGCTAAAGTATCGACAGCAGGAGTTTTCCCTACGTATGTGCTGAAAGAGCTTGGTTTTAACCTCGTTGACAATCAAGCGGATAGCGATGTGCTGGTAAACAACTTTAATAAGGATCTGGTCAGCAGTGGAAAGCCTTATATTGGTCTTGGCAGAGCAGAACTTGAAAGTCTTGATAAATCCAAACTGCTGGACGGATTCGTCTTCAAGACAACAGCCAGAACGCACGAAGGATTGTTCAAATCGGCACTGTCGCAAAATCATGTCATTACAGCGCCGTATGACAGCAATGAATATTTGTACACAGTATCCGGTTCTTATATTACGTCCGTTCCAAGCGGCGCTAATGTTATTGCCACTGTAAGCAACGATGCCGATTACTTTAAAGCCGGCTGGTGGCCAGGCAACCAGGCGATTAAAAATCAGGTTGTCGCCTTTACCTACAATATAGGCAAGCTGAACCTGACGTATTTTGCTAATGAACCGCTTCACCGCGCACATGGTCAAAAGCAATTCCGTCTGGTTGCCAACGCGATTTACAATGCAACTGCATCAGACTATGCAGCACCATACTACCCGTCTCAGCCATCCAACCCGGTTGACTCGGTTGACCCTGTTGATCCAGGAAAGCCGGTCGATCCAGAGACGCCTGTTGCCCCGGAAAATCCGGGAACTCCAGAGACACCTGGAACACCAGTGTTCTCCGACCTCGGACCTGTGGCCTCCTGGGCTGATGAAGCAATCGAAGCCTTGACGAAGAAGGGCGTTCTGCAAGGTGTAGCAGAAGGCAAGTTCGCTCCATTGAAGGAAGTGACACGCGCCGAGTTCATTGCAATGCTCGTTAGAGCATTTGATCTGCTCGATGCGGGAGCTAAGGTAGACTTTACGGATGTGGAGGCGAATGTCTGGTATTATGGGTATGTGGCTACAGCTGTGGAGAAAGGTTTGATTCAGGGAGTAGGCGGCAACAAATTCGATCCGAATCGTGCCATCACCCGGGAAGAAATGGCTATTATGAGCGCAAATGTGCTGAAGGCCGTTAAAGGCAAAACTGCAACTGATGCGAGTGCCGCGCTGGCAAAATTCAAGGATCAGGACAGCATGGCTGCATACGCGAAGGATGCGATTGCTCTTCTGACCGAGAATAAAGTCATCAACGGCATGACAGCGACAACCTTCCAGCCGAAGGGGATTGCCAACCGTGCTCAAGCGGCAGTCATGATTAACCGGATGCTCGGAATCGAATAATTTCAATTTCTTATTCTGACTCAGCCATCGATAAAGGGAGCCCTGCGGGGCTCCTTTTCAATACGTATTCACTTTTCCCCAATCTGAGTATGTGCCCGGGTTGCCCATCTGGAAGGATAGAGGTATCATTTTAATTGAGATGGTGAGAAAAGGGGATGCCTGAGTCATGAAGTCGGTTCATGAGCACTACCCTGCTAACGGCAGAGTAATCCTTCATCTGGATATGAATGCCTTCTACTGCTCCGTGCATGAAGCGGAGGAGCCTGAGCGGTACAAGAACGTCCCGACGGCTGTTGCCGGGAGTGTGGAGCTACGCAAGGGCATTATTGTGACCAGTTCTTATGCTGCGCGCAAGCGGGGGGTCAAGACCGGAATGACGGTAAGGGAAGGGATGCGCCATTGCCCGGAGCTTGTGCTGATCAAGCCGGATTTTGATCTGTACCGGAAGTATTCGCGCGGTTTTCTGTCCATTGCGCGTCAGTATACGCCGCTTGTCGAGAGGGTGTCTATCGATGAATGTTATCTGGATATTACAGGCTCCAAGTCGTTCGGAACGCCGCTGGAAATTGCGGAGATGATCCAGTATCGGATTCGCGCCGAGTGGTCCCTGCCCTGCTCAATTGGCGTAGCGCCCAACAAGCTGCTGGCCAAGGTAGCCAGCGATATGCATAAGCCTAATGGCCTTACTGTTCTAAGGATCAGGGATGTGCCCCGGTTGCTTTGGGACCGTCGTTGCGAGACCTTGCCGGGAATTGGCGGCAAGACGGCGGACAAGCTCGGGCGAATGAATATTATGACGCTCGGACAGCTTGCAGCTGCCGATGAATCGCTGCTCAGGAAGCAGTTCGGCATTATTGGCATCTGGCTGAAGCAGGCAGCGAACGGGCATGATGAATCGATTGTAAATCCGGCGCGGGAGCAGAACAAGTCGATTGGACATACGACAACATTGCCTCAGGATGTCACAGACTGGGAAGACGTGAAGCGTGTACTGCTTAATCTGGCGGACCAGACGGGAAGACGGCTTCGCAGGCAGCAACTGATTGCCTCGGGAATCCAGATTACGATCCGCACACCAGACATGAAGACCATTACCCGATCGAGTACACTGAGCGCCCCTATTGATTCCACCGATGAAATCTACCGGGAGGCTTGCCGCATATACAGGCGGCATTGGCGGGACGGCAAGCCGATCCGTCTGCTCGGGGTGGCGCTGCATCATTTGACTTCAAGGAAAGATACCGCGCTGCAGCTTGACCTCTTTGAGTATGAAGAGCAGCCCAGGAAAGAAGCGCTGACCAAAGTGATGGATGCGCTGCGCGATAAATTCGGGGAAAGCGCCGTACTAACGGCCGGTATGCTGGGAGATGATCCTTCCGTTTTAATCCGAAACAAGAAAATTCGGGGAACCTCCCTGCAACTGGACGAGGAAGTATTAGATGTTGATGACGAGATGTAATTCTGATATAGTATTCATGATAGAATATAGGAGGGAATACCATGGCTAAGTATACTTGGGTAGAGAAAGACACATGCATTGCCTGTGGAGCTTGTGGGGCAACCGCTCCTGACATTTATGATTACGACGACGAAGGCCTTGCGGAAGTTATTTTCAATAATGATTGCAATCGCGGTGTAACTGAAATTCCGGAAGATATGTACGACGATCTTCAGGATGCGGCAGACGGCTGCCCGACCGATTCAATCAAAATTGCAGACGAACCTTTTAATATGTAATCTTAATGATTTAAAATAGATCGTTTCAAGTTCCCCGGCTCCGGTAGCCGGGGATTTTTTTGAAAATATTAAGAAGGCTTAAAACCAAAATTAGTGGTTGACCTCTAGGCGGAGGGGATGCTATAAAGTTCCCTTTGTAAATGAGCTTATATTTCATCACGAAACGAAGCTTCTGCCCGTCAAAGGACGGCAAAGCCGTTTGCGCTTGGCGATTTCTGTAATATCCATCACCGTTTTCAGGTGAATTTTCATACGAATACACAGTTTTTTTAGCGTTATTGTATTGTCAACTGCGGAAAGCGTGAAATAGAATAAAAGAAAGATGTTCATATAAAGAGGGAGGTACCAGGTGTTCAATAGAAAGTGGCTTAAGGTTGCCGCCGCAGGGGTCATGATCAGCCTGGTCTGGTCAATTTTTTCCAGTCTAGGTACGGGAGGGATGCTTAATTTTGTCGAAGCGCCATTGCGGGATTTGATGCGTGAAATGTCTGATCAGGAGCGTGCTCCCTATGACCAGATTAAAATTATTAAAATTGATGACGCATCATTGGAGCAGCTTGGACAGTTCCCGTGGGACAGAAGTTTGTACGCGCAATTGATTGCCATGCTTGAGGAAGCAAATGTGAAAGCGGTTCTTCTTGATATTGTACTGGCTGAGCCTAGTCAGAACCCGGAAGCCGATGAAGCGATGGCCGAGGTTATGAAGAGCTATGACAATGTCATTCTTCCGGTTGTGTTTGACATGAAGGTCAGACAGGAGGGGAAGGGCAGGCTGGAAGCGGAATCGGTGATTAACCCGGCTCCTGCAATAGGCGCAAATTCGGAGCAGACCGGTCATATCAATGTCATGACGGACAAGGACGGTACGGTGCGCATGCTGACCGTGGGATTGCCCGATCCGGGAGGCATGATGGTGCCTGCAGTCAGTGTGAGGCTGGCCAACTACATACTGGATCAAGGCAATCAAATACGCTATGATGCGTCGCAAGACAAATGGTTCAGAGGCAACAGGCAAATACCGCTGAACAATAAAAACCAGGTCACCACTGATTTCTTCTCCAAGCCGAGAGAAGCGATCAGCGCCGACACCGGGTATGATTCGCAATCGTTTTTTGATGTGCTGAGCGGGGAAGTTCCGGCACAATATTATGAGAACAGCATCGTCTTGATTGGCCCGTGGGCCTCTGGCCTGCAGGATGAATATTTGACGCCCCTTAGCAAAAGTTTGCGTATGTACGGAGTCGAGATTCACGCAAATATGATTCAATCTCTGGCGATGGGCGCCTTTTACGTTGAAGCGCCTGCAGGCGTGAATATTGCCATTATTGCTGTGTTGACACTGCTTTCTCTAATGCTGTTTGAGAAGTTTAGAGGGAGAATGTCTTTTGTCATTTATATTGCGTTTGCTTTGTTATATATCCTTTGCTGGCTCAGTATTTATTATTTCTCTTCCTTATTTATTTCCTTTACGTATCCGTTCCTTGCTATTACAACCGCGCTGGTCTGGGCGATTGTTTCGCATTACGGGGCGGAGCGGAGGGAACGCGGACGGGTGACGAATATTTTCGGAAGGTTTGTCTCCCGCAGTGTAGTGGACGAGTTGCTCGCTTCCGGGGAGGAAATCAAGGTAGGCGGGCAGCGTCGGGATATTAGTGTTATTTTTGTAGATATCCGCGGCTTTACCCCGATGTCGGAGCGCCTCCAGCCGGAAGAGGTCATTCAGGTGCTGAATGAGTATCTGGATATATGTACGAAGGCGGTTTTCAAGTGGAATGGAACTTTGGACAAATTCATCGGGGATGGCGTGATGGCTTTCTTCGGAGCGCCTGTCGAACTGGAGAATCATCCCGAACTGGCCATTCGCGCCGCACTGGAGATGAAGAACAAGTCGGATATACTGGAGCAAAAATGTCTGGAGAAGTTCGGTATCGGCGTAAAATTTGGCATCGGCATCAATTGTGGTCCGGCAGTTGTAGGCAATATCGGCTCCGAGATGCTGCGGCTTGATTACACGGCAATCGGGGACACCGTTAATCTGTCGGCAAGGCTGGAATCGAATGCGAAGCCCGGACAAATTTTGATCAGTGAAGAAATGTACAAGCGGGCAGGCGGACTGTTCGAACTGGAAGATATCGGGGAAATCAAGGTTAAGGGTAAGGAAATGCCAGTGAGGGTGTATGCGGTGTTGTCGGAAAAATCCGCAGTCAGATTTTCGGGAGGAGATACAGAGAATGAGGATTAGAAAAATACTGCTTTCCGTATTGGCCATGCTGTTGCTGGCCGGCCCGCTGTCCATCTTGTCGGGGGCGCGTGAAGCGGCTGCAGAGGCGGTGACGCGTGTAGCGGTACTCCAGGATTTGAAGGGGGACGTCAAGGTCAAGAAATCCGGCGGCTCCAAGGCGTTCAAAGCATTTAAGAAGATGAGCCTGAACGAAGGCGACACCCTGACAACAGGCGCCGGGGCAAGCGCGGTATTAGCGCTGTCGAGCAAAGACTCGGACGAGGACACGGTGACGGTCGGGGAGAATTCTCAGGTTGATTTTACCAAGCTGTCTGATGACAAGGGCGTCCGTTCGAAAATGAACATCTGGGCCGGTTCCATGTGGGTGAAGGTGAAGTCGATCTCCAATGCGAGCGATACCTTTGAAATTGAAACGCCAACCTCCATTATGGGAGTGCGGGGAACCCAGTTTTATGTGGAGATTTCTCCGGAGACAGGGGTACAGAAGACCGTTGTTTTTGCAGGGATAGTGCAGGTGGCAACGTCCGGCGCCAAGCCGGGGTCGTTTTATGTGTATCCGTTCCAGAATCTGTTGATGGCTGAGCAGGATGGCTCTATACAAACACAATCGGCCTTTGTGGATGTGAAGACATTTCTAAACAAAGTCTCACCGGAGATCATCGCTAAAATGATACAGGATGCAGCGAATATTCATGCTGAAAATGTGTCGCTGATCGCAAAATTGAAAGAGCGAATAAGCCGGGGCGAGACTGCCGCATTATCGGATCTGCCTCAGAATCTTGGGGAATTGGCCCGTTATGAACAAAATCTCTCCAACCTGATCGGGAATTTGATCAAGCAGGCTGCTACTATGGAGAAGATACCGCTCTCGGAACTGGAGAAGCTTGTGGACGCTGTGAACCAGCAGTTGCCGATAGGCAAGAAAATCGATCTGGATAAGGTTGAAGAGTTTAAGTTCACAGATCAAGAAAAGGCCAAGATGCAACAGGCAGCCCAATTGGAGAAAGAAAGCAAGGCCAGGCTGGATAAGGAACGCAAACAAAAGGAAGAAGAACGCAAAAAGCAGGAAGAACTGCTAAAAGCGCTCCGACAGGATAAGGCCAAGCAGGCGGAGCTTAACCGTCTGAAGGAGGAGGCGCTCAGGAAAGCTGCGGAAGAAGCGTTAAAGAAAACGTTCTCCGAAGAAGAAAAAAAGCGATTCGAGGAGAGTAAAAAAATCCTGGAGCCGGGGACTGATGCGCAGCCTCCGTCCGCAGGAGGAGGAGCGGCGAATCCTGCGCCGGATGCGGCAGCGAGGCTTGGCTTCTCATCTCCGGCAAGCTCAGGGGTACTGACAGATCCTGCCCCCGGAACAGCCTTCAATCTGGAATTGCAATTTCAGGGGTTCGTAAATTCCCGCTCCATCGCTGGTTATCAGGTGCGGCTGGAGTATGATTCGGATTATGTTGCCTTTCAATCTGAGAAGTTTCTGTCGGACCCGCTCCCTTACCGACAGAGCAGAGGCGTCTTTAATGTAGAGCCGGAAGGGGCTGTGGTCGATGGGGCGCAAAGCGTCGACTATGTAAATGCTTCGCCAAGCGTATTTGACTCTCAGACAGGGACGGTATTTTATGCGGTGTCCAAGTTCACCGGCAATGCAGTATCCATCCCGAATTGGACCACGGTTGTCAAGCTGCCATTTGCAGTGCGTGATGTGCCAATAGGAAGCAGGGACGTCAAATTCCGCATTGTTGAAATTATAGCGATTAATGCAAGCGGAGACCCGGTTCAAACGATCAAGGTTGGCGACGAGCTGAACTTGAAGCTGACCAGGACGAATAATGGGGCGCCCTTATAGATGAACTTTTAGCAAATACACGTGTGCAAAGGAGCCAACTATGAAGAAATTATGGAAGACAGGGATTGTGACGGCATTGGCAGCGCTGCTTGCTGTCCCGGGTGCTGTTTATGCCCAGTCTGGTAAAGATCAAATCCTGACCCTCGCTCCTCTGTATGAAGTTCGGGTGCTTGCGGGTACAGGCGAACTGAATTACAGGGACGGAGATGCCGCCAAGTCAGCATTCCGCGGCCCTGCCGCACTCGCCTTTGCCAAGGGCGAGCTGTTGATTGCGGATACAGGCAATCAGCGAATCCGCAGCTTTGCGGGAGGCAAGGTGGCGACCCGGGCGGGATCGGACCTTGGGGAGGACGGTCATGGTATGCTGATCGGCGCCTTGAATGATGGTGCGGGCATGGCTGCTTTTTTTCAGTCGCCTGGCGGATTGCGTGTTCAGGCAGACGGTACAGTTATTGTCGCGGATACGGATAATCATGCGATTCGCAGCATCGCTCCCGGCGGCAAGGTGACAACCATTGCCGGCAACGGCTTGATTGGACTCGCAGACGGCAAGGGAAGCAAGGCCGAATTTTATTCCCCGCTGGATGTGGCGGTTGCTTCAGATGGCGTCATTTATGTAGCGGATACGCTAAACCATGCGATCCGCAAAATTGCAGACGGCAAGGTCAGCACGCTAAATGCAGTTTCCCGGCGTCCGGTCGAATATTTCCCTGGCATTGCGGATATGGCTGGCGACTATGCGGACGGTCCGATCGCTTCTGCGAAATTCAATGAGCCAAGCGCCCTGGCGCTGGACGCCAAGGGCAATCTGTACGTCAGCGATACGGGCAACCATCGCATTCGCTATATTGATTTTGACAAAGGGGTTGTGACAACGGTAGCCGGAAGCAGCAAGGTTGTCTATGGCGCCAACCAGATGTACGCCGAAGGCGGATTTGCCGATGGCGCTGCCGCGGTCGCACAATTTCGTGCGCCGCGCGGTCTGGCCGTTGCCCCGGACGGCGGTCTTCTGATTGCAGATTCATTGAACCATGCGATTCGCTATCTGAAGGACGGTCAGGTGACGACGATTGCCGGAACACCGGAGGAGAGTGGAAGACTTAACGGAGTTGCCGGCCATGCAAGCCTGAACAGGCCTACAGGGGTTGCCCTGCTTGGCGACGGCTCCTTCGCTATTTCCGACTTGGGGAACAATCTGGTGCGCATTGTGGCTCCGTATAAGCCTCCAGCGGGTCTGAAGGCTGCCAAGACTATTCAATTGCTGCACAATCAGGAGCTTATCCAGACAGATGCGGCTCCGGTAATCCGGCAGGGAACGACCTTTGTCCCGCTCAGAGTCATCTCTGAGAAGCTGGGCTATGAAGTGAAATATGCGCAGCGGCAGGCAACTGTCAGCAAGAATGGCGTTGTCTATACGCTTAAGCAAGATTCGGCGCTCATTACGAAACTGGCAGCGGGCAAGACCGAGACAATTCGGCTCAATTCCCCCGTATTTGCCAGCGGCAACCGCTTGTTCCTCCCGGTACGATTCTTCGCTGAGGAAGCAGGACTGGATGTTCAATGGCTCAAGGAACTGAATTCGGTACTTTTGCGAGATGTAATCTTCAAATAAAGGGCCGACAAGCGGAACCATTCAATTTCAAATAAACGGCAATGGCCGCCTGATGTATGTGATCAGGCGGTCGTTTTTTGCACAAAGGAGGGAGCAGCGAAAGAATCCTCTGTTGCGCCGCTTTTCCTCTCGCTGGTTAAGCGCTGATTTAAAGGATGCCGCTAAAATAAAATGCCCGGTAAGCCTATTCTCGTTGCGGAGAATGGTTACCGGGCAAGCGTTATGAGTGATGGGAAATATCACGATAATATAAGCAGCAGCGATACGGCAACGACAAGGACAACAAAAATAACACCCAGCCAAATCAGCGCCTTTTTATTGACTTCCTCCTTAGGCTTCTGAGGCAATACGGGAGAACGCTTGCGTGGTGCACTCATAAATAATCAACCTTTCTATAGCCTATATTAAGAATACCCTAATTGTAATCGTTTTCTGAGACGTCCGCAACCCATCTGTTCAGGGATTTGGGACTGCTTCAACCAAGCTGGCACTTTTCTTTTTAGGCAGAAAAAGATAAACTGAAAGTTAAGAGGCATATATAGAAAGAACGGAGTGAACAGCTTGTTGTACAGAAAGATAGCAAAACCTTTTTTATTTCGCATGGACCCGGAGAATGCCCATCATCTTATTATTAACGGGATGAGCGCCACATCGAAAGTGCCGGGGATCAAGCCGCTTCTGCGATCCATATGGGGGGTTAAAGAGTCAGAGAAGCTCAGAAGCGAACTGTTTGGTCTTTCATTTGTCCATCCTGTCGGGCTGGCCGCTGGCCTGGATAAAAACGCCCATGCCGTGGAGGGGTTTTCCAATATTGGTCTCGCCTTTATGGAAGTGGGTACGGTCACTCCCAAAGGGCAGGAAGGGAATGAAAAGCCCCGCATGTTCAGACTTCCGTCCGACCAGGCGCTTATTAACCGGATGGGATTTAATAACGAAGGCGTCGAAGCAATGGCGGAGCGCTTGAAGCGGCTTCCGGCATGCCCAATTCCCTTGGCCATCAACATCGGGAAAAATAAAACCACCCCTAATGAAGCGGCTCATGAAGATTATCAGAAATGTATCCGCAGTCTATACGCCTATGGCGATTTTTTTGTGGTTAATATCAGTTCGCCCAATACGCCGGATTTGCGCGCGCTCCAGCACGGCGATGAGTTAAAGACTTTGCTGTCAGCCGTCTCCGGAGAGATGCAGGCACAAGCAAGGAATAGCTCGGCGTCTGTGCCGGTCAAGCCATTTCTGGTGAAGATTGCGCCTGACATGACCGGGGAGCAGTTGGAATATACGGTACATACGATTCAAGAGAGCGGCGCCGCCGGTATTATTGCCACCAATACAACGATTTCAAGAGACGGACTTCGCCACCCGAACGCGAAGGAAACGGGAGGGCTGAGCGGCGTGCCTGTCAGAGAGCGTTCGACCGAAGTGATTCGCACTGTGTATCGACTGACTGGAGGCAAGCTGCCGATCATCGGCTCAGGCGGGATCTTCAGCGCACAAGATGCCTATGAGAAAATTAGAGCCGGAGCCAGTCTGGTGGAAATTTACAGCGGGATGATCTATGAAGGGCCGAATCTGCTGAAAGAAATCAATCAGGGCCTGCTTCAACTTCTGGAACGGGACGGTTTTCGTCATCTGACCGAGGCGATCGGAGCGGACCATAGATAACAGGGTTTGGGGGCTAAAGTATGATGGATGGAAGGGATTGGAGACACTTTTTGCTTCCATATGAACAGGCTGTTGAGGAATTGAAGGTCAAATTCAAAACGATGCGGGCCGAATTGAAGGTACGTGAATCCTATGCTCCAATTGAGTTCGTAACCGGTCGCGTCAAGAGAATTTCGAGCATTCTGGAGAAGGCCAAACGGCTTAATGTGCCGATGGACCAATTGGAATCGGGAATCGAGGACATTGCCGGGATTCGCATCATGTGCCAGTTCGTAGACGATATCCACCGGGTTGCTGATTTTATCCGTAACCGCAAGGATTTGTCCCTGGTGCATGAGAAGGATTATATTACCAACTACAAAGAAAGCGGCTACCGCAGCTTCCATATGATCGTTGAGTACCCGGTTCAAACCGCGCTTGGCTTGAAAAAGGTGCTGGCCGAAATCCAGATTCGCACGCTCGCCATGAATTTTTGGGCAACCATTGAGCACTCGCTCAATTATAAATATAAAGAGAGCCTTCCTGATGAAGTTAGACTTCGCTTGAAAAAAGCCTCCGAGGCGGCTTTTATACTGGATAATGAAATGTCCAGCATTCGTCAGGAAATTCTGAATGCCCAGCGTGGCTTCGAAGAAAAGTCCAATCTGGTATCCCAGGTGCTGACGGGCATTCAGGATTTATATTTCTACTATAGAGTACGCGAGGCCGCCCAGTTCCAGTTGCGGTTCAACGAGCTGTGGGAGAAGGAGGATGCGTGGGAACTGAAAGAGCTGTCCGAGGACATTAAGCAGGCTATCTCCCGCGCCAAGGGCAGTTCGCAATCCTGACACGCGGATCGGCAGCATGCGGCTGTTGCCTACTCCTTGACGCCAAACGGCAATTCAAGAGACAGACGCTTTCGTTCAAGCGTTCTTCTAACCAATGATCGAATTGCATGAAAAATCCCCAAAGCATGCATATTATGGCTTTGGGGATTTACTTACGCTATGGAGCATTTTCGATGTTATATTTCAACTAATATATTTCCGGCGCTGAGCTTGCATTACAGATTTTTCGGCTTGTATTTGTCGTCGATAGCTT
Organism: Paenibacillus roseus; assembly: GCF_016424485.1. Taxonomy (GTDB): domain Bacteria; phylum Bacillota; class Bacilli; order Paenibacillales; family Paenibacillaceae; genus Paenibacillus_D; species Paenibacillus_D roseus. The sequence continues at coordinate 182,440 of NZ_JAELUP010000001.1, forward strand.
GTTTGATTTCACTCGTGCTCTTGCCTTCTTTGGCCATCGCGACAGCGTCTTCCGCTTCCATCTTGCAGATGCCGCAGGCGGTGCCGTGATCCGACCAGGCTACTTCCTTGTCGTCCATGCTGGCGATGAAGCAGCGCTTCAGGGAATCATGAGCTGGCTCGTACGACATGCAGCCGCAATAGCAGTTCAGTTCATCAATTAGATCTCTGTATTCGGCTACATCCTTATACAGTTGACTGGTACGCTTGGTATGATTGGAGAGGAAACCCGGCAGCACGGACAAGGAAGCTGTCTTCTCCAACTGTTCGGACTCTACTGCCGAAACATGCTCGGCATGATTGTTGCTGCTGGACTGTTCTTCGCTTCCGGAGGAAGAGCAGCCGACAGCAATAATGGCGAGCAGAGCCAGGAAGACGAAAGCAGCCAATGACTTGTCTACCCAATGGAGCTTTACAGAGTCAGGCCTTGGGCTCACGCGTTATCCCTCCTTGTTTCTGTTGAAAAAGTCGATATAATCTTCTTTGGTGTACCCGGGGCCTCCGTCCAGGCTGATGCCGCCTTCAAGCCTTTCGACCTGCTTGCCGTCTTTGTAATAGACAAGGGTAGGTGTGTATTCAATTTCGTATTTGCCGAAATATTCCTGGAACTCGCGCAGGTTGAACTGCGGCAGGTCAATTCCCAGATCTTGAGCAATCGGCATCAGTACCGGCGTCGTGTTTTTACAATGGGAGCAATCGGAAGCAAAGAAGTAGACAAACATTTCTTCACCGCTCTGAACCCTTGAATTTAGTTCGGCAGGGAGTATAATATTCTGGTAATTAGGATCTTTCAACTGAGCTTTGGTGGCCGGGTTGAGTTGCGAGGAAGGCTTGCCGTACAAAGCGTTCTTGTCAGACTGGTTCAGTATAAATATTAAACCGAATAAGGCAACGACAATGATCAGATAAATGGACATTTTTTTCATATACGATTTTTATCTCCCCTTTTAAATAGATATTTTTCTGTTTTTGATTGCATAACCTCGTCAGTTGCCTGGAAAACCAAGCTGCTGCGCCGGGACAGCTTGGTATGTTCATGCCTAGCGATAACTCGTCAGGTATGGGCGATGTCTTTGCAGCGGGCGTAGCTTCATTTCATTTTGCGAGCTGCTTGATGAAAAAGATGAAAAGATTGGCAACTCATTTTATTTTACTACGAAAAACGATTTCATGCGAGTTTGCGACCATTTTGCGGCAAGGAGATTTAACACGAATGGGAATTGAGCTTCCGGTTGTATTCAAGGAAAAAATGAAAGAGAGACTGGGCAGTGAATTTGAAGCTTTTATGGCTTCTTATGATGCGCAGCGCTGGTATGGATTAAGAGTAAACCGATTGAAAATATCGCCTGCGGACTACCTGGCTATCGCCCCGAAGGAGGAGCGGCTTGAACCGATTTTGTGGTCGGAAGAAGGCTTCTACTATGAGGAGAGCAGCCGCCCGGGCAAACATCCTCACTATCATGCAGGCTTGTACTATATTCAGGAGCCAAGCGCTATGGTGCCAGCCGAACTGCTGGAGGTGCGTCCTGGAGACCGTGTGCTCGACCTGTGCGCAGCTCCAGGGGGCAAGTCCACTCAACTGGCGGGGAAGCTGGGCGGTGAGGGGCTGCTCATAGCCAATGACAATGCCAGAGAGCGGACGAAGGCGCTGGCCAAAAATATGGAGCTGGCCGGTGTGCGCAACGCGGTCGTGCTGAACGAAGAGCCTGCAGCGCTTGCAGATGTGTTCGCCGGTTTTTTTGACCGGATTCTCGTCGACGCGCCCTGTTCGGGGGAGGGGATGTTCCGCAAGGATGAATCGATGATCCGCCAGTGGGAACGCCATTCGGTAGAGCGCTGCTCCCTTATGCAGCATGACATCCTCCGTCATGCCGTGCGGATGCTCGCTCCCGGCGGACGGCTTGTCTATTCTACCTGTACATTTTCTCCGGAGGAAAATGAAGATCAGATCGCGTCCTTGTTGCTTGATCATCCCGAGTTGACCGTGTACGCTGTGCCGCTTCGTTATGGCTGGTCATCCGGCAGACCGGAATGGACGGCGGCAGCGTCGGGTAGCGAAACAACTCGTAAAGCCGCTGCACAGGTTGCGGGTACGGTTCGGCTGTGGCCGCATCATGTGCAAGGAGAGGGACATTACGCTGCGGTGCTGGAGAGGCGGCCGACAACCGAACCAGGCAGGAGCGACGTTGATGGTCATACAGGCGCTGCCGATTCTTCTTCGAACAAGGCGCTATTGATCCGGTCGGAGGCAGATGCCGTTTTTCAGAAGAAGGGCAGAGGCTTGCAGCGAGCCGGACGCGAGGATTACAGAAGCAGCCGCAGAGGAGAGCAGCAGACCGGGCGCGGGAACAATGGTAAGAATGGGAAGAATGCACCCAGGTTCGACAAAAAAGCTCATAAGCACGCTAGGGGATTAAGCCCGGAACAAAGCTGGCTTGAATTCGCTGCGGCTGTGCTGCCGGGAGCCGAATTGTGGCCGGGGAGGCTAATAAGCTACGGGAGCCGGATCTATCTTCAACCGCAAGGCTTGCCGGAGCTGGACGGTCTGCAGGTCGTTCGTGCGGGCTGGTATTTGGGTGAAGCGGGCAAATACAAGTTTGAACCCTCGCAGGCGCTGGCGTTGGGGCTCAGTGCTGTCGAGGCTGTGCAAACACTGGATTTTCCTTCCAATAGTCCGGAGATCATTCGTTACTTGAAAGGCGAGACCCTCCAGAGAGGCGATGAATCGTCAGACGGGCAAGACGGCAGAAGTGCAATGGCGCAAGCAGATCGGCTGCACAAGGGCTATGTGCTTGTCTGTACAGATGGTTTCCCCGTCGGCTGGGGCAAATGGGATGGCGGTATGCTCAAAAACGAGCTGTCTGCCGGATGGAGGTGGACGTAACATGAGCAAGCAAATGATGCGGCTGGATAAGCTGCTCGGCAATATGGGCCTGGGCACGCGAAGTGAAATCAAGAAGGCTGTCAAACAGGGGAAAGTTGCGGTTGACGGAGTCGTGGTCAAGGATAGCGGGTTGCAGGTGGAACCTGCCAGGCAGAAAATTGAGTTTGAAGGAACGCCTGTTGTCTACAAGAGCGAGATTTACTTGCTGTTGAACAAGCCGCAGGGGGTTATTTCGGCAACGGAGGATATGAGGGAGCGGACAGTCATCGATCTGCTTCGGGAGGAGGATCGTCTGCTCCAGCCATTCCCAGTCGGACGACTGGATAAGGATACGGAAGGTCTGCTGCTTCTTACCAATGACGGGCAACTGGCACATGAGCTGCTGTCTCCGCGCAAGCATGTGAACAAAACCTATGAGGCGCTGGTGCGGGGGGCGGTTAATGAAGAAGATAAAGTTCAATTCGCCTTGGGGGTAGAGCTGGATGACGGATATGTGACGATGCCGGCCAACCTTGTCATCCATGAGGTGAAGGAGGACGGCGGAGATGAAGAAGCCAATTCGTTCATCAGCCTGACGATACAGGAGGGCAAATTCCATCAGGTGAAGCGAATGTTCGAGGCGGTCGGCAAGAAAGTCGTGAAACTTCGCCGTGTGGCGATGGGGCCGCTGCAGCTTGATGAGTCTCTGGATTTGGGCCAGTATCGGGAACTGACAGATGAGGAACTTGCCGCGCTTCGTGCGCACCGCGGCGGACAAAAGCTTGTGTCAGGAGGAGAGGGACAGGATGAGATTTGACATTATTGCGTTGGATGTTGACGGGACATTGCTGACGGATGATCATAAGCTGACCGCAAGGACAATTGAAGCTGTGCAGCAGGCTGCCGTTCGCGGCGCAGAAATTGTACTCTGTACCGGCAGGGGGCCGTCTATTACGATTCCGCTTCTGGAACAAATGGGATTGAGCGGCACCGTCATTACGCATAATGGAGCGGCCACGGTTGATTCCGCCAGACAGGAGGTCGTCACTCAGTTTAGTTTTGGACTGGAAGAGATTGCTCCCTGCCTCGACTATTGCCGCGAGCGCGGCGTCCATTTTGACTTGAACACTGCTTTCGACCTCTATATTGAAAAGCATGATGCAGCTGCCGATGTGATGTACAGGGAGTATGGCGCTTCACCGATTTTGCTGGAGCAAGGGGCCGCTTATCCGCCAGGGCTGGTCAAGCTGTGTCTGTTCGGTTCAGGTGACATCATGGATACTGTAGAGAATCAATGGGGGCAATGGTCAGGCGGAATGCAATTTATACGCAGCGGCGATCATTTTATTGATCTCATGCAGAAGGATGTCCACAAAGGCAAAGCGCTGGAGGAACTGGCGCGTATGCGGGGAGTGGAGCGCAGCCGGATTATGGCGATCGGCAATTATTACAATGATGTCGGGATGCTGAGGGCGGCTGGTCTTGGTATCGCGATGGGCAATTCCCCTGACGGGGTGAAGGCTGAGGCGGATGCTATTACACTGTCCAACAATGAAGAGGGCGTTCGTCACGCTCTGCAAACCTATTTATATTAGAGGAAAAAGATGATCATAGATTCATATCATAAATATAAGCAGGATACCCGCACATAGCGGGCATCCTGCTTATATTTTTTTCGTGAAGTCAGCTGCCGCGGTCAGAGACAGCGGCAACTGTTCACTCGGTTACAGCCTAAGCTGCCAAAGGCTACTAGTACAAGAAGCTACGGGAAATGATTACGAGCAGGATGAACAGTACAAGAATCGCACCAGTAGAAGTAAAACCTGCACCTACACCTAAACCACTCATTCTAATTCCTCCCTGCAAAATATTCCGGAGCCGCTGTAGCCATTAGTAATACACAGTGCTCGAAGTATTGGCTAGGTGAGCTGGCTTCCCAGTGAAGGACGTCGGAGAACCGGACTGCTGCCAGCTCAGACCAGCCACGGGTTCATGCTTGACAAAGCTATCTTCACAAGGAAAATTCGCCTCGTCTCTTGGCATCCGGTATACGATATCATATGAATCTCAAATCTTTTCGTTTGGACATTTGTCCCCTATTCAGATTTTTGGGCACATGCAGGTAGTGTGGTGGTTGATTTATCGGCGCAATCCCTTGGGAAGATGGTTTTTCACTTGACCGCTGCTGGCTTTGCCCCACCCAAGCGGCAGGCCGTTTACAGCAATCAGTCCCCAGCCTGCGGAGCCGTCATGGGCAGCAAGGGTCTCCCCGTGCAAATATGCCTCGATTTCGGCTGCATCCGGAGCATAGCTTTGCAACCATGCAGCCTTTGGCGCAGGGGCAGCGAGCGCCAAGGCATGGGCAGGCTCGAACCGCCCCTTGCGAATCTGGCCCAGATGCAGGCCCGGACGCATAATGCGCAGGCCATCGAGTGAAGCAGCGCCGAACCCGTCTTCTTCTGAGATTGGAAGCCAGTACAGCCCTTCCCCAAAGCGCAGCGGCTCGCCTGCGCCAAGCTCAAACCCCGGCAGCGCCTGCGAGCAAAAGGACTTGAAAAGCTCCATATCTGCAAGTCCGGTCCCGCTCCTGCCGCCAGTCTTGCGCCGTTTGCCATTGCGCTTCGCCAGCGGAGTGTCCCCGGCTGTCTTTGCTGGATTGTCCTGCTTGCGCAGCACTGCTACAAAATGTCCCTCTCCCTGCACTTCTTGAGGCCATAGCCGCTCGGTATGCTGCAACGAAAATTCCGGGTGAAGCTGAAGGAACTTCTCCATACAGTCTTCGTTCTCAAGGCGATTGAAGGTACAGGTAGAATATGTTAATGTCCCGCCCGGCTTGAGCATGACCGCTGCGTGCTCCAGAATATCCGCCTGCCTTGCGGCGCACATCTTTGTATGCGTGAGCGACCATTGTTCAATTGCATCCGGATCTTTGCGGAACATGCCTTCGCCGGAGCAAGGAGCATCCAGCAAAATCCGGTCAAAGAAGCTCGAAAAGCGTGCGGACAGCTCGTCCGGTGCGGCCTGGGTGACGACAGCATTGCTAATGCCGAGACGCTCCACATTTTCGCTTAAAATTTTCGCTCTGGCTGGATGAATTTCGTTGGCAATGAGCAGGCCCTGGCCTTGCATTCGGGCTGCGATCTGCGTCGTCTTGCCGCCCGGCGCGGCAGCCAGATCAAGAATCGTCTCTCCGGGCCAGGGAGCCATCAGTTCAACCGCTGACATGGCAGATGGCTCCTGGATGTAGTAAAGCCCTGCTGCATGGTAAGGATGCTTGCCCGGTCTTGTTTCTTCTATATAATAATAACCTTCGCTGCACCAGGGAACGGGAGTCAGTCCAAAAAGCTGTTTTGCATTGGCGACCGCCCCCTCATATTGTTCCTGCATGGTTTTCAGAGAATGTAGCCGCAGTCCGGATGCTCTGGGCAGCGGGAAACTGTTGAAGAAGGATTCTGCCCGCTCGCCCAGCAGATCTTGCATTTGTATTATATAGTCAGGTGGAAGCTGATGCTGCATCATAAGTAAAGCTCCTTTTGAATCGTATCGTTGACCCCCTTGGCGATCAGCCGTGGATGCTCATCCCTGTATTATATCGTAAAATACGAAACCTTGTTATATTTGCCTCGTATGAGTGTATACATTATAGTTATATAGACAAGTCATGACCATTGGAAATGCAGAAGCGGAGGATACGCAAAAGATGGAAGGTATTCGAAAAGGCACGGAGCGATTTCGGCAGTTTATTGTAAACAACCGGTTCGTGCTATTTTTAATCGTGTTGCTGTTGATCGGGTTGAATATACTGATCTTTACCAAGCTTTCTTTCTTATTCGTCCCGTTGGTTGTGCTATTGCAGACGGTGATGCTTCCGATTCTGCTTACCGGGGTCGTTTATTATTTGACGAACCCGCTCGTTGATTTTTTAGAGAAACGAAAAGTAAAGCGCACGTACTCCATCATTTTGCTCTACGTTTTTATTATACTTGTCGTTGGATTTTTGCTGAAGACAGTAATCCCGATCATCGGCAACCAGGTGATGAGTCTCGTCAATAATTTTCCAGTTTATGTGCAGCAGTTGCAGCATATCCTGGACGACCTTGTTGACAATTCGGTGTTCAATCAGCTTCAGCAGTGGATGCAGATCAATCCCAACGATATTATCCAGCGGGCAGCGGAGCAGACATCTGCTATTGTCCACAATACCTGGTTGACGATCGGCGCATTCCTGGGCAAGCTGACCGAGATTGTGCTCGCGATTATAACTGTCCCGTTCGTATTGTTCTATTTGCTTCGCGACGGCAAGAAGCTGCCGAGCTATATTTTGCGGTTCTTGCCTACATCGCTGCGCGGCTCCAGCTTGCAAATTATGACGGAGATGAACCATCAGATCAGCTCTTACATCCGTGGCCAGATTATTGTAAGCTTCTGTATCGGTTGCTTGTTGTATGTGGGCTATCTCGTTATCGGACTGGAGTATTCGCTTGTGCTCGCGATAATCGCCGCTTGTACGGCGGTCGTTCCGTATCTGGGCCCGGCGATTGCAATAGCGCCTGCCTTGGTCGTCGCGATCGTGACTTCACCGGTGATGCTGATCAAGATGATTGTCGTCTGGACGATCGTGCAGTTAATTGAAGGAAAATTCATTTCTCCGCAGATTATGGGGAAAACCCTTCGGATTCATCCGATTACGATTATTTTTGTTATCTTGACTGCGGGCAAGCTATTCGGCATTTTCGGCGTTATTTTGGCCGTGCCGGGCTACGCGGTGTTGAAGGTTGTTGCCATGCATCTGTTCAAATGGTTTGAGCTGCGCTCAGGCCTGTACAAATCGAAAAAGGAGTAGGCGGCTGCCGGCTTTTGCAAGCTTTACTCCTGGTTGACATCAGAACTAAGATCAATAAGATGCATAATAGGGAGCTTCCTTCCACCTTCACATAACTGAAGGAGGGCTTGGGAATGAAAAAGAAACATCTTGTTATGATCTGGAGTATGCCGTTTGTGTTAGGTGCAGGACTATTGTGGCTGTTGACTTCTCAGCAGCAGGTGAAGGAAGCTGTAGTTATTGAAATTCCCAAATTGATTGAAGCTGATCCGCATCTTAGAATTCGCAACGGCTTTGATCAACTGAAAGTCCGTTTGGATGAATTGGAGCGGCAATCGCCCAAGCCCCCGCCACTTGTGCAAGGCAAGGGTATTGAAATTGAGCGAAAAGAATTCCTTTTCTACAAATTCAATGTTCATCTAACGAATAGCTTGCGGGAGGAGCCGCTTGATATTCCAGATGGTGCAGAGCTGCTGGACCAAATGGTAAAAAAACGCCTGTATGTCCAGCAGGCGATCGAACGGGGTATAACGGTGCCAGATACGGAAGTGGATGATTTCATTTCTGTTCAACAGGACATGCTGGGGTCATATGAGCCGGACAATAAGGAAGATCAGCTTCTTGCGGAAGTATTAAGGAATAGAATCCGCATTACCGGGCTTTCAGACGAAGAGTTTTGGCAAAGCGATGCAATCAGGCAAGAGTATAGAGCGGTATTTTTGGCTGGTAAGCATTCCGATGCAATCGTATCAGACGGCACGGTCCAGGATCGAAGCGGTATTGACGCTTATATAGATGATTTGTTCAAGAAATTGCAGCGGAAGCTGACATATAATATTAGTTGAAACTTGTTTGAAAACAGCATGGTTGTGACACGAAGACGTAATTGAATAAAGCATGATCTTCAAGCTGGATATTGGGGGTGATGCTTTTTTGTTTTTGTCTTTTAATTCAGACAGGAGATGGATTGATGAGATTTATATAAAAAGTAATAGTTGCATCTTTCGATATAGTGAATGGAGTCAAATGGATTCGATTGCAATGGCCGGTTTGTATGCCCAATCTCGGATTTAAGTCCATAATTTCCTAAAAAAGTAGTGATTTAATTCAAATGATGATATATAATTCTTGAGTCTGGGTATTTTTTCTTTTTTTATGACAAAAAGAGGAGGCCTTTATACCTAATTTAGTTATCTGCAATTCATTTTTTTAAAAAGGTATTGTGTATTTTTTCCGTAAAACACTATGTGTAGTAGCATTTCAAAACGATGTGAGGGGTTCGTGTATGAGATTTATGAATGTTGGATGGGGAAAGAAGTTTTTGGCAATCGCACTTGGAATCAGCGTGTTACTATCATTACCGAATGGAAGTGCTATCGCTTCATCAAACGGGGAGTCAAATGGAACTCAATCTGTACATGCCATGGAAGAACTTGCTAATCCGACGACAACAATGCCTGCTGTGGCTAACGGGTTTAGGCACACGTTAGAATTAAGCGAGGATGGAACTGTTTGGGCATGGGGGTACAACTCATCCGGACAACTGGGAAATGGTACAAGGATTAGTTACTCAACGCCAGCACAAGTGAGCGGATTAACGAACGTTATCGCTATTTCGGTAGGACAAGATCATTCTATTGCCCTCAAACAAGATGGGACTGTTTGGACGTGGGGGAAGAACGACTCAGGACAATTGGGAGATGGCACAAAGACGGATCGTTTAATCCCTGTTCAAGTTAGCGGTCTATCGGATGTAGTCGCTATTGAAGGAGGAAGCTACCACTCTATTGCTATCAAACAAGATGGGACCGTTTGGGCGTGGGGAAAAAACGACTATGGACAATTAGGTGATGGTTCAATCACCGACAGATTAACACCTGTAGTAGTGGGTGGGTTGACGAATGTACAAGCAGTTGCCGCAGGAACTGCTCATACAGTTGCAATTAAACTGGATGGTAGTGTTTGGGCGTGGGGGTCAAACAACTCTGGACAATTGGGATTGGAAGAAGGTACTTCTAATAAATATATAACACCTGTACAAGTAAGCGGGTTAACAAATGTAGCCACAATTTCAGCGTATTCTTATTATACAGTAGCTGTCAAACAAGACGGCACGGTTTGGGCGTGGGGTGATAATTCCACTGGACAACTAGGAGATGGTACGAAAAGTAATAGGCCAACACCCAAACAAGTGAGTGGATTATCAAATATAAAAATGGTAAAAACAGGAAGGTTTCATGTTCTTGCAGTCAAAAATGATGGTAGAGTCTGGTCCTGGGGGAGTAATCGCTATGGACAATTAGGTGATGGTTCGATTACCGAGAGATTAACGCCAGTACAAGTTAGCGGATTATCTAATATGGTAACAATTTCGGCAGGAGAAACCCACTCCACTGCTATGGACAAAGATGGCACACTTTGGTCCTGGGGCGATAATTACTATGGTCAATTGGGCAATGGATTAACGTTGACAAAAACCTCCCCAGTACAAGTGACTGATTTATTTAATGTGTCATCTATCATAGCAGGTAGAGGCTACTCTATAGCTGTCAAACAAGATGGGACCGTCTGGGGGTGGGGAACTAACATCTTTGGACTAGTAGGTAATACTCAAATCGATTACATTCATTCTCCTGTTCAAGTACCTCGTATTTCCGATGTTAGGGCTGTGACAGGAGGGAGTTTTCATTCCGCAGCACTCAAACAAGATAAAACGGTTTGGGCCTGGGGCTATAATTACTCTGGACAATTGGGTAATGGTACAACGACCGATAGCCGTATCCCCGTGCAGGTGAGAGGCTTGTCGAATATATCAGCCATTGCCGCAGGAGATTCTCATACATTGGCTTTGACAGAGTACGGAACCGTTTGGGCGTGGGGAGGAAATTCAGATGGACAATTGGGCAATGGTAACAAGAAGGATAGTTCAACGCCTATACAAATAAGTGGCTTAAACAATGTCATAGCTATTGCCGCAGGTGACTCCTATTCCTTAGTTGTCAAACAAGACGGTACGGTTTGGGCTTGGGGGTCAAACAACTTCGGTCAATTGGGTAATCGTACAACGGCCGCTAGTCTAACGCCAGTTCAAGTGAGCGAATTATCGAATGTAAAGAGAATATCTGCCGGTTGGAATCATTCCTTAGCTCTGGATCAAAATGGCATGGTTTTCTCCTGGGGGAGTAATGGGGGGGGAAAATTGGGTTTTGGCCCGGTTAATTATAGTTTTGTACCAGTACAAATCAGGGAATTATCGAATGTAACTGATATTTTTGCAGGGGGGAGTTCTATGATTGTCAAACAGGACGGTACGGTTTGGGCATGGGGGTATAACGATTCCGGACAATTGGGCGATGGTACTGTGACAAATAGAACAACACCTACACAAGTGAGCGGCTTGTCAAATGAAATGTCCATTGCCACTGGATCCAGTCATTCTCTTGCTGTCAAACAAGACGGCACGGTTTGGGCGTGGGGTAGTAATTCCACTGGACAACTAGGAGACGGGTCGCTGTATGCAACAGTACCTATTTCTCCACAAAGAGTACATGCTCCAACAGGGCTCAAGATCACCAGCCAGACAGGTTCAAAAGTTAAATTGAGTTGGACAGCGCCGACCAAAGGCTTGAACATCGCAAGCTATGACATCTACAATGGGACTAATTTAGCGGGTACAGTAAATGGAAACACTACAACGTATACTGTGAGGTTGGTGGCAAATCCGGAATATAGCTTTACTGTGAAGGCCAGAGATGCGGCAGGGAATACTTCTTCTTCAAGTAACATGATTACATTTTCTATCAGATTGCATAAAAATATAAAGTATAACTACGACTCATCAGGGCGACTGCAGAATATTACAGATTCAGATACGGGTGAAGTAATTGTAACTTACATGTATGACGCGACTGGCAACTTGACTACTGTTCAACGATATTGATTGTATTGCTATCTAATAGTTTAGATTTTTAAGGTGTGAAATCAGTCACAACAATCTGTAGGGGAAACGATGCTGGAGGTGCTCTCTGACCGTAAGTTGAATAATTTACAAGCGTGTGCCCGCAGTATCCGGATTTCCGGTAACTTGTGTCCTATGCGGTCGTGATGATTTGGCCCCCATCTACCACACGTGGATCGGCAAATGCTTCCCCAATGCGCTGCGACAAAGCGTATTCACGTTCGAACGGTCATCATCAATAACGATGGCAGTCGAAACCGATTAACAGATATCTATTTCGGCAACGGGTACAGGATGACGTACCAATATAATTTGCACGAAAATATCGGTTTCGAAAACCAGAACACTACAGTAATGAGGGGGATTCCTCTATTAGAGGGGTTCTTTTTCGAACCGTATGCACACTTAAACTGCAATAGGAGCTGTTTCTATGAGAAAAATTATCGTCTATCTACTACTTATCGCTTTCGTTGTGCAGCTTGCCCCCGCCCCATCCGCAGTAGCGAAAGGGAAATCAAATATTCAAATCGCATCGGTTGGAGAGTGGCCGATCCCCCCTGTGGAAGAACCGGGAGTTCAAGAAACCTTGACATTGGAGTGGCTTAGCCACAGCTTCCAAGTTCCGGAGCTTGATTTGGTCGAGCAATTAAATAAAGGCTACACATTGGAAGACCTGTATGCTGCCCTCCAGGCCCGGATAGCGCCGGATCAGTCTTTGGCTGACTTGCTGCAGCAAATCAATCCCGAGGTTAAATGGGAGGAATGGGATTATTCAGCGGCCCGATTCGAAAATCGGGAAGCGATCCCCGGAGACGTAGATCAGAGCGATATTTCCGAGACGGACGAAAATGTTGTGGAAACGACAGATGAATTAACGATCCCGGATGAAAGTCTCCTGCACCCTGCCGTTACACCAGATACCGAACAGGGACGAATGATGGCAATGTCCTCTTCCACTTCCTATCCAACCAGCTATGACGAGTTTGCGGTGAAACGGTTAAATATTCAAAGGGATAGCGCCCCGTTTT
>NZ_JAELUP010000010.1 GCF_016424485.1 Paenibacillus roseus
CCGTCAATGTGATTGTCTCCTGTCCCATAGTGACATTATCTCAGAACAGTTATAGGGTGACATTATCACAGAACAACAACATAAGTTGTAAATTATAATTGACAAAAATCGGCGGGCATGATATATTACCTGAGTCGAATAATGAATTCGTCACAAGCAGAAGCACCCGCTTCTCACCTGCCCGGTCTTTGCCGGCTGGTACGCAATGAATCGATAACAAGGCATACATAGCCTTGCCAACGAGTAGTTATGGATGCGGGTCCGAGTGCGGTCCGCATTTTTTTGTTGCAGTTAGATATTGCGCGAGCTCCGCGCTGAACAAGAGATGCTTGATATTTGCCATGGAGGTGGAAGGTTATTAGCAGAGAACATCAAATCAATGACGAGATTCGTGCAAGAGAAGTGCGTTTGGTAGGCGCGGAAGGCGAGCAGATCGGCATTAAGCCGCTGCGCGAAGCGCTCCAGATGGCGATTGATCTGAATATGGACCTTGTCAATGTCGCTCCGACGGCCAAACCCCCGGTATGCCGGATTATGGATTATGGCAAATTTCGTTATGAGCAACAGAAGAAAGAAAAGGAAGCCCGCAAGAACCAGAAGATCGTGGATCTTAAGGAAGTATGGTTCCGTGCGAACATTGAAGAGCATGACTATCAGACCAAGCTGCGCAATGTGGTGAAGTTCCTGAATGAAGGCGACAAAGTGAAATGTTCCGTCCGTTTCCGCGGCCGTGAGATTACACACGCTTCGATTGGACAGCGTATCCTCGATCGTCTGGCCAAGGAAGTAGCCGAGATTTGCGTTCTGGAGCGCGCCCCAAAGCTTGAAGGACGCAGCATGATCATGATTCTCGCTCCGAAAACAAATAATTGATCCCAAGGAGGACCACTCACAATGCCTAAGATGAAAACTCATAGCAGTCTGAAAGACCGCTTCAAAATTACCGGCACTGGCAAAGTAAAACGTTACAAAGCTTACAAAAATCACTTGCTGTCCCATAAATCCGGACGTCAAAAACGCGTTCTGTCCGGGCAACCATTGCTGGCTGCCGGTGATGTTAGCCGCTTGAAGCAAGGTCTGGATCAACTGAGATAATTGAATGGCTAGGGCCATCTAAATAAGCATACCTACAGGAGGGTTTACCAATGGCAAGAGTTAAAGGCGGATTTGTCCGTACTCGTCGTCGTAAAAGAATTTTGAAGCTGGCGAAAGGCTACTTCGGTTCCAAGCATCGTTTATTTAAAACTGCAAAAGAGCAAGTTATGAAATCCTTGCTTTATGCTTACCGTGACCGCCGTCAACGGAAGCGCGACTTCCGCAAGCTGTGGATTACTCGTATCAACGCAGCTGCTCGTCAAAACGGCTTGTCCTACAGCAAATTCATGTACGGCCTGAAACTGGCTGGCGTGGAAGTTAACCGTAAAATTCTGGCTGACCTGGCAGTTAACGACATTAGCGCGTTCAACTCCCTGGCTGGCGTAGCAAAAGAAAAAATCAACGCTTAGGAATAAGCATGAACTTCCGCAGGCTTGTCGCGGAGTGATACAGCAATGTATCTCTCTATCGACAGGCCTGCGTTTTTTTCAAATAGGGCAAAGTCGTAACGGTTGCCATGCACATCTTCCCTGCTTTACGGACAAAGGTACAATCCCTTCCCTTTTTTGTGAATACCTTATCCTAAGCGCACACATCCTTGCCGTTTAGAGGCGGGAGGGTTATGTATCGCGAGAGGGTGCAAAATGGGAAAAGGAGGTTGCGTCTCATGCCAAAAGTATCACGGCAGGATGTGCAGAAGCTGATTGGCAAGCATGTGTATGCCATGAAGAAGGATGGTACTGTTGTAAGCGGGAAGCTTGTTCGCGTCCATAGCAGCCAGCTGTATTTGCAGCCGCGCGCAAAGGGGAAAAAGGTGTACACGAAAGCCATTCTCCCCCTTGTTTTGTTTGATCTTCTGGCTGTAGGAACGGCTCCATTTGCAAATGGCGGCGGCTATTCTTACGGCTATGGCTACGGCGGGTATCCGTACGGCGGTGGTTATGGCTTCGGGCCATATGGCGGTTTCTGGTAAGCGGCTGCTGCAAAACGTTCCAGGGGCAACGTTCTTGCATTCAGGTTGCTAATGCTTTAGTCAGTTCATAGCACTTCAGTTCTTTTATGAAGCGCTGTGTGGAATATCCCAGGCGGCCGTAGAATCGGCAGGCGCCCTCATTGCCTTTATCCACGTAAAGGATTGCCTTGCTGCAGCCGTGCAGACGACCGCTTGTTTCGGCCAGCTCCATCAGGTGTCTGCCGAGCTGTCTGCCCTGATAGCGGGAGTGTACGACCAGCATGTCGACGAACAGGACTTCCTTGTCATGCATCAAGTGGATAAAGGCAACAGGCGCCGAGCTGCGGGTTCTTGAGGCGACGAGTGTCAGCCCCTCCTGAAGACGCCGCGGGATCGCCCGGAGCAGCGGACCATCCAGACTATGGACCGTATGCGATTTGGGGATCAACTCCGTCTTGATAAGCTGCAATACAGCTTTCTTGTCGGAATTCCGGTAGGAGCGGATGATGGTCATACGAAGACGTCCTCCTCTTATGGCCCGGCAGATTCGGAAGCTGCGCTAAATGATGGTCTTCTATCGTATGCTGCAGAGTTGGGGAAGGTTAGCGAATACTTTTTTTCTTGCCTGGCTATCCTAGTCTTGACGAATGCATAATCAATGCATATAATAAGCTCTATAGCTTATACTTTTATCGGCAATGATGAGGACGAAGTGTTAAGGGCTCTTTTGCTCAGAGAGCGAATGGATTAGCTGCAACCATCGCCAAAACCCCTTTTCTACGAGCTCACCTCGGAGCTGTTTCCCTGAAAAGTCTGTTTTCACAGCCCTATTAGGGGGAATCGCAAGGCACGCGTTACTGTGCCAATGGTTCAAGAGACGTCTGCGCATGCGCCGTTTCTTGCCTGTTGAGGTCTGCATTGTGAAGTGCATGACAAATTTGGGTGGTACCACGGAAGATATACCTTTCGTCCCTCGAAACACATCATGAATGTGTTCAGGGATGAAAGGTTTTTTTATTTTTAAAAGTATAAGAATTTACGAACCCAAAGCCGGCGCAAACGGCGGCTTGGAGAGGAGGATGTACGATGAGCGCACAAAGTGCAACGCTAAAGTCAAAGCAGGAAATTATGGAAAAGCTGAGAAAGCAGGAAGTCATTACGGGCTCTGAAATGCTGCTTCGCAGCTTGGTTCTGGAGGGTGCGGATTGTGTGTTCGGCTACCCGGGCGGAGCTGTATTGTTTATCTATGACGCCATGCACGGCTTCTCGGACTTCAATCATTTGCTCACTCGTCATGAGCAGGGAGCTATCCATGCGGCTGACGGCTATGCGAGGGCAAGCGGGAAAGTCGGCGTATGTATTGCAACATCGGGACCAGGAGCGACCAACCTGGTCACAGGAATCGCAACCGCTTATATGGACTCTGTGCCGCTGGTCGTGATTACTGGGAATGTAGCCACCTCCTTTATCGGGACAGATGCATTCCAGGAGGCTGACATCACCGGTATTACGATGCCAATTACGAAGCACAGCTACCTGGTGCGCAACGTAGAAGATTTGCCGCGCATTATCCATGAAGCTTTCCATATTGCCAATACAGGCCGCAAAGGTCCGGTACTGATCGATATTCCGAAGGACGTATCCGCTCAGAAGGCGTTGTTCAAGCCCGTAACTGAGGTTAATATCCGCGGCTATAATCCGACCGTTCATCCGAACAAGCTACAGGTTGACAAATTGGTCAAGGCAATTACAGAGGCAGAGCGCCCTGTCATCCTGGCCGGCGGCGGGGTTGTCTACTCCGGCGCTCATGAGGAACTGCTTGAGTTCGTAACGAAGACGGATATTCCGGTTACAACAACCTTGCTCGGTCTTGGTGCTTATCCGAGCGCGAAGGAGCTGTGGATGGGCATGCCGGGCATGCACGGAACATACACAGCGAACAAAGCGATTCAGGCTTCCGACCTCCTGATCAACATCGGGGCGCGTTTCGATGACCGGGTGACCATGAAGCTGGACGGCTTTGCACCGAATGCGAAGATTGTTCATATTGATATCGATCCGGCCGAAATCGGCAAGAACGTGCCGACCGATATTCCGATTGTTGGAGATATCAAGTCGGTCCTGCAACTGGCTAACAAAGATGTCCGACGCGCAGACAAGGCAGACGCGTGGCGTCAGCAGATTCAGCAGATGAAACATGAATTCCCGCTTCGTTATCAGGATTCCAACGTAGAGCTCAAGCCGCAATGGGTTATTGAGATGATTCATGAGACGACCAAGGGCGATGCGATTGTAACGACTGACGTTGGCCAGCATCAGATGTGGGCAGCCCAGTATTACAAATTCAATAAACCGCGCTCCTGGGTAACATCCGGCGGGCTGGGAACAATGGGCTTTGGATTCCCTTCTGCCATCGGCGCGCAGATGGCCAATCCGGATCGTACAGTCGTTTCCATTAACGGGGACGGCGGAATGCAGATGTGTGCGCAGGAGCTTGCAATTTGCGCCATCAACAACATTCCGGTCAAGGTAGCCATTATTAACAATCAGGTGCTCGGCATGGTGCGTCAATGGCAGGAGATCATCTATGACAACCGTTACAGCCATATTGACCTTGCAGGCAGCCCGGATTTCGTGAAGCTTGCTGAAGCTTATGGGGTAAAAGGCTTCCGTGCTTCCAGCAAAGAAGAAGCGAAAGCGGTATGGGAGCAGGCGCTCCAGCATCCGGGACCGGTCGTCGTTGAATTCGTGGTCCGTAAAGGCGAGAATGTGTATCCGATGGTTACGCAGGGGAACACGATTGATTCAATGATATTGGGGGATGCAGAATGAAAAAGCATACGATCGCTGTTTTAGTCAATGACCAGCCAGGCGTTCTGCAGCGTGTATCCGGCTTGTTCGGACGCCGTGGCTTCAATATTGAGAGCATTACGGTAGGGACCTCGGAGGAACCGGGTCTCTCCCGTATGGTTATCGTAACGACTGGCGACGACAATTTGCTGGAGCAAATTACGAAGCAATTGTACAAGCTGATTGATGTAATCAAGGTTACCGATCTGAGCTCTAATCCGATGGTAGGCCGTGAGCTTGCGCTGATCAAGGTGAATGCGGAGCCTTCCGCTCGCCCGGAAATTCTCGGCGTTGTTGAGACATTTCGCGCAGCTGTAGTTGATATCGGGACGAGCAGCTTGATGGTGCAGGCTGTTGGCGACACCGACAAGATCGATGCCATCATTGAATTGCTCAAGCCGTATGGCATTCGTGAAATATCGCGTACAGGCGTTACGGCGCTCACTCGCGGCAATCGTTAATTTCTTATTTCTATCCCGTTCGCAGCACCTGTTTGAGCGGGTGCTTGAGGAATAAAATGGCCTGCGGCTGTTTGGTCTTCAAGCACCCGTTCAAAAGGGTTTAAATTAAAGGAGGCATTTATACAATGGCAGTTACTATGTTTTATGAAAAAGATGCAGACCAAAGCGTTCTGCAAGGCAAAACGATCGCAGTTATCGGTTACGGAAGCCAAGGACACGCGCAAGCGCAAAACCTGCGTGACAGCGGTCTGAAAGTTGTAATCGGTCTTCGCCCAGGTAAATCTGCTGAAAAAGCGAAAAACGACGGCTTTGAAGTGTTGACTGTTGCTGAAGCAACAAAAGTGGCTGACGTTGTACAAATTCTGATGCCAGACGAAACTCAAGCCAAAGTATATAATGAAGAAATCGCTCCAAACCTGAAAAAAGGCGCAGCGTTGCTGTTCTCCCACGGTTTCAACGTACATTTCGGACAGATCGTACCAAGCAGCGACACTGACGTATTGCTGGTAGCTCCTAAATCCCCGGGCCACATGGTTCGCCGTACGTATGTTGAAGGCTTTGGCGTGCCTGGACTGATTGCAATCGAGCAAGATGCAACAGGCAACGCGCAAGCTATCGGTCTTGCTTACGCAAAAGGTATCGGCTGTACGCGTGCAGGCGTTATCGAAACTTCCTTCCGTGAAGAGACTGAAACAGACCTGTTCGGTGAGCAAGCTGTTCTTTGCGGCGGTACTTCCGCACTGGTTAAAGCTGGTTTCGAAACGCTTGTTGAAGCTGGCTATGCTCCGGAAATGGCTTACTTCGAGTGCTTGCATGAGCTGAAACTGATCGTTGACCTGATGTATGAAGGCGGTCTGGCTTCCATGCGCGATTCCATCAGCAACACGGCTGAATTCGGCGACTATGTTACAGGTCCTCGCATTGTAACAGAAGAAACGAAGAAAGAAATGAAGCGCGTATTGGAAGATATCCAATCTGGACGTTTTGCTCGCGACTTCATCCTTGAGAACCAATCCAACCGGGCTACACTGACAGCTACTCGTCGTCGTGAAGCTGAGCATCCGATCGAGCAAGTGGGCAGCCAATTGCGCGAACTGATGCACTGGATCAAAAAATAATTTCCGTTTCCAGCGGAAAGAATTAAATAACGGTTTGTGATCAATCCCGGATCGTTGGCGGAACGAGCCGTCTGGTCTGCTTTCTTGGCAGGTGCAGGCGGTCTTCTGCTACCCGGGATGATTGTGTTTATAAAAAAGTGTTCCAGTTCTGGTTTGGAGGTGCGTGAAGCAGATGCGTAAAATTTATCTTTTTGATACGACACTGCGCGACGGGGAGCAATCGCCCGGTGTAAATTTGAACAAGCAGGAAAAGGTCGAGATTGCTCTTCAACTGGAGCGGCTCGGCATTGACCGAATTGAAGCCGGATTTCCAGCTGCCTCTCCGGGTGATCTGGAAGGCGTGGCAGCTGTAGCCAAGGCGGTCAAGAACGCCTCCATCATCGGCTTGTCCCGTTCCCGTGAGCAAGACATTGATGCTGTGCGCGAAGCGCTCAAGGATGCGCAAGACCCGTGCTTGCACTTGTTCTTGGCGACCTCGCCGATTCACCGCAAGCATAAGCTGCGGATGGAGAAGGAGCAGGTGCTGGAGACAGCGGAGCGGGCAATCCGCTACGCAAAGCAGTATTTTAGCAAAATTGAATTTTCCCCCGAGGATGCAGGCCGCACAGAGCTGGATTTCCTCTGTCAGGTAACCGAGATGGCGATCAAAGCAGGGGCAACAGTTGTTAATATTCCAGACACGGTCGGGTATATGAATCCTGCAGAGTACGGGAATATTTTCAAGACGCTGAAAGAACAGGTTCCGGGCATTGAGAACATTCAGCTTAGCGCCCATTGTCATGATGATCTGGGAATGGCGACAGCCAATGCCCTGTCCGCAATTTTGAACGGCGCAGATCAGATCGAAGGGACAATCAACGGGATCGGCGAGCGTGCAGGTAATACGGCGCTGGAAGAAATCGCTTTGGCTCTGGCTACGAGACCAGACTACTTCCAGGCGAACACAACGCTCAATCTGAAGGAAATTGCCAGAACAAGCCGTCTGGTCAGCAAGCTGACCGGCATGGTTGTGCCGGGCAATAAAGCCATTGTGGGCGCTAATGCCTTCGCGCATGAATCCGGTATCCACCAGGACGGCATGCTGAAGGAAAAGACGACCTATGAGATTATTTCTCCGGAAACGATCGGCTTGAAAGAGTCCAAGCTGGTGCTCGGCAAGCATTCCGGCCGCCATGCGTTCCGCGAGAAACTGATTGATATGGGCTATGAATTGGATGATGAGGCCGTGAATACGGCATTCGCCAAGTTCAAGGAGCTGGCGGACAAGAAGAAGCAGGTAACCGATGAGGACATCCGCGCCATGTTGGAGGAGAAGCTTTACGAGACGCCGGTTGTATATAAGCTGGAGGCCATCCAGGTTAATTACAGCAATGAGGCTGTGCCAAGCGCGATTGTGCGCATCGGTGCTGAGACTGGTGTACTGGAGCAGCAAGCAGAAGGGAACGGATCGGTCGATGCGATCTACAATGCGATTGATCAGGCAACCAAGGAGAGCGTCGAGCTGGAGGATTACTCCATCAAATCCGTATCCCAAGGCAAGGATGCCCAGGGCGAGGTGCATGTCGTGCTGAAGCAGGGTGACTACTCTGCCCAGGGCCGCGGTCTGAGCACCGATATTCTGGAGGCAAGCGCACGCGCTTACGTGGATGCCCTTAACCGTCTCATTGACAAGCGCAACGCCGGGCCGGGACGTCGCGATAACATGAGCCTGGTATAGCCTTTTAGTATAAGCAAAAGGTTACAGTGGTAGCTGTTATAGCCGCTTGCGGAATAGGAATCAGAGCCGTCTCCTTCACCCTATGCAGGAGGCGGTTTTTCAACAGGCTAGCTGGAGTTGATGTTTCAGCTTCCGAAGTCTATAACTCTTATAAGCTTAGCCTATAAAAAATATAGATTTTATATCTTTGTCATATACGGCGATTTGTGTTACAAATGAAGTTAAGTGTTTAATAGGATCATACATTGAAGGAGTTGTCTTTGATCATGGCAGACGTTAAAAAAATCGCCGTCATCGCAGGGGACGGAATCGGTCCTGAGGTTGTGGCCGAAGCGATTAAAGTAATGAAAAAAACCGAGGAGCTGTTCGGACTGAGCTTTGAATTCGAGCACGGCTTGTTCGGCGGTATTGCAATCGATGAGGAAGGAACTCCGCTACCGCAGGCAACACTGGATATTTGCCAACGCGCTGACGCTGTTCTGCTTGGAGCAGTAGGCGGTCCTAAATGGGACAACAATTCGAAGGAGTTGCGTCCTGAGACCGGCTTGCTCGGTATCCGCAAAGCGCTGGGCTTGTTCTCCAACATTCGCCCTGCGAATGTGTTCGACTGCTTGAAGGAAGCTTCCACATTGAAGCCGGAAGTTCTCGAGGGTACGGATCTGATCGTCGTGCGTGAGCTGACAGGCGGCATCTACTTCGGTGAGAAGTTCCGTCGTGAAGGCGCTAACGGGGAAGAAGCGGTGGATACTTGCGTATACAATGTAGCCGAGGTAGAGCGCATTGTGCGTCAAGCATTCGAAATCGCGCAAAAACGCAGCAAGCGTCTCGCTTCTGTAGACAAAGCGAACGTGCTGGAAACCTCCCGCCTGTGGCGTGAAGTTGTGAACCGGATTGCGCCGGAGTATCCGGATGTAGAACTGGAGCATGTACTGGTTGACAACTGCGCCATGCAGCTGCTCCGTCGTCCTTCCAGCTTCGATGTTATCGTGACCGAGAATATGTTCGGTGACATCCTGAGCGATGAGGCTGCTATGCTGACCGGATCGATCGGTATGCTGTCCTCCGCATCTTTGGGCGAAGGCAGCTTTGGCTTGTACGAGCCGGTACACGGTTCTGCGCCTGACATTGCAGGCCAAGGCATCTCCAACCCGATTGCAACGATTCTGTCCGTTGCCCTGATGTACCGTCTGACATTCGGTTATGATGAAGCAGCTCAAGCGATTGAAGATGCTGTCAAGGAAGTTCTGGATGCTGGCCACCGCACGGGCGATATCGCGGTAGACAAGAGCAAAGCGATCGGCACAGTAGCTATGGGCGATCTGATCGTCTCTGCACTGAAAAAAGCTTAATACTAACAGCTATTGACCGGCCAGTACGGAGTGTTTCAAACGGTGGACAAGCGCCGGACATTGCGTCAAGAGACTGGATCGGATCTGCCTTTTTTACCCGAATGAACCGCTGTCAGGCGGTTCATTCCCGGTTCTAAGGGTTAACATTTACACTCTAATTGATATTTATAATTATTATAAAGAAATAAATACTTTAATATTGACTTTATTGTTATGAAATGATACGATTTTATTCGAAGGTTGCCCAAGCCAGGGCGGCAAATTATACTTTTATTCAGAACGCTGAAGCGTCAAGGAGGGTATTTAATCATGGCAGAACGTTTGGTAGGCAAGCAGGCTCCTGATTTTAATTTGGAGACGGCTCTTGGCAATGGTGAAGACTTTGGAACAGCATCTTTGTCTGATTACAAAGGCAAATGGCTGGTTCTGTTTTTCTATCCTTTGGACTTCACGTTTGTATGCCCAACAGAAATTACAGCTCTTAGCACTGCATCTGAACAATTCAGCAAATTGAATACAGAAGTGCTGGGCGTTAGCGTAGACAGCAAGCATAGCCACCGCGCTTGGATTAATACATCTGTAAGCGAGAATGGCCTCGGTAAACTGAACTTCCCGCTGGCTGCTGACTTGACTAAGAGCGTTGCGCGCGACTACGGCGTGCTGATCGAAGAAGAAGGTATTGCGCTTCGCGGTCTGTTCATTATCGATCCGGAAGGCGAGCTGAAATATCAAGTTGTTAACCACAATGACGTAGGCCGCAGTGTTGAAGAGACACTTCGTGTACTGCAAGCATTGCAATCCGGGGGTCTGTGCCCAATCAACTGGAAACCAGGCGACCAGCATCTGGTAAGCAAGTAATCAATTTATTTGAATGACGGCTATGTCTTTTGAGGCATAGCCGTTTTGCATACATACGGCGATGTTGCTGGCATAAAATGCGGACATGTATTCGTGTTCGGCGTCACTTCAGCAAAAGCAGGAATCAGCAGGGACCGAAGCGAATAAGGTTACTTAAGCATTCATTTTCATTATGAGTCGGCTGATCATCAGGGCTTGCCCTGGCGTAGGGGTCGCACTGCAGGAGGGATTGAAATGAGCTTTTGTTGTGGCGCGAGCATGATTGGAACCAAGGGAACGCTGAAGCATTACCGTACCCATATTCACAATGTGCCGATCTTGTTTTGTCCGGTATGCCACCGTGTAGATGTCCATTATCTGATTGAAAATGAATATGAAATACTGGCGGAATATGCTCATGGAGATGGCGCTTCCGAGGTCGATTTTCATGATTATGTCGACAAGGAAGGCATTTTGCTGCTTGAGAATTGTGTGAATCATGAGGAAGAAGAACCGATGGAAGTGGCCCACAACCAGATTGATATGGCGCTTGATTTGCTCAGCTTCGCCAAGCAGATCGGAGATGAAGAATGGCAAAAACAGCTCAAGCGCAGGCTTGGGGTGCTGAACCAAAGGCGCAATAAATTAAGACGGCGCAGTATATCAGAAGGGTATTGCTAAAATGACGACGCTTCCTGTTGAAGGGGGCGTTTTTTTCTTGTTTTGGGGTATTTATTCGACATTATCTCTCATTGACACTGTCAGCCTAATATATCTAGAATTGAATTAATCCCGGATTATCGGGGGCTTTATGGCAATGAAAAAATAAAGTCGTATTGTCGGTCAAGTTGGAAAGTTGAAGGTCGGGCGGAGCTAATATTTAGAATACCGATGACGTGCAAGTTCAGTCGTGTTGTACTTGCCGCCGGGGAGGGAATATGATGCAGACGATACGAAAACGTTATTTCCCGGCGCTTGCGGAATATGTTCGCAGCGGAAGCGATGTCTCATTATTTCAGGCAACTGAGATTGGCAAGCTATTAAACGGAATACACCCAGAGGAAATCATCGAGATCCATGAAGAGACGATTCAGCTGTTAGCTGCAAATATGGAGTCCGAAGAAGCGCTCAAACTTTATAACCGTTCTTTTGTTTTTTTGACGGAGCTCATGGTAGCCTATCGGTTTCGGGTACAGCCTGGGGACTCCACCGAATTCAGTATGATGAAAGAACTGCTCTATAATTCCAATCGTTCGACCGAGCATGTCAAAAACAAGTATGAGAATGTCCTGCAGCATATGGATAGCGGTATTGCAATTTTCGATAGCGAGGGTATTCTATCGTTTGTGAATTTGCAAATGGCCAAGCTGATGGAGGTCCCCCGAAAGACGTTGTTAGGTTGCGATATTCTAGGCATCGCAACGCATCCCCAATTAAAGCCTTCCACCAAGAAAATGATTATTCAACTCTTCAAGGAAATAATGCGTCGTCGGCTTCGCTACTATGAAATGCAGGATGCAGGTGGTCGCCATCTGCTCATCACAGTTACTTATGGCGACCAGTTGGATGGCGATTATCTGGTAAGTATCAAGGATGTATCGGAATATAAGCAAATTGAACAGACTGCTTACCAGAATGACAAGCTCGCCATGCTTGGGAAAATAGCAGCGGCGATTGCACACGAAATCCGCAATCCGTTGACCTCAATTCGAGGCTTTATCCAGTTGTTGCGACCGCATTTGATGCAGCTCGGAAAAGAAGAGTATGCCCGGATCATCTTGACGGAGATTGATCGTGCCAATGAAATCATTCATGAATTTCTTAATTCTTCGAAGCCGACTGCGCCTATGAAGCAGCGTGTTTCAGTTGCATCCTTGATGAAGGAAGTTGTTCTTCTTTCGGAGAGCGAGGCGCTCATGAAGGGCTGTTTGTTGAATTTTGAAGGGTCTGAGGAACGTCTGGAAGTCTCGATTGATGTTAAGCAAGTGAAGCAGGTGATGCTTAATATTTTGCGTAATGCGCTGGATGCGATTTCAGAACGGGGCTCGGAGCAAAAGGAGCAGCAGGGGCGAATAGATCTCATTGTTCATCAGGAACATAAAAGCGCAGTGATTACCATTAAGGATAACGGAAAAGGGATGGACCGCAATACGATGACCCGGCTGTTCGACCCGTTCTTCACGACCAAGGCTGACGGCACAGGTCTTGGCCTGTCTGTCAGTTACCGCATAATAAAGAATCATGGCGGGTTCATTAAACTGAACAGTGAGATTGGAGAAGGGACAGAATTCAATATCTATTTGCCATCCTTGCCGTAAACAATTAGAATCGGGTAAGGACTTTGATTTACGGCTAAAGCCTCTTCTCAAGGCTTGTGCCGGACATAAGGAGATGGATAAGGTGACAACAGCATTTACATATTCCGTATCACAAGGAGGCTTGGCTGTGGCGGCAGATTTGATCGTTGTATTGGTAACACCGGCAGATTTGAAGCGCGAGCCGCAAGCAGAAGAAACAACTACGCTCGTTCATCCGGCGGTTGATCAGGCGCTAAGAGACAGCTATGAGCGTTCTTTATTCGCGGCCAAGCCGCAGGAGGTTCAGCTCATTCCGACTCTGGGCAATTTACCTGCGCCATATGTTGCTTTTATCGGTTTTGAGGATGGGTCTGTATCCCCGACCGCTCTGCGCGAAGCGGCTGCGGCTGCGGCCAAAGCGGCTGCGCGGCTCAAGGCTGCCAAGGTTCAGATCCGCGTCCGACAGGATATCGTGGACGGACCAGGCTGTCTGGAGCCACAACAGGCCGCTCAAGTGTTCACCGAAGGCTTCCTGCTTGGACAGCATCGCCGCAAGACGGCCAAACAAGATGCCAAGGCTCCTTTTGTGACGGAGTCGGTGGAATGGGTGCTGCCTTCAACAGATGCTGAGGATATAAGCGGCAAGTGGGAGCGCGGGATTCAGCGCGGCAAAATCTTTGCGGAAGGAACGATTTTTGCCCGCAACTTGACCAACCTGCCGGGCAATCAACTGACGCCGGAAGGACTTGCCGAGGAAGCGGAGCGACTAGCCGAACGTCTGGAACTGGAGATTGAGGTGCTTGACGAATGGTCTGCCGCAGAGCAGGGCATGGGCGGATTGCTGGCGATCGGTCAGGGCAGCATCAATCCTCCACGAATGATTATTATCCATTACAAGGGCAACCCGCAGAGTGATGAGACCTGGGGACTCGTTGGTAAGGGCATTACATTCGATACAGGTGGAATTTCATTGAAGAAGGCTGAGGGCATGGAGGAGATGATCTCCGACATGGGCGGCGCTGCGGCGGTGCTTGGCGCCTTGCAAATTATCGGAGAGTTGAAGCCGTCAATCAACGTGATCGCCGTTATTCCATCGGCAGAGAATATGCCTTCCGACCGTGCGGTGAAGCCGGGAGATGTAATTACGACTATGAGCGGGCGCACGATCGAGATTATTAATACGGATGCGGAAGGCAGGGTGGTGCTGGCAGACGGCTTGACTGCTGCGATCAAGCGCGGTGCCACCAAGCTGATTGATGTGGCTACCTTGACTGGGGCCGTAATGGTTGCGCTGGGTGATGTAGCTACAGGTGCAGTCACCAACGATGAATCGCTTGCGCAGCAGGTCATCGAGGCCGGTCATCGTGCCGGAGAACGGATCTGGCCGTTGCCGAACTATCCGGAGTATAAGAAGCAGTTGCACAGCGATGTTGCTGATTTGAAAAATATTGGCGGGAAACTGGCGGGAACAATTACCGGAGGCTTGTTCATTGGTACCTTCGCAGAGGAGAAGCCTTGGGTTCATTTGGATATTGGAGGCACAGCCTGGCTGGAGAAGGAGCGTGGCGTAACCACCAAGGGAGCGACAGGCGTCATGGTGCGTACGCTGGCGGAACTCTTGGTCTAAGCCATACACCGAGAATGGGACCGGGCAACGGTCCCGTCTCTTTTCAAACAACTTTTATTCGTCAGAAGGATAGCAAGGCCGTTTACGCTTGATGACCCATGTGGGTACAGAAAGTGGGATGAAGATGAATCTACAGGACGCGTCGAGCGGTTACATAGGTTTTATCCCAAGCGCTGCCCTTGAATTTGGAGATCGTTACGCCGATACCTTTGCGGTACGTATGTAGTAACTGGCCATTCCCCATATAGATAGATACATGGTTGATTTTGCCGTCTCGATTCGTATCGGAGAAAACCAAATCACCAGCTTTTAAATTGCTTTTGGATACGAATTTGCCTGATTTGGACTGATTTACAGATGAGCGGGGAATGTTGACGCCGACTTGCTTGTACACAAATTGGGTGAAGGATGAACAATCAAAAGATTTAGTGTTTCCGGTTTTGGCTCCGAATACGTAAGGGGTGCCCAAATATTTTTTGCCAATTGAAATGACACGGCTGGCTTGGGATGAACTGGAAGCAGCAGCGGCTTCCACCTGTTTAGGAGAGATAACCGTACTTCCCGAGAAAGCAATTGCGATACTCAAAGTTACACTTGCAATCATTTTTCCTGCTCTTCTTCTCTTAGTTGTGTGAGTCATGATGTCCTCCCGTTTGCAGTAATTTTGAATCAGGCTTGTTTACCTAAATTAACCTTACCACAAATAAATAAGGCACCATTTACCAATGATAAGGAAACCCTTTTATTTCTAAGGTTAAATCGCGATTAATTAGAAATACATGAGAAAATATTAAACATTACCCTATTGACAGCGGTCTTTTAATAAATCATCTCTTAAAAGATGTCTTTGTTCACTTTTTGAAAAGATGCCGGCTATCGTTTACGCCAATGTATTCTTTCGGTATAATCAAGGAATGCACGTTGGCGCTATTGAATTGGAAGAGAATGTTTAGGAGGAAGGACAATCATGCGTATTGGCGCGGTTGAAGCCGGCGGAACAAAATTTGTATGCGGTATTGGCGATGAAAACGGAGCAGTAGAGGACCGAATCAGTTTCCCTACCGAGCAGCCGGAGAAAACGCTACAACAAGTTATCGATTATTTTCAGGGTAAGCAAGTAGAAGCAATCGGGGTGGGCACGTTCGGACCGATCAACATTGATCCGTCGAGTCCGGAATACGGTTTTGTCACGACTACACCTAAGCCGGGCTGGTCAGGCTATGATTTTCTCGGCACGCTGAAGAAGGCATTCCAGGTCCCGTTTGGCTGGGATACGGATGTGAATGCCGCCGCATTTGGCGAAGCGACATGGGGCGCTGCCAAAGGCCTGGACAGTTGTGTCTATTATACAATTGGAACAGGTGTAGGCATGGGGGTTTATTCGGAAGGCAAGCTGGTTCACGGACTGATTCATCCTGAGGGTGGTCATGTGCCTGTTCGCCGTCATCCCGAGGATACATATGAAGGTTTTTGTCCATATCACGGAGACTGCCTGGAGGGAGTAGCTGCAGGACCGGCCTTGGAGAAGCGCTGGAATGTGAAGGGCAGCGAATTGGCAGCCGACCATCCGGCATGGCCGATGGAGGCTTTCTATATTGGACAGGCTGTTACCTCGGCGATTCTGATGCTGTCACCTAAGAAGGTGATTTTGGGTGGGGGCGTGATGCACCAGCTTCAGCTGTTCCCAATGATCCGGGAAGAGGTGCGCCGCAATCTGAATGGTTATGTCAGCCATCCAGCTGTCCAAGATGAGATTGACAGTTACATCGTGCCTCCGGGTCTTGGCGATAATGCCGGCTTGTGCGGGTCGCTCGCGCTTGGTCTGGCAGCGTACAGGAAAGAGCACGCTTAAACATGCATAAAAAAAGTTGGACGGAAACCAGTTTCCGCCCAACTTTTTTTTAAATTTATAAAGTTTCCTTTGTAAATGAGCTTATATATCAACACGAAACGAAGTTTTTGCCCATCAAAGGACGGCCAAGTCGTTTAGCATGGTTGTATCACTATGGGACATCCCGATCTTATGATGGTTTATTTTTTTGAACTTGTCGTTTTGCCGCCCAGTTGGTTCTCAAAGGAAATTGGAATACCAGCCTTTTCTAATTTCCCTTCTAAAGCGTTCTCTTTCAGCTTATCCAGATCCAGTTCCACGCCTTCTACTTCCTCGAGGGTAATCTGCTTCTCTCCTGCATTGCCTGTCGTTTGGCCAGTCAATCCTTTGCGTACGGACTCGGGAATTTCGCCTTTAGCCTTCAACTCACCCTTGGTGCCATTGACTGGCTTCCCAGCTTTCGTTGCGGTAAGGGAAGATGCTTTAACATCCTGTGAAGAAGCTTCTGACGCTGCAAATACCGAAGTGCCGCTTAATGCCAAAACGCCTGCTAGTGTCAACCCAATTACCGTTTTCTTTGTAAGCACCATTTTTATATCACCTTTAAGTTTTATTTTTTATGGCTCAAAACCCCAATCAGTGCTTGACCACTAGCAAGGGGGAACTGCGTGGCAAAGGATTCTTTCGAGCTCTGTTCAAGCCAGACTCCTTCATTTGATGGGAGTTTTCAAGGGGAATCGGGCTTTAAAGGCGACCACGATCGTTTCTTCAGAATTCCTTTGCCCCTTCGCTAATCTCCTGTCTGTCAAGCACTGATTTTTAGGTTGAGCTTTTTTTCTTTATCAATAATAGGCGCGCTACCTGTAAATGAAGTATAGCAAACTGAAGGTTGAGGAATCGTTAGTTTTCTAATCATACAAATAGAGTGTAACTATAGGGTTATTTCGAAGAAATCAAATCATTTTGATTTTTTTGTTATTTAAGATACATATTTTCAATTTTTGTTTTTTGACTTACTAGAGAGAATCGTTATAATAAATAACAATTCCAACCTTTTCAATAGGGATAA
This sequence comes from Paenibacillus roseus, assembly GCF_016424485.1. GTDB lineage: Bacteria > Bacillota > Bacilli > Paenibacillales > Paenibacillaceae > Paenibacillus_D > Paenibacillus_D roseus. The sequence continues at coordinate 17,204 of NZ_JAELUP010000010.1, forward strand.
TGGAGATGGTTTGGAATTCTCCGGCATTCATTTTATATAAAGAAAGGAGTTAAATCGGACTAATAATCCTACTGACAACTACATAGCGTTTGTATGACCGGCAACATCTTTAAGAGTGTAGCGTATTTTTCTTTAAATAGACACTCAAGAAACCTAATATATATAAATCAGGAGTGATAAATTCACATGAAGAAAATGACAGTTGTTATTCTTACATCTTTACTGCTTGCCTTTACGTCTGCTTGTGGTTCTGCCAGCAAATCTGCTACGGAAACAAAGGAGACCGCCTCTGCAGCGTCGGAGGACAAGCACATCAAGCTCGTAATGGGGGATTCAGGTTTTGCCACGCAAATCATAGCGACACTCAAAGAAGAACTGGCTAATGACGGATTTACACTGGAGCACGTCATCTCCAGGGACATCATAGAGCCGAACAAGCTTGTAAGCGATGGACGGGCTGACGCTAACTTTATGCAGACGCAAGCTTATCTTGATGAATTCATTGCAGGTACAAAAATAAAAAATCTGCAAAGAGCATTCTATGTCGGGTTTCTGCCAGTGGGCCTGTATTCGAATAAGTACAAAACGATTGAAGAGGTGCCGGATGGCGCAACATTTGCTATCCCTATCGACACTTCCAATGTTGGCCGTCCACTGCATCTGCTTCAGAAGTTGGGCGTGTTGAAGCTAAAAGAAGGCAAGAAGCCGGAATCCACAACAGTACAAGACATCGTAGAAAACCCGCATAACTATAAGTTTAAAGAGGTCGATCAGCTTATGCTGCCTCAAACGTTGAATGATGTCGATGTTACCATGCTCGGTGTAACGACAGTCGCCCTGCAAGGCAAAGATCCTAATGATGCGATTGCAATAGAGGAGTACTCACCGGAATTGCCGTTTATCCTTATTGTAGCTGCTAATACGGGAGTGATCGGCACGCCAAAAATCAAAGCGCTGGAAAAGGCCTTTGAAAGCGATAAAATCAAAGCATTTTTTGATGAAAATTATAAGAAAACATTGCGGTTCACGTTTGATTTGAATAAAAAATAAGCACAAACGCCGGAGCGGGTTGCAACGAAATGGAGGATTCATAAATGGCAGTCAGTAAAATAACATACTCGGTCGGGGACAATCCCGGAGCTTTGGGGCTTGCGCTGGAACTGGGCGAATTGGTCAAGGATTTAAGATTACATGGCATTCAATTCGAGTCCGCTGCAAGTGCGGATACTTTATCGGAGGAAGCACAAGGGCAAGATACGAACACGGAATCCTACAGTGTTGTATATGGTGAAGCAGCGACCTTGCTGCCTTTGCTTGATGCAAATCCCGATTATAAAATAGTGGGAATTTCACAGCTCGACCTGCATGGTCTTGTCCTGGTAAGCAGAGACTCGAGCCTTCATTCCAAGGGAGAGCTTAAGGGCGCCAGAATTGGATTGCCGCAAGGCGACAGTTCTTTGGTGAAGCTTTGGAGACAGGAAACGGTAGAGCAAATCGGCACGCTATTGCAGGGAGCGAATGTGTCGATTTCGGAGTTAAACTGGGTCGATATACCGGTAGTGAATGGCGAATCCACGGATGGAACTGCTGTAATTCGGGCGCTGATCAATGCTTTGCTGCGCTCGGAAGTGGATGCCGTCTACGGAGACGGGCTTCATGCCTGGCAGGCGCTCCCGTTTACAAAAGTGTTGGAAGACGGAGCATCATCCGAGTCGGCCCCCCGGTCAGCAAGGCTGGTCGCAGGTTTGGCGGTTTCAGGCGCTTTGCTGCGTGACAGCCATGAGATCGTGAGCCGGATACTGGCCCATATCCGCCTGGCTGCCCAATGGGCAGATCGTCATCGCGAGGAAGCGGACAGTCTGCTCAGTTCTCAGATCGGATTACCCCAAAATCTGCTCGGGTCTGTATTGACATCGAACCTGTCCAATCAATTGGATCTTGACCTTACGCCCGCCAGAATTAAAGCGTGGACCAAGGTTCGCGGGTCGCTGGCAGCAGAAGGTCTGACCTTTGGCATAGGCAGCGAAGAAACGTATATAGATCGGAGTGTTCAGGATTCCGCAGAAGAAATGCTGGTAGCCAATCGTCTGGAATTGCCGCAGTTTGGACGCGTATCCCGGTATGCGCAGCAGGATGTTCCTGCAAGCTACTTTGAAGATCGGCCGAAGGCGCATATTATTGCTTCTGACGAGGAGGCCATTGAGGCGGCCAGAACATTCGCTGACTCTATTAAAGCAAGTGCATCGGGTCGCGACCGTCATCGCATCCTGCCCTTCGACGAGCTTCGGAAGCTCTCGGAAAGCGGGCTGAACGGTCTGCTCGTTCCTAAGCAATACGGCGGTCCCGGCGTTTCTACTGCTGCCTTGATCGAAACATTCAAAATGATTTCCGAAGCGGATGCTTCTATCGGACAAATTTCTCAGAATCATCATATTTTTGTGAAAGTGCTGGAGGTCAGCGGCACCGAAGAGCAAAAGACGTTTTTCTTCGATCAGATTTTGCAGGGCGCACAGTTCGGCAACGCGCTGTCGGAGCGGGGGAATAAAAGCTATTTTGATTACTCTACGAAATTGACGCTGGATGAAGAGGGGAAATATCGGCTATCCGGTCATAAATACTACTCCACGGGCGCTTTGTACTCGGCTTGGATTCCGGTATTTGCCAAATGGGGAGAGGAGGGGCTTGCTACCATTCTTGTACCTCGGAAGGCCGAAGGCGTGACGATCGTGGACGACTGGTCCGGAATTGGGCAACGGACCACGGCAAGCGGCAGCGTAGTGCTTCGCAATGTAGAGATATCGCCTGAGAATATTCTTTCATTTGGAAGGAGAGTGCAAGATGCTCCTCAATATATCGGCTCGCTCGGTCAAATCATGCACGTTGCGGTGGACGTCGGCATTTCATCAGCTGCTCTCAAGGATGCAGTGAAGTTCGTGCGCGAGAAAACAAGGTCATCGAGTGCGCAGTATGAGCAAGCACATGACGAGCCATATCTGATCAAGCGCTTTGGAGAGCTGGGTGTCAAGCAGCACGCAGCGGAGGCATTGCTCGACAAGGCTGCATTTTATATCGACAAGGCCATTGAGCAATTAAACGAAGACTCGGCAGCGCAAGCATCGATCTGGGTAGCTTCGGCTAAAGCATTTGCTACTGAGACTGCCATTGAGATTACCAATGCTTTGTTCGAGGTGGCGGGAACGGCTTCCATGGACGAGAAGTACAATCTTGACAGACATTGGCGCAATGCGCGTATTCATACTCTTCATGACCCCGTACGCTGGAAGTATCATCATATCGGCAACTGGGTGCTGAAAGACGTTCGTCCCCCGAACTTGTTGACACTATAAAAAGCGGCCAATTCATCGTGTTACTCCCCAGCATGGGATGAGAGTATAAGTACGTACAACGTGCTGAACTTCCTGTGCTGGGCTTTGTGCGTGACAAAGACGAAACGGCGCCGAATTCAATTCATATTTTCTATTTACAAATAGAATTTATCTTCATTCACATTATTGACACTTCTTATTGCCGATGATAAGATGTACGCATTCATTAAATTCCAATAATTTATATAGGAATAATCATATTTCAAGTGGAGAGTGAGCAGGTATGACTGTCACAAGGCAATCGTTTCAATTTGCCGACCGAATTCCATCTACGCCTTCGATTGGCAGTACGACCGTTACAAGCCCTGATCATGTTCATTTATCCTTCGGCTTTGCGGCGCCGCATCTGTTTCCGATAGAGCAGTTGAACGAAGCTGCAACAGAAGCCATTACTTCGTCCGGGAGACAGGCGCTGCAATATTCCGGAGCAGGCGGGCAGGGGAAGATCAGACAGTGGATTCAATCCAGATCAGCGGTGCACGGCATGCATGTCAAGGAGGACGAATTGCTTGTCACGTATGGTTCCACACAGGGAATTGATCTGGCAATCAATGTGCTGGTAAATCCGGGCGACCACGTCTGGGTGGAGGCCCCCTCGTTCTTTAGCGCTTTGCAATCTCTGCGGATTGCCGGGGCGAAGCTTACGTCCTTCCCTATCGATAACGATGGAGTAAAGGTCGAACTGATCGAGCAGGCGCTGCTGGAGGCAGAACGCAGCAAGGCTCCCCTTCCCAAGCTGCTGTATATAATGCCCACCTTCCACAATCCGGGAGGCGTGACCTTATCGGTCGAACGGAGAATCAGGCTGGCAGAGCTGGCGCAGCGCTACAACTTTTTCATTATTGAAGATGACGCCTACATGGAGCTGAACTTCACAGGCGAGCAACTCCCCACGCTATACTCGCTATGCCCCGAGCGAGTCATTTACCTGAACACCTTTTCCAAAATCATTGCACCTGGCTTGCGTCTCGGATGGGCGCTCGCGCAGAAGGAAGTAATTCAGAAGATGAAACTGTTGATGCTAGGCGGCAGCGTTGGCGTATTTACGCAAGAAATCCTGGCGCAGCTTCTGGAGCGGATTGATTTTGAAGATCATCTGGGTCAACTCAAAGCCTATTACAAGAACAATCGGGATATTATGGTGGACGCCACCCGGCAGCATTTCGGCAGCGATGTGACCTTTCATTTGCCGCAGGGTGGCTTTTTCATCTGGCTGGCCTTCAACCCGGGCGTCAATACTACTGAGTTGCTGCCATTAGCCGCAAGCAAAGGCGTCAGCTTTGTCGGCGGGCGCAGCTTTTACATCGGTCAGGATGGGCTCCATTATGCACGAGTATGCTTCAGCTACTGCAATGGGGAGCAAATCACACGGGGAATCAGGGCACTTGCTGAAGCTTACAAGGAATGGAAATCCGGCACTGTCCAGATTGGCTGAGGCAAGCAGCTAGCCGCATTCAACGAAAATAAGGAGGAAACGGACGATGGCACAGATCAAAACACCGGTAATCTATGAAAACAGCCCGGGCATTCTGGCTGCAGGCGGCGCCAAAATAGCCGAGTACGGCAGCAGGATCTTCATCATTGGCGGTCAAAAAGCGCTGGACGCTGCCCGACCGTTGATTGAAGGGCTCAAGCTCCTGGATGCAGCCTACGAAATTCATACATATGGCGGCTACTGCACGAAAGAGAGAATCATTCATTATGCGTCTGTGGCCCGCCAGAGCAAAGCGGATGTCATCGTAGGCGTGGGCGGAGGCACGGTGCTGGATCTGTCCAAGGCTGTGGCGGAAGACCTGCAACTGCCTGTTATTGCAGTTCCGACAATTGCAGCCACCTGCGCAGCCTGGTCCGCACTTAGCGTGCTCTATGATGAGCATGGTCGTGCTGACGGCTATCGTCCTTTGCAAAATTCGCCTGTGCATGTGCTTGCGGATACGAACGTGCTTGCGGCTGCGCCCAGGCGATATCTGGCTGCCGGAATTGCCGATACCTATGTGAAATGGGACGAATATGGTGCCAATATCACGGATGACGAGAATGATTTTGACGTTCGTCTCGGACAGCATACAGCAGGATTCGCCCGAGATGTTCTCGACCGGTATGCATTAGACGCATTCGCTCATGCCGGTGACGGGGAGCCAAGCAGAGCGTTCAAGGAAGTGAGCGATGCGATATTGTGGCTGGCGGGTCAAGTAGGCAGCATTCGGGGGGATAAACGTTTGTTCGCCTTGGCCCATACGCTTCATGGCAGCCTGACCTTCTTCCCGGAAACGCGCGGAACGCTGCACGGGGAGAAGATTGCCTTTACATTGCTCGTCCATACAATACTAGAAGGACTGCCGCAAGCGGATACGGTGGAACTTGCGGAGCGGTTCCACCGTCTTGAGTTGCCAGTAACGCTGGAGCAGCTTGGATTGACGGGAGATGTGGCGGAGCTGGCAGAGCAGATTGCCGAGCGAGTGCCGCCGAATAGCCTGCCGGGAGCAGATGCTGCCTTTGCGGTGAATGCGGGAAGTATTCCGCAAGCGATTGTAGCAGCCGATCAAATCGGGAAGCAGACCAGGTTAACGTTATCTGTGAAAGGTGGGAAGTAGTCCATGGGACAACAGGCCGAGAAAAAAGTGCTAATGAAGACGCCCTTCCATTTGGCAGCCGTCGTTATTGTAATAGCGGCATTGCTGACGGGCTGTGCAGGAGGAGCCAATGGCGGTGCGGACGGCAACGGGAGCAAGGCAGCGGGAGCAAGCGGCAGCAAGGAGCAAGCGGCAGCTGCCAAGGCGAACGATGCGCCGGATTTGAGCAAAGTGACGCTGCGCATCGGCCAGACCGGCTGGCCCAACTGGGAGCTTGGATTTAAGGAGGCCAAACTGGATGATACGCCTTACAAGATTGAGTTCAGTGTTTTCCAGGGGGGCAATAATCAGCTTCTAGCAATTGCTGCCAATCAGTTGGACCTGGCTGCTACTAGCGAAATTCCGCCATTGTTTGCAGCGCTTGCCGCCAATCAGGGCAATTTCAAGGTCATTGCGGTTCAGAGGGGAAATACACTTAATCAGGAGCTGGTGATTCCGGCCGGTTCCGAGGTGAAATCAGTCTCGGACTTGAAGGGCAAAAAGGTTGCCTATGTAGCGAACACAACCGCCCATTATTTTCTGATCAAGATGCTCGAGGAAAACGGGCTTACCTGGCAAGATATTGAGCCTGTACAGTTGCCGACTTCCGAAGGGTTGAGCGCCCTGCTCAGCGGTAGTGTGGCAGCGCTGGCCAGCTACGGGAATTCGATAATTTCGGCCCGTCAGAAAGGAGCGACGGAGCTTGCTTCGGCCAAGGATATTTTGTCCGGGAACTTTTTGATCGAAGCTTCAAATGATGCGCTCGCTGATGAAGCAAAGAAGGCAGCCATTGCCGATTTCCTGCAACGTTTGTCCTCCTTCCATAACTGGACACGTAAAAATCAGGAGCGGTGGGCGGAAATTGTATCGGAGCAGACCCATCAGCCATATGAGGAAGCGCTGGGAACGTTAAAAGAAGGGGAAAAGCAGCGTTCAGTAGAGCTTGTTCCGATTTCCCAGGAGGCGATTGCATCGCTGAAGGATGTGGCCGATGTGCTTCGCAAAGTAGGTGTTCTGACGGAAGATGTTGATGTCCCTTCGATCTGGAGTGAAGTTTTTGCAGAGCAGTTGAAAAACCTGAAGTCTCCGTAAAGCCAGATAAAGGAGGGAATCAATATGAACCCTAAAAAAGAAAGGCGCTGGATAAACGCGGTTCTGCCTTTTCTTATTCCGGTGCTGGTGCTTATTTTGTGGCAAATCGCCTCAATGGGGGGAGGCCCCAAAGCGGCGCTTACGCCCTCTCCGTTCAAAGTGCTGCAAACTTTCCTCAAGATGGTGGAAAGCGGCGAACTGCTGCGCCACACATTAATCAGTACAAACCGTGCAGTATCCGGGTTTCTTGTTGGCGGTGCGATTGGCCTGATTTTGGGTCTGGTTAACGGGCTGTGGTCACTGGCGGAGAGACTGACGGATTCCTCGGTCCAGATGGTGCGCAACATTCCCCACCTCGCGCTGATTCCGCTCATTCTGATCTGGTTTGGTATTGGGGAAGAGTCGAAGCTGGTGATGGTGTCGCTCGGTGTGTTTTTCCCGATCTATCTTAATACGTTTCACGGTATCCGCTCCATTGACCCCGGACTGATTGAGATGGGAAGAGTGTACGGGTTAAAAGGCTTTGCTCTCTATCGCAATGTGCTGTTCCCCGGAGCGTTGGCTTCGATACTGGTAGGTGTGCGGTATTCACTTGGCATTATGTGGCTCACTCTGATCGTGGCTGAGACGGTATCGGCCAAGTCCGGCATTGGCTATATGTCGATGAACGCCAGAGAATATATGCAGATGGAAGTCATCATACTGAGCATCTTGATCTATGCGTTGCTGGGCAAGTTGTCGGACAGTCTGGCCAAGCTTGCAGAACGGCAATTTCTGAAGTGGCATCCGAATTATCGAAAATCCGCTGCGAAGGGAGATGGCCGTCTTGTCAAAAAAAGCTATCCGGCTGCAAATTCAACAGCTTCGTAAGCATTTCGACGAAACAAAAGTATTGACGGACGTCAATCTGACGATCGAGCCGGGAGAATTCGTGGCGATTATCGGACGAAGCGGCTGTGGCAAAAGCACGTTGCTGCGTCTGGTTGCCGGGCTGGATCAACCTTCCCATGGGAGTATTGTTCTTGATCATGAGCCGGTAACCGGCATTCATCAGGATACGCGCGTGTTGTTTCAGGAGGCCAGGCTGCTGCCGTGGAAGAAGGTTGCGGATAATGTGCGTATCGGTACGCAGCACAATGACCGCGAAAGCGCCCTCGTTGCGCTTGAACAAGTCGGACTGGCCAATCGCGCGGATGAATATCCGGGTATTCTCTCGGGGGGACAAAAGCAGCGCGTGTCTCTGGCGCGTGCTCTGGCAGGACATCCTCGTCTGTTGCTGCTGGATGAACCGCTTGGAGCGCTTGACGCCCTGACCCGGATTGAAATGCAACAGCTCATTGAACAGTTGTGGCGAGAGCAGCAATTCACGGCAATTCTGGTCACGCATGATGTCAGCGAGGCAGTGGCGCTGGCTGACCGGGTCATCCTGCTTGAGGAGGGCGTGGTCGCAATGGATACCCGGATTGCGCTCGCAAGACCTAGGGAGCGTGACAACGGTTTTGCTTATTATGAGAAGACGATTCTTGACCGATTGCTGGAACCTAAGGAGAGAGGAACGATACATCCGGATCATCATTCCGCCTCTGCCTTTGCAATCTGAGAACGAAACAGCTGCGGCCATACATGAGATGTCTTGCAGAATTTTCAGGACTTTGCCTTCGTCATCTGACGGCAAAGTCTTGTTTGTGTTTCTATAGCTTAAAAAGAGACAAATGGAAATCATTAAATAATTTGATTTTTCTTATATTTATGACATAATCTGCTGCTTTCGGGATCATAATAACAGCACTAGAATTCGGTTACCGGAGGCGCTCAACCATGAAAACTAATTCTTCCCACCCCTCTGTCACCTCTGAAATCGACAAACCAATTATGGCCGACCTGCAAGCAAATCTCCAATATATTAAGGAGACGATTGGAAATAGCTCGGATCTCGTTGTAAAAGTATTTTTAGGTCTTAGAGAATGGCCTGCCGCACTGGTTTATATGGCTGGTCTGGTCGACCAGCATATTTTGCATTCCTCTATCCTGCGTTCCCTTGTTCAGCATCCAGACAGGGATCTGGAGGAGATCGAAGATAACCGGCGCCTGGACTATCTGATGCATGAAGTTCTTATTGCTGCGGATATAGAAAAAATTACTGAAATGACCGAAATATTCACTGATCTAATGGGCGGCAATGTGATTTTGCTTTTGGACGGAAGTTGTATTGCATTACGGATCGGCGCAGCAGGCTGGGAGGACAGAAACGTTACAGAACCGAATTCGCAATCGGTTGTGCGGGGGCCGATGGAAGGGTTCAATGAGAATCTGCGCACCAATATTACACTGATCCGCAGACGAATCAAGGACCCTCGCTTATGGGTTGAAACACGGGAAATTGGTTACATCAGCAAAACTACTGTTGCAATGGTTTACTTGAACCATGTAGCCGATGATGGCGTTGTTCAGGAGGTGCGCAACCGGCTGGAGAAGATTGATATTGACGCAATATTGGATAGCGGTTATATCGAGGAATTCATTCAGGATGCCAGCAAGACGGTATTTCCGACGGTCTATAACAGTGAACGTCCAGATACAGTATGTGCGGCTTTGCTTGAAGGAAGAGTAGCTATTTTAGTGGATGGAACGCCGTTTGTGCTGCTGGTCCCGGCATTATTCGCACACTTCTTTCAATCGGCGGAAGATTACTATCAGCGGGCGGATATAAGTACGCTTTTGCGGCTCATTAGATATCTTTCTTTTTTTATTGCTATGCTTGCTCCATCCTTTTATATTGCGATTTCCACTTTTCATCAGGAGATGCTCCCTACGAATCTGTTGATCAGTCTGGCAGCCCAACGCGAGGGCGTACCGTTCCCGGCCTTTATCGAAGCGATGCTGATGGAACTGACCTATGAAATTTTGCGCGAGGCGGGCGTCAGAATACCAAAAACCGTGGGGCAGGCCGTTTCGATAGTGGGAACGCTTGTAATCGGCCAGGCTGCTGTAGATGCGGGCGTCGTATCGGCGGCAATGGTCATTATTGTGTCGATTACCGCCATATCCAGCTACGTCATCCCGGAGAATGGCTTGGCGATCTCGGTTCGTATTATCCGATTTCTGATGATGGGGCTGGCAGCAACATTTGGTTTCTATGGGATATTGATCGGTCTCATCATGCTGACTATTCATTTGACGAGTCTGCGCTCCTTTGGCGTAGCGTATATGAGCCCGTTCGGACCATTGATTGCAAGTGATTTGAAGGATACATTATACCGGGCGCCATGGCCGTTTATGCGTGCCCGCCCTGTATCCAGCAAGGCTCAAAACCTGAGAAGGCAAAGTAAGAAAGGTGTTAGGAAAGGGGTAGAAAAGAGGGACCGGATATGAAAAAATGGTTAGCTCTTCTGTTGACTGCCGTTATGTTGCTTATACTGACGGGCTGCTGGGACAGGCGGGAAATGAATACCTTGGGCATCATTATGGGTCTGGGTATTGATCAGGCGGACAACGGCCTTAAAGTGACAGCACAGGTCGTAATTCCAGCTGGTGTAAGCTCAAATACGGGGAAAGTAATCGGCTCGCCAATTACGGTATATAGTCAGACAGCCCCAACCTTGTTTGAGGCTATTCAGAAGCTGACTCTGGTCAGTCCCCGGATGATGTTTCTCTCTCATATACGAGTATTAGTACTCAGTGAGGAGTTTGCATCGCATGTTGGCATCGGCGATATAATGGAGTCTATGGTGCGCGACCCGATGGTTCGTCCGGATTATTACGTCATGATTGCCAGGAATACTACGGCTGAGACGATCTTAAGCACCTTGACGGCGCTTGATAAAATCTCTGCCAACAAGCTTTACAATTCTCTGGAGCAGTCATCCAAGACATGGGCGCCGACGACCGTTGTAAATGCCGACCGCTTATTCGAACATATGATCAGCAGCGGAATTTCTCCTGTTGTCACAGGTGTGCAGGTTATGGGTGATCCCAAAGCAGGCAGTCTCCAAAGGAACGTGGAAACAAGCAATCCAGGTACCAAGCTGATCTATACAGGGATCGGAGTATTTAAAAAGGACAAGCTGATCGGCTGGCTGAACGAAGATGAATCCAAAGGATTCAATTACATTCGGGACAATGTCCGTGTGACTGTAGGACATGTCAATTGCTCTAACAAGGGAAAAATCGCACTTCGCCACATAAAGACGAGCTCGAAAATGAAGGCGGAAATCAGACAATCGATACCGTCGATCAACATTCATGTCAAAGTGATCAGCACGGTTGCTTCCGTAGAGTGCGACGAGCAAATTGGAAATATTGACGTAATTAACCGACTGCAGCGAGATGCCGAATCCAAAATAATCAATCTTATGAAAAAAGCGGTTGAGAGTGTCAGTAGAAAGTATAAGGTGGATATCTTCGGTTTTGGAGAGGAAATCAATCGTACGAACCCGAAGCTCTGGAAGCAGCTTGAATCTCAATGGAATGAGAAACTGGCCGAGCTGAAGGTAAATTATACGGCGGAGTACGAGATTAAACAAGTCGGAACTCTTGACGATTCCTTTCAAAGCTATATCAAGGAGTGATCGCTGGTGGTAACTATTATAGTCGTTCTTATTGCCGCTGCCATCTGTGTATTCCAGCTTCCAATTATGATGCGCAACCGTTGGATTAAGGAAACGGCCGTTTTTGTCGTCTTTCTGGTTGCGGGGAGCATCATGAGTGTCATTGCATGGAAGATGATCACGGTTCCAAGCCCGCTGAAATTGATTGTCTATATTTACAAGCCGATTAATCAATTTCTTGAATTGATGTTTAGACGGTCCTGATTGGAGGGAAAAAACATGTTGGAAAAAGGGCGAATAAACGTAAGGCAGCTCGCCGCACTCTGTTTGCTCACACAGATCGGGGACATGATTTTGGTCTACCCGGCTGTTATTACTTCCTATTCCCACCAAGATTCGTGGATTGCCTCCTTAATGGGTATTCCGTTCGGGTTATTCTCGATATGGATTATGCTTCGACTTTACAAAATGCAGCCGGGGAAGACGCTGATTGAAGGGCTGATTGCGAATCTGGGAAAATGGCTTGGCGCTATTGTAAGTCTCTGGTATCTGTTTTACTTTCTGATTCTCGCTTCTACGATTACGCGTGAGGTGGGGGATTTTTTGACGACCCAGATTATGCCCAAGACACCTCTGCCCGTTATTCATCTCCTGTATTTGATTGTTGTGGTATGGGCGATATCCCATGGAATTGAAAGTATGGCAAGAAGCGCGGAACTGTTCCTGCCGTTAGTAGTGTTGTTCGTGCTGTTCCTCTTTGTCTTTATTCTGCCACAGGCAGATATCAACCGGATACGGCCGATATTCGGTACGGGCCCCACAGCGATTTTACAAGGGATAGCAGTCACGATCGCTTATCCATTTGGGGAGCTTATAGCACTTATGATGCTGCTGCCGTATACAACGGATCAGCGTAATCGAAACAAGGATATACTCCTTACTGCTCTGATCGTCAGCCTGATGCTAAGCACGCTTGTGATGATATCCATTATGGTGCTCGGTCCGTTTTTTACCCGGCACAATATTTACGCGTCATTTATTCTGGCACAGCGGATCAGCATCGGCAATTTTCTCGAACGGATTGAGGTGATTGTGGCCACAGTGTGGATACTCTCCACTTTTTTCAAGGGAGCGCTGTACTTTTACTGCTTTATATTGGGCATATCCCAGGTTTTAAGACTGAGATCCTACAAACCGTTAATATGGCCGTCGGCCATGATTGTATTTGGTCTGGCGATGATTATTTCCCCCAATATTACCTATTATTTCGCAACGGTAATTTTCTACTGGGTCGATTGGGATATTACGTGCGGCACGGTTATTCCTTTATTTTTGCTGCTGGTCTACCATTTTCGGAATAAATGGAGCGGCAACCGTCTGCAGCGCGCAAATTCTGGTTCGTAATTAATGTTATTTTCATGTCATTAAAATTGACATATTTCTTAAAAAGAACGTAAAATAAAAGGAGTGAAACTATGGCGAAAAACCTATAGAGACAAGGCGGAGATTTCATGAGATTGTTGTTGTTGAAACATTTTTCGTTTGACGATGAGTCGGCGATTACAGACTGGGCAGCCGCACACGGTCACAAAACGGAAGTCGGATTTCCTCCGGACGGTGAGGAGTTGCCCGGTCATGAAAGCTACGATTTGCTGATCATTCTGGGCGGACCAATGAGTGTCTATGAGGATGACAAGCATCCTTGGCTGGTGAAGGAGAAGCACTATGTCAGAGAGGCGGTAGACAGCGGCAAGCTGGTACTAGGCATCTGCTTTGGCGCTCAAATGCTCGCAGAGCTGCTTGGAGCGAGCGTCTATCGGAACATGTACAAGGAGTTGGGATGGCATCGGGTCGAGCGGACAGAGAAAGAACATCCGTTGTTCGCCCAAATACCGCAGCAGTTTATCTCGTTCCAGTGGCATGGGGATTGCTTCGATCTGCCGGATGGGGCAGTCCGATTGGCAAGTTCGGAAGCTTGTCCGAATCAGGCTTTTGTCTATGGCAGCAATGTTGTCGCCTTGCAATTTCATCTTGAAGCCTCGCCTCCGGCAATCGAAGAGATGCTGGCAACGTGGAGCGCTGAGGTTGTCACTGCGCCGTTTATTCAGACTCCAGAGGAAATCCGCAGCCAGTTGGAGCGAAGTGCGGTGTCTTTTGCGATGCTGGGGCATCTGCTTGACCGGTTTACTTCGGTCAGAGAATTTGTGTAAGGTTTATTGCCAGAGTTGACGAATAATAAAAGACGCACCGGACTGATCATCAGGTTCAACGGATGCGTCTTTTGTATGTAAGTGGTTATGCAGGGCGGGCCTTTGCTTTAGCGGACCTCAAGAAACTTGATGCAAACTGGCTTGGAGGCTGCAAGCTGGTCGCCGGTTGCTTCAAGTTTGCCGCTTTGCTCATCCCTGCGGAAAGTAACGATATTGTTGCCGTCACGATTGGCAACAAGCAGGAAGCGTCCGTCCGGGGATAGTCCGAAGTTGCGCGGGTGTCCCCCCAGTGTCGAGGTGTACTCCACTACGTTCAGCTTGCCGGAAGCTTGATCTACAGCGTAGACGACGATGCTGTCATGTCCACGGTTGGAGCCGTACACGAACTTGCCGTCCGGTGAGATATGGATATCCGCGCAGTAGCTTTCCCCGGCGAAGTCCTCAGGCAGGGTCGATAATGTCTGCAATTCGGTCAGCTTGCCTTCTTCATTGTCGTAATGGAAAGCGGTGACGGTCGAATTCAGTTCATTGATTGCATAACCGTAAGGTTGTGACGGATGGAACACAAAGTGGCGCGGCCCTGAGCCGGGCGCTACACTTGTCTCGCTCTTGAGCGTCAGCTTGCCGGCGCCCGCATCCAGACTGTAGACAAACAGCTTGTCGAGTCCGAGATCGCATGCTACAGCATAGCGGTTGCCCGGGGCAATGAACACGGAGTGAGCGCGCGCCTGGGTCTGGGCCGGATGTACGCTTGAGCCGTGGTGCTGCTTCAGATCGGAGGAAGATCCGACCCCGCCGTCCTCGAGCAACTCGGATACGCCGATCAGACCGCCGTGGTAGCTGGCTACGATAATGAAGGAGTTCGTCTCATCCAGCACCAGATGGCAGGTTGGCGCAGGTGTCGTTGTAGCCTCATTGATCAGGGCCAGCTTGCCGTTGCTGCGGTCGATGGTATAGGCTGCGGCGCCGCCCGTCCGGTTGCCTTCGGCGTCCTTCACATCAAACAAGGCGTATAATCTGAAATCGTCGGCATTGACGTCCAGGAAAGTCGGATTGGACAGCCCGGATACCTCTTGCAGAAGCTCCAGCTTGCCCGTTGCCGGATCATAGCTTGCTGCCAGCAGTCCCGGACCTGATGCGCTTGCATAAGAGCCGATATACGCGTAAATTGTCATGAATAACACCCCATTCGTACTTAATCAGGATTGCATCATCCCTATGGTAAATTATCGCAAAAATATAGGGTTCGCGCAAATGAATCCTGACTGGCGACATGAGCATGACCTAGTAAATACGATGAATAATGTCCTCGAAATTCGGCTCTTCCAGATGGATATCTTCGATTGTGCCAAGTTTGCTCATCCTGTTCAGCACCTCCATAGCGGTTGTCTCCTTGCGATTGCAGGCTACTGTAATTACCCGGTCCTGACAACCGATTACCTGAAAAGTCGAAGCGGACAGGAAATCTTCATAGCCGGGCGAGACGGCCTCTCGGAATTTGATTTTCATCACTGTAGGAAGACCGATCCGCCCGCGTAATGTTTCCAGATCGCCATCATAGATGGCGGCTCCATGATTGATGACGATTACACGGCTGCACAACTGCTCGATATCATCCATGTCGTGAGTGGTGAGCAGAATGGTTTTGTTCCACTGGCTGTTCATTTGCTTCAGGTAGTCCCGAATTTGTTTCTTGGCTGCCACATCAAGACCAATTGTCGGCTCGTCGAGAAAGAGAATGTCCGGGTCATGCAGCAGCGATGCGGCCAGGTCGGCCCGCATGCGCTGGCCGAGCGAGAGCTTGCGCACCGGGATACCCATCAATTCCTGAAGCTGTAAAATTTCCGTCAAGACTCCGAGCTGGTTTTTGAAGAACTGCTGCTCCAGCTTGTACAGCGAGGCCAGGATGTCGAAGGAATCCTTGAGCGGAAGGTCCCACCAGAGCTGTGTTCGTTGGCCGAAGACGACTCCTAGCTGACGGACGACCTGCTGCCGCTGCTTCTGCGGGCTGCAGCCGTTAATCGTCACTTCGCCTGATGTGGGGTGCAGGATGCCGCAGAGCATTTTAATAGTTGTTGATTTGCCCGCGCCATTAGGTCCGATATAGCCGACGAATTCGCCTTTGCTGATCTCGAAGCTGATGTCGTTCACAGCCTCCACATCACGATATTCCCGGGAGAGCAGTGTGCGGACGGCGCTAAAGCGGCCTTCCATCACAATCGGGAGTCGGAAGGTTTTATTTAACCGATGCGCAATGATCATGTCATTTCTCCTTTATAGTGACTCAACCTTAAATTTTAAGTTCCTGTGCTTTGATAATGACGCAGCCCAAGCTTCCAGAAGGACAGCGCCCCGAGCAGCAGGGCGACCGCCAGGAGCATCGTCGCTGGCAAAATCCACAGCCCCAGCTCGCCGCGAATGACGTAAAGTGAAGGCATATAGCTGGTGAAGCCCATCGGCAGCACGGTCAGCAGCGTGATTCGCATCCATTTGGGGTAGATCGATAGGGGGTATTGGCTGGCAATGGAAGCTGCGTTATCGGTAATTCGCTGCAATTCATCAATGCGGTGTGTCCAGAAACCGACGGTTGCGGTGGCAAGGCCGATAGCCAAAGTAATAATCGTTCCGCTTACAATCACCGCGAGCGAACAGGGGATGGCCCACAGGGTTGCTTGTTTGTTCTCTATTAAATAGGACAGGCAGATGCTCATAGTGGTTGTTCCCAGTACCAGCTCTCCCGCCATCGGCCGAAAATTTCGCGTCACCAGCACAAGCAGTACAGGCATTGGGCGCAGCAGCAGTTGATCGAGCATGCCTTGAACGAGGTATTTCTCAAATCCGTTGATTTCCCCGGCGATTATCCGGTAGAACGCTCTTACAAACATCATGATGGCGAACAGATAGCCTGCCTCATATACACTCCAGCCCTTGATGCCGTTGAATTTATAAATAATAATCGATACCGTCATCAATTCCAGTCCGAACATCAAAAATACGAGCAGTGTTGATAGAATAAAATTGAATTTATACTGCATCTGGCTCCTGAGACTTGCTCCGGCTAGCCGAAAATAAATGTGAATCCAGCTCATCCTCCTTGCACCTCCACTTTGCGCCGGACGGTTCTGGTTATTGCGAAGCAGCAAATAGTAAGCAGCAGGCACCAGAACAGAGACAGCTTCAAGGCATTGAAAGAATCCAGCTCCAGATAGATGCGGGACGGGACGTATTGCAGGCTGGGATAGGGGGAGAGCGCGCTGATCGTCTTCAGCCAGCCGGGGAGCCATTCGACAGGAATGAAGAACCCGGACAGCAGCATATTAAGGCCCATATGAACGCCGTTCAGCCAGCGGGATTCGGTCGTCCAAAAGGCCGCAATACCGATCAGATAGGCGATGCAGATTGCAATATAGGCAGCCAGGAGCATTGCGATCAGTGTCCATAGCCAGGTGATGGGATGTTCCGGCATGCGTATTTTCAGCACGACAATATAGATGAGCAATATGGGAATGGTGCTGTACAAAAGCTGGTACCAGGTCTGCCCCCACTCTCTGTTTTGCATGTACCAGAAAAAGTGCATCGGCTTCATTAGCTCATGAGAGATTTGTCCGGTTCGGACCCATTCCTCGATTCCCAGACCGTTCGTGGCCATGATCACCCATAAGCAGGCTTGATTAAAGGCGATGTAACTAATGATGCCGTGCATGCCATAATCGCCTAGCGCTTGTCCTTCGCTCACCCCCATCCAGACGGCTATGTAGATATAGCCGATGATGACGCTGGCGAACGTCCGCATCAGATGGGCGCTGCGGTACTGCAAATTTCGGGCGTAGGATTTTCTCGCCAAAGTGAGGGAGAACATGGATTATATAACACCTCGATAGTAAATTGCTGCGCAATAGATTTCCAGATTTAGAAGCGTAACCAAAAATTTCGCAGCAGCATAAAAAATATAACGAAATTTTTGGGAAAATAGTAGACTTTTTCTTTTCTGTGTGTTATTCTACTATTATAGGAATTGAGGGCATACATTGCTTTGCTTGGATATTGAAATTTATAACTCTAGTTAAAAATTGTCTACGGGGCCGATTCGGCGCTGTTTGTTTTAGTTTAGGGGTACTTCGCGGCATTTTAGTGATGGTTTTGTCGCGGGATCGCAGGTGAAATCAACAAAAGACTTCTCCTGGAACGCCAAGACGCACAACCTTTATGGCTGTGCGTCTTTAATATGAATATTATTTGATTTCTCAAGGTCTAGCGCTTGCTGCGGCTGTATTTTCAATCAAATTGTAAATAACCTGCGCTGCTTCGGCGCGTGTAGAGATGCCTTGCGGCGCAAAGCTGTTCCCGGAGCGGCCCTTAATCAGTCCTAAAGCGGCGGCTTCTTTGACATGACTGATTGCCCACGGTGAAATGTTCACCTCATCGGTGAATGATGGAGCGGCTGCATCTGTCGTTGCGCCTTTTTGCAGTTTGTAGGCGCGCATCATCATCGTAACCATTTCTTCACGTGTAATCTGTGCATAAGGCGCAAAGTTGGAAACCGATTTGCCGTTTACAATTCCGCTCTCAATTGCAGCTGCGATGTCGCCGCTGAACCAGTCTGAAGGCTTGACGTCGGTAAAAGCGGTTTTGGCACTCGAAGACAGTTTGATCGCCCGGACGAGCAAGGCGGTGAATTCAGCCCGTGTAATGCTTCGCTGAGGTTCGAAGGCTGTGGCGCTTGTCCCGTTAATAATTTGTTTGGACGCAAGCTCTGTAATGACATTGCTGGCCCAGAATGAAGCCGGGACATCCTTGAACTTCTTTTTCTTTTCCACCACGGCATATACGCTAAAATGATTTACCTTTGCTCTGAATTCCCCGTTATTGTAGTCACTCTCGATTCGCTCCAGCGGACCGGTGCCTGGGATGTAGTAAATGCTGGATAGTCTAGGGTTAATATCAGAGTTTGCTTGCAAACGAATTGTGACCGGCTGCTTGAACGTTTTCAGCTCGATTGATTTGCCGTCCGCCGTCGTCAGCGTCAGTTGGAAGTCGTAAACACCGGAGCCAAAGCGGACTTCAAATCCGTCGGTGTTGCTCTCATCTGGCAGCAATGCGGATTGTTCAGCCAAACCGGTTACAGGAGCGGACGTCAGTGTGATTGTACTCTGCCTGGCTTGTTCGGGCGTGACTTCATCGGCAAGCTGTCGCAGGACGGCGGAAGGGATGAGAAAGGTATCCTTTCCTGAAAGAATCTCCAGGTCGTTGTCTCCAAGCAGTTCATATGCGTTGCCTGGAAGCTGTACCTTGCTTGCTCCCGGAGGGAGAGTTGCCCTGACTTTACCGGAAGTCGGATTGCTCAACTCTTTAGCTGTCAGGACGAGCGTTTGTTTATCTGTATCTGGCTGGTTGCCTCCGGTATTGGTCTCGCCGCTATTGCTGCTGTTGCCATTATTGCCGTTGCCTCCGGGGGAAGAGGTGTCAGGTGTTAAATTCGCTTTTACAGACGTATCCAATACAGACTCGACAAATTTGGAATCGATCAGCTTGATGTCTTTCAGTTCAAGGGTTGTGGATGATGCTTGCTTAACTTTAAAGGATAGCGACAACAGAGCGGCGTTTCCGCTAAAGCCCGGCACATTGGCGGTTTTGACATGGGCAAAACGGACATAGGTTTTGTCTTGCTGTACAACCTTGGCGGGGACAGAGTAGCCGTCAAGGTCTGTTGCTGCGCTGTTTTCCACATATTCAAGCCGGGATGGATCAAAATAGAGGTTGAATTCATAGCCGTACACGTCGTGAAGCCGATCGGCTTTGACTGTTACCTTGAATACACTGCCGACAGCAAGTTTGGAGTTGGATGTTTGCAGCGAGAAGACAGGTCCGCCGTCTTCTGCCCGGGCTGATCCCATCGGGAGCGCAGCGGTACAGAGCAGCAGTGCCATGGCGATTATATAGAGTCTGCGTACCATAGTTGAAATCTTCCTTTCCTGTTTGAGCGTGCACTGTTGCTTGATTAATTAGTCAAAGCAGGGAACAGCTCAGGGGACACACGGTATTTGGTGCCTTGCTCGAATCCATATGCTAGCTTGATCAAGGTGCCTTCGTCGAATGGTTTGCCGAGCAGCTCGATGCCGATCGGTGAATCCGGGCGTCCGCTTATGCTGGCGAATCCTGCAGGTACGCTAATTGCCGGGAAACCGGAGAACGGGCTGAGACGGTTGGCGCTGCCGGCGCTTCCTCCGACCGGAGCCGCTGTAGATGGATATAACAGGGCGTCTAATTTGTTGTCTGCCATTGTTGACAGCAAGGACTGCTGGGTTGTGCGTGTTCGGTACAACAGAATATCCTTGTAGGCTTCCGTCTCCAGCACCTCAATGCTATTGCGGGCAACCATGGAGCTTCGTTGCGACTCCAGAATTGTGCCTGTCGCCAAAATATCAGAGAGAGATTTGAATGTTACATCCGGGCCGATGGATGGAGAGTTCAAGTAATCGTTCAGATTGAACTTGAATTCTGTACCGCTCAAGCTATTGTAGCTCAGAATCTTCGCAAGGTTTGGAACGGTCACATCAACTACAGTTGCGCCCATGCGTTCCATCTCAGCAATGGCTCGGTTGGTCAATCGGATGACCTCGCTGTTGGTTCCCATCACGCTGCTGTCACGGATAACGCCAATGCGCGCTCCCTTCAGACCGTTCACATCCAGGTAGTCGGTGTAGCTGCTTGGAATGCGCCCGATGCTGTAAGAGGTTGCCAAATCATTCTTGTCATAGCCGCTGACCACATCGAGCATCAGGGCGGCGTCTGCAACTGTGCGGGCCATTGGTCCGCCTACGTCTTGAGACAGCGCCAGTGGAATGATGCCTTCACGGCTTGTCAATCCAATTGTAGGGCGGATGCCGACGAGACTATTGTAGGAGGAAGGAATTCGGATCGAACCGCCTGTGTCTGTGCCCAGTCCGATTGCGCCGAGATTTGCTGCAAGCGCTGCGCCTGTACCGCCGCTTGAACCGCCCGGGTTGCGGGACAAGTCATAAGGGTTGTTGGTCTGTCCGCCCAGGGAACTGATAGTTGTAGTGCCGAAGGCGAATTCATGAAGGTTGGATTTGGCCAAAATGATTGCCCCTGCGTCCTTCAGCTTCTGGATCATAAACGAATCGGTTGTTGTAAAGTTGTTTTGAAGACATATGCAGCCCGCGGTTGTCGGCATGCCGACGGTATTGTAGTTGTCTTTCACAATGACAGGAATGCCATGCAGAGGGCCTCTTAATTTGCCTGTCGCCTTGTATTCCGCATCCATCTCCCTGGCGATATCCAGAGCGTGTGAGTTGACGGTTAGAATAGAATGGAGCTGGCTGTCATAGTTGTCGATGCGTTTCAAATACATGCTGACCAGCTTTTCGGCTGTCAGTTCACCGGATTGCATGGCGGCGTGAATGTCGGCAACCGTAGTTTCGATCAGCTCAAATGGCTTGTCCAACAGTTTTCTGGCGAGAATCGCGAGGTCGGCCAAATCAATTTTCAGATTGGCGTTGAAATCACCTTCGGCAATTCGCTCCCATTGCGGATCAACGGAAGTGAGATCGAAATAGTGAACCAGCTTGGCGAGGTCGCCGATCTCAATTTTGCCGTTTCGGTTCAGGTCGCCGATGAGTCCTTTTTCAATTTCAAGATCCAGTGTAGAACTGCCGGCTGTTCCGTACTCGCCGTCCGGGGAGAGTCCGAGTTCTGCGCTTACTGTTACATTGTCAACTCCGGCTGCTGCTTTGGCTTTGAAGCTGACGATAATAATCGGTTGGTTGCTCACCAGTTTGGAATTCGGATTAGCTGTAATGACGGTAATCTTGCCGGGAGCTTCTTGTTGTCCGACGATTTGAATATGGCTTCCTGCCGCTTTTACCTCCTGGAATTCCAGCTTGGAGGTGTTGTATTGAATCACGAATTTTTCTGCCGCTACTGTATCCGGAATATTTTTCAACGCAATGCTGACCTGCAGTTTTTCTCCAAAGCGAAGGTTCTTCTGCCCCTCTACTACGACGGATGGAGAAGTATCTGCCAGTTGGTCTGCAATTCTTTGCGCAGACTCGTTGTCCTCTGGCGAAGCATCCGGCGCCGGGATTTCAACGATTGACTCTTCCGGCGTGTCTCCGCTTTGAGGAGATGTATCGGAAGGGGTCTGAGCAACAGGGGAATCTTGTTGTGCGCTTGCATAAGGGGACGAGACGACTCCCGACCCGGTAAATAAGGTTGCTGCGATCAGGACGGATAACAGTGATTTAAGCAGTTTGTTGTTCATGGGGCCTCCTGAATAATTGTAGTCTGGTGATAGAATACGAGTCTTGATGTTGTACATACACTATGTCAGATTTTATCACCGCCTATGATATTTTTATCGAAAATAACGTGAGTTTCATAATAATCATTGTATTTAGTGTTAGGTTTTCTTGCAAACTAATTAAACGCTAAAAAAACGTTATCATCCAGTATTATCGTGCAAAATCTCAATTTTTCATTAGATTATATAGTTTTTAAGATTATTTTAATGTTATATAATATAACATAAATATATCACATAGATTCTAGATGCAATAGAATAATCTGGTTGCTTGGACATTGGTCATCCCAAGTAGAGGTCTGTGGAACATACAAAAGTGAGAGAATATTGAAGACGCGTGCGGCAGTATGGTAAGGTATACAAGATAAGTATGGTTTAAATTAATGGAGGTGCAGTAATTGAAAGCGTTTATGGATGATCAATTCTTACTGTCTAATGCAACGGCTGTCCGTTTGTATCATGATTATGCCAAGAATATGCCGATCATTGACTATCACTGCCATTTAAGCCCTCAGGAAATCTATGAAAATAAGGCGTTTTCGAATATTACAGAAGCTTGGTTGTATGGAGATCATTATAAATGGCGGGCATTGCGGGCCAACGGCGTGCCTGAGAAATATGTAACTGGAGGCGAGGGTGCAAGCGATTACGAGCGATTTGCGGCATGGGCCAAGACAGTGCCGAACACAATCGGCAACCCGCTCTACCATTGGTCGCATCTGGAGCTTCGCCGTTTTTTTGATATTGAGGAACTGCTTAATGAGGAGAATGCCCAGATCATCTGGGAGAAGGCTAATGCAAAGCTGAGTGGAAGCGGATTCAAGGCGCGTGATTTGATCGTGAAGTCAAATGTCAGAGTCATCTGCACAACAGATGATCCCGTTGATTCCCTGGAGTATCACTTCAAGATCAAGGATATTGAAGACTTCGATGTTCAGGTGCTGCCATCGTTCCGCCCGGACAAGGGACTGGAAATTAACCGTGTCGGATTCAGGGAATGGATCGGCCAACTGGAACAGGCAGCGGGAACGTCTATTTCGAATTATGATGCTCTGCTGTCTGCACTGGAGTCGCGAGTACACTTTTTTCATCAGGCGGGCTGTCGCGTATCCGACCATGCGCTGGACTATGTGCCCTACAAAGAGGCGACCAAGGAGGAAGCGGCGGCAATTTTTGCTCGTGCATTGAAGGGTGAGCGGGTCAGTCGGGATGAAGAGCAGCAGTACAAGACATATACGCTTATTTTCCTGGGCAAGCTGTATGCCCGTCATGACTGGGCGATGCAATATCATATTAATGCGGCGCGAAATAATAGTCTTCGGCAGTTCAATCTGCTCGGGCCGGATCGGGGCTTTGATTCAATCAACGATAGTCCGGTGGCGTACCCGCTGATGAAGCTGTTAAGCTCGCTGGATGAGGAAAGTTTGCTGCCGCGGACGATTTTGTATTCGCTCAACGCAAATGACAACGAAATTCTGGCTGCACTGATGGGAAGCTTTCAAGGCGACGGAATCCCTGGAAAAATCCAGCTAGGCTCGGCTTGGTGGTTTAATGACACGAAGGACGGAATGCTGGCGCAGCTCAAGTCGCTTGGTAATTTCGGCTTGCTCAGCCGTTTCGTCGGCATGTTGACCGATTCCCGGAGTTTCCTGTCGTATACGCGTCATGAGTACTTCCGCCGCATCCTTTGCAATCTGCTTGGAGAGTGGACTGAAAACGGTGAAGTTCCGAATGATCTGGAGTTGCTTGGCGGCATCGTGCAACACATTTCGTATTATAATGCGAAGAATTACTTTAAATTTTAGGCTCCACCTTAATCAGTGTTTGACGGAAAGCGGAGGAAGCGATAAAAGTGCTTTCTCTTGCTAAAAGTCAAGCACTGATTTCGATTTTAAGCTAATTTCATCATTAAAATATCATATATGGATTTATATGGTTGGGTATAGATTTTATCAATCTCTGTATAAAAGTTATCTATCAAAAAACAATTGAATTTGAGGCGGCCATAAAGTAGGCTTATTTCATTCATAATTCCGATTTAACAACTAGGAATCATTTGAATAATAAAAAGGGGTATTCACATACAAAAAAAGAGGAGGAGTACGATGTCTAAAATACCTTTCGATATTCAACCCTACTTAAATATTCACGATCAATTGCACCAGGCTGTTGAAGAGTTGACGCAGCAGCAGCTCTATTGGAAAGAGGCGCCTGAGAAATGGAGCGTTGTGGAGGTTATCTCCCACCTGGCGGACCATCATATTGTGGTCACGTTTCGGATACGCGATTTACTGGCAGACACTTCGGCGCGTCTTCCGGGTTTTGAACAGGATAAATGGGTTTCAGGTCAGTATGCGAACGAAAGCAAGGTAGAGGATTATTTAGCCCTGATTGCTGCCTTGATTCAATACAACAGTTTGTTGCTTGCACGTTTGCGTCCGGAAGATTGGGATAAGACAGCATTGAACGCCGCTGGCAATGAAGTTTCGCTGCGCGGAATTATTACGTCGGTTGCGAATCATGTTCAATCGCATCTGCAACAAATCGATCGCATTAAAAGCGCGTATGAAACTTCTGTGAGCGGGTAATAGCGCCTGAAGCGGGGTTAAGCGGCTGCAGCATCGGAAGATGAATTGGGGGACGACAATATGGCAAATCAACAGGTTACAGTGAGGTTGGCAGGGACGGCGGATCAGGATGCGCTGGCGCCGTTGCTGCTCGAAGCTTATGACCAGTACCGGGACGTCTTGAGCCCCAAGCGATGGGAAGCTTATCGCGACAGCATCGAAGCCTCAGTAAGAGAGGATGCTGCGGACGCGAAGATTGTCGCTGAATTGGATGGAAAGCTGGCAGGCAGCGTCTTCTTATTCAAGACGAGTGAAGCGGCATACGGTTCCTCCAGTCCCGGTAATGCAACACCGGTGCTCCGGCTGCTTGGAGTAAGCAAGGAGGCGCGCGGCCAGGGAATCGCGACCCGGCTTATCCGTGAAAGTGCCAGAGTGGCGGCGAGTTGGGGAGCAGATGCGCTCTATCTGTACACAACGGACATTATGAAATCTGCTGTGAATTTGTACGAACGTCTCGGACTTGAGCGTGTGCTGGACAAAGAGTTCGACTCAGAGGGAATACTGATTAAGTGCTACCGGATTCCACTTGCCGAATTTCTGGCGCAAGCAGAGGAAGAAGTACAACTACATTAAGGGAGGAAATGAAATGTCTCAACGTAAACAATTGAAACTTGGTGTCATTATTCACGGGGTAGGCGGCTTGATTTCCGGCTGGCGGCATCCTGATGTGCCGGCGGACGCAAGTATCAGCCTTGAATTTTATAAAAACCATGCGCAGCTTGCAGAGGCCGGCAAATTCGATCTGGCGTTTATCGCCGACGGGTTGCATATCAATGAGAAATCAATTCCCCATTTCCTCAATCGTTTTGAACCGTTGACGATTTTATCGGCGCTTGCGGCTGTCACTTCCCGTATTGGGCTGGTCGGAACACTGTCGACTTCCTACAGCGAGCCGTTTACCGTTGCCAGACAATTCGCTTCGCTGGATGCGATCAGCGATGGACGGGCGGGGTGGAATGTCGTCACTTCTCCACTGGAAGCATCGGCGCGGAATTTTAATAAAGGCAGTCATCCTACGCATGGTGATCGTTACAAGATTGCAACCGAGCATTTGGAAGTTGTGCGAGGCCTGTGGGATTCCTGGGAGGATGACGCTTTCGTCAGGGATAAGGAAAATGACCGTTTCTTCGATTCCTCCAAAATGCACCCATTGAATCACAAAGGCAACTATTTTTCTGTAGAAGGGCCGCTGAATGTTGCCCGGTCCCGCCAAGGCCAGCCGGTTATTTTCCAAGCAGGAGCGTCGGAGAGCGGCAAAGAGTTGGCGGTAGCGAGCGCTGACGCCATATTTACAAGCCATACCATTCTGGAGGATGCGAAAGCATTCTATAAAGAAATCAAGGAACGTGCAGTCGAGCAGGGTCGCTCTGAAGATGACATCGTCATCATGCCGGGGATCGGCCCGATAATAGGCGATACGGAAGAGGAAGCCGAGCAGCTCTATCAAGAGTTGGCTAGTCTGGTATCCATAGACCGTGCCCTTGAATTCCTCGGTCGTTTCTTTGATCACCATGATTTTAGCCAATATCCGCTAGACGAGCCGTTCCCGGATCTGGGCGATCTCGGCAAAAACACGTTCCGCAGCGATACGGATAAAATCAAGCAAAAAGCGCGTGAACACGGTCTTACATTGCGTCAAGTGGCGCTGCAGACCACAACGCCGCGCAGTTCATTCACCGGAACGCCGGAAAAGGTAGCCGATTTGATCCAGAAATGGCACGAGGAGAAAGGATCGGACGGCTTCATTGTCCACGCGGCTACACCGGTGCAACTGCGCAGGTTTGTAGAAAAAGTGGTGCCGATTTTGCAGGAGCGCGGGATTTTCAGAACGGAGTACGAAGCGGATACGCTGCGCGGAAATCTGGGACTGCCGATTCCGGCAAACCGCCACACTTTGCAGCGCGTGTGATTTAACCGAATTCAACGGTTTCAATCAGCTAGTTTCACAGGCTGAACGATATACAATTCAACAGTGCTAATTACAGAAGGAGAGAGGAAAGAAAATGAGTCGTGTCAAGAAAAACTGGAGCGCTTCGCTCCTGCTGCTTAGTTTAACTTTAATTTTGGCGATTACGGGGTGCTCCGGGGCCGGAAACAACAGCAAGAGCCCTGAAAACAAGGAAGCGAAGGCTTCCAACACTACCGGAACAGCAACGAACAAGGGTGCGGAGGACAATGGGCAACCGGTTTCCGGCGGCGAATTGACTTTTGCCTTGGCAGGCGCTCCCGATACGCTTGACCCGCATCGCAACGGATGGGCGACTGGAGCCCGCGTATTTCGCGTCATTTATGACAACCTGGTTGTCCTGGACTCCGATAACACGGTGAAGCCTTGGCTCGCGACAGAATGGACGGTTTCGCCTGATGGCAAAAGCTATACATTCAAATTGCGCAATGATGTAAAGTTCCATGACGGCACACCGCTAAATGCTGAAGCGATCAAATACAATTATGACCGGGCCATTAATCCGGAGACGAAGGCAATTACTGCCAGAAGTTTGCTGAAATACTACGAATCAGCTGAAGTTATTGATGAATACACGGTCAAACTGAACCTGACTACGCCGTCGCAAGCATTTTTGCGGAATTTGACCCAACCGCAGGTCGGAATTATTTCCCCGACCGCAGCTGAGAAATACGGAGATCAGTATGGTCATAATCCGGTCGGCACCGGTCCGTTCAAGTTTGTGAAATGGGAAGAGAATGTCGGCGTTACCTTGGAGCGCAACGATGAGTATGCATGGGGCCCTGAGTTGGTCGCCAACCATGGTAAGCCGTACCTGGACCGACTGGTTTTCAAGGTCGTGCCAGAGGAAGCCACTCGTATTGGCAGCGTACAAAGCGGCCAATTGCTGGCAGCCGATACCGTTCCGCCGCAAAACATCGCAGCATTGAAGAATGATAAAAAGACACACATTTATCAAGTGAATACAGAAGGTCTGCCTTTTACACTGTTTATTAATCAAAGCAATGCGCCTTGGAATGAACTGAAGGCACGGCAGGCGCTGCAACTCGCGATTGACGTCGAGAAAATTGTAAAAACGCTCTATCTGGGCACGTATGATCAGGCATGGTCATCGCTGACGCCAGGAACATTCGGTTATGATGCTTCACTGGAAAACGGCATTAAGCCGGATGTGGACAAAGCGAACCAATTGCTTGACGAACTGGGATGGGTCAAAGGCAGCGACGGCATTCGCGTCAAAGACGGCAAACGTTTGGCAATTCGTTATGTAGAGGGCTCACCGAATCGGGAGAAGCGTCAGGATATCGCGTCCATTGTGCAGCAGCAGCTGAAGCAGATCGGCATCGAAGTCAACATCAATATTACGAAAGATATAAAGGTCGTTGTTTTTGAAAATGACGATTACGATGTGTACGGCAATGGCCAGATGAATCCTGATCCTGAAGGACTCAGAACCTTCTACCACTCCAAGACGCAGAACGTTGCTGGCAAGCATAATTTAGGATCAATAGTTAATGAAAATATCGACAAGTTTCTGGACGAGGGGCTTGTTGAGACCGATCCGGTGAAGCGCGCTGAGTTCTACAAGCAAGCACAGCAAGAGATCAGCAAGCAAGCCATTATTATTCCGATCTATGTATTCCCTTATACAGTGGCTGCTTCCAGCAAAGTTGTCGACTTGAAGTTCGATACACTCGGCTATCCGCTGTTCAACGATCTTTATCTGAAACCATGAAGCTGAGAGGAGATGACGGACGGTGTTCCAAACGATTGTCACACGATTGCTAACCTCCATTATGGTCGTGTTCGGCGCATTGGTACTTGTATTTGTTATCGTATACTTGCTGCCAGGTGATCCGGCGTTATCGATTCTGGACCCGTCCACAGCTACGCAGGAGGAAATCGACCTCCTGCGTAAGCAATTGGGTACGGATTTGCCGTTCTATCAGCAATTTGCAAACTATGCAAAGGACATGCTGAACGGTGATTTCGGGAAATCATTGCTGAATGATGAACCGGTGTTGTCCAAAATATGGACGCACGCTCCCGCGACATTGCTATTGGCTTTCACCAGCACGCTGATTGCTGCGGTCATCGGTATTTGGCTGGGCGTGCTCTCGGCCATTCACCGGGATCGCTGGATCGATATTGTAGCCAGACTGGTAGGATTGTTTGGCATTTCCATGCCGACGTTTTGGTCCGGCATCCTGTTAATTTTGCTTTTCTCCGTGACGCTCGGCTGGCTCCCGGCTATGGGATCGGACGGTTGGCAGACGCTGGTTCTGCCCGCTCTGTCGCTTGGCATCGTAGGCTCCGGATTTGTCGTCAGATTAGTGCGCAACAGCATGCTGGAAGTTATTAATGAACAGTTTATTGTAACGCTTCGGGCCAAAGGCTTGCCGCAAAGGCTGGTCATGTACAGACATGCGTTGCGCAATGCTTTAATCCCGGCGCTTACGATCATCGGTGTGTTAAGCGGGGAGTTGATGGCGGGAACCGTCGTCATTGAAACAGTTTTTTCCCGGCAAGGCATCGGCAGAATTATTTCGGATGCGTTGATGAGCAAGGATTTGCCGGTGATTCAAGGGGTTATCTTTTTCTCGGCGATTGTGTATGTTTTGATAAATATGTTGGTTGATCTCTCG
Organism: Paenibacillus roseus; assembly: GCF_016424485.1. GTDB lineage: Bacteria > Bacillota > Bacilli > Paenibacillales > Paenibacillaceae > Paenibacillus_D > Paenibacillus_D roseus. The sequence goes on from NZ_JAELUP010000010.1 coordinate 46,609, forward strand.
TATTCCATGATTGATCCGAGAGTTCGACGGATGCAGGCAAGGAGGTAGCGGATCATGAGCGGTAAAGAAACCGTATTGGCCAAGACAGTCTGGAAGTATGATGAAAAACCGCCCATTTCGCGTCAGCGTTTGCTCGGGCGAATGAGCGTTCCGAATTTGCTTATATACGGAGCAGGAAGCATTATTCTCTTTATTATCATCTGCGGGATAGTGCCAGGCTTCATCGCCCCGTATTCTCCTACTGATATGGCGTACGATATTATGGCTGCGCCAAGTTTTGCCCATCCGTTCGGCACGGATTACTACGGACGCGATGTATTCAGCGTTGTTGTGCATGGCAGCAGAGATTCCCTGTTTATCGGTGTCGCTTCCGTACTGTTCGGCGGCTTGGTCGGCGGCCTGCTTGGGGCGCTGGCCGGATACGTCGGGGGCGTGGTAGATACGTTTATTATGCGTTGCATCGAAGTGCTTATGACGATTCCCGGCATTCTGCTGGCACTTGCAATTGCAGCTGCACTGGGGCCGAGTCTGTTCAATATCGTACTGGCTGTATCGTTGTCTGCTGTGCCAGGGTATGCCAGGGTACTGCGCAGTCAGATACTGAGCATCAAGGGCCGTCCGTTCATTACCGCAGCCCGTTCGATCGGTACGCCCGGATGGCTGATCTTTGTACGGCATGTACTGCCCAACTCCTGGTCGCCGCTCCTTGTTATGGCTACGATTGGGCTGGGGACGTCCATCCTTGTCGGCTCGGGTCTGAGCTTTCTTGGCTTGGGCATTATCAAAGAAATCCCGGATTGGGGAACACTGCTTTCCCAGGGCAGAGGGTATTTGACGGTTGCCTGGTGGATTTCGACTTTTCCCGGACTGGCGATTACCCTGCTTGTTCTGTCTGTCAATCTGATGGGCGATCGGTTGCGCGACAAGATTGATCCGAAGCAGAAAAGAGCGTAGATGCGCGTAACAAAAAGGGAGGTGTTCGTGGTTTGAACACATTGCTTGATATTGAACAATTGGCCATTGAATTTGCTACAAAGCGTGGGCCTTTGAACGCTGTCTCCGAGGTGACGTTGCAAATTCGCCCTGGTGAAACGGTTTGTCTGGTTGGCGAATCGGGAAGCGGCAAGACGATCACATCGAAAGCCATCATGAGGCTGATTGACTACGAGAACGGGCGAATCGTGCAAGGGAAAGTGCTTTTCGATGAACTGGACCTGGCGAAAGCATCGGAGCGGACAATGCAAGATGTGCGCGGCAAGCGAATTGCGATGATTTTCCAGGAACCGATGTCCGCGTTCGATCCGGTATTTTCCATTGGCAGTCAAATTATCGAAGCGATTGTACGTCACCGCACGGACACCAAGGAGCAAGCTGCTGAACGCGCGATCGGATTGCTGCGCAAAGTGGGCATACCGGAACCGGAAGCCCGTATGAATCAATATCCGGGCGAACTGTCGGGCGGCATGCTGCAGCGGGCAATGATTGCCATGGCGCTGGCCTGTGAACCTGAGCTGTTGATTGCTGATGAACCGACGACAGCCTTGGACATGACGATACAGGCTCAAATTCTGGCCCTGCTGAAAGAGCTGCAACAGGAATATCAGATGTCGATTTTGCTGATTACGCATGATATGGGGATCGCAGCCGAGATGGCCGATCGCGTTATTGTCATGTATGCCGGCCAAATTGTCGAGCAAGCGACAACGGAGCAATTGTTCCGTCAGCCGCATCACCCGTATACGAAAGGACTGCTTCGCTCCATCACCAAACTGGATAGCCCTCGTAAAACAAAGCTGTATTCGATTGAGGGCTCGATCCCGGCGATGAACGATCTGCCTACTGGTTGCCGCTTTAATCCGAGGTGCCCGCATGCTACGGATCACTGCCGCAGCGAAAGTCCTCCGCTTATGGATGTTAATGGAAGAAAGGCGGCATGCTGGTACGCTGGCGAGCTAGCGGAAGCCGATGTCGAAACAGAGCGAACAGCCGATTCTGAGGACGGACATGTATCGAATCTGACAGAAACAGAGCAAGCTCGAGGCGCGAGCCGGGTTGAAATAGCAGAAGAGGCCAGACGAACGGAGAGCGAGCCGAAGAACGGGACGCTTGTTCCGCTGATCGAGGCGAAGCAACTGCAAAAGTATTATCCGCTTCAGCGCAGAAGCTTGCTTCAAGGCAGCGGCGCTCAGGTTAAAGCAGTGGATAATGTATCCCTTAGCATTTTTCCAGGCGAAACGTTCGGGCTGGTTGGCGAGTCCGGCAGCGGCAAATCGACGCTGGGACGGGTGCTTCTGCAACTGGAACATGCAACGGGCGGTCATGTTCACTTTCGCGGTCAGGAGCTGACAAGCAAAAGCGAGCGGCAGCTGCGCGAGGTGCGCAAGGACATGCAGATGGTATTTCAGGACCCGTACGGTTCCATGAATCCCCGTTGGCGGGTGCGCGACATTATCGGCGAACCGCTCAGGGTGCATGAATCGCTCGGCAAGGCGGAACTGCAAAGCCGGATCGGGGAACTGCTGGAGACAGTAGGTCTGAACTCTTCCTGGGCAGACAGATTTCCGCATGAGTTTTCCGGCGGGCAGCGCCAGCGGATCGGCATCGCGCGGGCAATCGCGCTGCGTCCATCGTTCGTGCTTGCCGATGAAGCGGTCTCGGCGCTCGACGTTTCGGTGCAGGCGCAAATTGTCAACTTGCTGCAAGACTTGCAGCAACAGCTAGGGTTGACATACCTGTTTATCGGACACGGCCTGCATGTGGTCAGACACCTGTCCGACCGGATCGGCGTCATGTATCTGGGCAAGCTGGTTGAGGTTGGCAGCAGCGAAGAAATTTTCCGCCGACCGGCTCATCATTATACGCAGGGGCTGATCGCCTCAATTCCGTGGCCGGACCCTTCGAGCAAACGGACGCTAACGGCTATCGAAGGAGAGATTCCTTCTCCGGCAAACCCGCCGTCCGGCTGCCGTTTCCATACGCGCTGCAAAGCAGCAACTGCGCGTTGCAAAAGCGAAGAGCCGCAGCTTAACCAGGTACGGACAGGCCACTGGGTAGCGTGCCACGATCCGTTATCGTAATGATTTATCAAAACACCTTCAAGAGCAGGAACCATTGTCGCAAGATATGGGACTGCCTTGAAGGTGTTTTTAAGTTTCGCCTGTCCAGTCTTATGTTGTCGCCAGCTGCCTAAAATTGCAACTCATGCCGACCTGTGTGCAGGAGTTGACTTTTAGCGATTTCATAGACAATCCAATGGAGTGGCAACTCCGCAGCTTGACTGTCATGACTTTCCTCAGCGAGGCCTCAATCATAACCAGATTCTAATTAGCAAAATTGCACTATTTAATTCCAAAAAGAGATAATATATGATTTAATAATGATTAAAGGGAATTCCCTCTATTCAGTGATATCCTTTTTCCCCTCTATTTCCTTGGAGTGATTTCATGCTAAAAACCAAAAAAAATATATATATTTTGATATTAGTATTTCTTATACTTTTCATTTCCTTTATTGTTTACAGGCTATTCTTCTCACATGGTGACATTCTTTTATCTGTAGAAAAAGGAAGTAATTTAAAGTTTGATCATGAAAACGTGAAAGATATTGATCTTGACAAAACTTCTCAGATCCTTTTAACAAGTAAGTCAGATCATTCCGAATTTTATTTTCTGATTGTTAATGATCATAAACTTGCACAAATAATAACTTTTGGTATGGATGAAGAAAGTCCTCTTGAATGGAATTATATTAAAAATATCAGTGACAAAGCTAATCTATTAGTAGGGAAAATTAATCCTCATTATTCAGGTAATATTGAAATAGACGGCGTTCACAATGATGAAATTAAAAAAATTACGTTTAAAGAACATGTATTTTTTTATGTTAACAAGCCTTTAAATTTGCCAATAAAAATAAAAATGTCAGATTCAAAAGGAAAGACGGTATATTCAAATTTTTGATTTGAATATACCGTCTTTAAAATATTTAGTTTACCCGTGCGCTGATGCGATCGGCACGGCCAAGAATTACAATAAGCGTTTCCTTGTTCAAGGCTGAAATAAGTTGGGAATTTAATTAGGGTCTGTCAATAGTTTTGTGTAGTGCGGCCGGGCAAGGTCGTTAATTCTAGTGGGTGGGAGTCCCATCAGGATAAAGCCTAACCAGCCATCCTGT
>NZ_JAELUP010000099.1 GCF_016424485.1 Paenibacillus roseus
CATAGGCTACCGCCTTTTGAATGGCGGCATCGACACCGTCAATTTCTTTGGCTCCGGCTAATGCAATCAGAGCGGTCGCCGTACTTGAAAGCGTGCCGCCGATCGAACCGTTGGCAGCATTTTGTTTGCTGATAATATGGTTGATTGCCGCTGTCTTATCGTATAACTTGGCAGGGGCAGGCAAGCTTTTGTTATAATACTCCGCGGCACTCGCCTCATTCAATCCGATAACCGCCCATGAATGAACGGCAAGATTGCTTGTATTAAAACTGCCGCTTGGCATCTGGTATTGGACGAGATCCTTGACAAGGTTTTGTCTCGTACTCGTCTCGTAGGGATTGCCGCCTACGGCCAATAGGCCGAGGATGCGGTCTCCGTAGCCGCCGGCTTGATTGTTTATGTAGTCGCTGGCAAACTCCGGCGGCAATGTGTACCCGGTGAAGTCTCCTCCCCACGCGTTCCGGAAGGCCAGTGTGTCCAAATAATTACTCAGTACTTTCGCCTTGGTGATGTCATAATATCCTTTGGCCTTGACCAGCATTTCACTGTAGACGTTGTTGACGACAGCATTTGAAGTTCCTTCTACTACTGCCGCGCTGGCCTGATTGACCGGTACTGCCCATGGCACGAGTGAAGAAA
>NZ_JAELUP010000100.1 GCF_016424485.1 Paenibacillus roseus
AACTAAATAATAACTAATTGTTTATTTAAATCGACATTTTTATTTTATAATGTATTTAGTATGGTACTCAAAATTATGATATTAAAAAGAAAAATAACTAAAAAAACAATTTTTTTCGATTTCTTCGTTTTAATCTTTTTGCTTTTGGTTGTCGACATCCATTATGAGCATTAGAGCTAAAATCTGTAACTTTAGAAATATCAATATTAGCTTTTATTAAATGAGATAAAGTTACGTGACGACAAATAGCACCTGTTGTTTTTGTACCACTTGATACCATTTTACCTGCTCCTTTAAAAATAATTTCAAGTTGTTTAATCCCACTAAATTTTAAGTAATTTAATAATTTTAAAATCGTAACAACTAAGGCACGTGTTGTAGATTTACGTCGACCTGTATAACCTAGTGTTCCTGCTGATTTAGAGAAAAAAACATTTCCATTCATATCAGTGATACACATAGTAGTATTATGTGCTGTATGTGTTACATGTAAAATTCCTTTAAAAAAAAAATTACGTTTGTAATAAGGAACAAATCTTCGACGTCGTATATAATTTTTAGGTGAATATCCTTTGCTTTTTTTTTTATATTTATTCATAAGTTAAAATTATTTACCTTGTCTTTGTTTGTGCTTTAAATTTGGACATTTAATGCGTATAATACCATGACGTTTGATAATACGACATCTTTTACATATTTTTCGAACAGAAGGGCTTACTTTCATATTAAAATTTATAATTAAAAAACGTCAGTTATTGAAACAATGCCCGATTCTATTTCTAAAAAAGAGCTAGCTCGTTGAAATTGATATATATAAGTAATCATTCCACGAGTTAAATCATTTATATTAGATTCAAAATCAACAATTGTTCCAGGAACTACTTTTGCACCAAAAATTTTATTTTTAATTCTAGAATTTTTTGATAAGCCTACTAAAACAGTAGAAGGCTGTTTATAATAGGAAAAAGTTTCTTTATTTTTTGTAGATAGCATTTTATGAAAAAAACCCACTTTTTTTTCATTTACGCGTCTAACTATATAGTAATCATTTGATAAGACAAAAGTAATTATGCCTTTAAAACAAATTTTATTTTTAAGTTTCATTTTTATTTTTGCATTATGAGCTTTTCTTCCTCTTGTAATAATTTCAATATGTTGATTATTACGAAATTCGTTTTTAACTAGAAATTTGGCCTCATGATTAAAATATAATCCCCATACAAAATCTTTGAAATCTTCGAAAATTGTAATCGGGTCTTTTGTATTTATTTCAGAAATAGATTTTGTTTTAGAGTTAGATAAATTGATCTTATTTAAAAATTCATCTAATTTTAAAAAATCTACTGATTTTTTTGCAAAAAAAGGAGATAGCTGTGAAAAGAAATCTATATTTTGTAAAATATCTAAATTAAAATAACTTTTTTCAAATTCTAAGCGAAAAAAGGTTATTTTTTCCTTTTCTGTCATAAAAATATATGACTTTTGAAAAAAATGATATTTTCTATAT
>NZ_JAELUP010000101.1:0-418 GCF_016424485.1 Paenibacillus roseus
GGGAAGCCTCGCCCTCGGGCGAGGCGGACTCAGCCGTAGGCTGGTTGGAGGGCGTTTCATCTGGCGGCGTCCGCCACGGCTCCAACAGGGAGACGTGGAACGTAGACTCGCGACCGCCGGGGAGCCGGAGGCGGTAGGCGTTGCGGTTGATCACCTTGGTGACCTCGCAGGGACCGAGGAACCGCGGGGCAAAGTGGGACAGGGCGCCGCGCCCGCCCACGCGATTGGTCACGCGGACCAGGTCCCCCGCTTGGAAGCTCAGCGGTCGCTTGTCGGCGTTGTAGTTCCGGGCCATGGCCTCCTGGGCCTGGGCCACTCTCTCTCTCACTTTCCGAAACACCCGAGCATCGGCCAGCGCCCAGTCAACGGCCTCCGAGGCCTGCTTGACGTTGCCGCCCACGGACAGGTCCACGTACTC
>NZ_JAELUP010000101.1:428-1098 GCF_016424485.1 Paenibacillus roseus
TGCGGAGCTCCTCGGCGATGGCGTCCGGCGGGCTCAGCGGCAGGGTGCGGTGCACGATCTCAAAGGGCGCCAAGCCAGTCACCGAGTTGACGGAGGCGTTGTAGGCAAACTCCGCCATGGGCAGGTGCTCCGTCCAGTCCACCCCGGTGTCCTTGCAGTAGGCCCGGAGGATGGCCAGGATGGTGGCGTTCATGCGCTCCGTCTGCCCGTCCGTCTGAGGGCGGTAGGGCGAGCTCATCCGCAGCTTGGTCTGCAGCAAGCCCTGCAGGGCCCGCCAAAAGGCGCCGGCGAACCGCGGGTCCCGATCCGAGACGATCCCCTGCGGCTGCCCAAAGCGGCGCACCACGTGGTCGCGGAACAGGCGGGCCAGGGTCTCGCCCGTGCAGGTCTTGGTCGTGGCCATCAGGACGATCATCTTGGAGAAGCGGTCCACGACGACGAAGACGGCGTCCTTGGTCACGGAGCGAGGGAGGTCGGTGATCAGGTCGACGCTCACCTCGCGCCAGGGAGCCTCGGGCACCGGCAGGGGCATCAGCAGGCCCCCCCGGGCCCGGCGGCTCGGCTTGGTGGTCTGGCACACGGGGCAGCTCAGCACGTGCCGGCGGACGTCCTCGTGCGCGCCGGGCCACGTGTAGTATCTCTCCAGCCCCGCCAGCGTGCGCTTGTAGCC
>NZ_JAELUP010000102.1:0-730 GCF_016424485.1 Paenibacillus roseus
CGTCCGCGACGGCCGTCGTGCCCCGGGTCGACCTGCCGGCCTCGGTGCCCGAGGCGGCGGCGGCCATCCTCCGGCGCTGGCCGGCGCTGACCGACGAGTCGCTGCGGATGCCTCCGCAGCGCCCCGGCATCGACCACGCCATCGAGGTGCTGCCGGGCATGGCGCCGCCCAACCTGAGGGCGCGCCGGCTGCTCCCGGCCGAGGCCGAGGAGCTCAAGCGCCAGCTGCAGGAGCACCTGCAGGCGCGGACCGTCCGCCCGAGCCGGTCGCCCTACGGCTCGCCCATCCTCTTCGTGAAGAAGAAGGCGCTGGAGCCGGGCAAGGCGCCGGAGCTGCGGATGTGCGTGGACTACCGGATGCTCAACCGGGTCACGAAGAAGAACACGTACCCCATGCCGATCATCCAGGAGCTGCTGGACGGCGTGGGCAAGGCCAAGGTGTTCACCACCCTGGACCTCAAGCGCGGGTACCACCAGGTCCGCATCAAGGAGGGCTCCGAGGAGCTCACGGCGTTCACCACGCCGTACGGCAAGTACGAGTGGCTGGTGATGCCCTTTGGGCTGTGCAACGCGCCGGCCACCTTCCAGGCGCTGATGCACGACATCTTCCGGGAGGAGCTGGGCCAGTACGTGGCCTGCTACCTCGACGACCTGCTCGTCTACTCGCTCGACGAGGCCTCGCACCTGGATCACCTCGCGGCGGTGCTGGGCAAGCTGGCCGCGCACGGCCT
>NZ_JAELUP010000102.1:772-1633 GCF_016424485.1 Paenibacillus roseus
TCGACCCCGCCAAGGTGGAGGCCGTCCGGAGCTGGCCCCGGCCCGCGTGCGCGCTGGACGTGCAGCGCCTGCTGGGCCTGTTCACCTTTTGCCGGCGGTTCGTGGCGGGGGCCTCCCGCCTGACGGCGCCCCTGACCGCGCTGCTGAAGAAGGACGCCGCCTGGGCCTGGAGCCAACAGCAGGAGCAGGGCTTCCAGGGGATCAAGGAGGCCCTGGCCTCGGCCCCGGTGCTGGTGACGCCGGACCTGGCGCGCCCCTTCGTCCTGCGGACGGACGCCAGCCTCGCCGGCATCGGAGGCGTCCTCCTGCAGGACCAGGGCCAGGGGCCACAGCCGGTGGCCTACGAGTCGCGCTCGCTGACGGCGGCCGAGCGCAACTACCCCGTGCACGAGCTCGAGGAGCTCGCCATCGTGCACTGCCTGCTCAAGTTCAGGTTTTACGTGCTGGGACAGCACACGGACGTCTACACGGACCACCACTCGCTGCAGTACTTCTTCTCAGAGCGTCGCAACCTGTCGGGACGACAGGCGCGCTGGGTCGAGCAGCTCTCGCCCTTTGACTTTACCATCCACTACCGGCGCGGCGAGACCAACGCCGCGGCCGACGCGCTGAGCAGGCGCGAGGAGGGCGCGGGCTCGGGGATTGACGACCGCGCCTCGGCGCGGCACCCCGCCCGTCCCCTGGAGGCGGCGGCGGCCCGGCTGGAGCCCGACCCGGGCCCGGCCGAGGACATCCGCGCCGCCTACAAGTCCGACGCCACCACTCGGCGGCTGGTGGAGGTGGCGCGGGGCGGCGGATCCACCAGATACCACCTGGCTGGGTGCCTGCTCCTGGACGCCAAGGAGAGGATCTACGTGCCGG
>NZ_JAELUP010000103.1:0-580675 GCF_016424485.1 Paenibacillus roseus
GAAGCACAGGAACCACCGGAGCAACAGGCCCAACGGGTTCAACAGGAGTAACGGGAAGCACAGGAACCACCGGAGCAACAGGCCCGACGGGTCCAGCAGGAGTAACGGGAAGCGCCGGAACCACCGGAGCAACGGGCCAGACGGGTCCGACAGGAGTAACGGGCTCCACGGGTTCAACAGGGGTTACGGGAAGCACGGGAAGTACTGGAGCAACAGGCTCTACGGGAGTAACGGGAAGCGCAGGAACCACTGGAGCAACAGGCCCGACGGGAGCAACAGGAGTCACGGGGAGTGCGGGAAGTACCGGAGCAACAGGCCCGACGGGTTCAACGGGAGTGACGGGAAGCGCAGGAGCCACCGGATCAACGGGCCCAACGGGTTCAACAGGGGTAACAGGAAGCACAGGAACCACCGGAGCAACGGGCCCAACAGGCTCGACGGGTTCAACAGGGGTTACGGGAAGCACGGGAAGTACCGGAGCAACAGGCTCGACGGGTTCAACGGGAGTGACGGGAAGCGCAGGAGCAACAGGAGTCACGGGGAGTGCGGGAACCACCGGAGCAACGGGCCCAACAGGCTCGACGGGTTCAACAGGGGTTACGGGAAGCACGGGAAGTACCGGAGCAACAGGCTTGACGGGAGCAACTGGAGTGACAGGAACCACTGGAGCAACAGGCCCGACGGGAGCAACAGGAGTAACAGGAAGCGCAGGAACCACCGGATTAACGGGCCCGACGGGTTCAACAGGAGTAACGGGAAGCGCGGGAGCCACCGGAACAACAGGTCCAACGGGTTCAACAGGGGTTACGGGAACCGGAGCAACAGGCCCAACAGGAGCAACCGGAGTAACTGGTCCCACAGGTACAGGGACGATTCATCAGTTTTTAGCATCTGTAAATAGTCCTAATACCTCAGGTGGTACCACAATTCCAATTACAGCAATTGCTACAACGCTACAGACGATAACTTTCACTGGCGTAACGACAGGATCACGAGTATGGCTTACCGGCAGCGTCGGCTTTTTGAATACAGCAGGGAATACCGTTATAGAGTTGCAAATATTGCGTGGGGCAACTGTAATCTACAGTACGAATAACAGTGGTCCCGGAAATGGCTCGTATACGACACAAAATGTAAACCATGTGGACAGCAATCCTGGAACAGGTACTGTTATTTATCAATTGGTTGCTTTGACGACGGTTGGAACAGCCACTGCAGTCGGGGGAACGACCTTCACAGGTGCTCTGGTAGTCGGTTAACTCAAAAAACGCACAAACCTTGGAAAGTGCAAGGTTTGTGCGTTTTGAAATTTCTCTATAATTTTCCATGAAAAAGCGTCCCAGGAGGGATTCGAACCCCCGACAACTCGCTTAGAAGGCGAGTGCTCTATCCAACTGAGCTACTGGGACATGCACAAAAATATTTGGTTCAAAAACACAACATGGAATATCATACCACGGTGTTGACATAATAGCAACACTATTTTTTAAAAATGACTTCGTAGTTTTAATCCATCTGAAAACGGTTAATTGCTCTTGCTCAGACAGCTAAACAATAATAGCATGCAGAGATTAAAAAATCAATTACTGCGCTATTTTTCTCTTTAACAGGTGATATGTTATAATGATGGCGTAAATGATGAACGGTTGTGTACCTTCGGACTAAAGGCGGTGTTACCATTACAAATTCCAAACTACCTCAGGGTGATTCTCATTCGGACAACGTATACCTTTTTCCGAATATGCTGGATCACTATCAAATTCAATTAACCCGCATGCTCGAAGCCGAGCAGTATAGTGATGCGAAGGAGCTTCTGAAATTTCTGCTCCATTGCCAGGGGGAGGATGAGCGGAATTACGAGGAATGGCAAAGTCTTTTAAGCTGGCTCGATATGGCCTTCCCGGCAGGAGAAGAGGTACCTGTCTCTCAGGAAGCGGAAGAGGATAAGTTGCGTCGGCAGGCGCTTGATCCCGGCCAGCAGGATGAATCGTATATTCGCCAGGTTCTCTATATAATGAAGAACCATCCCATGATGGATCAGCAGATTCTGGCTTTAGAGCGGGCGGCGCTGCTTCGGGACCCCGGTGTGGATGCCGAAATTACGAGCTGGCTTCTGGAAAATCAGCTTCATCCTGTACTGCAGTTCAAGGCTCTGCAATGTCTTCGCAAGCGCGGCGCTTCTGGTCTTATTGCGCTGACAAGGATGTCGGAAAAGGTCGAGCTGGATATTAGTGTTACGCCGCTGTCGTTGGATGATTTCCCGGAACCGGTTACTCAGGTTCTCGAGCGGGTGGAGCGGGTGACGGAATCATTCGATCCTACACTGCCGCATTTTGCCCGCGAAGTATGGAAGGAATGTCTGCAATTTATATACGGGACTTCACTGTATGAGTGGATGCTGGAAGGCGACGGGGACATGATCGACTGCTTCGCGGCAGCCCTGCATTTGACCCTGATGATTTCGACATACGGCATGGCGGATGATGACGAAATTCGCGATACATATGGTATTACCCAGACGCTTCGTTTTCGCTATGAGCAGGCATGCAAGATGATGCGTGAAGTAAATGAGGCAGGGGAAAGGCTGGAATGAGATTTTCGAGCCTTGAAATAAGCTGAGATGTTGTTTATAATGGAATGGTTTATGAACGGAAATATGTGCGGATGACTCAATTTCATAACCCCCGCCAACTGCTTGAATAAGGCAGCATTTTGAATTTCAAAATGCAGTTTCAATCGTGGAGTTATTTCGAGTTATGGAATTGACCAGAAAGCGTAATTTTGGAGGGGAAAGCATAAAATGAAAGCAACTTGGGAAAAAATAGAAAAGAGCCTCGTCGAGATTAGTGTCGAGGTTGAAGCGGAGCAAGTTAAAGAAGCATTGGACAAGGCGTTCAAAAAAGTTGTTCAAAAGGTAAATGTACCGGGATTCCGTAAAGGTAAAGTTCCACGGTCCATGTTTGAAAAACGTTTTGGAATTGAAAGTCTGTATCAGGATGCAATCGATATCCTGCTGCCAGACGTTTATTCCGCAGCTTTGAAAGAAACTGGTGTACAGCCGGTTGACCGTCCTGATATTGACGTAGAACAATTCGCTGCTGGCGAAACGTTCAAATTCAAAGCAAAAGTAACGGTTAAGCCGGAAGTTAAACTGGGCGATTACAAAGGTATTGAAGTTCCTGCAACTTCGCTGGAAGTTACCGAAGAGGAAATTTCCGCTGAGCTGGAGCGTCTGCAGCAGCGTCATGCCGAGCTCGTTGTCATTGATGAAGGTGAAGCTCAAAACGGAGATACCACCGTTATCGACTTTGAAGGTTTCGTAGACGGTGAAGCATTTGAAGGCGGAAAGAGCGAGCGCTATTCCCTGGAACTGGGCTCCAACTCCTTCATTCCTGGCTTTGAAGAACAGATCGTCGGCTTGAACATCGGTGACTTCAAGGATATTGAAGTGAATTTCCCTGAGGAATACCACGCTGAGAATCTGGCTGGCAAACCGGCTGTGTTCAAAGTTAAGCTGCATGAAATCAAACGTAAGAGCCTTCCTGCATTGGATGATGAGTTTGCAAAAGATGTCAGCGAGTTTGACACCTTGGACGAGTTCAAGCAAGACTTGGCTGAGCGTCTGAAAACTCAAAAGGAAAAAGCTGGCGAACAGGCTCGTGAAGTGGCAGTCGTTGATAAAGTGTCCCAAGCGGCTGAAATCGAAATCCCTGAAGTTATGATCGATGCGGAAACAGATTTTATCTTGAAGGACTTTGAAAACCGTTTGAGTTCCCAAGGTATGAACCTGGATCTGTACTATCAATTCTCCGGTCAAGACGAGGCTGCTCTGCGCGGTCAAATGCGAGTTGACGCTGAAAAGCGTGTACGCAACAACCTGGTGTTGGAGCAAATCGCGAAGGAAGAGAACATTTCCGTAAGCGAAGAGGACGTAACGGCCGAACTGGAGAACCTGTCCAAAGCTTACAACCGTCCTGCTGAAGAGCTGCGCGAAATTTTCACCCGCAACGGCAACATTGAGAACCTGAAGGACGATCTCGTACTTCGCAAAACGATTCAATTTTTGCTTGAAAACAGCAAGACTGTAACTGAAGTCGCATAACATAGAAGATATCAGATGAGTAAGGCACGTTTCTTAGATACGTGCCTTATTTCAAACTATAAGAGTATTCACCATGAGTACATGGGATATTCAATACATAACGGTTTTACCTTTTGAAATACATACTTGCTTGTCCTTTGTCCATGCGCCGTATTAAATTGCTTTCGCCCGACGTATACTGTACTAGCGGAAAAATGACATCCCTTTCCGAACATGTTAAAATGAAAAGGAACGAATCATTCCCAAAACGAAAAGAGGTTGGTCGCATGAATCTTGTACCTATCGTAGTTGAGCAAAGCAATCGTGGAGAACGGTCCTACGATATTTACTCCCGTCTCCTCAGAGACAGGATTATATTTTTGGGAAGCGCTATTGATGATGATGTCGCCAATCTCATCATTGCACAACTATTGTTTTTGGCTGCAGATGATCCTGAGAAGGATATTCATCTCTACATTAACTCTCCGGGTGGGTCTGTAACGGCCGGAATGGGTATATATGATACAATGCAATATATCAAGCCGGATGTGTCTACAATTTGCGTCGGTATGGCGGCAAGCATGGGCTCATTGCTGCTAACGGCTGGAGCCAAAGGCAAGCGTTTCGCGCTTCCTAACAGTGAAGTCATGATTCATCAGCCGCTTGGCGGCGTACGGGGACAGGCCGCAGACATTAAAATTCACGCGGATTGGATTCTTCGCACCAAGAAGAAGCTGAATGAAATCTATGTGGATCGCACAGGTCAGCCTTATGAGAAAATTGATCGTGACACGGATCGGGATTACTTTATGAGCGCTGATGAGGCGCTCGCTTACGGGCTGATTGACAAAGTCGTTTCGAGTACGGCGCTTTAATACTGAATTTGAAGGGGTGAGCAGATGTTTAAATTCAACGATGAAAAGGGACAACTTAAATGTTCCTTCTGCGGGAAGTCTCAAGACCAGGTTCGTAAATTAGTCGCCGGTCCAGGCGTATATATATGTGATGAATGTATCGAGCTTTGCACGGAAATCGTAGAAGAGGAATTGGGGCATGAAGAAGAGCTTGATATGAAGGATATCCCGAAACCGATGGATATTCGCCAAATTCTGGATCAATATGTTATTGGTCAGGAGCAGGCGAAGAAGTCTTTGTCCGTTGCGGTATACAATCACTACAAGCGGATTAATTCCCAAAGCAAGATTGAAGATGTAGAACTGCAAAAGAGCAATATTTTGCTTGTCGGTCCCACTGGCTCCGGCAAAACGCTGCTTGCGCAGACGATGGCAAAAATATTGAATGTACCGTTTGCAATTGCGGATGCAACTTCGTTGACGGAAGCCGGCTATGTAGGTGAGGACGTCGAGAACATCCTGCTCAAGCTGATTCAGGCGGCAGATTATGATGTTGAAAAAGCGGAGCGCGGTATTATTTATATCGATGAAATTGATAAAGTAGCGCGTAAATCCGAGAATCCGTCGATTACCCGTGACGTTTCTGGTGAAGGCGTGCAGCAGGCGCTGCTGAAAATTTTGGAGGGCACCGTTGCTTCCGTTCCTCCTCAAGGCGGAAGAAAGCATCCGCATCAGGAGTTTATCCAGATTGATACGACGAACATTTTGTTTATATGCGGTGGAGCCTTTGACGGTCTGGAGCAGCTTATCAAGCGCCGGATCGGCAAGAAAGTTATCGGCTTTAACGCTGCTGGTGAAGGACAAAAGGATCTGAAAGCTGGCGAATATTTGTCGCTTGTGCTGCCGGAGGATCTGCTCAAGTTCGGTCTGATTCCGGAGTTTGTTGGCCGTCTGCCGGTCATCTCCAGCCTGGAGCCGCTTGATGAGCAAGCTTTGGTACGGATTTTGTCCGAGCCGAAAAATGCGCTTGTGAAGCAATATCAGAAGCTGCTTGAGATGGATAATGTCAAGCTTGACTTTGAAGCCGGGGCGCTTGAAGCCATCGCCAAGGAAGCAATCAAGCGGAACACAGGCGCGCGCGGTTTGAGAGCGATCATTGAATCGCTGATGCTGGATGTCATGTATGAAGCTCCTTCCCGTGACGATGTGAATACATGCGTAATTACCGAGAAAGTTGTTCAAGAGAAGATTATGCCGGAGCTTTCTTTGAAGAAAGGCAAGAAAAAAGAAGAGAGCGCATAAACGGCAAGGTAACCTTGCACCACCCGCATAGCTGAAGGCGTCCGCTTGGGCGCTCTTCAGCTATGCGGGTGGACTTTGACTTTTTACTCATATAGAGCTGCGGTCAACTACAGGGGAAGCTTTTTGAAGCTTGGATGGGAGAGATAACCGATGTATTTGCGCACAGACACAGTACCGGTCAAGGTTGGCAATTTGACGATCGGCGGTACGAATGAAGTCATCATTCAAAGCATGTGTACGACGAAGACAGCGGATGTTGAAGCTACAGTAGCGGAAATACTGCGTTTGGAAGATGCGGGCTGCCAGATTGTACGGGTAACCGTTAACAACAAGGAGGCTGCTGAAGCCATCAAGGAGATCAAGAAGCGAATTTCGATTCCGCTTGTAGCGGATATTCATTTTGATTACCGGCTTGCGCTGGCTGCTATTGAGAATGGAATTGACAAGGTTCGAATTAATCCGGGCAATATCGGCCGTAGGGAAAAGGTCGAAGCTGTCGTTAAAGCTTGCAAAGAAAAAGGCATTCCGATCCGTATCGGTGTAAATGCAGGATCGCTTGAAAACCATTTGCTTGAGAAATATGGTTATCCGACAGCGGAAGCAATGGTCGAGAGCGCACTGTTTCATATCGGTATTTTGGAGGAACTGGACTTTCATAATATTATTGTATCGCTTAAAGCTTCTGATGTTCCGATGGCGATTGAAGCGTATCGGATGGCGGCAGAGAAAATCAAGTACCCGCTCCACTTGGGCATTACCGAGGCAGGCACCTTGTATTCCGGTACGATAAAAAGCTCGGCGGGCATTGGTGCGTTGCTGGCGATGGGGATCGGAAATACGGTTCGTATCAGCCTGAGCGCCGACCCGGTTGAAGAAGTCAAGGTAGCGCGCGAACTGCTTAAAATATTTGGTCTTATTTCCAATGCGGCGACGCTCGTATCTTGTCCGACTTGCGGACGGCTTGATATTGATTTGTTCTCTATCGCCAATGAGGTAGAAGAATATATTTCAAAGATTAAAGTTCCAATCAAGGTATCTGTACTCGGCTGTGCGGTTAACGGTCCCGGTGAGGCAAGGGAAGCGGATATCGGCATCGCAGGTGCGCGAGGCGAAGGAATGCTGTTCCGTTACGGCGAAATGATTCGCAAGGTACCTGAGGCGGAGCTGTTAAACGAGTTAAAGAAAGAAATAGACGAAATTGTGAGGGTGTTTGAGGAGACCGGCGAAATTCCGGGACGCGACAAGCATCTTCATGCCCACCAATCCTAGGGCTTGACTCCTGTTCCGCCGCTGCGGGGCCGGAGTTTTTTATTTGCGGCCACGATTATTCCAACCCGCAGGGGGCAATACTACCAAGTAGTAGAATTGTTTACCATGCAGGGAGGAGTGACAGCAATGAATTTGAACATTGGTGTAGTGGTCATGTTGATACAAGTATTCTTTGCCATCGTGATCGGATTGTATTTCTGGAATTTGCTCCGCAATCAAAAGACGAACCGGACAGCGGTGGATAGAGAATCCAAGAAAGAGATGGATAAGCTTCGGAAGTTGAGGAGCATTTCCTTAACCAAACCGCTTGCCGAAAAGACTCGCCCGCAGTCCATGCAAGACATCGTTGGACAGCGTGACGGTCTGCGTGCCCTTAAGGCTGCGCTATGCAGCGCTAATCCCCAGCATGTCATTATTTATGGCCCCCCAGGCGTCGGCAAGACGGCTGCAGCCAGAGTTGTTCTGGAAGAAGCGAAAAAGAATCCGGCTTCGCCATTTATGCAGGATGCCAAATTTACAGAAATCGACGCGACGACAGCGCGTTTTGACGAGCGGGGAATTGCCGATCCTTTGATTGGATCTGTTCACGATCCGATTTATCAGGGAGCTGGAGCGATGGGAGTTGCCGGTATTCCGCAGCCTAAGCCGGGAGCGGTGACGAAAGCCCATGGCGGGATTTTATTTATTGATGAAATCGGAGAATTGCATCCGATTCAGATGAATAAGTTATTAAAGGTTCTTGAAGACCGCAAGGTTTATTTGGAGAGCGCCTATTACAATTCCGAGGATAGTAATGTTCCGATGTTTATTCATGATATTTTCCAGAACGGCCTGCCTGCTGATTTCCGTCTAGTGGGCGCAACCACTCGCTCGCCGCAGGAGATTCCGCCGGCAATTCGCTCTCGTTGTATGGAAATCTATTTCCGCCCATTGCTGGCTGATGAGATCGGTCAAATTGCGACAAGCGCTGTCCGCAAGGTCGGGTTTAAGCCGGATGAAAAGGCCATTGAAGTTGTCAAGCGGTATGCGACCAACGGGCGCGAGGCGGTCAATGTGGTTCAACTGGCTGCAGGGCTTGCCTTGTCAGAAGGCCGTGAAGGCGTAAGCGCCAGCGATATGGAGTGGGTGGTCAACAGCAGCCAGATTCCTCCTCGTCCGGATCGCAAGGTGCCGGCAGAGCCTCAAGTCGGATTTGTCAATGGTCTTGCGGTATACGGGCCTAATATGGGAACATTGCTGGAAATTGAAGTGAGCGCGATTCCGGTACAGGCAGGAAGTGGGAAATATACGATTACCGGGGTCGTGGATGAAGAAGAGCTTGGTGGGGGTTCACGGACATTGCGCCGAAAAAGCATGGCCAAAGGCTCTGTGGAGAACGTGCTGACTGTGCTGCGGAGAATTGGCCTGAAGCCCGATAATTTCGATCTGCATATTAATTTCCCGGGCGGGACGCCGATCGATGGGCCATCTGCGGGAATCGCAATGGCGACTGCGATCGCTTCTGCCATTACCGGCGAGAAGATTGACAACAAGCTTGCGATGACAGGAGAGGTTGGTATCCATGGCAATGTGAAGCCGGTGGGCGGTGTGCTGGCTAAGGTAGAGGCTGCGTTCCAGGCGGGAGCGGAGACCGTTATTATCCCGAGAGAGAATTGGCAGGCCATATTTGAGGATTTGCAGGGATTGAAAGTCATTCCGGCAGATCATATTGACGAAGTGCTGCGGTACGCTCTGCCTGGGCGCAAATTTTCGGTGGCGGAGATCGATACGACTGCGGTTCCGAATGAAATTTTTGCGCCAACAGGGGTATCTTATTTGCAGGCAGATTCCGCAGAATGATAAAATAGGGATAGACAGACAATTGGAGGTGCTGGTTTGGTGCCAGGCAAATGGAAAGCCCGTCGTTTGCCCCTGTTGCCTTTACGGGGGCTTCTTGTTTATCCCAGCATGGTGCTCCATCTGGATGTAGGCCGAGAGAAATCGGTTCGTGCTCTGGAGAAATCGATGGTTGATGATCATATGATTTTGCTCTGCTCGCAATCGGAGGTTAATATTGAGGAGCCGAGCCAGGAGGATATATACCGAATCGGGACAATTGCCCGTGTCCGGCAGATGCTTAAATTGCCGAATGGAACGATCCGTGTGCTGGTGGAAGGTGTTATGCGGGCGGAGATTACCGATTATCTGCCTAATGAAGAGTTCTATGAAGTCAATGTGAAAGAATTGCCGGAGGAAGAGACGAGCGACCCGGAGATTGATGCGTTAATGCGGACCGTACTGACCCAGTTTGAGCATTACATTAATCTGTCCAAGAAGGTGACTCCGGAGACGCTTGCCGCTGTATCCGATATTGATGAGCCGGGACGGCTGGCTGATGTCATCACAAGCCATCTCTCCTTGAAGATCAAGGATAAGCAGGATATCCTGGAGACTGTGGCGGTAAGGGATCGTCTTGAGAAACTGCTCGATATTTTGAATAATGAGCGTGAGGTGCTGGAGCTTGAGCGCAAGATCAGCCAGCGCGTCAAGAAGCAGATGGAGAAGACCCAGAAGGAATACTATCTGCGTGAACAGATGAAGGCGATTCAGAAGGAACTGGGCGAAAAAGAAGGACGCGCCGGAGAGGTCGAGGAGCTTCGCAGTCAGCTCGCGGAATCCGGTGTGCCTGATTCGGTCAGGGAGAAGATCGAGAAAGAGATCGACCGTCTGGAGAAAATGCCTTCTACTTCTGCTGAAGGCGGCGTTATCCGCAATTACATTGACTGGCTGCTGTCCCTGCCTTGGCAGAAGCGGACGGATGACAATCTCGACATCAAGCGTGCGGAGGCTATTCTTGACGAGGATCACTACGGACTTGAAAAGCCGAAGGAACGTGTGCTCGAATATTTGGCCGTTCAGCAGCTAGTTCAGAAGTTGAAAGGACCTATCTTGTGTCTTGTCGGACCGCCGGGTGTCGGTAAGACTTCCATGGCCCGTTCTATCGCCAAATCGCTGGGACGCGAATTCGTTCGCATCTCGCTTGGCGGCGTCCGGGATGAAGCCGAGATTAGAGGCCACCGCAGAACTTATGTCGGGGCAATGCCCGGAAGAATCATTCAGGGAATGAAGACAGCAGGAACTCGGAATCCGGTATTTTTGCTGGATGAGATTGACAAGATGGCCATGGATTTTCGGGGTGACCCGGCCTCTGCGCTGCTGGAGGTACTAGACCCTGAACAGAACAACACGTTCAGTGATCACTTTATCGAAGCCCCTTTTGACTTATCCAATGTCATGTTTATTACGACTGCGAATGTGGTTCACAATATTCCTCGTCCGCTTCTGGACCGGATGGAGGTTCTCAACATCCCGGGCTATACGGAACTGGAGAAAACCCAGATTGCCAAGCGCTATCTGCTGCCTAAACAAAAGCGCGAGCATGGTCTTGCGGAAGATCAGCTCATTATTGAAGAGCCCGCAGTGCTGCAAATGATTCGTGAATATACACGGGAGTCGGGGGTCCGGAACCTGGAACAGCAGGCTGCTGCAATTTGCCGCAAAGCCGCAAAGGAACTAGTCACCGATCCTGAAAAAGCGCCGATCAACGTCGATTCCGATCAGCTCAAGGAATGGCTGGGGCCAGCGAAGTTCCGATACGGAATGGCTGAATCGGAAAATCAGGTCGGGGCGGTAACTGGTCTGGCCTGGACGGAGGTAGGGGGCGACACCCTGGTCATTGAAGTCACGGTTATGCCGGGCAGCGGCAAGCTGACCCTGACAGGGAAGCTGGGAGACGTCATGAAAGAATCAGCCCAAGCGGCGTTCAGCTATACGCGCTCCAAGGCGCTGGAACTTGGGATTGACCCGCAGTTCCATGAAAAGAACGATATCCACATTCATATTCCGGAGGGTGCAATTCCGAAAGATGGGCCGTCAGCCGGCATTACAATGGCAACAGCGTTGATTTCTGCGCTTACAGGACGTTTTGTGGACAAGGAAGTGGCAATGACCGGAGAAATAACGCTCCGTGGACGGGTATTGCCGATTGGCGGGCTAAAGGAGAAATCACTTGCCGCCCATCGCGCCGGTATTCGCAAAGTATTATTGCCGAAAGACAATGAACGGGATTTGCGTGACATCCCTGAGAGCGTGCGCAGCGAACTGAACTTCTTTCCGGTATCGCACATGGATGAAGTGCTCAACCACGCGCTTCTGGGAGCGTCTGAAGGCGCATCTGCCGTACAAACAGGGAGATCAGAATGAAAATAACTCAAGCCGAATTTGTCATCAGTGCGGTCAAGCCGCATCAATATCCTGAGGACGCCTTGCCAGAGATTGCTCTGGCGGGGCGTTCCAATGTCGGGAAGTCTTCATTGATTAATAATCTGATTATGCGCAAGGCTTTGGCTCGTACCAGCTCGCAACCGGGCAAGACACAGCAGCTTAACTATTACCGGGTCAATGATAGGGTCTACCTGGTCGATTTCCCGGGCTATGGCTATGCCAAGGTCTCCAAGACGGAGCGTCAGGCATGGGGAGTCATGATCGAGACCTATTTGAAGGAACGTGAGCCGCTGAAGATGGTGCTGCTCATTGTTGACTTGCGCCATCCGCCAAGCAAGGATGACCAGCTCATGTACGGCTGGCTGAAGCATTTCAATATTCCGGTCACGATCGTGACTACCAAGGCGGACAAGCTTCCGCGCAGCAAGTGGGATAAGCATCTGAAGGTGGTCAAGCAGACGCTGGAGGCTGACCCGAGAGATAAGGTAATCATGTATTCCTCGGAGAAGGGAATCGGCCGCGAAGAGCTATGGCAGATTCTTGAAGAAAAAATTAACGGATAAGGCAATAAGTCGGTAACTTCCATCCGAAAAGTGAGAATATAGGAAAATTCCTCGGACTCATCGCAAGTTTTTAAGGTTTTTATTGAAATATGCGAAAAAACAAGGAATCAGCGGCGGGCAGATTACGATTGGATCGCGTATAATTAGAATCAGGCAGAAAGTGATTCTATTTGTGCAAGTTAAAGAATTGAGGAGATTGTATGACTCAGCGGTTAGCCACAGAATATGTGAAAGCCCGTCTGGAGTTAACAGAAGACGAGATGTCCAGGTTTGTCCGATTTTTCGGTGACCCGCATATTCGTATGCAAGTCCGCGTCTTGGACGGCGGCAATCAGGAGCTGGTTCTGGAGGACGATGCAAGCAAAGAGGAGATTCGCCTGACGTTTGAGCGACAAGAAGACCTCTTTGTAGGTGAGCTTTCCTGCCGTTTGGTATATCCAAAATTGACGAATGCGATGCGCAAAGCAGTCTCCATGTTCAAGGGAGATGCAATCGTAAACCGTATTTATCCTACTTATACGATGGTCTATTATTATGTTCGCGGCGATGTCCACAAAATAATTGAATTCTCCAAAAACAAGACCCATCTTGTCTACGAGTCGAAGAACACGATGGGGCAACTGGAAAAGCAATTCAACAACCTGAACATCGAACAGGAAATTGCTTTCATTCAGAACGCCATTAATAAGTTGCTCGATCTGCGCAACCAGGCGAAGCGGATGGAAGAGATCACGGCTATTGATGAGCTGCTTCGCGAACATGCCCGGCAGTTGTTCATGCTTGAAGCCTAATATTGAAATGACCTTACCGCTCTTTTTGAGCGGTATTTTTTTAAAATATAAGCATTTATAAAGGCTCAAAACCAAAATTAGTGGTTGACCTCTAGGTGGAGGGGACGCTGCGAGGCAGAGGATTCTTCCGATCGCTGTTAAAGCCCGATTCCTTTATAGGATAGAGGCTAGCAGGGGGACTCGCGCTTTAAAGGCGACTACGTTCGTTTCTCCAGAATTCCTCTGCCCCTTCGCTGCTATCTCCTCGATGTCAACCACTAATTTATCAGGTTGAGCCTTTATAAACGTTCTTTTTATAAATGGCTTCTATTTCTCCGCGAAACGAAGTTTTTGCCCGTCAAAGGACGGCAAAGCCGTTTACGCTTGAGAGAGCGGAGGGGCGGAGGAATTTGGAGAAAATCGAATCCTATTCCTAAAAAACTGTTGCATTTCCGGGCGATAGATGTTATTTTTATTTTCGTTGAACAGAAACCGTGCTATCAGTTCAAGCCAAACCGTTTGAGCCTCAAGGGGCGACGGTCTTGGTCTTGCTGTTGGAAAGTCATATCTAGTGGAAGAACCTCTTAGGAGTCAAGCTAAAGACGGTTTAATATGTTTTGTTTCTAAGTGACCGATTGCCGGCGCCCTAGGTTGGGGGCAGCGGCCGTGCTCGTGTAGAATATAAAGACTGTATAGGGATGAATGTTATACTTTCCTTATATTTTGACGAAGCCATGGGGTCCCCATGGCTTTTTATATTTGTCCTATGCTCTGCTTGGGATCTGATCAAGCGCTTTATTTAAATATAAGCCTTTATAAACTTTTCTTTTTATAAATGGCTTCTATTTCTCCGCGAAACGAAGTTTTTGCCCGTCAAAGGACGGCAAAGATGTTTACGCTTGTTTGCGTAAAAGTAGAGTATAAGCAGACGCCTGTCCGCTCACACTAGAGTAGGGATGGTTCATACTTTATTCATAAATGGAAAAGTACAGTTATATCGACTATGCTATAATGTTTCTAGAATCTTAGACGAGGCAGGTGATTGCAGATGCACATTATTGTGGTTGGTCTGAACCATCGGACGGCGCCGGTTGAGGTAAGGGAGCAATTTGCGTTTTCCGACCAAGAGCTGCCGCTGGCACTTAAGCAGTTCAAGCAGACTGAAAGCATTATGGAATGTGTCATCGTTGCGACCTGTAACCGGACGGAACTCTATGCGGTTGTAGATCGGCATCATTTGTGCGGGCATCATATCCGCAGTTTTTTGGAGCAGTGGTTCAAGCTCCCGCGTGTTGAGTTTACCAATCATTTATATATGTACGAGGATGACCGTGCAATTGAACATCTGATGAGGGTCGCATCGGGCCTAGATTCAATGGTAATCGGAGAGACGCAGATATTGGGACAAGTGCGCAATGCGTTTTTGCTTGCTCAGGAGCAGCAAACGACTGGCACGTTATTTAATATGTTGTTTAAGCAAGCCGTCACACTTGCTAAACGCGCTCATACCGAGACGATGATCGGAGAAACTGCAGTATCGATCAGCTATGCTGCTGTAGAACTTAGCAAGCGGATTTTTGGCCAGTTTAACAACAAGACGGTAATGATTATTGGAGCGGGCAAAATGAGCGAGCTTACGGTCAAGCATCTGTACGCCAACGGCGCCAGCCGGGTAATCGTGGCGAATCGCACATACGATAGAGCCGCAGTACTTGCGTCCAAATTCAATGGCGAGCCCCGATCGATGGAAGAGGCAGTCTCGCTGCTTCGTGATGTCGACATTGTGATTAGTTCTACAGGGTCGGAAGGCTATGTGCTGACAAAAGAGCAAGTGAGTCAGGCAATGAAGCGTAGGGCTTCAAGGCCATTATTCCTAATCGATATCGCAGTGCCGAGAGATCTTGACCCTGCTATAGGGTCCGTTGACAATACGTTCTTGTATGATATTGACGACATGGAGGGCATTGTGGAGAACAATCTGGAGCAACGGCGCAAAGAGGCTCAGAAGATTGAAGCCATGATTGAATCGGAGATGAGCAGCTTCAAGCAATGGTACAAGACGCTGGATGTTATCCCGTTAATTCGCACGCTTCAGCAAAAAGCAGCTTTCATTCATGATGAAACGATGGAGAGCATGATGAACAAGCTGCCCGACTTGGATGAGCGTGAGCAAAAGGTTATCCGCAAGCTGACTAAGAGCATTGTCAACCAGTTGTTGTCTGATCCGATTCAACGGATTAAGGAGATGGCGGATGACAAGCGGTCTGACGAGGCGATGGACTTGTTCGTCAAGCTGTTTGCCCTCGAAGAGCCGCTGAAACAAGCCAAATTGGCTGAGCGTCTTGCGGACCAAGAAGCAGTTGCGTCAAAACATGGATTAAAGTCGCAATCTACTGCTCAAGGCAATGCCCGACCGTCGCAGTCTGCCGTGAACGGTATGGCTGCCGCAGTCACCTAGGGTAAGGCTTAAGGCAGGCGCAAACATTCGGGAGGCGCCTATGATTACAAAAAATATGTTATATGACATCATGATTTATGTGTATGCCCTGAGCCTGCTGTTTTATTTCTCCGATGTTGCGGATGCAAGTCGGAGAGCGAAACGGATAGGCACAGGGCTGCTTATTTTCGTTTGGCTGCTGCAGACTGGTTATCTGATCTTCAAGCTGCTGCTGCACATACATTCCGATGTCTTCACGTTGTTTGAATATTTATTTTTCTTCTCTTGGATGCTAGTAACCAGTTCACTAGTTATGAGCCGGTTTTTCAGGATTGAGTATTTGGTTTTTTTCATCAATGTTATCGGTTTTGTTGTGTTGGTCTTGAATCTGATTAGCCGCCCGGAATCATTTATCCCATTGGCAACCCACGACCTTGCGCTAACCTTACTGTATTTGCATATCAGTCTTGTCATTTGCGCATATGCCGTTTTTACGATCAGTGCTATTTTTTGTTGCATGTATCTGTTTCTGCACAGCAGGCTCAAACGGAAGAAGTGGTCAGTTAGCGTAAGACGTCTGCCGAGTCTGGAGAACATCGAGCGTTATATTTTCCGGACGGCGATCATCGGTATTCCGCTGCTCGTATTGTCACTAGCTGTAGGGGTAACCTCGATTATTGTAGAGGGCAAGGCATTCTTGCTGCTGGATTTTAAGGTCTTTACTTCAACGGTTGCTGTTATCTTTTATTTTATCTATTTATTTCACCGTACCATGCGCCAGAAGCCGGGATATAAAACCTCGGTTTGGAACATTGCGGCGTTTACAATTCTTATTTCTAATCTATTCTTGAATTCATTGTCCAGATTCCATAACTGGCTGTCTTGAAGTTAATAAAGGCGGATAGGAAATGATCAGGGGGCGTATGCGTGGAATCCTATTATCCGGTATTGCTCAAAGTGAAGGGCCGCCGCTGTCTGGTGGCCGGAGGCGGTTCTGTTGCACAGCGCAAGGTTCGCGGGCTGCTTGAGGCGGGAGCAGACGTTGTGCTGGCAGCTCCTCAAGTAACGCCACGGCTTGCGGAGCTGGCCCGGCAGGGGGACATCCGTTTGCTGGCAAGAGAATATGAGTCGGGTGATCTATCAGGAGCGATGCTTGTCTTCGCTTTGACTGACCAAAGACATATTAATGCCCGAATTGCAGAAGAAGCCAGACGGGCGGGGATTCCAGTCAACGTAGCGGATGAAGGAGAAGCAGGCGACTTCATCCTTCCGGCTGTTCTCAGGCGCGGGCCTCTGATACTGACGGTATCGACCTCTGGGGCGAGCCCGGCTTATGCCGGACAGATCAAGGAGCAATTGGATAAGACCTTCGGTGAGGAGCTTGGCGTTTATGTGGACTGGCTGGGCAGGTTACGCGAACTGGCTGGTCGTGTGATACCCGATGTCGGATTGCGTCGCGAACTGCTGCGGGAGGCTGTTCAATACCCGCCGCCGGAAGATATGGAAGACTTTAATGAAAACCGGTTTATGCTTTATATAAAAGAACTTGAGCAGAAGGTAATAGAAAGGGGCGTCCAGCATGGGCAGCAGGACAATTATAGTGGGAACTAGGCAGAGCGCGCTCGCCTTGACACAGACAGGACAAGTTATTGACGCGCTGCAAAACATTAACGACCGACATCAATTGGGATTAAGCTTCGAAATTCGCAAGATTGTTACCAAAGGAGACCGGATTCTCGATGTCACACTGTCGAAGGTTGGCGGCAAGGGACTGTTTGTCAAAGAGATCGAGCAGGCGCTGCTGGATCGGGAAATCGATATTGCTGTTCACAGTATGAAGGATATGCCTCATGAACTCCAGGACGGACTGATGAATGGAGCGGTCCCTGTGCGAGTAGACCCAAGGGATTGTCTGGTGACCCGCAATGGACTCGGCTTTTATGACTTGCCTCATGGGGCGAAGGTCGGAACCAGCAGTCTGCGGCGATCGTGCCAGCTCAAGCATGCGCGTCCCGATTTGCAGCTTGAATGGATAAGAGGCAATATTGACTCGCGCATCCGCAAGTTGGAGACGGAGGGCTTTGATGCGATTGTACTCGCTGCTGCAGGCTTGACCAGGATGGGCTGGACAGATAAAATATCGGACTATATTCCGGTAGAGCTCTGCATTCCTGCTGTCGGACAGGGGGCGCTCGGCATTGAGTGCCGGGAAGAAGATGATGCTGTCCGCCATCTGCTGTCGCTTTACAATGATCCATTGTCTGCCCGGACAGTGGCCGCGGAACGTAGCTTCCTCGGGACTTTGAACGGAGGCTGCCAGGTTCCGATCGGAGCGTATGCCGTTATGAAGGATGAACATATGATCGAATTGATCGGTACCGTGGGCACGCCTGACGGCAAAGTGTTGCTTAAAGAAGCGGCTTCCGGCACAGACCCGGTTGCGCTTGGTGTCAAAGTAGCGGAGCTTTTATGTGAACGGGGAGCGGAAGAGATTCTGGCGCAGGTTAGGGGATGAGCGTGTTGGATAAGGGGAAGGTATACCTGGTAGGCGCTGGGCCGGGTGATCCGAAGCTGATCACGATCCGCGGATTGGACTGTCTGAAGGCAAGCGATGTCGTTGTCTATGACAGACTTGCAAGCCCGCGTCTGCTTCGGCATTTGAAACCGGGTACACAAAAAGTCTATGTCGGCAAGCTGCCGGACCGCCATACGATGAAGCAGGAAGCTATTAACCAGCTCCTTGTGGATTTGGCGCTGGAAGGCAAGACGGTGACCCGATTGAAAGGCGGCGACCCCACGATTTTCGGTCGTGTCGGCGAGGAAGCTGAACTGCTGCGACAACATGGTATTGAATACGAGATTATCCCTGGCATAACCTCAGCCATAGCGGTACCCGCTTATGCGGGCATTCCGGTTACGCATCGGGACTTAGCCTCATCGCTTTCCATCATTACCGGACACGAAAGTCCGGAAAAGCTGGACCAATCCATCTATTGGGACAAGGTTACCAATGCGACTGGCACCCTGATCTTTCTGATGGGAGTAGCCAAGATCGGCTATATTGCAGGTCAGCTTATCAAGCACGGGAGAAGTCCTGATACGCCGGTCGCTCTGATCCGCTGGGGAACAAGGGTCGAGCAGGAAACGCTGGTAGGCACGCTGGCGACGATCGAGCAGCAAGTGAAGGAAGCTGATTTTCAGCCGCCTGCCGTTATCGTCGTCGGTGAAGTGGTACGGCAGCGTGAGGCGCTGAAATGGGTGGAGCAGCGTCCCTTGTTCGGAACACGAGTCCTTGTAACCCGTTCCAGAGCACAGGCAAGCGAGTTTGCCGATGAGATTGAGACGCTGGGCGGAGAGCCGGTAGAGTACCCGGTTATTGAGCTGCGGGAGCCAGAGGATGAACGGACTGTAGCCTCTATACAAGAAGCCTTGTCTGTTGCCGAGCAATACGATTGGTTAATGTTCACCAGCATCAACGGTGTTGATTTTTTCTTTGGGTGGATACGCAAGCTGAATATTGATATCCGGCGGTTTCACAATGCGCGAATTGCAGCCGTTGGTCCGAAGACAGCTGCACGGCTGGGGGAGCTTGGCTTGCAGGTGGATGTACTGCCTTTTCGGTTCCAGGCGGAAGGTCTGCTGGATGATCTTGAGGGTAAGCTGGAAGCCGGCCAGAAGGTGCTTTTGCCGCGCGGCGATCTTGCCCGTGAGGTATTGCCGCGAGAGCTTGAAGCCCGCGGGCTGATTCCAGTTGAGATTGATGTCTACGAATCAGTAATTGGCGAAGGCGGAGACGATAATGTTGTTGAGCTGCTGGAGAACAAGCAAATTCATATCATTGCATTTACAAGTTCGTCTACTGTCAAAAACCTGTTTGAACGGCTCAGGCTGGAAGGTGTAGCCGAACCGCTCAAGCTGATGGAGGGGGCAGCTATTGCCTCTATCGGTCCTGTTACGTCGGCAACCGCCCGTGAGGCGGGACTGACTGTTCATATTGAGCCGGAGGAAGCTACAATTGCCGGATTGCTTCGTGCAGTAGCGGCCTACCGGAGCCAAACCAGATCACAGTGAGGAGGATCAGCTATGAGCTTTCCTGTTGTAAGACACCGGAGATTGCGGCGCAATGCGTCTCTGCGCAATCTTGTCCGAGAAACCTATGTTACAGTGAATGACTTTATTTATCCGATTTTTGTTGCCGAGGGAATCAACAAGAAAGAAGAGATTCCTTCCATGCCGGGCGTCTATCATTTTTCATTGGATCGTCTGGAGGAAGAAGTTCGGGAGGTTGTAGACGCCGGTTTGCAAGCCGTGCTGCTGTTCGGTGTACCGGCCGAGAAGGATGCGATCGGTACGTCGGCCTATGATCATAATGGAATTGTGCAGCAAGCGGCCCGCAAGGTCAAAGAATGGGCTCCTCAGCTCGTTGTCATTGCTGACACTTGTCTGTGCCAATTTACCGATCATGGGCATTGCGGCGTAGTCGAGCATGATCGGCGCACAGGAAATGCAGAGATTGTCAACGACGCTTCCTTGGAGCTGCTTGTGAAGACAGCCGTTTCCCAAGCGGAAGCAGGAGCGGATATTATTGCCCCTTCCAATATGATGGACGGCTTTGTCCATGCGATCCGTGAAGGACTGGATGCAGCCGGATTTGAACACATTCCGATTATGTCCTACTCTGTAAAATATGCTTCCGCATTCTACGGCCCGTTCCGTGATGCGGTTCATTCTACGCCGCAATTCGGTGACCGCAAATCATACCAGATGGATCCTGCTAACTTGCGCGAGGCGCTGCGCGAGGCGGAATCTGACGTTCAAGAGGGTGCGGACATGCTCATGGTGAAGCCGGCGCTTGCATATATGGATGTTATTCGAATGCTCAAGGAAAATTATGATCTGCCGGTTGCGGCTTATAATGTCAGCGCGGAATACTCGATGGTGAAAGCTGCGGCCCAAAATGGCTGGATCAATGAGAAGGCGATCGTGCTTGAACTGCTCACCAGCATGAAGCGTGCGGGCGCAGACTTAATTATCACCTACCATGCGAAGGATGCGGCAGGCTGGTTGAAATAAACGAAAGGTGTGAGAGTGATGGACGCAAACGCAAAGCAGAAAGTCCGGTCGGACGAACGCTCCAAAGCAGCGTTTGAGAAGGCCAAGCAGCTAATCCCCGGGGGAGTGAACTCTCCGGTACGCGCTTTTAAATCCGTAGGCTTGACTCCCGTATACGTAGACCGTGCGGCAGGCTCGCGCGTGTATGACATTGACGGCAACAGCTATATTGATTATGTTTTGTCGTGGGGACCTCTCATTATGGGTCACGCTCATCCTGAGGTGGTAGAGGCATTGAAGCGTACAGCCGAGAGAGGAACGAGCTTCGGCGCTCCGACGGAGCTGGAGACGACGATGGCTGAGCTTGTTGTCGAGCGGATGCCGTCTGTTGACATTGTACGCATGGTTAATTCAGGCACGGAAGCGACCATGAGCGCGCTTCGTCTGGCGCGTGGATATACGAAGCGGCAGAAGATTCTGAAATTCGAAGGCTCCTATCACGGGCATGCGGACAGCTTGCTCATTAAAGCCGGGTCAGGCGTGGCGACGCTCGGCTTGCCGGATAGCCCGGGAGTACCAGAATCGGTAGCAGCCCATACGATTACAGTTCCTTATAATGACCTGGAGTCCGTCAAGATTGCGTTCGAGCGGTTTGGAGAGGAAATTGCCTGTGTAATCGTAGAGCCGATCGCCGGCAATATGGGCGTTGTTCCTCCGCTGCCGGGTTTCCTGACCGGTCTGCGTGAAGTGACAAATCGGTACGGCAGCCTGCTTATATTTGATGAAGTGATGACGGGCTTCCGCGTTCATTATAACAGCGCGCAGGGGCTTTACGGCGTGACACCGGATTTGACCTGCATGGGAAAAGTCATCGGCGGAGGCCTCCCGGTTGGCGCATACGGCGGGAAGCGGGAGATCATGGAGATGATGGCGCCAAGTGGACCAATCTATCAAGCGGGAACACTGTCAGGCAATCCGCTCGCCATGGCGGCAGGCTACACAACGCTGAAGCTGCTGACGCCGGAAGTATATGAGAAGCTGGAGAGACTGGCTGTGCGCTTGCATCAGGGACTGGAGCAAAATGCCCGGAAATACGGCATCCCATGTACCATTAACCGTGTCGGCTCTATGGTCTGCCCATTTTTTACAGATACCCATGTCATCAATTACGATACGGCGAAGCAGGCGGATCTGGATCAATTCAAAGCCGTATTCGCCAGCTTGTTGAACCAGGGCATAAGCATTGCTCCTTCCCAGTTCGAAGGCCTGTTCGTCTCGGCCGTACATACTGAAGAGGATATCGATCAGACGATTGCTGCGCATGAACTTGCGCTTAGCCGTTTGTAAGCATTGGGGTGAAGCAATGAAGCGCGAGCTGAATGTTGACCACGCTGTGCGCAGGGGGGAGTGGCTGGAATGGCCGCTCCCTTCTCTGTTGGCGCAGGAGTTGAAGGAACTGGGGGATAGCCCCTTTCATTTGCGGCAATGGCTGATCTCACTACGCCAATTCCCGGAGAAATGGCTCAACCGGCTCTACTCCGTTGGAGGCATCAAGTTGACCCGCAATAAATTGATGCTGCAAATGTTCAATGATTACGATACAAGCAGTCATCCGCTCTATATGACGGCGATGGCCTCGCTGGATCAGGAAGGGCCGGAAATTCTGTATGAGGATGATTACTGTCTGGTTGCAGGAAAACCTGCAGGCATGCCTGTTCATCCTTCAGAAGCAGGACAGACAGGAACTCTGGACGAAGCCGTACTGCGCCATGCCGTTTTGACAGGGCAATCTGCCCATCTCCGCCATATTCATCGTCTGGATGAAGATACATCCGGTCCTGTGCTATACGCCAAAAACGATTACGCCCAGTGGAAGCTGGACGAAGCGATGAGACAAAAGCAAATTCAAAGGGACTATATGGCGCTTGTGCAAGGTCAGGTGCGCGAGGAGAAATTTACCATTGATTTGCCGATTGGCCGTGATCGTCATCATACATCCAGGCGGCTCGTATCCAAGACCGGACAACACGCGGTCACGCATGTCGAGGTGGCCAAGCGTTACAAAGGCGCTACGCTTGTTTACATCAGGTTGGAAACAGGACGCACGCACCAAATTCGTGTGCACCTGAGTCATATTGGGCATTCGCTGATCGGGGACCGGCTATATGGTGGAAGCGGGCAGGTACTCTCTACACAGGCGCTCCATGGCTGCCATCTGCAATTTGCTCATCCTTGGACGGGCCGCTTGATAGATATTGTTTGTCCCTCCCCCAATTGGTTTGTTCGGGCAGAACAGCAATTCAGGCCGCTCCAAAATTCATAGTCATGCTCTCCCTCTCTAAACCATATAAATGATAGTGAATGAAATTGTTAGGAGTAGAGAAGGGAGGATGAAGCGTGCCCAATTCATCGAATGGACTTCGTTTTGATGTATATGAACGGGTGCATTTATCAGAAGATGTCGCTGGTATTGGAGAACTGGATGAGATCGAGCTGACGCCGCATATTCAAGTTATTAGCCACGGGGAACAGATTTTACTGCGGGGTAATCTGTTGCTTGCAGGCGTATATGACGGACAGGGAGAAGTAAGAACCAAGCACACCTTGGAACATTTGATTCCTGTAGAAATTACCCTGCCGCTGAACCGTGTGCATAGGGTAGAGGATATCTCGGTTGAGATTGACAACTTTGATGTCGATATTCTCAATACGAAAACCTTGAACATTATTGGAGTCCTGTCTTTGCGAGGCCTGCAAATCGAACAGGCTGGTGGTGTGTCGCCGGATTCAAATGTCTGGGACGAGGAGTCGATTACAGTTGTCCACCGGATCGAACAAACACCGGAGGAAGCGCTGTTGCTGGAGCGCGAGCCAGAAGAGACATGGGCAGTTGTCCAGCCTGAATGGGAAGCTGCTCATGCCCAATCCGAACCTTATGAGCTGGCAGGTCTGCTGCAGCCACAGTTGCCGGAAACAGACGTTTTCCCGCCGTTTTTGTCTGCCCCCGGGAAGGCTTCGGAGCCGCTTGTCGCGCCCCCATTGCAGCGCTTCGAGCCGTCCATTGTGCGTACGGAACGTCTGCGAGAATCTCCAGTTCCGCCGCAGCAAGTGACGAGTACTAATGCGACCGCAGCGTGGCCAGGGCTGCCTGTACAGGACGAGCGTCAGCTGGTGGGGGAAACAGCGCAAGCGGCGGCCTATACATCGTTGGATAATGCTGCCGAGGAAGAAGTAATATCAGAAGGAGCCGACCCGTTTTTTGGAAGGGAATCGGACTCAATTCAGACTCAATCGGAGCTGGAGGAAGCGGAACAAGCGGTGTCCGTGACAGCCCAGCCTACCGAGTTGGCAGCCCAGTATGACGAGGCGGAGACAGATACATCACAGCCGCTTGTACTAAACGAGGCCCCGTCGGTAGCCGAAGTGACCAAGACGGAGATGAAGATTGCATTTTCCGGCAAGGAATCGCAAAGCAACAGCTTCGGGCTCAGTTCCCTGCTTCATTCCAACAAGCGCGAGCAGGAGGCCAAAGCGCTGGCCAAACAGCAGGAGGAGGCATCCCTGGAAGAAGAGAACGCACAGAAGCGAATCGATCCCGGGGAGGAAGTGGAATGGAAGAAGTTGTTCCTCAACAATCAGGGGGATGAGAGAGAGTTCCGCAAACTGCGCATTTGCATTGTTCAAAGGGAGGAAACTCTTGAGACAATTGCCGGCAGATATCAGCTCAATCCACGTGAAATCCTACTCTACAACAGGCTTGCAGATCAGCATATCAATGAAGGACAGGTTTTATATATCCCGCAAGTTCAATAGTTCAATGGAAGAGAATGAGCGCAACAGCGGCTTCGTTACCCGGAGGGGAGACGGAGCCGCTTGTTGTATTTGCAGACATGAGCCGCTTCATCTGCCGGTACTGCCGCAGTCAGGCGAGTGGCGCGTGGGACGCTGCCCAGGGGCATTGACTAAGCTGGTCAAGAAAGGTATTATATATTGTAATGATTTCAATTCGTTATCAACGTTGAAGGGGAATAATGCAGCGATGCCTTCAGAGAGTGGAACCTGTACCAGCTGTGAGGTTTTGCAGGATGTAGCTGTTATTTGTCGCCCCGGAGTTGCCTTAGCCAGGCTAAAGTATGCCAACTGAGGCCGGTAGCAGCCGTTATCTGTACGAAAGTGTCGTTTGGCAGCCCTGGACGGTCAACCTGACCTTCATTTGGAAGGCTGCAATCTCTGTGTTTTGACAGGCCGCCAGAGTACAAGCGAAACAAAGGTGGTACCACGGAAGCATAGCTTCTCGTCCTTTGGGGCGGGAAGCTTTTTTTATTTTACAATGTTGCTGTTATGGAGGTATGAAGTATGAGCGAAGAAAAGCAAAGCGCATCGATGCCTACGACTTATGATCCGAAGGCTGCGGAGCAAAAATGGTATTCTTATTGGGTAGAGGGGGGGTATTTTGAAGCGGGCAAGCGTCCCGATGCAAAGTCGTATACAATTGTTATTCCTCCTCCGAATGTAACGGGGATGCTGCATATCGGCCATGCGCTTGATTTTACCCTTCAGGATATTTTGATCCGCACCAAACGGATGCAAGGCTATGATACATTGTGGCTGCCGGGTACCGACCATGCCGGAATTGCGACACAGACCAAAGTGGAACAGAAGCTTCGTGAGGAAGGGCTGTCCCGCTATGATTTGGGGCGTGAGAAGTTTTTAGAGAAAGTATGGGAATGGAAGGATTTGTACGCAGGCACGATTCGGAGCCAATGGTCCAAAATGGGCCTGTCCCTCGACTATTCCCGAGAGCGTTTTACATTGGATGAAGGGCTGTCCAAGGCGGTCCGCGAAGTATTCGTCAGCCTGTACCAAAAGGGTCTGATTTACCGCGGCAAAAAAATCATCAACTGGGACCCTGCAGCACGTACGGCATTGTCCGATATTGAAGTTGAATATAAAGAAATGCAAGGCAAGCTGTATCATCTTGAGTATCCGCTTAAGGACGGGAGCGGCAAAATTACAGTTGCAACGACCCGCCCGGAGACGATGCTGGGCGATACGGCTGTTGCTGTGCATCCAGAGGACGAACGCTATAAGCATCTGATCGGCAAAATGCTCGTTCTGCCGGTGACTGGCCGAGAAATCCCGGTTATTGCAGATGAGTATGTGGAGAAGGATTTTGGCAGCGGCGCGGTCAAAATTACACCTGCCCATGACCCGAATGACTTCGAGGTAGGCACGCGCCATCAGCTGCCGCAAATTATTGTAATGGACGAGACAGGCACGATGAATGATGAGGCAGGCCCATACAAAGGTCTGGATCGGATGGATTGCAGAAAGCAACTCGTCAAAGATTTGCAGGAACAGGGCGTATGTGTCAACATCGAGGAACACGTGCACCAGGTCGGACACAGTGAGCGCAGTGGAGCAGTTGTGGAGCCTTACTTGTCCACCCAGTGGTTTGTAGCGATGAAGCCGCTGGCGGAGAAAGCGATTGAAATCCAGAAGTCCGGCAATGGCGTGCGATTTGTTCCAGACCGTTTTGAAAAAATCTATCTGAACTGGATTGAAAATGTCCGCGACTGGTGTATTTCCCGCCAGCTTTGGTGGGGACACCGGATTCCTGCGTGGTACTGCGAGGCGTGTGGGGAACTGCATGTTGCCCATGATGCTGTCGAAGCCTGTTCCAAATGCGGATCGACCAACCTTCGTCAGGATGAAGATGTACTCGATACCTGGTTCAGCTCCGGTTTATGGCCATTCTCGACACTTGGCTGGCCGGATGATGCAGCGGATTTGCAGCGTTACTACCCGACCAGCGTGCTGGTGACCGGTTACGATATCATTTATTTCTGGGTAGCGCGGATGATCTTTACTGCCCTTGAATTTACAGACAAGAACCCGTTTGCCGATGTTTTAATTCATGGCCTGGTTCGTGACGCGAACGGTCAGAAAATGTCCAAATCCCTGGGCAACGGCGTCGATCCGCTTGAAGTAATTGAAAAATACGGCGCAGATGCGATGCGGTTTATGATTTCGACAGGCAGCACACCGGGTCAAGATTTGCGCTTCAACTGGGATAAGGTGGAGCAGGCCCGCAACTTTGCCAACAAGATTTGGAACGCATCACGGTTTGCCCTCATGAATCTGGAGGGTGTGACGGCAGAGGACATCGATCTTGCGGTTGAATTGGGTACCGCGGACCGCTGGATTCTGCATCGCCTGAATGAAACCGTGCGGGAGGTTACCCGCCTGATTGACGGCTACGAATTCGGGGAGACCGGTCGCGTCCTGTACAACTTTATCTGGGATGATCTGTGCGACTGGTATATTGAATTTGCCAAGCTTGGCCTTTACGGGGAGAATGAGCAGACCAAGCGGGCAACCCAGTCTGTCCTTGCTTACGTGCTGGACCGCACGCAGCGTCTGATTCATCCGTTTATGCCGTTCATCAGTGAAGAAATCTGGCAGCATCTGCCGCATCAGGGTGAGACAATTACGCTGGCAGAATGGCCTGTATATGATGAGGCGCTCGAAGCTTCGCAATCCGCCAAGGAAATGGAGCTGCTCATGGATATTATTCGCGCTGTCCGCAATATCCGTGCAGAGGTCAATGTACCGATGAGCAAAAAGATCGAACTGCTGGTGAAGCCGTCCAATGAGGCTGTTCTTGCTATTCTGACTCGAAACGAAGAATATATCAGCCGCTTCTGCGGAACGAGCAGCCTGGAAATCTCTGTTGCTGTTACTGCGCCTGATAAAGCAATGAGCGCTATTGTGACAGGAGCCGAGCTGTATCTTCCTTTAGCGGGATTAATCGATATTTCTCAGGAAATAATCCGTCTTGAAAAGGAACTCAAAACCTTGAATTCCGAGGTTGAGCGCGTGGAAAAGAAGCTTGCCAATGAAGGCTTTGTTGCCAAAGCGCCGGCCAAGGTTATTGAGGAAGAGCGCGCGAAAATGCAAGACTATGCAGAGAAGCGCGACAAGGTGCTGGCCCGAATTTCCGAGCTGCGCGGATAACGGTGAGAGAGGATTGACGACGATGATGAAAACCTATCAAGAGGCCAGAGACTGGATTGAAGGGCTGATTCCGTTCGGAATTCGCCCTGGTCTGCAGCGAATGGAACTGCTTCTGGATAAACTTGATCATCCGGAGCGCCGATTGAGATTTATCCATGTGGCCGGAACGAACGGCAAGGGGTCGGTCTGCGCCTATTTGACCAGCACACTCATTCAATCCGGCTATGACGTGGGGACCTTTACGTCCCCTTACATAACCAAATTTACGAACAGATTTCAATATAACGGCCAGGATATTGAGGAAGAGACATTGCTTCGGCTCTCCAATGAGCTGAAGCCTCTTGTGGAAGAAATTGCCGCTACGGAGCTCGGCTCGCCAACGATGTTTGAAGTCTCGACGGCACTGGCTATCTTGTTTTTCGCCCGTGTCACTTACCCGGATTATGTCGTGTGGGAGACGGGACTTGGCGGCAGAATGGATGTTACCAATGTAGTAAACCCGGTTATCTCGGTCATTACCAATGTCGGTCATGATCATATGGATATTCTGGGCCATTCACTTGCCGAGATTGCGCGTGAGAAGGCAGGCATTATTAAAAGAGGCGTTCCGGTAGTCAGTACAGCTGAGCAGCCGGAAGTCAGGGAAATTATTCGTCAAACTGCTCAAGCTCAAAAGTCAACCTTGTATTTGGTTGATGAGCAATTCAAGGAGGTTGCGCTGTCAGCCGGAACGGAGGAGCAGAGCTTCCGCTTTGAAGGATTGTTTCGCACAATTGAACCGGTTGCGATTACATTGACAGGCGCTCATCAGCGTAAAAACGCCGCTCTGGCCGTTATGGCACTCGAAGTACTGAGGCAGTATTATGCCCTAGTCATTGAGGATGAAGACCTTTTAAAAGGGATGCGCTATGCATCATGGCCAGGACGGATGGAAATGATATCATCAAACCCCAGAATATTACTGGATGGAGCGCATAATCCGGAAGGGGCGCAAGCACTGGCAGCTGCTTTGAAGGAAACTTACGCCTACAAGAAGCTGCGCCTGATGATGGGAATGCTGGCAAATAAGAATCATCGCGATACTTTGCGGCATATACTACCACTAGTTGATACGCTTGTAGTGACCGAACCGGATTTTCGCAAGCGGATGGCTGCTTCCGAGCTGGCCTCTCTTATTGCCGAGATGAAGGAACAGTACGAGTTTGAGCTTATCGTTGAACCGGACTGGAAGCTTGCGCTCCAGCGGCTGCGAGAAGCGACAGAGTCAGATGACCTGGGAGTTGTGACCGGTACCTTGTATCTGATATCCGATGTGCGCGCTCGTTTGCTTAACATTACGGACACTGAAAAAGGTTGGTGAAACTTCTTTGAATACAGCAGAACATGTCCATTTTATCGGCATTGGAGGCTATGGAATGAGTGCCATTGCCAGAGTAATGCTGGAGATGGGCTATACAGTAACCGGATCGGATGTCGCCAAACAGGAGCTCACCGAAAAGCTCGCAGCCAAAGGAGCCCGCATCTATATCGGCCATGAGGCCGCTCATGTAAAGGGGGCGGATCTGGTCGTCTATTCGACTGCCTTGTCTAAAGACAATGTGGAAAGGGTAGAAGCTGAAAATTTGAATATTCCGATTCTCCACCGCGCCCAGATGCTTGCCAAGCTGATGAATGCGCGCAAAGGGGTTGCCGTAGCAGGCGCGCATGGGAAGACGACGACCTCGTCCATGATTGCGCTCGTGATGGAAACCTGCGAGCAAGACCCAACCTACATTATTGGCGGAGAAATTGTTAACGTAGGCACCAACGCCAAGGCGGGCAAGGGAGATTATGTGGTCGCCGAGGCGGATGAGAGCGACGGCTCCTTCCTTCAGTACCATCCTGCGATAGCTGTTGTCACCAATATTGAAGCTGACCATCTAGAAAATTACAATGGAGACTTCAATAATTTGAAAGCGGCTTATGCGCAATTTTTGGGACAAGTGAAGCAAGGCGGTCAGGCAATCGTCTGTGCAGATGATGAAAATATAAGCGATTTGCTGTCCCAGGCAGAGATCAAGAAAGCGGGCCAATTGATTACGTATGGCATTGACAGCGATGCGGACTATAAAGCAGAGCAAATTCAGCTCGGCGATCGCAAAGTAAGCTTCAATGTCGTCAGACACGGACAAGAACTGGGCGCAATTGAGCTGTCTGTACCGGGTCTTCATAACGTATATAACGGGCTTGCCACAGTTATTACCTGTCTGAGTGCGGGAGTGGAGTTTGATGCTATTGCAGCCGCCATATCGCAATTCAAGGGAGCCAAGCGGCGCTTCCAGGTGCTTGGCGAGGTCAATGATATATTGGTTATTGATGATTATGCCCATCACCCGACTGAAATTCAGGCGACGATCAGTGCAGCGAAGGCTACAGGGAAGCGAATCGTAGCCGTATTCCAGCCGCAACGCTATACCCGGACCTATTTCCTGTTGGAACAGTTTAGCAGAGCCTTCGGGGAGGCAGATGAGGTTATTATTACCGATATCTACTCGCCGGCAGGAGAACAGCAAATTGAAGGGATTAATTCGGGACGGCTTGTTGAGATGATCAGGTCCAACAGCAACCCGAACGTCGCTTATATTCCGAACAAGGAAGATGTGCTTGAATATCTGAAAGAAAATGTAGCAAGCGGGGATTTGGTCATTACGATGGGTGCTGGAGACATTTGGAAAACATCCGACCAACTGGCCAAGCATTTGCGAAACATTGTTTAATCAGAAATCTGCAAGGGAAATTGCGCGAAGCAGCTCCCTTTGCAGATTTTTTTAATATAAACAATGTTGAATCGGAGGCCCTGCTCGACCTTCATTCGCTGTTTATATATTTATACAGGAGGCGGGAGGGCCAGCGTTTGAGAAAATGAGAGATTTTTAAACTATTAAAAAAATCATATATCTCTCCCTTCTCTCATAGAATGTAGTAGAATGACACAGGACAAGGAGAGAGTGGGATGAACTCAAAAGCCCGGATTACCTTTCGCTTTGATAATCAGGGAAATGCGCAGCAGGGCCGGAATGAAACACCCGGATCGGAATTTTCGCTTGTCGGCAATGAAGAGAATTTAGTGAAGGATGGCCATTCGGCAGTTTCCCGCTATCATGAGGAGTTTCCCTTTACGGAAAAGAGCAACTCCTCTGAAAGCCCCTTCCAGGATAACCCCGAAGCGCTGGGAGCGCTTATTCGGGAAGCGGACGGCAGGGCGCCGGCTCCTATAGATTTGGGGGAACAGATAACAAGTGAATCTTCATATCTCTCCCGAATTCCAGGCCGGATTGACAAAAGAATCTCCGATAGACGCAGGAAAATCATCATTGATGTTAAGGATGAGCATTCCCCTTCGATTCGGCATACGGATAAAGGACCATCCTGGTTCAAGGTTGCAGTCTCGGTTACTGGAGCAATTGCTACGGGAGCTTTGTTCGGTTATCTGATTCTCTCTTTATTCGCCGGACAAAATGCATGGCAGAACAACGAAGCGAAGATACTCGCTGTGTCCGATCCACCGACTCCGGTTGCCCCTCCATCTGTTAACAGACCTGCGTCTGTAATCGGCGGCCCGGAGAATGCGGAAAACGAGACTCCAAAAACTGCGGTTCAACTGAATCGCCCGGAAACAAATTATTACATACTCCAATATGGAGTGTTCAGCAGCCAGGAAGGCATGCAGACAGCACTCTCCCAGCTTGACCAGCGCGGAGTGGCCGCGGCTTCCAGCTCAGTGGACAAATATCGCGTCTATGCGGGAATCGCCAGCGGCAAAGCTGAGGCCGCCAAACTTGCGGAACTGCTTGACGGGCTGAATGTATACATTTCCCGGCTGACGGTCCCTGCCCTTACCGAAGTTGCTTTCCAGGGGGACAGTGCGCTTCTGGAAAATTTTCTATTAGAGACCGACCAGTTGATAAGTACGTTCAGCAGCGTGACGAATGAACAGCTTCAAAAGGAGCAGCCTCAGCGCTTTGACGGTTCCCCATGGAAAACGATTCATCAGAAATGGACGGGCCTTGCCGCAAAGCTCAAGCAGCAACTGCCTGAGAATGGAAAAAAATCTTTTGAACAGATGGTTCAATCCCTGCAGACGATTGCAGCGGCCTTGGGAGAATTTGATAAAAACCCTGCCCGCTCTTATATGTGGACTGCCCAAAGTGAGTTGATGGAGGCTGTTCTGGCGCAAAAAGATTGGATTGGGAGTATTCGCACATTGTAATAGCTCACTAACCAACGTATAATTGAATTCAGGTGTCAAAATATGGCGAGGGAAGTTGGAAGATGAAGAAAAACGGTTGGTTGCTTCTACTGTTTATCGGATTGGGTCTGGTCGGGGGATCTTTGCTTGCGCAATGGCTCAAAGAAGTGCCAGGCCTGTCTTTTCTTACGCGAACGACAAATTTGACATGGTCTCCGGCTGCGGATTTGGTTGTTTTCAGCTATGATCTGACTTTAAAGATTGAGGTCAGTCTGCTAAGCATATTGACTGCGGGTGCAGCTATATGGCTGTATCGCAAAATGTAAAAGCCGGCTTTTCCGGACACCATCCGGAAGTGTGGCTGAGCTAATTAAGGAGATGGCTGAATGAAAAGGCAAAAAATCATTCTCGCTTCCTCTTCTCCGCGGCGTCAATCCCTTCTGCAATCGTTAAATTTAACTCTTCCAGTGCAAATCATGGCTTCTAATGTCGATGAGAGTACACCGGATGACTGGTCTCCGGCGAAGATTGTAGAGCAGCTTTCGCTCCGCAAAGCCAGAGCAGTCAGAGAGCTTCTTGCCTCGGACAAGCAGGATCATCAAGGGAGCCTGATTATCGGTGCTGATACAATTGTTGTGCTGAACGGAGAAGTAATGGGCAAACCCCGTGATGAAGCGGATGCCCGGCGTATGCTGGGGCATTTGCAGGGGAGAATACATGAAGTGTATAGCGCTATTGCCTGTGTTGACTTGCTAACCTCGCGTGAGGTCGTATCCCATTTGGCAACTCGTGTTCACATGAAGCCGCTCGACTCCTCACGGATCGAGCGGTATGTCGCGTCAGGGGAACCAATGGATAAGGCTGGAGCCTATGCGATTCAGGGACTTGGAGCTACGCTTGTCGATCACATCGATGGCTGTTATTTCAATGTTGTAGGTTTGTCCCTGTCGCTCTTGTCGGACATGCTGCTGGAGTTTGATATCCAAGTCATTTAAATTTATTTGCCGAAGGCAGGGAAAGCGATGCATATACAATCTGTAGTCATGCGTGACGTCCCGAGTGAAGACCGACCTAGAGAACGCATGGTTCAAAATGGAGCGCAGGCGCTCAGTCACGCCGAATTGCTCGCTATCTTGCTTCGTACAGGCACAAGGCAGGAGTCGGCCGTCCATTTGGCTGCGCGCATACTGCGGGAGTGCGGAAGTTTGCATAATCTTGTTGATATGAGTCTTGAAGAACTCACTAAAATAAAAGGGATTGGCACCGCCAAGGCCCTCCAACTTAAGGCAGGAATTGAGCTTGGACGTCGTCTCTCAAGAAGTACGCAAGAGGAGAGAATGACGGTTCGCAGTCCTAAAGATGTCGCGGATCATATGATGGAGCAGCTGAGGTATTTGAAGAAGGAGCATTTTGTCTGTCTGTTTCTCGATACCAAAAACCGCGTGATTGCGGAGGAGACACTGTCTGTGGGAACGCTGAACGCTTCGCTTGTGCATCCCAGAGAAGTGTTCAGAGCGGCGATCAAGTGCAGCAGCGCTTCGATCATCTGCGTACATAATCATCCGAGCGGGAATCCGGCTCCAAGTCCGGAGGATATCCAAATGACCAAGCGGCTCGTTGAAGCGGGCGAACTGGTAGGCATTGATGTACTCGATCATATTGTAATCGGCGACCTTCAATATACAAGTTTGAAGGAGCAGGGTTTCATGTAATATAATTAAGAGGTATTGTCGTGATGACAGAAAGGAAGATTAACATGTTTGGTGGCTTTACAAAAGATCTGGGCATTGACCTGGGAACGGCAAATACACTCGTCTATGTTAAAGGAAAAGGCATTGTAGTCCGTGAGCCTTCTGTAGTCGCCCTCCGTACGGATACCAAGACGATCCAAGCTGTTGGCGAACAGGCGAAGAAAATGATTGGCCGTACGCCGGGAAATATTCGTGCTGTGAGACCGATGAAGGACGGCGTTATTGCTGACTTTGAGACCACTTCTACAATGATTAAATATTTTATTCGGCAGGCCCAGAAGCAACGTTCACTGTTTCCGCGCCATCCGAACGTTATGGTTTGCGTGCCATCCGGCATCACTGCGGTAGAGAAACGCGCTGTTGAGGATGCAACCAAGCAGGCGGGAGCACGAGAGGCTTATACAATCGAAGAGCCGTTCGCCGCGGCGATCGGTGCCGATCTTCCGGTTTGGGAGCCGACTGGCAGCATGGTCGTCGACATCGGCGGCGGAACGACTGAAGTTGCGGTTATATCGCTTGGAGGTATCGTAACCAGCCGCTCGATCCGAATTGCCGGTGACGAGATGGATGAAGCGATCATTCAGTATATCAAGCGTACGTATAATTTGCTGATCGGGGAGCGCACGGCGGAACAGCTTAAGATGGAGATTGGCTCTGCCCTGGAAACGGACAAGAAGGAAGCTATGGAAATCCGCGGAAGAGATTTGGTTACCGGCTTGCCGAAGACCATCTCCATTACATCGGATGAAATTACCGGGGCGTTGTCGGATACCGTGAATGCGATTGTGGATGCGGTAAAGGTTACACTGGAGAAATGTCCGCCGGAGCTGTCAGCTGATATTATGGACCGCGGAATCGTTCTGACGGGCGGGGGCGGATTGCTCCGCAATCTGGACAAGCTGCTGGCCGGAGAGACTGGCATGCCTGTTATCGTAGCAGAGAATCCGCTGGATTGCGTAGCGATTGGAACAGGCAGGGCGCTAGATAATATTCACTTGTTTAAATCCAGAAATGGCTCGTCCTCCCGCTTTAAAAAATAGCAGGCTACTGCCAGCACTTAGATAAGTTAAACGAAAGAATCGGAAGTCGAGTAGCCAGAGTGTGAAAGGATTCTCGAGAAGCGAAGCGATGGCCTTTGTTCACAGAACAACAGCGATCGGAGGAACCTTTCACACGGCCTATTCGGAAGTCATTCATTAAACTTATTTAGTTCCTAGTGTAGGAGAGTTGGCGGTTTTATTTGGGACCTATATGACCGGGACAGCCGTACTACGGAAAAAGGAAAACGGATGATGAAGTAGGCGGGTGATTTAGCTGTTCAAGTTTATGCGGAATAAAAGATTGTTCCTGATGTTGATCGGGCTGATTCTTTTTGTGGCGATTATGGGTTTTTCCCTTAGTGACCGGAAAAACCTGTCATGGCCAGAAAAATTTATTAATGACTCCGTAGCACTGCTGCAATCCTGGCTTTACAAGCCCGCTGGTTATATGGCGGGCTTGTTTGAGGATATTCGGACTATGCGGCACCTCTATGAAGAGAATGAGCAACTCCGCACTACGGTTGCCCGTTATGCGAGAGACAGGAGCACTTATAATTATTTGAAGGAAGATAATGATTACTATAAATCCGTGCTTCAATTCACAGAAGCGCAGAAAAACCAAAATAATTATGAATATCTGATTGCCCAGGTAATTGCCGCGAATCCTGACGCCTATAACAAAACGTTTAAAATCAATCGCGGCTCGAAAAATGGAATTCAAAAGGATATGGCGGTAATCACGATTGACGGATTGGTTGGCCTTGTTAGCGAAGTCTCCCCGATTACTTCCACGGTCATGCCGATCACCGAATTGAATGCGCAATCTTCTTTCGGTTCCAAGAAGATCTCCGCTACGGTAAGCGGTAAAGATTCGTTCGGGATTGTTGAGAGCTACAACAGCGAGACAGGACAGCTGATGATGAGCAAAATTGCCGAGGATGACCCGTTGCAAGAAGGGGACATGGTGATCACGTCCGGTCTCGGCTCTGTTTTCCCGCGGGGG
Source organism: Paenibacillus roseus (assembly GCF_016424485.1). Classification (GTDB taxonomy): domain Bacteria; phylum Bacillota; class Bacilli; order Paenibacillales; family Paenibacillaceae; genus Paenibacillus_D; species Paenibacillus_D roseus. Next base: position 35,631 of record NZ_JAELUP010000103.1, read on the forward strand.
ATTGAAATCGGCAAGGTCAAATCGAAGCAGGTAGGGGATTTCGGTCTGACCTATACCGCTTATATTGAGCCTTCGGCCAAACTGGACAAATTAAGAGAAGTACTGGTTGTAAAGGTCCCGGATCCTGAAGCGGAGGGCCAGAAAGAATGAAGCTTCATTGGATTATTCTGATTATGTTTTTCCTGTTCCTGCTGGAAGGGACAATCGTAACCTGGCTTATTCCTACTGGGTGGACGCACAGGCTGATCCCGCATTTTGTGTTCGTGTTTGTGCTGTTTGCTGCAATGTATGCTGGCAGGCATGTGGCGCTTTTTCTTGGCCTTGCCTTCGGAATGCTTCAAGATATTGTGTTTTATGGCCATATTATCGGGATTCATTCTTTTTCCATGGGACTTTGTGGTTATTTGGCCGGATTGCTGCTGGAGTACAGGCGTCCACCGATGCTGACAGCCATCTCCGTAATCGGCATGGGTTGTTTGCTTCTGGATACGGTGGTGTTTATGGTCTATACCGTATTTCAAATTAACAAACAGCCTTATGTCTGGGCGTTAACCCATCATATCTTGCCGAGTCTGTTTTTACAGTTGATCTTTGCCTTGATCTTGTATATACCGGCACGGCGATGGTTTGAAGGAGCTTTTCGCAAAAACTCAAAAGAAGAGAACGAGCAAGCCCAGCTATAAAGCTGAGTCGGCCAACAGGGAATTGGAATTTCAGTAGATTCGGGAAAGTAATCAAAAGGAATTCTCGATTTAACAAAAAGTAAAAGCAGGATTCCAAAGGCTGCGGAAAGAATTGTTTAAGGTGGAGGTGGGAAGTTCGTGACGGAGAAGCAGCATATTACAATTAAAGGAGTCAAGGAGGGGCTGCTCTTCCTGTTTGACGATCAATGCGAGTTTTCAATTTTGCTTGATGAACTTCAAAACAAGCTGGAGAAAACCCACCTGCAAGTATTGACCGGTCCGCTCATTCATATTCATGTCAAGCTTGGCAATCGCCTGGTGACAGATGAACAGAAGGAACAGATTCGAACCATGATTCGCCAGCGTGGGAATCTGCTTGTTCAATCAATAGAATCGGCAGTGCCGGAGACCGCGCAGAACAAAGAGGCTGTCGAGCTGAAAATTATATCCGGTATTATTCGCTCTGGACAAACCTATGAACATGATGGCAATTTGGTGCTTATGGGCGATGTTAACCCGGGCGGAACTTTATATTGTACGGGCGATATATATGTGCTTGGAGCGCTCCGGGGTATGGCGCACGGCGGAGTGGACGGCAGACAGGATGTCATCATTGCGGCATCGCTGCTCAAGCCTACCCAGCTTCGAATTGCCGGGGTCATCAGCCGTCCGCCAGATGAATGGGTATCTGGGGATGCTGCAATGGAGTTTGCCTGTTTGAAGGAAGGCCAAATGCAGATCGATAAAATTACGCAGTTATACCGTTTACGCAAAGATCCGATCGTGTTTAAAGGAGTGTAGGGCATGGGAGACGCGATAGTAATTACATCAGGGAAAGGCGGAGTAGGGAAGACGACGACCTCCGCCAATGTCGGAACAGCGCTTGCTCTGTTGGGCAAAAAGGTATGTATGGTAGATACCGACATCGGCCTGCGAAATTTGGACGTGGTGATGGGGCTGGAAAATCGGATTATATACGATCTGGTTGATGTTGCGGAGGGAAGATGCAGGCTCAATCAGGCGTTGGTGAAGGACAAGCGCTTTGATGAGCTTTATATGCTCCCCGCGGCGCAAACCAAAGACAAGCATGCGGTTAGTCCAGAGCAGGTCAAAGATATCGTCATGGAGCTCAAACAGGAATTTGACTTCATCATCATCGATTGTCCGGCGGGCATCGAGCAGGGGTTCCGAAATGCGATTGCCGGTGCTGACCGAGCGATTGTCGTGACAACACCTGAGAATGCAGCTGTCCGTGATGCGGACCGGGTCATCGGCCTGCTGGAGCAATCGCAAATCTCGGCTAAATTGATCATTAACCGTATCCGTCCCACGATGGTCAAAAGCGGAGATATGCTGGACATCGATGAAATTTGCCAGGTGCTGGCCATTGATCTGCTCGGCATCGTCCCTGATGATGAAAAAGTCATCAAGGCTGCCAATACCGGCGAACCTACGGTTATGGACCCGTCTTCCAAAGCGGCTATCGCCTATCGGAACGTTGCCAGACGGATATTGGGGGATATGGTCCCGCTCATGTCGCTTGAAGACAAGAGCGGTGTATTCAAACGCTTCAGGAAGTTTTTAGGGATAGGATGATAAGCCCTTGCTAAACAAACTGAAAAAGCTCGACTGGAGCATAATAATCATCTTGATTTTGCTTATGATTATTAGCTTCTTTATTGTCCGCAGTGCGACTGTCGGTTTTGGGGAGCGGTATGAGAACTACGATATCAGGACGCTGCTGTTTTTCGCTCTCGGATTTCTGGTCATTATATGTTCGGTATTCATTGACTACCGCTTGCTGATGAAAGGCTGGATTTATCTCTATGTCCTGGGTATTGGGCTGCTTGCCGGAGTCTACTTTTTCGGAATAGAGATTAATGGGGCCAAAGGATGGTTCCAGTTGCCCGGCGGATTGCTTTTTCAGCCGGCAGAGTTCATGAAGGCGCTCCTGATTATTGTACTGGCAGTATTTATGGGCCGAAGGCAAGGAGACAGACTGACGTTTTTGGGAGATTTGCTCCCTATTGGGCTGATTACATTCGTTCCCTTTCTGCTTGTCATGGTTCAGCCTGACCTGGGGAACGCTATCATCTACATTTTCATTGTGCTTGGCATGTTGTGGATTGGCAATGTCAAGTATTTGCATGTATTGATCGGACTTGTTATTGTGGTCGCTTCCCTCGTGTTATTTGTCAGCTTGTTTAACACTTTTAATACAGAGATTAAAGATTATCTAATGGAGAAGAAAAAAATCCACTGGTATGAGCGGATCAATACGTTCATTAATCCCGAAACTGCAAGCGACGCTGCGAAATATCAATCGGATAAATCGCGGATTGCCATTGGCTCGGGCGGACTGACCGGTGATGGTTATATGAAAGGCCAGTCCAAAACGCGTGGAATGATTCCTTACCCGTATTCGGACTCCATTTTTGTCGTAATCGGAGAAGAATTCGGATTTCAGGGCGCAGCGGTGCTGTTGCTGCTGTATTTCCTGCTCATATACAGGATGATTATTATCGCCTTCCAGTGCTATGACCGGCGAGGTTCCTATATCATTATCGGAATCGTATCGATGTACGTCTTCCAAATATTCCAAAATATCGGGATGATGATTGGGCTTATGCCCATTACCGGTATTACCTTGCCGTTTATTAGTTACGGAGGAACTTCCCTTATTCTGAATATGATGTGTATTGGCCTCGTGTTCAGCATTAAAGCGCATCAGGAGAAATACGAACTGGATTGATTACAAGTGCTGCCCTGCAAGTTCAAGGGCAGTACTTTTTTTTTATAAATGGCTTATATTTCTCCGCGAAACGAAGTTTTTGCCCGTCAAAGGACGGCAAAGCCGGTTACGCTTGCTTCAATCCGTCTTGAACCTCTGGCGAGGAAACGCTGCGAACGAGAGCTGTTATTTCTCATAAACAAGCCCTTCCTATCATATAAATGAGTATACAAACTGTCAGGAACAGGTACATACTCTGAGTTGAATAATTTGGGGGGCCACGATATGGAAATCAAAGATGCAATCAGGCAGCGCCGCCAGGAACGGATGCGCAACATTCAGCAAACAGATATGACGGGGGGCGGGCCAGCGGGAATAAAACCTCATAATGAAAAGTGGAAGAGTAAGGATGGCCAGCGTGCAGTCCATTCTTCTCGACCAGCTGTTCACTCAACTGAGGAGCATAGGCATTCGGCAAATAACGGAGTTTCACCAGAGCCAAAGCCTGACCAAAATATTTTGTCTTCCGCAGACGGGGAAAACGTGAGAGACCCCGAGCGCATGTGGAAGAGTAAGGGAGGCGGCTGGAGAAACTGGGAGGTGACCCCTCGGACTTATGAAATGCCCTCAACTGCCGGGGGCGGACCGCCGAATGATGTTGGCCCAAATTATTCGATTTTGCGCAAGGAACTGCTGATGAAGTTGATGCTTAGCCTGATCCTGTTTGCCGGGGTATGGGGTATGTTTCATCTGGACAGGCCATGGGCTATTGAAGGTCAACGCCTGGTGCGGGATGCCCTGACGCAAGATATGAACTTTGAGGCTGTTGCCGTCTGGTATGAGAATACATTCAGCGGTTCTCCCGCTTTTATTCCCATCTTCGGGGACAGGCAGCCGCAGGCCCAGAAGGCGAGCGGAAGTATTAAGGAAAGCACCGTATTGCCTGTAGCGGACGGCATTATTGTCCGCAGCTTCGCAGAACTGTTAAACGGGGTGGAAATCGCATCATCATCAGAAGGAGGAGCTGTCTACGCCGCACAGACCGGAAGAGTGCTGCTTGTTTCCGGCAATGGGCCGGAGCATACGGTGGTCATCCAGCATAGCGGCAAGCGGGTGACCATCTATGGGCAGCTCTCGGAAATTTCAGTCGCTCAAAATGATTGGGTAGAAGCGGGGGATACAATTGGCAGCGTGAAGCCGGGGACAGCCGAAAGCTCCAGCCTGCTGTTTTTCGCCGTGAAGGAAAACGACCATTATGTCGATCCTGCGGAAGTGATCGCATTTGAATAAGCTGCTTGGCATTCGCTGGTCTGTCCATCCTTTGTTTGTTCTGATCATGATGGCTTCAGTCATCACTGGCTATTTTCTGGAATTGCTTACCTTATTCGCACTTGTATTCGTGCATGAACTGGGCCATGTATTCGCTGCCAGAGGCTTTGGCTGGCGAATTCGGGAAGTCAAGCTTCTTCCATTCGGCGGTGTTGCTGAGACAGAGGAGGCCGGCTATCTGCCAGCCAGGGAGGAAATCATTGTTGCGCTGGCTGGCCCGCTGCAAAACCTGTGGATGGGTCTGACCGCCTGGGCGCTGGGAGAGCTCGGTCTGATCACCCCAGTATGGGCCTCGCACCTGATTCAAGCCAATTTGATGATCGGTCTATTCAATCTGCTGCCAGTACTTCCGCTTGACGGGGGGAGAATTGTACAAGCGTGGATGAGCTGTCGCCTGCCTTACCATGTTACGCTCGTATGGGGAGCCCGTATTTCTCTGCTCGCCAGCGCTTTGATGATCATCTATTCCTTGCTTCCTTATATGAACGACGGGGGAATTCAAGTAAACCTGTTGGCAATCGGCATTTTCCTGTTTGCTTCCAACTGGAGCTATCATCGCAATATCCCTTTTATTTTTGTCCGGTTTTTAATGCACAGGGAAGGTTGGGCGGATCGATACAGGGAGCGGGAAAAGCTTGCCCAGCCGATTGTTGTTGCCGGACATCATACTATTCAGGGCACGCTGCGGCGGCTGGTCAAGGAGAAATATCACCTGATTTATGTTATGGGAATGAAGGGTTCGGTTGTAACCGTGCTGCCGGAGGAGCAGGTAGTCAGCAATTTTTTGATGCATGGAAAACCTGGAAGTGCAGTCGCGGAGCTTTTTAGGTAAAATGGATTCAGCAACCAAAAAAGCGGGTGATTGGTGTTCTATGAAGCAAATGCTGATTCGCTGCCAGGAGCAATTGACGCAGACGGCGGTTTTGGAAAACGGACAGTTAACAGAATTTTATATGGAAGAAACGACAGGCAGACATCTAGTAGGCAATATTTATAAGGGACGTGTTGTTAATGTACTCCCAGGCATGCAGGCTGCATTCGTCGATATCGGACAGGGCAAGAACGCTTTTCTGTATGTGGATGATCTGCTTCCGCCTCATCTGGAGCAGCAGCCCAAGGAAAAGCCGCCCATTGCGAGCTTGGTCAAGCCTGGGCAAACAGTGATTGTACAAGTGAGCAAGGAAGCCCTTGGCGGCAAAGGCGCACGGGTGACAACGCATTACGCTCTCCCCGGGCGCTATCTCGTTTACATGCCGCTTGCAGGTTATATCGGCGTTTCCAAAAAGATTGGCTTTGAGCAGGAGCGAGAGCGGTTGAAGCAATTGGCAGGCAGGCTCAAGACCGACGAGGAAGGTGTTATTCTTCGTACGGTCGCCTCTGAGATAAGTGAACAGGAACTCCATGATGATCTGCTTCAACTGAGGTCTGAATGGCGGGAGATCAGCTCAGGGGCAAACGATGCAGAGGCGCCGGCCGAGCTGCATTCCGAAGCCGGATTCATGCAGCGGATGGTGAGGGACCTGTTGAATGCGGAGCTGGACGAAGTGTGGATTAGCCGTCGACAGCAATACGAGGAGGCGGTTCGTCATGCCAGTCTGATGGCGCCTCAGCTTAAGAGCCGCATTCGCTTTTACAACCATAACGACGCCGAATTGTTCAGAAAGTTCGGGGTGCAGGATCAGCTTGAATCCGCGTTCGGCAAGCGGGTTCGTCTTCCGAGCGGCAGCGACCTTGTATGGGAGCAGACCGAAGCGCTAACCGTAATCGATGTGAATACCGGCAAGTATACCGGTCATCTTGATCTGGAGAACACCGTGTTCAGGACGAATATGGAGGCTGCGTTCGAAATTGCCCGGCTGCTGCGCCTCCGGGATGCTGGCGGCATCATCATTATTGATTTTATCGATATGGAGCTGGAGGAGCATCGTGAGCAGGTGAAGCGTGAGCTGGAGAAACTGACCGCCAGAGATCGGACAACCTGCCATGTGGTCGGCTGGACAAGGCTTGGCTTGCTGGAGATGACGCGCAAAAAAGGAAAAGAAAACGTCGAGAGCAGGCTCTATGAAACATGCGGCGCCTGTCAGGGCAAAGGAAAACTGCTGCGCAGTTTTTAGTACAGCACTTGAAAACTATACACTGTTGTGATAAACTCTTCTAGTATGTGTCTAGTGCTTTTGGCTATACATGTGCTGTAACCGCTCCGATCGGGTTGAAGCGCGGCAGAGCAATTTGCGGCCACCTGAATTAGGCGAGTCTTGGACATGAGGAGGTGCACCAACTATGTACGCAATTATCGAAACTGGCGGCAAGCAGTACAAAGTTCAAGAGGGCGATGTTCTTTATATCGAGAAGCTCGAAGTGAACGAAGGCGACAGTGTAACGTTTGATCGTGTATTGGCAGTATCCAAAGGTGAAGGTCTTGTGACTGGAACCCCTGTGGTTGCTGGCGCGAGCGTATCCGCTACTGTGGAAAAACACGGTAAAGGACAAAAGATCATCGTTTACAAATACAAAGCGAAAAAGAACTACCGTCGCAAGCAAGGTCATCGTCAACCTTACACTAAAGTAACGATTGGCAAGATCCAGGCTTAAGAGGTACTTCTTATGATATCGGTTTATATTGTAAGACGAAGCCCGGACCGCCGAATTATGCGTTTTTCCATTGAGGGACATGCTAATTTTGCAGACCGTGGCAAAGACATTGTATGTGCCGGTGTATCCGCCGTATCGGTAGGAGCTGTGAACTCGGTCGAAGCACTTGCAGGCGTTCAACTTCCGGCCTCCATGAAGGACGGATGGCTGAGTTCCGATGTGCCCGAGGAAGCAGATGCTGACAAGGATGCCAAGGTACAGCTCTTGCTTGAATCAATGGTCGTTATGCTGGACAGCATACAACAATCCTATGGCCGTTATGTGGTCATTCGGGAACAATTATTGTAAAAAGGGAGGGATACCCATGTTGCAACTTAATCTTCAACTTTTCGCATCGAAAAAAGGGGTAGGTTCGACAAAGAACGGACGCGACAGTCACTCCAAGCGTCTTGGAGCCAAGCGTGCGGACGGTCAAACTGTAACCGCAGGAAGCATTCTTTACCGCCAACGCGGTACTAAGATCCACCCAGGCAACAATGTAGGCATCGGTAAAGATGACACTTTGTATGCAAAAATCGAAGGCGTAGTTAAGTTTGAGCGTTGGGGTCGTGATCGCAAGAAAGTGAGCGTATATCCGGTTCCAGCCGCAGCAGTAGCTGCTGCTGTTGAAGCTTAATAAGCTTGAACGTAACCCCGGTCCTGTCAAGGGCCGGGGTTATTTTTTTGAAAATATAAGCATTTATAAAGTTCCTTTTGTAAATGAGCTGATATTTCACCATGAAACGAAGTTTTTGCCGTCAAAGGACGGCAAAGCCGTTTACGCTTCCAGGGAGGCGGGGGAACGCTACGGGGTAAGCTTTCCCCGTGCAGCTTTCAGGATGAACTTTGTCCGAGGCCATGCTATACTGTAAAAGGCTGGGAGTAATCAACTTATAAGATGGGAGATGATTTGCATACAATCGTTGAAAATTGCCGCAGCAGTATCAGTCATCATTCCTGCGGTTACGCTATGGTTATGGGAGGGACATTTTTGGACGCTGCTCTTATTTGTCGTCTGGGTCGCTGCTGCAGCTTATTGGATTGTGAAGCTCGACAGAAATGAACAAGCGAAGAAACTAGAGAGCATCACCCGCCATCTGCAGGAAACATCGATTCAGACTTTGAATCATCATCGACATGATTGGATGAATGATTTGCAGGTCTTATACGGATATATTCGGATGAACAAGCCTGACAAGGTGACCCATTTCGTCGATAGGATCAGGGAACGGATGAGCGGAGAAAGCGCCAACTCCAAGCTCGGTGATCCGGCCCTTGTCTTTTATATTCAGTCGCTTCGCACGATCGCTTCTGCGTTCCATGCCAGGGTAAGCGTGGAGGGGGAAGTGAACGTTGCTCATCTCTCGGCAGGCGGGCAACAGCTGTCCCGGGTGCTTATCGGCCTGATTGAGCTTTACCGGGAAGAGGCCGAAGCCATCAAAACCGATCTAGTTGAATTACAGGTTATGATAAGGAAGCATGGGGAAGCACTGGAAGTTGAATTCACTTATGACGGTGAGGCTGACATGACTCGGCAAACGATGGAGAAGATCAATAATCTGATTGCGGAAAGTCCTTTACGCCGCACAGATAGCGACATGACTATGAAGAATGTGAAATGCATGGTAGAATTTTCGAAGGGATAAGCTTTTTGGACTTGAATGGAGGAACAGCATGTTTGTAGATAAAGCGAAAATTTTCGTAAAGGGCGGTAATGGTGGGGATGGACTCATCTCCTTCCGCAGAGAGCTTTATGTTCCGGAGGGCGGACCTGCCGGCGGAGACGGGGGGCGCGGCGGGAATGTCATATTCCGTGTAGACGAGGGACTTCGCACGCTGATGGATTTCCGCTATCAGAAGCATTTCAAAGCCCCGCGCGGGGAAAAAGGCAAGGTAAAAGGAATGCATGGCGCGGGTGCGGATGATATGATCGTCCGGATTCCACCGGGTACTATTGTTGTCGATGAGGATACAAATGAAATTATTGCGGATTTGACGCGTCAGGGTCAGGAGATTATTGTCGCCAAAGGCGGACGCGGCGGACGCGGGAATATGCGTTTTGCAACGCCAAGCAATCCGGCGCCTTATATCTCGGAGAATGGAGAAGAGGGCCAAGAGCGCTGGATTACGCTGGAGTTGAAAGTCATGGCGGATGTTGGCTTGGTTGGCTTCCCGAGCGTCGGGAAATCGACGCTGCTGTCTGTCGTTTCGGCTGCACAGCCGAAAATCGGCGCCTACCATTTCACGACCCTGACCCCGAACCTTGGCGTGGTCGATGTGGGCGATATGCGCAGCTTCGTAATGGCGGATTTGCCGGGACTGATCGAAGGGGCGCATGAAGGTGTTGGCCTCGGTCATGAGTTTTTGCGTCATGTCGAACGGACTCGCGTCATCATCCATGTTGTGGATATGGCGGCTTCTGAGGGCAGAGACCCTTATGAAGACTGGATCAAAATCAACGAGGAACTCGTTCAATACAATGAGAAGCTTGCTGATCGGCCGCAAATCATTGCCGCCAACAAGATGGACATGCCTGATGCGGAAGACTTCCTGGAGATGTTCAAGCAGCAGCTTAAGGAGCATCATGGAGACAGAGAATATGAGATTGTGCCGATCTCCTCGCTGACCAAACAAGGCATTCAGGAGCTGCTGTACAAGGCGGCTGATATGCTCGATGCCATTCCAGAGACGCCGCTAGTAGAGGAAGTCAAAGAGACGGAAGAGCGGAAGGTATTCAAGTATAGCAAGAGGAAAGATGAGGCTGACTTCACGATTCACATTGAAGAAGATGTATACGTGGTGGAAAGCGAGAATATCGAAAAGTTCATGCAGCGCCACAATTTGAATTCTTATGATGAGGTCATGCGCTTTGCCCGTATCATGCGCAAGATGGGTGTCGATAGTGCGCTACGCAAAGCTGGTGCGAAGGACGGGGATCTGGTGCGGATCGGTGACTTCGCGTTTGAGTTCTTCGAAGGCAGCGACTACATTTTCGAATAGGCCTTGGCAACAGCCGAAAGCTAATACCGAGCCTTATATACAAGGGAGGCATTCTCTTAGGGAGAATGCCTTTTTGCTGTGATGCCCAAAACAACCTATTGCGGGACTCACGGGTTTGCGATATAATGTCCACTATAGTTATACACTTGTCTTTTACAGGAGGACGGTTTGATGGCAGACCGTTATTATGTCGTTCGTGAAGATATTTTGCCTGAAGGTATTGTCAAGACAATTCAGGTGAAAGAGATGCTGCGCAAAGGGGAAGCGGCAACTGTGAATGAGGCCGTAGAGCGGATTGGACTGAGCCGCAGCGCTTTTTACAAGTATAAGGATGCCATTTCGACCTTTGACCAACTGGACCGTGAACAAATCGTCACCATCTCTATGGATTTGCAGCACCGGTCGGGTATATTGTCCAAGGTACTTGGCCTTGTGGCAGGTTTTGAGGGGAATGTCCTGACGATTAACCAGAGCATTCCGTTGCAAGGGCTTGCCAATGTAGTGATTACGGTGGATACGGCATTAATGAATAAGTCACTTACCGAGCTGTTGCAATCGATTCGCGCCCAGGATGGCGTAAGCCGGGCATCAGTGATCGGGCAGGGATAGAATAGTAGGTTGGAGGAGAGCGAATGAAACCAGTAAAGGTAGGTCTGCTGGGTCTGGGAACTGTAGGAACAGGCGTTGTGCGTATTGTAGAAGGACATCAAAATGATCTGCAAAGTCAGACTGGCTCGCCGATTGTCATTGAGAAAATTTTGGTGCAGAATAAAAGCAAAGCCCGCTCGATTCAAATTGATTCGTCCAAGCTGACGGAAGATCCTTACGATATTGTACATGATCCCGAGATTGATGTTGTCGTAGAAGTGATGGGCGGCATTGGGAATACGAAGGAATACATTCTTGAGGCTTTGTCTCGCGGCAAGCATGTCGTAACGGCCAATAAGGACCTGATGGCGCTGCATGGTCCGGAGATACTTGCCAAGGCAGGGGAGAATCGCTGTGATGTGTTGTACGAGGCGAGCGTAGCAGGCGGAATTCCAATCATCCGAACGCTGATTGAAGGCTTCTCTTCAGACCGCATTACAAAAATTATGGGTATTGTGAACGGCACAACGAACTATATTTTGACGAAAATGAGCCAGGAAGGCGCTTCGTACAGCGAAGTGCTGAAAGAAGCGCAGCAGCTCGGCTACGCCGAGGCTGATCCGACCTCCGATGTGGAGGGGCTGGATGCGGCGCGTAAAATGACGATCCTCTCTACACTTGGTTTCCGCACGGACGTTGCTCTGGAGGATGTGAGTACAAAAGGCATATCCGCAGTCAGCAGCGAGGACATCGCGTATGCGAAGCGACTGGGCTATGAGCTGAAGCTGCTCGGTATTGCCACCAGCCAGGATGGTTTCATCAGCGTGACCGTAGAGCCGACCATGGTGAAGAATACGCATCCGATTGCCTCCGTAAACGGCGTATTTAATGCAGTGTACGTATATGGCGAGGCGGTTGGAGAGACGATGTTCTATGGTCCGGGAGCGGGCGAATTGCCGACGGCTACCTCTATTGTAGCCGATCTTGTGGCAGTAGTGAAAAACCTGCGTTTGGGCATCAATGGCCAGCACGCGGTCGGCACATACAAGGAGAAAAAGCTGAAAACAGACGAGCAAATTTCCAATAAATATTTTCTGCTGCTGCACGTGGACGACCGTGCAGGCGTGCTCGCCCGCATTACACAGGTATTCGCTGAATTCGATGTTAGTTTGGAGTCCGTACTCCAACAGCCGAATCCTAACAATCCGGATGCGGAAATTATCGTCATTACTCATGATGCGAATAAAGCAGCCATGAAAAGAGTGCTTCATGCATTTGAATCTCTTGATGTCATTCGCAAAGTGAAGAGCGTCTACCGTGTAGAAGGTTAAGCTAAGCCGGGCGGACGTGGATGATGTTTTTGGAAGGAGAACACACATGGATAACCGTCGGATTATTGTAAAAATTCCGGCCAGCACAGCAAATTTGGGACCAGGTTTTGACACGCTTGGAATGGCGCTATCTCTTTATGCATGGATTGATATGTCTATCGCCGATGAAGAGACAGAAATTGAATTGCTTGGGAACGGGATGGAATCCATTCCACGGGATAAATCGAATTTGCTTTATAAAGTGGCCCAGCTTGTATTCAAGGAAGCGGGACTGCCGGAGCAGGAGCTTAACATTGCCATGTACAGCGATATTCCGTTGACTCGCGGCCTTGGCAGCAGCGCCTCGGCAATTGTCGGCGCGCTGGTCGCAGCTAATGCGCTGGCAGGCTTCCCACTAACGGAGCAGCAATTGTTTACCATCGCCACTCGTCTGGAAGGTCATCCGGATAATGTGGGCGCATCGTTGTTCGGGGGCATTATTGTTGCTGCCTGGGATGGGGATCGGGTCGACCATATTCGTCTGGAGCCGCCTGCAGGAATTGATATGCTCGTCGCAATCCCGGATTTTCATTTGGCGACCGAGAAGGCTCGTCACGCACTGCCGCAGCAGTATAGCAAGCAGGATGCGGTATACAATATCAGTCACAGCTCTCTGCTTGTCGCCGCGCTTGCATCCGGGAGAATCGACCTGATTCGCTATGCGATGAAGGACCGTGTACACGAACCATACCGGGCGGCGCTTATTCCGGGAATGTCGCAGATACTTCGTGATGCGGGAGAACACGGGGCAATCTCAACTGCATTAAGCGGAGCCGGACCGACGCTGCTGGCGCTGATCGAATCAGATAGCCAACGCAAAGATGAATTAGAGCGCTTCCTGCTGGATACATTGGGAAATGAAGGGGTCGAGGCGAAGTCTGTTTGGCTGAAGCCCTGCCTGACTGGACCTGAGTTGCAGTGGTTGGACGGACCGACCGGAGAGATTTCACTCATGGAGTGGATTAAAGGAGAAGTAAAGGCATGATAAGCGTAGCTTTATTACCAGAAGGCAGTACTTCGGACGAGGCGGCACAATATTTGTTTGCAGGAGCCGAGGTGAAATGGAACTATTACAAGCCGATCGCAGATGTGTTTTTATCCACTGCCGGAGGGAAGACCGATTACAGCGTCATTCCAATTGAGAATACGATAGAAGGTTCGGTAAGCCTGCATCTGGATTGGCTGGTTAATGAGGTCGAGTTGCCGATTCAGGCAGAGTGGGTGTACCCCTCTATTCAGAATTTGATTGGGCACAGCGATGAATTGAAGCATCCCGACGGAACGCTCGCTAGAGAGCGGATCGTCAAGGTGCTTAGCCATCCGGTTGCGCTCGCCCAATGCACCCAATATTTGCGGGAGCATCTGCCTCATGCCGAACTGGAGCAGATCAGCAGTACTGTGGAGGCGGTCCGGCTTGTGAAAGAGAATCGGGGCGCGGGCTGGGTTGCTATCGGCACTCAGGCGGGAGCAAGGCTGCACGGGCTCGATGTATTGTCTCAAGGTGTGACCGATCATAGCAATAACTATACAAGATTTTTGCTTGTGGGCAGCAAGCCGTTTGAGGCTCGCGTCTCTGACGTGAGGAAGACAAGCGTTGTGATTCATTTGCCAGAGGATTATCCGGGTGCCCTGCACCAGGTGCTGTCGGCTTTTGCATGGCGGCGCATTAACCTGTCCAAAATTGAATCCAGACCGACGAAGAAACGGCTTGGCAATTACTATTTCACCATTGATATTGAAATGCCGATTGAATCTGTGCTTTTGCAATCCGCAATCAGTGAGATTGAAGCGATCGGGTGTCAAATCCGCGTTCTTGGCTCTTATCCCAGCTTTTCCTATAAATAATGGAGATGCAAGGACTAATGGCTGTGTCGGAATTCCGTCAAATTGTAGAAGTAGACGGTGTGAAAATCGACTAACCCAGGACATTTGTCCATCCCGCAGACCAAGTCTGCGGGATTTTTTTTACAGTTTAGTGGACATTGGCCTATCCGCTGCATAGGATGTAAAGATCAATGGTCAGCAGGTGTCGATTCATGTCCTGCAAGCCTAGAACGTGATAGGAGGTTAATGCGAGTGAAAATCCATGTTGTCAAGCAAGGCGAATCCCTGTATACAATCTCCCAGAAATACGGGGTGCCACTCGATGAAATCATTAAGCTGAACCCGGGAATTGCAAATCCCAACGAAATTGATGTTGGACTTAAGGTGAAGATCCCTTCTGCCGTAACTACAACTCCTCACAAGCCAAATGAAGTGGAAATCCTTCATCAGCATGTCGTTAAGCAAGGGGATACGCTTTGGAAGCTGTCCAAGGCATGGGGCGTTTCCCTAAATGAAGTAATCAAGGCCAACCCGCAGCTTAAAAACCCGAATGCGCTGCTTGTCGGGGAAATAGTCAACATTCCCAAAGAAAGCTCAGGGGAAAAGGTTTGGCCTGAGTCGACTCAAAGCGAAAATCAAAAACCCAACACCGCCGTTCAAAAGGTATCGACAGAGCAAATTGTGAAGTCGAAGAAGGAAGAAACTGCGCCAATTGCAGTTCCAACACCAACACCGCTTCCAGAAAAGGTTAAGAGCGTAGAAGTCGAGAAAAAAGAAAAGAAAAAAGAAGAAATAAAAGAAGTGAAAAAGGAAGCCCCTGTTCATATAGAAAAAACGCCGAGTGCTGATTTATTCAAGCAAAAGGAAATTCCGGCGGTTGAAGCGCTGACTTCTTATCCGTTGCCGAAGATACCCCAGATCGTCTCACCGGCAGTAACCCATCATGGTTATGCGGTTCAGCAGCACTCCGTCAATGTGAATATCGGACCGGCAAATGTCGTGCCTAATATTTCTCCAAATGTTTCTCCAGCAAGCACATCGCAAAAATGGTCATCGTATGCCTCGCCAGCAAACGTAACGCCGAACTGGTCACCGAACGTCTCACCATCAAGCGTAACGCCGAACTGGTCGCCGAATGTCTCACCGTCGAGCGTCTCGCCAAGCTGGTCGTCGTATGCCTCTCCGGCAAGCGTAACGCCAAATTGGTCTTCGAACGTCTCACCATCAAGCGTAACGCCGAACTGGTCGCCGAGCGTCTCACCATCAAGCGTAACGCCGAACTGGTCGCCGAGCGTCTCACCATCAAGCGTTACACCAAATTGGTCTTCGAACGTCTCACCGTCAAGCGTAACGCCAAATTGGTCGCCGAATGTCTCACCGTCAAGCGTAGCGCCGAACGCAGCGCCAAATGTTTCGCCTGTTAGCGTATCACCTAATTCAGCACCGAACGTCTCGCCATCGAGCGTAACGCCGAATCAGCCGCCTAACATTTCACCCGCTCAACTTGCACCTGTCTACTATGGCCCCCAGGCCTACTCGTCATCGTTCCTGCCTTCACAGTCGCCGTATCAGCATGAATGGCCGCATGCATCTCATGCGGACGTCTGGGGAAGCTATTCGCCATTTGCGACAAGTCCTTTCCCAGACGGCGGATATGCAGCTTCACCATATGGAGACTATTCTTATCCATCGCAAATTGGGGGAGCGTCCACAGAAGCCTATCCTTATCCAGCCGGAGGCTATGGTTACTCTTCCCACCCGGCGCTTTACACCCATGCACAGGGAGGTTTCCCGGGCTTTGATACAGCGGTGAGTCCGGCGGAAGGATGGAACTATCCGGCACCAGGTTATTATGCAGGAGCTTCTGTAAGTCCATATTCTTCTTATCCGGTGAAGGAGTCGGCAGCGGGTCATAAGAAGCCATGCAATTGCGGCGGTGACAAGCGAACGGATGAGCAGGAGAATGCCGCGACCAGTACCGTAAAAGCGGCCGTTGCACCCAAGCGCAAAAGCAAAGCGCCAAAAAAGGCAGCCGTGCGAAGTGTTTCAACGTCCTCCAGTTCATCCCGTGAATCTTCGCGTTCGCGGAAAAACCACCCCTGGATCAATCGATAGCAGGTGTAATCCACAACCCGACTGACCCCCGTACGCTCATAATACGTGCGGGGGATTTGTCATGTCCTCTTAATTTTGCATTGCGACGGGTTCCAGTTCTGTGCATAATCCCCAGTCCCCGGGGGGATGCTACAAAAAAACAAAAGGGGACATCCGTATGATGGAATTCAGCTTATGGAAAAAGCTCAAGAGACGGCTGCGCAAACGCAGAAAGCCATTATGGACTTTAGGCGGGATACTTATTATGCTCCT
Organism: Paenibacillus roseus; assembly: GCF_016424485.1. Classification (GTDB taxonomy): domain Bacteria; phylum Bacillota; class Bacilli; order Paenibacillales; family Paenibacillaceae; genus Paenibacillus_D; species Paenibacillus_D roseus. The sequence goes on from NZ_JAELUP010000103.1 coordinate 52,154, forward strand.
GCCGCTGCTGGCTGCGCCGCAAGCTTCCACAGCTGCTGAGCTTCGGATGGAGGATTATAATTACGCCCCCGCCAGCCTCATTGAAGCGCTCCAGAATCAACACGAAGAACTGGAAGTACTGCTTAAGAAGGAATATGTATGCGGGGAGGAGTTCAGCCAGCTTGGGAGGATGAATGTCCGTTCAATCATAGAGCTGCTGGGCAAGCATCCGGCATGGACAGCCCATTTGAATGGTCAAGCACAAGTGGTTATGGTCGAGTACATTCAAGATTTGTCCGATGCATGCAAGCAACATGCTTTCATGAGTTTGGATAAAGACGGCAACCTGTCGCTGTTCGATGGTCCACCAGCCAAAGAAAAAGTCATGCGCACCTTTTTTCAGCTCGATATGAGCTATATGGAAAGCAGCCTTCCAAAGGAACAGGTGCAGGCGCTGGCTGACGGGATTAAAATTAATGACCTTGACGACTACAACAGCATGCTTTCCGCATACAGTGAGTTTGCGGTCAGAGAGCCCGCCAGTAGAGGGGCCATGAAAAGAAGTTATTAACTCGAAAACGGACAATGCTGCTTTAGCGGTATTGTCCGTTTTTTTCGGCGCTTGTTCTCATTCGTACGAACATTTGCTATAATGATAGATAGCTTTGTGTACATAGTGCTTTGTATGATAGGAGAGGACGTATTGCGTGTACTAGGAATAGATCCGGGCATAGCAATTGCCGGATTCGGATTTGTCGACAAGGTAGGGAACAAGCTGGTTCCAGTGCAGTACGGAGCCATTCAGACGGAAGCCCATACCCCTCAGGAGACAAGGATTTTACAGATCTACGATTCGGCCTGCGCGCTCCTGGACCGTTATAAGCCGGACGCCATGGCGGTGGAGAAGCTGTTTTTTAACCGCAATGTGACGACGGCTTTTGCCGTTGGTCAGGCTCGCGGCGTCATCATATTGGCGGCAGCCCAGCGGGGCGTCCCGATAGCCGAGTACACACCTCTGCAAGTTAAGCAAGCTGTGGTCGGCTACGGGAAGGCGGAGAAGCGGCAGGTTCAGGAGATGGTGAAGATGTTTCTTAAGCTGTCGGTTGTTCCCAAGCCTGATGATGTGGCCGATGCCCTTGCAGTTGCAATTTGCCATGCGCACTCTGCTGTACTGGTGAATAAAATTAACGGGGTGCTAGGAAAATGATCGATTTCATTCGAGGAACCGTTGTCCATTGGGAGACGGAATATATTGTTGTAGATGTGCGTGATATCGGCTACCGCGTATTCACGCCAAATCCGTATTTTTTTCAGCGCAGTGATGAGCCGGTTACCATGTATACGCATCATCATGTACGGGAGGATGCCATTCACCTGTTCGGTTTTGCTACCCGGGAGGAGCAGAAGCTGTTCCGCAAGCTGCTGGACGTATCCGGCATCGGCCCGCGGGTTGCGCTCGGCGTACTTGCTGGTGGACGTCCGGAGACAATTGTGGCGGCCATTCAGCAGGAGGATCTTAATTTTTTGACGAAGCTGCCCGGGATAGGCAAGAAGACGGCGCAGCGGATGGTGCTGGATCTGAAGGACAAGCTCGGGGCTACGGTGGAGACAAGTTTGCGCGCTGCTGCAGAGGTGTCGGGCGCAGGCGAAGGCCCTTCTGCGTGGAGCGAGGCACGGGAGGGGCTTGCAGCGCTTGGCTATACGCAAGCTGAGCTTGATCGGGCCTGGCAGGGGCTGAAGGATTCGGTGACGGCTGAGGAATCGGTCGATTCTTTGATGAAGCGTGCGCTGCAATGGCTATTTAAGGGCTGACGGGAGGTAAGGCAGAATGGATGAAAGAATTATATCCGCCAATCTGATGATGGATGATCAGGCGGTTGAGTTAAGCTTGCGCCCCCGGTATTTAGCTGAATATATCGGCCAGTCACGTGTGAAGGAGAATTTGAAAGTCTATATTGAAGCCGCCAAGCTGCGCAAGGAGGCGCTGGACCATGTGTTGCTGTACGGCCCTCCAGGGCTCGGCAAGACGACGCTCTCCAATATTATCGCTAATGAGCTAGGCGTCAATTTGCGGACGACCTCAGGGCCGGCTATCGAGCGGGCAGGCGATCTGGCAGCGATTCTGACGAATTTGCAGGAAGGCGATGTGCTGTTCATTGACGAGATTCATCGGCTTCATCGGACTGTAGAGGAAGTACTGTACCCGGCAATGGAGGATTTTGCGCTAGATATTATGATTGGGAAAGGTCCGAGCGCCCGCTCGGTGCGGTTGGATTTGCCGCCGTTCACACTGATCGGAGCCACGACAAGGGCAGGATTGCTCTCAGCGCCTCTGCGCGACCGCTTTGGCGTTATGAGCCGCCTGGAGTTCTATACGGTGCCGGAGCTTGCCTATATCGTCTCCAGAGCTGCGGATATTTTGGAAGTCGAGATGGTTGGCGAGGCGGCGGAGGAGATTGCGCTGCGCTCCCGAGGGACGCCGCGGATCGCCAACCGCTTGCTGAAGCGGGTCAGGGACTTCGCCCAGGTGCGCGGAGACGGGATTATTACGAACCAGCTGGCTTCCTCAGCGTTGGAGCTCATTCAGGTTGACCCGCGAGGGCTGGATCAGATCGACCACAAAATGCTGCAAGCGATGATCACAAGCTTCCGCGGAGGACCGGTAGGATTGGATACGATTGCCGCTACAATCGGCGAGGAAGGGCAGACGATTGAGGATGTGTATGAGCCTTACCTCATGCAAATCGGCTTCCTGCAGCGCACTCCCCGCGGCCGTGTCGTTACCCCGAAAGCATACCGCCATCTGGGGTTGCCTGTGCCGGGGGAAGCATCTGGGAGTGACGAAACAGGAGGATAAACTTAGCTCTCGAACAGGGATGAATCGTTAAGGAGGCATGCTGATTATGCGTAAGTTCACGTCAGTCCTGGCCGCAACGGTTGCAATAGCGGTCATGCTGTCGATATGGCCTGCCGGGGAACGGTCTGCGGCAGCCGCCGAGAATGTTCGGGTAGGCATCTATCTGAATCTTCCGGGCAAATACACGACAACTATGCCTGCTGTCACATTAAGCGGCACCCAGCCCTTGTCGGTTGGGATGAGAAATCCTTCAGGCGCTGAAGCTTGGACAACGGTAGAGCCGGGGAGACTGGCCCGTTTTACGTTGGATGATTATAAGGTAAAGCTTGGAGAGACGGCTGATTTTCAAACTGCATTAAGCTGGCTGAATGTTTTACAGCAGAGTACGAATGCGGCTTTGCTGACTTCTACCAGCAAGTCTGGCAAGACCATTTATCAGGTTACGGAAGGCTCCTATGCCACGGAGGCGCAGGCTAAGGCTGGCGCAGCCAAGTGGGGAGGCAATGCTGTACTGACCAAGCTGCTTGGACAGAACAAAATTTCGATCATGGGTCCTTACCATCTGGAGGCAGGTCCTTATGCATCACTGGCCGAGGCGAGAAAGGTTCTGGCTGACGCCGGCTCTGCAGGGGTCGATGCCTATATCGCCTTGAAAAAGCCGCAGGGCGTCAGTCCGCTTCAATACTATATTCATGTTGGGGCTGAGACAAGCCAGGCTGGACTTGGACCAATCAGGGCAAAGGCCGAAGCGGTGTTTGGCAAGCTGGCTGTTGCCGGTACGGATGCCTACTTGCAGCTTCGCGACGATTATACCGTCTCCAAAAAAGCCGGAACGGCGGCATCGTTGTTTCTTGTCCCGGGTGGTGATGCAAAGGCATGGGTAACTACGGCCGAGGACAGCACGATCAAGCTGTCCGAGCGTTCCGAGAGAACATACCGCGGCAGCTTTGAGCTCAGCTCGTTTAACGACAAACTGGCGGTTATCAATGATCTGCCGATAGATCACTATCTGTACGCGGTTGTAGGGGGAGAGATGCCGGCATCCTGGCACCCCGAGGCGCTCAAGGCACAGGCAGTTGCCGCTCGAAGCTACGTAAGGTACCAAGGAATAGGATTCCAGATCGCAAATGTCGTCGACAGCACGCTCAGCCAGGTTTATGAAGGAACGAGCAGGGAGACCGCTTCGACCATTCAGGCAGTGGACGCCACCGTAGGGGAAGTGCTGACCTATCAAGGCAAAGTGATTGAAGCGCTGTTTTCGTCCAATGCGGGAGGAATGACGGCGGACGGCAAGGAAATTTGGGGCAATGATGTTGCCTATCTAAAATCGGTGAAAAGTCCTGACGATGTATCTGAGAAAGGTCTTTATTATTGGTACCGGGTTACGCTGCCAAATGGCAAAGTCGGTTATGTGCGGGAAGACCTTCTAGAGGATACAGGCAAGAAGACGGCAGCCGGCAGCGCGATTATGCGCATCAAGGAGAACGGGACGAATATAAGACCGATCCCGCTCATTCAGACTAACGTCAATCCGGTAGCTAAGGCTGATTCGGGGACGAATGTAATTGCACTGGAGAAGGTTGTCCAATCGAATGAAAACAACTGGGTCAGAGGGCCCTTTACCTCGGATCAACTGCTCGAATCGTTGAAAGCACGGGTACAGACCCCGATCAGCGGTTCAATTCAATCGCTTAAGGTGACTGCAACAGGCCCATCCGGGCGTGTGACTGCAATCAGCATCAACGGCAAGACAGTGGATATCCGCTATCCAGATATGCTGCGATCAGCACTGGGTGGCCTTCCAAGCACACGCTTTGAGGTGGATGAGACGGCCAGAGTGACGGTTCATGGCAGAGGCGATGCAAAAAAAGAACGCTCTGGCACAGAGCAATTATATGTGGTCGGGGCTGACGGACAGACGAAGGCTTTGAACAGCGAGAACTTTTTTGTCATGAACGGATCAGGTACGATTCGAACAGCGACAAAAGCCACCTCATACCGATTTACAGGGACAGGCTTCGGACACGGACTGGGCTTATCCCAGTACGGCGCCAAAGGCTTGGCGGAACAAGGGTATGACTATCAATCTATTTTGAAATACTATTATAAAGATATCACTATAGTTAAGGAATGACACCTAAAGATGAATGTGGATTGGTTTGATTTTGAGCTTCCGGAGCAACTGATTGCGCAGACTCCGCTGGCAGAACGTTCAGCTTCGAGGCTGATGGTTCTGAACCGGGAGACGGGAGAGGTAGAACACCGGCAATTCACCGATTTGGCTGATTATTTACAGCCTGGAGACACACTGGTATTGAATGATACGAAGGTGCTGCCGGCTCGCCTGATGGGGGTAAAGCCCGATACAGGAGCGCGAATCGAGCTTCTGCTGCTCAAACAGCTTGAAGGGAACCGCTGGGAGACGCTCGCCAAGCCGGCGAAGAGGCTGAAAGTTGGCGCGAAGCTGGCGTTTGGCGACCGTGGAGACGGCGCGCCGCTGCTGGAAGCAACGGTTGAAGCAGAAGGGGATATGGGAGCGCGTATTGTAACTTTTGAGTATGAGGGTATTTTTACAGAGCTTTTGGATCAGCTTGGGGAAATGCCGCTGCCGCCTTATATCCATGAAAGGCTGGAGGATAAGGGGCGTTATCAGACGGTCTATGCCAAACAGCAAGGCTCTGCGGCAGCACCGACAGCTGGCCTGCATTTTACGGAAGCGTTTTTGCAGCAGTTGCAGCGCAAAGGCGTCAGGCTTGCTTATATAACGCTTCACGTAGGACTGGGTACGTTCCGTCCAATGTCAGCAGATCAGATAGAGGATCATGTCATGCATTCGGAATATTTCGAACTGGATGAGGCCAATGCCCGGCTGATTCGTGAAACCAAACAGAACGGCGGTCGTATTATAGCCGTTGGAACGACCTCCGCACGCACATTGGAGACAGTAGCGGGGCGGTTTGCCGACCTGGAGCTTGAAGCGTGCAGCGGTTGGACCGATATTTTTATTTACCCGGGCTATGGATTCAAGCTGGTCGATGCGTTGGTGACGAATTTTCACCTCCCGAAGTCGACGCTGGTCATGCTGGTGAGCGCACTGGCTGGGCGGGATTATGTCATGCAAGCCTACGCTGAAGCGGTTCGTGAAAAATACCGGTTTTTCAGCTTTGGCGATGCCATGTTTATTTTATGAACAGGATTGGAAGAGTGAACTGTGACGATAACATATGAATTAATAAAAACTTGCAAGCAGTCCGGAGCCCGCTTGGGCCGTCTGCATACACCGCATGGCGTCATTGAAACGCCGGCTTTCATGCCGGTAGGGACGCAGGCAACTGTGAAAACAATGAGTCCTGAGGAATTAAAAGCGATGGACGCACATATTGTTTTAGGAAATACTTACCATTTGTTTTTGCGCCCGGGACATGAGCTGATTGAGCGAGCGGGGGGACTGCATAAATTTATGAACTGGGACCGTCCGATCCTGACGGATAGCGGCGGATTTCAAGTTTTTTCCTTGAGCAATATGCGCAAAATTACCGAAGAAGGCGTAGAATTCCGGTCCCATTTAAACGGAGACAAGCTGTTTATTTCACCGGAGAAAGCTATGGAAATTCAAAATGCGCTTGGGTCGGATATTATGATGGCCTTTGACGAATGCCCACCTCATCCTGCTGAGCACAGTTATGTCAAGCAGTCGCTGGAGCGGACAACGCGCTGGGCCGAGCGCTGCCTGAAATCACACCGCAATTCAGATCGCCAGGCGCTGTTTGCCATCGTTCAAGGCGGCATGTACGAAGATTTGCGCAAGCAAAGCGCAATGGATTTGACTTCCATGGATTTCCCGGGGTATGCTATTGGAGGGCTAAGTGTCGGGGAGCCAAAACCGCTCATGTACGAGGTTTTGGATTACACCGTTCCATTGTTGCCGGCTGCCAAGCCGCGCTATCTGATGGGAGTCGGTTCACCCGATGCGTTGCTGGAAGGTTCGATTCGCGGAATTGATATGTTCGACTGTGTGCTGCCTACGCGGATTGCCCGCAATGGGACAACGATGACAAGCGGCGGCAGGCTGGTTGTCCGGAATGCCAAGTATGCTGAGGATTTTGGTCCGCTTGATCCTCAGTGCGACTGTTATACGTGCAAAAATTACTCCAGAGCTTACATACGTCATTTACTTAGGGCAAATGAAACGTTTGGTATTCGTTTGACGACATACCACAACCTGCATTTTTTGCTTCAGCTCATGAGGGACGTGCGACAGGCAATAGCCGAGGACAGACTGCTAGATTTTCGCGACCAGTTTTTTGCCCAGTACGGCCTTTTTGATAATGAGAAAGGATTCTAGAGAGGGGGGAATACGATGTGGTTAGCAGCTGATGCAGCAGGACAAGGAAGCGGCATTTGGGGAATGCTCTTGCCATTCATCCTTATGTTTGCAGTGTTTTACTTCCTGTTGATTCGCCCGCAGCAAAAAAAGCAAAAGTCACGCAATTTTATGTTGAACCAGCTCAAGAAAGGCGACAAAGTTGTCACGATCGGCGGTTTGCATGGCACGATTCAAGAAATTACAGACGATATCGTCGTTCTGCGTGTAAATGATGCAACGAAATTGACATTCGATCGCAGTTCGATTAACAATGTTTCACAAACCTCGGCAGCTTCTGAGTAAGGAAGTTGCGAATGAAACGGTCAGGCTCAATAGCCTGGCCGTTTTTTTAAAATTTATAAACGTTCTTTTTTAAAGGCTCAACTTAAAAATGAGTGGTTGACATCGAGGAGAGCAGCGAAGGGACAGAGGAATTCTGGAGAAACGGACGTGGTCGCCTTTAGAGCCCAATTCCCCCTGCAAACCTCTATTAAATGCAGGAATCGGGCTTTAACAGCGATCGGAAGAATCCTCTGCCACGCAGCGTTCTGCACTTGCTCCCTTATATTCTGCTGACTCTGTGGGAAAGCTGTTGGTGAATGAATAAGCAGCAAGGGAGCGAGGGTAATGCAACTGGAAAATATTAACGGAACTGTGCTTCATTACTCGGTCAAAGGGGAAGGCATCCCGATTATTTTTGTTCATCCCCCGCTTCTTACAGGAGCAAATTTCCGGTATCAGCAGGTGCAGCTTTCGGATGAATTCAAGGTCGTTACCTTTGATATCCGGGGCCACGGACAAAGCGGAAGGTCGCTGGTGCCGATTTCGTATCGCCTTATCGCTGAAGATATCAAGCAGCTTATGGATCGGCTTGGCCTTGAGAAGGCCTATATTTGCGGTTACTCTACAGGGGGGACTGTCGTGCTGCAGACGCTTCTTGCCTATCCTGAACGTTTTGCCGGTGCGATTCTGGCAAGCGCTATGTCTGAGGCCAGCGACTGGGTGCTTCGCTCGCGAATCAAGATTGCCGCCCAATTGTCTCGATGGGGGGCTGCTATGAAGGTATTAATGCTCGGGATTACATGGGGCAATGCAGACCAGCGTCAAACTTTCCGCAATCTCTTCCGGGAAGCCAGGAGAGGAAATCGAACTAATATCCACCAATATTATCGCTACAGTCTGGCTTACAGCTGCACGGAGCAACTGAAAGATATTAAAAATCCAGTATTGCTGCTATACGGAAAAAAAGACTGGGGTTTCAAACGTTACCTAAGGATATTGGAGAATAATCTGCCCAACAATGATGTACTGGTATTTAAAGGGGAGAGTCATCAGCTTCCGACCAAGGCGGCTGATGGGATGAATGCAATGATCCGCCGCTGGATTCGCAGTATCGAATATCGTAATGAAACTTCGTATTCACAAACGAATGAATTTACCTATGATTATGAGAAAGAACAACAGTTTTATTCTCATAATGCGGATGCTGAGCGTCTGCAATAAAACAAACGGGATAAGCAGGCGTTATCGGTTTCATCTGCTTATCCCGTTTGTTTTTGTTTAGACTTCGGGCGACCGTTTGGTATCGTAAGCAGGTTGTTTGACCAGCTTCGATGTTGCCTTTGAATCCGCCAGCGTATTGCGGCTTGCTGTATAGGCGCTTAATTTAAGACCAGCGGCAGAAGCCAACAATCCAAGCACTGTTCCCGCCAACATATCGCTTAGCCAATGGATGCCCATATAAAAGATTGCGAATATAATCAGAACAGCGCTAATGCCGGTAAACCAGGCCCAGCGTTTGTTTCCCGATCGTATGGCGAGCACGGCCAACGTCACCGAAATCGACGTATGGAGGCTGGGAAAACAATTATCCAATCCGGACAATGCTCGATACTGGGTTTCAAAAGACGGGAAAACATCCAGCATAATAAAGCGGACACTGGTGTCATAAGACCACACCTCATTCACCGGAAAGAACAGATAGAACGGGATGGCAACCAAGTAGTTGATCATGATAGCGTAGCAGGTTGCATAGAACATCCGGTATCTGCCTTCAAATGAGTAAATGCCCAGCGATGAGAGCAATAGGGACTGAAACACAACGATATACATAAAACCCAAAATGACGGTGAGAACAGGATTCTCGAACAGAGACTGCACCCCTGCGACAAAGCCCTTCTCAAAAGAATAAATGACGCCGGTGAAATCATAATTGTATGTCATTCTTTGCTCAATCTTCATTTCAACACTGTTCAGAAACAATATGAATACGACCATTGCAACGTGGAGCAGATACATTCTGGACGTAACCAGCTGCCGAACAAAAGAATAAGCAACTCGAATTGGATTGCTGAAGGTGCCCAATGCGAGCAAAGCAACTACAGCAAGGAATGTGTACAAAGACACAGAACCCATTGAATGAAATAAAACCATCTCTGTACTCCCCCCTTAAAAGCGAGCCGAAAAGCAGTAGCAATTGACAGTATAGCATAAGGGAGAGTGTGATTTCAGCTTTTCATTCAATATTTAAGCAAGATAATATTGTTCCATGGGTATTTCTGGGTCCTTGTGCAAGCCGCCGCCGTTCCTTCCAAAAACGTGTTATACGCTTTACGATTGTCTGGTGTTTACTCCGGTCATTCCCCCAATCGCCCCGGCAAGCAGGCCAAGGGCAAGGACAGATGCATTATGGCTGTTCAATGACTGATCAAGAGACAGAAAGCCGATTAGCAGTACAATCAGTCCGTAAGCCAGACCAGTTAGTCCTCCATGATACCAGCCTCGTCTCGTGGAGCGTCTCCCTGCGACAATGCCTCCCAACAGGCTGCAAAATCCGTGAATCACATAAGCATAATTAGGCAGTGATGACTCCTGCAAGGAGCTAAAAAACAACAGAAGCGATAAAATCAATGTCCCGATGCCTAGCCAAATAAACGCATAAATCAAACCGGACAAAAGGGGGGAAGCAATGTGAAAGCGGGCAATTTTTTTTACGGAATTCATCATTCAACTCTCCTTTTCAGCTTTGCTATCAGAATATGGTCAAGCTCGGGGAAATAGTACCGCTTGGGTCTGTTTCCAATTTTTCAATTATATCAAGTTTGTATGTTGTGGTTTTGCAGCGGCAAAACTATCCACACGTCGATGAATATAACGGTAAGGGGGGCTGCCGTGATGGAATACATGGTGATTATACTGCGCACCATTCTGATCTATTTTGTCGTATATGCGGTGCTTCGCTTGATGGGCAAGCGGGAAATTGGCAAGCTAACCGTTTTTGACTTGGTCATTTCAATCATGATAGCGGAGATTGCCGTTATTGTTATTGAGGATACAAAGAGGCCTTTGGCAGAAGAATTATTGCCGATCGCAGTGTTAATGATCCTTCAGATCGGAATCGCCTGGATGATTATGAAAAGCAGGAAAATGCGGCTTCTGTTCGACGGCAAGCCGAGCATTCTGATTGAAAACGGGAAACTGAACCGTGATGAAATGAAAAAGCAGCGCTACAATTTCGATGATTTGCTGGTGCAGCTTCGGGAGAAGGACATGGTACGTCTGGCAGACGTGGAATTCGCAATTCTGGAAACCAGCGGCAAGCTGTCTGTGATTAAGAAAGAGCAGGGGCAGTACCTCGCCAAAACGGATTTTCAGTTTCCTCCAAACTACCGGTTTGAAGATTTGCCGGTACCGTTAATCATGGACGGAGAAGTGCAGGAGGAAAATTTGCAAAAATTGAATCGGAGCTGGTTTTGGCTGAAAAATGAATTAAAAAAGCATCAGGTTGCGGATACGAAATCGGTCTTTCTTTGCACGATTGACCATAAAGGGCGTTTGTATGTGGACACGGGAGGCCAGAGGCTCCGCTAGGCGTAGCCTGTTTATCAGCCAAGCCACCGTCTAATTAAAGGAAGGCGAGACAGGTCATCCCGGTTCACAATGCCTGTTATGGCCATCAGCAGCAAGTAGACGAGGGCGCCGGCGCCGCAGGCGGCCAGCACATTTTGCCATTCCCGGGTCAACCATTCAATCTGCAGTGTCCACTTGAGACTTGCTCCCATAATAACCATAGCTGCTCCGACCTTGATGAAATCAAGCAGCTTCATATGGAAGCCGGTCAATCTGCGGACACTAATGTAATGAAGCAGCGTGACCAATACTGTATTGACGTTAATTGCAATGAGAGCGCCGTAAATGCCGAAACTGGGATTGGAAGCGAGCTGAACAATGAGAATGATTTTGACTGCTGCCCCGATAAACGTGTTCAAAAGCGCAGTGCCGGGTTTCTCCAGCGCCTGCAGAGCTGCCTGCAGCGGAGCTTGCATATAAATAAAAATGGCAATCGGAGCCATTAACTGAAGCATGGGCGCAATGTCCGCATGATGGTACAAAATCCGGACAATAGGCTCGGCGAGCAGCGCCATGATGACGACGAACGGCGCTCCGCAAACAAGCGATAGCCGCATGGATTGATGCAGCCGCTTGTGAATGGTCAGCCGATCTCCCTTAGCCGCAGCTTCTGACAGAGACGGAATCAAGGACACGCTGAGCGAGTAGGTGAGGGCGGTGGGCAGCAATACAATTGGAATAATCATCCCTTGAAGCGCACCATACTGTGCGGTAGCAATGCCGGTTGCAATACCTGCCAGCGCCAGGCTCCTGGCAGTCAGAATCGATTCCAGCAGATAAGACAGGGAGCCTACCATTTTACTCAGCGTAACCGGAACGGAAAGTCCGAGCAGTCGACCCAGCACAGGCTTGGCCGTTTCGGGTTTGGACACGGAATCTCCGAAAGCCGCAATCTCCTCTTTCTTCTTGTCCCTTGCGAACTGGATCAACAACACGAACAGGCCAAACAATTCTCCTACGACGACACCGAGCATGGCGCCTGCGGCCGCCCACTCTACCCCCCACGGCAGCATGATCTTGGCAAACAGCAGCACAAATACAATTCGGAATATGGTTTCGACAGTTTGGGAAAGCGCAGTAGGAACCATATTTTGCTTGCCCTGGTAGTAACCGCGGTATACTGCGGAAACGGCTGTAATGAGCAGCATCGGCGTCATGACGATAAAGGTGTAGTAAACTCTGGAGTCGGTAAGGATATGGGTCGTAATCCACGAAGCAAGGAGCAGGGACAGTCCCGTGAAAAGTATGGCCAAAGAACTTGTTAAAGCAAGGGCGGTCCTGAAAATCTGCTTGACCCGAACCGTATCTCCCTGTGACTGAGCCTCTGCCGTCCATTTGGCAATTGCAATCGGAATTCCGCCTGTAATGATCGTAATCATTACAATCAGAAAGGGATAGCCAAGCTGATACAGTCCGACACCTTCGGCCCCGATAATCCGGGGCAGTGCAATGCGCGGAATGAAACCGAGAAGACGATTTAGTATGCCTGCTGCCAATAAAATCATGGCCCCTTTAATAAACGTTTGCTTGGTCACATTGCTTCCCTCGTCTTTCTGCAGAAGGTTGTTCGTTCTTGTACAACATATGCAACGCATGTCCGCTTCCATGTCAAATCAGGAATGATTTTCTGCAAGCAGGAGTTTTGACATAGCGTGGCGAATTGAGTAAGCATCAACATGCGCAGGAGGTTAATCTAACGTATGGAGGAGCGTGCATTGACAGAGGAGGAACTACAGGGCTGGATTGAGACGCTGTGTGAGAGCAAGGCGGAGGAATTTCATCTGGTCGGCTATGAGCACGTGACGGCAGAACAGATTTGGGAATGTGTCAGCAATAAGTATCATAAGCATGGACAGCCTGCGCTACATCAGATCGTGAATGATATTTTGTCGCTCAAGGTAACGGCGTTTATGAATTTTATGACACTTAACGCTTTCCGCGGGACCCACTTTTAGAGAAACGGGTTCTTTTTTTTGACTCGTTTTTCTCGCATCGCTATAATAGGACTATTGAGAACATAAGGGGGATTTAGGGCGTTATGAAAAGAATACTTGCATTAGTGCTGATCATCGTCGTTACGCTGGGTGTAATCGCGGTGACCAGCCCGTCTTTAGTTCAGCAAGTAAAGCTCGGACTGGACCTCAAGGGCGGATTTGAAATTCTGTATGAAGCCGAGCCGCTTGTCGAGGGCGGGAAGATTACCCAGGATGCTTTGCGTGAAACTGCGAGAAGTCTGGAACAGCGCGCCAACAGCACCGGTGTGGCTGAGCCGGAAATTACACCGGAAGGCACAAACCGGATTCGTGTTAAAATTGCTGGCGTAACGGATGAGGCTGTCGTTCGTGATATTCTCAAGAAGCCGGCTGAGCTGACCTTCCGCAGTATGCGAGGATGCGAACAAAACAACGACTATTGTAAGGTAGAACTTGTTGGCAGCGACTTTAAGCAGAACGGGGCAACCATCTACCAGAATCAGCTCGGCGGTTGGGAAATTTCGATTTCCTTAAATAGTGCGAGCAAGTTCGCAGAAGTAACGCGCGAAATTTCCAAGCTTCCTGAAGGAAGAAATTTGCTGGCGATTTATTTGGATGAGACTGTATTGTCCGCGCCTCGGGTAACATTCGAAATTAACGACACGAAAGCTTCCATAACAGGGAACTACACGCGTGAAGAAGCGAAGAAGGTTGCCGATACGATCAACCTTGGCGCTCTCCCGCTGAAGCTTACGGAGAAGTATACACAGAGCGTTGGCGCGACACTCGGTCAGCTTTCTCTGGAGCAGACGGTATTTGCCGGAACGCTGGGAACAATTCTTGTACTGCTGTTCATGCTTGTTTTCTATCGTTTGCCTGGTCTCGTATCCAGCATCTCCCTGATTACGTATATCTGGCTGCTGCTGCTTGGCTTTAACCTGATGGGAGCGACCCTTACCTTGCCTGGTATTGCCGCCTTTATTCTCGGGATCGGCATGGCGGTTGATGCCAACATTATTACATTCGAACGGATCAAGGAAGAGATGCGCAGCGGCAAGAGCTTACTGTCTTCTTTGAAAGCCGGGTCCAAAAACTCTTTCCGGACGATTATGGATGCCAACTTGACAACCATTATTGCCGGTGCAGTACTGTTCTTTATCGGGACAGGCTCCGTCAAGGGCTTTGCGGTCATTCTGATTATGAGCATTATCGTAAGTATTATTACGAACGTCGCTTACTCCAGATTGCTTCTCCACTTGTTGATCCGCAGCGGTCTAGTGACTAAACCTGGCTTTTTCGGCGTGAAGGAGAGTGATATTCGTGCGTTATAGTTCAAAATTCGACTTTATTAAAAGCAGCAAATACTTTATTTACTTCTCCATTCTTATCACGGTGCTCGGTATCGGTTCATTGATCTTTGTCGGCTTTAACTATGGCGTTGACTTTCGTGCAGGCTCCAACGTGGATATCGTGCTGTCCAAGCCGGTAGCTAAGGATGAGATCGATAAGCTCCTCGCTGAGAAAAATGCCGGTCATTATACACTGACAGCAGGCGCAGACCGGGCATCGATCCGATTTGATGATATTTTGACGGATGTGCAAGAGAAAGAATTAAAGGCCAGCATTACAGAGAAGCTGGACCCGAACGCATCGATGGAAATCAATACGGTGGACGTGCAAATGGCCCGAGAGCTTCAATTCAACGCACTGTTGGCGCTTTCGCTCGCGAGCCTCGGGATTTTGATTTATATCAGCTTCCGCTTTGAATGGCGCTTTGCCCTTGCGGCGATAATTGCCCTCGTGCATGACGCGTTCATTGTTATCAGCGTCTTTTCGATTTTCCGGCTGGAAGTCAACCTGACCTTTATCGTTGCGGTGCTGACCATTATCGGTTACTCAATCAACGATACGATTGTAATTTTTGACCGGATCAGAGAAAATTTGCGTTTTGCCAAAATCAAGTCTCCTGCTGATCTGGCTGCCCTCGTCAACCGGAGTATCTGGGAAACGCTGACGCGCTCCATCAATACCGTTGTAACGGTTATTTTCGGCGCATTGGCCTTGTATATTTTCGGAAGCGAATCGATTCGCTTGTTCTCCCTTGCAATTCTGATTGGACTTGTTGCGGGAGCTTATTCTTCAATCTTTATTGCGAGCCCGATCTGGCTTGCGTTGCGTAGCAAAGCGAAGCCAAAATCGGCGCAAAAAACGCCAGCGACAACTTCTTAAGGATCTTAAGGGGGGCGTCTCATGGGAAACAAACGGCATGATACGGCGGAGAAAACAGCGAGCGGCGGTTTGCTGGGCAATGCAGCGTTGGCTTTGATCAAGGCGCTCGTTGGCGGGACGTCCGGCAGTGCGGCATTGCTCGCCGATGCGGTCCGCAGCGCTACAGAAGCAGCTCTAAGCTCCGCAGCGCTGCTGGGGCTCCGCAGAAGAAGCCGCAGCGCTTCAGCAGGCCGGATGCCGGGCTTGCGCAAGGCTGAGCTTGCGGCAAGCCTGATTGTAACCGTCGTGCTGCTTGTCGTAGGTCTTGAGCTGGCTATATCTTCTTTCCGCCTTATGGTGAACGGAGTTGATCACGCGCCCCATTGGTCGGCATTGGCTGTAGCCACAGGAGCCTTGTTTGTGAAGTGGTGGGTGCTGCGAATCAGGGAAGGCCGCCTCGAACTGTTGGCCTCGCTGCTTACGTTGCTGGGTATCGGAGCTTCGCTGACAGGGGAGTTGGCTGGAATTCCGCTCCTTTATTATCTGGACCCCGCTGCCGGCTTTCTTGTAGCGTTAATTGTTATAGTCTGCGGTTACCGTCTTATTGCCGGCGAGGTTGCTCCGGTCCTTGGAGGAGAGGCGCATCAGGAGGATACGCAGGAATTTATGCAGTTCATTCAGCGTATTGAAGGCGTCATTACGATTGAGGAACTGAACGCCCGAGAGCATGGGCATTATGTCCGTCTGGAGATGCGCATTAGCGTAAATCCCCGCATATCGGTGTTTGAAGGACAGGAAATTGCCAAGCGGGTCAAGGAACTCGTCATGAAGCGGTTTATTCATATTTCCGAAGTTGCGGTATCTGTCGACCCTTACGATCCGGGCTATCCTTACAAATCGAATTATGATCCGAACCAGGAGCATGTGCCAACGTTGCTCCAATAGCGGTCGCAAGCTACAGGCGGTTGTACTCTCAGTAAAGCGCAATCTGAGGGTACAGCCGCTTTGTTCTTTAGAAACGGAGGGAGTAGTGGAATGATTCGTCCAAAGACGAGATGGATACTAGAAACGGATAATTATGAGCTGGTGCAGTCGGCGCAGCATTTGGCCGCGGAGCTTGGCTTGCCGCCGCTAATGGCGCGGCTTCTCGTTCAGCGAGGCGTGACCAGCCTGGAGCAGGCAAAGTCTTTTTTGTACGGTGGGGTAGAGGAGCTTCATGATCCATTCCTGTTAAAGGGAATGGATGCGGCGATAAAGCGGATTCGCCTGGCACAGGACCGGGGCGAGAACATTCGTATCTTCGGCGATTACGATGCTGATGGCATTTCCGGCACTTCATTGATGATTCATCTCTTTCACAAGCTCGGGTTGAACTTTGATTATTACATTCCCCACCGTCAACTGGAAGGGTACGGACTGAACAATCAGGCTATTGAGAAGGCTGCGGAGGCGGGAGTGTCTCTGATTGTAACGGTCGATACTGGCATAAGTGCTGTGGAACAAATCGCTTATGCCCGATCCTTACATATTGATGTCGTTGTAACTGACCACCACGAGCCTCCTGAGACCCTGCCTGACGCGGTTGCAATTATCAATCCCAAGCAGGTGGATTGTCCATATCCGTTCAAGGGGCTTGCCGGAGCTGGAGTTGCCTTCAAGCTCGGGCAGGCGCTGCTCGGAAGGCCGCCGCTTGAGTGGGCAGAGATTGCAACAATCGGCACCATTGCCGACCTGATGCCCTTGACGGGGGAGAACCGTTGCCTCGTTAGAGAGGGGTTGAAGCAAATGGCGGCAACTTCTAACACGGGCATTCGGGCGCTCGCCGAGGTAGCAGACATTGAGCTGGCGAATGTGAATTCGACCCAGGTCGCATTTGGCATGGCTCCGCGGATTAATGCAAGCGGGCGGCTCGCTCATGCGGATCTGGCTGTTCAGTTGCTGACAACGGAAAATGCGGAAGAGGCGCTCGCGGCGGCAGTCCGGCTGGATGCGCTGAATAAGGAGCGCCAGCAGATGGTGGAGGGAATAATACAGGAGGCCGAGCAGCAGCTTGAAGAAAGGGCGGCAGCAGGCGAAATGCCGGAACGCCCGACTGTCACTGTTGCTGCCAAAGAAGGCTGGAACGTCGGCGTTATTGGTATCGTGGCTTCCAAGCTGATCGAGAAGCAGTATCGACCGGCTCTGGTATTCGGTATTAACCCCGAAACCGGCATTTGCAAGGGCTCGGCCCGCTCCATTGACGGATTCGACCTGTACCGCGCGCTGCGGGAATGCGATGATTTGCTGATGCATTACGGCGGACATCAGGCTGCCGCGGGGATGACCCTGCATCGTGACCAGCTTCCGGAGCTGGAGCGAAGGCTCGGGGTGCTGGCGGATGAATGGCTGACGGCGGATGAATGGCAGCGACGGACGAAGATTGACGGCGAATGCCTGCTGGAAGAAGCCGATTTGTCAACCATTGCGCAGCTTGAACTGTTGGAGCCGTTTGGCGTCGGCAATCCGAAGCCGCGGATGCTGCTGCGAGAGGTTGTGGTTGAGGAAGCCCGTGCGATGGGCAAGGAAGGACGGCATCTGCGGCTCACGCTCCAGCAACAGGGCAAGCGTCTGGAGGCTGTTGGCTTCGGTGAAGGTGCGATTGCCGGCCGGCTTGGAGCCGGCGCTGTAGCGGATGTAATCGGAGAATTGTCGGTCAATGAATGGAACGGCAGCCGCAAGCCGCAGTTGATGCTTTCAGACTTAAAAGTTGAGCAGATTCAACTGTTTGATTACCGTAATGATCGTTACCCCGAAGAGACGCTCGAACGTTTGCTTAAGGATCGCAGCCGCCAGCTATCCGCAGAGGACACCATTATCGTTCTGTTGCGGGAAGGCCAGGCATTTGCCGAGTCGGCAGCCGCTGCCGAGCAAGCTGTTCCACAGCAGGGGCCGCGCATCGTATTCAAGGATTATCAGACGTTCAGTGCGCCTGAATACTGCCGGGAGCTGATTTTGTTTCATTGTCCGCCTTCTGCCGCAGAATTGGCGGACACGATCGGATATTGCCGGGAGCTTGGAGCAGTAACTGCTCTGTACAGCATTGACAGAAGACATCGGGCCGGTTTCCCGGAGCGCGAGCATTTCGGGAAAGTATATCAGCTTCTGAGACAGATGTCCGTGGAAGAGCTGAATGATACGGAGCTTCCCGCGCGGCTGAGCGTTCGCATCGGCTGGGCGACCGACATCGTGGCATTGATGCTTGGTGTATTTGAGGAACTGGAATTCATAGCGGTCCGTGAAGGGGGGATAAAGGTCAATCCTGCTCCACGCAAGCGTGAACTCTCGGAGTCCTCCGCGTATCAGGCGGGACAGGAGGCAATTCAAGAGAACCGCCTGCTGTTTGCAGCAGCTGCTGATTTATCTGCCTGGATTAACAAACAGATCAAATCTGTCTAAATCCGGGGGAAGTAAACCTACAGGGTTGCCCGAAGTCATGGTTTTGACTTCAGTGGCAACCCACAGCGATCGGAACAATCCTCTGTCACGTAGCGTTCCCTCCCACAGAGGTGAACCACTAATTTTGGTTTTGAGCCATTTATAAAGTCAGGGCCGCATGTTTAATCGGGTTCGGGATATCGACATATAAAGGTTTTTCCCCGCGCTTGTGAAAGCGGCTGAGCAGATTGGCTTTGGCCGGAAGCGTGTCTGATTCCAGCAAATCATTCAGAACTATTGATAAATAGGCATGTTCTGCTTGCACTATCATCTGCTGCAGCGTCTTGCGGACGGCGAGCCAGAAAGACTGCTCCTCATGTCCGCTGCAGATTGCCAGCCGCTGAATCAAATGACTGAGATGATTGACAAAGAAATAATATTTTAAGCGCTTCCGCGCTTCCGCTTCACTGTACAGCACCGGGCTATCCTCATCTACGAGCGTGCCGATCCAGCCGTTGGTCCGGGCTAAATCCAGGTTGACGCTAATGCCTTCCAGGTCCCGGATATAAAAGACGGACGGCATTCCCCCCTCCAACCCCAGCATTGAGTTTTGCACATGGGCTTCCAGGCTGATTCCTTTCCCAGTGAACAAGTCAAGTACAGGCTTCAAGGCAATATCCAAATACTTCTGAAACCATAGCAACCAGTCGGGCTGTGCCCCATTCATGCTTTCCAGCACGGCGCGGAACAGGAAAGGCTTGCTTCCGCCCGGAGGAATTTCCAGTAAAGAAGCGATAACGAAAGGGGGCCGGGCAGGGTCAACGCAAGCATTCGGGGCCTCACGCATAATCATGGAAAATCCGGCTGTGACCACATCATTGATCTGCTGATCGGCATCAGGAATGCGCACGGTCCGGTAGCCTTTATCAAGCAGGATGCGGAAGAATGGAGGCAGATGGGATTCTTCGCAGACCCGCTGTACGATTTTTGCAGCATCATGGGTGCGCAGCAACTGCTCCATATTGTTCTCGCGTATGAAGTTCGTGATCCGAATATGAAGTGAAAGCTTGTAAAAACAGTTGTCTTCCGCATTCCATACAGTGCGCACCGAGGAGGTTGGGTAAACAACGGGACCTGTAGCGCCAAGGTCGATCAAGATTTGATTGCGAAGCAGCTCCTGTATGGGAGAAAGGGACAGTAAATAATTCGCTTGCCACGGGTGACAAGGTAGGAGCGCGTAATGATCCAGCTGATGTGCAAGTTTGTTTTGGGCTGCTTGTCTTATAGCTTCGGGAATCCAGGGCGCATCATGCCCAGCCGAATCAGGCGAAAGCCAATCCTCAGCAAGATGTGATCGTGCGATTGCAAAGCCGTGCAGTGCAAATGAAGTCTGATATTCTGGAGAGTATGTCCTTGAATCTTCGGAAGTGAATCCCTCCAGACTTTTCGGAGTCGGATGGAACGGATGGCCTGCGAGCAGCAGTTGCTCGCAAGTGCGAAAGTCCAGGTCAAAGTCCAACTTCTTAAGAAAATGGGAGAAGTAACCCGCCATATGCTGTTGGCTGTTTCTCAGCAGCCGTTCCAGTTCCTCCTTCTTTCGCATTCTCGCGGCCGGGTCAGATTCCGCATGCGAAATCTCCTCTACCAGCATCTCGCTTAGCGCCTCCAAGCTGATATCTTGCCTTTGTCCCCGATGCTCGATATGAAATAAGTCACCGAACATATGATGCCCGCCAGAGGAAACATGGTATAGTACGCCGTATGCGGTGAATCCCGTATGAGGCAATTCAGCTCGAAGCGTATAGCCTGTATGGGACGTGCCGGAGACAGAACGAGATTGTCCGGTCTCGCGAAGATAGGCGTTAAGCAGCCGGGTAAAGCTTTCTTTCAACGCATGAACGGAAGGAGCGGCGTCAAGAAATACCGTTTTCGGATCAGACATAGAATACAGCCTCCTGAAAGTGGATTAATGGACCGGCAGCTTGGTCTTGCGCAGCCGGGTTAAGCCAGGCAGGCGAGCAATCACCAGTGCGGCGATCACCATCACGCCTCCCATGACCAGAAAGACAGTCGACATCCCCAATTGGGCCCCGATGAAGACACCGATGGACGGACCTGATAATTGACCAACCATCAGCAGGCTATTGGTGGCGCCTACTCGAACGCCCCGATTCTCGTCGGACGAGGAACGCAGGACAGACAGCATGACCGTCTGCAGCAAAGCGCTGTAGCAAAAGCCTAGAAGAAAGCGAATGCAAATAAGCCAGACGAGTCCAAATGGCGCGAAGTGCGCGATCAGAAAGACGGAGCAGAGAAGACTGGCAATGATGACGTTGCGCTCCAGCCGCTTATGATCATTTCGCTTCCCCCACCATGGCGCGCCAATCAGCTCCCCAAGCGAGGATATGGCAAGCAGCAGGCCGACAGTTGCCGCGGCGTTGGCGGGAGAGTGTAGCTGCCCGGCAATATAAGGCGCAAATATTGCAAATGTCGAGAAGTCAACAAGCTTGAACAGAATGCCTGCGACAAGGAAACGTCTGACTGCGGATTGATTTAGCAGCTCGACGAAGGTGGGCAAGATGCCTTTTCGTTTGTCATTCGTAGCGAGGGGACGTGCTTTCTTCGTCCCTGTCAAGGCGAAAGCGGCATACAAGGCAAGTATCCCGGTTAAAGCGGCTGTTGTCAGCAGCAGCGAGCGGCTGCCCCACGTATTCACATATAGTCCGCCCAGCAATGGGCCGAGCAGCAGTCCAAGTGCTGAAGCGCGCTCCAGCCGGCCAAGAGCAAGACCCTGTTCCTTGGGACGGGCATGTGTGCCGACGAATGCGCTGCTTGCATCCGATATGCCGCCGAAAGCTCCCTGGCACAGACGGAACAGAAAAAATTGGAATGGCGTTTGGGCTACGGCCATCAGCAGCATGCTCAGCGCAAGGCCCAGCAAAGCCCGTGCAACCATCCATTTGCGGCTCCAACGATCGCCAAGCTTGCCCCATAGAGGGGTACAAATAGCGTATGAGAGAGCAGGGGCTGACAAGGAAAGGCCTGTCCAAAACAGGACCGCCTCAGGGCCCCCGGCCTGAAGCGTCTCCATGTAGTACGGGATGAAGGGGCTGATTCCTGTTAGTCCCAGGCTGGTTAAAAAGCGACCGCTCCACAAAATTCCGGCGTCTCTTTTCCACGTTAAATTTGCATGTTCCACTTCACAACACCTCTTCGAATCCGATGCAGAATGATGACGCCTAAAAGACTATCAAGAATAATTATCATTGTCAATTACCAAAGTGAAAAATTTTGCCATTGAAATTTCTTTATTGACAGGAATAAAAAGGGAACCCATAATAATTTGCGAATGCCGTATTGAAAATGATTATCATTCTAGGCTCATCCTCTGGCATTCATAAATCCCGAAGAAGGCTGGTGTGTTTCTTTGAAAAACAGTGCAGTGCAGGTAAAAGAAACCTATGCGGAGACGGCAAATGGCATTATCGATTGTATCGGACGTACGCCTCTGGTTCGTTTGAATGCTCTTTTTGGACCAGGAGGTCCATCGGTTTATGCCAAGCTGGAACTGATGAATCCTGGCGGGAGCATGAAGGACCGTCCTGCCCGGTACATGATCGAGCAGGGCTTGAAGAGCGGTATTATTTGTCAAGATACACATCTGGTCGAGAGCACATCGGGCAATCTGGGAATTGGTCTTGCCATGGCCGCCAAAAGCTTTGGCTTGAAATTCACATGTGTCGTTGACCCGAAAATTACAGCGACCAACCTGCGCTTGATTTCGTATCTGGGAGCTGCTATTGACATGGTCAGTGTGCCTGATGAGCACGGGAGCTACCTGCAGTCCCGCATTCGCCGGGTCAAGGAACTGGTGGATCAGGATAGCCGTGCCTACTGGATTAATCAATATGCCAATCCGCTCAACTGGCAAGCGCATTATCACGGGGCGGGCAGCGAAATTGTGCAGCAAATGGGCAGTCAAAGTATCGATTATTTGGTCTGCGCTGTCAGCACGACAGGCAGCATACTCGGAATGGCCAGAAGAATTAGAGAAGCGCATCCCCATGTGAAGGTAGTAGCGGTGGATGCAGTAGGTTCTGTCATCTTCGGGACGCCTTCAAGACCCCGGGAACTGCCCGGAATTGGAGCCAACCGTGTACCTGAACTGTTCTCGCCAGATGAGATCGACCGGGTTATCCATGTTGATGACCGCAATTCGGCGGCAGGCTGCCGGTTATTGATTGAGCGCGAAGGTATTTTCGCTGGGGGATCGTCAGGTTCGATCGTGGCAGCTTTGCAGCAGCTTGTGCCGGCACTGCCTCCATCTGCGAATGTTGTCACCGTGTTCCCCGATCGCGGAGAACGGTATCTGGATAGTGTGTATGACGAGAAATGGGTAAATGCGCTGACTGAAGTCTAGGATTGCATCTGTATCCGGCAATAAACCTTTGAACAGGAGTGAAATAATATGAGCAACAGGCATGAAATTTTGTATTTGAGCAAGCAGGACATTATCGAACTGGGTGGAGAACGTTCAGCGCTGTATGTGGAGGCTGTGAGCAAGGCGCTGACAATTCACAGCAAAGGAGATTATTTTCAGCCGCTAAAACCTTATTTGCGAACGGGCGGCAAAGACGGGCATATTGCGGATCGCATTATTGCGATGCCGGCCCATGTGGGCGGTGATATTGCGATAAGCGGACTGAAGTGGATAGGCAGCAAGCATGACAATCCCGCCAGACGGCAGATGGAGCGAGCGAGCGCGCTCATCATCCTGAATGACCCGGCAACCAATTACCCAATTGCGATTATGGAGGGCAGTCTGATCAGCGGTATGCGAACGGCAGCCGTCACCGTTATCGGAGCACGGTATTTGGCCAGAGAAGGGTTTGGCTCTGTATCTGTAATTGGCTGTGGCGTTATCGCCAAAATGCAGATCGTATCGCTGCTTGAGCAATTCGGGTTGGTCCGTACGCTGCACTTGTTTGATTTGAATGCGGCTGCGGCTCGCCAGCTTGCTCAGGAAATCAGACTGCAATTCCCGCATGTTGAAGTGCGGACGGAAGAGACAGCGCAGCAAGCGGTCAGGCAGGCGGAGGTGCTAGTCACTGCTACGGTAGCGGCTGAACCGTATATTCCGTTTGAATGGCTGGCCAAGGGAACATTTGTCAGCAACATTTCGATTATGGATTTGCACAAGGACGTTTTCACCAGAGTGGATAAGGTCGTCGTGGATGACTGGGAGCAATCCAACCGCGAGAAAAAGGTGATCAACCAACTTGTGCTGGAAGGAAAATTTTCCAAAGAACAACTTCATGCCGAACTGGGGCAAGTGTTGGCCGGTGATCGGCCGGGACGGGAAACTGAAGACGAAATCATTGTGCTTAACCCGATGGGAATGGCAGTGGAAGACATTGCGAGCGCCGCATTTTTGTATGAAAAGGCGCTGTCCGCAGGGAGGGGGACACGGCTATGGCTCTAGAGACGGCAGCGAACAGAAAGGAGACCGAGCAAATTATTTCGTTCATCCATGAGCAAAAAAACAAGAAAACCGCTCCGTTTTGTGCCTATTTGCACCACATGCCGGGTTTGCGGGCATCCACGCAGCAGCGTGTTCAATCTTTGCCGGATTTTGCCCGACTGTTTTACGCCGTGAAAGCAAATTCGGAATCTGCCATTTTGCAGGCGCTGGCTCCGATTGTCCATGGCTTTGAGGCAGCATCTTTGGGGGAGATTGAGAAAATCCGCCAGGCTGCTCCAAATAGCAAAATTTTGTTCGGAGGACCCGGAAAAACCGAGGAAGAGCTGGAAGGCGCATTGCGGCATCATGTTCACCTGATTCATGTTGAAAGCGTTCATGAACTAAATAAGCTTCATGACATTGCCAAGCGCCACGGGCAATTGGCGAGTGTGCTGCTGCGTATTAATTTGCGCGGGCCGCTGCCTGCGGCAACGCTCGCAATGGGAGGGCGGCCCACCCAGTTTGGCATCGATGAGACGCAGATCGATCAAGTGATGCAGCATGTGAAGGAGCTTTCTTTCTTGCGGGTAGAAGGATTTCATTTTCACTCGCTATCCAACAATCTGGATGCACGCGAGCATATCAAGCTCGTTCAATATTACATTCGCCTTGCAGGAGAATGGGCCGACAAGTACGATGTGAAGCTGAATTATTTGAACGCAGGCGGCGGTCTTGGTGTGAATTATGCCGACTTGGACAAGCAGTTTAACTGGGATGAATTTATCAACGGGCTGGAGCATGAGGTTCGCAGCGGTATTCGCCCGGGGACGACGCTGCTGTTCGAGTGCGGACGCTACATAACGGCTGCTGCCGGTTATTACGCGACAGAAGTGATGGATATCAAGCAAAATCACGGCAAGCACTACGTTATCGTACGCGGGGGAACCCACCAGTTCCGGCTGCCGTCTTCCTGGCAGCATAGCCATCCGTTTGAAGTGATTGCCGTTGAAGAATGGGACTATCCATATGCTCGCCCTGTGATCGAAGCAGGGAATGTAACGGTAGTCGGGCAGCTTTGTACACCAAAGGACGTACTGGCTCAGGACGTGGCTATCAAGCAGGTGCGCGCAGGAGACATACTCTTGTTTCGGTATGCGGGCGCTTATGGCTGGGCGATCTCGCATCATGATTTTCTAAGCCATCCGCATCCTGCTCACTATTATCTGGAGCCGGCAACGGTTTCTGTGCCCTAACCTGCTGGTCGGAGGCACGCATCACATGCTCAATTTGGAGGTGGAGATATGAATCATTTTTCATGGCCGTCCCTGCGCTCGGAGCAGGCGATTCGAGTCAGGAGGCGGATATTTCGCCAGTTGCTGGAGTCCTTTTTGTACGAACGGATTTTGACAGAGCCGGACATTAAGGGGGAAAGCGAGGCGGAGTATGCGCTGCACGGGAACAGTCAGACCGGCGAGCCGGTGGAATACCGCTTTCGCGCATCACGGACGGCAAGCTTCGGTCGCATAAGGCTGTCAGAGGAGCCGATTGTGCGGATTGCGGCTGGTCATACAGCCGAGGTGGAATCATTACCCGGCTTTCTGCTGGAGATTGCGCCTTCTCTCCCGGCGACTGAAGCGAGGCTGTCCGCATTTATCGATGAAGTGCAGCAAACGCTTCTCAAGGATACGATGACAGCTGAATGTTGGACGAATGGCGATGATCATGAAGCAGGGTACGACGACTGGGAGGGGAGCTTGATGGAGGGCCATCCGTACCATCCCTGCTACAAATCCAGAATCGGCTTCACGCTGCGCGAGAATAAAGCTTACGGTCCGGAATTCAAGCCGGATCTCCGATTGATCTGGGTAGCGGTTTATCGGTCTGTCGCTAGCCTTGCGATGTCGGAATCGCTGTCGTATGAGGCATTCATGCAGCAAGAGCTTGGAGAAAACGGCTTGTGCCGTTTTAACGCCATGCTTCAAGAGAAAGGCTGCAAGCCTGAGGATTTTGTGCTGCTCCCTGTCCATCCCTGGCAATGGGAGCGGATCATTGCCGTTGAATGCGCAGAGCAGCTTCGGACCGAAGAGCTGATTTATCTGGGTGAAGGGGAGGATAGTTACCGTCCGCAGCAGTCGATTCGCACGCTGGCCAACCGAACCGCTGGTAACAAGGCATATGTCAAGCTGCCCCTGAATATCGTCAATACCTCATCCGGGCGGATTCTGGCCCGGCACACGATTATGAATGCGGCACCGATTTCGGATTGGCTTGGCAGAATTGCAGCAACAGACCCGTTTTTGCGGGATAAGCATCGGGTTGTCCTGCTAAAGGAGGTCCTGGGCGTATCTTACCTGCATAACAAGCTCCCCAATCTGCTGGAGCAGAAAATATATGGCTCGCTCGGAGCGATCTGGAGGGAAAGCCTGCATCCTTATTTGACAAATGAAGAACAGGCTTATCCATTCAACATTGTGACGCATACGGACACCGAGGGAGTTCCCTTTATTCATCCATGGGTTCAAGAGCATGGGGTAGAGCAATGGCTGAGCACCCTGCTTCAAGCGTCAGTCGTACCGCTAATCCATTTGCTCATCGTGCATGGCGCATCTCTGGAATCCCATGCGCAGAATATGATTTTGATCGCGAAGAACGGTCTGGCTGAGCGTATTGCGCTGAAGGATTTCCATGACGGAGTTCGATACATGCCGACACTTGCAAATTCGCTCGGATACCCGAAGATTGAGTATCCCCCTGCTAACCATCAGCGGCCAAACCGCAATTCATTCATTGAGAAGGAGCGGCCTGAAGAGTTGCGGGATTTCCTGCTGGATGCGCTGCTTGTGATCAATCTGTCGGAACTGGCGTTTTTCCTCTCCCGGCATTACGGCTTTGCGGAGCAGAGATTCTGGGAGGCTGTTGCCGAGACGATAATCGGTTATCAGCAGCAGTTCCCTGAGTTCAAAGAACGATTTGAGCAGTTTGATCTGTTTGCGCCGGAAATTGAAGTGGAACAACTCGCGAGACGCCGGGTCGATGATAGCGGGGATTGTGTACATACCGTCAGCAATCCGCTATTCCAGTACCGTCCCATGATTGCAGGAAGGAGTCGTGAACATGCATAGAACCAACGAACGTTCAGAGGATCTCGCACTATGTGAGGCAGATAGGAAGCTGTATGAGGAGGCACTGGCTTCCCCTTGCTACACAGCGGTAAGAAGGCGGATTTTTCGCCAATTGATTCAATCGTTGCTGTTTGAACAGGTAATTGGCTGGACAGAAGGTTCAGGCGATCAAGAAGGCAATTGGACCATTGAAGGAGTGAGCGCCGATCAAAAACCGGCCATCTATACCTTCCAGGCGGAGCGCCGCATCCATAATTTCGGGCGCATCCAGCTTGGCAAGCATCCTGTTATGCGCGAGTGTGGGGAAGTAGCAGGCGAGGCGGATTCGCTTGCGTTGTTTCTGGCAGAGATTGCGCCAATCATAGAAGCCGATCCGGGCAGACTGTCCCATTTTGCAATCGAGCTGGAGCAGACGCTGATTAATGACACGGTGGCCCAGTACAAGCGGCATCAGGAGAAGCAGGATTTACACGGACTTGCCTTTGAGGAGTGGGAGAGCGGGGTCATGGACGGACATCCATACCATCCCAGCTACAAATCGCGCATTGGCTTTGATATAGCGGATCAGCTCCTGTACGGCCCGGAATTTGCCGCTCCGATTCGCTTATTATGGGTGGCGCTGCATCGCAAGGCGGCGCGGACGAGTCATTCTTCCCGGTATGCGGTCCCCGGAACCGCACAATGGAATCAGGCTCGGCTGGGTGAATCCGCATTTGCCCGCTTTGTGGAGAAGTTGCAAAAGGCGGGTGTAAGTCCGGATGATTATATTATGCTGCCCGTACATCCTTGGCAATGGCGGGAGACAATCACATCTGCCTTGGCTGCAGACATTCAGCGCAGAACGCTTATTATGCTAGGCAGTTCGGAGGATCGATATACCGCGCAGCAATCGATTCGGACGCTGGCGAACCGTACGGCAGTGTCTGAACCCAATGTGAAGCTGTCGCTCAGCATCTTGAATACCTCCACTAGCAGAGTCCTCGCTCCCCATACCGTCGAGAACGCACCGATCATTTCAGACTGGCTGGCGGGCATTGTCCGGGAAGATGCCTATCTCAGGGACGAGTGCAACGTAATTGTGCTTGCGGAAATAGCGGGAGTAGCCTATGACAGCAGCCATTTGCCTGAGCTTTTACAGTCTCGCGCTTATGGAACTTTATCCTGCATCTGGCGGGAGAGCCTGCATGAGCGGCTTGCCACCGGAGAATCGGCAGTTCCGTACAACGCTTTATGCGCCGTAGACACGGAAGGGGAGCCTCTTATTGCCCTGTGGATCAAGCGCTTCGGCTTGGCGCATTGGCTGGACGAGTTGTTAAAGGCAAGCATCAGCCCGATCATACACTTTTTGTATGGCTACGGGATCGCGTTGGAATCTCATGCGCAAAATATGATGCTGATCCACCGGGACGGTCTTCCCGTGCGGGTGGCCTTGAAAGATTTTCATGACGGCATCCGATTCGCAGAAGCGGGACTGGCGAGTCCCGCTGATCTGCCCAAGCTGCACCACACGCCGGAATACCATCAGCGGGTCAACCGCAATTCGTTTCTTGTGACGACCGATCTGGACGCTGTACGCGATTTTGTGCATGACGCCTTCTTTTTTATTAATCTCGGAGAGCTTGCGCTATTTCTTCGGGAGCATTTTAACTTCGAGGAACAAACGTTTTGGCAGATGGTGCGCCAGCTTATCAACCGCTATCAGGAGCGCTTCCCAGAACATAGCTTGCGCTACAGTCAATTTCAGCTATTTGATACAAAAATCGGTGTTGAGAAATTAACAGCCCGAAGATTATATCCAGATACGGAATTGCAGATTCATTCGGTTGAAAACCCTTTGGCAGCAGAGTATACCATACAAGTTGTATAATTTTGGATATTTTTATCTTCTATATAAAATAGTGCATGAAATTAAAAACTTTCTGCATGGACACTGAAAGAAAGGTTGCGTTATAATCATCAATAATGATTATCATTATTGGCTTATCACAGGGGGAAAAAGAGAATGCAGTCTAGTCATAAGTATAGCAGCCGCAAATTAACAGTATTAGGTTTGCTTGTAGTATCCATATTGCTGGTACTCTCCGGTTGCAGCAGCTCTACCAAGACAGAATCCGTTAATTCGCCTGCCCAGGCGAGCGGGAATAAGGCCGAGGCCGGCACGAATGCTTATGGAGCCGAAGTCCACAAAGTCAACGATGCTTACGGGGAAGTTGAAGTGCCGGCCAACCCGCAAAAAATTGTTGTGCTCGACATCGGAGCGCTTGACAATTTGCTGGAACTGGGGATCAAGCCGATTGGCGCGCCATCGATTTTGACCGCCGGGGACCCGTATCCCGCCTACTTGAAGGGTACGGAGGGAATTGCCAATATCGGTACCGTCAATGAGCCGAATCTGGAAGCGATAGACGCTTTAAAGCCGGACCTTATCATTGGGAATAAAGATACGCATGACGCCATTCATGATCAATTGAAGCAGATTGCTCCAACTGTATTTGTAGAAACGCTGGGCGTTACCTGGAAAGCGAACCTCGAGCTTCATGCCGATACGGTCAACAAGCAGGCTGAAGCCGAAAAATTGCTTGAGGCTTATAAGCAAAAGACCGAGGACATTAAATCCAGGCTTGCGGATGCAAAGGGCAGAGAGGTATCATTAATTCGTCCAAGGGCGGATAAAATTCAAGTCTATCTGGAGGGTACATTCGCAGGAACCGTTATGAAGGACTCAGGAGTTATTCGGCCTGCGGCACAGTCAGGCGAAGGCTTCTCCAAAGACGCTACGGAAGAACAGATCGCAGATCTGGATGGAGATATCATTCTCTGGTTCAACCGGGAGCCGGATGCATTTGCCAAATTGGAGAAAAGTCCTTTATGGGCGAATTTGAAGGGTGTTCAAAGCAAAAATGTTCATGCGGTAGACTGGGAATATTGGATGAGCGGGCTCGGCATTCAGGCGGTTAACAAGGTTGCCGATGATCTGAACTCCTTCCTGTTTGCAAGCTGAATTGTTTAATGAGTAGAGCATATCGGATTGAGCCGCCCGGTTGGGCGGCTCAATCTTTCTGTATATATTTATCCATCTGGAGGTAGGGAAATTGAAGGCGAGATTGATGAAAGTGGCATTGCTGCTCGTACTCGTAGGCCTGGCCATGGCCGCTAGCATGGCGCTTGGAATCGTCCAAATTCCGCTGCGTACTGTATGGAATGCCTTGTGGTTATTTGACGGCTCACAGGAGCATCTCATTGTGCGCACCGTAAGGCTGCCGAGGGCTTTAATTGCCGGATTGGTAGGCGCGGCACTGGCTGTGGCGGGCTGCCTGATGCAGGGACTTACCCGGAACGGGCTTGCTGGCCCGGAACTGTTCGGGATTAACTATGGCGCTGCCCTTGCCTGTGTCATCGCTTCCTTCGTTCTGGGAACAACCTCGCTTGAAGTGTTTTCCTGGTCGGCTTTCCTCGGCGCAGGAGCAGCGGGAGGCTTGATCCTTCTGCTCGGCTCCATAGGGCGCAGCGCATGGTCTCCAGTCAGGCTGGTGCTTGCCGGGGCTACACTTAATTTGCTGCTGGCTTCAATAACACAGGGCATCCTCATTCTAAATGAACAATCGCTTGATACTATGAGGTACTGGCTTGCCGGATCGCTCACAGGACGTGATCTTGCCTTATTCCTGTTCGTACTCCCGTATATGGCAGTCGGCCTGCTCGCCGCCTTCGCGCTTGGCGGCCATATGAACATTATCCGGCTCGGCGAGGAAATGGCTCAAGGCCTCGGCCAGCGGGTGAAGTGGATGAAGGCGTTATGTATTTTAATCATTGTGCTGCTGGCCGGGGGAGCGGCTGCTATTGCCGGTCCGATCGGCTTTGTCGGGCTGGCCATTCCCCATCTGGCGAGGGCTCTGGTCGGGCTTGACTATCGCTGGGCGTTGCCATGTTCAGCGTTGCTCGGGGCTTTATTGCTTGTGGCGGCAGACATCGGGGCGCGCTTCGTACTGCCCGGGCAGGAAGTTCCAGCGGGGGTCGTAACAGCCTTTTTCGGAGCGCCATTTCTCTTGTATCTGGTTCAGCGAAAGGGGGGGACGACATAGCTGCTTTATTCTCTGACAGACGTTGGATTCTTTTGATGATCGGGTTGCTTCTATTAAACATTCTCATATTTCTATCCAGTGTTGCGCTTGGGAACAGAGACATTCCGTTCCTTGACGCATGGGCCACCGTTCTGGGCCTGGGAAGCGATACCTATGCCTTTACGATCCGGCAGCTCCGGCTGCCAAGAGTATGGACCGGCTTTTTGGCCGGCTGCGGGCTGGCGCTGTCAGGGGCTGTTTTGCAGGTAGTGACACGCAATCCGCTCGCCTCGCCAGGCGTAATCGGGATTAATGCAGGGGCGGCTGCCGCAGTAGTGACCGTGCTTGTTCTTGTACCTGCTTTCCCCACCCGGCAGCTCCCGCTTGTTGCCTTCCTTGGCGCTCTTGCGGCTACTGCGGTCATCTACAGTTTGGCCTTGCGCAAAGGCGGAACGATGGAGCGTATGCTGCTCGCAGGTGTGGGCATAACGGCGATGGCTGGCGCATGGATTACCTATTTATTGACTGTCGCCCAGGTATTTCGGGTTTCGCAAGCGTATATATGGATGGCCGGCAGTCTGTATGCGCGTACCTGGGATCATGTGTGGTCGCTTTTCCCTTGGATTATCGTTTTGTTTGCTGTAGCTTTGCTGTATGCGAGGCGGCTTGATTTGCTTCAGCTTAGTGATATCTCCGCTTCCGGTCTGGGAATTAAACTGAACTCCACGCGCATTGTTCTCATTCTAATCAGTGCCGGACTGGCCGGATCATCCGTATCTGTGGCGGGCACGGTCGCCTTTGTCGGGCTAATGGCTCCTCATATGGCGACCTATTTGGCCGGCAGCAGCAATCTCAAGCGGCTGCCTGTTGCGGCCTTGCTCGGAGGAGCGCTCGTCATGCTGTCCGATTTGACCGGCCGCATCCTCATTCCGCCATATGAACTGCCAGTCGGCCTGATTACTGCTCTGATCGGCGCGCCTTATATGCTTTACTTGCTGCTTCGAAGGCCAACTGCGTTATAATAGTAGAGACGCAATATGGAGGATTAGAGGCAGGTGGTATTCTTTGATGACGTCCCGTCTACAATCGGGTATTTATCTTTTTTCTTCGGTAAGGAAAAGAACTTGCGGGGGCGGTGCGCGCACCTTCCGGGTAACTGTGCATGTTTTGTGCTTTGTAACGGAAGGTGAAGGCGTCATTCGCCTGGATGGCGTATTGAGCAAAATACGTCCGATGGAGCTTTATTTGCTGGTGCCCGGCATGGTCGTTGAACTGCCGCATCAGTCGGACGGCTTTGTCTATTACGGTGTTTTCTTTCAGCCAGTGACGCTCCTTAAGAGGGATGGGGAGATGACAGTCAGCCCCCACGTCTCTCTGTCCGGTGGATTTCTTCCCGGGCGGGTCCGTATGGCACAGCCTGAGCAGATACTTCAGGCCATTCTACATATGCATGATAGCAGCCGGGCCCGGGCAGACAAGGATGGTCTGCAGCTTCGGCTTCAGTTGGAACAACTGATCCACCGCTTGATCAAGAGCGAGCCTGCGGGAGATCAGCGCGGGGATGATCGGATTGACCGCAGCATTGCCTATATGGAACGCCATTATTCCGATAAAATAAGCATCGCGCAGATTGCTGAAGCAGCTGGCATGAATACGGCCGCTTATTCGGGATTATTTCGCAAGCAAAAGGGACAGACCCCGGTGGAGTACCTAAATGAAATACGGATCAACAAGGCAAAGGAACTGCTTAGTCTGGACCATAGCCGGGTCAAAGAAGTTGCTTCGCTCGTCGGCTTCAATAGCGAATTTTATTTTAGCCGGACGTTTCAGCGTGTAGTAGGTGTACCGCCCAAGCTGTACACGCGGAGGAAGCAAATGAAGGTCGCCGTTGTTTCTTCCCTTGGCTTCGAACAGTATTTGCATGATATCGGCGTGAATCCGGTATGTGCGGTTGATTTTTTTCATTATCCGGGTGTGGAGCAGGCTGAATATAAGGAATTTTTGCGCAAGCAATGGGAGGGATTGGTTCAATCCGCCCCTGATCTTATAATTGCCGATGAATATCATTCAAATTTCAGGGAGGGGCTTAAAGAGATTGCTCCTTCTGTAGTAATGGATTTGCCATCATGGGACTGGAGACGAAATTTCATGAAGATTGCCGGGTTGCTCGGCAGGGAAGAGGAAGCTAGGGAAGCACTCGCCCGTCTCGTGTTCCGGGAAGCTGAAGTCAAGCAGGAGTTTCGCCAGCGTCTGGGCGAGCGCAGAATAACGTTGATTCAGGTCAATCACCGTGCGGTAGGCATCCAGGGGACGGGCGGACATCCGCTGAATGAGCTGATCTATGGAAGGCTTGGACTGTCTCCGGGCCTTCCGGCTGTGACCGCAAGCTGGAGAAGTGAGCTGTTGCCGGAGTCGATGCCTGAACTGGACACAGAACTGCTGCTTATTCACAAGCATCATGTGCTTGCGGGCAGCGAGACTATTTACAAGCGGCTGCTGCAATCGGTTGCATGGGCAGGCATTCCCGCTGTCAGGGACGGGGCCGTGTATCAGGTAGAGAACTGGTTTGCGATGAGCTGGACGCCTTCCGGCCGGCATTACATTATGGACAAGCTGCTGGAGCTGTGTAATTGACCTCATGCAATCATCTGCTTATGGTACAGGCAGGGATGAACGGCTCGCGGTACAGGCAGGCATAACGACAGGTTTGCCCAGGTGGGCATAAAGATGTTAAGATGGTTGTCGGGTATTGTTTTTTGCATGATCGTAGAGATTGAAAATAGAGCTTTCAAAAGCAGCGTGCATGATGTGGAGGCTGCTATTACTTCATTTATTAGGAGCGGACAGGTAATGAATTTCAAAGATTACATTCGTGTTATCCCGGACTTCCCTCAGCCGGGCATTCGGTTTAAAGATATTACGACGCTGCTGAAGAACGGACCGGCCTATCAGGCGGCTATTGCTGCGATGAGACAGCAGGTGGCTGATCTGGAAATTGACATTATTGCCGGACCGGAGGCGCGCGGTTTTGTCATTGGCGCTCCGCTGGCGCTGGCGCTGGGGGTAGGTTTCGTGCCGATTCGCAAGAGCGGCAAGCTGCCTGGCGAGACTGTAGAGGCTGACTACGATCTCGAATACGGCAAGGATAAGCTTGCGCTGCACAAGGATTCGATCGTCCCTGGTCAAAAGGTGTTGATCGCGGATGACCTGCTCGCGACGGGCGGTACAATCGCTACTACTATCAACCTGATCAACAAGTTGGGTGGTAACGTTGTCGGAGCGGCGTTCCTGATCGAGCTGTCCTATCTGGACGGTCGCAAGAAGCTCGGAGACATTCCATTGACTTCCCTTGTCACCTATTAAATAGGAGCAAGGCGTCCCTTTTGCATGCTTTTGAATTTAACATGGCAGTTCATGTCTGATTTGACATGGGTTGTCTTTTTTTATATGGAAAGAGTGAAACGGAGCCAGTGCCTGTTAAATGACGGCAAAGCCGTTTATACCTCCGTGTTGACATGTCGCACACGCAAGCCGAACGTCTCTTTACTGTATTTCTCTTTCCACAGTTGACGTTTGCCTATAGTTACGGGCATAATATTAGGAAACTCGACAAATATAAGAAGTCTTTCATTTCGCAGCCGTTTACGCTTGCAAGGGATTCTATTTTGGAAAGGGAAGTTTCATGGGCATTGAGCAGTTACTCGAAAAGGCATCGGCCTATCTAAAAGAGCCGGAATTACAGCGCATCCGGGAAGCCTATGATTTTGCAGAGCAGGCTCACCACGGGCAGATCAGAAAATCAGGCGAACCTTATATTTTGCATCCTGTTGCTGTTGCCGATATTTTGGTGAACATGCAAATGGATGTTATTTCGATTATCGCTGCCCTGCTGCATGATGTGGTGGAGGATACGACTGTCGCGCTGGAGGAAGTCAGAACCCGCTTTGGCGAGACATGCGCCATGCTCGTTGATGGCTTGACCAAGCTGGAGAAGATTCAATTCCGCTCCAAAGAAGAGCAGCAGAATGAAAACTACCGCAAAATGTTTGTGGCGATGGCCCAGGATATCCGGGTTATTCTGATCAAGTTGGCCGATCGCCTTCATAATATGCGAACGCTGAAATTCCAGTCTGAGGAAGCACAGCGTCGGATTGCATACGAGACGCTGGAGATTTTCTGTCCGATTGCGCATCGGCTCGGTATTTCCGCGATCAAATGGGAGATGGAGGACATTGCCCTCCGTTACCTAAACCCGCAGCAGTATTATCGGATTGCCAATCTGATGAAGAAGAAGCGCGCCGAGCGCGAGAAGCATATCGAGGATGTCATCAGCCGGATTGATGAGAAGCTGGAGGAAATGTCCATTGAGGGGGACATCTCTGGCCGTCCGAAGCATATATACAGCATTTATAAGAAAATGAACGAGAAGAACAAGCAGTTCAATGAGATCTATGATCTGCTTGCCATTCGCATCATTGTCGACAATATTAAGGACTGCTATGCAACGTTAGGCATTATTCATACGCTGTGGCGTCCGATGCCGGGTCGGTTCAAAGACTACATTGCTATGCCGAAAACAAATATGTACCAGTCGCTGCATACAACCGTCATTGGACCGAATGGCGAGCCGACAGAGGTACAAATTCGTACCTGGGAGATGCACCGTACCAGTGAGTACGGGATCGCGGCGCATTGGGCCTATAAAGAGGGCACTCATGTTTCCGAAGGCAATCTTGGAGACAAAGTGACCTGGTTCCGTGAAATTCTGGAGCTGCAAAATGATACGCGCGATGCTGCGGAATTCGTAGAGTCGCTTAAGATGGATTTCTTCTCCGATTTAGTATTTGTATTTACGCCAAAAGGTGAAGTGTTCGAGCTTCCGGCCGGTTCCGTGCCGCTAGATTTTGCGTACCGGGTGCATACCGAGGTCGGGAATCGGACGATCGGAGCGAAGGTCAACGGACGTATCGTCCCGCTGGATCACAAGCTGAAGACTGGGGATATCGTTGAAATTCTCACCTCCAAACATTCCTACGGGCCAAGCCAGGATTGGGTCAAGATTGCTCAATCCTCTCATGCCCGGACGAAAATTCGCCAATGGTTCAAGAAAGAACGGCGCGAGGAGAATGTTATCAAGGGCCGTGAGATGCTGGAGCGCGAGCTGAAGCGTCTGGGGCTGGAGCCATCCGCCTGGCTGACAGATGACAAGTTGATGGAAGTAGCCGGCAAGTTCGCTTTCAATGATATTGAAGATATGCTTTCAGCTATCGGCTTCAGCGGCATTACGGCTGCGCAGATTGTTACCCGGCTGACAGAGAAGCTGCGTAAGGAGGCCGAAGAGTCCAGTCAAATCGAGCTGACGAGCGAGATGAAGGAGATGAAGGCTCCTTCCCAAGTGAAGAAAAGCCGCCCGACTCACGGTGTCCGTGTCAAAGGCGTGAACAATCTGCTGGTAAGGTTTGCACGTTGCTGCAATCCGGTTCCAGGCGACCAGATTATCGGGTACATTACACGGGGACGCGGCGTATCTGTGCATCGGCTGGATTGCCCGAACATCCCGCTTGGCGCTGACGGCGAGGAAGCAGCCAGGGTGATCGAGGTGCAGTGGGAGGATACGATCGAAGCGAATTATAGCGTCGATATCGAAATTACGGGGCATGACCGCCGCGGGCTTCTGAATGAGGTGCTGCAGGCTGTTTCCGAGAGCAAGACCAATATTGCTGCGGTGTCGGGCCGTTCAGACAAGAACAAGATTTCCATGATTCATATGACGATATTGATTCGGAATATTGAGCATTTGCAGGCTGTCGTTGAGAAAATTAAGCGGGTCAAGGACGTTTACTCTGTACAGCGCATTATGCAGTAGGGAGGGAACGGCATGAGAGTTGTAGTACAGCGCAGCAAGACTGCTTCGGTGGCTGTTGACGGAGAAATAGTCGGCCAAATTGATCAGGGACTGGTGCTGCTGGTCGGCGTGACCCATGAGGATACGGATGCTGATGCTCGCTGGTTGGCGGACAAAATTGCCGGACTGCGGATCTTCGAAGACGAGCAGGGGAAAATGAATCTGAGCATTGCCGATATTGGCGGCCAGGTTTTGTCGATCTCCCAATTTACGCTGTACGGAGATTGCCGCAAAGGTAGAAGGCCCAATTTCATGAATGCCGCCAGACCGGAGTTGGCCGAGCCGTTATATGAAACCTTCAACAGCATGCTGAGGGAAGCCGGACTTCCAGTTGCTACCGGACGTTTTGGATCAATGATGGATGTGTCGCTGACAAACTGGGGTCCGGTTACGTTAATTTTAGATAGCAAAGTACAATAATCCGTATGAAGAAGGCCGGGACCGGTGCACACTAAGGGGAGAGCAATCTCTTGGAAGGGGTGAACCGGTCCTTATGCGTCAATCTGACAAGGAGCTGGGAGTTTTGCGAGGGGCCGGGAGGCTTCTGCATCTTGAGCGCAGAGAGGCGCTCGCCTGCTACAGACTCGACGGGGAAGTGCAGAAGGACGCCGCTGATTCGCGGGGCGTGTCTGCAAGCGGCCCCTGTTTCTTCAAAACTGTTTACGTTTGCGAGATCAATTGAACGGAAGAAACGAAAAGGAAACCGCTTTACATTTTGTAATAGAACTGTAATGTGGCTAACATCTTTGTTTAACAGACCCAGTCTATAATGATATTCGACCCCCTTTTTTAAATATACATTCATTTGGACCTGCGGCTGTGATGCTGGCAGGTTTTTTTCTAAGTATAAGAATTTTTAAAGTTCCTTCTATAAATGGATCAACCAAAAAATTAGTGGTTGACATCGAGGAGATAGCAGCGAAGGGGCAGAGGAATTGTGGAGAAACGAACGTGGTCGCCTTTAAAGCCCGATTCCCCCATCCTATAAAGGAATCGTGCTTTAACAGCGATCGGAAGAATCCTCTGCCACGCAGCGTTCCCTCCTTATTAGAAGGCAACCACTAATTTTGGTTTTAAGCCCTATAAATAAGCCTATATTTTTCCTCGAAACGAAGTTTTGCCCGTCAAAGGACGGCAAAGCCGTTTACGCTTGGTCCACAAGATTCTTGACTTTCCGGGTTGTTGCAGGTAAAATCAATAATCAGTATATCCAATCGATTCAGTGATGGGACAAAGTAACCCGCAATACGTATGCAGAGAGGGATGCCTTAGGCTGCAAGCATCCTTATGGTGAACGGGCGAACAGACCTCCCGGAGAACATCCGGCGAACCTTTCTGTCTATGACAGGGTATTAGCCGATATGCGATTAGCGGGCGTTAACCGCTTGAGCGGAACTGGGGTGATGGCTCCAGAACCGGAATGTGGGTGGTACCACGGGAGATGATGACTCTCGTCCCTGACTGTTTGGTCAGTGGCGGGGGTCTTTTTGATTTTATCAGGCTGGAGGGGACGATCATGGCGTTTCAAAAACCGCCAGGCACACAGGATATTTTGCCCGGTACAACAGAGAAATGGCAATTTGTTGAGGAAAAAGCGCGGGATATTTGCCGCCGCTTTAATTTTCGGGAAATCCGCACGCCGATGTTTGAAGCGACCGAACTGTTTCAACGCGGGGTCGGAGAGACGACGGATATTGTCGAGAAGGAAATGTACACCTTTACCGACCGCGGCAACCGCAGCTTGACTCTGCGGCCTGAAGGTACGGCAGGTGTTATGCGGGCTTATGTAGAGAACAAACTGTACGGGGAGCCGGATGTATCGAAGCTCTATTACGTCGGTCCAATGTTCCGCTATGAGCGGCAGCAGGCCGGACGTTACCGGCAGTTCCACCAATTCGGTATTGAGGCGCTGGGCTCGGATTCGCCTGCTCTGGACGCGGAAGTTATTGCGCTGGCCTATACCTTCTACAATGAAGTGGGACTCAAAGGGGTGCGAGTAGAGATCAATTCGGTTGGCACGTCGGCGATTCGCGCCCAATTTCGCGACAAGCTGCTGGCATTCCTGCTGCCGAAGCGCGAACTGCTCTGCAAAGACTGCCAGTCCCGCATGGAGCGCAATCCGCTTCGTGTGCTGGACTGCAAGACGGATCAGCATCATTTTGAAGGGGCGCCCTCCATACTGGACAGCTTGGATGAGGAATGCCGCATTCATTTTGAACAGGTACAGAGCAATCTGCAGGCGATGAATATTCCGTTTACGATTAATCCGAAGCTCGTTCGCGGGCTGGATTATTATACGCATACCGCTTTTGAATTCAAGGCGGAGGGTATCGGTTCCATTGATACGATCGGGGGCGGTGGACGCTTTAACGGACTGATTGAGGAGATTGGCGGACCTAGCCAGCCTGGGGTCGGCCTGGCCATCGGCCTGGAGCGGACCGTCATGCTGCTTGCGGGACAAGAGGCTGAGCTTGAAAAGCGCAGCCGGATCGATATTTATCTGGTTGCACTGGGCGAGCAGGCTGAACAAAGAATCAGCGGCTTGTTGTATGAGCTGAGGTTGCGCGGAATTTCTGCCGAGCGTGACTACCTGGGCCGCAAGATGAAGGCGCAGATGAAATCGGCGGACCGTCTTCAGGCCAGATTTACGGCCATCTTGGGTGATGACGAGCTGGATCGAGGCGAAATCGCACTGAAAAACATGGCAAACGGGGAGCAGCGCACGGTTGCTTTATCACAGCTTGCCGATGAATTAATACAATCACTTAAAGGGGATGTATAGACCATGTTAAAAACACATCATTGTGGAAGCTTGTCGAAGGCAGATGTAGGACAAACTGTAATCCTGAACGGCTGGGTACAGCGCCGCCGCGACCTTGGGGGCGTATTGTTCATTGATCTGCGCGACCGCAGCGGTATTGTACAAATCGTATTCAACCCGGATTTCTCCGGTGAGGCGCTGGAAATTGCTGATCGTGCCCGCAATGAATTTGTACTGGCTGTAAAAGGTGACGTCGTCGAGCGCGACCCGGAGACATTCAACGCAAATCTGGCTACCGGAGAAATTGAAGTCCGCGTGACAGAGATTGAAGTGCTGAACACAGCGAAAACACCTCCATTTCCGATTGAAGATGGCGTGGAAGTGGATGAGTCGCTGCGTCTGAAATATCGCTATCTGGACCTGCGTCGTCCGGAAATGCAAAACACGCTGCTGCTTCGCTCCAAATCTGCGAAAATTTTCCGTGATTTTCTTGACGGCAAAGAATTCGTAGAGGTAGAGACGCCAATTCTGATCAAGAGTTCGCCAGAAGGGGCACGCGATTACCTGGTGCCAAGCCGCGTACATCCGGAGGAGTTCTTCGCACTCCCGCAATCGCCGCAAATTTACAAGCAGCTTCTGATGGTTAGTGGACTTGAAAAATATTATCAAATTGCCCGCTGCTTCCGCGACGAGGATTTGCGCGCTGACCGCCAGCCGGAATTTACCCAAGTGGACATTGAAACTTCCTTCATGAACCAGGATCAATTGCTTGGGCTGATGGAGCAATTGATGGTAAGGCTGTTCAAGGAAACCGTCAATGTGGATCTGCCAGTACCGTTCCAGCGGATCAGTCATGCGGATGCCATGAACAAATATGGCTCGGACAAGCCGGATCTGCGTTTTGGTCTGGAAATTGAGGAAATTACCGATATCGTATCCACCAGTGACGTCAAAGTTTTCGCAAGCATTGCAGCAGGCGGGGGTGTGGTTAAAGCAATCAACGCCAAAGGTTGCGCAAGCTGGAGCCGCAAGGAGCTTGATGATCTGCAGCCGTTCGCTGCCCGCTACGGCGGCAAAGGTTTGGCATGGGTAACGGTGAAAGAAGGCGAATGGCGCGGACCGATCGTCAAATTCTTCAAGCCGGAGGAAATCGAAGCGCTGACGGAGCGTCTTGGCGTTGAGGAAGGCGACCTGCTGTTGTTCTCCGCAGACAAGAAGAAAGTCGTTGCCGATGTGCTTGGCAATTTGCGGCTTAAAATCGGACGCGACCTCGGCCTGATCAACGAGTCCGAATACAAATTTGCCTGGGTTGTCGACTTCCCGCTGCTCGGCTGGGATGAGGAAGCCAAGCGCTACGTAGCAGAGCATCATCCGTTCACCCGTCCGAAGGACGAGGATCTGCATTTGTTCGAATCCGATCCAGGCGCTATCCGTGCTCAAGCTTATGACCTCGTGCTGAACGGTTATGAAGTAGGCGGCGGTTCCATGCGGATTTTCAAACGTGATGTACAAGAGAAAATGTTCCATGCGCTTGGCTTTACAATGGAGGAGGCGCATGACAAGTTCGGCTACTTGCTTGATGCGTTCGAATACGGTACGCCTCCGCACGGCGGCATCGCCTTCGGTTTTGACCGTCTGGTCATGCTGCTCGCGGGCCGAACCAATCTGCGAGAGACGATTGCATTTCCGAAGACGGCAAGCGCCACCGAACTGCTGTCCGGTGCTCCGTCTCCGGTTGATCTCTCTCAACTGGAGCAGCTTCATATTCGCACTGTGCCAAAGCCTGGGGTGAAGCCTGCGGCCGCGCCAACAGAGCAACAAGCGTAAGGCAAGGCAGATCAAAGCAAATTCAAGATTGAATCGTCAGGCCAAGTTTCCCGACTCGGCCTGACGTGCTGCATGGGAGAGAAAGGAGACGGTATGAATGCTACATCAATTTTCCCGTACGGAACTGGCAATCGGGCCTGAGGGTCTGGAAGTAATGAAGGGCAGTACGGTAGCTGTACTGGGGATCGGCGGCGTCGGCTCTATCGCGGCTGAAGCGCTGGCGCGTACTGGAGTCGGGCGAATCATTTTGATTGACAAGGACGTTGTCGATATTACGAATGTGAATCGGCAAATTCACGCTTTGATAACAACGATAGGACAGCCGAAGGCAGAGCTGATGCAAGAGCGCATCAAGCTGATCAATCCCGAGTGTGATGTAATTGCGCTTAAAATGTTCTACACCGAAGAAACCTATGAGAAGCTGTTTGAATATGAGCTGGATTATATAGTGGATGCCTCGGATACGATTGAATACAAGATTCATCTGATCAAGCAGTGTCTGGAGCGCAAAATCGAAGTCATTTCCAGTATGGGTGCAGCCAACAAAATGGACCCGAGCCGCTTCCAGGTAGCTGATATTTCCAAAACATCAGTAGATCCGATTGCCAGAGTGGTCAGACAGCGCCTGCGCAAGGAAGGTATCAAAAAAGGGGTCAAAGTTGTTTTCTCTACCGAAGAACCTATGAAGCCGCGCGAGGATGTCACAGAGCGGATTGTTCCAGAGAATGCTCCTAAAATCCGCAAGGCAAAACAGCCGCCAGCAAGCAATGCTTTCGTACCGCCAGTTGCCGGACTGATTATGGTAAGCGTGGTTGTAAAGGACTTGCTGGAGAAAAACGGTATTAAGATTTAGCTTAGAGTTAAAGACAACCAGTTTAAAACGTTGTGATCGGAATCTCAAGCGGCTGTCTCTACTTTAGAGCGGCCGCCTTTTTTGAAAATATAAGAATTTATAAAGTTCCCTTTGTAAATAAGCTTATATTTCACCACGAAACGAAGCTTTTGCCCGTCAAAGGACGGCAAAGCCGTTTGCGCTCGAATGTGGGAAACAAATGCTAGGGGTGTATTATGCTATGGGAGTACAAAAGGAAGAGCGATTTTCAAAGGGTGGCTTTATATTGTCGGCAATTGCAAGTGCCGTAGGTTTAGGAAATATATGGAAATTTCCGTATATTACAGGTGAACACGGCGGAGCAGCGTTCTTTTTGCTGTTTATTATTTGCTTGCTGCTCGTTGGTTTGCCGCTGCTGCTTGCCGAACTGGCGATCGGCAGAAGCAGCCGAGCAAGCGCAGCTTCTTCGTTTACCAAGCTTGGCGGCGGCGGACGAAGCTGGCGTATCGCAGGATTGCTGCAAGTTCTTACGCCTTTTCTAATTTTATGCTTTTATGTTGTTGTCGTCGGCTGGACGTTTCACTATGCGGTTCTTGCTTTTAGCGGAAGCTTGCAGGCCGGAACGGATTTTGGCGGCGTATTCAAACAGTTTATCGGTGGTTACATGCCGATAGTATGGCAAGCCATATCCATGATGCTGATTGGCTGGATTGTCGTCAAGGGCGTCTCTGGC
Source organism: Paenibacillus roseus (assembly GCF_016424485.1). Taxonomy (GTDB): domain Bacteria; phylum Bacillota; class Bacilli; order Paenibacillales; family Paenibacillaceae; genus Paenibacillus_D; species Paenibacillus_D roseus. The sequence continues at coordinate 95,562 of NZ_JAELUP010000103.1, forward strand.
GGAATAGAGCGCTTCAACAAAATACTAATTCCAACTATGGCCGTGCTGCTGTTGCTGCTGATGATTCGTTCAGTAACACTTCCCGGAGCGGGCGAGGGAATATCGTTCTTCCTGAAGCCGGATTTCTCGCAGCTAACGCCGGAATCGGCGCTGGTAGCGTTAGGACATGCCTTTTTCTCCTTGTCGCTTGGTATGGGTATCCTGCTGACTTATGGGGCTTATGTCGACCGACGTCAGTCGCTTGGTCCAGCGGCTCTTGCTATAGGGGCGGGTGATCTCATCTATGCGCTCATTGCTGGTCTGATTATATTCCCGACCATCTTCTCGTTCGGCATTGCGCCAAATGAGGGACCAAGTCTTGTTTTCATTGCCTTGCCTGCCGCATTTTCCGTGATGCCGCTAGGCACGCTGTTTGGAGGCCTGTTCTTTGTGCTGCTGGCCATTGCGGCGCTGACCTCCGCCGTCTCCATATTGGAGGTGCCTGTTGCTTTCGCAAAAGAACAGTGGGGCTGGAGTCGTACCAAGGCGGTATGGACGATTGCAGGCATCAGCTTCTTGTGCGGTATTCCGCTTGCGGTATCGCTTGGGATGCGGCCGGACCTTGGCTTTTTAGGAAAATCATTATTTGATTGGATTGACTTTTTGACGTCCAATATTTTGCTGCCTGTCAGCGGGCTGATCGTCACGATTTTTGCCGGCTATTATTGGAAGCAGGCGGGCGAGGCGGCGGGACTTAGCGCCAGATGGTTCCGAATTTGGCTGTTTATGCTGCGTTATATTATACCCATACTGATGCTGCTTGTTCTGCTGCACACTTCGGGCATCCTGAAGCTTTAGCTTTTTTTGGAAACCGATTGCAAAACAACAGCTTTTTAGGTATAGTTGATATATCATGATACATCAAGGGAGGACGAGATGGAAGGTCCGCTGTATGAGCAGATATATAACTATTTAATGGGCAAGATTCAAAGCGGCGAGCTTACGAGCGGCAGTCGGGTACCTTCTGAAAAAGAGTTGGCTGAGCAATTTCGGGTAAGCCGCATTACCTCGAAGAAGGCATTGGAAATGCTGGCCGCGGCCAAGGTAATTGAACGGGTACAGGGGAAAGGCTCCTTCGTCGCAGAAGGCTGGTCCGATTCCAGTCAGTCTGTCCAGCAGAGCGCAGCCGTCCCGCAAAAATGGAAGCTCGTCGGGCTGATGCTTCCGGATTTCGCCGATTCGTACGGGTTGCGGCTTATTCATGGCATTGAGGAACGTTGCTCGGAGCTCGGGTGCCATATGCTGATGAAAATTACGTATGATAAAAGCACGGAAGAGGAAGAAGCGATTCGCTCGTTCCAGCAGTTGGGCGTAGACGGTTTTATTATTTTTCCGGTGCATGGCGAGCATTACAATCCGGAATTGCTGCGGCTTGTTTTGGACAAGCAACCCATAGTCCTCGTCGATCGTTACTTGAAAGGGCTGGCTGCCTGCTCAGTGTATACGGATAACCGCGCGGCTGCAAATGAACTGACGACATATCTGATTCAGCAGGGACATTCCAAAATTGGTTTCATTTCGTTGCCAGCTGAAAACACATCAACAATTGAAGATCGGGTACAGGGATATACCGATGCGTTGCTCCGGCATGGCCATCGGTTAGAGTCCCGATATTTAATGATGAATTTGTACAGCTCCGTCCCGCGCTCATTTGAGGAACGCAATATTAAAATCGATTTTGAAAATGTGCGTGCGTTTGTGGAGCTTAATCCGGAGCTGACAGCCTTTGTCGCCGCGGAATACAATTTGGCGCTTATACTGCGTGAAGTGTTGCTCAATATGGGTAAAAGCATTCCGGAGGACGTCAGCATTGTTTGTTTTGATTCACCGCACAATGCTTTCGGGAACCATATGTTTACACATATTGCCCAAAATGAGTTTGACATGGGCAGGCGGGCCGCAGACTTGTTGCACCAGCAATGGAATGAGCAGGAAGTTGTTTATCAAAATATTGTCCCTCATCAATTTATTAAAGGCGAGTCAACATTGTAGACTGTAGACGAGTCCGATTAAAAGCCCGGCGTGCAGCCGGGCTTTTTACATTCTCATGATATACCAACTGAAATAATAAATTTATATTGACATATTAACATAATAGATTTAACATATTATTTGCAAACGCTTAATTATGAACACAGGGGGCATTTTTGAATGAAAAAGTGGATGAGTACCATTGTAGTGGGAGTCATACTGGTTGGACTTTTATCAGGTTGTGGCAGCAGCAGTGGGAATACCGGGAAAAGTTCTGAAGGTACTGGGAAAGAAACAAACAAACCAGTTGAGCTCACGTTCTGGGGTGACTGGGGAGGCGAAGGCCAGAAGCAATTTGAAACGATGGTTAATGCTTTTAACGAATCGCAAGACAAGATTCGCGTGAAATACGTACTGCAACAGGACATGATTACAAAGTTTCTGACAGCTTCTACATCCGGCGGATCGCCTGACATCATGTTCTGGGACCGTTGGCGCACAAGCTTGTATGCGCCGAAGAATGTCCTGCATCCAATTGATGAATACCTGGATCGTGACGGTATTTCCAGAAGCGATTACTACGATGAGGCGCTGAAGGAACTTTCCTATAAGGATAAGTTGTATGGACTGCCTTTGACTGTTGATGCGAGAGCTTTGTTCTATAACAAAACGATGTTCAAGGAAGCTGGTCTGGAGGCTCCTACGAATTGGGCAGAATTGGAACAGGCAGCTGCAAAATTGACGAAGTGGAATGGAAACAAGCTGGAAGTCGCCGGTTTGTCGCTGGGTGACCCTGGACTTTTCAGCATGTATGTGCAGCAAGCAGGCGGTAAAATGCTGAACGATGCAGGAGATGCAACGGCTTTTAACAGCGAAGCGGGCAAAGAAGTTCTCGGTCTGTGGGGACGTCTGTTGAATGAGCATAAGGCTTATAAGCTTGGCTTTGAGCAAGGACTTGGCGAAGGTCAGGATGCCTTTGTAACGGGTAAGCTGGCCATGAATTTCACGGGTCCTTGGATGCTCAGTACGTATAAAAAGTACGGCAAAGACCTTGATTTCGGTATTGTCCCGCCTCCGGCAGGGCCAAATGGCGATAAGGCAAGCGTAATGGGCGGATTCGGACTTGTAATTGCCGAAGGTTCCAAACATAAGGAAGAAGCATGGGAATTTGTGAAGTGGTGGCTGGCCAATAAAGATAACGTTCTGCTGTGGTCAAAAACAAGCTTGAACATCCCGGGTTTTAAACCGGCGCTTGAAGATCCATTCTTTAAAGATGATCCAAGCTGGAAGCCATTCCTGGATACGCTGGAATTCGCAAAAATCAGACCGCAGCATCCTGGCTACTCTGTGATGGAAGTTGACGGATTGATTCCGAACTTGCAATTGTTCCTGGAAGGCAAGCAGGATGCAGATACAACGCTTAAAAAATCAGCGGATCAAGGAGACAGATTGTTGAAGGATAACAATTTATTGAAATAAATAAAGCCTAGGCAAGCAGCTATTAGTCTATGGCTAAATAGTTCAGTGGAAATAAAACAAGCATAGAGAAAACACAGCACAGGGAGCAGCGGTACATTGGCATGCTCCCTACAAGCTGCTAACGGAGGAGAGAAACCATATGACCATTATATCGACAACAGCACTGGATGGCTGGATTGCAGAGGTTCAGGAGAAGCTGTCGCAGAGAACGAAGACGCAAGCGATGTTTGCAACCTGTATTCGCAACACGATTGAAACGACGATGAAACGCCAAAGCGACGGAACAGCCTTCGTCATTACAGGTGATATACCTGCCATGTGGTTGCGCGACTCAGCGGCCCAGGCGCGGCCATATTTGCTGCTGGCAAGCCGGGACCCTGAGGTGGAAAAGCTGCTGCTCGGCATTGTGGAGCGGCAATTGCAATTTGTTCTGCATGATCCTTATGCCAACGCATTTAACGAGTCGCCAAGCGGCCAAGGCCATCAGAATGACCTGACAGAGATGACACCATGGATTTGGGAACGCAAATATGAGATCGATTCGCTTTGCTATCCGATTCAGCTAGCTTACCTGGTATGGAAGAATACAGGACAAACATCGCAGTTTAACAATACATTTATAGCAGCCGCAGATGCCATTATTAAATTATGGATTAAGGAGCAAAACCATGAGGAACAGTCCAGCTACCGATTTGAGCGGTCAGACTGCCCTCCATCGGATACGCTTACGCGTGAAGGCAAAGGCGAGCCTACCGCGCCGACGGGAATGACATGGTCTGCCTTCCGTCCGAGCGATGACGCTTGCCAGTATGGTTATTTGGTCCCGTCCAATATGTTTGCGGTTGTTGTGCTTGGCTACCTGGCCGAGATCGCAAGCAGTGTGCTTGGGGACGCAGAACTTCAAGCAAGAGCGGAGGCGCTTGCTGCCGAGATCGACGCCGGTATCCAGAAACACGGTATCGTGGAGCATCGTGAGTATGGCAAAATCTTTGCCTATGAGACGGATGGTCTCGGTAACTATAATCTGATGGACGATGCCAACGTGCCAAGTTTGTTGTCCCTGCCTTATCTTGGCTATTGCGACGAGGATGATCCGATCTATGTGAACACACGCCGCTTTATTCTGAGCGAGGGAAATCCTTATTTCTTCAAAGGAAGCGCAGCCGAAGGTATCGGGAGTCCGCATACGCCGCACCATTACATTTGGCATATCGCGCTTGCAATGCAGGGATTGACCGCGCCGGATCAGCAAGAAAAGCTGCGCTTGCTTGATTTGTTGGAGCAAACAGATGCCGGCAAGGGCATGATGCATGAGGGCTTCAACGCCGATCGTCCGGAAGAATTCACACGGGAATGGTTTTCCTGGGCCAATATGATGTATTGTGAGCTCGTTTTAGACATTTGCGACATGCGCGTCAATAAATGAAATCATCAGAGAGGATGATCGCCAGTGTTCCGTTCTCGTAATCTGCACGGACATCAAGCGCGTATGGCTTATTTGTTCATAACGCCTACTCTGCTGTTGTTCGGTATATTTACGGTCATACCTGTGTTTATGGCTTTTTATTTAAGCTTTACGAATTACGATGTGCTAAGTCGAATGGATTGGGTCGGCTTCAGCAACTACAAGAAGCTGGTTGGGGACAGTCTGTTATGGCAGACTTTCCTGAATGTGTTTTACTACACGATCGTATTCGTACCGCTTAATATTTTATTATCTCTGCTGATCGCGCTGCTGCTCAATCGGGCAAGCCGTGCTGTGAAGCTGTTCCGTACGCTTAATTATTTGCCGACGCTGACCTCCGCTGTAGCGGCAGCGACGGTCTGGATTTGGGTTTTGCATCCGGAATACGGACTGCTTAACGGATTTTTAGGCTACTTTGGCGTGACGGGTCCGGCTTGGCTGTCGGAGACAAGTACGGCCATGCTTTCCATTATTATGGTGACGCTGTGGCAATCGCTTGGCTCCAACATGATTATTTATTTGGCGGGATTGCAGGGCGTACCGGATTATTTGTACGAGTCCTCCAAGCTTGACGGAGCGAATGCATTTCACCGGTTTCGCTATATTACTTGGCCGCAATTGCGTCCGACTACGTTCCTTGTAAGCACCATGTCAATTATCGGAGCGCTGCAGTTGTTTGACCAGGCCTTCGTACTGACTCAAGGTGGACCGGCCAATGCAACGAAGACACCTGTATACCTGATTTATCAGCAAGGGTTCAATCAATTGGATATGGGTTACGCTTCGGCGCAAGCATTTGTACTGGCGCTTTGTATTTTAGCTTTTTCATTAATCAACATGAAACTTTCACGGGCTGAGGAGCCTATTGTATGACGGAGGTGAACAGTGATGCACACAGCAAGTATCCAGTCTTATGCGCGGCGTAAGCGCGCTCTAGGCACTGTCCTTTTTTACATTGTCGCCAGCATTATTTCATTGGCTATGTTCTTGCCCTTCTTGTGGAGCTTACTGACCTCCCTGAAGCCTGACGATGAAATATTCGCCTTACCGATCAAATGGCTCCCTTCCCAGTTCACGTTGGAGCATTACCGAGACGCATTTACGACAGTGCCGTTTTTCAAATATTTCGGCAACTCTTTATACCTGGCTGTTATGGGCGTTGTGACCAACCTGTTCTTTGGTTCGCTTAGCGGCTATGCTTTTGCCAAATTGTCTTTTAAATTAAACAAGCCGCTCTTCCGGGTGCTGCTGGCAGCGATGATGATTCCCGGTGTTGTCACCATGATTCCAAGCTTTTATGTGTTGATGCATATTCCCTTCATAGGTGGGAACGACTGGCTGGGAAATGGCGGTCATGGGCTGGTTAACTCCTTCTGGGCAATTATTTTGCCGGGCGCCTCAGGAACCTTTGCGGTATTTTTTATGCGGCAATTTTTCTTGACGCTCCCCAATGACATGATGGAGGTGGCACGCATTGAAGGCGCCGGAGAGTTCCGGATCTTCTGGCAAATCTATTTGCCGCTGACCAAGCCAGCGCTGGCTACCCTTGGGATTTTTACCTTCCAGGCGGGCTGGAACGCTTTCCTGTGGCCGATGATCGTGCTCAACGATCCCGCAAAACATACGATTCAAATGGGGCTTCAGGCATTCTCGTATAATTACCAGACGGATTTCGGGCCTATGATGGCTGGAGCGCTGGTTGCGATTTTACCGATACTCATTTTGTTTGTATTACTGCAAAAATATTTTGTACAAGGCATTGCGTTTAGCGGTGTGAAAGGTTAAATCCAAAACAGGAGTGGCAGATATGAATCAACTGGGACAAAGCTGGTCGGAGAGGGCCGAGCAAGCGCAGGCAGCGCTGGAGCGTCATTATTGGAATGGCGATATTCGCATGTATAACATTGAAACGCCTTGTCCGAACGGCGCGTGCAATACGATTTTTCATTACTGGTGGATGGCTCACGCGGTGGAGGCTCTTGTAGATGGACTAGAGCGAACAGGCGAGACGCACTACTCCCAGAGACTCAGCGAGCTTTTTGACGGATTGCTGGAACGTAACGGCGGCTCATGGCCTAATGAGCTTTATGACGATATGGAGTGGATGGCAATCGGGTGGCTGCGTGCATTTGCAGTTACTGGCGAGGAGAAATACAAGAAGGCTGTGCTGGAATTATGGACCGATATTCAGACTGGCTGGAACGACCATATGGGCGGCGGCATTGCCTGGCAGAAGAGCCAGCTTGATTACAAGAATACGCCGGCCAATGCTCCCGGGGTTATTTTGGCTGCAAGATTGTACAGGCAGTTCGGAAATCAGGAGGATCTGGAGTGGGCGAAGCGCATTTATCGCTGGTTGAAGGACAATCTGGTCGATCCGGAGAGCGGTTTTGCATGGGATGGCATGAACCGGCTCGGAGACGGAGCAATCGATAAGGATTGGGCTTTCACTTACTGTCAGGGTGTTGTCATTGGCGCAGCCCATGAGCTTTATACTATTACGAAAGAAGCAGCCTATGGGGAGGATATCGCGCGGACGTCTGCTGCTGCAATAGCGCGGCTCGTTGATCCAACAAGCGGTTTGCTGCCTGACGAAGGTCCTGGAGACGCCGGCTTGTTCAAGGGAATTCTGGTCCGCTACGCGGCGCTGGCCGCGCTTGACAGTTCGCTCCAGCTTCAGAACCTGACTGAGCTTGTACAAATCAATGCGCAAGCGCTCTGGTCACAGGGAAGACTGGCGGACAACACGCTGTTCGGCACGGGTTGGGGAAGTGCGCCTGAGGGCATCGTTCAGCTTGGCACGCAGATCAGCGGCGTCATTTTGCTGGAGATGGCGGCAAAGCTGGAAGCGGCTGCGGAGCAAAGGTGAGCAAATGGCGAACCGGGTGTTTGAAAATTTGGAAAAAGTCGGCGGAGCAGCCGGGCCTACGATGCGATCGGGGATGCTGGTACATGGATGAAGTGCTTGATTTGTGGACAGATATCAACACAGCATGGAACGAGCATATCGGTGGCGAAATGGCCTGGAAGAAAGATCAGTTGACTGCAAAAACACGCCGGCTAACGCCCCGGCCGCCATTTTGGCGGCCAGGCTGTTCCGCCGTCGCGGCGATGCTGCTGACCTGGAGTGGGCGAAGCGCATTTATGCATGGAATAAGGACAATTCGGCTGATCCGGAGAGCGGCTTTGTGTGGGACGGCATGAACCGGCTTGGTAATGGAGAGATTGACAAGGACTGGGCGTTTACATACTGCCAGGGCGTCTTTATCGGTGCAGGTCTGGAATGATATGCGTGCACTGTGGAAAACGCTTACATTCAGGACGTGAAACGCACAAGCCTTGCCTCACGAGAGCGGCTTGCAGACAGTGCTACCGGATTGCTGCCTGATGAGGGTATTGACGATACAGGGCTGTTCAAAGGAATTTTTGTCCGCTATTTAACGCTGCTTATGAAAGCTGATTCCTCTGAGGAGAAAGTATGGGGACCTATTTTGCAGCGAAACGGTGAAATTCTATGGAAGGAGGGGATTGAGGCGTCTTGCGGGCTTGCCGGCCCATCATGGGAAAGACCGTCGCAGTTGCCGGTACAGCTTAGGGTGCAGCTTAGTGCGGCGATGATTTTGGAAGCGCTTGCTGAATTGGAAAGTACAAATTAAGCACAATTTTAGGAGGATGTATATGCGATTTGGAAAAGTAGCAACAGTTTGTCTTCTTACAGTTTCAATGTTGGTTTCATCCGTAGTCGTTATTCCAGAAAACCGTCGCGCGTCTGCGTTTACTGCGTCGAATGCAAGCGATTCCATGAACTCGTTTATCAACGTTTTTTATGATTCTTCAGCCAAATATTTTTATACCAATAGTGACCATCAGATTCAGCAGCATGCGCACGGTCCTGACAACGGGTTGTATACCGATTTTTGGTGGGGCGCTCAACTGTGGGAGACGGTAATGGATGCGTATGAGCGTACGAACAGCACCGTGTACCGCAACCTGATTGATGATATTTATACCGGTTTCAACCAAAAAGTTCCAAACATGATGGTAAATAAATTCAATGACGATCTGGGCTGGTGGGCGCTTGCTTGCCTGCGCGCCTATGAGCTGACAGGGACGGTAGAATACTTGAATCGGGGAACCTTCCTGTTTGAGAAAATTTTTGATGAATGGGATAACTCCTATGGCGGCGGCATCTGGTGGCGCAGAGATATTCATACTCCGGGAGCGACCGATGCGCAAAAAAATATGGCCACCAATGCTCCAATGGTCATAACTGCTGTCAAGCTGTACAACGCCTATAACGACGTCAATTTTTTAAATAAGGCCAAACAGATCTATAACTGGATTCAATCCAAGCTGGTAACTGCAACTAAGATCAACGACCATGTGGAAGGTACTGGAGCAGGAACGATAAAGGATTGGGACTTCAGCTATAACTACGGTACATATCTGGGAGCAGCGCTTTCCTTGTATAAGGCTACCGGAACCGCCAGTTACTTAAACAATGCGAACTGGGCGGCGCAATATGTAATCGACAAGATGACGTCTGCTAAAACGCTAATGTACGAAGGTGAAAATGACGGAGCAGGCTTCAAGATGATCTTCGCCCGCAACCTGAACCGGCTTCGTGTCGAAGCAGGCCAATCCCAATACTTGACCTTCCTTCAGCAGAACGCAACGCAGGCATATAATCACCGTCGCCTGAGCGATGGCATTATCGGCAGCGACTGGTCCCGTGATACCGGAAGCAGCTATATCCAAAGCCTTGCCGCAGCAGCGGGCGCATCGCTTCTGCAACTGACACCGCCGGATAATTACACCGGTTATATCGCTGGAAATGGCGTGTACGAAGCTGAAAACGCAGTCAAAAAGCTGAACAATGGCGGCGGTTTGATTAATGAGAGCGTATACAGCGGTTATAATTCCAGAGGTTACGTAGGCGGCTGGAATACAAACAACACAGCGATTATCTTTTATGTGAATCAAAACAGTGCTTCAACGAAAGCGGTAACTTTCCGTTATGCGGCTGGTGCAGGAAATGCATCCCGCTATGTAAAGGTTAACGGGGTGAACGTAAGCAACAACCTGGCCTTCAACAGTACAGGAGGCTGGGGCAATTGGAATACGGTTACAGTGAATATACCGCTTCTGGCTGGTTCTAACGTAATTGAGCTAGGCTACAATTCCGGACTCGGCAACAGCAACTTCCTGAATGTGGATTCCATGTACGGACTGTAATTGAATACGGGAAAATCGCAGGCTCCGGCCTCGCTGTCACAGCGGGGCTGGAGCCTGCTTTTTTGTTTACGGACTCGATTTGCGGTCGAATTCGCTATCATATAGGACTTCGATGCAAGTTAGCGGCAGCTGTAAACCATATGATATAATTATAGTATGAACGTTGAATGATGGATCTTCACTGGAAAATGTCCTGATTCTAATAGACTTTATCAGGCAAGTCCATACGGGTACGGATGAATTTGAATATATTGATGAAAGAGGTTTCTATGGATCTATTCTCTTTTCAACAATCCGAACAACCGCAGGCGCGGCTGCTGGCGGACCGGATGCGTCCGGAGACGCTGGACGAATATATAGGCCAGGAGCATATTGTTGGTCCGGGCAAGCTGCTGAGAAGGGCGATAGAGAGCGACCAGGTGTCGTCAATTTTGCTCTATGGCCCTCCGGGCTGCGGCAAAACTACACTGGCGCATATTATCTCCAAGAAAACAGAAGGCGACTTCGTAAGGCTTAATGCCGTCGATGCTTCTGTCAAAGATGTTCGGGAAACGATTGAACAGGCCAAAACGAATAAGGCGCTCTACGGGCGCAAGACGATTCTGTTCCTCGATGAGGTACACCGATTCAATACGGCGCGCCAGGATGCGCTTCTGCCCGCTGTCGAGCAGGGGATTATTATCTTTATCGGAGCGACGACGGAAAATCCGTTCCATCATGTCAATGGCGCCCTTCTGTCCCGGTCAACCTTGTTCCAACTGGAGCCGCTGACCAAGGCGCATTCCAGGACTGCGATGAGCAGAGCGCTCGCGGATGCAGGCAAAGGACTTGGCTTTATGCAAATCCGCATGGATGAGGAGGCGCTTGAGCATCTTGCATCGATGGCCGGGGGAGATATTCGCCGTGCGCTCAATGCGTTGGAGCTTGCAGCGGTTACCACGCCTTCCCAGCCCGACGGAACGGTGCATATTACGCTTGCGGTGGCTGAGGAGTCGGTTCGCAAGCCGACCGTCCGTGCCGACGAGTCAACGCAGTATGATGTGCTCTCCGCCTTCCACAAGAGCGTGCGTGGCTCCAGCGATGCGGCGCTGTTCTGGTTCCTGTACGCGGTGGAGAAGCTGGGCATGGACCCGATGACTTTCCTGCGCCGTCTGATTGTCGCTTGCAGCGAGGATATCGGGCTTGCCAATCCGCAGGCGATGGTGCAAGCGGTCACCGCGATGGATGCCTATCACAAGATCGGCTGGCCGGAAGCGAAGTACAATATCGCCCAAGCGATTCTGTTTGCCGTTGAAAGCCCGAAATCCAATGCTGCCGCTGTTGCGATCGGTAAGGTCATGGATACAATTGCTTCATCGGGAACGCTGGAGGTGCCGCTGCATCTGCGCGATACGCATTACCGGGGTGCAGAGAAACTCGGGCATCAGGGCTATAAATATCCGCATGACTATCCAGGCCATCATGTAGTTCAGCAATATTTGCCCGATCCGCTGAAATCCCGTGTTTTCTATGAAGCCACCAGGCAGGGGATGGAAGATAAAGTCCGTCAAAACCAGCAGCGGCGCAATAGCCATGCAAACGGCAACGGCGGGAACGGATAAGGGTGAATACCGGGTAAAAAAAGGGGAATTCTCCGAATCCGGCTGATCTGCTGCCATTAGGGACGATATTCGTTCAATGCGCCCGGAAAATACACATATTGGCGAGCCTTGCTTGAATAAACATCCATTATGAGCGGTTTCGTACATTTGACGCCGCGCTCCAATTTCGAATAAGCTGTTAATATAAACTTTTTTTATAATTTCATTTCCAGAAGGAGGTGCACCTGTTGTCGTCTGGCCCGCTTGGCGGGAGGCGGGAACAGGGAATCGTTGACTGACCCCTTACCCATAATACCGTTTATATTGAATGCGCTGCTGATTTTGTTTCTGGTTTTTTTGAACGGCTTTTTTGTAGCAGCCGAGTTTGCCATGGTCAAGGTGCGTGGAAGCAGGATTGACTCCCTTGCGTCTGAAGGCCATAGGAGGGCTAAATTTGCCTCTCATCTTACGAACAATCTGGATGCATATCTGTCGGCCTGCCAGTTGGGGATTACGCTAGCCTCGCTTGGCCTGGGATATGTAGGCGAACCGGCAATTGCAAAAATTATTGAGCCTTACTTGAGGAACTGGTTTGGTCTTGGCGATGTCATCATCCATACGATTGCGTTTTTGATTGCATTTGGAATCATTACATTCCTCCATATTGTACTTGGCGAGCTTGCGCCCAAGACGCTTGCGATTCGCAAGTCGGAGAGAATCACGCTTCTTACGGCGGCACCGCTTATTCTATTTTACAAAATCATGTATCCATTCATATGGTTTCTTAACGGGACGGCCAACTGGCTGCTGCAACGATTTGGCGTTGAGCCTGCTTCCGAGCATGATTCCGCGCATACGGAAGAGGAAATTCGAATTTTAATGCAAGAAAGCCACAAGAGCGGGCTGATCGATAATACAGAGCTTACGCTTGTAGACAATATTTTTGAATTCGCAGAGACGAATGCCAGGGAGATTATGATCCCGCGTACCGAGATGATCTGCCTGTACACGAATAAGTCTTTTATGGAAAATAAGGAAATTGCTCTGCAAGAGATGCATACGCGCTTTCCGGTCTGCGAGACGGATAAAGACAACATTATCGGCTTTGTCCATATCAAGGATATGCTGAAAGTCGATGAAAAGAGTATCACCAGCATTATGCAGATCATAAGACCAATCACAACTGTGCCCGAATCGATGCAGATTAGCACCCTGCTCAAGCTGATGCAGAAAAAGAAGACGCAAATCGCCATTCTCATCGATGAGTACGGCGGTACCTCCGGCCTGGTTACGTTGGAGGACATCATGGAGGAAATCGTCGGTGAAATTCAGGACGAATTTGATGAGGAGCGTCCAGATGTCGAGATGAAGGATGACCAGTCGTACTCCATTAACGGCTTGATGCTGATTGAAGAGGTCAACAGCTATTTTAATATTGATATTAGCAGTGAGGATTATGACACAATTGGCGGCTGGGTCTACTCCCAGATTGAGATTCCGCCAAAGAAACAGCAATCCATCGCTTATATGGATACACATGACTTTATTATCGAAGAGACAGACAATCTCCGGATTTCCCGAATTCTCGTCCGCATGCGGGACAACAGCACGTTGAAGTTTTTCGGTGATATTCAGGCAGAGACGGGCTAAACCGCTCCGTTTAGCACAACAAAAATCATCCTCCTTAATTTCGCATGGACTTGCGAAAAAGGAGGATGATTTTTGTTTGCGGCGCGAAGAGGGCGCCACTGAAAATTTACGATTGTACTGTGGCAGGCGCAATTTTATGGACCTTGTCAATCGTTGCCCCGCCCAGACAGATTTCGCCGTCATAGAAAACAACCGCCTGTCCAGGGGTAATCGCCTTTTGATGTTGGGCAAATACGACGTCGACTGTGCTGCTATCTTCTCCGAGCGTAATCGTTACGTCCTGATCCGGCTGGCGGTAACGAAATTTGGCCGTGCATGAAAGCGGTCCTTGCAAGAGCTTCGGAGAAATCCAGTTCAGGCCGGTAGCGGTCAGGCCTTCCGAATATAGGCTCGGATGTGTTTCACCCTGAACGACATACAGCTCATTGGTTGCCAGATTTTTGTCTGCGACAAACCATGGCTCTCCTGTCCCGGACCCGCCAATCCCAAGGCCTTGGCGCTGTCCCAGGGTGTAGTACATCAGGCCATCATGACGGCCTTTGACTTCCCCCGTGCGAATGTCAACCATCTCGCCAGGCTGAGCCGGCAAGTATTGGCTGAGGAAGGTCTTGAAATTCCGTTCGCCAATAAAGCATATACCGGTGCTGTCTTTCTTGCGGGCCGTTGCGAGTCCTGCCTCAGCAGCAATGCGGCGCACTTCGGATTTCGGCAAATGTCCGATCGGGAACATTGCTTTGGCGAGTTGATCCTGACGGAGCGCGTGCAGGAAGTAGGTCTGATCTTTGTTGCTGTCAACGCCGCGCAGCAGCCTGGAGCCGCCATCTGTATGCTCTACGCGGGCGTAGTGTCCGGTTGCCAAATAGTCTGCGCCAAGATCAAGCGCTTTTTTTAGGAAATCACCGAATTTAATTTCACGATTGCACATGACATCCGGGTTCGGCGTACGTCCGAGCTTGTACTCATCCAGAAAGTAGGTAAACACTTTATCGTAATACTGCTCTTCAAAATTGACCGTGTAATACGGAATTCCGATCTGATCGCATACCCGTGCCACATCCTGGGCGTCTTCTTCAGCCGTACAATGACCGAACTCGTCGGTGTCATCCCAATTTTTCATGAAGATGCCGATTACATCGTACCCTTGCTGCTTCAGCAGCAGAGCGGTGACCGAGGAATCGACGCCGCCGGACATCCCGACAACAATTCGTGTTGATGCGTTGGATTTTGCCACTTGTTAACACCGCCTCTATAATAAATAAACTCCCGGATTTTACCCTCCGAGATTTCAAAGGTAATATGAACTTGCATGAAGCTCTTTGTTATTGTACCATAGCTTGAACAAGTTTTTCATGAAAGTCATGCTATTCTATCATTGAGCGGCCAGATATGTTAACATAGATGTATTATGGGAATACAGTGATTTACAGTCAGACTTCAAGATAAGCTTGGAAGATTACACATCTACATTAAAATAGCGCGTTGAAGGCGCATGTACAAATGGAAGAGAGGGATTACCTTGAAGATATCAACTAAAGGACGTTATGGATTGACGATTATGATGGAACTGGCCAATAAGTTTGGTGAAGGGCCAATCTCCCTGAAAAGCATTGCCGAGCGCAATCAATTGTCAGAGCATTATCTGGAGCAACTGATCGCACCGCTCCGCAACGCAGGGCTGGTCAAGAGCGTACGTGGCGCTTATGGCGGCTATATTCTTTCGAAGGCGCCAGAGCAGATTACTTCCGGTGATATTATCCGTATTTTGGAAGGCCCAATTTCTCCGGTGGACTTTACCGAGGAAGATGATCCAGCCAAGCGTGATTTGTGGATTCGTATTCGCGACAGCATTGCCAGCGTGCTTGACTCTACGACACTGGCGGATTTGATCTCGTTTACCGGACATGAAGAGGCCGACAGTTACATGTTTTATATTTAAGAATCGGCTGATGGCTGGAGCTTATGCCTGAAATCTAAATTCTTTTGCGTCATCTTCCGTAAATCCAAAACAGACCTTGCTGCATAAGGTCTGTTTTATTAGGTTCTTCTTCTTTTCACTATAGTTTCATTTGATGATTAAAAAAGTGCAGCGGTGTCGCCTATCTCAGGCAGGCAGCCGTTGGCGCGTTAAGGAGCAGCTATGCCAAATATATATTTTGATCATGCTTCCACAACGCCTCTTCATCCAGAAGTGTTGTCGGTTATGATGGACATTTATCAGGGACCTCCCGGCAATCCTTCCAGCACGCACTCTTTTGGTCGAACCGCCAAGCGTCATTTGACGCAGGCAAGGGACCGGATTGCGGCGGTTGTAGGCTGTCATCCCTCGGAGCTTATGTTCACCTCCGGCGGGACGGAAAGCGACAATACCGCCCTGCGGGGAACACTGAATGCGCTGCGTCATACCGGCAAACGCCACTTGATCACGTCTTCAGCCGAGCATCATGCGGTGTTGCATACCTCAAAGCGTCTGGAGGAGGAGGGCTATTCCATCACGTTGCTGGAACCGGATGGAGACGGCATCATATCGCCCGAGAAGGTTCAAAACGCCTTGCGTGAAGATACAACAATGATCAGCTTGTTGTATGTCAATAATGAAGTCGGTACGATCCAGCCGATTGCCGAAATCGGAGCCGTTGCACGTGAAGCAGGGGTGCTGTTCCATGTGGATGGCGTGCAGGCGTTAGGATCGATCCGGCTGAATCTGCATGAGCTGCCGGTTGATCTGATGAGCTTTACCGCACATAAAATCAATGGACCTCAAGGAATCGGAGCATTGTATATTGCCAAGTCCGTACCATTTCAACCGCAAATTGTTGGCGGTTCCCAAGAGGGCAAGCGCAGGGCCGGTACGGAAAATACAGCGTCAGCCACAGGATTTGCCAAGGCTGTCGAACTGTCGGACGAGCATTTCGAGGAAAAGAACCGCCATATCTCGCTGCTTAGGGAGACGTTCATTCATGGTCTGGAAGCCGAGCTTGGCAGTTCTGCGTTTGTCATCAATGGACACAAGGAGAGAAGTGTGCCCCATATCCTTAATATCAGCCTACTGGGAGCGGATACGGAAACGCTGCTGATGAATCTGGATATGGAGGGCATTGCGGCTTCCAGCGGTTCGGCCTGTACGTCGGGATCGCTTGAGCGCTCTCACGTGCTGAAGGCCATGAGCTTGCCGCCGGATCGTCTGAACAGCGCTGTGCGTTTTAGTTTTGGTTTGGGGAATACTTTGAAGGAGATCGAATACGCGGTCAAAAAAATTGCAACCATTTTGAATCGTATTCGTAGTAAAGTATAGGAGGCCTCCAACTAGTGATCAAAGTACAGCATTTGATCGGGCAGCCCGTGATTGATTATACAACCGGCAAGCAAGCCGGTGTTGTCAAAGATATCTGGTTCAATGAGCATTGGGTTTTGAAAGGCATTATTGTGGAAACCAGCCGCTGGCTCTCCCGCGGCATAACGGGTCTTCTCTGGGATGCGGTCGTCGCTTGCGGAGAAGATGCGGTGCTCATTTCGGATCGGCAGGCCTTGCGCAAGCTCAATGCGGATGAGGTCACACGCTGCTTCCAGACCGGTGCGGTTCGTCTAAAGGATTTGCCTGTCATTACACAGGAAGGTTTTCAATTAGGCCGGATCTCGGATGTTTATTTTGACCAAAATATGGGTACACCAATAGTAGGGTATGAATTAACGGATGGTTTTATCTCGGATCTTCGAGAAGGGCGCAGATGGCTTAGAATTTCGGATTATCCCGATGAGGTTACACTTGGGGAGGATGCGATTCTCGTACCGGTTCGCGCTGAGGAAGATTTGCAGCATATGGCCACTTCGGAATCGGTAAATTAGGGAGAAATGAAGATGAGATGCCCAAACTGCAATTCCAAGGATATCGGAAAAATCGGCTCCCATCAATTTTATTGCTGGGGATGTTTTATCGAACTGACCGTAAACGGAGAAAAAATGTCCGTGTATCAGGTAGAAGAAGACGGAACGCTCAGTTCGCTTGACGATCTGTTCTTTGAGGAAGAAATGCCGGGAATGCACGCATAACGATACGAATAATGAGACGGCCGCTGGCCGTCTTTTTTGTATACAATATTTTTTAAAGTTATTCCTTGCCTTGCGTCTGGCTATTGCGAGAATCCCGCAATGGATCATAGGATCAGACAAGGATGTTTTGTCCACCTCCTACATATACTGTAGAAAAGAGCGCCCGCTTACGGTGCGGACGCCCGATGCCAGAAGGGGCGAATAACAGTGGACAAATTTATGAAACACAAGGCGTTCGCCATTCTTGTCTATGCCATCCTTGGCCTTCTTGTCCTGTATTTGCTCATGCAGGTCAGGCCGATTTTTACCCATATCTATGTATTTTTAAAGGCAGTGCTTGCGCCGTTTTTGATTGCGATGATTATTTCATATGTTCTCAATCCGGTTGTTTCTCTGCTTGCCGACCGCAGGGTCCCAAGATCAATTGCTGTCCTCCTTATCTATGCTGTGTTTTGCGGTGCGTTTGCCGTAGTGTTGATGAATATTATTCCCATGCTGCTGGAGCAGATGGAAACGCTGAACCGGCACGCGCCAGAGCTGTCCATGCGCGCCCAAAGCCTTATAGACAATATGAACAACAATTCCTTTCTGCCGGACGGCGTGCGCAGCGGGCTGACCCGGTCGGTGACCGAGATGGAAAGACGGGTTTCCGAAATTGTCACCTCTTTTGTCAACAACATCGGTGAAATGCTAAATGTGGTGTTCGTTGCATTTATCATCCCGTTCCTTGCTTTTTACATACTGAAGGATTTTGATGTATTCGAGCGAACGGTTATCACTTACGTGCCGAGAAAGCACCGGAAGAACACAGTCAAGCTGTTCAAGGACATTGATGCTGCGCTTGGGAGCTATATTCGCGGTCAGTTCCTTGTCTGTTTTATTGTAGGATTGCTTGCCTACGTCGGCTATTGGCTGATCGGGCTGCCTTATGCCCTGCTGCTAGCTGTTCTCGTCGCGGTCTTCAACATTATCCCGTATTTGGGGCCGTTTTTCGGGGCGGCGCCGGCGCTGGTCGTGGCCTCGACCATATCTCCAAAAATGATGCTGCTGGTCATTATCGTCAATACGGTTTGTCAAATTCTCGAAGGTAATGTGGTTTCCCCGCAGGTGGTCGGAAGAACATTGCATATGCATCCGCTATCGATTATATTTGTATTGCTTGTAGGAGGACAAGTAGCTGGTATTATAGGCATGATTCTGGCCGTCCCGATTTATGCAGCGCTAAAGGTTGTCCTGCAGCATATCTTTGCCTATTACATTCGGAAAAAGACGATTTGACACGATTCCTGCCGGACGATATACTATAATCGTCAAAACGATGATGGAACAAAGTAGGCGAAAGCCCATCCTACAGAGAGAGCGGCCCGCATGGTCATGCTTCGAACAAGTTGAAGCTGGCGGCGGCTGGAAGGCTGCTTTGGATGAAGAATCGCTGAAATGCCGGTTCCGGAGTGTGAATGAACTTCACCGGGGTGAGCCCGTTAACGCTCGTCTGAAGGCGATTGCGCGATTTAGGCGCAATAACCAGGGTGGTACCGCGAAAGCTTAGATTTCGTCCCTGCATATTGTAGGGGCTTTTTGTTTTTCCAGACATTATATTATGGAGGCATGATACGCATGAAAGCCAGTGAAATTCGTTCCAAATGGCTTGCTTTCTTCGAAAGCAAAGGCCATAAAATTGAGCCTAGCGCTCCGCTCGTACCGCATAATGACCCGTCCCTGTTGTGGATCAACGCAGGCATGGCTCCGCTGAAGGCTTATTTTGACGGGCGTGTAAAGCCGGATAATCCGAGAATTACGAACTCGCAAAAATGTATCCGTACCAACGATATCGAGAACGTCGGCAAGACGCGCCGCCATCACACGTTCTTTGAGATGCTGGGTAATTTCTCAATCGGCGATTATTTCAAGGAAGAAGCGATTACATGGGCATGGGAGTTTTTGACCGACCCGAAATGGATCGGATTTGATCCGGAGAGACTGTCGGTTACGGTATACCCGGAAGATCAGGAAGCTTTTGATTTCTGGAACAAGAAGATTGGCTTGCCGGAAGAGCGAATTGTCAAACTTGAGGACAATTTCTGGGATATCGGCGAAGGTCCGTGCGGACCATGTACCGAGATTTTCTATGACCGCGGGGACAAATACGGCGACCTGTCCGACCCGGAATGTACGCCGGGCGGCGAGAACGAGCGCTTCCTTGAGGTGTGGAATCTTGTATTCTCCCAGTTCAACCATAACAAGGACGGCAGCTACACGCCGCTGCCAAATAAAAATATTGATACCGGCGCAGGGCTGGAGCGCTTCGCTTCCATCTTGCAGGATGTAGATTCCAACTTCGACACGGACCTGTTCCGCCCGATCATTGACCGCACTTGTGAAATTTCCGGCATTGCGTATGGCAAGCGGGAGGATCATGACATTGCATTGAAGGTGATTGCCGACCATATCCGTACGGTGGCATTCTCTGTAGGGGATGGCGTGCAGCCTAGCAACGAGGGGCGCGGCTATGTTATTCGCCGTCTGCTGCGCCGCGCGGTGCGCTATGGCAAAAATATCGGCATCGACCGCCCGTTTTTGTTTGAGCTGACGGCAACCGTTGGCGATATTATGGGTGTCTATTATCCTGAAGTTGTGGAGAAAAGAGAGTTCATCGAGCGGATTATCCGCGTCGAGGAGGAGCGCTTCCATACAACGCTGACCGAAGGTCTGGCCATCCTCGAGAAGCTGGCCGAGTCGGCCAAGCAGTCGGGCAGCGCCATCATCAGCGGCCCGGATGCGTTCAAGCTCTATGACACCTACGGATTCCCGTTCGATCTGACGGAAGATTATGCGCTTGAGAATGGACTGACCGTTGACCGGGAAGGCTTTGATCAGGCGATGGAGGCGCAGCGCGAACTGGCCCGCTCCGCTCGTCAGGATGTCGGAAGCATGAAGGTACAGGGCGGAGCGCTCTCCGAACTGACGGTGAAAAGCGAGTTTGTCGGGTATACTAGGCTGGCAGTTGAGGCGAAAATCAGCGCCATTATTCTGGACAATGAGTTGGTCGATATTGCCCCGGAGGGCAGCCATTGTCTCGTCGTACTGGATCAAACCCCGTTCTACGCCGAAAGCGGGGGGCAAGTCAGCGACCATGGTACGATCACTGGCGCATCTGTTCAACTTCAAGTTGAAGATGTATCCAAAGCGCCGCATGGGCAGCATGTGCATCACGCAGTGGTGACAAGCGGCACATTGCGCACAGGTGAGCAGGTAAAAGCGGAAGTATCCAGAACGCTTCGCGAGGATATTGTGAAGAACCATACGGCTACCCACTTGCTGCACAAAGCGCTGAAACAGGTGCTTGGCGATCATGTGAATCAGGCAGGCTCCCTGGTTCAAGCAGAACGTCTGCGTTTTGACTTTTCTCATTTCGGCAGCATTTCAGAAAGTGAACTGGCGGAGATTGAGAAGCGGGTCAATGAGCAAATCTGGCTTGGTACGCCGGTTGTAATTGAAAGCAAGCCGGTTGCTGAAGCTAAAGCTATGGGAGCGATGGCGCTGTTCGGGGAAAAGTACGGGGATGTCGTGCGTGTCGTTCAGGTGAGCGACTACAGCATCGAGCTGTGCGGCGGCTGTCACGTGCAAAATACATCGGAAATCGGCCTGTTCAAGCTGTTGAGCGAATCCGGGATCGGTTCCGGCGTCAGAAGGATTGAGGCGGTTACCGGCAAGCAAGCGTATACGTATATGGACGGTCAGTTGGACCTTCTAAAGCAGGCTGCCGAGCTGCTCAAGTCGAATGCGTCTGATGTGCCGAAGCGGATTGAGGGGTTGTATGCGCAAGTGAAGGAACTGTCCAGAGAGAAGGAATCGCTTCAGGCGAAACTCGGCCGCATTGAGGCCGGATCGCTGGAGACGCAGGCGAAAAACGTGCATGGCGTAACGCTGCTGGCGGCTTCCGTCAATGCCGGAGGAATGGAGGCACTGCGTGGAATTGCCGATGAGCTGAAAGGCAAGTTGTCGTCGGCAGTTATTGTGCTCGGCGCAGTTCAGGAGGAAAAAGTAAATCTGGTCGTATCCGTTTCGGATGATCTGGTGAAGAAGGGCTTCCACGCCGGCAAGCTGATCAAAGAAATTGCCGCAGCGTGCGGCGGGGGCGGCGGGGGCCGTCCGGATATGGCTCAAGCCGGAGGCAAGGACCCGTCGAAGCTTGTAGATGCGCTTAAGCTTGCAGAAGAACTGGTTTCCTCGCAGGCAAATGTGATAT
This sequence comes from Paenibacillus roseus, assembly GCF_016424485.1. GTDB lineage: Bacteria > Bacillota > Bacilli > Paenibacillales > Paenibacillaceae > Paenibacillus_D > Paenibacillus_D roseus. The sequence goes on from NZ_JAELUP010000103.1 coordinate 117,277, forward strand.
GATAGAAGCAGCATAAACTGCTTTGGTCTTGAAAGGTAGGTGCTGGCGATGAGTTCCATGGATAAAACGATGAAGTTTAATGTCAAAGCGGAAGAGCTGACGTCATCCTCACAGGATATTTTGCTGTCTGTGTATGATGCATTGGTGGAGAAGGAATATAACCCGATTAACCAAATTGTTGGCTATTTATTGTCGGGTGATCCGGCTTATATTCCGCGACACAACAATGCCCGCAGTCTAATCCGAAGGAAAGAGCGCGACGAATTAATTGAAGAGCTCGTCCGGAGTTATCTGAGTCAGCACAGATAACGGCTAGTTAATGAATGTGAAATGAGGCGGTCGGATACATGCGTATAATGGGATTGGACTATGGCGACCGCAGAATCGGAGTTGCAATTAGCGATGCCCTGCAATGGACAGCTCAGGGGATCGGGATTATCGAGACAAGACGGGAAGGTCAGGAGCTTGACGAGATTGCCAAGCTGATCAGCCAAAATGAAGTAAGTGAAATCGTAGTCGGACTGCCGAAGAATATGAACGGTACAATTGGTCCGCGTGGCGAAATTTGCATCGCATTTGCGCAAGCATTGCGCGAGAAATTAAACTTACCTGTTCACCTCTGGGATGAACGGCTGACTACAAAATCCGCAGAGCGCACCCTGCTTGAGGCGGACATCAGCCGCAAGAAAAGAAGGTTAGTGGTTGATAAGATGGCCGCTATACTCATTTTGCAAAATTTTCTCGATTCTAAAACGAAAAGGTGAGGGTTACGATGACAAAGGACGACAGGCAGTTCGAAGAACCGGAAATTATTTATATTCCGGATGACGATGGCAACGAAGAAGAATTCGAAGTCGTTATGAAGTTTGAGGTCGACGGTTCTGACCAGAAATACATGATGGTTGTGCCAATCGGCTCCGATGAGGAAGAAGAATCCGAAGAGGTGTATGCATTCCGCTATGAAGAGGAAGGCGACGATTTGAAGCTGTATACCATTGACGATGAGGAAGAATGGAATATGGTTGAAGAAACGTTTAATACGCTGCTTGGTGAAATAGAGGATGAAGATTAATGCACGATAGCGATGCCACGCAGGTCAAGCGGGTCCGTGTGTTGCAGGAAGTTTACGGTCGCGAGGTCGGGTTGGTTGCAGATAGCGGAAACGAGGAGCTGTACCGGATTGCCGCTGAGTTTCAGCTAGGCTCGAATCTCTATGCAGCCCTGCAGACTTCCGCGATGAAGAAAGAAGATGAGCTTGCCTTTTTTCGGATCATCCAGCTTGAAGATGGAGAGTATACGCTCGAATCTCTGGATGATGAGGATGAATGGGAAGAAGCCGCCGAGGCTTATGACGAACTGCTGTTTGAGGAAGCTGCTAAATAATAGAAGGCTTGACGGGAGGGCGGTGCAAACCGCCCTTTTTTGAAAGTTTAGAAATCATTAAACTTCCCTTTATAGATGGCTTATTATATCTATGCAGAACGAAGCTTTTGCCAGTCAAAGGACGGCAAAGCCGTTTACGCTTGCGTACGAAAGGTTGTAAAGCTTGCCGGGCTGTACCGCGAATGTGGCTGCCCCGTCGACAAGACGGCGGCAGCTATTTTTGGGATAAGCATCAGATAAGCTTTACTTTTAAAATCATGGTATGAGGAGGATGAACAGAAACGTGGAAACGCCATTACGACGTGGCCGGATTACCCTGTGGGTAATTCTTACACTGTTGGGCCTGATGTTGCTGGCAGCGGCCAGCGTTGCCTGGTATGTATGGAACGGTCTGAAGCCAGCTGCCGCCGGGCCGACGAAGCTTGTAACCATTGCCAAGGGCTCAAGTCCGTTCAGGGTAGCAGAGGTGCTGGAGCAAGAGGGAATTATTCGCAACGCCTTTTTATTCAAATATTATTTACGGTACAAAAACGAGGGTAGCCAGTTTCAGGCGGGCCCTTATGAGCTTGCTCCGGGGATGGAGCCGGATGCTATCATTTCCAAGCTGAATAGCGGGGATATCGCCAAGGAGGAAACGATTCATTTTACAATCCCGGAAGGTTATACGGTGCTGCAGATTGCGGATAAACTGAGCGCCGAAGTGCTGGTGGACAAGCAGCAATTCCTTGATCTTGCAGAATCCATAGAAATGTTGGCCTATTCGGCCGAAGCTGCGCTTATTGTGCCGTCGCCTGAGATGCGCCACCTGCTGGAAGGATATATGTTCCCGGAAACCTATGAGATGAAAAAAGAGAGCACCGCAAAGGACATTATGATCCGTATGCTGCAGGAGATGGACCGCAAGCTGGCCAAGCTGCCGGAGGACTGGGATACGGTGCTTGAGCAGCGCAAACTGAACTTTCATCAGTTGTTGACAGTTGCTTCGCTTATTGAACGTGAAGTCGTAAATGATCAAGAACGGCCAATTGTGGCAGGGGTCATTTATAACCGCCTGGATAAGGGCATGAAGCTGCAAATTGATGCTACCGTACAGTATATGCTCGACAAGCCGAAGGAACGGCTGCTCATTAAAGATACGGAAATTCAAGGTCCCTACAATACGTATCTCATCGCTGGACTGCCGCCAGGGCCGATCTCAAGCCCGAGTCTGGCTTCGATTGAAGCAGCGCTCTATCCGCAGGAGAATGATTACTTGTACTATGTAACCAAAAAGGATGGCACATCAGACCATTTCTTCAGCAAAACCTTTAATGAACATTTGAAATATAAAAAGCAAAGCGAAGCGAATGAGAAGAACGGAGGGAAACAGCGTTGACGGTTAAACCTGAGCTGCTGGCAACAGCAGCATCGATGGCGGAACTGGTGCGGCTGGCCGATGCCGGGGCGGATGCATTTGTGCTGGGGGAATCGCGTTTTGGCATGCGGCTTGCAGGGGAGTTCAACCTGGAGCAACTGGCGGAGGCGGTCCAATATGCCAGCCCTCGCAGCATCAAGATTTACGCCGCTGTAAATAATCTGATTGACAATGAGACAGTAACGCTGTTGCCGGAGTATATAAAAGGGCTGGCGCATGCAGGCGTTAATGCGGTCATTTTCGGCGATCCTGCGGTATTAATGGCTGTCAGAGAGCATGCTCCGCAACTGCAGTTGCATTGGAATACAGAGATGACCTCGACCAATTATGCGACGGCCAATTACTGGGGACGCAAAGGAGCCGGCCGCTTCGTACTGGCGCGTGAGCTGAATCTGGATGAAGTACTGGATATCAAGCGCCATACTTCGCTGGAGGTTCAAGTCCAGGTCCACGGAATGACGAATATTTACCATTCAAAGCGCAGTCTGGTGAATAGCTATATGGACTACAGATGCAACGATGGCGGCGCAGCGGGGTCTTCTCTCGTAACAGACAAGGACAGCGGGCTTTATCTGATCGAGGTCGAGCGCCAGGAAGAAAGGTATCCCATCTATGAGGACCGCAATGGTACACATATTATGAGTTCTGACGATGTGTGTATGCTGGAAAGTCTCCATGAGCTGATGGAAGCTGGAGTAGACAGTTTCAAAATTGAGGGGCTGCTGAAATCGACAACCTATAATGAGATTGTAGTCAGAGCCTATCGCAAAGTCATTGATGCCTATTTTGCCAATCCTGAGTCGTATCAATTCGACGAACAGATTCTGGAGGAAATTCGTGCGGTTCAGGATTCAACCCGGGAACTTTCTTTCGGATTTTTCTACAAGGAACAGGTTTATTAACGGGCAATGCAAGGGGGACAGCATATGAGCACCTTAACGAAAATCAAGCACCGTGGCAAGCGCCATCGCCTTGACCGGCCGGAACTGCTCGCGCCGGCGGGCAATCTGGAGAAGCTTAAGTTTGCCGTCCATTACGGGGCTGACGCGGTATATATTGGAGGACAGCACTACGGGTTGCGCTCAAACGCAGACAATTTCAGTCTGGAGGAAATGAAAGAGGGCGTTCGTTTTGCAGAGAAGTACGGTGCCAAGGTTTTTGTGGCGACCAATATCTATGCTCACAACGAGGATTTGGCCGGTATTGAGGACTATCTGAAAGGGTTGGAGGAAGCCGGAATTGCGGCGATTATTGCCGCTGACCCGATTATTGTGGACACGGCGATGCGCGTAGCGCCGAAGCTGGAGGTTCACTTGAGTACCCAGCAGTCGATTTTGAACTGGCAGGCTGTGCAGTTCTGGAAAGAGGAAGGACTTCCGAGAGTTGTGCTGGCGCGGGAGACGTCACTGGAAGAGATTGCTGAAATCAAGTCCAATGTCGATATCGAGATTGAGGCTTTTATCCATGGCGCGATGTGTTCGTCGTACTCAGGGCGTTGCGTCCTGTCCAACCACTTCACTGACCGCGACTCCAACCGCGGCGGCTGTTCGCAATCTTGCCGCTGGAAGTATGATTTGTTTGTCGACCAGGATATGGTGAATGCGGAAGACGAGCATAAGTTTACGATGGGTTCCAAGGATTTGTGCATGATTGAGCATTTGCCCGAGCTGATTGAGGTTGGAGTAGACAGTTTCAAGATCGAAGGCCGCATGAAGAGCGTTCACTATGTGGCTACAGTGGTCAATGCTTATCGGCAGGCGATTGATGCCTATTTTGACAACCCGGAAGGCTATGAGTTGAAGCAGGAATGGATCGATGAGATCAATAAGTCGGCCAACCGGCCGCTCAATACGGGCTTCTTCTTTCAGACGCCGGGGGCTGGCGAGCATATCTACGAGCCGGAAGAAAAGGCGGCTCCTTTTGACTTTGCGGGGGTTGTGCTGGAGTATGATCATGCGAGCGGAATGGCTCTCGTTCAGCAGCGCAATCATTTCAAGCCGGGTCAGGAAGTTGAATTTTTCGGACCGGGAGGAACGTTCTTCAAGCAGATTGTGGGGGAGATTACCGATGAAGCCCGTACTGTTCTCGATGCGGCACGCCATCCTATGCAGACAATTCGCATGAAGGTCGATTATCCGTTAAAACCGATGGATATGATGCGAAAAAAAGTCAGATGAATTAAAGATGATAGTGAAAAGCCTCATTCTCCCGCTTCTGGAGAATGAGGCTTTTTAATAATAAGGTTTAATGCTTGATAGGCAGGAGAGTAAGCGGAGGGGCAGAGGAATTCTGGAGAAGCGATAGTGGTCGCCTTTAAAGGGATCGGGCTTTAACAGCGATCGGACGAATCATCTGCCCCGGCAGTGTTCCTCTTGCCAGTCAAAGGTCGGTAGAGCTGTTTTTCGCTTGGGTCTATGGACTTAATGCAACTTCATATTACGTTTAGAAAGCCCATCTTTATGCAATTTTATTCAAAAATGTTGTTTTTTTTACGTTATTTTATTAAAACTTCTTATGTTTTTAAGCATTTTGACCGATAACAAAAGTATTACATGTTCTGTTCCGATTATTGATGAATGGTGGTGCCCGTTATGAAACTCATGGACAAATTAAAAGAGAAATATAGGTCTGAGGATTCAAGCAAGGTGATGGATGTCAAGAGAGATATGAAAGGAATTTATAACCTTCTGGATACTAACAAAATTAATGTGTTCAAATCTGTAGGAGCGAAGCTTGTCCTGCTTATTTTAATCAGCATATTGGTTTGCGTGCTTGTGGTCGGCTTGACTTCCTATTCCACATCCAAAACCATCATTGAAAACAAGGCAGCCGATTTCAGTCAGCAGACGATTGCAGAAGCGGTCAGCAAAATGGATATTTTATTCCAATCTTTTGAAGACCTCTCTATGCAGGTGATTTTTGACCCGGAAATTCAGAATAACATCCCCATCGTGAAGAAACAAAATGATTCGTTATTCAATGTATATGAAGCATCCAAACGGATGGAGAGCAAGTTGATGACGCTGATGGTAAGCAGTAAGGCGATTTTGTCCGCGAATCTCATCCCGCTTGATGAGTCATACAAAGGTTTGAATTATGGCGGAGTCAAGATCGATTATTCCAGCGCCAAGGATAAAGAGTGGTACCAGGATGCAATTAATTCGGATGGTCGATCAGTGTGGCTGCCAACCCAGTTGAATGGTTATAGTGGCACACTGAATGAACCTGTAATTGGTTTGTCTCGTCTTGTCAAGAGTACGATTAACAATGAAAAGGTCTTTGTGCTATTAATAGAAATCCGGTACAAGGACCTTGCCGAAAAACTGGCGGGGCTTGCGCTTGGAGAAGACAGTCGAATCGAGGTTCTGGATGAGAAGAACCGTGTTGTGTTTTCTAAAGGGCTGGAGAGTATTGGGCAGACAAGTCTTATCCAATTTCCCGAGGATTCTGACAATAAAGCTTTTCGGACGGCTCTTGGTGGTCGCGATGTTCTCATTGTACATCAAGTCTTCAATCTGATGAACTGGAAGCTCGTCGGAGAAATTCCGGTATCCGAGCTTGTCAAGGATGCCAAGAAAATTCGTGATTTGACTTGGGCTTTTATTGGCATCGGCATACTGCTCTCCATCGGGATCGGTTACCTTGTCATTCGTCTCATTGCACTGCCATTGAAGCAGATCCGCAATCTGATGGTCGATGGGGAGAAAGGCAATCTAACGGTTCGCTCCTCAATCAAGAGACAGGATGAGATTGGCCAATTGGCCAATAGTTTTAACCAGATGATGGAGAAAATTACGTCGCTCGTCAATCAGACGAATGAGTCGGCCCAACAAGTGCTGCAGACGGCAGGGGAACTGACCGAGGCGTCGAGAAAGACCTCCGTCTCCGCCAGAGAAATTTCCATTGCGACAGAAGAGATTGCTACAGGCGCTTCAAGTCTTGCCATGGAAGCTGAGCGCGGAGCGGATTTGACCTCCGGTATTGGCACCCAGATGAAGCAGGTTATTGAAGCGAACCATCAGATGGTCGGGGCGGCCGGAGAAGTGGAGAATGCGAGCAAGCAGGGGGCCGAATACATGTCGGCGTTAATACAAAAGACCGGCTTGGCCGAACAAATCACCCGTTCCATCACGGAGAAGGTCGACCGTCTGAAGGACAGCACCCACTCTATCCGTCAAATTCTTGAAGTGCTAAATAGCTTGACGAAGCAGACAAACATTTTGTCCTTGAATGCGACTATTGAAGCAGCAAGAGCAGGTGCGGCGGGCAAAGGATTCATGGTCGTTGCTGATGAAATCCGCAAGCTTGCAGACGAGTCTCGTCAATCGATTGATGTTGTCGGCGAAGTCACGGAGACGATTCAATTTGAAATCGATGAAACTGTACAGGTGCTGATAGAGGCTTTTCCGGTATTCCAGGAACAGATTGCATCCGTCAAGGAAGCCAATCAATTGTTCTACTCGGTACAAGGCCAAATGTCTCAATTTGTTGAGCGACTGGACTCTGCAACGCATTCCATCCAACAGCTTGATCGCTCCCAATCCGTATTATCCGAAGCCATGGAAAATGTAAGCGGTGTGGCCGAGGAGTCTTCGGCAACTTCGGAAGAGGTGGCTTCCCTGAGCAATGAACAGCTTAGCATTAGCGAAGGGCTCGTGAATCTGTCGAGTAAGCTAGAGGCGGTATCTAATGAATTGAAGAGTTCGCTATCTCGCTTTAATACAAAATCATAATCATTGTTTGCTTGCCCGGTTGAGCCGGGCGACTGGGAGCATGTCCGCGGCACAGATAATAATGAGCCTGCCGGGCATGCTTTTTTTTATATAACAAATTCAGCTCGACCTAAATCAATGCGTGACAGACAGGAAAGAGCAGCGAAGGGGGGAGAAATTCTGGAGAAACGATCGTACTTCAAAGGAAGCACGATCCCTCAAGTTCAACTGACGAAGCTTTCGGCTTAACCTCTATTGCTAATGGCAATACTGTTGTTGAATGGAGGGTACTGCAATGAAGGACATCGTGGTAATTCGCAAAAGAAGAAGGGAAATGATGAGACGCCGAATCTATTATCTCGGACTTGCGGTGACCGCTATTGCGCTCCTGCAGCTTGTACGCCTTGCCTGGCTCCAGTGGCTGCCGCATTATCCAGCTGCGCCTGCCGTGCATCATTATCGAGATCAGTCGGTCAATCAACGTGAGCGAGGGCTCATTCTCGATACCGGCCGCGCTGACTTCGTTGATCGGAAAGGGCGCGCTCTTACAGGCGAAACGGTGATGGTACTGGCAGCGTTCCCCGTGAGCAACAAGCTGTGGGCACAAACCGGCGGTCTCGACAAGCTTGCGGCAATTTTGGAGACAAATCCGGCAACGCTGTTTAATTGGCTGTCCAGCTTAAAAGAACCCGGATTTTATCATGAGCATGGGGGCAAGCTTCCTTACCGTCTTTCCAGTAAGCAACTGGAGCAACTTGTCTCACTGCGCCTCGAAGGTATCCGGGTGCTCCCTTATCATGTCAGATATAAGCCTCCTTATTCGGCCATGCATGCGATTGGCTACATCAGTCAGCATCCGGAGTGGCTTGAGACGTTGTACAGCAGCCAGCTCGAGCAGGGAAAGCTGAAGCTTAATGATCGGATTGGAGGCGCGGGACTTGAAAAATCTCTTGATTTGCTGCTGCAAGGCATCGGCGGCGTCGCGGTTTCACATTTTACCGATGGGGTGAACAGACCGCTTCACGGTCTGGATATGCGCCTCACAAGGACAGATAATCCTTATTACCCGCTGCGGGTGGTCACAACACTTGATCTTGAGCTGCAGAAGGAGTTGGAGATGTATGTGGACAAGCAAGGGCTTAAGGATGGAGCGGTCGTTGTGCTGGATGCGAACAACGCAGATATTGTGGCGATGGTTTCACGGCCTGCATATGATCCCTACCGTCTCGATGCAAGCGGGAGGGAAATGATTAACCATGCGATCCATGCGATCGCCCCGGGGTCAGTCTTCAAGCTGGTGACGGAAGCCGCGGCGCTGGAGGCAGGGCAGACGAGTCTGGATGAAGTATTTCATTGCAACGGGGAGTATGGCAAATATGGTCTCTCGTGTTGGAAGCAAGGCGGTCATGGCACGCTTACACTGCGTGAAGCATTGGCCAAGTCTTGCAATATTGCCTTTGCCCATATCGGCGAGAGGCTTCAATACGACCAATTCATGCAGACGGCTGACAGGCTTGGTCTGGGCAAACAGATAGGCTGGGAAAGCGTTGAAGCTTTCAAGCCGTTGGGACAGCCGCTCAGGCTGCTTGGGGAGGAGGAGGGAGGCAGACTATTCGCAGAGCTGTCCAAACAGCGCGATGGCGGGCTCTTGGCCCAGACAGCCATTGGGCAGAGGGATGTCGCGGTGTCCCCCTTGCAAGCTGCCAATCTGATCGTGACGCTGCTTCATAACGGACAGGTAAGAGCGCCTCGTATTGTTTCGGAAATTCGTTATGCCAATGGCCACCTGATGAGCAGTCTGCCTGTACGCGATCTCTATTCTCCTTATGGTAAAGCGGCTCCGGCTACAATTCGGGCTTTGCTCGCGGGGATGGAGGATGTGGTTGCTTATGGTACCGGGGCCTCGCTACAGGGTGCAAAGTGGCGGCTTGCAGGCAAGTCGGGCACGGCCCAGACACTGCAGAGCGGCAAGGAGCGCGAGCATCAATGGTTTGTCGGCTACGGACCGGTACAAGCTCCTCGTTATGCCGTAGCGGTTGTCGCGGAGAATCGGCTTCCGGGAAGCCGGAATCAATCCACTGCTTTGTTTCGCGGCGTTATGGATATTCTCGCCGGGCTGCCGTCAGGATGATGTATTGCCGCTGTCTCCTGCTGGCGGAGGGGACGGCGGATCATCGTATTCCCCAATCGGTTTGCGAATCCACTGGTGCAAATAGCCCTGGTCGTAGAGCGCTTTGATTAGAATGACGAGCACTGGAGAAATAATGACGCCAGCTACCCCGAAAAGCGACAGTGAGACGATCATGAACACAAGAGTAGTAAAGGCGGATACGCCTAGTGAGTCCCCCGTAATTTTTGGCTCAAGTATTTGCCTTGCAAGGATGACGACAGCAAGCAGCACAGTAAGAAAGATTGCAAGCGTTGTGTCGCCCACTATGAACAAATAGATGATCCACGGAATGAATACGGTACTGACACCAAGCAGTGGCAAGATGTCAAAAATCGCCGATACAACAGCTACCGTGAATGCATTTTTGACACCAAGGGCAAGCAACGCGGCCAAAATGACGACAAAGGTGATGCTGATCAACTTCATTTGCGCCTTCAAATATGCGGCGATGCCGGCGAAGACGTTGTCTTTCAAGAAGAAGAAAGCTTTCTTGAATGTATTCGGCGTCTTGTCTTGAGCTGTTTTTTTCCAGTCGCTGATTTCAATGCTCAGGAAATAAGCCAAAACGACTGCCAGTACAAGATTGAACATAAAGGTGGAAAAGGATGACAAAAACCCTACGAGTCCTGTTAAAAATCCCTTTGCCAGGTTGGTTCCCCATTTGGAGATGGAGTCAATTAACTCCGAGGAGCTTTTCAAAAAATCAGGCGGAATGAGGTTTGACTTCTCGCTGATATAACCTGAGATCAGGTCAATCTGCTCTTTGAGTTGATCCTGGTACGTCGGAATCAACCCGATCAGCCCGGATATCTGGTTGGTCAGCATGATTCCGGCAATGACGAATGCTCCTGCAATTACGACTGCAAAAAAAAGAATGGACAGTGCCGAGGCGATGGATTTGCTGATCCCAAGCCTATTCAGCCTTTTGGCCAGCGGTTCAATCGTGGCAAAGATAACAAAGGAAAGAATAACAGGTGTTGCAATACGGTATATAAAACTGAAGGCGTACATAATAAGATATACAGTAAGGACGATCATGAGAATGTCAAATGCGGTACGCCAATACTTCTGGTAAAAGGTAAGCATGAACGGTCTCCTCCGGCATCATGTAATCGAAAAGGCTTTTTGCTGCTGCGCACACAATAAGGCCTTAATTTGATTGTACTATGTTTTCAAAAAGATGCCTATTCCTTGTTTCATTATGTTACAATAATAGGAGTGCGTCTATACGTTCACCCTGGACTTGGTAGGGACAGATTAGAGATGGCGGGGATAAGACGATGGAGAATTTGATGCTGTGGGGATTCTACATTTTGACCTTTTACGCGTTTCTCCCGGGTCTAATCAGCAGAACGTTTGGTTTTCGGGTGTTCAAGAAAGGGCATGTGAAGAATGAAATTTCACTCACCTTTGACGATGGTCCGGACCCCCAATATACTCCGCTATTGCTTGATTTATTGGCAAAATACAATGCGAAGGCTACTTTTTTTGTTGTAGGCGTCCATGCGGAGAAACATCCAGAACTGCTGCGGAGGATGGCGGACGAAGGTCATATCATCGGAATTCATAATTATGTTCATAAGACGAACTGGCTTATGCGTCCGAAGGAAGTGAGAAGGCAGATCAATCTGACTTCCGACATTATCAGGAAAGCGACCAGAACAACACCGGTTTATTACAGACCGCCTTGGGGCATTGTCAATTTGTTTGATTTCTCAAGGCTCGGTTATTTGCAAATTATATTATGGTCCGCCATGTTTGGCGACTGGCGCCGGCGGGTCGGGGTCAGGCGCTTGACCAAACGCATGCTAAAAAAACTGAGGCCAGGCGAGGTGCTTCTGCTTCATGATAGCGGGGTGACGCTTGGCGCTGACAGAGAAGCGCCGGTCAATATGCTGCAGGCGCTGGAAGTGTATTTGCAGGCAGGCATTCAGAGCGGCTTCCGTTTCGTGACAGTAACGGAGATGATCAAGCTAACGGATCGCCACTTTGGCCGCAAGCCTGGAAAGACGGGGATGGTCAAGCGGATGCTTGTCAGCGCCTGGCTCGGGTGGGAGCGGTTGTTCCATCTGATGTTCCGGCTGGAGCCGGTAGGCGACGGCGGCGGGATGTTCTACTATCGTGTCCGCCCGTATCATGGGAAGACACTTCATCTTCAGGACGGCCGGCAGATCCACAATCATGACAAGATCGTTGAACTGCATTTTGACAATGAGCGTCTCTTCAAGCTCATGAATAAGTCCAAATCGCTGGTTCAGGTCGCGATTGCTATGATTAGAGAAGTGGAGAAGGCGTTGCCGCTCATTGCCAGCCAACTGGCAATGAGGCCGGATTATCGGGAACTGAGGGGGATTTACGGCATTAGCCTCATTAGCCGCGGTTCAGAGGGTTTTGGTTTTACAGTGTTGGAGCTTCCTCAGAATTTGTTTGGGCGTTTGACACAGTTCTATTTGAAGTTGCTGCTTGGTATTCTGCATCCGACGGGGATGCAGCGGATCAATGCTACACGGTCATCGCTGACGCCTAAAATTATGGCCATGTCCATAGAGGAATTCAAAAGACGCTATAGCCCCGACTCGGGCTCGGAGGACCCCACGCATCAGAATTCGGCTGATGTTAAGTCCGGATTGAAGAAGCTGGGAAGGGAAATGAATTACGGGCAAGATCAAGCCGCTAAGGAACTCGTTCCATAGCGGCTTGTTGTCTTGATGGCAGGCCAGGAGCACGAAGTCCGATCATCCGAAGGGTCGTTAAACATTATATTGCACGAAGCGGGGGTCCTGCTGCCATTCTTGGCAGCGGGACCCCCGCTTTCAGCTTGATACAAATATGAATCTGCAATTAGATCTTCATAACTCCGCCGGTGCTGGCAGAGGTAACGAGTTTCGAATAGCGAGCCAGGTAGCCGGTTTTAACTTTTGGCTCGAAGCCTTTCCAGTTGGCGCGACGGGCAGCGAATTCTTCTTCGCTAATATGCAGTTCAATCTTGCGATTGTTGAGATCCAGCTCAATGATATCGCCGTCTTCAACGAATGCGATTGGACCGCCTTCAGCAGCTTCCGGCGAAATATGACCGATACTGATGCCGCGGGATGCGCCGGAGAAGCGACCGTCTGTAATCAGACCGACTTTTGCGCCAAGGCCCATACCAACGATTTGCGAGGTTGGGGCCAGCATTTCAGGCATTCCTGGTCCGCCTTTTGGTCCTTCATAACGGATAACGACAACATGTCCTTCCTTGACATGGCCGTTGGCAATGCCATACAGCGCATCGTCTTGAGAATCAAAGCAGATCGCTGGTCCTTTATGGTAGCCGCCTACAGAAGCGTCTACAGCGCCGACTTTGATAATGGCGCCGTCTGGAGCGAGATTGCCGAAAAGAACAGCCAGTCCGCCTTGCTCGCTGTGCGGGTTGTCGATCGGGCGAATGACATTTTTATCGACAATTTCATGACCCGCTACGTTTTCGCGGAGCGTTTTGCCGGTAACGGTAATGCGGTCTCCGTGCAGCGCGCCTTCTTTCTTGAACAGCTCATTCAGGATGGCGGATACGCCGCCGGCATTGTGAACATCCTCGATATGATAATCGGATGCCGGTGCGATTTTGGCCAGATGCGGTACGCGGGCAGCTACTTCATTGATGCGTTGTACGGGATATTCAAAGCCTGCTTCATGAGCAAGCGCAAGTGTATGAAGTACTGTATTTGTGGAACCGCCCATTGCCATATCGAGCGCAAATGCGTTGTCGATAGCTTCAATTGTAACGATATCGCGAGGCTTGATGTCTTTCTCGATGAGTTCCATCAACTGCTTCGCGGATTTTCTTACAAAGTCGCGGCGCTCAGGCGCAACCGCCAGAATGGTTCCGTTGCCCGGCAGAGCAAGACCAAGTCCCTCAGCCAGACAGTTCATGGAGTTCGCGGTAAACATGCCGGAGCAGGAACCGCAAGTCGGACAACCGAATTGTTCCAGTTCTTCCAGACCCTTTTCATCGATTTTGCCAGCCTGGAACGCGCCCACGCCTTCAAATACGCTGGAGAGGGAGATGGAACGGCCATCGGAAGTTTTACCCGCCTTCATTGGTCCGCCGCTCACAAATACAGTCGGAATGTTAACGCGCAGCGCGCCCATCATCATGCCGGGTGTAATCTTGTCACAGTTCGGAATACAGACCATTCCATCGAACCAGTGAGCGGAAACGACTGTTTCCAGGGAGTCGGCGATAATCTCGCGGCTTGGCAGGGAGTAGCGCATACCGATATGGCCCATGGCAATTCCATCGTCAACACCAATCGTGTTGAACTCGAATGGAACGCCCCCGGCTTCGCGAATGGCTTCTTTAACAATTTTGCCGAATTCCTGCAAGTGAACATGACCCGGTACGATATCGATGTAGGAATTGCAGACTGCGATAAATGGCTTGCCGAAATCCTCTTCTTTAACTCCTGCTGCACGAAGCAAGCTTCGGTGAGGCGCGCGGTCGAAACCTTTCTTGATCATATCGGATCTCATTTTTTTCTGCGCCATGGTAAAACCTCCTCTGTAGTAGATGCATATCAGCAAGCGCTGTTAGGCTGAATTCAGCGGCGGATTACGCCAACGCTGTCATCAGACCGAAAAAAGAATGCTGTGCATGCTTGTTATAATTGGGATACAGACTGGAAACTGGACAATTGGCTGATAGCTCAGATGCCAATAAAACCCGCTTCACCACTTGTATTTTTAAAATAATGGATACCTTTGAGTTTATCATATCAGACAGGCGATGGCTACCTTTCGACACGTAATGTCGAAAAAGTAAAAGCTGGAGAATGGCCTTTTTATTATGTAAGGTATTTTACAATTAATTGAAAATGATGTTATATTAAATAACATAAAATACTTACTTCATTCTTTGCAATTCCGTATAATGGGAGGTAAGGAGCAAGTTTTTTAAAATTAATGCGATTTTGGATGGTGAGAACGATTTCAATGATGTAACAGGAGAGTGAAAAATGCAACTAACCGAACGTGAGAAAGAAAAGCTGCTTGCAACCATTGCTGCCGATCTGGCACGGCGTCGGCTGAAAAGGGGTGTGAAGCTGAATTATTACGAAAGTGTAGCCTTGATTACTTCAGAAGTGCTGGAGGGAGCTGAAAATGGGATGACGGTTGCCCAATTGATGGAATACGGAACGCGCATTCTGCGTGCAGACCAGGTTATGGATGGCGTATCGCAAATGATTCATAAGGTGCAGATAGAAGCTGTCTTCCCTGATGGGAAAAAGCTGCTTGCGATCCATAACCCGATCCGGAGGACATCCTTCCGGCAGGAATAAGCGTGACCTCAGGAGAGCAGCATGTTCCTGCTTCAAGTATTAATCATGTTGTTTTTTGTTCATTTTTCACCATAAAAGCCAGCCCCCAGTCTTCCAGGTGGTTGAGCAGCGGGATAAGCGTGCTTCCAGTCTCTGAAAGCGAGTATTCCACTCTTGGCGGAACCTCTGGATACACCTTGCGAAAAATCAGATTGTCATCCTCCAGTTCGCGAAGCTGTCGGGTCAAGGTGCGTTGGGTCACATCCGGCAACAGGCGGCGCAACTCATTAAACCTCTGAATTCCCTTGGTGGACAGATGATAAAGAATCATGATTTTCCACTTGCCGCCGATAGCCTGCACGGCTGCTTCAACAGGACAAGTGAGTATTTGTTCATTGTGCATGATGCTTCTTCCTTTCTCCGCACGGTATCCAAATGGATACTATAGGACATTAATGTGCGTACTTACGAACATGAACATGTCGCGTTATTATACCTATAGTAGCACATGGATGCTGTTGTTTATATAGATGGGAGAGATAACGGGATGAGTGAAGCAAAGGAGCAAATCGTAGTATTAGGCGCAGGCGGTGTGCAAGGCGGTGCAGTCGCCGAACGGCTTTTATCCGAAGGGTATGCGGTTCGTACGATTGTGCGTACGGAGGCCAAGTCGCAAGAGTTGCGTGAACGGGGCATTAACGCCATTGCAGGTGACCTTGGGCAAGCGGACTCTTTGAGAGAAGTTTTCGCAGGGGCCGAAAAAGCTGTTGTTCTGCTTCCTGTTGAATTTGACCGCAACAAGATTACTGTCTATATCAACCATATCGTTGAAGCGGCTAAGGCGGCTGAGCTAAAACTGCTTGTGGTTAATACAGGATTGCGCCTGTCCAGGGATGAATCTGATTCCGAGGCAATTGAGCTGAAGCGTGAGCTGGTTCAAGCTGTTCGACTGAGCGGCATTCCATCTGTTGTGCTGGAGCCGACGCTGTATTATGAAAATTTCCTGATTCCGGGTGTATTAAACGGGGATACGCTGGCTTACCCGGTACCAGAGGATCGGCCAATTGCATGGATCAGCATTGATGAGACGGCGGCTTATACGGTTGAGGCGCTCAAGCGTCCGGAATTGGCGGGAACTCATATTAAACTGGGCGGTCCTGAGGCGCTTACAGGCAAGGAAATAGCCGAACGGTTCAGCCAGGCGCTCGGTAAGGATATCAAATTTTTCTCTTTGCCGGTTCCTGCTTTTGAAGGAGCGATTGCCCCGTTGCTTGGCGATCATAATGCAGCCGGTCTTGCCGGACTATATAGCTGGATTAATACGAACAGCGAACAAGTTGCGAAATCCGGCGCTTCAGTTTGGCTGGATGCTGCTCCCCTTACGCTGGGCGACTGGATCAATGGAATCGCGTCTTCAAATGCAAGCGGATGGAATGCCACATAGAATTGAACAATGTATGATAGGGCATAAACATAAAAGCGTTACTGCTGTTCACGATAAAGATTGATTCCGAACCCAACAGTCGGAATCAGTCTTTTTTTATTTAACCGGATTTTCGACTGCACGAAATTGGACTCTTGCGAAAATGAAAGGATTCTAATGTTAAAAATAGAGGATTCAGCAGTAAAAAGTCGAAATATTGCCTATCAAAGTAGCAAAAATCGCCAAATCAATCATCGAAGGGAGCTTGCTTTTTGAAGAAATTTATTTTATCTATAGTAGGTGCTGCGGTGATCTTCGGAGCTGGAGCCGGGACTTCATTTGCAGCGATAGAGGCACCTAAATTAAGCGAATCGATTGATCAGGTGGTGGGAACGCCTTATAAATGGGGAGGCACGACTACAGAAGGTTTCGATTGCTCGGGTTTTATACTTTATATATTCAATCAATATGATGTTCAATTGCCGAGAACGTCCAAGACCCAGGCGGAAACGGGCACGAAGCTGGAAAAGGATGAGCTGCGCCCAGGCGATCTGGTATTTTTCAATACAGACGGCAAAGGCATCTCCCATGCAGGGATTTATGTCGGAAACGGCCAATTCGCGCATTCCTCAAGCAGCAAGGGTGTTATCATCAG
Source organism: Paenibacillus roseus (assembly GCF_016424485.1). Taxonomy (GTDB): domain Bacteria; phylum Bacillota; class Bacilli; order Paenibacillales; family Paenibacillaceae; genus Paenibacillus_D; species Paenibacillus_D roseus. The sequence goes on from NZ_JAELUP010000103.1 coordinate 134,331, forward strand.
CAAGTTGTCAGAGTCTTATTATGAAAAGCGTTACGTTACTGCACGCCGTGTTATTTCCGGACAGGATGATGCGCAGTAATACATAGACAAGCAGGTCGGGTATGGAATCCAGCTGATTCTTTGCCCGGCCTGTTTGGTTATTTCGGGAGAAGATAACGGATATGGCTATTCCTGATATTGAGCCGGATGCCTTCGGCGGACCCCATTCGGAAACAGGATGGAATGCAGATGCTCTGGGTTTCCCAAGGAATTGAGATTATCTTTATAAAAATACCAAGGATTTGCTTAAAATATGTATGAATATAAGTTAAACTAGAAGGAGCCTAAAATTTCGTATGAAAGGGGCAGCAGCCCAATGGTGGATAAAAAATTAAGCAGCCCTTACAGCGAAACGCTGATTCGTGTGGACGAGGCGTTCCGCCAGCTTCGAAGCCATCAACTATCCCAATGGAACAAGGTTGATATAGCCGGATTAGGGTTGACGCAGGCCAGAATTTTATTGAAGCTTGCCGAGGAAGGACCGCAGAGGGCGTCGGCGCTTGCTGAAATGCTGTTCGTAACCTCCGGGGCGATTACCGGCCTGGCGGACGCCTTGATCGCTCAGGGATTGATCGTAAGGGAGCGCGGGGAACAGGACCGACGAGTTGTCATGCTGGAAATTACAGATGCGGGGCGGCAGCTTGTGAATACGATTTATAATAAACATCTGGAGATTATGGAGCAACTGGTAGCGAATTTGACCGAAGACGAGATCCTGGAACTCGCGAGATTGCTGGAAAAGCTGTCTACCGGGGGAAGCCGGGGATGCGGAGAAGCTGCTGCTGACTCTGTGGAATAAGGGGAAAGAACAGACCTGTCACTCCCGCTGGGAGGGCAACTGGCAAGCCCGCTGTACGCTTACAAGCATACAGCGGTTATTTCTGATTGAAATCGCTCATACTATCAGCTGGGAGAAATTTTTAGCGGCGGAGGAATTAAGATGGCAGAACGCAAAGGGATTAACAAAAATGTAGTGTTGACAGGTCTGATTATCGGGATGTTCTTCAGTGCGTTGGAACAGACGATCGTCGGAACGGCTATGCCGACCATATTAGGCGAGTTGCAAGGCTTTGCCATTATGGCCTGGGTAACGACGGCCTACTTGATTACTTCAACCGTTATTGTTCCAATTGTAGGCAAGCTTTCCGATCTATATGGACGGCGCTATTTATATTTAATCGGTACGATTATTTTTACGATTGGTTCCGCACTTTGCGCTACGGCTACGACTATGGAGCAGCTCATTATGTATCGCGCCTTGCAGGGGTTGGGCGGAGGGATGGTGATGCCGCTATCGCAGACGATTATCGGAGATATTTTTACCGCAGAACAACGGGCGAAATGGCAGGGAGTGTTCGGGGGGATTTTTGGACTGAGCTCAGTTATTGGTCCGTTTATCGGCGGCTTCCTTGTCGATACTATCAGCTGGCACTGGATTTTTCTGATCAACGTGCCATTCGGCTTGCTGTCTGCCATTTTGATCTTTACGGGCATGCGCCGCGAACTCGTCGCCCGTCTGGATAAAGTTTATATCGATTACGCGGGGATTGCGGCGCTGGTGCCGTTTCTTGTCCTGCTGTTGCTGGGTTTGTCGCTTGGCGGCAACAAGTTTGCCTGGAATTCGGCAACCAGCTATTGGCTGTTCGGCGGCTCAGCGGTATTGCTTGTTGTGTTCCTGCTGCTGGAGTCGCGGGCGAAGGAGCCAATCTTGGATCTTAGTTTGTTCCGAAACCGGGTATTCAGTGTAACGAACGGACTTGGTTTTCTGCTTGGCTTTGCGATGTTTGGGGCTATTATTTTCGTGCCGTTGTTTATGCAGGGCATTCTTGGGGTCTCGCCTACCAAAGCCGGATCTACAATGACGCCGATGATGATTGCGCTGATCGCCGCAAGTGTTATTGGCGGACGGCTGCTGCTCAAGGTCAGGTACAGAGCCGTGTTGACTGCCGGCATGGTTATTGCGGCTATCGGATTTTATCTGATCAGCAGAATGAATGTAGATACCACCCAGTTTATCGCTTATTTTAATATGGTCATCCTCGGCTTGGGCATGGGTCTGGTCATGCCGACCTTGATGATTGCCGTGCAAAATGAATTTTCCAAATCACAGCTTGGCACTGTCACGTCAGCTGCGACTTTTTTTCGTTCAATCGGGGGGACAATTGGCGTCACCGTGTTCACTGCCATTATGAATAACAAGTTGCAGAACAATGTAGTGAACGCAACCGCCAAGGCTCAAGATGATCCCGGACTGTTCGCGGCGATTACTGCTTTGGAAAATAATCCCGACGTGGATTTGTTCAGCATATTGATCCGGCCTGAGCTGCTCGAGAAGGTTGGAATTCCGGGAGAGCTTCAGACCAAAATTGTCAGTCTGGTTCAGGTGGCATGGACGAGCGCCTTCTCCGTTGTTTTTCTCAGCGGTCTTGCATTTGTCGCGTTTGGAGTTCTTGTTGCCTTGCTTGTCGGCAAAGGACGCATCAAGTCAGACAAGGAGCGGCAGCAGGCTGTTCAGGCGAATGCGGTCCGTGAATAACTGAATAAGTGAATAAGCGAATCGAATAAAAGGGAAATGAAAAGAGATTGGAAGCCCACACCCCTTGCATCTGTGATACAATTATGAAATTCGGATGTCATGCGATTGACAGCCAATTTATGCAGGGGGTTATAGGCGTGACGGAAATAAACAAGCTCAACAGCCAGGATGAATTTGTCGGGTTTTATTTGTTGAAGGAGCTCGAGTTGAAGCAAACGAATAATACACCGCCCAAAGATTATTTTGATATTGTGCTTTGTGATGCAAGCGGGCAAATCTCCGCTAAATATTGGGATGTGTCTCCGACTGACAAGGAAACTTTTTTTCCAATGGGGCTTGTCAAAATTCAAGGCATTGTCCAAACTTACCGCGAGCGTCTCCAGGTGAAAATCATCCGCATTCGCAAAACGTTGCCGGAGGATGGCGTCACACTGACAGATTTTATCCGGTCTGCGCCGATTCGCCCAGTTGATTTGATCCATACCATCAATCAGGCTGTAAAGGATATTAATGATCCTGAAATTCGGACACTGGTGGAGTACTGTGTGGACAAAGTAGGGGAGAAGCTGATGCATTATCCTGCGGCTAAAACCCATCACCATGCCTATTATGCCGGACTTGCCTACCACATTGTCAGAATGCTGGAGATCGGTGATTTCTTGTGCAAGCAGCGGCCGTTCCTCAATGCCGATCTGATTCGCGCTGGTATTATTCTTCATGATATTGCCAAGCCGGAAGAGATGATAGCCCAGCTCGGCATTGTATCGGAATATAGTGTACAGGGCAAGTTGCTGGGTCATCTGGCAATGGCCTCGAACTGGATTACGGAGGCGGCGATACATAGCGGGATTGATATGCAATCGTCCAGAGTGTTGGCTTTGCAGCATATCGTGCTGTCTCACCACAATCTTGGGGAATGGGGCAGCCCGGTGCAGCCGCAGATAGCGGAGGCGGTTGCGCTCCATTACATAGACTCACTGGATGCAAAGCTGCAAATGGTTGAGGATGCGCTTGACACGATGCCAGTCAGCGAGGAGTGGACACCGTTCATCCGGGGGCTGGAGAATAAAGCGATTTATAAAATAAAGCTGTAGCTGAAAATTTTTACATGTGCAAGCTGCACTAATAATTATAGGGGAGCCTGTCAGGGAAATGTTCACTGGCAGGCTTTTTCGATTTGCTGTTAAAGACCGATTTCTATGATGATAGTTGGAAAGACAAGAAATCGGTCTTTAAAGGCAACACTTCGTTTCTCCAGAACCCTTCATTTCTCCGCCATAGTTCCAAGAGCCTTGTCCATCAGCATTTTGATGAATAATCCGCCTTGTACGGATCGGTTTTGGAAGCCTACCATCTTGGCATCAATCGCTGAATAAAAATCCGTCATCGGAACACGGCTTTCCGATTCATGATACGCAAGCCACAGACGGTCCACTATGGCTGTGAAATCCTCCTTGTCTTCACAAAGGGCGGCGCTCCACACCAGCCAATCCGATTTGGTGTAGGTGTTGCGGCTATCCAACATGAGGCCGTAAGGGCCGGAGTGCTTCTCGATATAGGCTTTCGTCTCTAGCTTAAAGGTATCTGCGGGGAATAGATGCAGATCGAAAATGCGATCCCATATGGCGTTGTATTTCATACTGAAGGAGCCGGGATGGTCAAAGCCCAGACGAAATGTCCCGTCCTCATTGACGGCCATAGCCAGCCATTGCTCAACCATGGAGCCGGCAATCTGGATCAGTTCCGCTGCCTTCTCCTCATTTCCGGCTAACCGATTCAATATGGAGAAGCTGGCGATTCCCATGATCGCTTTAATCGACAAATTACAGTTATGAGCCAGATGCCCGGCGAAATCATCCGTACACAACTGGTTAGCCGGATCTACGCCGTTGTCGATGAGGTAATCGCACCATTTCTCCAGATGGGTCCAGTTCTCCTGAGCGAATGAGATATCATTTTCCGCAAGTGCGACCGCAGCGGTGCAAATCAGCATGTTTCCGCATTCTTCCACCGGCATCTGCCAAGTCGGACATGTCCCGTGACTGTATGCCTGCCCGTTAAGGAGCGGATAGGTCCCTACATCATGGGGTGCAAAGTCATAATGCCAAACATCCATGGAAGCATATTTGAAGATCGGTCTCAGCATGCCTTTGACCAGCTCAGGGTTAAAGATCAAAAATTGAGGAATCGAAGGGTAGGTTACGTCGACCGTGGCGGCGCAGCCGTTACTGAAGTTCTCCTTGGAAATAAAAAGCACATCTCCGTTCGGATCAACACAAACCTTATGTGCTGCCACAGCCTGCCGATAGGCAAGGGATAGCAGATCCGCATACTTCTCATTGCCTGCTTCCGCAGCATCCTGAACCAGCTTTGAAGAAAAAAGCTCACATTTCTTGAAAAGCATATCATATTCGCTTAGAGCTTGCCGGATAGCTTCCTCGATGGTTTGGCCGTCCTTTTTCCAATAAGAAACGAGCGGCTCGTGGAAATATTCAATCGACTTGATATCGTCATAAGCGACGGCAAACAGACCTTCGGCATGTAGCTCCGTATCCAGTGGGATCGATAACGCTATGGTATGGTTTAACGTGCCATATTCATTGGTACTGGTTACAGCCGTTACCGAGGCCTGATCATGATTGGAGGCTAGATACACGTATCCCCAGTTGATTCTAAGGTCGTCTCCGGCAGCGTTTAATATTCTCTGAATCTTGCTGCCAACTCTTCCGCAGGCAAAACCCGGTTGGCTCAGATTGGCGTATACGGTTGGAAATTCATATTTTAAATTTTGGGACAGCTCGTCATCTACTGTAATCGTAATGGTCACATGATGGTTTTTTTCGTCACGGCTCGATACTTTCGCATGAATATAAGATACCGGTCTGGACATCAGCTTCAAATCATCCATCAAGAGAGGCGTCGTAAATGTAAGGTCTAATTGAATTTCCTCGCATTCAAAACGGTAGCTGGAGGAGAGGGCGGTAATGTCTAGTTTCGTTTGCTCCATTTTCAAGAGGTTTGGCGCATCGCCCATAAAAAAATACTGTTGGCCATCAATCGTAGCGGTCCCGATCAGCCGGTGAGGTTTCCCTGTCCAATGCATGGTGTCCGATTCATTCAGCTTGTCGGCCATCGACCAGACGGAAAAATAAGGATCTATGGTTATGAGCGGAACAGCTGGAGCGCGCAAATTCATGTTGATTCCTCCTGTTTTCACTTTAAATTTGCTAGGGTACAAAAAATATTTGTACTGCATGAGTTCAATTTATCATATTGAAAAGGTTATAATAATAGAAAAAATCATTACAATTGTGAGGATTATCATCATGCGCGAAGAAATTTATAATTTTTGGCATATGTATGACTCCAGGTTTCCGCTGAATGTTATGATGTCAGGGATTTCGTATTGTGATAAGAATTACCGGATTGAACGTCATGGAGAGAAGCTGTATTCGTTCGAATACATCATCGATGGCAGCGGTGTTTTGGAGATTAACTCCCAAACCGTGTACCCGCAAAAAAACGACGTATATATTTTGACTCCGTTCAGCGATCACCTGTATTATTCCAGTGAAGATCATCCGTGGACTAAGATTTGGATTGTCTTTTACGGGGATTTTGCCGACTATTTGTTTAAGCATTACTTGCCCGCAGACACTTATATCATCAAGCACTGCAACATTCTTTCCTATATGAATGAAATCATCAATCTCTCTTCGGCCAGCTATAAGAGTTATTCCGGGTTGATCGATGAGATCTCCGTCATGCTATTGAAAATCGTATTGCATTAAAAAAATCATTTGGAGCATAAACTGCTTTCCGCGGCGGAGCAGATCAAGCTATGCCTCGACCTGAACATTGAAAATAAACTGGATATGAACGATGTGTGCACACAACTCGGCTATTCGAAAAATTATATCATCAAGCTGTTTCGGGAAACGTATGGGATTACTCCCTATGCTTACTTCCGCAAACATAAAATTGAACTGGCCAAGCAATATTTGCTGAACACGCAACTCAATATCAACGAAATCTCCGTGAAATTGAACTTTGCGGACCAGCATTATTTTTCTTCGGCTTTTAGCGCTGTGGTCGGTGTTTCTCCGTCGGAATATCGGAAAAGCAAAAATAAAATGGCAAAGTAACCACTCTATGCGGGCACGAAGTATATAAGTTGCTGGAATTATATAAAGTCTTACATCCAGATGACCCGAACTTAATCTAGTAGAAGCCTTAGAAATAGCTTGGGAGCATACATAATGGTTCTAAAGTAATGTTGCTAACTGCTTCAAAAGAAGAAGGGGGTTTTACATCCCTAAATTTAATATCGAATTTACAAAATAATCATTCCCCTCTCCTTTTGTTGCACTATATTTGCAATTGTTAACAAAACGAATAGTTCTGCCGATATATAAATAGAATGTAAAAATAGGTCTATTGAATCATCGTGGAGTATGAGTAATTTGGTGCTAAGAAAAGCATTTTCACGGAGGAGATGCGGTTAATGGAGAGCCAGAACAAAGCTTTTCTCGGCATGAGCCTTAGAAGAGATTTGTTTAATCAGAACGGGGTATTTATTGCACCCGCGCGCACGGTACTGCTTGAAGATCATATTGAACTGATTGACCGGCACGGCATTCATCTCGATAGCTTCGATGTACAGCCAGCAGAAAAGAAACTCGCCGTGCAGGACCATATTGATTCAACGACAGCCTGTATCCAGGATATGTTTAAAGACATTCGTTATTCGAAAACGATTCCAATGCAGGCCATTCGCGAGGAGATAGTTCCGGTAATTCAGCAAACAGCAGAACATACGGATTTTTATGAGTTGTTTGCCACTCTGCAAACCAAAGATGATTATACTTACCGGCATAATATTGCCGTAGGCGTGTTGTCGACTCTTCTTGGCCGCTGGGTGGGTGTGTCCGAGTCGGATCTGCCTAATTTAACGCTTGCAGCTACTTTGCATGATATCGGCAAGGTAAACATCCCCGAGGATGTTTTACTAAAGCCCGGCAAGCTGACGGACGAGGAATTTGAACTCATGAAGAGGCATACGATTCTTGGCTATCAGATGATCAAAAAGACGGCAGGAGCTGATCATTTGCACGCTCTTGTAGCGCTTCAGCACCATGAGCGGCAGGATGGGAGCGGCTACCCGTTCGGTCTTCATGGGGAACAGATTGTCCCGTTCAGCCGTATTGTAGCGGTAGCGGATGTATTTCATGCCATTACCTCGGATCGGCCGTACCGCAAGGCATTTCCGATGTACGAAACATTGCAGCAGATGAATCAGCATGCATTCGGCCAGCTGGACCCGCACATATGCACAATGTTTATCAATAAAATGATGCAGGCCATGCTTAGCCATGAAGTGCTGCTGACAAACGGGCAGAAAGGTACGATTGTTTTCATCAACCCTCACGCTCCACTGCACCCGCTGGTCAATGTAGAGGATCAATTTATCGATTTGAACACGAGTCCATCTCTGCAAATTGTACAGGTCTCACCAAAGCAGTAATACGGCATACAAGCAAAGCTGCATGAAGAAGGCGCTGCTGCTGACAGTGACAAAATGTCAGGGAGGCGTCTTTTTAACATATATAAGTTGAACGAATGAATGTGAGCAAGTGTGAAAGGTTCTTCCGATCACTGTTATTCCCGGTTTAAAGCATCAGTTGCTGCGGAGAGCGTCCCGCTCCATCAGTCGCATCAGCTTCGTCTCTGTAGGCGAATTCGGGTCCGGAGTATAGACGCTGCACCGCAGATCAGAGCTGCCGTGTACCTGCAGGGACGTCAGATGAAACTGCATTTTGCCTGCCTTGGCATGACGAAATTCAAGTACGACCTCAGGCGCAGAGCTGACCTGGCTTTGCTCCCACATCCGGTTGAAATCCGGATGAAGCTCCCTCATCTCCCCAAGGAACTGCTCATACCATTCATCTTCCACATATTGTCCGTAATAGGCGCGGAAGATCGCGAGAAATCCGCTTGCAAAATGCTCCCAGTTTATTGCCAGCCGTTGAAATTCCTTGCGCCCAAACAACAGCCGGATCATATTGCGCTGATCGAAGGGAATCTGTTCGAAATCAAGAAAAATATGTGCGGCTGCCTCGTTCCAGCCAACGATATGACAGCGGTGGTCGGATATAATTGTCGGACAGGAGCGAAGCTCGTGCAGAATCCGCTGAAGGGAGCTTGGAATTTGCGTCGTCTCCTCTTTAGTCGGATAGCTTGCGTTCATGGAGGTCTCCAAAGCGAGAGCATACAAATATTTTCGCTCATCCACGGTTAGTTGCAGGGCAGTGGCGACAGCATCCAACACGGATGTAGAAACCTTGATATCCCGTCCTTGCTCCAGCCATGTATACCAGGTGGTGCTTACCCCGGCGAGTTGGGCAACCTCCTCGCGCCTGAGACCAGGTGTTCTTCGTCTCGTACCCGGAGCAATACCTGCCTCTTGCGGAAGCAGCCTTGCCCGGCGAGCTTTTAAAAACTCTGACAATGCTTGCAATCGTGCCTGATGGTTCATCGCTAATCCTCCCCAATCTGCTTTCGTTGCTAAGCTAGTATAAATTATACCCGTATAATTAACAACTTGTAATAGGATAACGAATGTGCCATGATACGGGATATAGAGCTTGACCGACAAAGGATAGCAAGGAGGAATAAAGATGGGGAGAGTTGTAATTACCGGAATGGGAGTTATTTCGCCGCTGGGCAATGATGTCGACAGCTTTTGGCAGGGCATATCTGCCGGGAAATCCGGGATCGGACGAATCGATACGTTTGACGTTTCTTCCCATAAATCGCAAATTGCCGGTCTGGTAAAAGACTTTGACGCAGAAGCCCGTTTCGGGCGCAAAGAGGCGCGCCGGATGGACCGCTTCAGCCAATTTGCAATGGCTGCTGCCGAGCAGGCTTTGGCGAATTCCGGCTTGAACCTGGACGAGGTAGACCGTGAGCGGATGGGGGTCTATGTGGGCTCAGGAATTGGCGGCATCCAGACGCTGTTGGAGCAGGAAGCAACGCTAAGGGGAAGAGGACCGAACCGCGTCAGCCCGCTGCTGGTGCCGATGATGATCTCTAATATGGCGGCTGCGATGATCAGTATTCGTTATGGAGCCATGGGACCGACGATGTCCCCGGTGACGGCATGTTCTATCGGCAACACCGCGATCGGGGAGGCCTTCAGGCTTATCCGCAGCGGCATTACGGATATTATGATTGCCGGAGGAGCGGAGGCGGCTATTACGGAAATTTCCCTGGCGGGGTTCGGCAATGCTACTGCTGTCTCCACACGCAACGATGCGCCGCAGCAAGCAAGCCGCCCGTTCGATGCCGGTCGCGATGGATTCGTCATGGCTGAGGGAGCCGGTATTCTGGTACTCGAGTCACTGTCTCATGCACAGCAGCGCGGCGCGACTATTTATGGCGAGGTAGTCGGTTACGGAGCAAGCTCTGACGCTTATCATATGGTGGCCACGCACCCGGAAGGCCACGGCCCGTATCTGGCGATGAAGGCAGCGATGCGCGAAGCGAATGTTCGCCCAGATGAGGTTGATGTCATCAGCGCACATGCCACAAGTACGGGGGTTGGCGATCAGTCGGAGACCGCAGCGATCAAAAAAGCGTTTGGCGACTACGCATCTAAAATTCCGGTGACGGCCAACAAATCGATGACCGGGCACATGCTTGGAGCTGCTGGCGGGGCAGAGGCGATCGCTCTCGTCAAAAGCCTGGGCACAGGAATCATCCCGCCGACAATCAATCAGGAGGAACCGGACCCGCTATGCGATCTCGATTATGTACCGAACAAGGCCAGAGAGGCGAAGCTGTCCATCGGCCTCTCGAATTCGTTTGGATTTGGCGGACATAATGCGGTTATAGTATTGAAAAAATGGGTGTAAGCTCATAAAGCATAGGCCCGGCAAAGCTGTTTGCGCTTGCTTGGGCTTTTTGATTTCCGGGCCTACATGCTTGCTCTATATTCCGAAGGGGTCTGTCCGTACCGCTTGCGGAAGAGTTGGGAGAAGTGGCATTCTTCAATCAGCGCTCCCAGCTCTGCTTCTTCTGTTTGGCATCTTATATAGGTTGAACGAAAGAAAAATAGGTAAGCCGGAATGTGAAAGGATTCTGGAGAGCTGAGCACTCGCCTTTGTTCCCAGATTTACGTTGTTTTTATCATTCATTCAAAAAGTCCGGGAACAACAGCATTCGGAAGAACCTTTTACACGCAGGTCTTGCCTGACATTCTTTCGTTAGAACGAGAATTTGATTGAAATTTGGATCGTGTGAATATTTGTCATATAATAGAGTTCCAGAGAAATTTGAAAAACAGGAGAGTGGAGTATTGGAAGCATCTTTAGAGAAACGTTATGCTTCGCTTCGTGAGGCGGAGAGCAAGGCCAGAGAATTGTTCAGGGCTATTGAGGAGAAGGGCATTATTCGCAGCGGGGCGACGGAAAAACAGATCAATCGAGATATTTACAATTTGGCTTTTGAAATGTTTGGCATCAAAAAATATTGGCATAAGCGGATCGTGCGCGCGGGGAAAAATACTTTGCACCCCTATAATGAGAATCCGCCCGACCTGCTGGTAACCGAGGACGACATTGTTTTCCTTGATTTTGGACCGATCTTTGAGGATTGGGAGGCAGATTTTGGCCGGACGTATGTGCTTGGAGAGGACCCGGTCAAGCACAAGCTCCGGGATGATATCGCCCAGGCGTGGGAGGATGGAAAGGCTTATTACAAGTCCAAGCCGGACATTACAGGCAGTGAGCTATACGCCTATGTCTGCGAGTTGGCTCGCAAGTATGGCTGGGAATTCGGAAATATTCATGCTGGCCATCTAATCGGTGAATTTCCGCACGAGCAGGTACAAGGTGAAGAGGTTGAAAATTATATCCACCCGGATAACCACATTCCGATGCGTGACCCGGATAAAAACGGCCTGTTGCGGGACTGGATTTTGGAGATTCATTTTGTTGACCGCGAGCGGGAAATCGGAGGATTCATCGAGCATCTGTTGTCGGTGGATTGATAGGGAAGCTTTTGTTGGCCGACCGGTGGAGTTTTTGGGAATGAGCACGTAATTGTGCTAGGATATATTTGCAAGAACGGTAGGTTAATAAAAAATTGAAGCTCACGGAGGCTGCTCAGTTGCAAGTAACTTCGCCAAGAGTTGTTGTGTGTTGACATTGTGGACACTGTTTATATAAATAAATAGACTGAACTCTTTTAATAGAATAAAATGGTTGTATTTATAGATATACTCTTTTATACTGGGAATAGGATAACTCAACAAATAAGTCGGAAGCACCGGCCACAAGGATATCCCTTGTTGGCTTGTGCTTTTTTTTAGTGGGTATTTCGGACTACGAATGTATTTTTATATAAAAAGGGGATCTTGTGATGATGAAGAAACTGATGGCTGTGATGGTGGCAGGAGCAATTTTATTTCCTGGAATTGCAGTTCCGATGGTGGACGCAGCGGTTCTTATTGCCGGAAATACTGGCAAGCAGGGGGTTACTACTTTCAAAACTGATGTATCCCTGGAAGTTTTATATGATGCGCGGCGTATCAAATTTGATATTCCACCTAAAATGGTTCAGGGTAGTGTTCTTGTGCCGATCCGTTTCGTTGCAGAAAACATCGGTGGCAAGCTGGATGTTAATGGAAAAGAAATCACAGTTACTAAAGGAGATAAAGTTCTCAAACTTAGTATGGACTCGAACAAGGCGTTCTTCAATGGGAAAGCTGTAACGCTGGCCCAGCCGGCCATTGTAGACAGAGGTCGTACACTGGTGCCTTTAAGAGCCGTTAGTGAAGGATTAGGCGTCGATGTGGAGTGGGATCAGTTGAATCAATATGTGTGGATTGGAAGCAAGGATGTGCCGAAGATTGAAGATGTGATTACGCCGGTGGATGCGAAACCTTATTTGAAGTATTATCCGGAGGATGCTCCAATCCTCACAATTTTTGGGGCGGGAGGGAAGAAAAAAACTACCATGCGACTAGTAAACACGGATGATTTTCCTTTAGTGATGGGGAATAATATTATTGTATACAGATTGGATAAATCTTCAGGCTCAGATGGCAAGGATTTCATAAGATTTTCCTCATCAACCAAGGGGAATATGGGAAATGGACTGCTCTTAATGCAAAGTAATTCCTTTCGTTTTCAACGTCCATATACAACTGAATTTGGCACAAAAATACCAACATTAGACTATATCCCGATTGACTACTATGGCGATAAAGAGACTACTTGGTTAAAAAATATTGATTATATCGGAATAAACTTAGGCTCTGACTCTTTAATTGCAATAAAAAATGAGTGGAGGTAATCCACGGGTGAAACGAAGGTTAAAAGGAATACCATTAGTTTTAATACTTACGTTCATTTTTGAAATGATTTCTCCGTTTGTACCACTATGGAGTGAATTAAGGACAATAGAGGCTGCCCCAGATTTCGGGAATGCTGCAATTAAACCTTATCCTGTTGGAAGTAAACGATACGCAGTCGGGTTTATGTACTATGAAGCTTGGAGTAATACAAGAGGACAATTCACTAACATTGGCCCGGGAGATGTTGTTCCCGTAGACTTACTTTATCATACTTATAACTTCTCTTTCCCAGGGCGGAAAGTAACGAATGTTAAAGTGTATAAATTTAATCCCGCTAACGCAGATCATAAATTGTATTTTAACGAATCTAGGTTTCAGCAAGATTATGAAACCTTTGCTTGGTATATTTCCAAATCAGTCAATGATCCTATTGTGTCCAACATCTCAGGTATTGGGACCAGTAGTGTTACATTTAAAGTTAATTTATCTGGTGAGTTAACTATAGACCGCCATGAGGACATGACAGGATCAGAATACTGCACTGAAATAGTAACTGTAAACGGGAAGCAACAGCCTCGTTGTTCGCCTGGAGCCAAAGTATATCGTTACTATTTCCCAGTTGTATTTGAGTATCACTTAGAAGGCCAGATGATTGTGCAGCATTATACAACGAATGGCCAAAGCTTAGCGAGTGTATTACCTACTCAAACATCTGATATGCAAATCGGCAAACTCTACCCACTTACCCCACCAAGTCATAAGGACTACACTTATGAGGGTTATAAAGAAAATAGCGAGGGTATTCCTGATGGGAATATTAAAAAGGGCACTCCTAATATTTATTACAATGGTAGTTACGATACTCATAGAATTAACTTTTACTATACAAAGATCGAAAGTCCTCCGCCTCAAACACAAGCAGAAATCAAGATTAGACATATGGTAAGGACAAGCCCTACCGGCAGCTACAGCTTGGCAGATGAAAGTTCAGAAGTCGTTGGCACACTCCCGGCAACCAGGACGATAACCGCTAATACTACTTACGGAACCGTTCAAGGCTACAACGTTGATTACTCAACTTACAAAAACACGGTTAATAGCGGCAGTTTAGCATCCGTAAGTTTGTCAACCGCCAATAAGACGGCGTTTGTGTCTTTTTTCTATGAAAAAACCAATAATTCAGGTAAGTATACTTCGGATTTTTGGATCAACCCGGGAACGATTGAATTCAGAGAAACCTTCCACTTCATACCGCAAATCTCGGTCAGTGGGTGTACGTATTATTCACACCGTTACCGAATTGTTCGCGGCAGCAGCAGTGTAGTGACCAATCCGGTTTATGGCATAAACACTACATCTACTTTCAGCTATGATAAATATCCTTCGGTCATTGCCGCCGGAACGCATAACGTCTACATTGAGGTCACAACGAGTTGTGGCACATCGGAATGGGTCGGGCCAAAGCAGCTTGTGGTAAGCAGCCCGAAAAATAATCGGCCCCCAGTATTTCAGATTGGGTTCGTTTATCCATGGGCGGATACGATTCCTTTGCAGGAGGTTCTGGAAGGGGAGCTTGTAAACATGATCTATATTATTGATCCGAAAGTTCCCACACCGCATGACCCGGATGGAGATGACCTATATTTCGAGGGATTTGATTTCGAAGGGACAAGCAGTACGTTCCTCAAAACCATTCCTACGGCGTATAAAGATAATTTGTATTTAAATGGTTACAATCGCATCACAATGAGCAGCCCAGGCACCCATTCCATTTCAGCTACGATGAGAGATGTGTTCGGGGCATCGTCAACGGCTTACACCAGTATCAAAGTTGTGTCCAGGAATCCGATTCCGCGCATTGAAGCGCCATCGGAAGTCATCGTCAATCGCCCGTTAAAGCCGAATGCGATCCATGGGCAGAACAGCACCGCAGCTTTGAATAAAACGATTCGCGACTATCACTGGACGAATAAACAAGACAAGTATTCCCAACTGGGGACAGAAACCGTGGAGCTGGAGGTTACGGACAGTGGGGGCATCCGCAGTTTGCCGAAAGACAAAGCGAAAGTCATGATAAACGTCGTGCCAGATCGGCCGCCTGTTGCACAACTCGAGCTTCCTCAACGAATATTACGTGGACCGGTTGATATTCTCAATAAGTCTTATAGCCCGGACAAAGATGAGATCATTCGCAGTGAGCTGACCATCTGGTATGATGCGGATAACAGCGGTAAATTCAATAAAGAGCCGGCAAGAATGACTAATTTGCTCCTGAATGGCACGCATAAGTTTAATCCGGTCAAGGTAGGGAAATATCGCTTCCAGATCGAGGTCGAGGAGGATTGGGGATTAAAGGACAAAGCTGTTTATGAGATAGAAGTCGTCAACGAAGCGCCGCAAACGTCTTTCTCTCTGACCAGCGATAGTCCTGAACCGCCGGAGTTTGATATTTTTAATATTGCGCCTACTGCTGTTTTGTTTAAAAATGATTGGGTCGGCTCGACCACGTTTGCGAGCAAAGCCGATAAACTGAACGAAATTTACCTTGGTTATGATGAAGAGACAAATAGCCTGGTGAACCGGTACGGGAAATCGCCATATAAAGCACCGCCGAATAATGCCGAAATGACGAAAGAAGAACGAAAAGAACCTTACGCAAGTAATGGTCAACTATTCAATATTCCCTATTTGCATTCCGGGGTATCCGGGTCAAAGAAAACATTCAGTGGTGTATTTGGTTCCATTTCATATACCGAAATATCGTCAAGCTATAATTTAAAAGAAGAATACTTCTCGGAAAAGCAGAGGACATCGGGAGACAAGATGTACCTCATTCATGATCGGTTGGGCGGATCGTATCAGACGGCCTGTCGATATTACCGGCAAAACGAGGATACGCATTTGTGGAAATGTTTTTTAACGCGAACGGATACCGATGGCAAGAAATCCTGGACGTATGAGACTGAAAAAGTGGAGACGTCTAGTAAAAGTGATGTTCCCCTTGAAATTGGTGGAGGAAAGTATAAAGGTGGAATCGCGATCAGCGATGATGGTCTGAAAATCGGGTTTCATGAAACCGTTGTTTCCGGAGGTCTTGTAGATCGTGTGCTGAAGTGGTATGAAATCGAAACCCTTCGACCTTTTGCAGGCAATGTAAGCAGCGGCCCTGTTCCAACGAAAAATGATTTGGAAGAATCCAGTTATAATTCAACTACAGGGGTATCGATAAAGAAAAAATTGCTGTTTGAAGATGATGAAGTCGCGATCAAATCCATAAAGATATCTGAGAACTATCAACGGGATTACAATGTCTACTCCTATGATTACACAGAAAGGCTGGAGACCTATAACAAGCTGACCAACACGACTAAAACCTATACCGTCTATGAGAAAAAGAAAATGACGGACCGCAGCTATGGTAGTTCTTGTGGCGTATGGACCGGCGGAAGTATGGGGTATACGTTTGACTTTTTGGGGGTCGGTTACGCCACCTCACAAGACGGGATCACCTATATTGTAGATGCCTTCAACAAAATTCATATTGTAGCGAAGGATGGCACGCTTATTAAGGTAGTACCGACTTTGCAAAAATATCCTCAAACGACGTATAAGTGCGATGGCGGGAATATTGACAACTATGAGTATTCGATCAAGGATATTGGATTTGGCGCTGACGGGGAATTTTATGTAATATTGCAAGAAAAATATTTTGAACAACGGGGATCTATCAGGAACAATCAATCGTACATCTCCATTACACCGAATGCCTATTACAAACAATACCTGTATAGCAGTAAAGGGCAAGTATCGGTAGAGACGAATGCAGACGAGTTGGGACAAGTCCTGAAAAAAGATACATCCATCGCGGATGCCGACTTCACTTTTGAATTCCAGCAGTCTATGGCGGTCAGCACGCATCCATCCGGATTTGCCTTCCGCGCGCAGAACCATCAAAATATGTACCGGCTGGAGCTGTACAATCATAAAGCGGAACTGGTCAAAGTAGTCAATGGCAAACGGACTTCGTTGGGATCGGCGCCAATTAGTGTGAGGGGCGATCAGTTTTTGCATATGAAACTATCTGTACGACGCGATAAAATTAAAATTCGCTCTCAAGGGCTGCCGCTGTTCGATGTAACGGACAAAACCTTCAAGGCGGGCAGCTACGGCTATTTCTTTAATGCGCCGGGAACGAAATTCCGCAATCTGCAAGTGGCCGTCCCCATCGTTGATCCGAATAAAATCGATGATGTCGGGATCGTAGGCGAGGAATTGACCTATAACACCTTGTTTGAAGATATAGAAAAGGATGCTCAAGTACCGGGACTGGATGAGTGGACGTATGTTCATAGCCAACCGAATAAGTTCCTGGATGCCAAGGATGGCTATTCAGGGCGTTCCCAATATCATGAGATGACGTTCAAAGAGCCACTGTCCCAGTTGGATAAGGTCGGGCAGTACACCATCACCTATTCAGGTGTCGATGATCCTACACCGTCCGGATACAAGTACCCGGACTCGGAAGCCTTTGCTTCCTATATGCAACGATCGGACCTTTATACGAAGATGGTCATCATTCACCGCAAGCCGATTGCGTTATTCACGATAAAGCAGGATGACAATTTTGTATTGAGCTACACCGACGCCAGCTATGACCCGGACCGCTGGCTCCCGGGGGGAACCTGCTCCAAAGAAGCAACCGGTATCGACTACTGCAGCACAAGAGGAATTACGCAATATAAATGGGCCTACAGTGATCCGGACGGAAAGAGCATGAGTGGCCAACTCAGAAAGCCCACAAAAAAGGGACTCTATACGGTCCGTTTGTCTGTCCAAGACGAGTACGGCGCATGGTCGGATTGGTATGAGCAAGAGATATGGCTGGAAGCGCCGCTGCCGAACACGCCGCCTGTTCCGGGCTTTACTACAACACCGATTACGACCTACCGGAACACGGATATGCGAATCGAATCATCGGCCTACGATATGGAGGACGGCGACCGTCAGAGCATCGAGCACGGTTGGTATATCAAAAACATCTCGACTGGCGGTTCGGAAACCTATCAGAGCAATGCCCGCACGGAATGGATGAAGAGTTTCAACACCGTTGGAACTTTTGCTATTCGTCAGGTGGTCAAAGATTCGGGAGGACTTGCCGCAGAGCTGACCAAGCAAGTATATATTATCAACCGGCAGCCAAGAGCCGAAATCCAGGTTCCTGAAAGCGTCGACCAGAGCAAGCCGACGAAGTTTGATAACCTGCGTCCAACCTTTGAATGGCAGTTCAAAGACGCAGACAGCGTGGACAGGCAAACACAGTATCAAGTACGGATATACAAGTATGGCGGCATACTCCAGTTGGATTCTGGAGAGCGAAGCGGGAATGTCTTGAAGTGGATGCCAACTTCCGACTTGCCAGAGAACATGAACCTGTATGTCCAGGTACGCGTCCATGACGGGATCGAATGGGGCGAGTGGAGCGAGAGGAAATTCTTCTACATCGAAACCAATCGGCCTCCTGTAGCGGATTTTACGTGCACCCCTAATCCGGGATATGAAGGAGATCCGATTATATGCACGAACCGATCTGTGGACCCGGATGGTGATCAGATGACCTATGAATGGCAAATATCCGGCCCGGGGGGCTACAGCAAAACCTATCAAACGGAGCATAGCTCCATTCCGGGAAGTGTAACGGAAAACCGGACGGGAGCGTACACAATCCGTCTGCGGGCAGTGGACCATAAGGGAGCGCCCAATCAGCAGGATGAGGTCCAAACGGTTCAGGTTTTGCCATTAGCATTGACAGCACAGGTTTTGCACACGCCTGAATGGGAAGCACGCCGCGTTCAATGGAATGCCAGGAATCCGAGAGCGCAGCGACAGGCGGATCAGTTTTGGGCAGGAGAAGGGTTTGTACTTCAGGCTGTGCCTACAGCCACCTCATCTGCCGGAGGCAGCTTGACATCAGCTGTCAGTATACGTGCTGAGTCTGCGGGGATTGGCAGCACTGACTTAACCAGACAGGGAGCCTCGTGGAAAGGATATTTGGGGGAGCGGGAAGCGAATATCAGACTGGAGGAGTTGCAAGACGGCAGCTACACCTTCGTCTTTACGGTTACGTATAGCAACGGCATCAAGAAATCCGCGACCGTGACGATCCGCATCACCAATAACTGGAGCGATGTTATCCAGCTTCACCGCAGGTACTAGCTCCAATTCAGTAATCGCGCGATGAAACTCCTTGCTGTTCCTCTTTGGGACAGCAGGGAGTTGTTGTCTCATCAGGGGGAATCCAGCGGCTATTATTCATTATTCAAAAAATCAGAATTTTAGTTTCAGACGTTAATCCAGGAATCCTAGTTGTGCCTCGCTTTTGTTCGCCAACATGGGTTACAATGACAGAACCTAGAGTAATGGTAAAAGGGGTGGGCAGTCAGAATGCATGGAAACTCTAACTTCTACGAATTAAAGCAACTTGTGGAGCAAAGTGAGCGGATTGTCTTTTTTGGCGGGGCAGGCACGTCGACAGAAAGTGGAATTCCGGACTTCAGGTCGGCAGAAGGATTGTTCAATAATCGGGAGAACCGCAAGCTGGCACCGGAGGAAATGCTCAGTCGGGACTTTTTCATAGCGCATCCTGAGGATTTCTATCTATTCTACACCTCAAAAATGATTTATACGGAAGCCAAACCGAACAAGGCGCATCTGGCATTGGCGGAGCTTGAACGGGATGGGAAATTGAAGGCGGTTATTACCCAAAATATTGACGGACTGCATCAGCTAGCAGGAAGCCGGAATGTGCTGGAGCTCCATGGCTCTGTGCACCGGAACTATTGTATGGATTGCGGAGAATCGTATCCGTTATCGGCGGTAGTCGAGGCTAGAGGAGCCGTTCCTCGTTGCAGCATTTGCAACGGAATTATTAAGCCGGATGTGGTGCTCTATCAGGAAAGCCTCGATATGGAGGTGCTGGAGCGGGCCGCGATGCATATTAGCAAGGCCGACATGCTGATTGTCGCAGGTACTTCGCTGACCGTACAGCCAGCTGCTGGTTTGGTTCGGCTGTACAAAGGGGATCGACTGGTGCTTATCAACAAAAGCGCAACACCGATGGACAGGCTGGCTAAAATTTTGGTGCAGGACAGCATCGGCAAGGTGCTGGATGCTATAATTCGGTAAAAGCGGTAGACCCGTTATAACAGAATTCGTTACAATCGGCGGCGTACAGGCACGAATGGGCGCATACCCACATACACTAAAGAACAGACTTCAATGTTCGCCTGAGTACGGGATCTTGCAACTTTCCCTGATCAGGTAATACAGCGTGGAGGTGGCCGATTCATGCCAGGATTGTTCGCGACGATTGCCATGTTCATTAAGCAACTGTCGCTGCTTGTTTCGTATGTCAAAAACAATGCATTTCCACAGCCGCTGCAAGAAGAAGAGGAAGCGAAGCATCTGAAGCTGTTTGCCGAGGGCAATCAGCATTCCCGTAATTTGCTGATCGAGCATAATTTGCGGCTAGTTGC
Organism: Paenibacillus roseus; assembly: GCF_016424485.1. Taxonomy (GTDB): domain Bacteria; phylum Bacillota; class Bacilli; order Paenibacillales; family Paenibacillaceae; genus Paenibacillus_D; species Paenibacillus_D roseus. The sequence continues at coordinate 154,795 of NZ_JAELUP010000103.1, forward strand.
TCACATTGTCAAAAAATTCGACAATACCGGCGAGGATCTGGAGGATCTGATCTCCATTGGAACAATTGGTCTGATTAAAGCAATTGAAAGCTATCAGGCCGGGAAAGGGACCAAGCTGGCAACCTTTGCGGCTCGTTGTATAGAAAACGAAATCCTCATGCATCTTCGGTCGCTAAAGAAGACACGCAAGGATGTATCCCTGCATGACCCGATTGGTACGGACAAGGAAGGCAATGAAATTACATTGATTGATATTCTGGGCACAGAAACGGATGACGTAGTTGACAAGGTGCAGCTAAAAATTGAGAAGAGCAAAATCTATAAAAATCTCGATATTCTGGATGATCGGGAAAAGGAAGTTGTCGTTGGCCGCTTCGGCCTGGAAGCGGGAGGAGAGGAACGCACGCAGCGGGAAATTGCCAAGGAGCTTGGCATTAGCCGTTCCTATGTCTCACGCATCGAGAAGAGGGCGTTAATGAAGCTATATCATGAGTTTTACAAGGCGAAGGGATGAGCTTTAGAGACTGAGACTGACGTATCGAGAAGATACGTCTTTTTTCTTGACATTATAGAATTTATAAAATTTCGAGGTGGAGTTGTCTTCCGCCTCGTTTTTATTTTTGGTATGGTAGGAGTATGGAGCCGAACAAGGGAGAAGTCTGGCTTAAAGATGGAGAATTACAGGTGAAGTACGCCAAGGCGTTATGACGCCGGAGTATTACAAAGGTATTCACGGGAATGAATACAGAATAGAGGAAACAAAAAAAACAACGGAACGTAAGGAAACTTCTAACGTTCAGTTGCTTCGTATTCTAAAAAGTGGCAGTACGAACTTAAAGGACACCCTCAGGCGTTTTTCTTATTTTCGTGTTGTATTAAGATAGTGGTCAGCAGAGTAATTATTAATTACGCTTTTTTATATGCTATACTCAAACTACAAGTTGAATCAAGGCGGTGACACCAATGATGAATCGTACGCAGGATTTATCTAAATTAATCCGATTAACGGGCGATCGTGCCAAATTAGATGCGAAAGCAAATGGAACATACATTGTGTATAAAACTACAGATGGTCATATCGTTAGAGAGTATGCTACGGGTGAGATTGTGCGAATGAGTAAGCAGGACTTGCATCATGAGTGATGTGAATGCTACAATGTTTGATTTTTCTGGCAATAATGGAAGTGGTAAGAGTACAATTCGAAACTTAATTGTAGATAAACTTGGGGTAAGCATCAATATTGATCCTGATGCATTAGCACGCAAAATTGACAATATGAATCCTGAAAAACGAAAAGTATCTGCAGGCAAAGAAGCAATAAGATTAGTTAGAGAATGTATTCGTAATAAGTGGGATTTTACCGTCGAAACGACTTTAGCAGGTGGCAACGTAATCCGTCATATGCAAGAAGCGAAGGGTCATGGCTTTGAGATCATCATGTTCTATGTAGGACTAGGAGATGTTCAACTTAATATTGAGCGTGTTGCTACACGTGTGAAGAATGGTGGTCATCATATCGATACGGAAGATATCATTCGACGTGATGGTACGAGTATGAAAAACCTTCTTCAAAATATGTTTTTAATCGATCATTTAGTCGTCATAGACAATAGTAAAGTTGTTGGTGAAATGATTATTGAAGCGGATTTGAGTGCAATAAAGTATCACGTTGATGAGTTGCCAGAGTGGGCGCAAGTTATTGAAAGATCCGTATTGTTGAGGAATAATCACTGGAAAGAGCAAACTAGCTCGAGCATGTTGGAGTTCGTTTAGTTTTTTTGACATCGTTTCGTGATCACATTGTCAAAAAATTTGACAATACCGGCGAGGATCTGGAGGATCTGATCTCCATTGGAACAATTGGTGGATCGTCCTACACTAAGTTGAACAATAAAAACCAGCTAATTTCTCTTGAGTGTGTATAATAACTAGACAGATTTATTGAACGAAAAGAGGGTTCCAGATGAAGAAGTGGACATGGCTGTATTTGCTCTTGATCGGAGCGTATACGATTTATGCGCTCAATTTCTTCTACAGCAAGGGAAGCGCCGGGCAGCGGGTGGACGAGATTGGGCTTTCCGGAAGTCTGGAAGAGAAGTATGTAATGGTGACGTTCCAGTCCGGAATCGATTATTGGAAGAGCGTGCTCAAAGGGTTCGAGGATGCGGCAGAGCTGCTCAATGTGTCAGTGGAATATCGGGGCTCGGCCCAATATGACGTACGTGAGCAGATGACGGTGCTGGAGCAGGTAATCGCGAAGAAGCCGGCTGGCATCGCTTTAACAGTGATGAACCCGAAAGCGCTTACACCGTCCATCGACAAGGCGGTTGATGCCGGCATTCCGGTTGTGCTGTTCGACTCTGGAGCGCCGCTTAGCAAAGCGTATTCCTTGCTGGCAACAGATAACTACAGCGCCGGCGTGACAGCCGCTCGCACGATGGCGTCGCTCATCGGGGAACGCGGCGATGTTGGCGTTGTGACATTGCCGAACCAACTCAACCATCAGGAGCGGACGAACGGATTCAAGGACACGATTTCCTCGGAATTTCCGAATATGCGACTTGTTGCGGTCAAGGATGGCAAAGGCGATCGCATCGTCTCCCGTGACGCCGCCACAAAAATTATGAAGCAATTCCCGTCGGTCAAAGGCATATTCAACACGGACGCGGTTGGCGGTGTAGGTGTCGCGGATGCGGTCAGGCTGGAGCAGAAGCAAAGCGAAGTGAAAGTGATTGGCTTCGACACCGACAAGGTGACGCTCGATATGGTGCGGGAAGGCGCGATCTCGGCGACGCTGGCACAAGGGGCATGGAATATGGGCTACTGGTCGCTGCAGTTTCTGTTCCATCTGCACCACGGCCTGATCAGTCCGGACAGTGGACAAACGGCGGACGCTTCACCACTGCCGGTCAATGTGGATACCGGCATCACGGTTGTGACAAAAGATAATGTGGCCAATTATTACTTGAAATGACTGGCGGGCGGTGAGAGGCGATGGACAAGATACGCTGGCTGGAACTAAATGATTGGCCGATTCGATACAAGTTGATCATGCACTTTTTGTTGATCTGGATGTTGCCATCCATTGGACTGGGCTTCCTGATCAACTGGACGGTCGATAGCATCATAGAGCGGCAAGTGACGGACAACACGCTGCAGTTAATTGGCAAAGTGAACCGGTCGCTGGAGTATTACGTTGGCAACTTGCAGAATATAACGTACTTTATGTCCAATAACCCTAGTATCCGGCAGTTTCTCGACGGCACCGGAGATGAGAAGCTGGCAGAGGGGAGGAACCATTATGAGACGCGCCAGTTTCTGCAAGGGTTCAGCACGCTCTACTCGGAAGTGGCCGGCATTCTGATCGCGAGTGATAGCGGCGAGTATATTAGCAACGAGTTATATGCAAAAGACGGATATCGGATGACAGACGAATCGTGGTACAAAGAAGCGGTAGACAATCAGGGGATTTTCAAAATCGTCGGACATCCATTCGGTCGGCATATGTTCAGCCATGTCAATTACCGCGATAGCGAAGTCGTCTCTGTCGTCAGAGCGATTGTTGACCCGGACACCCAGCGAGTGCTTGGCGTGGCGCTCATCGATCTGAAGCTGCGTGTCATCGCTGAGGCGGCCAAAGACGTCCGACTCGGCAAATCCGGCTATCTCATGGTGATCGACGATAAGGGGGAGAGCATCTACTCCCCAGCGAAACCGCTTGTTCACGAAATTTCGACGGACTGGTTAGCAGATGGGCCTTCCGGCACGCTGTCCAAAGTGGTAGATGGCAATCGACTACAATTCATCTACTTAAAGTCCGCATTCACGAACTGGACGACGATCGGCGTATTTCTGAAGAGAGAATCGGTATTCGAGGCGCGGGAAATCCAGTTCTATATCGTCAGCTTCGTTTTCCTCGTCTGCCTGTTCGGGATCGCGGCCTCGTACTTGCTGTCCCATTCAATCTCCCGGCCGATCGGGCAACTGACGAACTTCATGCAGAAGGCGGAATCGGGCGATCTGCTGATCCGTTATATTGGCGAACGTCGCGACGAAGTGGGCATGCTCGGCAGAAGCTTCAATCGGATGCTTACCGAGATTAGCAAGTTGATCCACCTGACAGAAAGACAGGAGCGGCAGAAACGGGAAGCGGAGTTAAGAACACTTACGGCGCACATCCGCCCACATTTTCTATACAATACGCTTGATACCATTCATTGGATGGCGCGCCGGCGCGACGCCGAAGATGTGGCTGAGGTGGTGGAGTCGTTATCGAAGTTGTTCCGAATCGGCCTGAGCAAAGGGAGCGATCGGATTCCGCTGGCCGAGGAACTGGCGCATGTAGAGAGCTATATGAAGATCCAGCGGATTCGATATCGCGACAAACTGGCGTTCACAGAAGAAATTCAGCAAGACGCCTTGCACTATTATGTGCCGAAGCTGGTCTTGCAGCCGCTTGTGGAGAACGCGATCTACCATGGCATCAAGGAGCGAAGAGGACCGGGCGTGATAACGCTGGTGGTTAGCGAGGAAGATGGCCTTTTGATGATGCGCGTTTCTGACAACGGCGCGGGCATTAAATGGGATAAACTGGAAAGTATTCGCTCTGGGTTGGCGAAGGCAGGCGGCGCGGGTATGACCGCGCCCGAGGAGGATGCTTCGGCGCAAGTGCAAGGGTATGGCCTGGTGAATGTGCACGAACGGATTAGGCTGACCTATGGCGACGAGTATGGTCTTACGATTGATAGCGAATTTGGCGCTGGAACGACCGTGACAATCGTGTTACCTGCGGAATCGTAAAGGGTGCGTGAGTGGCGGTAGAGGGGGATGTCTGAATGGTACAAGGTGAGATGGTCGGGGCGCATAGATGGAAGGTGATGATCGCTGACGATGAAGCGATTATTCGTGAAGGCATTCGCGACGCAGTCGATTGGGCGAACTTGAATATGGAGGTTGTGTGTGAGGCGGAGGACGGCGAAGAAGCGCTGGAGATGGGGAAGGCTTACGAGGTTGATATTGCGCTTGTTGATCTGAATATGCCGATTATGCATGGTCTTCGCCTGATTGGGCATCTGCGCGATAACTTGCCCGATTGCCGAATTGTCATTATAACCGGCCATGACGAGTTCGCCTATGCGCAAGAAGCAATTCGGCTTGGGGTACAGGAATATATTTTGAAGCCGGCAAGTCCGGGTGAGCTGGCGAAAGTAATGATGGAGCTTGGCAAGCAACTGGATGTGGCGTACAAACAAAGCGTGCACCTGCGGCAGGCGTCCAGACAGATGGCTCGCAATATTACGCTGTTCAGAGAGAAGTTCGGGCTGGAATGGATGGGCGGCGGGCTCACTGGCGCCGAAATTATGGATCAATTGGAGTTTCTGCGGTTGCCGCTCGCATGCCCCGATTGGATGGGCGTGATCCGCTGGCCGGAAGTCACTGTGAACAAGCCGCTGCTCGGTGAGGGTGAACGGCAGCTGATGTTGTTCGCGATCGAGAATATCGCCGGGGAGATCATTGTGGCTGACGACAAGGTGATCTTCCGTGGCCATGCCGGGCTGATCGTTGTGCTGATATGGGGGGAGCTTGCAGCTTCCATCCCACAGGATATTGAAGCAGCGGTGCAAGCCTATTTGAAGTTGTCCGTACACACACACTTCGCTATGCTGGATGGGAATCTGGCGGGTGTTCCGGCTGCGTATCGCGAATGCAAATCCGCGGTGTACAAGGATTCCCAAATCTCACCTGTCGTTCGTCGCCTTCGGCAGTATGTGCGCGAGGAGTATCATGATCCGGATCTTTCACTGGAAGGGTTGGCCAAACTATTGCAGGTATCGCCGGTTTATCTCAGCCGGATGGTCAAGCAAGAATTGGGAATCCCCTTCGTCAGTCTGGTGACAGCATTGCGTATTGAGAAGGCGATTCAGTTGCTCAATTCAACCGATATGCCGATTCACGAAATTGCGGGTCAAGTCGGTTATGTTACGCAACATTACTTCAGCACGACATTCAAGAAAATCGTCGGGGTGTCGCCGAACCAATATCGTCGGGGTGACGCATTTAGTGAGCAGTAAGTTGGATTATTATAAATTCAGTTGCTTTTTTGAAAAGACCGCTTTCTTCATCGTCCCGTATACTTGCCTTGGAACAGCTAACCAACCTATCTAAGAGAGGGGTACAGACAATGTTGAAAGCGGTTTTAATGGGATCAGCATAGCAAGCTTGATGTGGCAGCTATGCTGATGATGGCATGTAAGTATTGGTGCGAGTAAGTAAAAAACGTTAGATTCAAAAGAGGAGGAAAAACAATGGCTATTCGCAAGTCAACACTATCATTGGTGATGGCGGTGATGCTTGTTCTGCCGCTGTTCCCGCCGCCTCCGGCGGCGCGGGCGGCTCAGTCCGCGTCAGGCGACGTGCTGACCGTTGACGGCAGTGATATGCACACAAGTGACCAAAGCGAGTATTATAAAGCTTATCTCCCAGCGCTTGGAGGGGGAGGGGGCGAATCCAACTGGGTCAATAGTGGAGGATATTGGTCGTGTTGGGAGGCCGGTTATGTTACTTTCAGATTTAAAGGCACAGGCATCAAGGTGTACGGAAAGACGGCCAGCAACCACGGCGAAATGGCCTTTACCGTTTTGAAATCAGGTGCCAACATAGAAAGCCCTTCTGCCGGCGACATCGTGAGGCCGGAGAAGATCGTGAATACGAACAGCGCCAATGCTGTCGAAGATGTCGTTATTTTCGACAGTTCTGCTGACGGCAATTTGCCGGATAGTTATTATATACTGAAATTCAGAATTGTTAAACAAGGTCAATACGGCCTATTTAGCAGATTTGATGTACTCGGCTACGACCCTAACGGCTTTAATCCGCCAGGTATTCCGGAACCCCCGAGGGATACCGAGGGAGCAGTAAAGGGCGACGAATGGACCGAGCAGACAAAACGTTTCGCGGTCAACCGCGAGGACGCGAAGGCGCATTTCTATCCGTATGATACCGAAGAAAAAGCCCTTGATGGCTATACCATGAATCCTGTGGAAAGCGATTACTACATGAATCTTGATACCGTCAACGCGTCTGACTGGAAGTTCTCTTATGCCGCCAGGCCGGCAGACAGGCTAGGCGCCGCAGCAAGTGGAAACGCTTTCTCGGACGCTGAAAACGCTTTCGATTTTACCCAATTTAGTTATGACGATGCAAGCTGGGATAATATTAACGTCCCGTCCAGTTGGCAGATAAACTGGGAAGCCGACCCGGCCAATGGCAACAAGCCAAAGTTCAAGTATGACAAGCTTATTTATACAAACTGGGGTCCTTACGCGTGGGAGCAGGATGGCTGGAATAACACCGGCAAGTCTGTCAGCGGAAAAACGCCCGTCGGCACAAACGCCGTCGGCACGTACAGGCACAAGTTCAAAGTGCCCGATAACTGGGATGGTCGCGAGATCCTGCTTGATCTGGCGGGCGTTGAGTCCAACAGCTTCGTCTGGGTCAATGGACAGTCTGTCGGCTACGCCGAGGATAGCTTTACAAACAAAACCTTTAACATTACCAAGTATTTAAACTGGACGAACAAGGCTGAGAATGTGCTGACCATTCAGGTGTTCCGTTTCTCGACCGGCAGCTTTTTGGAGGATCAGGATGTCTTCAACATGTCGGGCATATTCCGCAGCGTATTTCTAACCGCGCGTCCAAAAGTGGCGCTGTACGACTTTGAGGTCAAGACCACGCCCGAGACCGCTGGTAAATACGACGGCGCTTGGAACCTCAACGTAAAATCGCTGCTGCGCGACTTCGGCGCGGATGATCGGGACGATCTCAAGCTGACAGCCAAGCTGTATGACGGGGAAACTGTTATCGGGACGGCTGGCCAAGCGATCGATCCAAACCAGTTCAAAATTAAGAAAAACTGGCTTGGAAACGACCAGGTGGTGACCGATGTCTATTGGCAGGGTGAGAACGGTCATACGGTCACCAGCCAGTTAACGCCGGAGGACTATGCCCGGGCGGCCAGCTATTTGGATTTCAAAATTAATGTGCGGGACCCCAAGCTGTGGTCCGCAGAGAAACCGAACCTGTATAAGCTGGTGCTCACCCTTGAGAAGGACGGCAGCATACAGGAGACTACCTCTGTGCGCGTCGGCTTCCGCGAAATAAAAATTGAGGGTGATCGTTTCTTTATAAACGGTACGCGCATCATGTTCTACGGCACCAACCTGCATGAGACGAACGTTGGCACGTACGGTCGCACCATGACCGAGGATACGATTCGCCTGGATTACAAGCTTATGAAGCAGGGCAACGTCAATGCGGTTCGTTTTTCTCACTACCCGAAGGACACGCGCTTCTACGACTTGGCTGACGAGTACGGCCTTTATCTGATGGATGAGGCGAACCTCGAGACCCATTCCGACAGAGACGGCGGCGGCTTTCATATTTCGAACAACCCAAACTGGGGCCCCGCGATACGCGACCGTATCGCGAATATGGTGGAACGTGACAAAAACTATCCCAGTGTTGTGATTTGGTCCATGGGTAACGAATCAAGCGGCGGCGACGAGTTCCGAAAATGGGCCACCAAATGGGCGAATGAGCGTGACACGACGCGGGCGACACACGCGGAGTTTGATAATAGTTACAAGAATAGTCTCGTCAACGGCAACCCCACCGTCAGCAGCAACATGTACTCAAGTCCGGGCAGCGTCGGCAGCAATTCGGGTGGCGACAACAGACCCTATTTGATCTGTGAGTATATCTATACCCGGGGCAACGCGGGCGGCGCGTGGGACCCCTATATCAAGGGGTTTGACGATAAACCGAGAGCGATCGGCGGCTTTATCTGGGACTGGGCGGACAAGGGAGTATTGACTCCGCGGCCGGATATCGCTTATGACGCGGATTACATCAATCACCCCGACAACTGGTTCTACGGGTACGGCGGCGACTGGGGCGACAAGCCCACTAATTTCACCATGGGCACCAACAGTGGCAATCACGGCTCCCAGACTGCAAACGGCATTGTATTGAACGACCGCGCATTGAAGCCTATATGGGAAGAAATGAAATATCAGTACCGCTGGATAACTGCGACCCTTCCGAACGATGTGACCGCGCTGAAGGAAGGCAGTGAGTTTACCGTAAACAATAAGATGTTATTTACAAATACTAATGAATATGGAGCGCGCTGGGAGCTTCAGCGTGACGGAAAGGTTATTGAAGACGGCGTATGGGAAGCCGGGATTAGCGTCGGCCCAGCGCCATCAGGCGTAGATGAAAAGACAATCACTTCGGATCAGTTCCAGGTGCCTTTTGACAGACCGGAGGATTGGGAGAGTTATCAAGGCTCGGAATATTTCTTCAACGTTTATTTCTACGAAAAGGGGCAACCCGCTTGGGCGGACACACAGAACTACGAAGTATCCTGGAGTCAGCTTCCGGTTGACTTCAACAGCGAGCCTTGGGAGAGGGGCACAGCCAAGCCGCCAGCAAGCACAGGCGCGTTCGACATCGTGGATGGGGCAACCGACATCACCGTGGACGGCGACAATGACTTCTCCCTTGTAATAAATAAAGCGACTGGCATTATAACCAAGTATAGTTACAAGGGCAAAGATTTTCTGGAAAAAGGCCCCGCGCCTAACTTCTGGCGCGCCTTTGTAGAGAACGACTACGGATGGGATGCCAACGCATCCACCCGCGAAGCGTGGCGCACCGCCAGCAATAACGTTACGGTGGAACAAGTCAGCCTGCTTAATGAGGGGGGGAAAGATTTCGAGGAGATCGCCATCAGTGGATATCTCGGCGCCCCCAACGCCCGCAAGGGCAGCTACAAGACGGTATACAAGGTCTACGCCAACGGCGAGGTGCAGGTCGATTACACTTACGAATTCAACGGCAGCCTCACAGGAAATAACGCCAGACCCCTGGAGATAGGCAGCATGATGACTGTCAAACCGGGATTCGACAATATAGCCTGGTATGGTCGGGGTTCCGAAGAATCTTATGTGGATCGCAAGCTTGGCTATCCGGTTGGCATCTATAACAGCACTGTTGCCGAACAGTTTGTGGATTATATTCAGGTACAGGAGAACGGCAATAAGGTGGATGTGCGCTGGATGGCGCTTACCGACGGCGACGGCGACGGCCTGCTGATTAAGTCCAACGGCCGAACGGTGCCTCTGGGCGGCAGCAGAGTAACAAGTACGAACATGCTGGAATTCAACGCCCTGCATTATTCGCCTGAACAATTGAACAAAACAGGAGCGAGCCGCGACTATCATCCGTATCAGCTTGAAAGGGATGCGCTTGCGGCAAACGGCGGCGATCCTGATCTGCCGATTACGCTGCGCATCAACGCGTGGGGAATGGGCGTCGGTGGTTATAACGGCTGGGGAGCGCAGCCCCGTGAAGATTTGGACTACCGCTTAAATGTCGCAGGAAAGACCTATGAGTACAGCTACACCATGAAGCCCGTAACCGGCTTCGACAACAAGGCGGACGAATCGATAAAAGCAGCGAATGACTATTATCAAGCGCCGCGTTACGATGTGGAACATGTCGACGCCGTACTGAACGTCAAAACGATCGTTGAGGGTTATCAGGCAAGAATCCCAGTAACCGCTGATCCCGCTTATAAAGGCTTCGAAATTCGTTTAATCGCAGAAGATGGATCAACTATACGCTCCGCGGTAATCGACGCGGATGGCAAGGCCGTGCTCAAATTGAGCGCCGCTGATGTCCCCGGGGAGGGCGTCTATGTGGTTGAGTTCTGGGATGGCAATAATTATGTAGGCTCAAGCCATCTGACGGTGGTTTCGATTAAGCAGCTTTGGACGCCTGAAACCCAGACCTTGATTGACGGCAAGCTCAGGGTGACGTTCCCTGCAAAAATCGGCGGGAATATTACGACCAATAAGGGGGACGCGACAATCGTCGGCGACGGCCATACTTTGGTTGTAAATGTACGCTCAGACGCCGAGGGTCGCATCGAGATCAAGGACGTTGAATACCCCGGTCTGTTCACCGACTATAAATTCAACTTTACGCTGTTCTACAAAACCGATTACCAGGGGGTACCGGAAGGCTACAAGTCCGCGTATCAGAAGCTTTGGGGCGGCGATTACGACAGCATGTATAACAACGGAGCGCGCAGCCCGAGTGTGTATACCTCAGGCCAATACGCAGGCCAGTTGATCGTAAGTTATGAAGCCGGCGACTGGATCAGATTCGATAATCTGGCCTTTACCGGAAACGGCGCTGCGGCAATGAAAATCAGCGGCACGAGGGCGGACGGAGGCACTGCCCCGGTGGAGGTCTATAGGGGAATCGGGACGCCGCCAGGGCCGACGACAAAAATTGAAGCAGTTGAAAAAGAGCTTCTGAACAGATTCAGCTTTCCTCAAAGTCCCGGCGATTGGTTTAGCAACGCAGGGGAAGTGACCTATACCTTCGACACTCCGCTAAAGGGTCTGGTGGATTCGGTATATATCTATGTACCCAACGGAGGCTTTGCGTTCCTTTCGATCGAGTTTGTGGAGGCTGGCGGGCCTGCCGCTTCGGCGTCATCCAGCGACTCCCCGATGTACTCGGCGAGCACTTCGACCGGTATGCCTACGGTAAAGAGCGTTGATGGCAAAATAACTTACGTGCACGACGGCAGTACGAGGGTAGACGGCGACACCAAAGTGTTGGCGACGTTCGATGATCCCAATGTCGAGCTTTACTACGTGATACCAGGCTACACAAGAAGTCTGTCCGCAAGCTATACAGGCGTCCCGGACGCGCCGGCAGGCTCGTATTTCAGCGGGAATCAGGACGCAGCGTCAGGTTATGTGACGGTGTATGGAGCAAGCCCCAACGATATACTGGCCAACAAGGTCGGCCTTGACGGAAAGATCACCATACCCAAGCCGACGCAGGGCGATTACACTCTGATGGTTAGGGCCGGCCATGCAGGCGACGATTCGGCCGTCTACAAGCACAGGTTTACGCTAACGGGGCACGAATCGATTGCGGTAACAAACATTGTTGTAACCAGCACCGCTCATGTTATTAAGGCCAAAGGCGGCACCCTGCAGATGTCTGCAACCGTTGCCCCTGAGCTTGCGACTGACAAGTCAGTCAAGTGGGCTGTTTACAACATCGACGGGTCGGCTACAGACAAGGCAACGATATCAGTCAGCGGGTTGTTGACGGCCAAGAAAAATGGCAAAGTCAAGGTTGTGGCAACAGCCAATGACGGCTCCGGCGTAAAAGGCGAACTGGAAATTACAATCAGCGGTCAGAGCAGCAGCAACCCCAATCAAGGTTCAGGCTCTGATTCGGGTTCAGATCCCGACCCAGATTCGGCTGCAGGCAGCGGGAATAACCCTTCGTCTGACGGTGTGAAAATTGTGAAGCCCTCAGACATTAAGCCGGATCAAGGCAAAGTCAGCTTGAAGCTGGATTCGAAGCAATCAGCGTTGTCGATCCCGCTCGACCTGATCAGCTCAATCGGTGCGAACAAGCTGGAAGTCGCAGCAGAGAACGTGAAGATTACGATTCCCAACGCGGTACTTGAAAAGTTGGCGGCGACGGCAGGCGGCGCGAAAGCAGGCAACATTGAAATTACGATGAAACCTGTCGATCAAGCGGCTCAAGGCGGCAACTTCAAGCAAGCGGGTCAAGTTTACGAGCTTAACCTGAAGATCAAGTCCGGTGACAAGGAATCGCGCTTGACAAACTTCATTGAGCCGATCGTAGTCGAGTTCCTGGTTGATCTGGCCCAATTGGACAAAGATCTGCTAGGCGTCTACTACTTCAATGAAAAATCGAAAGTTTGGGAATATGTTGGCGGTACCGTTACGGAGAACGGCATCAGAGCTTACCTGACACACTTCAGTAAATTCGCTGTGCTCGAATATAACAAGGTATTCACAGACGTACCGGACACGCACTGGGCACATCGTACATTGCAAGTGATGGCAGCGAAGCATATCGTGACGGGTGTATCGGCAACCGATTTCAACCCGAACGGTGTAACAACAAGAGCGCAATTCGTCACGATGCTTGTGAACGCGCTAGGTCTGGTAACGGAAAACACTTCGACGACGTTTACGGACGTACAGGCAACCGATTGGTATGCAGCCAGCGTAGCAGCCGCATACAAAGCCGGCCTGATCTCCGGCGTGTCGTCCGGTAAGTTCGAGCCGAAGGCACAGATCACGCGCGAGCAGATGGCAAGCCTTATGGTACGTGCATATGAGTATCGGAATGGCAAGACTGCGGCAACAGTTGATGCGGCATCCGCTCTGAAAGATGGAGAAAAAATATCCGCGTGGGCGAAGCAAGATGTGAACAAGGCGATCGAGCTTGGCCTTATGCAAGGCAAAGGCAAAGGCGTCTTCGCTCCGGCAACAACAGCCACCCGCGCTGAAACCGCGCAAGCAATCTTGAACTTGCTAAACAAAGCGGGCAAGTAAGCAGCAACAAACTACAATCAACATGAACATCGGAGGGACAACTGTCTCTCCGATTTTTTTTGGAATTCTGTCTGCCGGGAGCAAGTGGAGTTAAGTTGGTTTTTTATAAATTCGGTTGTTTTTTTGGAAAGACCCCTTTTGTTATTGTCCCGTATACTTGTGTTGAAATAGATAACCAACGAATATGAGAGGGGTACGGACAATGAAGAAAGTGGTCTTAATGTTTCTTATGATCTCGCTGGTAGCAGTGCTGCTGGCAGCGTGTGGAAGTGAGAGCGGCAGCAGTGGAAGTGAGAGCGGCAGCAGTGGAAATTATGTAGGCCTTGCGATGCCGACGAAGTCGTCGGAACGGTGGGTGCATGACGGCGAAAACATGAAGAAAGAGTTCGAGAAGCTTGGTTATAAGGTAGACTTGCAATACGCGGAAGATGTCGTTGAGAACCAACTGTCGCAAATCGAGAACATGATTACGAAGGGTGTCAAAGTGCTCGTCATCGCGGCGATTGACGGCGAGTCTCTCACTACTGTACTGGACAAAGCTGCGAAACAGGAAATCAAAGTCATTGCCTACGATCGATTGATTCGCAAATCCGAACATGTCAGCTATTATGCTACATTCGATAACTTCAAGGTCGGTGTACTGCAAGCGTCCTACATCGAGAAGACGCTGGGGCTAAATGACGGCAAAGGTCCGTTCAATATCGAGCTATTTGCTGGTTCCCCGGACGATAATAACGCGTACTTCTTTTTCGATGGCGCAATGTCGGTGCTGCAACCATATATCGATTCCGGCAAGCTCGTCGTGAAGAGCGGCCAGACGAAGTTCGAGCAAACGGCGACACTGCGCTGGGACGGCGCGACCGCACAAGCGCGGATGGACAACTTGCTTAGCGCTAACTACACATCGGATCGTGTAGATGCGGTATTGTCGCCTTACGACGGAATCAGCATCGGGATTATCTCCTCGCTGAAAGGCGTTGGCTACGGTTCCGACAGCAAGCCGATGCCGGTCATTACCGGTCAAGACGCGGAGGTTGCTTCCGTCAAGTCGATCATCGCCGGCGAACAGACGTCTACGATCTTCAAGGATACACGCGAGTTGGCCAATAAAGCGGTCAGCATGGCGGATGCGGTGCTAAAAGGCGAAGAGCCGGAAGTGAATGATACCAAAACGTATGATAACGGTAAAAAGGTTGTTCCTTCCTACTTGCTGGAGCCAATTTCGGTTGACAAGTCGAATTACGAGTCCGTTCTTGTAAGCGGAGGATATTATACTGCGGACCAACTGAAGTAGAGACGAATCACAGATCGTTATTCTATTCTTAGTGATGGCCCTTCGCGGGGCTGTCACTAAGCTGTTTCATTAGCTATCGCGCATCTGAGAGGGAGGGCCGATTATGACCGATATTATTCTGGAGATGCGAGGCATCACGAAGACGTTCCCGGGTGTAAGAGCGCTCGATAATGTCAATTTAAAGGTAAGAGAAGGAGAAATTCACGCGCTGATGGGCGAGAACGGCGCTGGCAAGTCAACGCTGATGAAAGTGCTCAGCGGCGTCTACCCGCACGGTTCTTATGAGGGTAAAATCCTGTTCAAAGGACAGGAATGCCAGTTTCGAGATATCAAGCAAAGCGAACAACTCGGCATCGTCATCATTCATCAGGAGCTTGCGCTTAGTCCGTACTTGTCAATCGCGGAAAACATATTCCTTGGCAATGAGAAAAGCCGATACGGAATTGTAAACTGGAGCGATATGATCGTTGGGACGCGCGAGTTGCTCAGGACGGTCGGTCTCCAAGAAGCGCCGAATACGCCGGCCGGTCAGTTGGGCGTCGGCAAGCAACAACTGGTTGAGATCGCCAAAGCGTTGTCGAAGAAGGTGAAGCTGCTCATACTCGACGAGCCGACAGCGGCGCTCAATGAGGACGATAGCGAGAACTTGCTGCAAGTGCTTAAGGAGTTCAAGAAGAGAGGGCTTACCTCGATTCTGATTTCGCACAAGCTGAGCGAGATTACAAGAGTGGCCGATTCCATTACCATCTTGCGCGATGGGAAGACGATTGAGACGCTCGATGTCGGTCGCGATAAAGTGACCGAAGACCGGATCATCAAGGGAATGGTCGGACGCGATATGACCCATCGGTTTCCACACAGGGAGCCGAATATCGGCGAGACGCTGTTTGAGATCAAAAACTGGTCGGTGTATCATCCGCAGTATCAGGAACGCAAGGTAATCGATGGCGCGAACTTGTCTATTCGCAGAGGCGAGATTGTCGGCATCGCCGGGCTGATGGGCGCGGGCAGAACAGAGCTGGCGATGAGCGTCTTTGGCAAGGCTTACGGCAAGCGGATTAGCGGCAGTCTGCATAAGAATGGCAAGGAGATTACGCTTCCTTCGATCAGTGCAGCGATCGAGCACGGTATAGCCTATGTGACGGAGGACCGCAAAACGTACGGTTTGATTCTGATCGACAACATCAAACGAAACGTGACTCTATCCAAACTGGGCAAGATAGCCCGCCGCAGTGTCATCAATGACAACCATGAGGTGGTCGAGGTGGAGAACTTCCGTAAGAAAATGAACATCAAGACCCCGACTATTTTGCAGAAGACGATGAATTTGAGCGGAGGAAACCAGCAGAAAGTGGTGCTCTCCAAGTGGATTTTCACTGACCCGGATATTCTCATCCTTGACGAACCGACGCGGGGCATTGATGTCGGAGCTAAGTACGAAATATATACAATCATTCATCAGCTGGCGGCGGAGGGCAAAGGGATTCTACTGATCTCTTCGGAGTTGCCGGAAGTGATCGGGATGTGCGATCGGATTTATGTGATGAGCGAAGGCGTCATAACAGGCGAAATCGCACATGAGGATGCGTCGCAGGAGAAGCTGATGAAGCTGATGACACGAATGGAGGCGAGCGAAGATGCAATTTCTCGTTAAGATGTTTCGCAACAATATGCGCCAATACGGGATGCTCGTCGCGCTGGCGTTAATTATGATTTTGTTTCAGATTCTGTCCGACGGCATTCTGCTCAGACCGCTGAACGTGACGAACCTGATCTTGCAGAACAGTTATATTCTCGTGCTGGCGATCGGGATGGTTCTCGTCATTATAGCCGGACATATCGATCTGTCGGTTGGGTCGGTGGCTGCTTTCGTCGGCGCGGTGTCCGGCATCATGATGGTGAACTGGAGCATGCCGTTCTGGCTGGCGGTTATTGTGTCGCTGGCGCTCGGTGCGCTGATCGGGGCGTGGCAAGGGTTCTGGGTCGCTTATGTGCGGATTCCATCGTTCATTGTGACGTTGGCGGGGATGCTGATGTTCCGGGGCTTGACAATGCTGGTGCTGAAAGGGCAGTCGATCGGGCCGTTCCCGGAAACGTTCCGCAATATTAGCAGCGGATTTCTACCAGATCCACTTGGAAACGGAGAGCTGCATCTGATGAGCATTGCGATCGGATTGGGGCTGTCGCTAATTCTGATCTGGAACGAGTGGCGCATCAGGAAGACGGACTTGGGCTATCAGTTCGACGTTGCGCCGATTGGCATCTTCGCGGCGAAAGTGGCGGCGATGGTGCTGGTACTGAATATTTTCATCTATGTGCTGGCGCGTTACGAAGGGATTCCGAATATTCTCATCATCTTATTTTTCCTCATTTTGATTTATACGTTCATCACGAACAAGACGGTTATTGGTAGACACGTTTATGCATTGGGCGGCAACGATAAGGCTGCCAGCTTGTCCGGCGTCAAGACGAAGCGAGTATCATTGTATGTTTTCATTAATATGGGCGTGTTAGCTGCGTTAGCGGGATTGATCTTCGCGGCACGCCTGAATGCAGCTACGCCAAAAGCAGGCGTCAACTTCGAACTTGACGCGATCGCGGCGAGCTTCATCGGCGGCGCCTCGATGTCCGGCGGCGTAGGCACCGTTGTAGGTGCGATCATTGGCGGTCTTGTCATGGGTGTCATGAACAACGGCATGTCGCTCATCGGCCTTGGCATCGACTGGCAGCAAGGGATCAAAGGGTTAGTATTGCTGTTAGCTGTAGCATTCGATATTTATAACCGGAACAAGGCGAGCTGATTGGCAGCTTGAAGCGCCCAAGCAGCGCATGCATCGTTGATATTGGAAAGGTATTGAGGATGTCTAGCTAGAGTCGGACGAGACAATGGGGCAGTTCAAGGCATTTTTTGGGGGAAGGCCGTTGATCGAGTATTCAGAGGAACGGGTACAGGATGCAAAAGATGTGTGGCGGAAGTGTTCCGCAAGTGTGAGATGAAACGACCCTATGGAGATCTCCGGCGCATTCAGCACATGATCGACAATGCGGACGTTCTGATTACTGCGTGGTCGGGGGCAGTGGAATTTTATCCAAAGCTCAGGTTCAATAAAGCGGACAAAGCTTTCGTCATCCCAAGAAAGCAATAGACGGCTTAACGTTAGACAAGCGGTAATGTGCAAGGGCTCCTAAGGCATTGGCGAAATTTTCGCACGTATGCGTGAAGGAGCCCTTTCTATTTTTAAATAAGCATCCTATTTATACTTTTTCCAATCCATCTTGCTGTTCTCCAGCAAATATTCAAAATTGTTTTCCAAGAAACTGTCTTTCGATCTACTACTGGTTATAAGGTCGGAGGAAGCATAATGCGGGTATGGAGACATCCGCTCAAGGGCCCAAAGACTATAGGCGCAATTCTTTAAAATGAAATAGTTCTAATTCGTTATTGGAAATTAATTCCATAAATTATCCAAAATCAAGGAGGATTTAAAGAGGATTTGTCGAATGACATACAATGACAAGAAGACCAGTGTAAATACTACTAAATGGCGATTTACTGGGGGGAGGGGGGCATCTATGTCCAAAGAGCAAACCAGATATTCTCGCCTGGCCAATATCACCAAATTGATTAACACAAATCTTGAACTGCGAGAAGTGCTGAGTCACGTTGTGACCGCCATTTCCGAGGAAATCGTCAGTTGTGATTCCGTAGGCATCTACTTGCCGCAGGGCGACGGAACCTTCAAAGGTTTTGTAGGCAAGCCTGAGTTTATCAATGGTATGACGCTCGATATGCAAGTTATTAATCCGGAGCTGGATCATCTGGCCAGAGAAGTAATCGAAACGGGAAAAACGATCTATATCCCCGATACTTCGGTCGATCATCGGCCTGATCAGGGCGCCATCGCCGCGTTTCAGATCAAATCTTTGTTGGTCGGACCGATTTCCTACGAAGGGGAATTGTTCGGACTAATATTCCTGTTTGATTACGGCATTCCGATGAATCTGAACGAGTCCGAAATTCAAACTGTGGAAGCTTATATCAATATGGCGGCAGTTGCGATTCGGAATTCAAATGAGTTGACGCGCAAAGAAAATTTGATTGCAGAGAAGCAGCTGTTGCTCGATGTGTCTCGGGACCTGGCGATGTGCTCGTCAATGCAAGAGGTGCTGGACAAGTGCTTCAGCTATATTTCACGGGTGATGGGCAACTCCAACATCGGCGCGCATTTCATCGATCCGCTGGCAGGCCGCAGAATCAAACCGGCCCGGCTCAGCAAGGGCAGCGACTGGACAGAAGAAGAATGGATGAAGACGCATAGCAAAATCAAGATCGACCACAGCGAGGACAAAATGTTCCAGGAAGTCATCCGGACGAAGAAGTCCGTGCTTGTGCCTGATGTCATGGCTGATCCGCGGCCTAACCATGACGCATGTCGCAGATTTGGGATTAAAGGCATCTTCATGATGCCTATGGTATCCATCGGCCAGGTGCTTGGCACAATTGCTGTCGTTAACCTCGAAGGAAAAGAGCGGAGCTATACCCAGGCAAGCATGCAGCTTGCGCAATCAATTGCCGATACCACCGCGTCGGTACTGTCCAACTTGCTCTATATGGAGAAGCAGGAACTGATTATCCAGGAGCGGACATTCGAGCTGCTGGAGAAAAATACGGAACTGGAAAATGCGGTGAAAGAGCTGCAACGCATCAGCCGGGAAAAAGAACTGATTCTTAACTCAGCCGGAGAAGGGATATTCGGCCTTGATCGGGAGGGCTTTATCACCTTTTGCAACCCGGCAGCCGCCAGCATGCTGGGATATGACAACAAGGAGAGTCTGATTGATCAGTCTTACAGCGGCATTTTCAAACGGATTACGTCGTTTCAGCCGGGGGAACAGCCGAATTTTGCCTCTTATATTGAGAATAACAACACGGAGTATGACACCGATGAGCAGTTCTTCCGCGAGGACGGTTCGCGCTTCCCTGTTGAATATGTCGTTTCATCCATCAAGGAAGACGGAGCCATCGTCGGCTATGTCGTGACCTTCAAGGATATTACGACACGCAAGTTGATGGAAGAGAAAATCAGGTATCACGCTTATTACGACAGCTTGACAAATTTGCCCAACCGGGTGCTGTTGAAGGATCGCCTGAATCAGGGACTGGCCTACGCCCAGATTCACGGCGAGAAGCTTGCCGTCTTCTTTCTCGATCTCGACCGTTTCAAAATGATCAACGACACGCTTGGTCACAGCTACGGCGATCTGCTGCTTGAGGAAGTGGCGCGCCGGCTAAGCGACTGTGTCGGCAAGGGCGCAACGGTTTCGCGCCAGGGCGGAGATGAATTCACAATTATCCTGCCCAGTGTGCAAAACGAGGAGGAAGTCATCGTTGTCGCTGAACGTGTGCTGGAGGCCTTCTCGCGCCCGTTCAACCTTAATGGCAATGAGGTGTTCATCAAGACAAGCATCGGCATCAGCATCTTTCCTTACGATGGCGATACGGAAGAAAGCTTGATCATGAACGCCGATACGGCGATGTACAAGTCCAAGGAACTGACAGGCAACAACTATCAGTTTTATACTTCCGGCATGGACAGGCAGACGCTGGATGGAGTCAAGTTCGTCAGCGCCTTGTATCGCGCGGTCGACCATCAGGAATTTGTGATCTATTATCAGCCTAAAATCAATTATCTAACAGGAGAAATAACCGGCGTCGAAGCGCTCGTTCGCTGGAACCACCCGGAGCGGGGAATGGTGCTGCCGGGGGAGTTCATTCCGATTGCCGAGGAAATCGGGCTGATCATCCCAATCGGTGAATGGGTGCTGCGCGGCGCGTGTGAACAACTGAAAACGTGGCACAATCTCGGCTTTAAGGATCTGGATGTTTCCGTTAACATTTCCGCGCGGCAGTTCGAGCAGCGCAATTTGCTGCATACCGTCAACAGCATCCTTGAGGAAACCGGACTGTCGCCTGGCGATTTGGAACTGGAATTGACAGAAAATATCATCATCAAAAATACGGAAGGCACGCTGAAAACGATGGAGCAGTTCAGGGAGTCCGGTATCAAAATTGCCATTGATGACTTTGGTACAGGCTTTTCTTCACTTGGCTATCTGAAACGGTTCCCGATTACGACGCTCAAGGTGGATCGCTCCTTCTTGAAGGATGTCGACTCTGATTACGAAAATACGGCCATCGCGACGACAATCATTACACTAGCGCAAAATCTGAAGCTCGAAGTGATCGCCGAAGGGGTGGAAAATCAGGCGCAAATTGATTTCCTGTTGTCCAAAGGCTGCACCTCGATGCAAGGCTACTATTTCGGCAAGCCGCAGTCCGCCGAGCAATTGACCAACTTGCTGCTGCTGGGCGTGAAGACCCGTTAGTTTGAAGACATATCTTGTACTCGATGAACCCCTACTATAACTATTGATTAAGTTGTTGTCACCTGCCGCCAGCGGCAGAAGTGTCAAATTTGAGAAGGGGGAATGAATCAATGAAGGTTGCGCGTGCTGTGTTTGATTATCTGTTATCTGGAGGCGTACAATATGTCTTCGGCATCCCTGCAGGATCGGTCAACGGTCTGTACAACGAGTTGTACGACCTTCCGCAAATTACGCCTGTGGTTACCAAACATGAAGGGGCCGCCTCCTACATGGCTGCTGCCTATGCCAAATATTCGCGCGGACTAAGCGTCTGCATCGGATGCAGCGGTCCGGGAGGAACCAATCTGGTGACCGGGGTTGCCAACGCCATGCGCGAGCACTTGCCTGTGCTCTTCATAACCGGTGCTGTGCCGGTGAGTACAGTGGGACTTAATGCTTCACAGGAACTGGATGCCGAGCCGATCTTTCGCCCGGTTACAAAATACAGCGTGACGGTGCGGCGCGGCGCGGACTTGCCCGTTGAGATTGCCAAAGCGGTCGGCATCGCGCTATCGGGCGTCCCTGGGCCGGTGCATGTGGCGATTCCGATTGATGTGCAGTTGACGGATATCGATGATGCCGCAGCGTTGCCGGAGTTTCCTGTGCGAGCGCCTGTTGTGCCGGATGCGGCGCGTGTGCGTCAGGCGGCGCGCGAACTGGTCGCGCACAAGAGCGGCTACATCTTCGCCGGACAGGGAGCGCGAGAATGCGCCGACGCCGTGCTGGAGCTGGCGGAGCTGCTCGATTGGCCGATCGTGACGACGCCCCAAGCGAAAGGTCTGTTGCGAGACGACCATCCGCTGCATGCGGGCGTGTTCGGATTTGCCGGTCATGAGCAAGCTTCTGCGCTCATCAACGACGGCGATGGTCAAGCGATTGTAGTGATCGGCTCCAGTCTAGGCGAAACGGCTACGAACAACTGGAACCCTAATTTGACGAAGGATCGCTACTTTATCCAGTTGGATTTCGATAAGGATGTCTTCCATCGCAAGTATCCCGTCGATCTTCCCATATTGGGGGATATCCATCTAAGCCTGCTGTTCCTCATCGATGAATTGCAGGAATTGGGGTTGACGCGGACAGCCTATGAACGACCAAGCCGTGAAAGTCTGCCCGACGATGCGGCGTACAGCTCGCGGAATGTACTGACCAAATTGCAGCATAGTTTGCCTGCTTCGGCGCTGTACACGATTGATATTGGCGAGTTCATGTCCTATGTAATCCGTTATATGAATGTCCACGCGGAAGGAAGCTTCGATATCAATGTGCATTTTGGCGCGATGGGCAGTGCAATCGGCGCGGCGATTGGCGCGAAGCTGGCTGATCCTGAGCGACCGGTCGTGTGCCTCACCGGCGATGGCTGCTTCTTCATGCACGGTATGGAAGTGTTGACGGCCAAAGAATACGAGTTGCCGATTCTATTCGTTGTCATGAACAACGCCCGCCTCGGCATGGTGTATCACGGTCATACACTGCAATACAAACGGTCGCATGCGCGCTTTGAACAACAGCCGATCAACATTGCCGCTGTGGCGCAGGCGATGGACATTCCCAGCTACCGCGTAGAAACGATGGACGATCTGGACCGGGACGCGATTGCGGCAATGGTGCGCGATTTGCGCGGGCCGGCTGTTCTGGAAATCTCCCTGGTGGACAACAACATCCCCCCGATGGGGGATCGGGTGAAATTTCTTTCCTCTTTTGTAAAGTAAACCTCGAGGAATTTTTGGTTTTCAAAAGCTCTCCCTTGGGGGATGTACCAGCCGCAAGGGATGGCTTTTGTGAGTGTCATCATTTCTCGTGGGTTTAGCTTAACATACCAGTCGGCTTTTCCGTCGGCGCTCATTTGCAGTCGACATTTCGGAAAATGAAGCTGCAAATTCCTTGTAAGTGTACGTTCTTTGACCAATTCCCCTTCTACCTTGTCTTTCACCAGCCAAAAGCTGCATAATAGAAGGATCAGGTTCGTGTAACGAACGGGTTGGAGGAAATTATCCATGTATGAAAATTTGCAGCAATGTGTCATAGACTTGGAGAGGAACGGGCATTTGATCCGCATCCGTGAGGAAGTGGACCCTTATCTGGAAATGGCCGCTATTCACTTGAAGGTGTATGAGGCAGGCGGACCGGCATTATTATTTGAAAATGTGAAAGGCTCCAGGTTCCGGGCCGTGTCGAATTTATTCGGAACGATGGAACGGAGCCGCTTTATATTCCGTCAGACATGGGACCTTGCGACAAATGTTGTCGCGCTGCGCAATGATCCGATCAAAGCCATGAAGCAGCCGTTTAAACATATCGAGACAGCGCTTGGAGCATGGAAGGCACTCCCAATGAAATCGCAGGGGGGAACAGCGACGATGCAGGAAATTCAAATTTCCGATCTGCCGCTCATTCATCATTGGCCGATGGACGGGGGAGCGTTCGTGACGCTGCCTCAGGTCTATTCAGAAGACCCGGACAAGCCGGGGCCGATGAATTCCAATCTCGGCATGTACCGCGTACAGCTTAGCGGCAATGAGTATGAAATGAATAAAGAGATCGGCCTGCACTACCAGATTCACCGCGGCATCGGGGTGCATCAGTCCAAGGCTGTGAAGCGGGGGGAGCCGCTGAAAGTCAGCTGTTTCGTCGGAGGACCTCCGGCGCATACGCTGTCGGCCGTTATGCCGCTGCCGGAAGGGCTAAGCGAGGTTGCTTTTGCCGGGCTGCTCGCCGGAAGGCGCTTCCGCTACAGCTATGCAGACGGCTTCTGTATCAGCAATGATGCGGATTTCGTCATCACAGGCGAGATTCACCCCTATGATACGAAGCCTGAGGGACCATTTGGAGACCACCTGGGGTACTACAGCCTGACGCACCCGTTCCCAGTGATGAAGGTGCATAAAGTGTATGCGCGACCGAATGCAATCTGGCCATTCACTGTCGTCGGACGTCCGCCGCAGGAGGATACGGTGTTCGGCGCGCTCATCCATGAGTTGACAGGCGATGCAATCAAGCATGAAATTCCCGGCGTCAAAGAAGTCCATGCTGTTGATGCTGCCGGCGTGCATCCGCTTCTGTTTGCTATCGGCAGCGAACGGTACACGCCATATGAAAAGGCCAAGCAGCCTGCGGAGATTTTGACGCTCGCCAATCGCATACTGGGAACCGGACAACTCAGCCTGGCCAAATTTCTTTTCATTGCGGCAGAGGAAGAGCAGCCACTGGATACCCACCACGAGATCGATTTTCTGACATATATTCTGGAACGGCTGGATTTGCATCGGGATATTCATTTTTATACGAATACGACGATTGACACGCTGGATTACTCCGGCACGGGATTGAATACGGGCAGCAAAGTCGTCTTTGCAGCCTGCGGCGGCAAAAAGCGCGAGCTGTGCAGAGAAGTGCCGGAGCAGCTTAAAGGGCTTCGCGGCTTCGAGGCCGTGAGTCTCATCATGCCGGGTGTGGTGGCTGTTCAGGGACCGGCTTTCACCGAGTATGGCAAGGGCCGGCAAGATATCGAGCAGCTTGCCGAGGCGATTGCCTCAAGGGGAAAGTTGGCGTCTTGCCCGTTGATTGTACTGTGCGACGATGCGGCTTTCATGGGCGAAACGTTAAAAAATTTTCTGTGGGCGGCCTTTACTCGGAGCAATCCATCCCATGATATCCATGGCGTCAACAGCTACTACAAGGACAAGCATTGGGCCTGTGATCAAATTATTTTGGATGCGCGCATCAAGCCCCACCATGCGCCGCCGCTTGTGCCCGATCCGGCGGTTGAAAAACGCATTGAGCGCTTGTTCACCAAGGGAGCGAGCCTTGCGGACATCAAGCTGTAAGGATGATCTATTTTTTGCAAAATGCAAACCCGCAACTGCGGTTGGAGCGAATGGCTTCCAGCTGCAGTTGCGGGTTTTTATATTCCGCCGCGAAACGAAGTTTTTGCCCGTCAAAGGACGGCAAGCCGTTTACTCTTGCATGTCCGCGACTTTTCTGTATATCTCGGGACGATTGTTAGGAATGCATCTGCCGTATCCCGCCTGATAACAGCTTGCCATAAAAATCGCTCTTTTAAAATATGTTTATAAAGCTTTGGGTAAGCGCATTCACTACAGTAGTTTGACAAACTGGCAGTAGAAATCAGGGAGGTTGAAACATGATAAAAACGACAAGCGGCAAACGGGTATTGCTTGTACTGGCATCCATTATCCTTTTCGCTTCTTTGCTGGCGGGCTGTTCGGGCAGCAGCAGCGGTGGACAAGGTGAAAACGGGAAAAAAACGGTCACGATTACGTACCGGGATGACGGCATCGGGGAGCAAGGCGCCATGTACAAATGGATCATGGAATTGTCCAAAAACTACCCGGATAAAAATGTCGAAATTAAACCGACTCCGATTCAGGCTTCGGAGGGCGATTACTTCGCCAAAATCGCGTTGGCGCTTAAATCCAAGGACAAGGCGCCGGATATCGTGACGGAGGATACCTTTATTCTGAACTCGGATGCCAGTGCAGGTTTTCTGGAGCCGCTTGACGACAGGCTGAAGGATTGGCCGGACTGGACGGACGGATCGTTCATTGAGGCAATGAAGAAAGGGGTAACAGCAAGCGACGGCAAAGTCTATGGCGTGCCGTACAATACCGATTCCAGAGGATTATGGTACAACAAAACAATTTTCAAGGAAGCCGGACTGCCGGAGGAATGGACCCCCAAGACATGGGAAGAAGTATTGGATGCGGCAAGAACGGTCAAGACCAAAGCAGCGGATGGCGTCGTACCGATCTGGATGAATATGGGCAAAGCGACCGGTGAAGCCACCTCCATGCAAACCTATGAAATGCTGCTCTATGGTACGGGCGGGCGGCTATATGACGACAGCACCGGCAAATGGATTGTGAAAAGCCAGGGAATTCTGGATTCGCTTCGTTTTATCGAGACGGTAAACAAGGAAAAGCTGGGGCCGCCGTTGTCCAAAGTATTGAACGGGCAGGCAGGAAATACGGCTACGCGTGAATATTTGCCGCAGGGCAAGCTGGCAATTTCGCTGGACGGTTCCTGGATTACGGGCAATTATCTGGAGAACGGGGCTGCGCCTTGGCCGGAATATAAGGATGTTCTGGGCTTCGCGCCCATGCCGACAAGCAACGGTCAGACGCCGGGTTCCATTACGCTGGCTGGGGGCTGGGCGCTATCCATACCGAGCAATGCGAAGAACAAGGATGAAGCATGGGAATTTATCAAGTATGCGCTCAATAAAGAAAACTCTCAGAAGTTGGTCACGGCCTCAGGCAATATTACAGTGCGGGCGGATGTTGCGAAAGACCCTGGCTACACCCAGATGCCATTTAATGAAATTGCAACGGAGTATTTGCAGAACGCAGAGTTCAGGCCGGCGCAGGACAAATATCCGGAGGTCTCAACCCAAATTCAGACGATGGTGGAAGCGGTGGCAACCGGAACCTCCCCGGAAGCTGCGCAAAACAAATATGCCCAGGATGTAACCCGCATTGTGGGCGAGCAGAATGTAATCGAAAAATAAGCAACTGTTAGCATGGATCATTTCATTTGTCATACCGCTTGCCCGGCTTCCCGGAATCAGGCCCCGGGCAAGCGGCTTTGACATCATTTCTGCTCCATGCTGCCGGGTATGACTGAGGAAGGAGTACAATTTCATGAGCAGTCTGACGCTTAACAGTCCTCATCGGAAAAGAAACACCTATACATGGCTTTATTTCTTGCTTCCTTCAATCGCAATCATGATGCTGTTTTTCATCTATCCCATTCTGTTGACTTTCTTTTATTCCTTCACCAATCTCGCTTTGACCGGAGAGTCGGCGAGGGAACTGAAATTTATTGGGCTGGATAACTACACGCGCATGTTTCAGGACCCTGCGGTTCGAATCAGCATTTGGAACACGCTTATCTTCCTGTTCGGTTCTGCCGTAATCGGTCAGCAGGTGCTTGGCTTTCTTATTGCACTGTTGATGAAGCATAAAAATAAGCTGTTTCGCCGCGTTGTCGGGACAATCGTCCTTGCTGGCTGGGTGACGCCGGAAATTGTCAGCGCCCTGTGCCTGTACAGCTTTTTCGGAGATAACGGCACGCTTAATGCCATTATTACTTCCTTTGGCCTGCCTGAGGTGACCTGGCTGTTCACGGTGCCGATGCTGACCATCATTTTGGCGAATATCTGGAATGGGACAGCCTTCTCTATGCTGATTTTCCAGGCGGCGCTGGATGATGTGCCAAGCGAGATCGAAGAGGCGGCGGTCGTGGACGGGGCGTCGCGTTGGCAAATTTTGACCCGCATCATTCTCCCTTATATAAAGGACTCGATTACAACCAACATGATGCTCGTTACGCTGCAGACGCTGGGGGTATTCGGACTGATCTACGCCATGACCGGCGGCGGACCGGGAACATCAACGACGACACTGCCGATCTTTATGTACAATCAGGCCTTTATCAACTATCAGCTCGGCTATGGCACTGCGATATCCTTGCTGTTGCTGCTCATCGGGATTGTTCTTAGCCTGTTTTACATCCGTTCGATGAAATGATGAAAGTTCAACCTTTCTCGGAGCCATGCAAGCAGGCTCAACAGATTTTCATGATACAGGATTAACAAGGAGACTTACTATGAACACGAAACAGCGTAAACTTATTTTTCACTTTTTGCCGCATACGGTGCTCGTCCTGATAGCGATTTCCTTTCTGCTGCCGCTGCTGTGGGTGCTGGTTGCTTCGGTGGATCTGAGTGCGATGCAGTCGCTCAAAATTCCGGAGAATCTGACTTTGGGCAACTATATCGACGTCATCGCCAGCAGTGAAAACCAACGAGCTTTCCTGATCGGACTTGTCATGTCGCTGGGCCAGGCCGTACTTGTCGTAATCCTCGGGCTGCTGGCGGCGTACCCGCTGTCCCGCTACCAGCTTAAATATAAAAAGCCGTTCATGCTGACGATTCTGTTCATGACGTCCCTGCCGATTACAGCCGTCATGGTCCCGGTGTATCAATTGTTTCTAAGTCTCAAGCTGTACGACAATATCGCGGGCGTCATCTTATTTTACGTAGCCTCTTCCCTGCCGTATGGTATCTGGATGCTGAAAAACTTCATGGATTCGGTTCCGGGCGATCTGGAGGAGGCAGCCTGGGTGGACGGAGCTTCTGTTTTCGTGGCCATGCGTAAAATTGTCGCGCCACTGATGGTACCCGGCATTTGTACAGTTGCGATCTTTACCTTCTCTGGCAGTTGGGGCAACTTCTTTGTCCCGTATATCCTGTTGCAGTCGCCGGAGAAATTTCCTGCCGCGCTCAAGCTGTACCAGTTTTTCGGACAGTACGGCATGGTCGATTACGGGAAGCTGGCTGCCTTCTCCGTGCTCTATGCGATCCCGTCTGTCGTCATGTACATTCTCTCCCAACGTTTTATGTCCAAGGGTTTTGGTCTACAGGGGGGAACGAAGGGATGAGATGAACGCTTGCCCAGCCTATTTTTCAAAGTGCCCGAAAAAAAAGTCCAATTCGGGTTGACAAAGCAAAGCAGCCTGCTCTATAATTTCGTTAACCAATAATAAAATGTGATGATTAGAAATAGTAGAAGTGAATGTACTCTCAGAGAGCCGTTGGGTGGTGCGAAGCGGCAGTGTCGTTCATTTTGAACTCGTCTATGAACAGCTTCCCGATCATGTAGGGCAAGACGGATTTCCACCGTTACAGGGATAGATGGTGTTGGCCATCGAATTGAGCTCATTTCGACATGAAATGAATTAGAGTGGTACCGCGGGTTAAACCTCGTCTCTATTGTAGAGACGGGGTTTTTTTGTTGGTTAAATTCCGGGTTTAACCAGCTCCGCTTTGAAAATAGACATTATACATTGCCTAGGAGGAGTTAGCCATGACACGGAAAATTATTGTATTGGACACAACTCTGCGCGACGGTGAACAAGTACCGGGCGCGAAGCTGAATACGCAGCAAAAAATTGAATTCGCCCAGCAGTTGAAACGCCTGAACGTCGATGTGATTGAAGCAGGATTTCCCGCTTCTTCTGCGGGGGATTTCCGTTCTGTACAAGAGATTGTCAGAACAGTAGGAGATACAATCTCGATCACTGCGCTGGCGCGCGCCGTCAAAAACGACATCGACTCCGTATACGAGAGCATCAAGCTGGCGCAAAACCCGTTTATCCATATCGTGCTCGGAACCTCCAATGTTCACGTGGAGAAGAAGTTCAACCGATCCAAGGATGCTGTGCTGCAAATGGGTGTCGATGCGGTCAAATATGCCAAAACGCTGCTGCCGCATGTCCAATATTCCACAGAGGATGCATCCCGCTCGGATTTTGAATATTTGTGGAAAACGATTGAAGCTGTCGTCAAAGCCGGAGCAACGATCATTAACGTGCCGGACACGGTTGGCTATGCGGTTCCGGAGCAGTTCGGCGAACTGATTTACAAAATCAATGACCGGCTGAAAAACCTGAATGACAAAGTCGTTCTGAGCGTACATTGTCACAATGACCTGGGGATGGCAACCGCGAATACGCTCAGCGCAATCAAGAATGGCGCGGAAAAGGTCGAAGTTACAATTAACGGCCTTGGTGAGCGCGCGGGAAATACCTCCCTTGAAGAAGTGGTCATGGGGCTGAAGGTTAGAGAGAACTTCTACGGATGCACCACAGGAATCAAAACACAGGAACTGATGAGAACCTCCAAGCTGCTGACCCATCTGACTGGACTCGATGTACAGGTGAACAAGGCGATTACGGGTGAAAATGCGTTTGCGCACTCTTCTGGTATTCACCAGGACGGCTTGCTGAAAGACAAGAATGTATATGAGATCATGTCTCCTGAGGAAGTCGGCGCGGAGAAGATGGAGTTGATTTTGACTGCCCGTTCTGGACGTCATGCTTTCAAAAACACGGTGGAGAAATTGGGCTTCGAAACCGCAGATACCGAGGACTTCGAGCAATTGTTCCAAAAGTTCCTTGTCCTGGCGGACGCCAAGAAGGAAGTATATGATCACGATGTGTTTTATCTGGTTACGAACCATCGTACAATAGACATTAGCGACAGCCAGTTGTATGAGCTTGATTCCTTCCAGGTTATTACGAATGATCTGTACCCTACGGCTACGGTAAAGCTGAGGAAGGGCAATGAATTTTTCAAAGACAGCGCAGTAGGCGATGGACCGGTAGATGCGCTCTATAGCGTCATCAGAACGCTGACCGGTATGGATGTGGAGCTGAAGGATTATAAAATCAACAGCCTGTCCAGAGGCAAAGAAGCGATTGGCCGTGTTATGATTCGCGTGGAATATCAGGGCAGAACCTATTCGGGACGCGCCATGGATACCGATATTATTAAGGCAAGCGCACTCGCTTTCCTGAACGGAATCAATGCGGCACTGCTGGATGCCTCCAAGGAAAATTAGGACTCAGACCAGAATCGGCAGGCCAGGAGAAAGGCGGCGGAAACGCTTGCATTCCCTGGCTTTCACGCAAAAGGGGAGCTAAGAATGATCAGCTATGTTCTTGTGTTTATCATCATTGTTGTTGCGGTTCTATCTACGATTTTGATAGGGCATTCCCAGGAGAATAAAAAGGCGAGCCCGTCCTATGGGCAAAATATGGGGAAAAAGTGGACGAGATTAACGATGTTTTATGTCGTGGCTGCAGCAGCCAGCATTATCTTGCTCGCCCTGTATGTTGCCTTTTTGTAGCCGGGAAGGCTTTATAATAAAGGGATAAACGCCTGGATCTCACGGACGCGTGCCTCCCACGTATGTTCCAGGGCATAGCGGATGCGGGCAGCGGCATCTCCCGGGTCCTGCAACCTTAGCAGAACCGTGTCGATGAATTCGTCGGCCGACCGGCATACATCCACATGCGGCTGCATCCGCATACATTCTGGCAATGCGGTCGAGACGACCGGCTTGCCGCTTGCCAAATACTCATAAGCTTTGACCGGATTGGTAGCCAGTGTAGTGGGGGAGGGGAGGAATGGAATAAGCAAAACGGCCATTTGCCGAATATGCATCGGAAGCTCATGATGCGGCTTATGCCCTAAAAACTGCATGTCGGTCTCCTGCCCATACTTGCGGCCAAATTCCGGCCCGATAATAACGAGGCGGGTATCCACAGGCAGCCGCCGCGCCAGCCGTCTGAGCAGATTTGCATCGGTCCATGGCGCCCAGGCGCCGATATAGCCGACATGGCTGTCGCCAGCGAAAGCTATGCGGTCCGCTTCCGTAGACGATTGTTCGTCCATCAGATGCAGCCCCATCCCGCTGTCATAGCCATTGCGTACGAGCGCAAGCGGCCGCTTCGGATTTTGGCGTCTAAGTCTTGAATAGAGCCGTTCCGAAGTACAGATGATCCAATCCGCAGTCTCCACCATTTGCGGCTCATACGGAGCCAACTCCGCAAATTCATCCACGCAATCGTATACAATATAATCCGCCTGATACCGTTTGAGCGACTCTGCCAGTTGGGGCAGCGAGCACCAGATCAAAGTTCCGCCCGAGGCTCCTTGCCGAATAGAAGGCCATATATCCTGCAGCCATTGCGAATGGTTGTGTACAACGAAGAGCCTTTCCGCAATTTGTTCGTTCTCTCTCACAGAGATGGATTTATTGCAAAAATAAACATGGTGTCCCGCTTGGGCCAGATGGAACATCAACTGGTGGGGCCGCTGCTTCATAAACGACCAGTCGATAATCGGTGGAAATAAGATGACCGCCATGTTATCTTTCTCCATTTCGTTGTTGTTTTTAAAAGCTTCATGTATGATGCAGTGCCGGTCAGCATAACCATTACCAATTCGATTACTTAAGATCAGAAAGGGTTTGGATTATGATTGTGTTTGTGCTGAACGATACCCAGACGCCGGCAGCGCGTCTTACTGTACGAACGGCTGAACTTTTGCTGCCCGGGGCCGAGATTGTGCCGCTTGCGCAGCCAGTCGGCGGCAAGCTGAACGACTACTTGCGGCATAGAAACGAAGAGCCTTACATGCTCACCATACCATCAGGCGCCGAACTGCTTCGCTCTTTTTCCACTGAACTCTCCCATTGGCTGACACTCATGAAGGAGCAAGGATTGAAATGGCTGCGCATTCAGCCTGCGCAATCTGCACAGTGGGACATCCAGGTGCCTGAAATTCCGCACGCTGTCACGATATGGACTCCCGACGCGATAGCGCGCGGAGAAATAAACGGCTTTGCCGAGGAGAGCGAGCTTCCCTTCAATCACTATACAGACTATGACAAGTATATTCAGATCCGTGAGGCCTGCCCGGGGGCTGAGTTGCTGAGCTCCAGCTTTCGTCCGGCCCCCCGGCATTTTCCCGCCTGGATGCGTCGGCGCGAGGAATGGGAGGCGCTTGCGCCTTTGCTTGAAGCTCCAGCAGTCCCCCGGCCTCATAGCAAGCCTTTGCTGTCTGTAGTCATCTGTGCCTATAACGCTGCGGCTCATTTGCCGTGGGCGATTCGCAGTGTCCTGAAGCAGACGAGTTCTGCCTGGGAACTGATCCTGGTAGATGACGCTTCCAATGATGGAACGGATGCAGCAATTGAACGTCTGGTCCCACTCGCACATAACGTGACGGTTATACGGCATGAGCATAATAGAGGCAAGGCGGCATCGCTCAATACAGCGCTCGTTGCTGCGCGTGGAAGCTGGCTATTGGAGCTGGATGCCGATGACTGGCTGACTTGTGATGCAGTCGCCCGCTTTGCGGAAGCAGCGGTTTGTGCCGAAGATAGCGTAGCACTAATCTGCGGAAATTATGGCGAATGGCTGGAGCGCAGCCCTCATCAGCTGTTATTCAGGAAAATTCACGTTACTTCTCCCATCAAGGATGTCCGGCAGCTGCTGGAGAATGCCCGCCCTCTTATCCCGCGTCTTTACCGCGTATCAACGCTTCGTCAGGAAGGAGGCTGGCGCCAATCGGACCCGTTCTACGGCAGGCTGTATGAAGATATGGAGATGTTGATTCGCTTGCTTCGCAGCTATGAAGCGGAATATCTTCCTCATTGTCTGTACCATCGCCGGCTGCGCAGCTCCAGTATGTCGAGGAAGCATGCCAAGGCTTATGCCGCCTGGAAACTGTGGGCGCTTGCCAGCTTTGAAGGGCTTGATCACCGCTAAGACTTCGGAAGCTGGAGAAGTGAAGCATCGCCTTTGTTCCCGAACTCCTCTTCCACAGCGTTCATTCGTGCAACTTATAGAGCCAATATTCTGACGAAAGATACCTGATTGGAAAAAAGTGTGACCTGCTCAGTCGGCGTCTGATAGGACGGATCAGTGACCAAAATGGTAAACTGCCCGTTCCCTGTAGACAGCAGATCGCCCGTATAGTAATTGCTGCTCAAAAAAACTTCGATTTGGCGCCCGATGTAGTCTGAGAGCAACTGCTCAAAATTCATGTCCTTCCCTCCTTTATGGATACGCGGCATTAATTTGGGCGGCTCGCACAAGCAAAATATCCCCGGCTGGTTCTTGCAGTTTGATGACATCTATTCCCACATTCAAGACAGTACCCCCTACGGTACCCGCAAGCGTCTCGATCGTGACATTCTCGCCTATCTTATCCTTGAAATAATCAATAATCCCCGGATTTTCCGGTTGCTCTCCGCGGATCAGCGTAAAGCTGAATCCGGCTCCATCGGCGCTCCCGGACTGGATGCTGAATCCGGCATTGGTTAACTGCTCCAGCGCGGCGGCCATACTGGTTCCCAGGAGAATCGACGGAGCTGCGCTGCTGCTGCTTGACAATGTAACCCGAGCGGCGTTCCTGGCGTAATTATTGTCGCATCGCAAAAGAACGATATCTGCCATCTGTTATTCCTCCTTCTAATTGACCTGTTGATAAAACGGATAATGGAAGCCGATAATTTGATGAAGCGGGAAAAATAAATACTCTCCCCCTATGGCATCCACTGGTTCAACAATAACAAGGCCTTCGGGTCGCACCTCACGCACTATGCCCGCCCGCTTGATCGTTGCCTGCGCCGAACCTCCCTGGGCAGTAAATAATTCAATGCCCAGCGGATTGCCGACATAGGCGGCAAGCGCATCGCGAAGTGCGAGTATAGTATTGCTTTCTGCAGAAGGGGGCTGTGCTTCATAAGGGGGGACATTGACAATCGGGGCGGGTATGTTGACGACAGGGGCCGGAATATTGACAGATGGGGCAGGGACATTGACTACAGGTGCGGGGACGTTAACTGTTGGCGGAGAAGCGTTTGGCACTTTAATTTCCGGATTGACATGTACGGCATGGGTGTGGATCGTATTGCCACGCTTCTTTTCTCTTTTTGTATATGATGAAGCCCGTTTTTTAACCAAGCATTTCCGATATTTTGCGCATGCTCCCCGTCCCGGTTTATTGACGCGAAGTCTGCTTCTGCTCTTTCTTCTGATCATGCTGGATTGCACCTCCGTTGCAGATTTATATCATCATATTCCCCTAATTGCTGAGAGAAAGGGACACTTGACCACTTGAGGACACAAGCCGTTAAATTGGGTCAATGCTCCTCCCTGTATGCGTGCGATATCAGGCAGCCTGAGTCAGCGGAAAATAAAGCCGCAGGTTATTTGCTCGGTGCAGATTCTACATCCTTTACATAAACTATCTTGATTTTGAAGGATTAGATTGGAGGGGCAGGGTTATAATGAAATATTTAATCCACGGTTTTTACGGGGCGGGCAATGCCGGTGATGATGCCATTTTGCATGCGCTTATCGATCAATTGGTCGGGATTGAACCCGATGCGGAAATTACGGTCAGCGTGCGCAGCAAGTCCATCGGAGCCTACTATGGCTCGCATCCAGTCCGGACAATATTCGGTTTCGACCTGGAGGAACTGAAGCAGGCCGTGTCCCGAAGCGATATGGTCATTATCGGCGGAGGCGGCCTTTTCCAGGATTACAACGGTTTTGACACCCTATCCCTTTTCCATACAACCGCTTCATTGCGACGGCAGCCCGGTGCGATCGTCTATTATAGCACGCCTATTTTTATAGCGAAAACATTGGGCAAGCGTGTCGTGCTGTACGGACTCGGTATTGGCCCGTTCTCTACCCTTGAAGGACATCGTGCAGCGGGATGGATCTCAGGGCTGGCCGATGCGGTTACGGTCCGGGATACCGGGTCCTGGGAGCTGCTTCAGTCAGTTGGGGTCAAACAGACCGTATTGGCTGCTGACCCGGTTGTTAGCTTGGGAATAAATGGAAGCGCGGACATCCTGATCAGCAAAGCGGACATTCAGGAGGCCAGAAATCGTAAGCCGCGAATCGGCTTGAACTTGCGAAGATGGGCATATGATCCGGACGGCAGCGCACGCTTCTACAAGCTGTTAACCCAAGTCGCAAAGCATACTTTGCAGCAGCATCAGGCGGAGCTGTTTATTTTTACTTTTAATCGCAGTGAGCAGGAGGTCAAGCTGGCCAGAGAGTTCGCTTCACAATTCCCGCCGGATGCAGTGACAATCATCCCGTATGAGGACAGTACGCCGATGAAGCTGCTAGAGTTTATGGGAACTTTGGATTTGACCATCGCGATGCGTCTGCACGCGTCGATTATATCGATGGCTGCTGATACACCGGCAATCGGACTTTCGTATGATCCGAAGGTCAGCCAATTTTTCAGTGAAGCAGGTCTGCCGGGATTATGTATTCCCATCAATGAAGCTGCACAATCCGAATCTGTGCTCATAGCGGCAGTGGATAATGTTTTGCAAAACCGGATGGCCTGGAAAGAAAAAGTAAAGGCGCAGATGGCCGTACTGCGGAGCAGAGAAAAGCTGAACAGACAGATTTTGCTGAGTGAAACGGAACAGGTCAGACGTCGGAAGGGAGGCGGACTGGAATGAGGCTGGAGGAACTCAAGATCACTTACATTTGCCGTTATGTCCCTGGTGTGAATGAAATTTTGAAGAGTATTCATAACGGGCTGGAGGAGCTGGGTTGTACGGTGCAGGAGCTGAATCTGACCGGCAAAATACCGCTGCTGCATAATCCGTACCGGCATCAGGGCGGCAACGGTCCGGTCTATGTCCGTTTGAACAAGCTCTTTTCCTTAATCCGCGACTTTCAGCCTGACCTCATTTTATTCGGCGGGGGCGGCCTAACATTTTCGGCGGAGGACATGGCTGAAATCAAGCAATATTGCGGCATAATCGGCCTGACTTTAAGCGACCCTGACGTATTTCCCACCGTTGTCAACTACGCTTCCGATTATGATTTTCATACGACCAACTCTATGCAGGCGCTGGATATGTACCGTGAACATCAGCACGATAACATCATCTTTATGCCGTTTGCAGTAGACCGGCGTTATTTTGTGCCACGGGACCCGGTACCGCAATTCCAGTGTGATGTCGCCGTTATTGGCCATGCCCGGCCGGATCGGATTGCTCTTGCAAGCAGACTGACGGCGGAATTTGATACACTGCTCTACGGCAAAAATTGGCCCGATCATACGATGGGGCCGGTAAACGGAGAGAACTGGTTCCGGGCAGCGCATTCCACAACGTGTCTCGTTAATTTTCCAACCACAGGGGCAGGCTATACGAATGTAAAAGTGGGCGTATTCGAAGCGACCGCTGCGGGCAAGCTGCTGTTCACGCATTATTTTGATGAAATGAGTCGTTATTTTGTGTATGACAAGGAAATTGTCGGTTACCGCGATGAAGATGATCTGATCGAAAAGCTGCGATATTACATTAGCCATCCCGCCGAAGCGGACAAGGTTGCCCGTGCTGGACAGCAGCGGACGCGGCTGGAGCATACATGGGAACACAGATTTGCCGATCTTTTTGGGAAGCTGGATTTTGACCGTTTCAAGGGAAGAAAATGGGCTTAATGAACGATCATAAATCTCCTTTAACCGGCGCACGATAGGGGTACAAAGGAGGGAATTGATCATGGCGAAACAGCAGGGACATGGAAACAAAAATACGACGACCAAAACTTCGGATAAAAAAAGCAACGGATCCGGCAATAATCACTGATTCAGCTGCATATCGTTATCCCCTTATGACCTAACCTGCTCACTATCGTCCAGCAAGCCGAATAATCTGGTTAGAGCTGACTGTCTGATCAGGATAGGAGAGGATATTATTGGGGAAAAAACAAGCGGCGCTGCTGTTCATCCTACTGCTTTATGTATTACTGGTCGCACTGCTGTTTATCCTACTGTTTTAACCTGACAAGGATGGATGGCTAATACTGAAGAATTAGAGCAAACAGCACAGTGTACCGTTTTTGACGGGAGCAGGTGCTGTTTGTTTTTTTTGCGGCAGCTTAAACGGAGGTGTCACACCATCATATGTTTTCATTCGTTCAATTTATATACATCCAATTTGGGAGGAAAAATCAGGAAAGACGTCGAATCGAATAGAGCGGAGGGATTTATAATGAGAGACCTGTTACTGGATTTTCTGTCCATTTTATTCCCGGTAATGCTCTACCAGTTTCTAGTGTTGGCCAAATCGACTCGGGTGAAAGACAGTGTCTATAAAATAAGTCTCGGACTACTTGCCGGGTTGGCAATTGTTTGCTCTATGCTGCTGCCTGATCCCATCATCAATGATCTGGACGGTGATTTAAGAAATATTCCGTTGATCATAGCACTACTATACGGCGGCTATTTATCCGGCGGGATTTCGCTTTTTTGTTTTTTGCTGACCAGGTATCTGATTGGAACGGACGGGTGGGAAGTGGCGTTTGTCGGAATACTGACTGTCCTTGTAGCGACCGCCATATTTCATTCACGTTTTGCCAGGCGGACGCCGCGGCAAAGGCTGGTCATCACGACGGGGCTGGCATTAACCGGCTTTATTGTGAATGGGTTCGTAGCCATCGCACAGCAGCATCCAGACTTTCTGAATATGTCCCGGCTCGCGATCACAGGCGTGATCGAGATGTCAGCGATGGTCATGGCAACCTGTTTAATGGAGGTCACGATCAAGTCCAAGCTTATGCAAAGACAACTTCTCTCTGCAGAGAAGATGAATCTTGCAAGCCATCTGGCATCTTCCGTCGCTCAGGAGGTCCGTTCTCCTTTGGCGGTAGTAAAGGGGTATTTGCAGCTTGTCTTTGAAAGTGTGGAAGGGAAAAACCGCATCTATATCGAAACTTCGCTTGCCGAACTCAAGCGGGCGGAATATGTGATCCATGATTTTCTGAATTTTGCCAAGCCTCAGCTTGAAAAGATGGAAATCGTTCAGGTTGCGGACATGCTGCACCATATTAGACAAACGATGTCGGAAACTGTTGCAATGCATAACGTCGATTTACAAATCGAAGCAGAAGAGACTTTACTGCTGGAGGCAGATCGCTACAAAATTATGAAGGCCTTGGGCCATGTCATCAAAAACGCCATTGAGGCCTCCAATGGAGGGCAGGTATTCATTAATGCCCAGCGGGTTTTGGACAAAATTCAGATTTCGATCAGTGACAACGGGGAAGGGATGACGCCGGAGGAATTAACCAGACTCGGCACCCCATTCTATTCGACCAAGACGAACGGTACCGGACTGGGGCTTATGGTAGCCTTTCGGATTATTCAGGCGATTGGGGGACAATTGGAATATACAAGCGAGAAAGGGAAGGGGACAACCTCGGTAGTCAGCCTTGATGCCGCGCCGTCAGTTGCATCATGATCGAAGACTGCGGTTATGTACAAACAGAAAAGGGGATGATCGGATTATGATACTGGAGACTTGCAGGTGAAATCAGGCTTGAAGGAAAGTGCTGCACCATTTTTACGATCCGTTTCCGAAAGTAGAGCATTATATGAAGCTGGTTCTACAGCCCCTGTGTTCTATACGTTACTAATTTGTAAAGCGACATAGGGGTTTTCTATTGAAGGTGTTTAACTTTAAGGGATCAGTTTTGTGCCATTCAAGTTGTATTGCCCTTCTTTACCACCCGCAATGACGTTCAAATCCGAATAATTTACATCCGGTTTGAGAACCAATAGATAGCGATTGGATTGATTCATCTTTTTGTAATCTTCAACAACGAATTCTGTTTGGCCTGGTTTTAGTCCGTTATCAATGATGTATAAAGGTTCAGCAACCTTAATAATATCTCCTTTCTTTATCTTTTTTTCCGTTTTGTCAGAGTACACATCATCAATTTTAAAACTCGTAATTGTAAATCCTTCTTGAATGAATCCATCCTTATCCTTAACAACGTGGTTTTCGCTATCCAATGGCTTACCAGTAACAATCAATTTTGAGCGATCTTCCAATTCACTCAAATCCTTATGCGTGACAGGCAGTGCAGAAATTTCAACTACTTTAGTTTGACTATCCGCATAAACGTATCCAGTCACAGCGATCCCTACTGTAACTAAGGTAATTGCAAGAGTTTTCTTGAGTTTCATGTGTATCCCCCTTAATTTCCGTATTTTTCTTTGATATAATTTTTATCTGGGGTTTGTGGCCTGCTTGACGTATTCAGTGTCTCACTCATGACTGATGATACCCCACAATTATTATGTTTCAATCGAAATTTCACGAACCACTGGGAAAATAAAGTGAAGTTCACTTTTATAGACGAAAATGAGAGGGGAAAGTTTATCTAATTGTTATATTTTGTTTAAAATAGTAAGCAAGGTAAGCAATTTTCTCCCGCTTTTACTCTCATGCAGCCCAGTCAGATGATGTAACGCTTCCTAAGCAAAATAAAACATGCCCGGAGCATTACTTTGGCTTTTCTTAATATACCGCTCTCTGGAAGATGGGCTGGAACTTCAGGAGGGCAATTTGAATTTTTGCATAGAGCTGCCGCTGCATAAGTAATGAGGTCTCCAGAAATTTCAGCAGCCAACAGACAGGGGGATACTATGAAACGAAAATTGATGATTAGCGATATACATGGCTGCCTGGAGCAATTGAACAAACTGTTGGAAGTGGCGGAATACTACCCTGGAGAGGATCAGTTAATTTTGCTGGGGGATTATGTGGACCGTGGACCAAGAAGCAGGGAAACCGTTGACCGGGTGATGGAACTGGTACATGACCACGGTGCCATTGCTCTCAAGGGCAACCACGATGAACGCTTGGTCGAGTTTATATGGAACGGCGGGCTGGAAGACAAGAGCAAGTTTTTTCAGTATGGCGGCATGGAGACACTGCGCAGCTATGTGCCCTTCGGAGTGGGTCCAGACACCGAATGTCTTGTAGATGATGCCAGAATGATTATCCAGAGGAATTACAAAGAACATCTTGAGTTTCTCCAATCGCTGCCGCTTTATTATGAAGATGAGAAGCATATCTGCGTCCATGCCGGATTAAACCCGCAGTTTCGGGATTGGAAGGAACAGCCTCCCCGTGATTTTATGTATATGAAAGGGGAATTTCACCGGTCACCGAACAAGACAGGCAAGACCGTTGTGTTCGGCCATACACGGGCAGCGGAACTGCACGACTCTCCCGACATCTGGTTCTCGGACGGCAAGATCGGTATTGATGGCGGTTGTGCGTACGGGATGCAACTGAACGGCCTGGTCTATCAGAATGATTCCTACCGTTCGTATGTGGTGGGGAATTTTAAGCAAAAAACGTAATTCAGCTTCGGAAACGTCCCTTCCCCTTATACGGCTACAAAAGATATAATAATTTGAAATAGGTGCGGCAGAATAAGCAAGGCAGTTGCTGTCCAGC
The DNA here is from genome assembly GCF_016424485.1 of Paenibacillus roseus. GTDB lineage: Bacteria > Bacillota > Bacilli > Paenibacillales > Paenibacillaceae > Paenibacillus_D > Paenibacillus_D roseus. Next base: position 195,646 of record NZ_JAELUP010000103.1, read on the forward strand.
GATAAAGGCAAGGGAGCGAATAGCAGATGGCATCCACATTAATTATGAATGAAAAAATACGGGTCTCCGAAGTTCAATTGACAGGACTTCAAGGTGAAAACCTGGGCGTTGTTACCAGAGACGAGGCGCTTGCCAAAGCACGCGAGCTTAAGGCTGATCTTGTATGTACATCCTTAATGAGCAGCCCGCCTCCGTGCAAGCTCGTTGCCAAAGGCAAGGCCAAGCAGCAGGCAATCGAGGACAAGCGTTCTGCTACGGCTGGCTCGCATCCAGCGAAGGTGAAAGAACTGCGTCTGACCCCGCATATTGAAGAACATGATTATGATACCAAGCTGCGCCAGGCAGCCAAACTGCTGGCAGCAGGCAATAGTGTGCAGCTCGTAATCCGCATTCAAGGCAAGGAAGGCGCCAAAGCAAAGGAATTGCTGGAGCGGATGGTGAAAGACCTAGCCGAGAACGGGAAGAAGCAGACCGGCATTCAGGTTAGCGGCAAGCAAGCGGCGGTCCAACTGCTGCCATTATAAGTTTTAAGCGCAAAACGACGGTTTTCCCGCCCATTGACGGTAAAACCGTTGCGCTCCTTCTTTATTTTAGGAAGACATATATGGTTGAAATGTTTGATCATATAATGATATGCTAATATAAAGAATTAGTAAGGAAGGAGAACAGACGATGGATACAGCTACAGATACGTTGGATAAAATGGCAGAGACGTTCAAGCTGCTGGGAGACCGTACACGGCTTGCCATACTTGGCTTGTTGCGAGAAAAGGAGCTTTGCGTATGCAATATTGTCGATATCCTTCACATGTCACAGCCGAGTATCAGCCAGCATTTGCGCAAAATGAAGGCTGGCGGACTCGTTCATGAACGCCGTCAAGGCAAGTGGACCTATTATTCACTAAAGGTTGAAGACAAGCCCTATATCCAGCAAATTGTAATGGAAATCCCGTCGCAGGCATCAAAACTGAAAGAATTGGACGGACCATCACTATCGACGGTTAGTTGCGATTAACTTCTTGATGACGCTGGTTAAAATTTTTTTTATAAATTATATAATGATATTAATATATATAGATATCAAATATTGTTGGCAGCCGGCAGAGTCGTTAAGACTTTGTCGGCTTTTTTTGTTCAGATCGGATCAAGCCTGTTGCAAAATCCTGGCATACATAAGCTGCCTAAAATCGACAAATAATGGACTTAACTGAACTTATAAAGGAGGGAACGAGTTTTGGCTACAAAGAGCGCTGGACGCGGACCGTACAAAAAAATAGGGATGTCTCCTAAAGAATATAAGCAATTCGCAAAAAGCAGAGAACCCGCGCGCTCAATCGGAGTAAATTGCCTGCGCGCTTTTCTGGTCGGGGGGCTTATCTGCGTTTTGGGGCAGTTTATACAAAATATGTTCATGCATTTCTTTAAAATGTCTGAAACCCAGGCCGGGAATCCGACAGTTGCCGTCCTGATAATCATTTCGGTGATTCTTACTTGCCTCGGGGTTTACGATAAGCTTGCCCAATGGGCTGGGGCAGGGTCGGCTGTTCCGGTAACCGGATTTGCCAACTCGATGTGCTCCGCTGCGCTGGAGCATCGCAGTGAGGGGCTAGTGCTTGGAGTAGGCGGTCATATGTTCCGGCTTGCCGGGTCCGTAATTGTATTTGGTACAGTAGCGGCCTTCTTTGTGGGAATAGCGCATCTTATTTTTGGTACGGGGGGGCAACATTAAGATGCTGCGCGGAAAACAAACATGGTGGTTTGAAAACAGGCCAGTTATTCTTGGAGCCGCTACGGTTGTAGGTCCTGATGAAGGGGATGGACCGCTCGCTCCTTGCTTCGATCTGATACATCCGGAGCTCGATATGCAGCAGAAGTCATGGGAAAAAGCGGAGCGCCTGCTGATGGAGCAGGCAACCGATATTGCCATTCGCAATGCGGGGGTGAGCAAGGAGCAACTGCAGTTTTTTATTGGCGGTGATTTGCTGAATCAGATTATTAGCAGCACGTTTGCCGCCAGGGAGTTGGAGCTTCCGTATTTAGGCGTGTTTGGAGCCTGCTCGACTTCCATGGAATCGCTGGCACTATCGGCCATGCTTGTGAACTCCAGATCAGCGCGCCGGGTGTTGGCAGGCGTGTGCAGCCATAACTGCACAGCGGAGAAACAGTTTCGTTACCCGACCGAATACGGTTCGCAGAAGCCTCCGACAGCTCAATATACAGTTACCGGGGCAGGAGCGGCAGTTATCGCGGAGGAAGGCAGCGGCCCTGTCATAACGAGCGCGACGATAGGCAGGGTTGTGGATATGGGAATTACAGATCCGTTCAATATGGGAGCGGCAATGGCTCCAGCAGCCGTGGATACGATTCAGTCCCATTTCGAGGATACCGGGCGCAGTCCCGAGGATTATGACCTGATAGTCACAGGTGATTTGGCTTCGGTAGGCCACCCGATTGCCAAGGATTTGCTGGAACGGAACGGGGTTCCGATAGGGAAAACTGAATTCACGGATTGCGGCCTGATGATTTATGACATGGTCAAACAAAAAAACATCATTCAGGCAGGAGGCAGCGGCTGCGCTTGTTCGGCGGTCGTCACCTATGGTCATCTGCTTAAGCGAGTTCGCAAGGGGGAGCTTAAACGAATACTTGTTGTTGCAACCGGGGCTTTGATGTCCCCCCTGTCCTATCAGCAGGGAGAGACCATACCATGTATAGCGCACGCTGTTTCTATAGAAGGAGGAGGATGACATGCAATTTTTATGGGCCTTTCTGGTCGGCGGAGCGATCTGCGTAATTGGCCAACTGATGTTTGATGTGTTGAAATTGACGCCAGCCCATACGATGGCGGCATTGGTCGTGGCCGGAGCTGTAATTGATGGAATTGGCTGGTATGAGCCGCTGATCAAGTTTGCCGGAGCGGGGGCTACAGTACCAATTACCAGCTTCGGCAATTCGCTCGTTCACGGAGCGCTTACCGAACTGCAGGATGTGGGCTGGATCGGGATCATCACCGGAATATTCAAGGTAACGAGCGCAGGTGTTTCCGCGGCGATCATATTTTCGTTCCTCGCAGCCCTTATTGTAAAGCCAAAAGGATAAATCGCAAGAAATTGGAGGATATGTACGATCCTCCAATTTTTTTTGGCAAAAAATAAGATGCACGCCCCCCTGACAATCTAGTAGAATGATAATAAAGCGGCTATGCCTATTAAACTTGATTGTGGATGTTTTCTAATCCTGCTCCATACATAGCTGACAGCCTTGGGCCTGTAACTACTACCGGGAGGGATTTACTTGAACCATCACATTGAAGATCTGAAAATTTGTGCTCTTATCCGAAATAATCTGGAATCCAGTATCCTGGGTAAATCGAAAGAAATTTCAAGACTGCTTACGGCTCTCTTGGCCGGAGGTCATGTGTTGCTTGAGGATGTTCCGGGCACGGGGAAGACCCAGCTTGTTAAATCGCTTGCCCGTTCAATAGGGGGCCAGTTCCGCCGCATACAATGCAATCCCGATTTGCTGCCAACAGATATTACGGGCGTCTCCATCTATCATCCGAAGGAGGAGGCCTTCCAGTTTCGTCCCGGCCCGGTTGTGGCCAATATCGTGTTGGCTGATGAGATTAACCGCGCAACTACCAAGACGCAATCCGCTCTTCTTGAAGTAATGGAGGAGCGCCGCGTAAGTGTGGACGGGTTCACACACGAGCTTCCCGTTCCTTTTTTGCTTTTTGCCACCCAAAATCCGATTGAGTTTGAAGGCACATATATTTTGCCGGAAGCGCAGCTTGATCGCTTTATGATGAAGCTGACACTCGGTTATCCCGACGAGCAGACTGAGAAGCAGATGCTGCTGCTGCACCACAATGGGCGACCGGCGGAGCAGTTGGAACAGGTAGCTTCAATCGAGGACATCGTCAGGCTCCAGGCCAAAGTCAGGAATATTCATGTGGATGACGCCATAGCAGACTACCTTGTCCAAATTATCAGAAGGACAAGAAGCCATGCTGCCGTGCAGCTTGGAGCGAGCCCGCGCGCCGCATTGTCTCTGCTTGCTGCGGCCAAGGCCCACGCCTTTCTGGATGATCGCCAATATGTGATTCCGGATGATGTCAAGGAGCTTGTCCCGGCAGTTCTGGAGCACCGTTTGCTGTTGCAAGCCGAGGCCAGAATTAACGGAGTTACCCCGCTTGATATTTTGAATGATATCGTGGGTCAAACGAAGGTTCCGGTCCGGTTGGAGCGGTAAAATGAACAGCTCTCATACGCATACGCCAAACGTCCGCTGGTGGGTCGTCGCCTCCATCTATTTGAGTGCGCTTGTATTTCTGCTCTTTCAGGGAGGCAAGGCTTCACTAATGGTATTTTTGATCCTGAATGTATTGCTGCTGTATCTCGGACTTGGACGCTGGAGCGGCATCAAGCGGGTACAGGGAGAACGAAGAGTGATGCACAACAATTCTGCCAGTCCTTCGCTAACGGCCGGGAGCCGTCTTGAGGTGCAGTTGCGGGTGAAAATTCCGGGCTACTGGCCGATTCCCTATGTGCTGCTCCGCGAGCGTCTTGTCAGACAGGGCGGTAAAGACCTTCCATTTGAAGTATCGTTCGTGCCGGATTTCAAGCGCAGCGGGACAGTAAATTACTTGACTCCGCCGCTGCAAAGAGGCAATTATCATTTTTCTCAGACATTATGTTCAACCAAGGATATCTTCGGCCTCATTGAGCATACCGGTGAATTCAGCTCTGAAGATTCATTCCGGGTTCTTCCCAAAACCGTGGCCATACGCAGTTGGAGCCAGCTGCGCCTGGGAATGAGAGGACCTTATTCCCATACTGCCGCGGCCCGTTCTTCCAAAGAAACTACCCAAATCAATGGCGTGAGGGACTATCTGTACGGCGACCGTTTGTCCCGCATTCATTGGAACGCTACAGCGCGCACGGGGAAATGGAAGTCAAAGGAGTTCGAGCGCGAGGCCATGCCCCGTTCCATAGTAGTATTGGATCGTAGCTCCGTCGTCTACAACAGGCCGGAACTGTTTGAGCTTGCTGTGTCCACCGCCGCCTCCTTATTCGATTTTGGCCTTCGCAACGAGAATGCGATGGGTTTTGTGTCGGTAGGATTGCAGCCTGAGCTGTGGGAGCCCCGCTCAACTTTCGATCACCGCAGCGATATCATGAACCATTTGGTCGGTGTCGCCTCCAATGCCCGGCTTCCGTTGTTTCAGGCTCTGCAACAGGCAGACAGCAGTATGCCGCAAGGCTCGCTGGCCATTATCGTCAGTCCGCAGGGCGGTGAGCCGGTTATTCGCGCCATGCAGCTGCTGGATCGCAAGGGACTGGTTCCTTGCCTGGTCTATATGGACAGTACAGTAGATTCGGCTGCTGCAGATGAGCAGTGGCAACAATTTATTTTGCGCAAAGGCTGGTCGTTTTACAAGGTGAAGAGCTTGCAGGAGCTTCCTGCAGTGCTGGAGGGAGGCGGACAACGTGCTTATACCGTTTAGAACCGATCTCGCCGGCAAGTCGCAGGGCTGGGTCAGACGAATGTCCTTCTTGTTTGTCGGCCTGCTGCTTTGGCAGTGCTTTGAAGTACTCGACGGCTATTGGTGGGACGAGACGTTTGCTATCGTTCACGGTACATTAATAGCGGTAATGCTAACGGAAATTTTACTGCCTGTGCCGCGTATACTCCGTCTGCTTTTTCAGGGTGTACTGGTAGTTGGCATTAATGTGGTTGTCACCAAGTTCAGGTGGACGCCGCTCGACAGCGTCTCTTTTTCGGGAGACACGTCATGGTGGGACGGGCTAATTTACAATTTTAATCAGTTGCATCCTTACTTCTGGATTAGCATGATGGTCTGGGTAGCGTATCAGGGGATGAGCAACTGGGCTGCAACGCGCCAGCAAATCATTACGTTGACGGCCATGATCTTGACCGTGCTGCTTATTGCGGATTCCTTTACGCCGCTGCCGCTATGGGATAACATCGCCTGGTCCATTTTTCTCGGCCTGATATGGCTTGTCGCGGATCATTTTACCCAATTCCAGTCCAAGCATCCGGACAGCTGGAATCATCTTCGCTCCTACCCGGTTTCGATTCTTGTGCCGACGCTGCTGATTATTGCGATTGTAATGTCCTCTGGTCTGTTTGTGCCTTCCATTGCGCCGATTCTAAAGGACCCGTATACGGTCTGGATGGAGTCCAGAGGACACTCCGTCCCGTCGTTTGTAGGCGACAAGGGCAGTCCCAATCCTTCCGTAAAGACCAGAGACAGCCGCTCAGGCTACAGCCGGCAGGATGAATCGCTAGGTGGAGGATTTGACTTTGATTATTCGACGGTTATGGAGATTACAACGAATCGCCGCAGCTATTGGCGCGGAGAGACGAAGTCCTTTTACTCGGGGGACGGCTGGAGAAAAACCAGTGCCGAGCGTCGCGAGCCCTCGTTAATCGGCCTGTCAAAGGAGCAGTTGCTCCCGCTTGAGAACGGAGCTGATGGCAGCAAGGGACGGATTGAGGTGACGCAGACGGTCAAAATGGTGCGTAAAGACCCGTTCCCGGTATTGTTTGGAGCGGCTCCGATCCAGCAGATCAAGTCCATTGGTTATGGCGAGGATAGGGAACGTCTGCCGGGCCGTCTGTCATGGCACTCGTTATCATGGGAGCTGCGCTGGCCGGAGGAAGACCCGGATACGCCTTATCCCGAAACGTACACCCTCGTATCCAGTCTCCCTGTGCTGGATGAGGAAGGACTGAACAAAGCGGAAGCCATTCTTGGCAACGCCCAGTTGAATCAGATGTATTTGCAGGTGCCTGAGGGATTGCCGAACAGGGTCAGGGAATTAACGCTCCAGATTACGGCGGATGCCAGGACGCCTTATGAAAAAATGAGAAGTCTTGAGGACTACTTGAAAACGAATTTTACCTACACCAATACGCCGGACATTACCAAGCGCAAAAGCGCCGACTTTGTGGATGCTTTTCTGTTTGAGGTTATGGAAGGTTACTGCGACTACTATTCCAGCGCGCTTGCTGTCATGGGCCGGGTTATTGGCGTCCCTACCCGCTGGGTCAAGGGCTATGCCCCAGGCGTGCTGCCGCTGGATCAGATGATGTACCAGCAGCCATTCACCGTTGATCCGACCGGTTCGGGTACGTATACCGTCCGCAATGCGGATGCCCATTCCTGGGTAGAGGCTTATTTTCAAGGGTACGGCTGGATTCCGTTTGAACCGACCGCAGGTTTTACTTTCCCGTACGCCCAGGCTGAGAGCGATACACAGCAGCAGCTTGACATCCCGGAGACAACGCCGGATGTTGAAACAGTCCAGCTCGAGGAGGAGACGGCGAATAGCAATTGGGTTGGTTATACAGGGCTTGCCATTCTTGCCGGACTTGCGGTGTTTGCGATTTACCGGAGACGCCAGATTATTGATTCCCTGATCCGTTACCGGTTCCGAAGGTTCACCCCGAGCCAGCGGATTGCTTGGGAGACAGAACGATTGCTTCGTTATGGTAAAAGAAAGGGCTTGCCGTTCTCTGAACATGATACAGCGCGGGAGAGCCTTTCCGCCTGGATAGACAGGCGTGCGCTGCTGGAGCAGGAACTGACGGAGGTTTTGAGGCAATTTGAACAAGCAAAATACAGCGGTATACCTGCCTCCGAAGGGGAAATGAAGCAGTTTATCGCGCTGATCAAGACCGTTCGCGAGCGCATTTAGCCAAATAACCGAAGACCGGCATCGTCATTTTAGGACGAGGCCGGTTTTCTGCTTTGCAACAAATTCGGCAATTGTGGTATAGTTTGTCCTATGAAAGAACAATAAATTAGTCAGGGAGTCGACGTAATGTTTGAACGATTGCTTCCCAGCATGATCGTAAATACCATTTATGATATTCATTTGGATCAGTTGAAGACGCAGGGAATTAAGGGCATCATTACCGATTTGGATAATACGCTGGTTGGAGCCAAGGACCCTTTGGCGACACCGGAATTGATAGTTTGGCTTAAAGATGTGGAACAGCGCGGGTTTCAGGTTGTAATCGTATCCAATAACAACGAGACCAGAGTGGCCAAGTTTGCCAACCCGCTCCGTATTCCCTTTATTCATGCCGCCCGCAAGCCGACCAGCCGTGCATTCAGGCAGGCGCTCAAGATGATGGATTTGAATCCGGAGCAAACAGTCGTCATCGGTGACCAAATGCTTACTGATATGCTGGGTGGACGACGGATGGGGCTGTATACCATACTTGTAGCTCCGATCTCTCTTAAGGATGAAGGCATCATGACAAGGGTGAATCGGCAGATCGAGAAGGTGGCGTTGTCCCGGCTGCGTAAAAAAGGGCTATGGCCCAAGGAGGAACAGAAGTGACAGAGTATGTGAAGCTTGACCCCACCGGTTCGTGCGCGGGCTGTGGAGTACAGCTGCAATCGCAAGACAAAGAAAAACTCGGTTATATACCGGGATCGGCAAAAGAACGGGAGCCGGCGATCTGCCAACGGTGCTTCCGAATTAAAAATTACAATGAAGCGGCGTCTGTTGCCGTAGATAATGACGAGTTTCTGCGGCTGCTCGGCAGCATTGCGGCTACGGATAGCCTTGTCATTCATATTGTTGATTTATTCGACTTTGAAGGCAGCCTGATTTCTGGTCTGCAACGATTTGTCGGCGCCAATCCGGTGCTGCTCGTTGTAAACAAGGTAGATTTGCTGCCCAAAGCCGTTAATTTGAACCGTCTGCGCAACTGGGTGCAGCAGCAGGCCAAAGCTCAAGGACTGAAAACAGTTGATGTCGTACTGTGCAGCGCCAAGCGCAATCTGGGCTTTGAACGGGTTGTCGAAGCACTTGAATATTACCGGGAAGGCCGGGACGTCTATGTTGTCGGAGCGACCAATGTCGGCAAATCTACTCTGATCAACCGGCTCATTCGGGATTATAGCGACCTCGACAATGAACTGACGACATCCCGCTATCCTGGAACGACGCTGGATGCGGTCCGCATTCCGATTGATGACGGCAAGTTCATTATTGATACACCGGGAATTGTTTATCCTTCGCGCTTTACAGAGATCGTGCCGAAAACCGTGTTGAAGGCGCTGTTGCCCGAACAGACGCTCAAGCCGCTTGTATTTCAGCTGAACCCGCGCCAGACGCTGTTTTTCGGGGCGCTCGCGCGTTTTGACTTTGTGGAAGGGGAGCGTCAATCCTTTACCATTTACCTGTCCGAAGGATTGAAGGTGCACCGCACCAAGCTGGAGCGGGCTGATGAGCTATATGTCGAGCACCGCGGCGGATTGCTGGTACCGCCGGACGAGTCTGAGCTTCATGAGCTGCCTGCGTGGACACGCCATTCGGTGCGAATCCCCCGCGGCAAGAACTATGATCTATTCATCTCAGGACTTGGCTGGATCAAGGCAAATTCAATGACAGGCGCTCAAGTTGAGCTGCATCTTCCCAAAGGCGTAAAGGTGCTCCTTCGGGAATCGCTAATCTAATTTGGGGCCCATGGCAAAGGAGAACGGATGACGGTGCAGCAGGGAAACAAAGTGGACAGCCACACAGTATTGTATGGGGTAATCGGGGACCCGATCCGCCATTCCAAGTCTCCGCTAATGATGAATCGCGCATTTAAGGAGACAGGAATTAACGGCATTTATACAGCTTTTCATATTGTCCCGGATCAGCTTGCAAATTTTATCGGGGGCGTCAGGGCGATGGGGATTCGAGGGGTGAATGTCACGATCCCCCACAAGCTCGATGTGATGCAGCATCTGGATCATATCGATGACAGCGCGCTTGCGATAGGGGCAGTCAATACGATTGTCAATGATAACGGGCGGCTGACAGGCTACAACACCGACGGCATCGGCTATGTCCGTTCCTTGAAGGAGGAAGTCGAGTCTGACCTTGCGGGCAAGCGCGTGCTTATTTTTGGCGCCGGAGGCGCGGCGCGAGGTATCATTTACGGCTTGATTCAGGAGAAGGTTGGACCAATTGCAGTTGCCAACCGGACAGCGGAACGGGCTGTTCAATTGGCAGGTGATTTCAGTAGCCGTGCTGATGTTTATGCGGGTGAGTGGGACAAACTTCCTGAACTTTGTGCGGATGCAGACCTGATTATTAATACAACAAGTGTCGGTATGTATCCTCATACGGATGGCATACCGGCGGAAGCGGCATGGCTGCGGGAAGGAGCCATTGCCAGCGATTTGATCTACAATCCGCTCGAGACCCGCTTCCTTCAAGAAGCGCGAGGGCGTGGTTGTCGAGTTCATGGGGGTCTGGGCATGTTTATTTACCAAGGCGCTTTCGCATTCGAATATTGGACAGGCACGCCCGCTCCGGTATCGGCAATGAGAAGCTGCGTCCTTGAGGCGCTTGGCGGGAGCCAACCCTAGTAGCATTCTAGTAACATTGCAATGCCCGAACGCGCGGGATAAGAATTGAATAAATCGGATAATGAAAGAAGGAAACAACTTCATGCTTACGGGAAAACAAAAGCGCTACTTGCGCTCGCTCGCACATCATTTGCAGCCCATATTTCAGGTCGGAAAAGGCGGCACGAATGACCATTTGATTCGTCACATCGAGGAGGCGATTGAAACGCGCGAGCTGCTCAAAGTATCCGTGCTTAATAATTGCGGAGAAGATCCGAAGGAGATCGGTCCCGAGCTTGCTGCAGGATCAGGCGCTGAACTCGTTCAGGTCATCGGCAAAACGATTGTGCTGTACAAGGAGTCGAAGAAGCACAAGACGATCGAACTTCCATAACTGACTCAGGACAGGGAAAGGAGGAGAAGCCGTTGATTCAGGTTGGTTTGATGGGCGGCACCTTTGACCCGATTCATTACGGCCACTTGCTTGCGGCAGAGTCGGCAAGGGAGGCTTGCAATCTGGACGAAGTGTGGTTCATTCCAGCCGGTAATCCTCCGCTCAAGTCGAATGCTCCCAAGGCGGGCGCGAGGGAGAGGCTGGAGATGGTATACCGGGCAATTGATTTTCAGCCTCATTTTCGTGCGCTTGATATTGAGCTGGATCGGGAGACGATTTCTTATACGATCGATACGATTGCCGAGCTGAAAGTGCTTTATCCGGGCAGGGAATTTTCCTTTATCATCGGAGCGGACAGAGTCAATGATTTGACCAAGTGGCACCGGATTGAAGAGCTGGCTCAGCATGTCACCTTTATTGCACTCGATCGTCCGGGTACGCCTGTACTTGCAGACAGCCTGCCTGATTTTCTGCAAAACAGCATCCGGCGTTGCCAGATGCCGCAGGTGGATTTTTCCTCAACCGATATTCGTCAGCGTGTCCACGATGGACGTTCAATCCGGTTTATGACACCGGACAAGGTGTTCCAATTTATACAAAGGAATGGTCTGTATGGGTCGTAAGGCGTTGGACCTGGAAACACTAATCGCTACGGTACGCGAGCAAATGCCGGAGCGCCGCTGGGTGCATACTCAGGGCGTTATGGGTACGGCAGTCATATTGGCGCGCCGGTTTGGAGCAGACCCGGCGAAGGCCGAGCTTGCCGCGATTTTGCATGATGTGGCCAAGTTTTGGAAAGTGGACAAGATGGAAGCGGCGATCCGCGAGGAAGGCCTCTTCACGGATGTGCTGAACTATGACAAGGAGCTATGGCATGCGCATGCCGGAGCTTATATCTCCAGGCGAGATTATGGGGTTGAGGATGATGAGGTGCTTGGCGCAATCCGCTATCATACCTCAGGCCGCGAAGGGATGACCTTGCTGGAGAAGGTTGTTTGGCTCGCTGACCTGATCGAACCGGGTCGCCAGTTTCCAGGTGTTGACGACATCCGCAGTGTCGCCGAGAACGATCTGGATGAAGCGCTCGTCGCTGGATTTGATACCACACTCGGTTTTTTAATGGAAAAAAAGAAAAAAATATATCCGTTAACGGTGCTGGCACGAAATGATTTGTTGGCAGGAATTAAAAATACGAATTAAATATTTAGGAGGCTGAGCTTTTGACATTAAACCCGGATCAAATTATGCAAATTGCCGCAGAAGCGGCTGATGACAAAAAAGCCGGACGAATCGTGGCCCTGGATTTGAAGGGCATCTCGCTGGTGGCAGATTATTTCGTTATCTGTCAAGGTAATTCGGATACGCAGGTACAGGCAATCACAACCGAAATCCGCAAACGGGTCGAAGAAAAAGGCGGCCGTTTGCGCGGCATCGAAGGCTTTGATTCTGCGCGCTGGGTGCTCGTTGACCTTGGCGATGTAGTTGTCCATGTGTTTCACCGCGATGAGCGGGACTATTACAATATTGAGCGTTTGTGGTCGGATGCGAAGGTTGTGGAGTTCGTATGAGTCTTGTTGCCGGAACGATTGTGAAGTTGAAAGTAGCCAGGGAGGTACCGCCAAACGGCTTCTTTCTGACGGATGGGGAGCAGGACGTACTGCTCCATTACAGTGAAATTATCGGTCAGCGTCCGGAGCCGGGCGATGAGGTTGATGTGTTTTTGTTCTTTGATACGGAGGACCGTCCGGCAGCGACGATGCGTAAGCCGCTGATTATTCTTGGCGAACTGGCCCGGCTTAAAGTAGCGGATATTAATCCGCGCCTGGGCTGTTTCCTGGAGATTGGGCTTGGCCGCCAGCTGTTGCTGCCATTGTCCGAACTGCCGGAGAAACGGGAATATCGTCCGCAGCGCGGAGACGAGGTATTCGTCAAGCTGGCCCATGACAAGAGCGGGCGGTTGGTAGCGAAGGCGGCGATCGAGCCTGACCTTGCGCCATTGGTCTTTCCTGCGCCGGAGTCATGGCGCAATAACTGGGTTGAGGGATGGGTGACCAAGACTCTGCAGATGGGCTCTTTTGTTGTGGTGGACGGCGGAGTTGTCGGGTTTGGCGTCTACGGAATGATTCCGGCAGTCGAGCGGAGCGGGACGCTGAGGCTTGGCGAGCGGGTCAAAGCGCGGATTACCCACATTCGTGAGGACGGCCGCGTCAATCTGTCCATGGCGCCGCGCAAAGAGATTGGACGGGTCGAGGATGCCGATACAATCCTCAACTTCCTCAAGGAGCGTCCGAAGGGAGCGATGCCTTATTCGGACGAGACGCCTGCCGATGTCATCAAGCAGAAATTCGGCATCAGCAAATCGGCCTTCAAGCGTGCGCTCGGCAAACTGATGCGTGACGGCAGGGTGCGTCAGGAAGGCAGTTGGACATATCTGACCGAAGATGCGGCTACCGGACAGGGATCGGATCAGCAGTCATAAGGAGGTCAAGCCATGCGAGCCTATCGACAATTTGCATCTGTCTATGACCGGCTGATGGAGGACATGCCTTACCCGGAATGGCTGAGCTTCGCCCGCCAGTGCTGGGAACGCTACGGGATGCCGAAGTCTGTGGCCGATATCGGCTGCGGTACAGGGAGCATTGCCATTCCGCTGGCACGTTCAGGCTTTGATGTCTATGGCATAGATTTATCGGCTAACATGTTGTCCGTCGCACGCAGTAAGTGGGAGGCGGGACACCAGCCGGCGATTCGCTCGCAGAGCGGCTCGGTGACATTTTTGCAGCAGGATATGCGGGATTGGGAGCTGCCGGAGCAGGTAGACAGCGTGATTTCCTTTTGCGACTGCCTGAACTACCTGACGGAGTCGGAGGATGTGGAGGCAATGTTTGCCGCCACTTTCCGCTCGCTCAAGGATGGGGGCGTATTCCTGTTCGATGTGCATCCGCCGAGCCAACTCAAGCGGTATGCCGTGGAGCAGCCTTTTGTTCTCGATGAGCGGGATATCGCCTACATATGGACGAGTGAGCTTGATGAGCAGCGTTGTGAAATCGAACATCATCTGTCCATTTTCGCAAGAGAAGGGGCAGAGCGCGATTCACTGTTTCAGCGGATTGATGAGGTGCATATTCAGCGTGCCTATGAACCGGCCTGGCTCACCGGGGCGCTGCTGCGCGCCGGGTTTGCCAAGGTGGAGCAGTTTGGTGATTTCCGTCTGGAAGCGCCCGATGCGATGACGGAGCGACTGTTTTTTGCAGCGCTCAAGGAGCCGCGGACTTGACATGTTTCCCATCTGTTTTTAAAATACAGATAATATTAACTATGGCATCGATCAGACAAACTTCGCCGGCAGCGGCAGCTTCGTATGCCGCGACGGATGCTCAAGCTTGTCAGACTTGCGGTAAGGTAAGTAAAGTGAGCACAGACAGAGCATGTCCGTGCAAACTAGGGTGATATTACGGGAATAGCCTCTCGTCCCTAGCTGATGAGCTAAGGATGGGAGGTTTTTTTGAAAATATAAGAATTTATAAGTTTTACATTTATAAATGGCTTATATTTACTACGCGAAACGAAGCTTTGTCCGTCCAGGGACAGCAAAGCCGTTTACGCTTGACGGGTTATATTTTTAAGGGAAATGAAGCTTTTTTTCTTCAATGGACGGCAAAGCCGTCCGACGCAAGCTGTCCTGAATTCCGAACAGCGGCAGCCGTTTTATGCTTGAATCAAGGAGGCAATTAGAAATGAGTGAAGAACGCCAGCAGGGGTATCAGCCCCTTATCATCGAACCGAAATGGCAGCGTTACTGGGATGAGGATAAAACCTTCAAAACGACCGAGGATGCCGGGAAGCCCAAGTTTTACGCTCTGGATATGTTTCCTTATCCGTCCGGAGCAGGCTTGCATGTAGGACACCCGGAAGGCTATACGGCTACCGACATCGTATCGCGCTATAAAAGAATGAGAGGCTATAATGTTCTCCATCCAATGGGATGGGACGCATTTGGATTGCCTGCCGAGCAACATGCGCTTGATACGGGGCAGCATCCGCGTGACATTACGTTCAAGAATATCGATAATTTCCGCCGCCAGATCAAGTCGCTTGGCTTCTCCTATGACTGGGACCGGGAATTCAGCACGACAGATCCTGACTACTACAAGTGGACACAGTGGATTTTCATCCAGCTTTACAACCGCGGCCTCGCGTACGTGGCAGAGGTTCCGGTCAACTGGTGTCCGGCTCTGGGTACCGTACTGGCTAATGAAGAAGTCATTGACGGCCTCAGCGAGCGTGGAGGCCATCCGGTTATCCGCCGTCCGATGCGCCAATGGATGCTGAAAATTACCGCTTATGCAGAGCGCCTGCTTGAGGATTTGGAAGAGCTGGACTGGAGCGAGAGCATTAAGGATATGCAGCGCAACTGGATCGGCAAGTCCAAGGGAGCGGAAGTGACCTTTGCCATTGATGGTCATGACGAATCGCTGGTTGTATTTACGACCCGGCCGGATACGTTATTTGGTTCGACATATTGCGTGCTTGCTCCAGAGCATGAATTGGTTGCCAAGATTACGACCGCCGAGCAGCGTCAGGCTATTGAAGCGTATCAGGAGGCGGCATCGCGCAAGAGCGATCTGGAGCGTACCGACCTGGCCAAGGACAAGACAGGCGTATTTACCGGCGCTTATGCGATCAACCCGGTTAATGGCGCGAAAACGCCGATCTGGATTGCGGATTATGTGCTTGGAGGATACGGCACCGGGGCTATTATGGCGGTGCCTGGACACGATCAGCGCGACTGGGAATTTGCCAAGCAGTTCAATTTGCCGATTATCGAGGTCGTTCAAGGCGGAGATGTGGAGAAAGAAGCGTATTCCGGCGACGGAGCGCACATCAACTCCGGTCTGCTGGACGGTCTGAACAATGAAGAGGCAATTGCCGCAATAATCAGTTGGCTGGAGAAGGAAGGCAAAGGCTCCGGCAAAGTGACTTATCGTCTGCGCGATTGGCTGTTCAGCCGCCAGCGCTATTGGGGCGAGCCGATTCCGATCTTGCATCTGGAAGACGGCACAATGAAGCCGGTGCCGGAGTCAGAGCTGCCGCTCGTACTGCCTGACGTCGATCAGATTACACCATCGGGAACCGGGGAGTCGCCGCTTGCTGTCGTGACGGACTGGGTAGAGACGATTGATCCGGAGACCGGCATGAAGGCGCGCCGCGAGACGAACACCATGCCGCAGTGGGCGGGAAGCTGCTGGTATTACCTGCGCTTTATCGATCCGCACAACCAGGATGAGATTTGTTCCAAGGAGAAGCAGGAAGAGTGGCTGCCGGTTGACCTGTATATCGGGGGAGCCGAGCATGCGGTGCTGCACTTGCTCTATGCCCGTTTCTGGCATAAGGTGCTATACGATATTGGTATCGTGTCGACGAAGGAGCCGTTCCACAAACTTGTTAACCAGGGTATGATCTTGGGAACAAACAATGAGAAAATGAGCAAGTCGCGTGGCAATGTCATCAATCCGGACGAAATTGTAAATGAATATGGCGCGGACACGCTCAGATTGTATGAAATGTTCATGGGGCCGCTGGAAGCAACCAAGCCTTGGAACACGAACGGAGTAGAGGGCTCTTATCGCTTCCTTAGCCGGGTATGGCGTCTGTTCATCGGTGAGGATGGTGCGCTTAACCCGAAAATTGCAGAGGGCGAAGGCAGCGAAGCGTTCAAGCGCGTGTGGCATCGCACGATCAAAAAGGTTACGGATGATTACGACAATCTTCGCTTCAATACGGCAATTAGCCAATTGATGATTTTTGTGAATGAAGCATACAAGAGCGATGAGCTGCCGCGGGCGGCCATGGAGAACTTTGTGCAGTTGCTCTCGCCTGTGGCGCCGCATATTGCAGAAGAGCTGTGGAATAAGCTTGGTCATGAAGGGTCTATCTCTTATGTAAGCTGGCCGCAATACGACGAAGCCTGGACAGTTGACCAGGAGGTTGAAATTGTCGTTCAGGTGAACGGCAAAATCGTCGAGCGCCTATCCGTCGCTGCCGATCTGGATGAGCAGGGCTTGGAGGAAAAAGCGAAAGAATCCGCCAAGGTTCAAGATGCGATCGCGGGCAAAACTATCCGCAAGGTCATTGCCGTGAAAGGCAAGCTTGTTAATATCGTTGTGTCTTAGTAGACTCATTTCGGCCTGTACAGACCGGCTATAGAAAAAGCAGCATACGTCGTAGTTGGCGTACACTGCTTTTTCAAATGGGATGCCGCTGTGCGCGGCGGGCGTGAAACGCTTACGTTTGACGGCTATGCGAGAGGTCAGGGGCCTTTAATCTTTTCTTCATAGAAAGCTGCTGTTACTTTCTCGACATCCTCATTATATTTGGCGTGGGTCGTTCGGACGAGCCGGTTGAACACACCTTCCAGCTCGTTATCGAGCATCTGGAGCGCCTGGGCGGTAATGCCGCCGGGAACGGATACCCTGGATTGCAGTTCCAAAGGTGTGAATCCGCCTTCTGTCAGCAGCTTGCCTGTACCGAGCAGCATATTGCTGGCAAGAACTACGGCTTCACCGTGATTGATGCCGGTTTCTTCTACGGCTGCATCGACAAATTTTTGCAGCAAAAAGGCGAAGAAAGCCGGGCCGCAGCTGGATAAATCGGACACGATGCGGGTGTAGCGTTCCTGGATTCGCAGCGGCTGGCTGATGTAGCCTAGCAGCGTCTCCAGTCTACGGTGATCCTCCTCGCTTGTTCGGCTGCCGTAAATGCACAATGAAGCGCCGCTAAGTGTATAATTTGTAATACTGGGAATGACCTTCGCTACTTTAGAAGGTACATAGTCTTCCAATTGGGCCAGAAGCACTGGACTTGTGATCGAGACGATCATTTGTTCCGGCTGCACGCTGGCCTTTATTTCGTCCAGTACCTTTTTATAATCAAGCGGCTTGATACATAGAAATATAAGATCGCTGTCTGCCGCAGCTTCCAGATTCGAAGCAACAGCCTGCAAGCCCGGATGCCTGGCAGCCAGACTTTCGACCTTTGTGAAGGAGCGGTTGGCTGCCTTGATTTGCCCCGGGAGCAGAGCTTTTGATTGAATAAAGGAATCAATTAGCAGACTGCCCATGCTTCCGGTTCCGATAAATCCGATGTTCATTGTAAATCCCTCCTTTACACGACGCGTTTCATACGCTGCTCTTAATACCTTATGACTGCCTGCTTGGCAGAGATGATCAAATATTTGCAAACTTTTTGTTTAAAGTTGTTTCGTGATTCAATCCAACCAATGACGGCGAGGGATGAAGAGGATGCACAATAAAATGAATACAGCGGTAAAGGCCAAAGCGGCGGCGACCGTATTGTTTTGGCAGCGCTGCTGCTGCTCATTATGGCATTATGGGAAAGGAACGGAGAAGAAAGCGAGCAGTGGCTGCGTCTGGACAATCAGCTGGAGGCCGCTCTTGCAGCATACGATGAACCGCTCTCGAAATCTGGTCCAGGCCTCATTGGCAAAGCGGATGCTGCAACGAATCAGGCAGTTGCAGCATCCGGGCAAGGTCTGGAGAAAGCGAGTGGAGAAGAAGCTGCAAGCACGGAGATCAGTCCTCCAGCAAGTAGCACAGGCGATGCTTCTTCATCTGGCGCCGTGGGAGCCGCCAGTACAACTACTGATAACTCACAGCCAGAGCGTGCCGCGCAATCAGCGCCCGCTGAGCCGCTTGTGGACGCCGAGGGCAGGCTGAACCTGAACAAGGCGCAGGCAGAAGATTTGATTGCGCTTCCCGGTATTGGTCCAGCCAAAGCGCAGGCCATTGTAGATGATCGCAAACGCAATGGCCCATTCCGTTCTGTCGAAGATATTATCAGAGTAAAGGGGATCGGGTCGAAAATGCTGGAAAAAATCAAAAACAGCATTGTCGTCTATCCCGGATTATGAGAAAATAGTACCAGGTTTGCCAGCATGACTTTTTTCACCAGTCGCCGATGAGAGCGTTAAGCGAAAATGATTCCACTATAACTCTATTTCGTTAATTCAAGGAGGCGTACCACTGATGACAGAGGAAAGAAAGCAATCATTTGATACTCTTGCTATCCATGGCGGTCAGGAGATCGACCCTGCCACCATGTCCAGAGCGGTTCCAATTTATCAGACAACTTCTTACGGTTTTCGCGACACCGAGCATGCCGCCAATTTGTTTGCGTTAAAAGAGTTTGGCAATATTTATACTCGTCTGATGAACCCGACTACCGATGTGCTGGAGCAGCGGGTAGCCGCACTGGAAGGCGGCGCGGGAGCGCTCGCTGTTGCTTCCGGTTCTGCAGCTATTACGTATTCCATCCTGAATATTGCTGGAGCCGGGGACGAGATCGTATCCGCAACGAGTATTTATGGCGGTACATACAACCTGTTTTCCACGACATTGCCTAAAATCGGCATCCAGGTAAACTTTGCAGATCCGTCCGACCCGGAAAACTTCCGCAAAGCCATTACGGATAAAACAAAAGCGGTGTTTGTAGAAAGCATTGGAAATCCTAAAGGCGATGTTGCGGATTTGAGAGCGATTGCTGAAATTGCCCATGAGAACGGGGTTCCGCTTATCGTCGACAATACATTCCCGACGCCGTACCTGTGCCGCCCGATTGAGCATGGCGCAGATATTGTCGTCCATTCCGCAACCAAGTTTATGGGTGGGCACGGAACTTCCATCGGCGGTGTTATTGTAGACAGCGGGAAGTTCGACTGGTCGCAAAATGACAAGTTCCCGGGGCTGACCCAGCCTGATCCGAGCTATCATGGCCTTGTTTATACCGAGGCGCTTGGGGCGATCGCATATATTATTAAAGCCCGTGTGCAGTTGCTTCGGGATATGGGCGCGGCATTGTCTCCATTCAATGCGTTCCTTCTGTTGCAGGGCATAGAGACGCTGCATCTGAGAATGGAGCGTCACAGCTCCAACGCCTTGAAAGTAGCCGAATATCTGGAGCAGCATGAAGCGGTTGAATGGGTAAATTATGCCGGACTGCCCAGCCATTCCTCATTTGCGCTCGCGCAAACATATTTGCCGAATGGACAGGGCGCCATTCTGACCTTCGAAATTAAAGGCGGACTGGAAGCAGGCAAGAAGTTGATCAATTCCATTAAGTTGTTCTCTCACCTGGCTAACGTGGGCGATTCCAAGTCCCTGATTATCCATCCGGCAAGCACTACGCATCAGCAACTGGGCGAAGAGGAGCAATTTTCTGCCGGAGTAACGCCGGGACTGATTCGCCTATCGATTGGTACGGAATCCATTGATGATATTATTTATGAGCTCGGGCTGGCGATTGAGGCTAGCCAGGCCTAAGTTCAAGATTTATATGCAGGAATGCTGGCCTGCGGGTAAGGAAAGGAAGTTTAACGATTATGGCAAGCCAAGAAGCTGCGCGCAAAGATTGGGATACGTATTTTATGGACATCGCATATATGGCCTCCACACGGTCACGCTGTCCGAGAAGGCATGTGGGAGCCGTTCTCGTCCAAGGGAAGAACCTGATGGGAACCGCCTATAACGGAGCGCCCTCCGGTTCACCGGATTGCTCGGAGGAAGGCTGCATGATTGTCGAGGAATATGAACTGCAGCACCAGAGCGGGCAGGAGCAGGTCATCAAGAAACAGCGCTGTATCCGCACCATTCACGCGGAGCAGAACCTGTTGCTCTTCACAGATCGCATTCACCGTGAAGGCTCGACTGTATATGTAACGGACCAGCCGTGCTGGACTTGCGCCAATATGCTTGCAAACAGCGGAGTCAAGGAAATTGTTTATCATCGTGCTTATAAAAAGGATAGCGAGAAGGTTGTCCGCCTGATGGAGCAGAAAGGGATTTTGTTTCGCAGTCTCCATCATTATTCTCCGCCGCCGCAGACGGTGATGGACGTTCAAGCCTGATCAACGGACGTTCTTGAAAAATTCAATTTGAATATGGAATTGGGGAAGCACCTCTTTACACATCAATGGATGGGTATGAGAGGTGTTTTTTTGTGCTGCTGTTTGTTCATAGAGGTCAGCTTTGGCTTCCCATATGGGAGTGTAGATGAGCTGGAATGAGGTGAAATGATGATGTCAAAAAGACCCCTGGTATGGTTTGTTGTCTGCTGGGTGGCGGGGAGCGCGGCGGCAGCTTCGCTCACCAGTTCTGCCGTGCTGCTGCTTGGTATTGCCTTGGCTTTTTTTCTGGCTGGGCTGGCACTATTGGGCTATACAGGGCGAAGGCTTGCCTTTATTTGTCTGGCAGCCTTTGCGCTTGCTGTGGGAGAGCGAACGTTTGTGGATATGCGAAACGTGACAGCGCTGGAGGAATTTGCAGGGGAAGCAGTGGAAGCGCGGATAGATGCTTCTTTTACTGCGGGAGCCAAACTGACCGGTACAATTGTTTCTCCGGTTGCGGTGGACGGAGATCGGGCAAGTTTCCACATTTTGGTATCTCTCTTGAATAGAGAGAAGCAGCCTCGGGAAATGAAGGAACGAATGCTGGTACAAGTCAAACTTTTTCAGGAAGAAGAGCGGGAGATTGCGGCAGGATGGAGGCGGGGAGACCAAATAGAGGTTTCGGGGGAGCTTCAGTTGCCTGCGGAAGCGACGAACTTCGGCGGTTTCGATTACAGACGCTATCTGCATTCAAAGCGGATACATTGGCTGTTCAAAGTGCAGGGAGCGCAAGCGATTTCCACCCGGACGACCAGCAACTGGACGCTGCCTGCGATGCTGGGAACAGTCGACCAGGCGAGAGGATGGTTGGCTGAACGACTGGACAGGCTCTATTCGGGCCAACATGCCGGCTATATGAAGGGACTTGTCATCGGGATGAGAGAAGACATGGACCCTGCGCAATTTCAACAGTTTTCCGGACTTGGGATGAGCCATATCCTTGCCATCTCCGGACTTCATGTCGGCGTGTTTCTTTATGGGCTGACTTTGGCGATGCGCCTGTTTAGAATGACGAAAGAGAGCACGATGAATGTGCTGATCGTTGCCGTCCCCATCTATGTGCTGCTTGCCGGAGCGACGCCATCGGTGACGCGAGCGGGGTTAATGGCGGTAATTGGCCTTATAGCAGCCAAGCGCCACATGCTCAAGGACGGTCTGCATATTCTGGCCTTCGCCGGGCTTGCAATGCTTATTGTTGAGCCGTATATGCTGGAGAACGTCAGCTTTCAATTTTCGTTTCTGGTGACCGCAGGACTGATTCTTGGCGTGCCGCGACTACGCAGAGCGCTTCCAGACTGGAAGCGGGGCAGGTGGGTGCTCGATATGACGGCCGTATCGATCGTAGCCGAGTTAATTTCCTTCCCGCTGACGATCTATTACTTCAACACATACAACTTGCTCTCACTGCCCGCCAATCTGTTGCTTGTGCCTGTCATCAGCTCGGTTAGCCTGCCCCTGGGCACAGTATCTCTGCTGTTATCCCTCATCTGGCAACCGCTTGGAGAAGCTGCCGCATGGCTCGCACGGATAACGAATACATTTACGTTCACAACAATTGAATCTCTGGATCAAATTTCGATCACAAAACTTATATGGCCATCTCCATCCATTGGGTGGATGGCTGTCTGGTTTGTGGCGGTACTGGTCGGCATTTATTTGCTGGCGGCAGCAGCATCGTTACGCAGGCAGCTACGGGATGAGCAAGCCGGGCCAAAGGAGCAAGCTGATCATTCAATTGACGGAGCGGCAGTTGATCTGCCTACACAGCCTCTTGGCTTACCCCTCGGCACTGGGAAAGGCACGCTGACAGGTACAGGGTATAGCCGCACTACATTCAGGAATAGGCGCATACAGGCAGCGGCTCTAGCCGTTCTGATCATCGTAATGCTTGTGTATGCTTATAGCCCTGGACGCTGGGACAAAGCAGCTGTCGTGCAATTTTTGGATGTCGGTCAGGGCGATGCCATATTAATTCGTACTCCGCAAAACGCGCATATTTTAGTCGACGGTGGCGGAACTGTGAAATTTCGCAAGAACAGCGAGGAATGGAGAGAGCGAAGAGACCCGTTCGAGGTCGGTCGGAAGGTCGTGGTGCCACTTCTAAAGAAGAGAGGGGTTCAGAAGATCGATCTGCTTGTTATTTCTCATCTGGATACGGATCATATCGGAGGGCTGCAGGCAGTAATCGAAACGATTCCAATCAGAAAAATAGTATGGAACGGGACCATCAAGCCGTCTTCCGACGCCAGGGTGCTGCTGGCGACTGCGCTTGGCAAGGGCATCCCGGTTTACCGGGCTTGCACAGGAATAGAAATGAAGATCGAGCCTCATGCAACGCTGGAAGTACTGTGGCCCAGAACATCGTGCAACTTTAACGACCTTGAGCATATGCCGGTGAAGGAGGCGAAGGATCAGAACGGGAGCAGTGTAGCGCTGTTGCTCAAGCTGTACGGGCGGAGTTTGCTGCTTGCCGGCGATATGGAGGCGGCATCTGAGAAGTTTCTGCTGAATCAACTGCAGGAGGAACAGCAGAACAAGGGACCTGTCGATTTGCTCAAGCTATCCCATCATGGCAGCCGGACATCGACAACGGAGGAATGGCTTCAATATTGGCAACCTGCCGCGGCGTTTATATCCGTAGGTCGCACCAACACTTACGGTCATCCGCATCCGACGGTGACAGAGCGTTTGGACAAGCATGAAGTTCTCACATGGCGCACGGATCAGCATGGGGAAATTCAGATCAAAATTAGGGATAACAGCATGAAATTGCGTACCGGACTTGACGGCAGGCTGTCCAACTAAAGAAGCGCTTTAAAAACAGTTTCTATTGCCTGTTCATCCGCCTTCCCCGTACCATTCTGCATTTCGGAACAGGCCGGTAAGCGTATGTTTGCTTACAACATTTTCATTGAATCATGAGAGGGGATCGACTCTATACGCTTTGCTGTTTTTCTGCTATCCTTAGTGAGGATGCAAGTTCATAACATGCAAGTTTTATAGGGTTGAAGCGCTTTTCATATGCGCTTTTCCGAAAACTTTAAATAAATTTTAAGATTTGCAAGTTAAGCTGCAACATTCATATCAGCCTTTCCGTCTGAAAGGTTGCAAGAGAGGGGGATCCTTCGTGGTAGAGCCTGGTCTCATAAGAGCCGCTCAATCGGGCGATCGCGACGCTCTAATTACTCTATTGCGCGAGATTGAAACTCATGTATATCGAACAGCCTATTATATTGTGAACAATGAGCAGGATGCGATGGATGCCGCTCAGGAGGCACTGATTCGCATTTACACCAAAATTGGCTCTTACGAGGAAAAAGCCCAGTTCAAGACTTGGGTACAGCGAATCGTAACGAATATATGCATTGACAAATTCCGGCGCAGCAAGCCGACGGTATCGATTGACGAGCATGAAATGGTGTTTCAGGAAAAGCAAAATGTCGAGGATGAAGTATTATCCACTTATATAGCAAAGGATATACGTGAAGCCATTGACAAGCTGCCCGAGCATCATCGCGCGGTGGTCGTACTGCGGTATCTGCAGGATTTCTCGTACAATGAAATTGCCGACTCTCTTGATTTGCCATTGAATACAGTGAAGTCTTATTTATTCCGGGCCAGGCAGCAGCTGCAAACGCTACTCCATGATTATCAGAAAGGTGGTGTCCGAGGATGACTTGTCAAGAGGTGATGGACTATATGCAAAGACAGCTGGACGGGGATCTGGATGAACGGGAAACCGAGATTCTGATGAGTCATTTGAAAGATTGTCCGGACTGTGCCGAAATGCAGAAACGCTTGAGCCTACTGTCATCTGAACTGGAGAATTTGCCCAAAGTGGCGCCCCCCTACAGCCTGGTCGATGCGATTATGCCCCGGCTTGAGCAGATTGAGCTTCAGCGTCAGGAGCCGGAGGAGTCTGTGCTGCCGCGCAGAAAGACGCCGGACAGAAGCGGCAGAAGCTGGTTTCAGCGTTATCGTGCGCTAAGCGGTGTCATTGCCGCAGGGCTTGTAGCCGGTATCTTTATGCTGACCTATAACCCTCAGAATTTGCCTACAGCATCGGAGAACAGCAATGCCGCAGGCAACGCAGCAGGAGTTGCCGATAGCAGTTTGCAGTCTAATTCTATAGCTTCGGACACGAATCAAGCTCAAAATGGGGAACAGCAGGAAACCATGGCATCCGATGAGCCGACCAAGAATTTCAATACCGATGCCGCGGAGCAAGGGGCTGGTGTAGAGTCGGCAGAGACCGGCGCATCCGCACCCGCCACTGAACCGCAGGCTCGTTCGTTCAAGGGTGATTCCAATCAGGAATCACTCTCGAAAAAGCAGGTCACCCGAGTGACGGCATCATCTCCCGATGGGGCAGCGTCCAATTCGTCGGGAGGTCATGAGCAGAATTCGAAAGCCGAAAAAGATGGCAATGGATCGCATTCTCCCTCTTATTCCGGACAAATCGGCGGCAGCAAGGATGAGGCATCGAATCGAAATTCGCAGGAAGCCCCTGACATGGGTTTTGTGCCGCCTGAGAATGTTGATGCAGATATCTTCAGCGACCAAAAGGCGTTGGCCGGTATTGCGCAAGTCCAGCAAGCCGTATCCCCTGATAGCCGGTACAGCGCAGTTGTAACGGATCAGAGCGTATCGATTTACAGTACGGACAGCAATGAGCTGTTGTTCAGGGGCGGGGAGAGGGAAGGTGTCATTTCCAATCTTCTCTGGTCTGATGACAATCTGACATTGGGGTATGACGTAAAGGACAGCCACGGCAACGTCTCGCATTATGTGATCCATGTCAAAGATGGAACGGAAGCCAAGCAATAAAAATCGGGTGAGCCTGTTATGCACACATCGTAACACTCCAGCGTATGGTATAGCATCAGGAAGCTTAAACGTTGTGGCCTTGATAATCGTATGACCATTCAACAGGAGAGACCATGGACCTCTTAGTGAATGTTTATATAGATATTCAGGGACAAAGGGATGATGCCGAGTCGGCATCATCCCTTTGTTGCGGTATTCGGGCAAGGAGGAATAGCGATGGATTTGAGGAGTGCAACGAAAGAAATTCGAGGCGGCCAGGTAAGGCCAGTCTATGTTCTGTACGGCAAAGAGCGCTACCGGATGCAAGAGTTTGTAACCTTTTTGACCGATCAGCTCCTGAATGCGGAAGAGAAAGAGCTGGGGATCGTCAAATACGATACCGCTGAAACTTTGATTCAGGAAGCAGTTCTGGAAGCCGAGACATTGCCATTTTTTGCTGCGCGCAAAATTATCCTGATCCGTGATCAGACGCTGCTGGCGGCTGGCAAGGAAAGCAAACTGGAGCATCAGCCGGATCGCTTGCTTGATTACTTGAAAGAGCCTTGCGAGACAAGCACGATTGTTTTTCTTGTGCAGGCGGACAAGCTCGACGAACGGCGCAAACTGGTCAAACGGCTCAAGGAACTGGATGTGCTGCTGATGTTTCAGGAACTGGAAGGCAATGATTTGCTGCGCTGGATGATCAAGCGGGCGCAGACCCAAGGCCGGGAGCTTGACGAGGGTGCTGCGGAACTGATTATGATGCGCTGTGGTCACAACTTGCAACAGATCTCGCAGGAGGTGGACAAGCTCTGTCTGTACGTCGGGGAAGGCGGGAAGATCGGCCGCAATGAAGCGGATACACTGACGATTCCTTCTGTGGAGGAAGATGTATTCGCCCTTGTGGATGCAATGGCCTCGTTCCAGACCAAGAGAGCACTGGAGCTTTACAAGCAACTTCTTCTGCGCAAGGAGGAACCGATTAAAATTGTGGCGCTGATGGCTCGTCAGTTTCGCATTATGCTCCAAATCAAGGAACTGGAGGGCTACCAGTATACGCCGCAGCAGATCGGGTCGAATCTGGGGCTGCATCCTTATGTTGTGAAGCTGGCGGCAGAAAAGGCGCGCCGTTATGAAGCAAGCCGTCTGGCAATCGAGTTGTCCCGTCTTGCGGAGTTGGATTATCATATGAAGACCGGGCAAATTGATAAAGTGCTCGGCGTGGAGCTTTTTTTGCTAAGGATGGGAGCTTGAAGTTTAGAGATGGGGCGCCAGTTAACTAAGACAAGGCCTGCGTGTGAAAGGTTCTTCCGATCGCTGTTGTTCCCGGATTTCATGCATAAATGGCAGTAGATGAGGAAATCCGGGAACAAAGGCGAGTGCTTCGCTTCTCCAGAATCCTTTCACACTCCGGCTACCTGCTTCCGTTTCTTTCATTCAACTTATACCCATAAAACAAGGCCCCTTCTTTTTTATAAAAAAAGTCCTGTACTGATTCTTATCGAATCGATACAGGACTTGTCTGTTCATAGCAGCGTGAGCATTCTTCCCGGAAATACAAGCGGTACAAGCAACGTTATGTTCCTTGTACCGCTTGTATCCCTCACATAAACCTATTTCAATCTGCATGTATGCAGAAGAAGTTCTTATGCTTGAGCCGAAAGAGCGTTAAGCTTTTTCGCCAGACGGGATTTCTTGCGGGCAGCCGCATTTTTATGAATCAGGCCTTTCGTAACGGCTTTGTCCAATTTTTTCGTGGCAACGATCAGAGCGGCTTTAGCTGCTTCTGCGTCAGCGCCAGCGATTGCTTGGTCAGCAGTTTTAACTGCCGTACGAAGTGCAGATTTTTGAGAAGCGTTCAGAGCACGGCGTTTCTCGCTAGTTTTTACACGTTTGATAGCGGATTTAATGTTTGGCATGGCTTTCACCTCCTGTACAGGAAAAAACTATATGTCTACATAACACAACTTAAAACATATTACCATGCGCAATCCCAAAAAGCAATAGTTCCTCTCCCCCTCGCATAAAAGAAACGCACAGGCGCACACTAAAATTAATTTCTTTTATGAGGGGTGCAGTACAGATGAGCGATCTGGATCTAAAGCAGTTTTCCGTCCGCACAGACCTTGCGCTTGAGGCCAAGGAAATTGCTGAGAAGGGGGGCGCGGTCATCCCTGGCGTCTCCGCCACGACATTAGATGATAACGGCATTCGAATTACAACCCTGAGCGTTGATAATGAGCATGGCTCCCAAGCTATCGGGAAAATGATTGGAAATTATGTCACGCTCGAAGTACCCGGATTACGCAAACATGATTCGAGTCTGCAAGACAGGGTTTCAACTCATTTTGCCAAGCAGTTCGAGTTGTTTTTGCAGCGGATCGGCGTTCACCAGAACGCCAAGGCATTAATTGTAGGTCTTGGCAACTGGAACGTGACTCCCGATGCCCTGGGACCGATTGTCGTGGAGAATGTTCTGGTTACGCGTCATTATTTTGAGCTGATGCCAAACGATGTCGCGCCCGGATACCGGCCTGTCAGCGCTGTCTCCCCTGGGGTTCTGGGCATAACCGGCATTGAATCCAGCGATATTATCAAGGGAATCGTCGAACAATCCATGCCCGATTTTATCGTGGCTATAGACGCTCTTGCATCTAAAGCCATCGAAAGGGTAAATACGACCATCCAAATTTCCGATACCGGCATCCATCCAGGTTCAGGAATCGGCAACAAGCGGCGCGGAATTACAGAGGAGATCATGGGGGTTCCTGTAATCGCAATCGGTGTCCCTACCGTTATGTTCGCCTCCACGATCGTCAATAACTGCTTTGAGATGATGCAGAAGCATTTCCAGTCACAGACCTCCAATACCGGGCAAATTCTCGGACTGCTCGATCAAATGGAAGAGAATGAGCGATTGGAGCTCGTAAGAGAAATTTTGTCTCCGATGGGGCATGATCTGCTTGTTACGCCCAAGGAAGTCGATGAATTTATTGAAGACATCGGCAACATCATTGCCAGCGGCCTTAACGCCGCGCTTCATCAGGCTGTCGACAGCACTAACGTTGCGGCTTACACGCATTGACTCTATAGACAACCAGTGCAGCCTCTTGCAAGCCTTTTTCAGCTTGCAGGAGGTTTTTTAAGTTTTTCGCATCCGGCAAGCTCTAGTAATTCTACAACTCTCTTTTTTATAGGCGTGGACAGTTCTATCAGCCTGACTCTACTCATAGGATGATAGTAAAGCGATAGACAAGGCTGGAGGAATGTCCGAATGAAAAGATGGGTCTTAACATTATTTCGTCAGGGAAGCAGTGAACCTATTCGCCAGCTTCTTGTTACGGGTAAAGCATTTGCAGCGCTATCTTTCAGTTCTATGATTTTTTTTATTGCAGCCGGCTTGGGCGGCATGCTTCATCAGCAGGCTTCGACATCGCCGGTGTCCTCGATGAAGGGCTTCGCTTCATCGGTTTCAAGCGGGATGTTCACCGGTATGCTGGGTATGGAAATTCCTGCTTTTGAAGGCCAGAAAAATACGGATGGCGCCTTCTCCGGCACCCAGACCGCTGCTTTCATGTTGCGGATGCTCACAAATGTCAATCCACATGATCCGCGTAGCTTGATTGCCTCAGAGCTTCCGGGACTGGGAGCAGATGACGCGGTTCTGCTTCGTTCCGGAACAGGCAGCAAGACCGATACGGGTCCGAAGGATCGTCAGCCCCTGCCTGCAGCTGATGCAGGCGATGCGGCCAACCAGCAGGGGAACAGCGATGGCAAGTCGAAGACGGGAGAAGCAGGCAAAAGCAATGGGAAAAGCAATTCGGTGAAGCCGCCTGTAGCCGCACAACCGCCCCGCAATAACGGCAAGAAGCAGGATGAGGTCAGCACGCCAGATGCGGGCAGAAAAAAGGTGCTGATTTATCACTCTCATCCGAGAGAATCCTGGTATGCTGTCGGGGACAACAATGCGGATTCCAAGACGGATAATATAACCTTAGTCGGTAAAAGATTGGCCGAGAAGCTAGAGGAGGTTGGGATTGGCGCCCTCCATTCGAATACGGATTATTCAAGTGCGATTAAAAACTATCGTTGGGAGTTATCCTATAAATATTCGAAAGAAACGGTCAAGAGTGCGATGGCCGCCGAGCCGCAGCTGAAATTTTACTTTGATGTTCACCGTGACTCGCAGCGCAGGAAGCATACGACAGCTACGATTAACGGCAAAGACTACGCGCAGTTGTTTTTCATTATCGGTCATCGCAACCCGGATTGGGAGAAGAATGAAGCTTTCGCGACTAAAATTCACAATGCGCTGGAGAAAGAATACCCGGGCATCTCTCGAGGGGTATGGGGGAAAACAGCAGCTACCGGCAACGGAGAATACAACCAGTCCCTTTCAGAACAAAGCGTGCTGATCGAGGTTGGCGGCGTAGACAACACGCTGGAGGAATCGTATCGTACTGTCGATGCGCTGGCGAAGATTGTATCGGAAATTTACTATGGGTCTGAAAAAGTGGAAAAAGTAAACACAAAACCGGCAGCCTGATGATTCAAGCCGAGCTACATGTTAAAGGAGGAAGCGCAGCGGATGAAAAAGAAGCATTCATTTAAATGGGCCATTATCGGGGCCGCTATTGCGATTGTATTGGTGTTTGGCATTGAGACGGCATCCACAGGCATTGAGAATGTATACGGCCCTGTCAAGCAACCTTCTGCTTCCTCTGTGGCAGGACTTGTGCCGGAGTCGAGATATCAGCAGGACGCTGCCCCTGTGTCCAGGCAGCCAATATATGGACCTTACGTGCAGCAGGAAACGTCGAATGCCGGCCGATATGCTCCGATTCAGGAGCGAATGCCCGGCATTTACGGGGAATACAGGGAACCTGCGGTCAACCGCGTAGCTGATCAGACCGCAGGCGTACTGCAGTCTCTGTCGAGCAGCGGAATTCGGTTTGTTGTGTCCTTGTTTGACTCCATTACGAACTAATCTGTCTTGTGGGTCATTGCTGGGCAGTGATTCTACTGATATAATGAATGGATATTGCATTTGATTGGTGTGGGGGTTAAGCATGGCAGACGTTCGTGAGCGACAAAGTAAAATTCGCAACTTTTCAATCATTGCCCATATTGATCATGGGAAATCGACACTGGCTGACCGGATACTGGAGTATACCGGCGCGTTATCGAACCGCGAGATGCAGGATCAGGTCCTTGACCAGATGGATCTGGAGCGCGAGCGTGGAATTACAATTAAACTCCAGGCGGTCAGATTGACATACCGCGCCGACGACGGCGAGGAGTATCTGTTGAATCTGATTGATACGCCGGGGCATGTAGACTTTACGTATGAGGTGTCCAGAAGTTTGGCTGCGTGTGAAGGCGCGCTGCTCGTTGTAGATGCTGCTCAAGGCATTGAAGCGCAGACACTGGCTAATGTATATCTGGCACTCGACAATAATTTGGAGATTCTCCCGGTCATTAACAAGATTGATCTGCCGAGTGCAGACCCGGAGCGTGTCAAGCAGGAGATTGAGGATGTTATCGGCCTTGACGCCAGTGAAGCTGTGCTTGCTTCCGCAAAGGCGGGGATCGGCATCAAGGAAATTCTGGAGCAGGTTGTCAAGCAGGTTCCGTCGCCGCAGGGCGATCCGGACGAGCCGCTTAAAGCGCTTATTTTCGACTCCCACTATGATCCGTACAAGGGCGTTATCGTTTACGTGCGAGTTGTGGACGGCAGTATCAAGGCGGGCAAGAAAATCCGCTTCATGGCTACCGGTGCGGAGTTTGAAGTTATTGAAGTAGGAGCTTTCAAGCCGCGGATGTCGATCATCGATGAGCTGTCGATCGGCGATGTAGGCTTTGTAGTGGCAGGTATCAAGAACGTGAAGGATACCCGAGTGGGGGATACAATAACCGAGGCCAAGCGTCCGGCTCCTGCGCCGCTACCGGGCTATCGTCGCATTAATCCGATGGTATTCTGCGGGCTCTATCCGATTGAGACACAAGATTACAATGACCTGCGCGAGGCGCTGGAAAAGCTGGAGCTTAACGACGCCTCGCTTCGCTATGAGCCGGAGACTTCGTCTGCGCTTGGCTTCGGGTTCCGATGCGGCTTTCTCGGTTTGCTGCATATGGAGATTATCCAGGAGCGGATCGAGCGGGAATTCAATATCCCGCTTATTACAACCGCTCCGAGCGTTATTTACAAAGTTACTCTAACCAATGGACAGACCATTGATATCGATAACCCGTCCAACTATCCGGAGGCCGGGAAGCTGGAGTATGTAGAAGAGCCTTATGTCAAAGCCTCTATTATTGTGCCCAATGACTTTGTCGGGGCCATTATGGAACTATGCCAGGGCAAACGCGGAGAATTCGAGAATATGGAGTATCTGGATACGAATCGGGTCACACTCAAATACCATATTCCGCTTTCCGAGATCGTCTATGATTTCTTCGATCAGTTGAAATCAAGCACGAAAGGCTACGCTTCATTTGATTATGAGGTGTCGGGATACCGCAAGTCCAATCTGGTGAAGATGGACATTATGCTCAACGGCGAGCAGGTTGACGCCTTGTCCGTTATCGTTCACCGCGACCGCGCATATCAGCGCGGGCGGGTCATCTGCGAGAAGATGAAAGAACTCATTCCGCGTCAGATGTTTGAGGTTCCGATACAGGCTTCGATCGGCACGAAGGTTATTGCGCGCGAGACGGTCAAGGCGATGCGCAAAAACGTGCTTGCCAAATGTTACGGCGGTGACATCAGCCGTAAGCGTAAGCTGCTTGAGAAGCAGAAGGAAGGTAAAAAGCGGATGAAGCAGGTCGGCAGCGTCGAAGTTCCTCAGGAAGCCTTCATGGCGGTACTGAAAATTGATGATTAATTCTTTTGGCTGATGAAGCGGAAGGGTAGGAATAGCACGAGGGGAGGGCGCTGCTCTCCCCTCCTTGCGTACCTGAGAGGAGAAAGATAGCTGATGATAACAACTTCGCCGCGAGCGCTATACATTCATATCCCGTTTTGCACAAACAAGTGTTTTTATTGTGATTTCAACTCTTTTGTGCTGAAGGGTCAGCCGGTAGAGGATTACCTTGAAGCACTGGAGCAGGAAATGAAATGGACCGTGGAGCAAATCAAACCACAGATGATCGATACCGTATTTGTCGGCGGGGGCACGCCTACGGTTCTCACACCGCCTCAGATGGAGTTGTTTTTATCTGCGGTCAAAAGACACTTTCCTTTGTCTGAGCAGGTGGAATTTACGATGGAAGCCAATCCGGGCACGACCGATTTGGACAAACTGCAGGTCATGCGTGACGGCGGCGTGAACAGGATCAGCTTTGGCGTGCAGTCCTTTGATAACAAGCTGCTGGAGCGAATCGGGCGAATTCATAATGTCGACGATGTGTATCGCAGCATTGAGAATGCGAGAAGCATAGGCTTCACCAATTTGTCTATTGATCTGATGTTCAATCTGCCTGATCAGACGCTGGAGACACTGGATGAGAGCGTCAGCCGCGCGCTTGCCCTTGAGCTGCCGCATTACTCGCTCTATGGGCTGAAAATTGAGGAAAATACGCTGTTTCATACGTTGTACCAAAGGGACGAGCTGCCCCTTCCTTCCGAAGATGAGGAACTGGAGATGTATTTGCTCATTATGAACCGGCTCAAGAATGCGGGCAGGCATCAATATGAAATCAGCAACTTTGCACTTCCGGGCTACGAGAGCCGCCATAATATGACTTATTGGAGGAATGAGCCGTATTATGGTATGGGTGCGGGAGCGCACGGCTATCATCATGGAGAGCGGCATATTAATATCAAGGGGGTTCAGCCGTATATTGATGCGGCCCGCCAGCAGCTGCCTCGTCTGGAAACGCGGCAAGTGGAGCCTTCCGAGGCAATGGAGGATTTCATGATGGTTGGCCTCAGAATGCTTGATGGAGTGACCGCGGATCGGTTCCATTCCCAGTTTCCCGGCATAGAATTAAGAGATGTTTTTGGAGAAACGATCGACCGTCTGATCGGTAGCGGCCTGCTGCAATATAGCCCTACGGAGAAACGTTATCGCCTTTCGGAAAGGGGGGTACCGCTCGGCAATGAAGTCTTTGGCGCGTTCCTGAGCTGAACCGAATAACCGACGCCTGCTGTGGCAACAGGAGTCCCTTCAAATTTATTCAAAACAAGTATTGAATGTTCATTCTCTATGATGTATATTTATTCATATTGTTATTGTTTATAGAAGGAAGGCGAAGCGGATGTCCATACAGTCGGGAGAAGCGATGCAGACGGTTATCTGCAGAAAAGCAACAGAAACAGATGTAGATGAACTATACGAACTTATCGAAGGTTATGCCCAAAAGGGGATTATGCTTCCGAGGTCGCGCCAGGCGCTCTCCAGACTTATTGACACGTTCGTGGTGGCGGAACTGGATGAACAGATTGTAGGCTGCGGCTCCTTGTTCAAGTTGGGAAGCGATTTGGTCGAAATTCGTTCGCTTGGCATCACGGAAGGTCATAAGGGGATGGGCATTGGCAGCAAGCTGATCAGCAAGCTGTTGGAAGAAGCGAAGCGACAGGGACTGCCTAAAGTTATGGCGTTAACATATGAAGTAGCGTTTTTCATTAAGAACGGCTTTCATGTTGTAGAGAAAGAAATTTTTCCCGAGAAGGTCTGGACGGATTGCGTTCATTGCCCCAAGCAGGAACGCTGTGATGAAATTGCTGTGCTCAAAATACTGAACTGACTTGACAACGCTCAAGTTGGTTTGGTATTTTTGTATTAACGATTAGCACTCTACGCTAATGAGTGCTAACGAAGTGAACGAGATTGCCGCTTCACAGTTTGATCCAGATGAATGACGGGAGGGGTTCCATTGCTGACTGAGAGACAGAGAATGATTTTGAATGCCATCGTGGATGACTACATCCGTTCAGCGGAACCTGTCGGCTCGCGGAGCATTTCCAAGCGGGGCGGCGTGGGCTTTAGTCCGGCGACGATTCGCAATGAGATGGCGGACTTGGAGGAGCTTGGTTTCCTTGAGCAGCCGCATACCTCCGCGGGACGCGTGCCTTCAACGAAGGGCTACCGCTATTATGTCGATCATCTTGTCAAGCTGGGAGAGGTAAGCGAGCATGAGTTGGAGCGTATCCGACATTTTCTGGCGGATAAGATGAATCAGATGGAGCAGGTCATTCAACATGCGGCCACGATATTGTCCAATTTGACGAATTATACTTCGATTGTACTTGGCCCGGAGACCTTCAATACTTCCTTGAAGCATTTCCAGCTTGTCCCGCTCAATGAGAATACGGCAGTAGCCATTATTGTCACCAACACGGGACATGTTGAGAACCGAACGGTCTCCAT
Organism: Paenibacillus roseus; assembly: GCF_016424485.1. Classification (GTDB taxonomy): domain Bacteria; phylum Bacillota; class Bacilli; order Paenibacillales; family Paenibacillaceae; genus Paenibacillus_D; species Paenibacillus_D roseus. The sequence continues at coordinate 230,558 of NZ_JAELUP010000103.1, forward strand.
TCCGAGCGGCGTTGATATGTCCGAGATCGAGAAAGTGACGAGAATTTTGAATGAAAAGCTGGTTGGAGTTCCATTTTCCCGCCTTCGCTCCCGATTATATTCTGAAGTTGGTCAAGAACTGGGCAGATATGTGGGCCATTATGAGGAGTTTCTTGATATATTGGGTAATGTGCTGATAGCGGGTGAGCAGGAACATCGAGTCTTTGTCAGCGGGACTTCAAATATGCTGGTTCAACCTGAATTCAAGGATGTTGAGAAAGTGAAGACGCTGCTTGAGCTGTTCGATGAACAGCCGGCGCTGATCAAGCTCGTATCTGCGACTCCCGGTATTCAGGTAAAGATCGGTTCAGAGAATGACCATGAAGCCATTAACAATTGCAGTTTGATTACTGCAACTTATTCCATAGACGGCCAGTCGCTTGGCACCATCGGTATTTTGGGCCCGACCCGCATGGAGTACGGCAAGGTGATCAGCCTGCTGGATGTGATTTCCAAGGACGTGGCTTTACTGTACGGCAAGTGGTATAAGTAAGGCTGCCTTGACTCGTGTTGACAGCAAGCTGGATTATTTTAAGGAGGTGAAGCATTCGTGAGCACGAATAAAGAAACGTTCAACGAGCAACAAGAACAAGCTGAAATTACGAATGAAGAATTGGATGCAACCGCACAGGCGGCTGATGTTATAGATGAAGTGGAAGTAGAAGAGCCTTTAGCTGAAGAGGTTGATCCGCGCATTGCTGCATTGCAAAAGCAGGCCGATGACAATCATCAGCGTCTTTTGCGCGTTCAGGCTGACTATGACAATTTCCGCCGCCGCACTCAAAAGGAGAAGGAAGAGCTTGCCCAGTACGCTTCCATGAAGCTGATTACTGAACTGCTGCCTATCATTGACAACTTTGAGCGCGCCGTTTCCGCCTCCAAGGATTCCGACGACAAAGATTCCTTCATCAAGGGTGTTGACATGATCTTCCGTCAATTCGACCAGCTTCTCCAGCAGGAGGGCTTGAAGCCGATGGAGACGGTAGGCCAGCCGTTCAACCCTGATTTCCACCAGGCGATTATGCAAGTGGAGTCTGAGGAATATGAGGAAGGCATTGTGGTTGAAGAAATTCAAAAAGGCTATACACTCAAAGAAAAAGTATTGCGTCCAGCAATGGTTAAAGTAAGCGGCTAAACATATACAAATACACAAGGAGGAGCTTTAATGAGTAAAGTAATCGGTATTGACCTTGGAACAACGAATTCATGCGTAGCGGTTATGGAAGGCGGAGAAGCCGTCGTTATCCCTAACCCGGAAGGAAACCGTACAACACCATCGGTTGTAGGCTTTAAGAAAGACGGAGAGCGTATTGTCGGGGAGTCTGCAAAACGTCAGGCGATCACTAACCCGGACCGTACAGTAATTTCCATTAAACGCCATATGGGTAGCAGTTACAAAGAAAAAATTGATGACAAGGAATTTTCCCCACAAGAAATTTCCGCGATTATCTTGCAAAAGCTAAAATCAGATGCAGAAGCTTATCTGGGCCAGACTGTAACCCAGGCTGTAATCACCGTTCCAGCTTATTTCAATGACAGTCAACGTCAAGCAACCAAGGATGCAGGTAAAATTGCCGGTCTGGAAGTGCTGCGTATCGTGAATGAACCGACAGCTGCGGCGCTTGCATACGGTCTGGAGAAGTCCGAAGACCAAACGATCCTCGTTTATGACCTGGGCGGCGGTACATTTGACGTTTCGATCCTAGAACTGGGTGACGGCTTCTTCGAAGTTAAAGCAACCAGCGGCGACAACAAGTTGGGCGGCGACGACTTTGACCAAGTCATTATCGATCATCTGGTTTCCGAATTCAAAAAAGAGCACGGCAATGATCTTTCCAAAGACAAAGCGGCTGTTCAGCGTTTGAAAGATGCAGCGGAAAAGGCGAAAAAAGAGCTGTCCGGCGTTCTGACAACAACGATTTCCCTGCCATTCATTACGATGGTAGACGGGGTGCCTCAGCACTTGGAGACGAACCTGACCCGCGCGAAATTCGAAGAGCTGGCTGCTCCGCTTGTGGAGCGCACGCTTGGCCCGACTCGTCAGGCGCTTAGCGATTCCGGCTTGAGCACAAGCCAAATCGACAAAATCGTTCTGGTAGGCGGATCGACCCGTATCCCTGCGGTACAGGAAGCGATCAAGAAGCTGACCGGCAAAGAGCCTCACAAAGGCGTTAACCCGGATGAAGTGGTAGCGCTGGGCGCAGCGGTTCAAGCTGGCGTTCTGACAGGAGATGTCAAGGATGTCGTATTGCTCGACGTTACTCCGTTGTCTCTCGGTATCGAGACTGCAGGCGGCGTATTTACGAAGATGATCGACCGCAATACAACAATCCCGACAAGCAAATCTCAGGTGTACTCCACCTACGCAGATAACCAAACCAGCGTAGAAATTCACGTTTTGCAAGGCGAGCGCCAAATGGCGAACGGCAACAAAACGCTTGGACGGTTCATGCTGGGTGACATTCCTCCGGCTCCGCGGGGCATTCCGCAAATCGAAGTTACCTTCGATATCGATGCCAACGGTATCGTTAACGTATCCGCGCTGGATAAAGGAACAGGCAAAAGCCAAAAAATCACGATCACATCTTCCAGCGGTTTGAGCGATGAAGAAATCGACCGCATGATGAAAGATGCTGAGCTGAATGCAGAGGAAGATCGCAAGCGCCGCGAACTGGTTGAGGCGAAGAACAACGCAGATCAACTTGTATATACGGTAGAGAAAACAATCAAAGACCTTGGAGAGAAGGCTGATGCCGGTGAGGTTGAAAAAGCCAATGCTGCGAAAGAAAAACTGAAAGCAGCGATTGGAACGGACAATCTCGAGGAAATCAATGCCGCTACCGAAGAACTGACTCAAATCGTGCAGCAGCTTTCCGTGAAGCTCTATGAGCAAGCGCAAGCTGGCCAGGCGGATCAAGGCGGGGAAGCCGGCGGACAAACCAAAGGAAAAGATAATGTAGTTGATGCCGACTATGAGGTTGTAGACGACAAAAAATAATGCATTAGCTTAACCAGCCATTACAACATGCAAGGTCAAAGTCAGGCTCGGCTTGACTTTGACCTTCGTTGCGGATGGGGTTTTGATGGGGCATGATTCATTGGGGGTGACTTTGATTGGCGGAGAAACGGGATTATTATGAAGTGCTGGGGCTTGGCAAGAGCGCCTCGGAGGATGATATCAAGAAATCATACCGGAAATTGGCTAGGCAGTACCATCCGGATGTTAACAAAGAGGCGGACGCCGAACAGAAGTTCAAGGAAGTCAAAGAAGCTTATGATGTACTAAGCGATGAGCAAAAGCGGGCGACCTATGACCGCTTCGGACATGTTGATCCGAATCAAGGCTTCGGCGGCGGAGCCGGGGGCGCTGATTTTGGCGGCTTTGGCGATATCTTCGATATGTTCTTTGGCGGTGGCGGTGGACGCCGTGACCCTAATGCGCCGCAGCGCGGTAATGACTTGCAGTATACGATGACGATCGAGTTCAAGGAAGCCGTGTTCGGCAAGGAGACAGACATCCAGATTCCTCGTACGGAATCCTGTGATACTTGTCACGGTTCGGGAGCCAAACCCGGCACTCAACCGGAAACTTGTGGCGTCTGTCACGGCAGCGGGCAGCAGGAGGTCGTTCAGAATACCCCGTTTGGCCGTATTGTGAACCGTCGTGCCTGTACGAACTGCTCCGGTACGGGGAAAGTGATTAAGGAACGTTGTACGACCTGTCATGGCGCAGGCAAAGTGAAGAAGCAACGCAAAATTCATGTGAAAATTCCGGCTGGCGTAGATGAGGGCGCTCAAATTCGCTTGTCCGGAGAGGGAGAAGCCGGGCTTCGCGGAGGTCCTTCCGGTGACTTATACATCGTTATTCGGGTAAAATCCCATGAGTTTTTCGAGCGTGATGGTGACGATATTTACTGCGATTATCCACTGACATTTGCTCAAGCCGCACTTGGAGATGAAATTGAAATTCCAACCTTAACCGAGAAGGTTAAACTCAAAATTCCGGCTGGTACGCAAACGGGGACTTACTTCCGTCTCAAAGGGAAAGGTGTGCCGAAACTGCGCGGTTATGGACAGGGTGACCAGCATGTCAAAGTAACAGTAGTAACCCCGACCAAGCTGACGGAGGAGCAAAAGGAACTGCTGCGCCAACTCTCCGGTTCGCAAGGGGAAGTGCCGCAGGAGCATCACGAATCCATTTTTGATCGGATGAAAAAGGCATTCCGCGGTGAATAATTTTAAAGTGATACGGTCAATTTCCAGTAAAACGGGCGGAGCATATTCCGCCCGTTTTTGTTTACACTAGGATGATGGCAACGCTTCGCTGCAAAGCTGCAAGCGGTCAGGGAGGAGTTCCGGCATGAAGAGACATTCTTGATGTCTGGAGGAGATCATTATGGCGCAATATTACAAGCAGAATGAAAAAAGCAAGCTTCCGATCGGCAAAAACGAAGATATTGAGTTTTCCGAGGAGCAAGCGGATTTGGCAGACCTGAAAGCCCGCGAACGGGCGGCGGAAGCTGATCGCAGGGCAGAGCAATGATGACGGAGATCAGAGCCACCTTCCCTGCGCGAGCGGAAGCCAAGGAGGCGGAACAGAAGCTTCAGGCGCTGCGGGTAAGCGGCTTGTCCAGCGCAGAGGACGGCTTGTCCTTTACGGCTTCCGTCACACCGGAGCTGATCGACCGGGCGCTCTATCTAATTGAGCAGACCGGTGGAGAAGCGCAGCAATCCGTTCTTGAGCAGTCTTAATAGAAGACGGCTGTTGCAGCAATCGGTGAGCGGGAAATATTCTATAACAGGCGTCTGTCCAGCAAAAGGCGGCTTTTTGTATCCGATGGTTAATCGGGACAAGGAGCCGTCTTTTTGAAATACCATTTTGTACATAGAGGGCTTCTGTTGTAAAATATATAAACGGAAGTCGGGTAGCCAGAGTGTGAAAGGATTCTGGAGAAGCGAAGCGGCCGCCTTTATGGGCTGGAAGTTACTAGAGGAGGAAATTGATTTGAAATGGAATGAAATTACAATTTCGACTTCTGAACAGTCGATTGAAATGATTACGAATTTTTTGCATGAGCTGGATGCAGACGGGGTATCGATTGAGGAATCAGGTTCTCTGAACCGCAAACGGGATACCTCTTTCGGACAATGGTACGACCAACCGCTTAATGATATTCCCGAAGGCGAAGCTGAAATCAAGGGTTATTTCCTGGAGGGGACAGATATGGCGGCGCTGGAGCAGCAGCTTCGCGTTTCGATTGACCAGCTTCGAGAGTTCGGTATTGAACCGGGAGAATACAAGATTTCTACGGCGATAGTGGACGAGGAAGACTGGGCGGAGGCGTGGAAGCAGTATTTCAAGCCGCTGCGTGTATCGGACCGTCTGACGATCAAGCCAACATGGGAGAACTATGAGCCGGGCGAAGGCGAGCAGATTATTGAGCTTGATCCGGGTATGGCTTTCGGTACCGGAACACACCCGACGACTGCCCTGTGCCTGCGGACGCTGGAGAAAGTTATTCAGGGCGGGGAGTCAGTAATTGATGTAGGAACCGGATCAGGCATTCTCGCGATCGGGGCCTGTCAACTGGGAGCCGACCGCGTGCTGGCGCTGGATCTGGACCCGGTAGCGGTAGCCAGTGCGACTGAGAACACTCAACTGAACCACCTGGAGGATCGCATTCAGGTGCATCTCAGCGATCTTCTTGGCGTGCTGAATGCAGAGCAGACGGGAACGGAAACGGCGTCAAAACTGAATGTTACGGTTCCGGTTGATTTGGTCGTCGCCAACATTTTGGCGGAAATTATTTTGCTCTTTACCGATGATGTCTATGCGGCGCTCAAGCCAGGCGGTATTTATATAGCGTCCGGTATTTACATGAACAAGGAAGATGTAGTGGATCAAGGCTTGCGCGCAGCAGGATTTGAAGTTGTGGAGATTCATCGTGAAGATAACTGGATGGCGTTTGTAGCCCGCAAGCCTTTAGGGTAGCCTATGGAATTTTTGGAGAAACTGACATGGTATCCGTTGGCGGATCTGCCCTTTATCGTCCTTGTTCTGATGATCGCTTTTTCCGTTCATGAATTCGCCCATGCGTATGCGGCATACAAGTTCGGGGATATGACCGCCTATAACCAAGGGAGGGTAACGCTTGACCCGCGTTCCCATCTTGATATTGTCGGGACACTGCTTATTTTGATCGCCGGGTTTGGATGGGCGAGGCCGGTTCCCGTCAATCGGGGCCACTTCAAGCATCCGCGCATCATGGGAATTATCGTCTCGGCAGCCGGACCGCTTAGCAATCTGTTGCTTGCCGTAATCGGCATCCTGATCGTTTATGTGCTGAACCAGGCAGAATGGCTGTATACGGATCATGCCGGCGTTACGAAGGCGGTCATCCATTTTCTCTATTATCTGATTTTGATGAATACGATGCTGTTTTTATTCAATCTGATTCCGCTGCCGCCGCTTGACGGCTATCGGATTATTCAGGATATGCTGCCCCAGCGTCAGCGCATTCGATTGGAGCAGCATGAGCAATGGGGCATGTTCATCTTTCTCTTGATCGTATTTATCCCGCAGCTTCGAATGTATACGCTTGATCCGCTGTTTTCCCTATCGGTGCCGATTCGCGCTTTCATTCAGTCGCTGATGGAGCTGGTGTTCGCCCCTGTGGACTGGAAGAGGTTTGTAATTGCGTTTTTACGTTAATTTAGATGTGGCATATGCGGGATAAAACGTGTATGATGAAGTTTGAACTTCAACGAATGAGGGATTGGCGACATGCAGCGATATTTTATTGCGCCCGAGCAATTCGGACAACATACAGTAACGATTACCGGCGATGACGCGCATCATTTGCTGAAAGTGATGCGTATGAAGGCCGGCGATGAAATTGTCGTGTGCGACGGCTTGGGTCGATCGGTACACGCGTGTCTTACTACCCTAGTGGCAGGAACGGCCGAAGCGGATATTATAGCGGAGATCGGGCGGGGCGGCGAGCCTTTGTGGAAGGTAACGGTAGCGCAGAGTTTGCCGAAAGGGGACAAGCTTGAGACCGTTATCCAGAAATGCACGGAGATTGGGGCAGCCGCCTTCGTACCGTTCCAGTCGCTTCGCAGCATCGTGCAATATGACGGGAAGAAGGAAGAGAAGCGCCAGCAGCGATGGGCGAAGATCGCTAAGGAAGCCGCCGAGCAGTCGCATCGCAGCATCATCCCCGATGTGAGCCAGGTTATGAGCTGGAAGCAGCTTTTGCTGCGGATGGCCGATTATGACCTGGTGCTGTTTTGCTATGAGAAGGAGGGCGCTGCATCAGGCGGCGGCATAGCCGATGTGCTTGCATCATTTCGACATACGCATGACAGCGGACGGGAAGCAGCGATTTTGCTTGTTGTAGGACCGGAAGGCGGGTTTACTGCGCAGGAGGCTGATGAAGCGTTAGCCAGCGGCGCGAAGCTGGCCGGACTCGGTCCGAGAATTTTGAGAACAGAGACGGCTGCAATGGTCGGCCTGACCTGTCTCATGTACGAATCCAAAGAGATGGGAGGAGCATGAAGACCATGCCATCTGTAGCTTTTTACACACTGGGCTGTAAAGTCAACTTTTATGATACGGAGGCCATCTGGCAGCTGTTTAAAAATGAAGGGTACGAGCAGGTTGATTTTGAAGCGACCGCTGACGTCTACCTGATCAATACATGTACGGTAACCAATACGGGCGATAAGAAAAGCCGCCAAATTATCCGTCGCGCAATTCGGCGCAATCCGGATGCAATTATTGCAGTCACCGGTTGCTATGCCCAAACTTCGCCGGCTGAGATTATGGCGATCCCTGGGGTCGACCTCGTTATCGGAACACAGGACCGCGAGAAGCTGATGGGCTTTATTGAGCAAATTCAAAATGAGCGCAAGCCTGTCAATGCCGTGCGCAACATTATGAAAACCCGCCAGTTCGAGGAACTGGATGTACCGGATTTTGCCGAACGCACTCGCGCATTCCTGAAAATCCAGGAGGGCTGCAACAATTTCTGCACATTTTGCATTATTCCGTGGTCCCGCGGGTTATCCCGCAGCCGGGAAGCTGCCAGCGTCATTAATCAGGCGAAGCAGCTCGTTGCGGCAGGCTACAAGGAAATCGTGCTGACAGGTATTCATACCGGCGGGTATGGCGACGATCTGGAGAATTATCGCCTATCCGACCTGCTGGAGGACCTGGACAAGATTGACGGCCTTGAGCGTATTCGCATCAGCTCTATTGAGGCAAGCCAAATCGATGAGAAGATGATCGAAGTGCTGAACCGTTCGGATAAAATGTGTCATCATCTGCATATTCCGCTTCAAGCCGGAAATGATGAGGTATTGAAACGGATGCGCCGCAAATATACAACTGCTGAGTTCGCCGAGAAAATCAGGCTTCTACATGAGGCTATGCCCGGCGTAGCGATAACGACGGATGTCATCGTCGGTTTCCCTGGCGAGACGGAGGAGATGTTTCAGGAAGGCTACCGCTTCATGGAGGAGCTGGGCTTTGCAGAAATGCACGTCTTCCCGTATTCCAAGCGGACAGGCACTCCGGCTGCGCGGATGGAGGATCAGGTGGATGAAGAAGTCAAGAATGAGCGTGTGCATCAACTGATCGACTTGTCGGAGCGGATGCAGCTTGCTTACGCAGAGCAGTTCGTAGGCCAGGTGCTGGACGTCATTCCGGAACGCGATTATAAGGGGGCGCCGGGTACGGGCTTTGTCATGGGCTATTCCGGCAACTATTTGCAAATTGTATTCGAAGGGTCCGAATCGCTGGTCGGCCAGCTTTGCCGCGTAAAGGTGACCGAGGCAGGCGTGAATGAATGCCGCGGACAGCTTGTACGTGTGCTTGAAGCTTCCAATCCGCTGGCGAAAGCGCAATAGGTGATGCCCGGGGATTTTGCAAGGATAAGGATTTTTCTGAAATTCCGGCATATATATATAAGTTGAACAAAAGAAACGAAAGTGGGGTAGCCGAAGTGTGAAAGGATTATGGAGAAGCGAAGCGCTCGCCTTTGTTCCCGGATTTCCTCTTCTCTAACGATTCATTCAAGAAGTCTGGGAACAACAGCGATCGGAAGAACCTTTCACACGCAGGCCTTGCCTGACATTCATTCGCTCAACTTATATAGAAAGCAGCGAGGATTTTATCGGAGTGTGCGCCCCAGCGGCGAACAGCGATAAAATCCTTGTTGCGCATAAGATATAGGAAACGAGGGGCGACTCATGTTGGAAATTTCAGCAGGCGGTGTGGTATACCAGCGCTTGAACAATGAACTGCAGGTTCAGCTTATTCAGGACCGCTATGGTAAAATTTCACTTCCTAAAGGCAAAATGGAGGCCGGGGAGACGATTGAGGAGACCGCGCTTCGTGAAATCGTTGAAGAGACTGGACTGATTGGGAAAATCATCGCTCCAATTGATCAGATTAAATATCGCTATCATCACGATACCAAAGGAACTGTCGATAAAGAGGTGCATTATTATCTGGTAGAGGCGATAGGCGGAGAACTGCAAGCCCAGGTTGAGGAAATCCGGGGCGTAGAGTGGTTCGCTCCTGAGGAAGCCTGGCGGCGTCAGACACAATCCGGCTATGACAATAATGACCGTATACTGGCCGGCGCGCTGAAGCTGCTTGGGGTCCAGGTCTAACATAGAAGGGATAGGGATTCAAAAGTGAGAGCGCAGATTAGATTGACAAAAAATCGCAAGCCGCGGCTGGAGCAAGGACATCCATGGATATACGAAAGTGAGATTGACCGCCTTGAAGGAGCGGCTGAGCCAGGCGGGCTGGTTGATGTAACCGATCATAAAGGCCGCTATTTGGCGACTGGCTACTGGAATGAGCAGTCTCAGATAAGGGTGAGAATTGTCGCCTATCAACCGATTGAAGCGATGGATCGGGAGTTCTTTGTACAGCGGCTCCAACGCTGCAAAGCGCATCGGGAGCGTTTTGCAGAGGAGGCGCGGGATTGCCGTCTCGTATATGGCGAGGCGGATTTTTTGCCTGGGCTGACAGTAGACCGCTTTGGCGATGTACTTGTGGTGCAAATTTTGACGTTTGGGCTGGAGGTTCGCCGCGAGGAACTGGTCTCTGCGCTCGTTGAAGTATTTGCGCCTGGCGGAATCTATGAGCGAAGTGATGTTGGCGTGCGGAGACTGGAAGGGCTCGAAGAGCGTAGGGGGGTTCTCTATGGGGACTGCCCGCGGCTGATTGAGATTACCGAAAACGGCCTCAAGCTGGAAGTAGATATTGTGCAAGGTCAGAAAACCGGCTATTTCTATGATCAGAGGGAAAACCGGTCGGCAATCCAGCCGCTCATGACCGGATGGGGCATTCGCAGCGGCATTCGCCTGCAAAAGGTTGGAGGAGTGGGAGACGGCCAATCTGTTCCCGTGAACGCCAATGGAAAAGTAGTCTCCTTCCCGTATTGGGACGGGGCTACGGTGCTGGAGTGCTTCGCCCATACCGGCAGCTTCACGCTGCATGCCTGCAAATACGGGGCGAAGAAGGTCACCTGCCTTGACGTCTCTGAACACGCGATTGAAACAGCCAGGCGCAACGTCGAGCGCAACGGATTCGCCGATCGGGTGGAATTTGTGGTGGCCGATGCGTTTGAATACTTGCGCACTCAGGCCAGAGGGCTGGATGAGCGCAAAGCTCGCGGCGCGGAGGGCGTCAAGACGGACACGTCCAAGCCGCTTGGCGAAGCAGGCCGTACATTTGATGTGGTCATTCTGGACCCGCCTGCATTTGCCAAGACCAAATCGGCGGTTAGCGGCGCTGTCCGCGGCTACAAGGATATTAACCTGCAAGGATTAAAGCTGGTGAATGAAGGCGGCTATCTGGTTACGGCCAGCTGTTCCTATCATATGCGCCCGGAACTTTTCCTGGAGACGATTCAGGCAGCAGCTGCCGATGCGGGGAAACTGCTGCGTCTAATCGAATGGCGTGCCGCAGGCAAGGATCATCCGCAACTGCTCGGCGTGAGCGAAGGCCACTATTTGAAATATGCGATTTTCGAGGTTTATAGCAAAGACAAGCTATAGCAGCGGACTTGGGGGACAAACCCCGGCTGTTTCAGCCGGGTGGATTCAAAATATAAGAATTTATAAGTTTTTCTGTATAAAATAGCTTATATTTCATTACGAAACGAAGTTTATGCCCGTCAAAAGACGGCAAAGCCGTTTACGCTTGGCAAGCACAGAATTCGGGACTAATGAGGGGAGGCGAGATGCCTCCTCTTTTTTGATGCTTTCGGAACGTCTGTTCTGAACCGAACGTGAAAATCGGCAAACAGTATGTTAAAATTGGTTTACAGATCAATTTGGAACGGGAGGAATGGCGAATGCCGCTCCGCATTGTGCTCGGACGATCAGGTACAGGTAAAACAAGCTTTTGTATGGACGAGATCAGAGCAAAGCTGGAAGGCAGTCCGGACGGAATGCCTTTAATTTTGCTTGTTCCCGAACAAGCTACGTTCCAGACGGAATATACATTGTTGGGGAAAGCTGGCGTAAAGGGGACGATTCGCGCACAGGTGCTCAGCTTCCGCAGGCTGGCGTTTCGCGTCATGCAGGAAATCGGCGGGACGGCGCTTACCCCCATTAACGAGAACGGGAAAAATATGCTGCTCTATAAAATTGTCCATCATTTGGAAGATCGGTTGCAGTTGTTTCAAGGAGCTGCGGGGCAGCGCGGCTTTATAGAGAAGCTCGGTGAGCTAATGAGTGAGTGGAAACGGTACGGGTTTACAACAGAGGCGATGCAGCAGGGAATAAGGCAGTCTGGTGCTGAAGCAACGGCAGCGGGAGCAAGCTTGCTGGATCGTAAGCTCCATGACCTTCAGCATATTTATAGCGAACTGGAATCGGAATTGACGGGCAAATACATCGATTCCGAAGATTACTTGAGCTGGCTGTGCAAGGGAAGCGAAGAGGCGGAACTGCTTAAAGGCGCTGAGGTTTGGATCGACGGGTACATAAGCTTTACCCCCAAGGAGATGGAGGTGATCGGTCAACTCGTTCTCCACGCTGCGCGGGTGACCGTAACGCTTAATTTGGACAGACTGTACACTCCGGGTCAAAAACCCCACGAGCTGGACATGTTCTATTCCTCTGCCCAGACATGTTTGCAATTAATCGGACTTGCAGAGCAGCTTGCCGCTGAGGTGGAAGAGCCGATACAGCTTGGCGGGAAGCCTCCGGCACGGTTCAATGATCGCCCTGCGCTCAGTCACCTGGAGCGTCATTACCAGCATCGCACGGCGATGCTCGCCAGCGCCCGCAATGCCGGCAGCCGCCAGGGCGAACTGGAGGAAATCTCGCTTCATGCCGCGGTCAGCCGCCGTGCCGAAGTAGAGGCGGCTGCAAGAGACTTGCTGGCGCGCGTAAGGAAAGAAGGGCTCCGCTGGCGTGACTGCATCGTGATGGTACGGGATGGAACTGTATACAACGATTATATTTCGTCTGTTTTCGAGGACTGCGGGATTCCTCATTTCCTTGACCGCAAGGATAAGGCAATGCAGCATCCGCTCACCGAACTGATTCGTTCTGCGCTCGAAACGGTCAATCAAGGATGGAGATATGAGGCGGTATTTCGTTGCATCAAGACCGAATTACTGCTGCCTATTGACGGCCCTCTGACGCGCGAGGCGCTTGATCGATTGGAAAACTATGCGCTTGCTGCCGGAATTGACGGCAGCGCCAAATGGAATGATGCCAAGCGGTGGAAACCGCTTGTGCAGGATTCCCTGGAAGGGAAGGAACTGCCGGGGGCAGCGGAACAGGCAGCATTCCAGGAAATCATGAAGAGCAGGGAGACAGTTGTTCAGCCGCTGCGGAAGTTCGACAGAGCGTTGAAGAAAGCCGTTAATGTACAAGAAATGTGCAGAGCCGTATTCAAATTGCTGGAGGACATCGATGCTGCCGACCGGCTGGAGAGCTGGAGCAATCGTGATACGCTGCGGGGAGACCTTGTGCTCGCCAGACAGCATCGGCAGCTATGGGATGGCGTTATGAATCTGCTGGATCAGCTTGTTGAGTTGACAGGAGAGGAAAAAATTACAGCGGAGCTGTTTGGCGGCATGCTTGAGGCCGGGTTGGAGAGTCTGCGAATCGGTTCGATTCCGCCTTCTCTCGATCAAGTGCTGGTTGGGAGCCTGGACCGGACGCATTCGGATAATATTAAGGTCTGCTATGTGCTGGGCGCAAATGACGGGATCATGCCGATGCGAATCAAGGAGGACGGCCTGCTGACCGACCAGGAACGGGAACGTTTGGCAGAGGGTGGCATTCGAATGGCCCCCGGTGCGCGCCGGCGGCTGCTGGATGAGCGCTTCCTGATCTATCATGCGCTCACAAGGCCGAGCAGGCATTTATGGGTCAGCTATGCACTCTCGGATGAGGAAGGCAAGAGCCTGCTGCCCTCAGAAATTGTCCATGATCTGATTCAGATGTTTCCCGGTCTTGCGGCCCAGATGGAGGCGGCGGAGCCTCATTCCGGGCAATCGCCGGAGGAACAGCTTGCATTTGCCGCGCTCCCGCAGCGCGCCTTGTCCCATCTGATCGCACAATTGCGTTTATGGCGGCAGGGACAAGCCATTGACGAGGGCTGGTGGCATATTTACAACTGGTTTGCCGTACATCCGCATTGGAACAGAACCCTCGCACGCCTGCTGGCTTCGCTTGAATATACGAACGAAGAACCGCCGCTTTCGATGCGAACGGCAACGGAGCTTTACGGGCAAAGACTGCAGGCCAGTGTTTCCCGGCTGGAGCGCTTCGTATCTTGCCCGTTCCAGCATTTTGCGATCCATGGCCTGCGTTTGCGCGAGCGGAGAATGCACAGGCTTGGCGCGCCGGACATTGGGCAGCTCTTCCATGCTGCCCTCAGCAGGCTTGCGGGCGGTCTCGGCGAGCAATGGGGCAGCGCCCCGGAAGGGGAAATCCGCCGGCAAGCCTCGGTGGTTGTCGAAGAGCTTGCGCCAAGGCTGCAATCGAATATTTTGACGAGCAGCAGCAGATTTGAATATATTTCCCGCAAGTTGACTGAAATTGTGGCCCAGGCCGCCATCGTCCTCGGCGAGCATGCTCGAAGGGCCCAGTTCGTGCCTGTCGGCCTGGAGCTGGGATTCGGCGGTGAGGGGGAGTTGCCCGCCCTTGTTTTGCCGCTGGACGGCAACCGCCAACTGGAGCTTGTCGGGCGAATTGACCGCGTGGATGCTGCCGAGACAGAGGAGGGGCTGTTGCTGCGCGTGCTGGATTACAAGTCCTCTTCCACTGCGCTGCGGTTGGAAGAGGTTGCTTATGGACTCAGCCTGCAAATGCTGGCCTATCTGGATGTGTTGCTTACGCATTCGCCGCAATGGCTAGGTCGTGAAGCCAAGCCTGCGGGGGTGCTGTATTTCCATGTGCATAATCCGCTGCTCAGTTCGGCTAATCGTCTGGAGGCGCAGGAGGCCCGCAAGCAGTTGCTCAAGCGCTTCAAGCTCAAGGGACTGCTGCTTGCTGATGACGAGGCGGTCAAGCTGATGGACGGGGAACTGGACACCGGATATTCCGAACTGCTGCCTGTTGCCTTGAAGCGAGAAGGCGGCTTCTACAGCAGTTCGTCTGTCGTGAACGATGAGGACTGGAAGGTGCTGAGACGATCAGTTCGCAGAACGATCGGCAAAATTGGCAAACGCATTACAGAGGGGGAAGTGGCGATTGCTCCTTACAAGATGGGCGGCAAATCACCGTGTACGCATTGCGCCTATAAGCCGGTATGCCAATTCGATCCGCTCTTTGAGGGCAATGATTATGTCAGGCTAGCCAAGCGTTCCAAGGAGAGCGTCTGGCAGGCGTTGGCCGGCCCGGAGGCGGATGAATTTTCGGTAGAGGAAGGAGAACGGCAGTATGGAACCCGTGATTAAACCTGAAAAACCGGCAGGCAGCACATGGACGGACGAGCAATGGCATGCGATTGTCGCGCAGGGGCGCGACATTCTGGTGGCAGCGGCAGCGGGATCAGGCAAGACGGCGGTGCTGGTGGAGCGCATTATCCGCCGGATTTCCAGCGATACGGATGTGGACCGGCTGCTCGTCGCCACCTTTACGAAGGCAGCGGCAGCGGAAATGAAGGAGCGCATTCGTCTCGCACTGGAGAAGGCGCTGGATCGCGATCCTGGATCAGAGCATCTGAGGCGGCAGCTGGCACTGCTTAACCGGGCTGCAATTACGACCGTTCACTCTTTTTGCATGGACGTCATCCGTCGCTATTATCCGCTGATCGGACTTGATCCGGGCTTCCGCATCGCCAATACGACCGAGGCGGAGCTGCTGCGGATGGAAGTGCTGGACGAACTGTTCGAGGAAAGGTATAAGCAGGCGAAACCTGATGATCCTTTCATCCGACTGGCCGATGACTTCGGCGGGGAGCGCAGCGATGATCCGCTGTATCGGCTCGTGCTGGAATTGTACGACTTCTCGCGGAGCCATCCTTGGCCTGATCACTGGCTGGAAGAGACCGCCGCGCAGTTCCGCTCGGCAGGTCCCGGGGAGCTTGCGCAGTCCGTATGGGTGGACAGCCTGACCAAAGATATTCGCTTGCAGCTTGAGGGCGCATGCGCCATGATCCGCCAGGCTATCCGGCTGGCGAATGCGCCGGGCGGACCGGATGCCTATGCGACCGTGCTGGCCGATGATCTGGCTTTGGCCGAGAGGCTGCTGCGCGATGTGCATGAGCTGCCCTGGCATAGCTGGCAAGCCTCCTTCCAACTCGCTCAGTTTGGCAAGCTGAAGCCGCTGCGCGGGGACGGCTATGACAAGCAGCTGCAAGAGCAGGTCAAGGCACTGCGTGAGCAGGTCAAAGAGCTTATTTCGGACACGAGGGGGGAGTTGTTCGCCAGACAGCCGGAGGAATTCAGCGCTGAGCTGCTTCAGCTTGCTCCCCAGATGAAGGAATTGGCGCGTCTTGTCAGCGACTTCGGCAGCGCCTATGAGCAAGCCAAACGCAAGCGGAGCCTGCTGGACTTTGGCGATCTGGAGCACTATTGCCTGAGAATTCTGCGCGATACGGCATCGACGCCGGAGCTGACGATTCCTTCCGCGGCAGCCCTGGAGTATCGCGAGCAGTTCGACGAAATATTGCTGGACGAATACCAGGATACGAACATGGTTCAGGAAGCGATCGTTGCTCTGCTGGCCAAGCCTGCGCCGGGCAACCGCTTTATGGTTGGCGATGTGAAGCAGAGCATTTACCGATTCCGTCTGGCTGAACCAAATCTGTTCCTCCACAAGTACAAGACATTTACCGGGCTTGCGGACGGAGGCTTGCGGATTGATTTGGCACGCAATTTCCGCAGCCGTCAGGAGGTCGTCGACGGTGTCAATGACGTATTCCGTGCGCTCATGCGCGAGAAGGTGGCGGAGATGGACTATGACAGGAGCGCCGAGTTGATCTGCGGGGCATCCTATCCGCCATCCGATTCTCCGGGTGTTGCAAGTCCGTACGCAGTAGAACTGACACTGCTTGATCGGTCAGGGACAGCTGGCCCGGAAGTTGAGGAGACGGACGATGAATCATTGTATGGGGATGAAACCGCATCCCGTGCACTCCATGCCCGCGAGGAGGCGGCTGAGCTTCAGACTGCCCAGCTTGAGGCAAGATGGATCGCTCTGCAAATTCGCGGGCTAATGGATGGAACGGCGGGGACGGACAGACTTGACGTATATGACGGCAAACATAAGCGGAGCCGGCCGATGCAGTGGCGGGACATTGTTATATTGCTGCGGGCAACTCAGCAGTGGGCGCCTGTTTTGATTGAGGAACTTCAGGCCTTGGGCATCCCTGCTTATGCGGAGCTGAGCAGCGGGTACTTCGAGGCAACAGAAATAGAAGTGATGCTGTCGCTGCTGCGGGTTATTGACAATCCGTATCAAGATATCCCGCTCGCAGGCGCGCTTAGGTCACCGCTGTTCGGTCTGGATGCCGAGGAGCTTGCGCTTATCCGCATCCAGGCAGGGCGGGGAGCCTATTACGACGCGGTGCTGCAGGCTGTCGATAATCTGCTGCTGCCTGAGCCCATCCGGGAGAAGCTGTCCTTGTTTATAGCTTGTCTTGGCAAGTGGAGAGAGGATGCCAGACAAGGCTCCTTAACGAATTTGCTATGGAACATTTATCGGGAGACAGGCTACTACGATCTCGTGGGCGGCCTGCCCGGGGGCGTTCAGCGACAAGCCAATCTGCGGGCGCTTCACGACCGCGTCAGGCAGTATGAAGAGACGTCCTTCCGGGGACTGTTCCGTTTCCTCCGCTTTATCGACCGCATGCGGGAGAGCGGAGGCGATCTCGGGACGGCACGCGCGCTTGGGGAGCAAGAGGACGTTGTTCGCATTATGTCCATTCACAAGAGCAAAGGACTGGAATTTCCTGTCGTGTTCGTAGCGGGGCTTGGCAAAATGTTTAATT
This sequence comes from Paenibacillus roseus, assembly GCF_016424485.1. Lineage (GTDB taxonomy): Bacteria > Bacillota > Bacilli > Paenibacillales > Paenibacillaceae > Paenibacillus_D > Paenibacillus_D roseus. Next base: position 248,076 of record NZ_JAELUP010000103.1, read on the forward strand.
TGCAGGACCTGAACGGTTCCTTTCTGATGCATAAAGAGCTGGGCTTCGGCCCTCGGGTAGTGGACAGGGAGCTACGGGTAGGATACCCAAGTCTGCCCTATCTGGCCATCCGCAAAAAAATGAGGATGGAAATGCTGGCCGAGGAACTGAGGGTGCTTTACGTGGCGTTAACCCGGCCGAAGGAGAAGCTTTATCTGGTCGGCACAGCAGCAGACGCGCAGAAGCAGCTTGATCGTCTCCAGGCGGCTGCTGGAGAAAGTCAGCTGCCAGACTACTCGCTTGCTGCGGCAAGGCGTTATCTGGACTGGCTGCTGCCGCTCGCCCTGCGGGGAGCAGCGGATGGAGAGCTGGCGCTTCAGCATTTCATGACAGACATTGCCGAGGCTCCCGGACTGAGCGGCTGGCGCTTCTCGATTACACCGGCAGCCTTGCTGGCCGTGGAGGCCGCTGCGGCCATCGACCCGTGGGTTGATGAAGAACGGCGTGCAAAACGCGAGGCGTTATCGCAAGGGCAGCCTGTAGGCGAAGTGGAGCCTTCGTCCGCCGCTGAGGATGCGCTCGCATCCCTCTCCTGGCAGTATCCTTTTGAAGAAGCGGCTGCGCTGGCAGCAAAAACTTCGGTTACCGAGATCAAACGACTATACAGTGCGCTGGAGCAGCAGGAGGACGGTTACAACTTTACTAATATCCCTGGCGCCGGAGGCGCTCCCGCGTCGGAAGAGGCGGCGCAGTCTTCGGCAAGCTTCCGCTTGCGAAGGCCGAGGTTTATGGAACAGCAGACGATTAGCGGGGCCGAACGGGGTACAGTCAATCACTTGGTTATGCAGCATCTTCCGCTTGATCTGGAGTTGGATGAGACGGCTCTGGAAGCGGAAATTGCACAATTACGCAAACGCGATCTGTTGACTGAAAGGCAGCAGGAGGCGGTTGATCGCACAGCGCTGCTAAACTTTTTCGGAAGCGATCTTGCAGTACGAATGCGAAGCGCCAGCTGGGTGCGGCGCGAGGTACCCTTTACTTATCGCGAGCCTGCCCGAGAGCTGAATGTTGCTGCCGCAGAGGACCCGATACTGATACAGGGCGTAATCGACTGTCTCTTCGAGGATGAACGGGGGCTGGTGCTTGTGGATTACAAGAGCGACCGCATCTTCAAGGACCGCTGGGAAGAGGCTGCCGAGCGCCACAGGTTCCAGCTTGGGTTGTATGCGAAGGCAATTGAGAGCATACTGGGGCGGAAGGTTGACGAATGCTACATTTTCTTTTTTGACGGGGCACGGAGCATTCGATTACAATTTTGATGACAGGTTCAGAACAGCCGGCTAATGAGCCGGCGGAAAGGGATGACTGGAGAATGAACGAACAACCCGCTGCGAAGCGGTCCTGGTTTGCTCCTATTGTGCTGCTGCTGCTTGTTTTTAGCATAATGGGGAATGTAGTGTTGTTTTCGACGAAAATCCAGAACAGCCAAACGTTCCGGATGGAAGCGGGAGAGCGCATCATAAAGGCGGCATGGGATGCCAGGAAGCATGCGCAATCGTTGCTTGCATCGCTGGAGCAGTTGAAAAAGGGGACGAGCGCAACAGAGCGAATCGAAGCCAAGCAGAATATCGGTTTTGCCTTTGAGCATGCGCAAGGTCTCCCTCAACTAATCAAGGAAGCGCTGGCAAGGCATGAGGGAGAGCATGAGGGGCAGAAGCGTACAGCCGAGATATTCATTGCAGAGATTGAAGCGTCTTTAAGCCTGATCGGGAACCATGATACTGCTCTAACTGCCGAAGAGACGGCGTATGTTGCGAAGTTGAAGAAACTGTATACAGAGATCGACTCCAGGCTGGCGGAATTTCCTTACGATGAGATCAGCAAGGAGAGCGCGCTGCGAACGGAGAACGGTGAGGGCTGGGTCGATCTGGCCTATGGGCTCTTGCTGCTGATTAACGAGCCGGACAAGCTCACTGTAAAATAACCGAAGGTAAAGGAGTTGTATCATAATGGATTGTCTGTTCTGTAAAATTATCGAGGGCCAAATCCCCTCCAAAAAAGTGTTTGAAAGCGATACGGTGCTGGCCTTTTACGATATCCAGCCGGCGGCTCCTGAGCATGTGCTGATTATCCCGAAGAAGCATATTCCGACGATGAATGATGTGACGGATGAGGATGATGCCGTCGTGGCGGAAATTTTTGCCGCGGCGCGCCAGATTGCGGCCAAGCTGGGCATTGCCGAGTCCGGCTACCGTCTGATCAACAATTGCAACAAGGACAGCGGTCAGATTGTGTTTCATTTGCATTTCCATCTTTTGGGTGGGAAAAAGCTCGGTCCTTTATTAAATGAGAACGTGAGTTGACACTTGCTTTCAGTTTGACATATAATGTAGTTTGATAACCGTGAATGGTTCTGGACGGTCTGTTTTGGAGGGAGGGAAAACTGGTGTCTGAAACTAAAGTTCGTAAAAATGAAACAATTGATGCTGCACTTCGTCGCTTCAAGCGCTCCATCGCTAAGGACGGCGTTTTGGCCGAGGTCAAAAAGCGCAAGCACTACGAGAAGCCGAGCGTTAAACGTAAGAAGAAGTCCGAGGCTGCGCGCAAGAGAAAGTTTTAGGAGGATCCTTCCATAATGAACCTGAGCGAACGATTGAACGATGATATGAAGCAAGCGATGAAGAGTCAAGACAAATTTAAACTCTCCACCATTCGGATGGTCCGCGCGTCTATGAAAAATCAGGAAATTGATTTTAAAAGACCGCTTGACGATAGCGAAGTGCTTGATATCCTAAGTCGTGAAATCAAGCAACGTAAAGATTCCCTCCAAGAATTTAAGAAAGCCGGCCGCGATGATTTAGCGACTAATCTCGCCGCAGAAATAGATATTATTAGTGTTTACCTGCCCCAGCAGCTAACCGAAGAAGAAATCAAAGTGATTGTACAGCAGACCATCCAGGAAACCGGTGCTTCTTCGAAGGCCGAGATGGGAAAAGTCATGTCCGCTCTATTGCCTCAGGTAAAAGGGCGCGCCGACGGTAAACTAGTAAATCAGCTTGTACAGCAATTTCTGCAATAGCTCCATGCGATTTGAAAAAGCCTGTCCCTGTTGGGTAGAACCCGTTCTACGCAATGGTGGCGGGCTTTTTCTAAAATATAAAATTTATAAATTTTCTTTATAATTGTTTCAAGGCAGATATACTAAAATGAAGCAGGAAAGATTTTGCTGAAACGCCGGCCTATCAATACCGTATTATAAATTATAAGCCATGATGCAGCGGCTCATCTGCGACACCAACGGGATGAAGCTGTTTAGCAAGCAAACAAAGGGGGAACGAGACTGTGGCAATACATCATATGAAGCCCTGGTTGCTCCGTCTGCTGCTGCTTTTGCTGCTACTGCCGATGATTGTTGGACTTCCTGCGCTTACGGTTGCAGCCGCTTCTACGTCTCAACAGGCGTCCGCTCCGGCATCACACGGAACTGCAGTCTTTGTCGTTCCGGTGAAGCAAACGATTGAATCGGGTTTGCAGTCGTTCCTTGAACGGGCGTATGCAGAGGCAGAGAAGGCGAAGGCAGAGAAGATTATTCTTGTTGTTGACACACTGGGGGGCAAAATAATCAATGCCGACGAAATCGGCGGTATTATTCGCTCGAGCAAGATCCCTACAGTGGCTTATGTGGAAAATCGGGCAATATCAGCCGGCGCATACATTTCGCTCAATGCTGAGCAAATTATTATGCATCCCGGCAGCACAATCGGGGCAGCAGCTGTTGTAGACGGCAGTGGAACACTGATTGACGATCCTAAGATTGTGTCCGCATGGGTCGCCGCAATGCGCTCGGCAGCAGAGAGCAATGGGCGCGACCCGGAGATAGCCATGAAGATGGCTGACCCGTTCTCCGAAGTCAAGATTGAAGGGCTTAACAAGACGTTCACCAAGGGACAAGTCGTGACGCTCTCGGCGGAAGAGGCGGTTAAAGTCGGGTATGCCGAGCATATTGCGAATTCTGTAGAATCTGCTGTGAAGTGGCTCGGTCTTGATGAACGCACCATCATCGAATTCAATCCAAGTCTGGCAGAGAAGGTAGCCCGCTTTGTAACCGCTCCCGGCCTGAGCACTTTGTTGCTCATACTGGGCATCGCCGGCATTGCGATTGAGCTTTTCGTCCCTGGATTCGGTATTCCGGGTTTTATTGGTCTGCTATCGTTCGGTTTGTACTTTTTCGGACATTATATTGCGGGCTTTGCGGGGCTAGAGACAGCCTTGCTGTTTGTGGTCGGGATTGGGCTGCTCATTGTTGAACTCTTTGTCCCAAGCTTCGGCATACTGGGCATGCTTGGCATTGCATCGCTTGTAGGAGGTATTGTGATGGTTTCGTATGATACTGGAGCGACTCTGGGATCACTTGTCATTGCGGTTATCGCAGCAGCAGCAGTGGTTGCCGTCTTCAGTTATATTTTCAAGAAGCGCGGCATCTGGAACAAGTTTATTCTGAGGGAGTCGCTTACCTCTGAGGAGGGCTTCATTCCTGCCGAATCCAAGATTTTGCTCCAGGGATTGGAAGGAATCGCCTTGACACCGCTCCGTCCTTCGGGTACGGTTGACATTGCAGGCGAGAGAGTCGACGTTGTGACCTCGGGAGAGTTCATCACCGCCGGCAAGCGAGTTAAAGTTGTTAAGGTGGATGGAACAAGAGTGATTGTAAGTGAAGTAGTTTAAGTCAAAAAATAAAGCAGGAGGGGTTACACTTGACAGATCCGACGATTATGTATTTGGTAGTTGGTGTTGTTATTTTGGTTGCAGTAGTTATTTTCCTGAATTTCTTCCCGCTTATGCTGTGGATCTCGGCGCTCGCGTCCGGCGTCCGCATCGGCATTATTACACTGGTTGCGATGCGGCTTCGCCGAGTTGCGCCGGCACGTATTGTCAACCCGCTGATCAAAGCAACGAAAGCAGGTTTGGGTCTTAATATTAACCAATTGGAGAGCCATTATCTGGCGGGCGGTAATGTTGACCGTGTTGTTAATGCGCTGATCGCGGCGCAAAGAGCGAACATCCAGCTGGAGTTTACACGCGCTGCTGCTATCGACCTTGCAGGCCGGGACGTATTGCAAGCGGTACAGATGAGTGTTAACCCGAAAGTAATCGAAACACCGGTTGTATCGGCCGTAGCCAAGGATGGTATCGAAGTAAAGGTTCGTGCGCGCGTTACTGTCCGCGCTAACATTGACCGGCTCGTCGGTGGTGCCGGTGAAGAGACAATCATTGCCCGTGTCGGTGAAGGTATCGTTAGTACGAACGGTTCTTCCAAGTCACATAAAGAGGTTTTGGAAAATCCGGATTTGATTTCCCGCACAGTATTGGACAAAGGTTTGGATGCCGGGACTGCATTTGAAATTCTATCGATTGATATCGCTGATGTCGATGTAGGTAAAAATATCGGCGCAAACCTGCAAACCGAGCAGGCTGAAGCGGATAAAATCATCGCTCAGGCGAAAGCCGAGGAGCGTCGCGCAATGGCCGTTGCCCAGGAGCAGGAAATGAAGGCGCGCGTAGTAGAAATGAGAGCGCGTGTTGTAGAGTCCGAATCCCAGGTGCCGCTGGCTATGGCAGAAGCGCTCAGAAGCGGCAAGCTTGGCGTCATGGATTACCTAAACATGAAGAACATCGAGGCTGACACACAGATGAGAGGAACGATCGGCAAAACCGGTGATTCCTCCGACGATGACAAAATTCGATAAATGGCGGGGTGATTTTTTATGGAAACCTTGCTTGAATTTATAATTAAAAATCCGTTCCTGGCGATTATTCTGCTTGGCTTTCTGATTTCCTTCTTCGGCAAGAAGAACAAGAAGGCGGCCATGCCGCCCTTTGGCGGGGGGGGACAGGGGCAGCAGCCCCGTCGCCAGGCCGAGCCGCATACTCACGAGACACATGCAGATCCCGATCAATGGGATCGTCAGGATGAGCGGGATTGGACTCAGGAGAAGCCTGTTCTATATCCTCCGGCCCAACCTGGGCCAACCGCGCTGGATCAGCACGCTCAAACGGCAGCTAGCCGTCGTGAGGAGCAGCGGGCTAGAAGCAGTAGAAAGGCTGCCGAGTCGCTCCATAAGCAAAGCTCTTCATCCACTCGGTCTGCCAACCAGTTGGCTAAACCTGGGGCAGGCCTGCCCCAGGAGGAAGAGATGCGTCGCGCCATTGTCTGGGCAGAAATTCTCGGTCCACCAAGAGCGAAACGTCGGCACAGATAAGCATAACGACTATAGCGCATCATTTAATGTTTTGACAGAAAACGACTTCGTCCTGACCACGGACGGGGTCGTTTTCTTTTTTTCGTTGCAATATAAGGGCTCAACCTAAAAACCAGTGCTTGACATAGAGGAGAGAGCAGCGAAGGGGCAGAGGAATTCTGAAGAAACGGTAGTACTCGCCTTTAAAGCCCGATTCCCTCTGCAAATCTCCATGAAATAAAGGAATCGGGCTTTAACAGCGATCGGAAGAATCCTCTGCCATGCAGCTTTCCTTCCCCCTAGAGGTCAAGCACTAATTTTGGTTATGAGCCAATATAAGAATATATAAGTTTTACATTTATAAATGGCTTATATTACTACGCGAAACGAGGCTTGTAGCCATCAGAAGACGGCAAAGCCGTTTACGCTTGGGCAATATTTCCTTCATATTCTTACTCCTCCTTGCATAATTTTGTAAAGTACAGGAGGGGGGACTTCATCTGCCATGCGCAGCATTAGCCGCAAAATCCGGAAGTTAACAGCCGATCTTCTCGATGTGCCCCAGGACGTTGTATTTGACCTGCCTCGCATGACAATGATCGGGAATCGTCAGCTGTATATTGAAAATCATAGAGGTGTGCTCCATTTTACGAGTGACAGGCTGCGGCTGGCGCTAAGCAAAGGAGAACTTGAGGTTGGCGGCAGTGAGCTTGTCATTCGAGCGATATGGACCGAGGAAGTATTCATCGAAGGACAAATTGACCACATTCAGTTGCATGGACAAGGGGAGGGAAGCAAATGAATCTGAAATGGCTGCAAGCGTTGCAAGGTGTTGTAACGGTCTCCATTCGCGGGGAACGCCAGGAGGAGCTTGTCAATGAAGTAACCAGACAAAAGATCGTACTTTCGGGGATTCGTCGCGTAGGGGGCAGGGAATTGGAATGCGAGGTGACGGTTGGCGATTTTTTTCGTCTTCGTCCGCACTTAAAACGGACAGGCTGCCGCATACATGTCAAGCATAGGCGCGGACTGCCCTTCTGGCTCCGCAAGCTGGAGCGGCGCAAATTTTTTGCGGCCGGTCTTTTCTTGTTTTTTGCCGGTCTTTATATTCTCTCTTCCCTCGTATGGTCGATTGAGGTAAAAGGCAACGAGAAGCTGACGAAAGATCAGATTATGCAAGCTGCTCGCGCGGAGGGGGTTTATCCCTTTCAATGGTCATTCCGCATGAAGGAACTTGATGCGATCTCCAAACATCTGGTGGCCAAGCTCCCCGGCGTATCCTGGATCGGCGTTGATCGTCAGGGAACGAAGGTGACAATTGAGGTTGTGGAAAGTACAACGCCGCCTCCATTGCCGCTTTACAGCCCCCGTCATCTGGTCGCATCCGTAGATGCAGTGGTGACAGAGGTGAAAGCGGAGAAAGGCAAGCCGGTAGTAGCGAAAAACCGTAAAGTAAAACAAGGGGATATTTTAATTTCCGGGATAATTGGAAATGATGGGAATACGAAGACTGTTGTCGCCAAGGGCGATGTACTCGGTCTTGTCTGGCATGTCTATGAAATCGAGTCGCCGTTAAGTCAGAAGATTAAGGTATATACGGGGGAGTCAAAGACGAAATGGCATCTGCTCCTTGGAAACCGCACATTGCAGATATGGGGCTTTGAGAAGCCGGAATTCGAGCGGTATGAGTCGGTGGAGACGCAGCATCAGCTCGCATGGCGGAACTGGACGCTGCCGCTGGGGAGAGTCAAGGAGCGGCTGATGGAGGTTCGGGAGGACGTTCGCAAGCTGACGGAAGAAGAAGCTAGGGAGACAGGAATTCTCGAAGCGAAAGCGGCTGTTTTGGAAAAAGCGGGGAAAGATGCGAGGATTGTTGAACAAAATATTTTGCATGAAAAGACGGAGAATGGTAAAGTTTATATGAAAGTGTTTTTTGAAGTCGAACAATCGATAGCCAAAGAAAGAGCCATAGTCCAAATGCAAGGAGAATGAGCTTTTTGCCAGAGAAGACAAACATTGTAAAGATTCCTCTGCTAAGCGCAGCGGAAGGGCTTGCGGTATTCGGACCGCAGGACAAGTACTTGAAGCTTGTCGAACAGCAGACACAGTCGCAGATCATGTCGAGAGACGCAGAAATTGTAGTGACAGGACCGGAATCCGAGGTTGAATCGCTGGAGCAGCTTTTTACCGTGTTGCTGGAGCTGATCCGGGGCGGCTACTCGCCGTCCGAACGGGATATTATGTATGCTCTGGAACTGGCCCGCACGTTGCAGGCAGATCAACTGCTTGATCTGTTCAAGGCTGAGATTGCGACGACCTACCGGGGCAAACCTATAAGGGTGAAGACTATCGGCCAGCGCCATTATGTCAAGACAATCCGCAAGAAGGATATTGTATTTGGCATCGGGCCGGCGGGTACAGGCAAGACGTATCTGGCGGTTGTGCTGGCAATAACAGCTCTTAAAGAGGGTTCCGTAAAGCGTATTATATTGACCCGGCCTGCTGTGGAGGCGGGAGAGAGTCTTGGCTTTTTGCCGGGGGATCTGCAGGAGAAGGTAGATCCGTATTTGCGCCCGTTATATGATGCCCTGCATGATGTCATGGGGCCGGATCAGTCGACCAAGGCGTTCGAGAGAGGGCTGATTGAGGTTGCTCCGCTTGCGTACATGCGTGGGAGAACGCTTGATGATTCTTTTATTATTCTTGATGAAGCGCAAAATACGACGCCTGAACAGATGAAAATGTTTTTGACGCGTCTGGGCTTTGGCTCCAAGATGGTCATTACAGGCGATGTGACGCAAATTGATTTGCCGCGGGGCAAAAATTCCGGCTTGATTGAGGCTTCCCGCATTTTGAAAAATATTGAGGAAATCGGATTCATTACCTTTACCGATTCGGATGTGGTACGCCATTCCCTGGTTCAGCAAATTATTATGGCTTATAACAAGGATATGGAAAATTAATAATAGAGAGGAAGGCATGCCGTATGAGCCGAAAGCAGGTTGCAAACCGGACGAACGCAAAGACAGCACGGATATCAGGTTGGAAGCACAGCGCTGGTGTTCGCTGGCTGCTGCTGTTTTTGTTTCTGCTGCTTTTCTATTTCAGCCTTTCCTCTCATCTTGTGCCCAAAACCTATAATATTCAGTTGAATGAGGTTAGCAACCGGGACATTCGCGCACCGCGCCAATGGGAAGATGAGAAGGCCAGACTGCAGGCGCAGCAGGAAGCTGCTGACCGTGTTCAGACGGTTTACAGCATCGTCGCGCTGCGCAATGAGAATCTGGTCGACCAAATCTACCAGCGCATTTTGCAAATCAATCAGGATGACCAGGTAAGCCAAGCTTATAAGATTGACATTTACCGTACGGTGATTCCAAGCCGCTACGGCCAATATATTGATGAATTTTTGAGAACAAATAGAGCAACGGATAATTATAACCCTACACTGTTGGATGAGATGACCAAGGTAGTCAAGGAGCAGCAGTACAATGTTCCGGAGGAAACGTACTACAAGCTGCCCAAATTGTCTGCCGATGATTTGAACGTCATGCAAAAAGTTACCCGCGACATTGTCAAGGAATTGATGAATGAGCAGTTGCGGGATGCTGAGACGGCGCGAACCAAGGTAGCGGAGTTGGTCAATGCGAGCCTGCTCTCGGACCGCACCCAGCGAGAGATTGTACAGGAGCTTGCCCGTTACGCGATTATGCCGAACAAATTTGCAGACAAACAGGCCACCGATGAGGCCAGGGTGCAGGCACAGGAGAATACGCCAAAGGTTGTTATTGAAGAAGGCGATGTAGTAGTCCGTGATGGGGAAAAAATTACCCAGGAAATATATGACCGCCTTCAGGCACTTGGACTGCTGCAAAGCAAAAAGACCTATTGGCCGCATTTGGGTGTGCTGATTCTCTCGACGCTTTTTACAATTGTGCTCCACCAGTTTATGCTCCATTCGGAGAGCGGCATATGGAATGGAGGCAAACACCGGTACAGCAATACCCAACTTTTTATGCTGCTGCTTATCTTTCTGCTTAACATTGCTATTATGCTGATTGTGTCAATGATTCAGACGAACAGCACGACTTTTGTCGGCTTCCTTGCTCCGGTCGCCATGGGGGCAATGCTGATTACATTGCTGCTGGATGTTCATCTTGCGCTGATTAGTTCGATTCTGTTTGCTACTTTAGGCAGTATTTTGTTTAATGTTCATCAGGGTCAGATTTTTGATTTTAAATTTGGTTTTGTTTTTATCGTGGTATCGTTCGCGGCGGTTTTTTCGATTCACAGAGCGAGTCAGCGCTCGACCATCTTGAAGGCGGGAATTATGGTCAGCCTGTTTGGATCAATTGCTTCCTTGGCTGTGCTGCTGTTCAATCAGCCGATCGATTCCAGTCAGATGCTCTATACGGTGGGCTTCTCGTTTGCAAGTGGTCTGCTGACTGCCGTGCTAGTCGTCGGGTTGATGCCTTTTTTCGAAGTATCGTTTGGTATTCTGTCGGCATTGAAACTGGTAGAGCTGTCGAACCCGAATCACCCGTTGCTGCGGAAGCTTCTTACGGAGACGCCAGGAACCTATCATCATAGCGTAATGGTTGGCAATCTCTCGGAAGCGGCTGCAGAATCGATTGGAGCCAATGGCTTGCTGTGCAGGGTGGGTTCGTTCTATCATGATATCGGGAAGACGAGACGCCCAAGTTATTTCATTGAGAACCAGTCGAATATTGAGAATCCGCATGATTCGATTGAGCCTAAGCTGAGCAAGTCCATTATTATCGCCCATGCCAGAGATGGCGTGGAAATGCTGAAGGGATACAATATTCCTAAGCCGATCCGGGATATCGCCGAGCAGCATCACGGAACTACTTTCCTCAAGTTTTTCTATTACAAGGCGCTGAAGCTGGCGGAGGAGGCCGGAGACGAGCCGGACTTCACGGAGGATGATTTCCGCTATCCGGGGCCGAAGGCTCAATCCAAGGAAGCGGCAATTGTCGGAATTGCCGATTGTGTCGAGGCTGCCGTCAGAAGCCTGCGCAACCCGACAATGGAGCATGTCGAGTCCATGATCCACAAAATTATCAAGGGCCGGCTTGACGATAATCAATTTAATGAATGTGATTTGACTATGAAGGAGTTGGATAAGATTGCCCAGTCGCTGAAAGAATCGGTGATTGGCATTTTCCACTCCCGAATTGAATACCCGGAAGAGGTAAAAACAAAGGAGCGTCCGGCATGAGTTTGAGGTTGGAATGGAATAATGAGCAGGACAAGCTTGAGATTGCCGAGTCCTTTATCGCAAAGCTGGAGCAAATATTGCAGATTGCAGGAGAATCCGAAGGCATTACGGAGGGGGAAGTAGCCCTGACGTTCGTCGATGATGCGGAAATTCACCAGCTTAATAAGGAATACCGGGGCATTGACCGACCGACCGATGTTCTGTCCTTTGCTATGTTGGAAGAGGGAGAGAACGAGCTGGAAATTGTGTTTGAAGTGGAAAGCGAAGAAGAGCTTGACCCATTCTCGGGGATACTGGGCGACATTATTATCTCCGTTGAGAAGGCGCAACAGCAGAGCGAGGATTACGGACATTCGTTCGAGCGGGAGCTGGGATTCCTGTTTGTACACGGGTTTCTGCATTTGATCGGCTATGACCATCAGGATGAGGAAGCCGAAGCTGTCATGACCGCCAAGCAGGAAGCCGTGCTGCAGAAAGCGGGTCTGGTTCGGACATGAACCGGTTTTTACGCAGTTTCGGTTGCGCGGTTAGCGGCATTGTATTCACGGTCCGGACGCAGCGCCATATGAGATTTCACATCGGGGCAGCGGCAGTGGTATTTCTGCTTGCTGCCTTGCTTGGACTCCAGGCGGTAGAATGGGCGATAATTGTAGGCATTTCCGTGCTGGTAATGGTGCTGGAGATCGTTAACACAGCTATTGAGAAGACCGTCGATCTGCATATGCCGACTGTCCATCCGCTTGCGAAGGCGGCAAAGGACGCCGCCGCCGGCGCTGTTTTGCTTGCGGCGATTGCTTCAGTCATTATCGGAGTCATTATTTTAGGACCGCCTTTATACAAGCTGTTGTTCCATGTTTCATGACCGATGCTTTATGAGTTAAAATACAGATGACAAGGGTCCGATGCGATGGTTGGGGCTGATGCGCCGTACCGTCTTCGGACTTTTTCCAAAGGAGCAGTAATTTATTTTATGACAACAAACAATACGAACAAATTCAAATCCGGTTTTGTAGCCATTATCGGACGCCCAAATGTAGGAAAATCAACTCTGGTCAATCAGATTATCGGGCAGAAGATTGCGATTATGTCGGACAAGCCGCAAACGACACGCAACAAAATTCATGGCGTCTACACCACGGATGCAGCACAAATTGTGTTTCTGGACACGCCAGGCATTCACAAGCCGACCTCCAAGCTGGGTGATTTTATGATGCGTGCTGCTGATAATGCGCTAAAGGAAGTAGATGCGGCTTTGTTCCTGGTTGATGTCGTGGAAGGACTCGGCGGTGGCGACCGTTTCATTATTGAAAAGCTGAAACAGACCGATACGCCGATTATTTTGTGCCTGAATAAAATCGACCAGATCCACCCGGAAGCGCTGCTGCCGATCATTTCGCAATACAAAGGCTTGCATGATTTCGCGCAGATCGTGCCTATTTCCGCCCTCCAGGGAAATAACGTACAAACCTTGCTGGATCAACTTGTGCAATATTTGCCGGAAGGGCCGCAGTATTATCCAGCGGATCAGATTACGGATCATCCTGAGCAATTCGTATGCGCAGAGCTGATTCGGGAAAAGATTTTGCATTTGACCCGTGAGGAAATTCCTCATTCGGTTGCCGTTGAAATCGAGGATATGAAGGTAAAGGATAACGGGGTCGTCTACATCGGCGCAGTCATCTATGTTGAACGCGATTCCCAGAAGGGCATTGTTATCGGCAAAAAAGGCGCCCTGTTGAAAGAAGTAGGCAAGCTGGCTCGGCATGATATTGAGAATCTGCTTGGGTCCAAGACATTCCTGGAACTGTGGGTCAAGGTCAAAAAAGATTGGCGGAACCAGGATCGCGTCTTGAAGGACCTCGGTTTTAGACATGATTGATTTGCATATTTAATTCATTCTTTATTTTATGCCGCCCTCTTTTTACCTACGCTTCTTAAGGATAGCAGCCGCCGTTTCTTCACATCCTATGACCATTGAGCAGCATGACCAGGGGAAAGGATGAATACACCAATGAGACATTTATCGTGGACGTATTTTATGAAAACCGGTGATGTAGATGCTTTTATGCTGTATCGTGAGATGGGCCGGCTTTCTGAGGCCGATGCAGAGCAGCATGAGGATGCTGCTGTCGAGGAAGGAATGCTGGAGGATGAGGCTTCATTCTCTTGATTCGTTCTTGCTCGAGAGCTAAAGTGGCAAAGGGATTGTCGCAAGCGGCGGTTGGAGGCGAAGACTGTTGCTTTATCGGGTACAGGGGATCGTAATCCGCAGTATGGATTATGGCGAGGGCAACAAGATTGTGAATGTCCTCACAAGCACCCATGGCAAAGTAGGGATTATGATTCGTGGGGCGAAAAAACTGAGAAGCCGCTACGGCTCACTGGCTCAGTTGTTTACACAGGGCGAGTTTGGATTTTTCAAGAAAGGCACAGGTCTGGGCACTTTAAATCATGGTGAGATCATTGATTCTCATCATGTTTTACGTGAAAATTTGTTTATGGCTGCCTATGCATCCTATGCAGTAGAGCTGATAGACAGGGCCTTCCAGGATGATGAAGCAGGCTCTTATCTATATGAACAGCTTCAGGCTTGCCTGACCGGTCTGGAAGCGGGAAAAGACCCGCAGATCGTGACGCATTTATTTGAAATGAAAGTGCTTGAGGCTGCCGGCTATGCGCCGGAGATGAGCGCCTGCGTCAACTGCGGGGAAGTGACAGGTACCTTTGCCCTCAGCTACCGGCTAGGCGGACTCCTGTGCCACCGCTGCTTCTCCAAAGACCCTTCGAGGCTGCCGACAAGTGAAGGTTTTAACAAACTGCTCCGGTTGTTTCGTCAGCTCGATATGCGAAGGCTCGGCAATATCCAGGTGAAGGATACGACCAAGAAAGAATTGCGAGAAGGCATGCGGCTGCTGATGGATACCCATCTGGGTTTAAAGTTGAAATCACGCGCTTTTTTGGACCAATTGGAGAGAGAGCCTTTTGTTTGACATCCGTATAAAAATTGGCTATGATATTTTATTATTGAATATCGGACAGTGATGGAGAGAGTAGTTGCTAGGGAACTTGCTAATATCAGCGACCGGGAATAGTGCAAGCCCGGGCAAGCCTGCAGTGAAAGGTACTCCGGAGTGCGAACGAATGTAAAAAAGTGGGTTTCTTGCGGGAGCCGGGCGGTATGCGGCTGTAATTTTCCAAAAGAGCCAAGTAGGGTGGAACCGCGGGTACAGCTCCCGTCCCTATGTCTGTTTAGGCAGATGTAGGGACGGGAGCTTTTTGTTGTTTCTAGTCTGCTGAAGGCCTTGCATATTTAAATTTAAATTGGAGAGTGAAGCCATGAATTTTCAGCGTATGATTTTAACGCTTCAGCAGTTTTGGGCAGAGCAAAATTGTATTCTTGTACAGCCTTATGATGTTGAAAAAGGTGCGGGCACGATGAACCCGATGACTTTCCTGCGTTCAATTGGCCCAGAGCCATGGAATGTCGCTTATGTAGAGCCTTCCAGACGTCCTGCCGATGGCCGCTACGGGGAGAACCCGAACCGTCTATATCAACATCACCAGTTTCAGGTTATTTTGAAGCCGTCACCGGACAATATTCAGGAGCTGTACTTGGAGAGTCTGCGCCGACTTGGCGTCGATCCGGCTCATCATGATATCCGTTTTGTCGAAGACAACTGGGAGTCGCCGACGCTTGGCGCCTGGGGGTTGGGCTGGGAAGTATGGCTGGACGGCATGGAAATCACCCAATTTACTTACTTTCAGCAAGTAGGAGGGATTGACGCTGTTCCGGTAGCGGTGGAGATTACGTACGGTATGGAGCGTCTGGCATCCTATATTCAAGATAAGGAAAATGTATTCGATCTGGAGTGGGTTGATGGCGTTTCCTACGGGGATGTATTCCTGCAACCGGAATTTGAGCATTCCAAATATACGTTTGAAACATCGGATGCGGCAATGCTGTTCTCTCTGTTTAATATGTATGAAGAGGAAGCAAGGAAGACGCTTGAAAATAACCTTGTATTCCCGGCTTATGACTACGTGCTGAAATGCTCTCATACGTTCAATCTGCTGGACGCAAGAGGGGCAATCAGTGTAACGGAGAGAACCGGCTATATTATGCGGGTTAGAAATCTCGCCCGTGCGTGTGCTGCGACTTATCTGGAGGAGCGCGAGCGGCTAGGATTCCCGCTGCTGAAGAAAGGAGTGGTACAAAATGGCTAAGGACATTTTGCTGGAGATTGGACTGGAGGAGGTTCCGGCCCGCTTCGTGCGCGGCGCAATGAACCAACTAAAGGAGAAAACCGAGAAGTGGCTGCGAGACTCCCGGATTGCTCATGGCGAAATCAGTGCCTATGCGACGCCGAGAAGGCTGGCTGTTCTTGTTCGCGATGCGGAAGAGAGACAAAGCGATATTAACGAGGAAGTAAAAGGCCCATCCCGGAAAATCGCGCTGGACGACCAGGGAAACTGGAGCAAGGCAGCGCTTGGATTTGCTCGCAGCCAGGGCGTGGAACCGGAAAAGCTGTTCTTCAAGGAACTGCAGGGCGTGGAATATATTTACGCTAATAAGAGCAGTATCGGTACGGCAACCTCCGAAGTGCTCGCAGAAGGATTGAAGTCGATTATTCTGTCAATGTCCTTCCCCAAAAATATGCGTTGGGGCAATCACGAGCTTCGTTTCGTCAGACCGATTCGCTGGCTGGTCGCCTTGTTCGGTGCGGACATTATTCCATTTGAAATAACAGGCGTAACAACCGGAAATGCCACACGCGGGCATCGTTTTTTGGGGGAAGAGACTTTAGTTGCGCTGCCTTCGGAATATGTGGAGCAACTTCGCAAACAGCATGTTATCGCAGATGTAGCTGAGCGCAGCGCCCTGATTCTGAAGCAGATTCACGGGCTGGCGGCGGAAAAGGCTTGGCAGATTGCTGTGAAAGAGGACCTTCTGGAAGAAGTATTGTTCCTCGTTGAGTATCCGAACGTGTTGTTCGGTTCGTTTGATTCCACCTTCCTGGCCATTCCGCAGGAAGTGCTGATTACATCGATGCGTGAGCATCAGCGCTACTTCCCGGTTATGGACAAGGCTGGTACGCTGCAGCCATATTTTGTTACCGTTCGTAACGGGGACCGGACATCCATCGAGCAGGTTGCCAAAGGCAATGAGAAGGTGCTGCGCGCGCGTCTGTCCGATGCGAAGTTCTTTTATGCCGAGGATCAGAAACTGGCGATCAGCGACGCGCTCTCCAAGCTGGAGACAATCGTATACCATGAGGATTTGGGCACGACAGCAGATAAAGTGCGCCGGATTCGGGCGTTGGCAGAAGCGCTCGCCGGCAAGCTTGAAGTGGATGAGCAAACTGCGGCTGATGTAAGCCGGACGGCGGAAATTTGCAAATTCGACCTTGTAACGCAAATGGTCTATGAGTTCCCTGAGCTTCAAGGTGTAATGGGTGAAGACTATGCCCGCAAGGCAGGCGAGCGCGAGGCGGTAGCAAGAGGTATATTCGAGCATTACCAGCCGCGCTTTGCAGGAGAGACGGCGCCAGGAACTGTGACGGGAGCGCTCGTATCGCTTGCTGACAAACTGGATACGATTGTCGGCTGCTTCTCCATTGGCATTATTCCGACAGGCTCCCAGGACCCTTATGCGCTGCGCAGACAAGCGGCGGGTATCGTGCAGATTATTATCGCTCATGGCTTTAAATTGCCGCTCGGCGATTTGTTCGATCTGGCGCTGAACGTTCATGAGGCAAGAGGAATGAAACGGGAGCGTTTGGAAATACGTAAAGATTTATATGACTTTTTTGCTCTGCGCGTGAAAAATGTACTGGCTGAGCATGGTATCCGCTACGATGTCATTGATTCGGCTATGGCAGCCGGCTATGAGCGGCTCCGGTTCACGGTCGAGCGCGCATCGGCGGTATTTGCCAGCGCAACGGGCGAGGGCAAAGAGGAGTTCAAGCTGGCAACGGACGCATTCAACCGCGTATGCAACCTGGCGTCCAAGGCGGAGGGTGCGTCGCCTGATCCTGCATTGTTTGTGGAAGAAGTCGAGCATCAGTTGTATCGGGCATGGGAACAGGCTCATGAGGCTGTAACGAAAGCGATTGCCGCAGATGACGCCAAGGAAGCGCTGAATCGGCTCGCAACGCTTAGAGAGCCGATAACTTCTTATTTTGACAAAGTAATGGTCATGGCGGAGGATGAGGCTGTCAAGCGCAACCGACTCGCAACCTTGGCTGCGATTGCAGGCGATGTGCTGAAGCTTGCTGATTTCTCCAAGCTAGTGTGGTAGTCAAACGGAGGAGGGCTATTCATGAGCAATGAACCTTCATCAAGAGATGTGATCATCTATGTGGCTTCGGATTCAGCCGGAGATACCGGGGAAATGGTGGTCAGGGCGGCAATCGCCCAGTTCCACCCGGTCTACTCTGAAATTCGTCGCTATTCCTTCATCCAGGATGAATCGACCGTCAAGCGGGTTGTGCAGCAGGCCAAGAGCGAACAGGCAATTATTTTGTACACGCTGGTCATTCCTCATCTGCGAAGCAGCATTCTGCGGCTTAGCGAAGAGTTGGGCGTGGTTGCAGTTGATTTGCTAGGTCCGCTCATCGGCAGCCTGGAGCAGCGCATTGGCCGCATGTCGCGGCATGAGCCGGGTCTGAATCATGTGTTGGATGCCGACTACTTCCGGAAGGTGGAGGCAGTGGAATTTGCGGTAAAGTATGATGACGCGAAGGATACGAGCGGTGTGTGCAAGGCTGATATCGTACTGGTAGGCGTATCGCGAACATCCAAGACCCCGCTGTCCATGTATTTGGCGCATCGCAAATTCAAGGTTGCCAACGTCCCGCTTGTACCGGAAATCAAGCCGCCGGATGAATTGTTTTCTATTTCGAATACCAAGGTCATCGGGCTGACAATTGATACGCATTACCTTAATGTCATACGCAAGGAGCGTCTTAAAGCGTTGGGTCTTCCTGATAATGCCTCCTATGCTATGCCAGAGAGAATCGAGCGGGAACTGGCCTATGCAAAAAGCATTATGAAGCGAATCGGCTGTCTCGTAATTGATGTCTCCCATCGTGCGGTGGAAGAGACGGCCAGCCTGATTATGGAGCATATCAAATAGCATTGGCAGGATTTTTGAATTTTTCATCGAAATATAGACATTTAGAAGCTTACCTTTATGAATGACTTTATGTTCTAGGCGAAACAAGGTGTCAAAGTTTACCCGGAAATAGCGGTGATGCAGGAGTGGAACCAAGGGTAGCAACAATTATAGTAGATGCCGATGCCTGCCCTGTGAAAAAGGAGATCATAGAAACAGCCCGCCGTTTTCAAGTACCGGTGCTGATGGTTGCTTCTTATGATCATGTTCTCCAGCAGGAAGAAGGCGTGCAGACGGTTCAAGTAGACCGCAGCGACCAGTCCGTGGACCTTTACATCTCCAATTATGTAAAGCGCGGGGATATCGTCATTACACAGGATTTCGGATTGGCTGCGATCGCCTTGGGGAAAGGCGCAATCACTTTGTCCAACCGTGGACAACGGTATGATGGGGATATGATGGATTTTCTTCTGGAGCGCCGTCACGAACAGGCGAAGCGCCGGCGTGCGGGCGGAAAGACGAAAGGACCGAAAGCTCTGACTTCGGAAGATCGGAGCCGGTTTCAACAAAAGCTGACAAAAGTTTTAATACAGCGGCAGGAGATTGATGAGCTTTAGCGAATAATAATACATGCCTATGAAGTGAAGCGCTGTTCCATACTCTGTTAAACTTTGCTTCTATTGGAAATATAAGCCGATTATAAGCGAGTTCTTATGAAGGACTTATATTTGACTGAAGGTGATTAAGATTCAGAAGGGTATTCCTGATTCTGTAATTAAAGAGGTTTTGCAGCGCAATGATATAGTAGAAACGGTCGGGAAGTATGTCCATCTGGTCAAGCAGGGGAAGTATATGAAAGGCTTGTGCCCCTTCCACTCGGAAAAGACGCCTTCTTTCACCGTTACACCTGAGAAGCAGCTGTTTTATTGCTACGGATGCGGACAGGGCGGAGACGTAATCAAGTTTGTCAGTGAGCTGGAGGGTTATTCCTTTCCCGAGGCCGTTCGGACGCTTGCATTAGAAGCGGGAATACCGGTAGATTGGGAGGCCTCCGAGCACCAGTCGGATACTCCGTATCAGCGGGATCGCAGCAGTTTGCTTGCAGCTCATGAACTTACGGCCAAGCTTTACCATCATCTTTTGAACAATACGGAATTTGGCATTGAGGCCAAAGATTATTTGAGATCGCGCGGGTTGACGGACAAGCTGATTGACCATTTCATGATCGGATATGCGCCAGAGCGTTGGGATACGCTGACCAACTTCTTGAGCAGGCGAGAGTATGATCTGGAGCTAATGGAACGGGGCGGCTTGCTATTGCCCAAAAATGACGGTTCCGGGCATGTGGATCGGTTTCGCGGGAGAATCATGTTTCCGCTATGGGATCGAGAAGGGAAAGTCATCGGTTTTGCGGGTCGTTTAATGGGTGAAGGACAGCCCAAGTACCTGAATTCACCCGAGACGATATTATTTAATAAAAGCAAGAGTCTTTATCATTTCCACCATGCCAGACAGGAAATCAAGAAGTCAGGCAAGCTCGTTTTGTTCGAAGGGTATATGGATGTGATCAAGGCATGGGATGCCGGTGTGCGCAATGGCGTCGCGACGATGGGCACCTCGCTTACAGAAGAGCATGTCGAGATTATCCGGCGCGCTGCACAGGAGGTTGTCGTCTGTTATGACGGGGACAAGGCTGGACAAGCGGCCGCGCTCAAGACGATCCCGATGCTGGAGAAGGCCGGGCTCAAGACCAGCGTTGCTGTCCTGCCCCAGGGCCTGGACCCTGATGATTACATTAAGGACAAGGGACCCGAGGCATTCATCAGGGAAGTGATGAGCCAGCCTGTATCACCTTTGAAATTTAGACTTATATATTCAAGAAAAAGCCATACAATGGTAGAAGAAGAAGGCCGCAAAAATTACGTCATCGAGGCGGTTCGTCTGATCGCCCAGCATGACTCCGCGATTGAGCGTGAGTTTTATCTGAAAGAGCTGTCCCTTGAATTTGACATTTCGCTGGATACCTTGAAGCAAAACTGTCATCAGG
The DNA here is from genome assembly GCF_016424485.1 of Paenibacillus roseus. GTDB lineage: Bacteria > Bacillota > Bacilli > Paenibacillales > Paenibacillaceae > Paenibacillus_D > Paenibacillus_D roseus. Next base: position 268,694 of record NZ_JAELUP010000103.1, read on the forward strand.
TTCGCGAGCAAATGCAAAAAAATAAGTCGAATGGGGATAATAACGCTTTTTCGTGGAATAATGGTATGAATGAAAAACGCCGTTCAGCTGGCCCCCCGCCGGTGCTTCCAGCCTATCAAAAAGCCGAGCGTCATCTGCTGCAGATCATGCTGCAGGATGCCGATATCGCCGGTATGGTCTATGACCGGTTGGGAGACGCGTTTGTTGTCGAGGATCATGCTGCACTCGCTGCTTATTTATACGCTTATTACGCGCAGGGCAATGGTCCGGATGTGAGCCGCTTTATTGCTACGTTGCAGGATGACCGTCTTGAAAGGGCAGCAGCATCTATCCTTATGATGGAAGATACTCCATTTGATGATCAACTGCTTCATGATTATGTAAAGGTTATCCGCAAAGAGCAGAAACTGCGTCTGCTTGAGCAGCGGCGAGAAGAATGGACCCGTGCGGAGCGTTCTGGCAACCATCTGCTGGCAGCACAAATAGTTACTGAGATTATTGCCCTAGAGATACAGCTGAACGAAGGTCTGGAGGAGCGTTTCTAGGGAGGAGGGAGTCGGAATATGGCGAATGATCAGCATACTGAACTAGAAACTGAACAAAAGCTGGAACTGGTTAAAGAGCAGCTTATAGAACAAGGGAAGAAGCGGGCTTCTCTTACGTATAAGGAAATTGTAGAAAAGCTTTCCCCCTTTGATCAGGACCCTGAGCAAATGGATGAGTTTTTTGAGCAGCTGGACGATATCGGCATTGAAGTTGTTAATGAGAACGAAGACTTGCCTCATTCCGTAGAAGACCATGATCGCGAGCATGACGACTTTAACTTCGAAGATGATTTGGCGCTCCCGCCAGGAATTAAAATCAATGATCCGGTGCGCATGTATTTGAAGGAAATCGGCCGGGTGCCGCTTCTCTCTGCCGACGACGAGATCGAGCTTGCCAAGCGGATTGAGAAGGGCGATGCGGAAGCCAAGCGCAGGCTGGCGGAAGCCAACTTGCGGCTTGTAGTCAGTATAGCCAAACGCTATGTGGGCAGAGGCATGCTGTTCCTTGATTTGATTCAGGAAGGGAATATGGGTCTGATCAAGGCTGTTGAAAAGTTCGACTTCACCAAGGGCTTTAAATTCAGCACCTATGCTACCTGGTGGATTCGCCAGGCGATTACAAGAGCTATCGCCGATCAGGCGCGTACAATCCGGATTCCGGTTCATATGGTCGAAACAATTAATAAGCTTATACGTGTCTCCAGACAGCTCCTCCAGGAATTGGGTCGTGAACCGACGCCGGAAGAAATCGCCAACGAGATGGATTTGAGTGTAGATAAAGTTCGGGAGATTATGAAAATCGCTCAAGAGCCTGTATCGCTTGAAACACCGATCGGGGAAGAGGATGATTCTCATCTGGGTGATTTCATTGAGGATCAGGAGGCTCTTGCACCAGCTGACGCCGCAGCCTATGAATTGCTTAAGGAGCAGTTGGAGGATGTACTGGATACATTGACCGAACGCGAAGAAAATGTGCTCAGACTCCGCTTTGGACTGGATGACGGACGTACCCGGACACTCGAAGAGGTAGGCAAGGTGTTTGGCGTCACCAGAGAACGGATTCGCCAGATTGAAGCCAAAGCATTGCGCAAGCTTCGTCATCCCAGCCGCAGCAAACGTCTGAAGGATTTTCTGGAATAAAGCCTTTAACGGACCTTCTGCTTTCCGGCAGCAAGGTCTTTTTTTCCGCGAAACGAAACTTTGCCCGTCAAGTCAGCCCGCTTACGCTTGAAGATTTCTATTATTCTTCAGGGGAGGAACTGTAAATCATGAATCAGGAACGACGGAAAGTCATTATTAAGGAAATTGAGCACTGGCAGCGCAGCAAGCTTCTTCCTGACCAATATTGCAATTTTCTGCTTAACTTATATGTGGACGAGCCAAAGGACCGAATTCCATCGGGATGGAACGGCAGAGCAGCCGCCGCCTTGCAGCAGGCCAGTGGCAAACTATGGTTCAGCGTTATGGCTGTCATTGCCCTGGTCGGATGTATTGTCATTTATTTTAACGATTTTCACCCTGCAATGCAAATGGCTACGGTGGCTCTCGGGACCTGGGCGCTGCTGTGGCGAGGACAGAAGCTGAGGAAGCGCCATGAAGCCTCAGGATTGGCGCTGATCGGGCTTGGAATGATGTGCATGCTCGGCGGCGGACTTTATATCTTTTATCTGTATTCACTGTCGAGCCACAATTGGGAGCTTTTATATCTGGGCCTGTGCGCATTATTCTGGATTTCCTATGGCATTTCGGCAAGAATTCCGCTGCTCCACTTATGCGGGTGGATTGCAGCCATCATGGTGTACGCTTTGGTGCTGTACAAGCATACAACGGCTCCCAAATGGTATGATGTGCAGTTGTTTTGGATGCCGGCCTCTTTCCTTTATGCCTGGGGAAGCTGGTTTGTAAAGCGCTGGTCAAAGCAAGCATCGGCGATTCTGTTCGTTATGGCTGCGATTTTATGGTTTATGCCGGAAATTTACAGTATTTTGCTCTTGGACAATCAGCTTTGGATTCAGGTGCAACTGCTGGTCAAGATGACACTGGGGAGCGTATTGTTGTTCTCCCTACGAAAAAAATGGATTGCGTGGGTAGCTTAAATGTTGAATTTATCCAATCGTTTGGAACGAATTGCTTATTTTGTCGGACAGGGCAGACGGGTAGCCGATATCGGCTCAGATCATGCCTTGCTGCCGGTTTATTTGCTGCAAAGCGGCAAATCTCCCTCCGCCATTGCGGGGGAGCTTAACGGAGGGCCTTACGAGGCTGCACGGAGACAGGTTGCGGGTGCAAGACTGGAAGAGGCAATTCAGGTAAGGCAGGGCAACGGACTTGAAGTAGTCCAGCCCGGAGAGGCGGACACGATTACAATTGCCGGAATGGGCGGTGGACTGATCCGGGACATTTTAGAAGCCGGCAGACTGCAAGGCAAGCTTGAAGGGGTTCAGGAACTGGTGCTTCAGCCGAATGTCGGAGAGGAGCTGGTGAGAAGATGGCTCTTCAATAACGGCTGGTATTTGCAGGAGGAGGAGATCCTGGAGGAAGACGGCAAGACCTACGAAATCTTGCACGCAGTCCGCGAGCCCGACGCAGATGTTCGCAATAAGCAGCTCTATGATCCGTCCTTTTGGGAAAACGCCTATGCCAAGGTTCTTCGTAGTGAACTGTTGTATGTGATGGGCCCCTGGCTGCTGCGAAAGCCGGATGCCAACGGTATCTGGGCGCGCAAATGGAACAGGGAAATTGAAAAGCTGGAAAAAATCAGCCGGCAAATGGAGCGCTCGGAACTGGCAGAATCGCAAGAGAAGCTCAAGCAGTTGCAGCGGGATAGAGATGAGTTAAAGGAGGTGCTTGCGTGCTTGCAAACGGACAGACTGTAATTCAGATGATGGAGGAGCTGGCTCCGAAGCATTATGCGGTAGAGGGGGACAAGATCGGACTGCAAGTAGGGACGCTTAACAAGCCGGTCAGTAAAGTATTGGTTGCGCTTGATGTTACCGATGAGGTTGTCGATGAGGCGATTGCAGCAGGAGCGAATCTGATTATTGCTCATCACGCTGTCATTTACCGCCCGCTGGCCAAGCTGGATTTCTCGACGCCTGCGGGCAAATTGTTCGAGAAGCTGATCAAGCATGATATTGCGGTCTACATTTCACATACGAATCTTGACGTCGCAGATGGCGGAATTAATGATTGGATGGCCGAAATGCTGGGTCTTGAAGGCCGAGACCATCTGGAAGAGGTTCATAATGATCAGTTGTACAAGCTTGTTGTATTCGTGCCGAAGGCTCACCACAAGCAGGTGTTGGAGGCAATGTGGAAGAACGGCGCGGGACAAATCGGACATTACAGCAATTGCAGCTTCAATATCGACGGCACGGGAACGTTTCTCCCGGGCGAAGGGACAGACCCGTTTATTGGCGAGCGCGGCAAGCTTGAGCAAGTGGCCGAGGTGCGCATCGAGACGATTGTGCCGATGTCGGTCAGGCGCAAGGTAGTGCAGGCGATGCTCAAGGCGCATCCTTATGAAGAGGTGGCCTATGATCTGTACGCTGTGGATCTGAAGGGACGCTCATTCGGACTCGGGCGAGTGGGCCGAATGCCTGAGGCTGCAACTTTGGAGGAATTGGTTGAGAAGGTAAAGCAGGTGTTCGAAGTGCCTTTTGTACGAGTAGTCGGCAAGCTGGATAAACCAGTGCGCAAAGTGGCGGTTCTAGGTGGCTCTGGCGGGAGGTATGTGAACAAGGCGCTGTTTGTCGGAGCGGATGTGCTGGTGACTGGAGATATCGATTACCATACCGCTCATGATGCGCTGGCAGCGGGTTTGGCGATTATCGATCCGGGGCACAACATTGAGAAATTGATGAAGCCTCGTGTAGCGCAGTGGCTTGCCCGGAAGCTGGAGGACAAGGGTTATGCTACAGAAGTCGAGGCCTCTGCGTTATCGACCGAAGTGTTTCAGTTTATATAAAATCGCAAGCCGGACCAAGCTGAAGTGAATCCGGATTGCGACCCAATTGGCAACAACATTTTCAATTGCAGGACTTGAGCTTTGCACAAATTCCTAGTATACTAGCAAAGCACCGGAAAGTTTGACAGACAATCGCCGGCAGCTTTAAGACTGCGGGAGGAAAGTCCGGGCTCCATAGGGCAGGATGCTGGATAACGTCCAGTCAGCGCGAGCTGAAGGATAGTGCCACAGAAACGGACCGCCGATGGCCTGTACGCGTACAGGCACAGGCAAGGGTGGAACCGTGGTGTAAGAGACCACGAGCGGTACTGGTGACAGTACGGCTGGTAAACCCCATCTGGAGCAAGACCTAAGAGAACACAGCGGCTTCGCGCCGCGGCTTTGGCACCGAAGCGTGTTCGGGTTGGTCGCTTGAATTTTTCAGCAATGGAAAATCTAGATAGATGATTGTCGCCTAACAGTGGGAGGGTCGTTCCCGTTCGGACCACTTCAGGTACAGAACCCGGCTTACGGCAAACTTTCCGTCACGAACAATTTTGAGCATAAGCAAGTTGTTCCTATAAAGAGGGACCATCTGATAACATGAGTATGGATCATGTATCGGATGGTCCTTTTTTTAAAATATAAGATTTAAGCGCTTATGGCTATTGTGAATAAAGCCCTGTCCATTCATTCAGTTTTTGCCGGATCAGCCTTGTAATGTCACCAAGTAAAAACCGGCTGGCCCCAGGAGCAGGCGAGCCTTTCGCTTCCGGCTGCAAGCCGCCTACAGCGGCGCTCAGCGCCCGCACAACATCAATCTGGCCGTAGCCAAAGGACGTATCCTTGCCTACAGCTCCAAGGTCGGTGCTTGTATCCCGCATCAGCTGCATCACTTCCTTGTTTGTTAACTCCGGATTTTTGGAGCGGATCAGCGCGGCAAGCGCGGCAACATGGGGGCTGGCCATGGATGTGCCGGACAGAGCCGCATATTGGCTGCCGGGATAGGTACTTGCGATGCTTGCTCCCGGAGCGGCAACGTCGATGTAATCTCCGTAATTGGAAAAGCTTGCACGTTGTCCATTCGTATCGGTCGCCGCTACAGCGAATACTTCCGGGTAGGCGGCAGGATAGCCCGGCCGGTCTGTATTGTCATTTCCGCTGGCCGCTACTAGCACGACATCATGATCATAAGCGTACTTTATAGCATCATGGAGGAATTCCGCCGACGCATAGTTGCCAAGGCTCATATTAATGACCTTGGCTCCGTGATCTGTCGCCCAAATAATGCCTTCCGCAACCGAATAAGTTGTGCCGGCCCCTGATGCATCCAAAACCTTTACGGGAAGCACCTTGTTGTACCAGGACAAGCCGGCTACGCCCTCGCCGTTGTTGACAACTGCAGCGATAATGCCGGAAACATGGGTGCCATGACCAACGTCGTCATCCGGCTTGGCATTCTTGTCCACAATATTAATGCCTTCCATCAACTGGCCTTTCAAATCAGGATGATCCGCCTGAACTCCGGTATCAAGCACCGCGACAACAATCTCATTCGTTCCACGTTCCACGTTCCAGCCCTTCTCTGTTTCGATTGAGGGCAAATTCCACTGATATTGGGAATACAAAGCGTCATTCGGAATAATTGGCTGAATCTCTTGTTGTTCAGCCTTCATCTTCCAGTTGGTCATGTAAAAATAATGCGGCTCCACATAATGCGGATCATAGTTTTTTTTGAAATAATGAATAAGCTCTTCGGTCTTCATGGATTTGGAACGGAAGACGAAAGTATAGCCGAGCTTATGCACGTGGTCAGCATTTATTTCCTTGCGAATTTGCTGAATATGCTGCGGATTTGGATTCTGATGAAACCTTACAACAACCTCATTCGTATGGTAATGGGAGGCATCTCCATTATCCTCGCCTGTATGGACTTCTGTACGGTGCAGTGTTCCCGGCTCAACAGCCTTGGTTTTATATTTCGTTTCATGGGGATAAGGAACAAGTCGCAGATTGCGCAGCTGATGCTGCTCCACCTGATCCAGAATATGCTGTTTCACAACGCCGACCAGTCCGTGGCCCGGATGTTTTCGATCAGGGGTAGCCAGTACCATGTACCTTGCTCCACTTTTCAATTTTAAGGTGCCTGAATGATACTCCTTTCCCTTTTTTACAGCAACCTTGGCTTGTTCTACATGATCGGACATTCCCGCAGGCAAGGCGCCATATGGCTTGCTTCCGGTATTGTCCTGCCAACTCATATATTCCATATGCGGATGTTCTTTCATCATTGTACGGATGTAGGCTCGCCGCTTCTGATCATTGCCGGTGAATGCAATGGCCTTGGTCATTTGCTTGCGGCATTCCGCATGGCAGAGCATTGCGGTTTTGTCCATGTCGTTTTGCAAGGAAGCAAGCTTTAATTTTCTCTCCTCAAGGGGAGCCGGCTTGGGTGCTTCCGCTGTCTGACGCGGCACAGATGGAGAGGGGATAAAAATAGGAGCAATATGAATAATTAATGCCAGTGCAGCCAAAGCCATGAACCACCTGGCCATTTTTTTTCGTCGCATGTTGGTTTGTCCTCCCGTGTCGATTTGTTCGTGGTAAAGTATCGTTAGGGTAAGATGAAATGAGTGAAAATATACCGGAAATCCAGTCAATCTGCAGTACCATATCGATGTAATTTGTGGTACCATGTTGTTGGTGAAGTTGACCAAGTGTTTTCGCAATGACGAAAGGGGATTTTGATACTGATGCCATCGAATAATGTGAAGCAGCTTTGTGAAGACGCAAGAGAAAAATTAAAGGTATCGATTGAAAAGCTTGAGAGTTTTTTGAATGGTTATTCACTATCCGATTTATCCAGCCAGCAGCAAGAGGGGGAAAATGCGGAACTATTTTACAAAGGACTGTTATCCGACCTTCGTCATCTGCTTGTATTCTCAGAGGTAGCTTATGAGAAGCTTGGTGTCGCACTGAGACGTCCCAACTTTGATACTGAATTCGCAGAGCGTGCTTTGTATGAGGTATATCATCAGTGTGTGAACGCGTATTTTTATCCAAAAAATGAAGGTTATTCGGAAGACGGACGTTACGCATATACAGGCCAGGAGGCAATTCGCTTCTTGTTCAAGCCCGTGCAGCCTGCCAGGGACATTGTACTTGGCGTGTCCAATGTATATGAAGAGCTTCGGGATGATTTGACCTATTATGAAAACGACTATATGACGCAGCAACGCATGCAGCGGCAAAAATAAGTAAGGATAGCCCCCACAGTTAACGGGAACCTTGTTAACGGGGGGTGATGACGATGCCACAAGGCGTCAAATGCAGCGTATCCAACTGTTCATTCTGGAAGCAGGGGAACCTTTGCAATGCGGAACAAATTAGTATTGATATCGACCAGCATGCCAGCGCCCATTATGACACTGAATTTGCCGAGGAAGGTTTGAGCAGCAATCATCATGACCGGGCAGAGAATTCCTCTGTCACTTGCTGCCATACCTTCCGTCCCAAAAGTTGACCAATATGGACAAATCAGCCAAGTCATACGGCAAGCTGCTTGCTTACCGAAAACGCCACGATACCGAGACTTCAGCCGAGTTATCCATTCCTTCTCAGGGGTATGATTTTACTCATCAGAAGCGTATAACTGCGCAGCGGTCTGCACAGGTTGAGGCAGAGCGAGATTACCGGGGCGCCAGGACGCTTGGTATCGTCGCTTTATGCTTTGCGATTGTTTCCTGGTTCTTGTGGCCTGTTCTGCTAGGCGCTACTTCAGCGGCAATTGGCTATATGGCTTATCGTCAAGGCAGCGGGTCATTGGGGGTTTGGGCGATTTCGCTGGGGTTTATCGCTATGGTCACACATTTGGCTGTGATTCCCTTATATTTCGCATTCAGCTAATCGTTCTTTATTCGAACGGGATACTCGGTAAAGCAAATCATTGCTTTCTTTTTACAAAATACCGGAAAACAGCTGCTTACAGCCAAATTTACCCGGGTGGCAGGCTTCTCTGCTGCCCGGGAATTTTTGCTAGAAAGGATGTTTTTAGCATTAATATCAATCGAAAACGATTGCAACGACTAGCCATTATCGGATTTATTATTTTTCTGCTCGCAGTTATATGGACCGGGGTATGGTATTGGAAGAAAGTCCGTCACGATTTTAACAACCCGAATCCGAAGCAGTCCTTGCTAAACGTTGAATCAGTATCTGTCTCAAACCTTGCAGATCATTATGATGTCATCGTCACGGGGACGGACCCGGAAGGCATTGCTGCAGCATTGTCGGCGGCTCGCAACGGCCAGACCGTATTGCTGGCAGACGACAGAGACCGTACTATGCTGGGCGGGCTGATGACAGAAGGCGGACTAAACACCATTGATTTTAATTACGCGCCGGGAAAAAAAACACTGTTTAATTTTCTGGGCAAGCCCGATATATTAAATAAAGGCATTTTTCAAGAATGGTATAGCCAGGTCGAAGGGACCTCCTTTGATGTCGTATCTGCGGCCAATGCCTTTTACCGGATGGTGAATCGCCAGCAAGGGCTGGATTTGCTTATGAATGTCCAATCGATGAAGCCGATTGTGAAGCAGCCCCCTTCCGGCAAGGTCGTTGCAGGGATCAGCTTTGTCCTTGCGGATGGCAATCAAAGAGAAATTGGAGCAAAAGCGGTTATCGATGCTACCCAGGATGCGGACATTGCTGCTGCCGCGGGAGTTCCTTATACGATGGGGCGTGAAGATATCGGAGATCGCAAATCGCTGATGGTCGCCACGCTCGTATTCAAGCTTAATGGCATAACGCAAGAGGTGTGGGAGGAGATGGGGAGGCATCACGATGCCAGAATCGACAGGATGAGCATTTGGGGCTATCACGAGGCGAGGGAATACAAGCCGACCGATCCAGCCAAGGTCAAGATGCGCTCCTTAAATATCGGGAGGCAGAATGATGGTTCGGTGCTCATCAACTCCATGCAACTGTTTGATATTAATCCGCTTGACCCGGAATCTGTGCGCCGGGGAATAGAGATTGGCCAGCAAGAGGCCCCTCTTATCGTTGAATTTTTAAAAAAACGTTTCCCTGCTTTTAAGAATGTGACCTATGGAGGGACAGCGTCCGAACTGTACATAAGGGAATCGCGACACATCAAGGGAGAGTATCGGCTGACGCTTGCTGACGTCATGGAAAACCGTGACCATCCGGACGCCATTGCCTATGGCTCCTATGCGATTGATATTCAAAGCACCAGCAGCGGTCAGATCGGTACGATTCTAATGAACCCGGAGCAATACGGCATTCCGTTCGGCAGTCTGGTTCCGTTGGAAGTGGACAGGCTGCTTGTTGTCGGCCGATCGGCCAGTTTTGATACTTTGCCCCACGGGAGCGCCAGGGTGATCCCTGTGGGTATGGCAACAGGCGAAGCGGCAGGAGCGGCGATCAAACTGGCTGAGGAGAATCATATCAGTCTGCGCGAGCTGTCCCGTTCTGATCGGCTCATGAAAGAACTGAGAGCTCGCCTGACCAAGCAGGGGATGGATTTGTCAATGAAGCATTTTAATTCTCCGCCCTATATGACTCATAAGGCGTACAAAGGTTTGCTCGCTGCTGCCAGCCTGAATCTGACTTCGGGCAGCTATTCCAATAAGGAATGGGATTTGGACGGAGCGTCCAACCCCCAGCGTTTTGTCAATATGATGAGACAGATCCGGTCAAAGCATCCGGAGCAGTTCCCGGTTGATCCGGTGGAAGCGATTCGCGGGATCGATGAGCCTAGAAACCAACCGTTAACGCTTCATGAAGCGGCCTATATCATTTTCCATGCAACGGGCCATACTGCACCGGAGAACAAGGCGCTGGATGAATTGCATAAGCTTGGCTGGGTGGAAGAGAAGACGCTTGAAAAAATCGATAATCCCGACAGTTTGACCAATGGCGAAGTGTTTATGCTCGTTCGCGATTTAATCGATTATTACCTGAATATTCGCTACAAATAGGTTTAGGGCAGACAGACTGGTGTCACAACAACAAAACGTGTACAATAATAACGAAGATCAGACTACGGAGGTTTGGATATGAGCATTGATCCTCGCATCATGAGAACATGGCTGCAAATGCAATGGATGCCTTCAGCGGACCTTGACAAAACCGCTTCTGACAACATTTTTTCTGCAGAGGACGGTTCGCCGACTGCATTATTTCAAACCTTGCTGAACCAACTGATTCAATCTCAGCCATCCGCAGCAGGTGCGGAAGCAACTGGAGCAGCGAGCATTCAAGATCAGCTTGCGGCGTTGTCGGCGGCAAACTGGGCTCCTATAGCGGCACAGAGTACCACGCTGCGCCAGGATAGCACGAATTATGATGCCTTGATTGACGAGGCTAGTTATAAATATGGTGTAGACCGATCCTTGATCGCATCCGTCATTCACAATGAGTCTTCCTTCAATTCGAATGCCGTATCGTCATCTGGAGCAAAGGGATTAATGCAGCTTATGGATGGCACAGCGCGCGGGCTGGGCGTGACGGATTCCTTTGATCCGGTGCAAAATATCGACGGCGGCACACGTTATTTATCCTATTTGCTGCGCAAGTATGAAGGCAATGAAGCGGCGGCGCTGGCTGCCTATAATGCAGGTCCAGGCAGAATTGATCGACTTGGTATCCGCAACGATGAGGATGTAGTCGAAAGGCTCCAGGAGCTTCCTTCAGAGACGCGCAATTACATTCAAAAGGTGCTGACGACGAGAGGACTATACAGTCTGTAAGCGATTAAGTGTTTCATGCTCTCATTATTTTCCAGGGATCACGTGCTCGGATGCATTATGCGTCTGCAGTCCGTTGATCCTTTTGTTTGCAGCAAGGCCAAGACTTGAACCCTCCCCAGCTTATGTCCGTCCAGGATTATATAAATTTGAACGATAGAAACGAAAGTGGGAAGCACAACATGCTATACTTTGATCACTGCTCATCAACGCCGCCTCATCCTGAGGTGGTGCGCACGCTATCGGAGGTCATGCTGAAAAACTACGCCAATCCGTCTTCCATTCATCTGATGGGACTGGAGGCCGATAAACTGATACAGCGTGCGCGTCAGCTCGCTGCTGACTTGTATGGCACAAAGGCGGACGAATGGGTATTTACCTCAGGGGGGACAGAAAGCAATAACCTTGCCGTAAAGGGGGCTGCCAAGGCTTATTCTCACAGAGGCAAGCATCTGATCACAACTGCTATTGAGCATCCTTCCGTCTACGAAGCCTTTAAAGCATTGGAGGAGGAAGGTTTCTCGGTCACTTATCTGCCTGTTGAAGCGGACGGACGAATAAGTGTGGATAAACTTGCCGAAGTCTTGACAGAACAAACCATACTTGTGAGCGTCATGCAGGTAAACAATGAAACCGGCGCTATTCAGCCGATCGCTGAAATTGGACGGTTGCTGTCAGCCTTCCCGAAAACCTTGTTCCATGTCGATGGCGTTCAGGCTGCGGGGAAACTTGCGACTGATTTGAAAGGCTGGGAAGTTGATATGTACAGCATATCTGCCCATAAGCTGCAAGGTCCCAAGGGCAGCGGCTGGCTGTATGTCAGGGAAGGAGTTTCGCTTGTTCCTGTGTTGTCGGGAGGCGGGCAGGAGCGTGGACTGCGCTCGGGTACGCCCAATGTAGCAGGGATTGTCGCTTCTGCTAAAGCGCTGAGAATGGCGGTGCAAACCAGAGACGAACGCTATAATCGATTGATGCGGCTGCGCAGCAGGCTTGCTTCGGGACTGGCTGATATGCCGAGGCTTGTCATTCATGGGGCCGACGCGGCATCCGGTACAATAGCTCCCCACATACTAAGTTGCAGCCTGCCGGGGCTAAAGCCGGAGGTTATCGTACATGCTCTCGAACTGGAGGGGATTGTGATTTCTACGAAATCCGCCTGCTCCTCGCGAAAAGATCAGCCGAGCAGAGTGTTGCTGGCAATGGGCTGTGAGCATGAAGCAGCGGTATCCAGTCTGAGGATCAGTCTAGGAGATGAGCATACGGAGCAAGACATTGATCGGCTCATTGATCGGCTGCGAGTGGTTGTTGAGAAGTTAGAGCCGCTTGCGGCAAGGAGGCATAAATAATTGATCGACTATAATTTAATTATCATACGTTTTGGCGAATTTACATTGAAAGGTCGCAACCGCTCCCGCTTTGAAAAAAGAATGTTCAGCCAGATTCGGACTGCACTTGCGGCTTATCCAGGTATAGAGGCGGTTATGGATTACGGTCGTATCTATGTCCATTTGAACGGGGAACCGTACAGGAATGTTTGCGAGCGACTCCAGTCCGTGTTCGGAATCGCTACGTTAAGCCCTGTGATTACAAGCGAGCCGGAGCTCGGAGCTATTCGCGAGGCTTCATTGAAAGCGATGAAGGCTTTTGACTCAACGCCACGTACGTTCAAAGTAACTGCACGTCGCGCTTGGAAGGAATTTGAGCACAATTCCCAGGAGATGAACAATCTTGTCGGCGGCTTTGTATTAAGGGCTCATCCGTGGCTTTCCGTAGATGTACACAAGCCTGATATTGAGTTGCGTGTGGAAGTTCGCAAGGAGGCCGCTTATATTTTCAGCGAGGTGATGCCTGGGGCCGGGGGTTATCCTTACGGGACAAACGGCAAGGCGATGCTGATGCTTTCGGGGGGAATTGACAGCCCCGTGGCTGGATGGCTGGCAATGCGCCGCGGACTGGAAATTGAAGCGGTCCACTTCCATAGCTATCCGTTCACCAGTGAACAGGCACGGGACAAAGTCATTGAGCTGGCTCGCAAGCTGTCCTTTTACAGCGGCAGCATCAAGCTGCATTTGGTTCCCTTTACTGAAATCCAGACGGCCTTAGCCAGCATCAATAAGGACAACCTGATGATCACCTTGATGCGACGGGCCATGCTGCGGATTACAGAGCAGCTTGCCCAGCGCCATGGCGCGCTGGCCATTGTTACCGGCGACAGTCTGGGCCAGGTGGCCAGCCAAACGCTTACGAGCCTGAATGTTATCGGCAGAGTTGCCGATCTTCCGCTTCTGCGTCCGCTCATCATGATGGACAAACAGGACATTATCGCCTATGCCGAGAAACTGGATACGTATGAAACGTCTATCCTCCCTTACGAAGATTGCTGCACGCTGTTTGTTCCCAAATCGCCGAGCACCAATCCCAACCTGCGGGTCGTAGAGAAAATTGAGTCGATTCTTGCAGATTTGGACATGATGGTGGAGGCGGCGGTAGAAGGTGCAGAAGTGCTGGATATTCAGCCTTCACAGCGCAGTGCGGCAACGGATGCGGGCGAGGATGACTGGTTTTAATTTTTTTGTGGACATAACGCCCTTTTGTAAAACATAAATCTAATTGTGATGAAGGGGGCGAGTCCAATGGAAAGTCTCGTTTTGTTTATTCAAATTGTATTTATTAATGTGCTGCTTAGCGGAGACAATGCGATTGTGATCGCTATGGCGAGCCAGCATCTGCCGCCTGCCGAGCGCAAGCGGGCCATATTCTGGGGAGCAGCCGCTGCTGTAGGTCTGCGCTGCGTGCTGACTCTCGTAGCCATATCGCTGCTTAAAATTCCGTATTTGCAGGCGGCTGGGGCTGTTCTGCTGTTTATTATTGCTGTCAAGCTGTTGAGGGATGCCCAGGATGGGGACAACCACCCTTCAGGAATCCGCAAGGCGGTTTCGCTTGGCACCGCCATTCAAACCATCGTAGCAGCCGATTTTGTTATGAGTCTGGATAATGTGCTGGCGATTGCGGCGATCGCAGAGGGGCAGCCGCTCCTGATTATACTTGGGATCGGTCTGTCGATCCCGATGATTATATGGGGCAGCCAACTGCTTGGCGCCGTGCTGCGCAAATTTCCTCCCCTGATTTATATAGGAGCAGGCTTGCTCGGTTATGCGGCTGGGAAAATGCTTGTTCATGATCCGGGCTTGAATCATCTTCTATTTCACAGCTCGAACACCGCAGCAGAAGCGATTCCATTATTGTCCATTCCGTTTGTCATCGTGTTGTCGTTATTAAAAAAACGTACAGCATGATTCTCTTTTTTCATCGATTTTCGTTTCACACTGGTTTTTTCCCTGCGCTTCCATTAAACTAGAATAAAAACGTGTCGTCTTTCGTCAGGTGAATGCGGTTGGCGGTGCAGGATTGGGGGGGCTAACCAAATGTCCAAAAACCAATATTCCGTAGGGATACTGATGCTTATTGCGGGCATCGTTATTTTGTTTGGAAAGCTCGGAGTATTCAGCTTTATCGGCTCGGTATTCTGGCCTCTTTTTGTGCTGATTCCGGGCATTTTGCTGCATGTACTGTATTTCGGACGAATTATCCCGGCTGTTGCCCTAATTCCGGGTGGCATGCTGTCAACTTATGCACTGCTGTTTATCTACTGTAATGCATTTGGATGGGATCAACTGCAGTTTTTGTGGCCGTTTTTTATTTTTGGGGTAGCTGTGGGACTTTACGAGTATTATACGTTCAGTTACTCCCGCCAGCGCCGCATTCAGGTAGTTGCCTTTTTGCTGGCCGGAATTACTGCCGCCAGCTTCGCTATGATGCTGCTCTGGAGCTGGGGGATTTATCTCGTTGCGCTGGTGCTCATCGCAGCAGGGGCATGGATTGTATTTGGACGGAGATTAAAGTGGGCCAAATGGTAACAATGTTGCCAGGACCTAATTTCAAAATTGGAGAGGATCACCCAGAATGCATTTGAGAGAGAATTTACGCAATATCGCGATTATCGCCCACGTTGACCATGGTAAAACTACGCTAGTAGACAAGCTTTTGCAGCAATCCGGTACATTCAGAGACCACGAGGTTGTTCAGGAGCGCGCCATGGACTCCAATGATCTTGAGCGGGAGCGGGGCATTACGATTCTTGCGAAGAATACAGCCATTACGTACAAGGAATATCTGATTAACATTGTCGACACGCCTGGACACGCCGACTTTGGCGGCGAGGTAGAGCGGATTATGAAAATGGTTGACGGGGTGCTGCTGGTCGTTGATGCGTTCGAGGGCTGTATGCCGCAGACCAAATTCGTACTGCGCAAAGCGCTGGAGCATCAGCTCACGCCGATTGTTGTATTGAACAAGATTGACCGTCCTAATGCCCGTCCTTCGGAAGTCGTGGACGAAGTGCTCGACCTGTTTATCGAGCTTGGCGCTAATGATGACCAACTGGACTTCCCGGTCGTGTACGCTTCGGCACTGATGGGGACATCCAGCCTTGATTCTGAGCAGCAGGATGAGAACATGCAGGCTCTGTATGAGACAATCGTAAGTCATATCCCTTCTCCTACCGAGAATGTTGAGGAGCCGTTGCAATTCCTCGTGACATTGATGGATTATAATGAATATCTTGGCCGTATCGCTGTAGGCCGCGTCAATCGCGGTGTCATCCGCCAAGGCCAGGCTGTTGCTGTCATGACGCGTGAAGGCGGACAAAAGCAGGCGCGCATTGAGAAGCTGTTTGGCTTTCAAGGGTTGAAGCGGGTCGAGATCGCTGAAGCGGGCGCCGGGGACATTGTTGCGATAGCAGGGATCAAAGATATTAATATCGGTGAGACCATTGCCGACCCGAACAAGCCTGAGGCGCTGCCAGTTCTTAAAATCGATGAGCCGACCTTGCAAATGACGTTCCTGGTCAACAACAGCCCATTCGCAGGCCGCGAAGGGAAATGGGTAACTTCGCGCAAGCTGCGCGAGCGTCTGTTCAAAGAACTGGAGACAGATGTAGCGCTGCGTGTGGATGAAACTGAAAGCCCGGACGCATTCGTCGTAGCAGGCCGCGGTGAACTGCACCTTGGCATTCTAATTGAGAACATGCGTCGTGAAGGATTTGAGCTTCAGGTGTCCAAGCCAGAGGTTATTGTGAAAGAAATTGACGGCGCGCGTATGGAGCCGTACGAGCGTTTAATTATCGATGTGCCGGAAGAAAGCACAGGTCCGGTTATGGAGAGCCTGGGCACACGCAAAGCCGAGATGGTGAATATGATTAACAACGGTACAGGTCAGGTTCGTCTGGAATTTATTATTCCGGCTCGCGGTCTGATTGGCTATAGAACCCAATTTTTGACACTGACGCGCGGTTATGGCATTATGAACCATGCGTTTGACAATTATGGTCCGTTGGCGGGCTCTTCTGTTGGAGGACGCCACCAAGGGGTGCTTGTTTCCACTGAAAACGGGAATTCCACATTCTACGGCATGATGTCTGTAGAGGATCGGGGAACCCTGTTCCTGGAGCCGGGTACGGAAGTTTACGAAGGCATGATTGTCGGTGAGCATAATCGCGATAACGACATTGTTGTCAACATTTGCAAAGAAAAGCAACTGACCAACGTGCGCTCGGCGACTAAGGAAGATACAGTCAAAATGAAGACGCCGATACTGTTCTCTCTTGAAGGAGCGCTGGAGTATCTGAATGATGACGAATATTGCGAGATTACGCCGAAATCCATCCGCTTGCGGAAAAAAATCCTGAACAAGAGCGAGCGCGAACGCGCGGAGAAGCAGCGTAAAACCGCGCAAGGCGTTTAGTAGCAAAGGGAGGTTTTGCAAAAATGCAGGCATGGCTTAGCAACCATCCGCTTGTTTCTTACGTCTTAATTTTGGGATCTGTTGTGTATATATTTAACAAGGTTTTCCGGGCCCAGAGACGACTCCCGATTTTGAAGGAAATTCTGGTGTATCTGATGATGGCCCTTGGTTCCTTGGTACTGCTTGTTCTTCAAATTGACAAGCTGCCCATTATTCAATGTATGGCAGTAGCGATTGCGTTGATGTTGATCCTCCGCGCTCGCCAATTGTATGACAAGTGGAAGGGAAATACCAAACCTGCTGGTCAGGAACCGGAAGCCAAGTCATAATCGCCTGGCAAATGGACAAGCCTCTTGAAGACGGTGCTGCCCGGTACATCGGCAGCGCCATCTTTTCAGTCTTGCCCGTCTCCTTCACTCAGGACGAGGCTTGGCAGCCTTGCTTTTATATCCGACAGATAGCAGGCTCCATACATATAGTCGTGAACTCTGCTGTCCCGAAATATGACAATTGACAGGTGAAAACGAATGGCTGAACAAAACGATTCGACACGAGTGTCGAGAAGCGCAGCGCGCTCCAGGAAATCTGCTAAGCCCCCGAAGAAGAAAAAACGCGGCGGCTGGGGAAAATGGGTTGCAATCGTTACGCTTTTACTGCTATGTGGCATAGCTGTCTATCTGGGAATTTTGGTCAACCAAACACGAAACGTAATTTCGACCATAGGCAACACTACCGCTGAGGAAGTGCCCGAGAAGGAATCTGTTAAGGTCAAGCCGGTAACATTGCTGCTGCTCGGACTTGATTCCCGTGAGAAGGGCGGAGGACTTAATACGGACGTCATCAAGGTGGTTACGCTTAGTCCCAAGACGAAGACATCCACGATTGCCTCGATCCCGCGTGACACCAGGATTGAAATGCAAGGACTTCCATCTTTGAAAGCCAATGCTTACTATGCCAGATACTATATGGAAGCCAAAAAGGATAACAAAGATAATGAACAGGCCCACAGTTATGCCCGGCGTGAGACGCGGGAAATGTTTAGCGAATATCTTGGCTTGCCGATTAATTACACGATCGTTGTCAATTTTAATGCCCTGAAGGATATTGTAGACGCCCTTGGCGGCATTCATGCTGATGTGGACATCGATATGCGCTGGTGGGATACAGTGGACGGCACGGACATCAACTTAAAGAAGGGGCCGCAAATTCTTGACGGCAAGCAGGCGTTGGATTTTGTGCGCTATCGCAAATCCAAGAATAGCAAGACGAGAGAGTCCAGCGACTTCGAGCGTAATGCCCGTCAAACGCAGGTGATTTCCGCAATTCTGGATAAAATCAAATCATTGGATGGCATTACAAAGGCAGGCGAATTGCTTGAAGCCGTGGGTAATAATGTCAAGACCGATATCCACCCGAAGGAAATCGAAAATATGATGACGACCTACTTCGGCATGGGTAGCAGTTCGATTGAGTCCGTGCTGTTGGATGGCAAATGGGTCAGTCCTTATGTGTATGCGGACCCGGAAAGCCTGGCTGCCCTTCGTGAAGCGCTTAAAGCGCGTCAGGCCGAGGAACCATTGGAACAGTAGTGAATAAATATGTTATAATCAGGCTAACCTTGATTCAATAAGGAGGCGCACGCGGATGACAGAAACCACTACGGTACTATCCGATTCTCTATTGAACCAATTGAAGAAAGACCCTTTCGCATTGCTGCACACAGCAGATGCAAAGGACGGCTCGCCTACATCAGATGCCATATCCTGGATTTGGCCTGACAGCAACGAGAGGCTGCGCTTTGGCCTTGATGCGCGCTCCAGACTGATTGCGAATCTCAAGGAGAAGCCAGAGGTGTGTGTAACCCTGTTTGCGCCAGGGACTGTGCAATCCCTCTACGGGCATGTCAGTTGTGTCACAGAGTCTCTGGAGGCGGTTCCTTTTCAGATCGCCTGTTATGAGATGAAGATTGAAAGCATAAAGGATGCCATGTTCCATGGCGGACGTTTGTGCGTGATTCCCGAATTTGAAATTACTTATGATAAACGTGCGGCTGACAAGCTGGACGGACAAGTATTTGCAGCAATACGAAAAGCCTAGTGAGCACTCACTAGGCTTTTTGTATACTCTTTTTCCATTTCTTAATCATCATAGCCGCTTTGTTCGCGTAGAGTAGTAGAAGTCTGGACAGCTTGTTTACATTTTCTTGTGCAATTTTGGCGTATTTACGTCCTCAGGAGGTACCGTATTTCGCGGCGTTTGAGGGACGATTCGGCCAATGATGTCGGCCATCTCTTCGGCAAAACCGGAAATCGGTCGGCCGCGCCGGACATCTGCACCGATTTCTTTCAAACGACCAGATAGATCCATATCTGCTGTAACCAGAGCATGGATTCCATAGGGGTCCTTACGGAATGCTTCCGCAACGGAATATTTGATCGTTCCTACGCGTGAGCGTTCGAGATGTTCGTCCACATCGATACCGACAACTGCCCGATTGCCCATAATGACGCAGTGGGCACGATTTACGCCTGGCACACTTTCAGCCAGGGCTTCCAAATGAGCAATTACCTGTCCATTTTTATCTGCCCCAGTCAAACCATGCGGTTGAGTCTGCTGGGCGCGAACACCGCTATTATTCTGTGGAGAGGGTGATACTTCGTTCCGGGTACCATTGCCGCATCCTGCAACTAGAAGGCAAAGCGCCGCTGCCAGCAATGAACGTTTGAGCATGTTTGCACCCATCCTTTCCTTATTGTGGTTCTGTTCCAGTTTGCCCTGACGCCAAGGATGCTATGTATGGGGAATTCGACAAGCCAATATTTGTTACCTCAAACTAAAAAAATGCTCCAGGAGGGTTCACGAATGACAAAAATTTTCGTGCTCGATACCAATGTACTGCTGCATGATCCGCAAGCCATTTATGCATTTGAGGATAACGAGGTGGTTATCCCCGCAGTAGTGCTGGAGGAGATCGATTCGAAAAAAAGACTGGCCGATGAATTGGGCCGCAACGCTCGCAGCATATCCCGGCTGCTGGACGGATTGCGCGAGGATGGCCGTCTGCATGAAGGGATCCGGCTTAGAAACGGAGGGCTGCTGAAAGTTGAGCTGAATCATCGAAGCTTTGTCCGGGTACAGGAGATGTTTGGCGACATGTCCAATGACAATCGCATTCTGGCGGTTGCGCTCAATTACTATTTGGAGGAGCAGGATCAGCCGCAAGAGGAGCAGCGTCAGATCGTTCTGGTGAGCAAGGATGTTCTTGTCCGCATCAAGGCGGATGTGCTAGGGCTGCACGCGGAAGACTATCTGTCGGACCATACGGTGGAAGCTTCGGACATCTATACCGGCTATACGACAGTTTATGTTCACCCATCCGTCATTGACGAATTTTATACGTACCGGTTCTTAAATGTAAAAAATTTGAATTTAAATATACGTCTGCATCCAAATGAATTTGTAATTTTGCGAGACGAAATGGGAACCTCGAAGTCAGCGCTGCTGCGCGTTACCCAGGACAGGGGGAAGCTGGAGCCGCTGTTTCTGAGCAATGATCCCGTATGGGGCATTACGGCTCGCAATGCGCAGCAGAGGATGGCGCTGGAGCTTCTGCTTAGTGATGATGTGCCTCTCGTTACGCTGACAGGCAAGGCGGGAACAGGCAAGACGCTGCTGGCGCTGGCGGCCGGATTGCTGAAGGTGGAGGATGAGCATCGTTACAAGAAGCTGCTTATTGCACGTCCTGTTGTGCCAATGGGCAAGGATATCGGTTATTTGCCCGGAGAGAAGGAGGAGAAGCTGCGCCCCTGGATGCAGCCGATCTATGATAATCTGGAATATTTGTTTGATACAAAAAAAGCAGGAGATATCGACAAAATACTAATGGGGCTGGGCAGCATTCAGGTCGAGGCGCTAACTTATATCCGCGGCCGCTCCATTCCGGGCCAGTTCATTATCATTGACGAAGCGCAGAACCTGACCCGCCATGAAGTGAAGACGATCGTGTCCAGGGTCGGGGAAGGCAGTAAAATTGTTCTAATGGGCGACCCCGAGCAGATCGACCACCCGTACCTCGACGCCGTCAGCAACGGGTTGACTTATATTGTCGAGAGTTTCAAGGAACAGGGCCTAAGCGGCCATATGACGCTCGAGAAGGGCGAGCGCTCCAAGCTGGCCCAACTCGCGGCCGATTTGTTGTAATGTGAGGCAACTCCTTATATTTTTACAAAAGGCTGCGCTCCTGTTCGGGGCGCAGCCTTTTGTAAAAATATAAGAATTTATAAAGTTCCTTCTATAAATGAGCTTATATTTTACCACGAAACGAAGTTTTTGCTCGTCCAAGGACGGCAAAGCCGTTTACGCTTGTCCGAATGCCCAGAGTTTGTATTTGTAATAGAGACTTAACAAGACATTCCGGTGGATTGTTGTTAAGATATAAGGGTAAACCGCAGAAGCGTGAAGGATGGAGGGGAAGCTTGGTGTCCCGCAAGAGATATTACATTATGCTGCTGAGTCTTCTGATGCTGTTCATAGTGGTAGGTTTTCCTATGGCGGCAGGACCTACGAACCGGATCGCCAAGTGGACGGGGGCAGAACCGGAAAAAGTCAACCAAACGACTGCGGCAGATGAAAATATAATTAAATTTATGGATGTAAACGTTTCCATTAGTTCGTCTGAGTTTGCTGATCTGCAGAAGCTGACTCTTGATTTTACAGCGAAGCATCCCGATATCAAGGTGAAGCTGGTCAATTTGCCGGCAGGCGATACATACGAGCGTTTGAAGCAAGGCGCCTTGCTCGGCGAGGCGCCGGATATCATGCTGCTCGATAACAGCTGGGTGATCGATTTCGCCGCTTCCGGCTATTTGAAAAATGTAGATTCGATGTTCGCGGGTGAGACCTTCTCAGACGTCCCTGCAGGGCTTCTCCAGCCGTTGAAGTGGAATAGCTTTCTTTGGGGCGTTCCCAAGGATGCTGATCCGCTGCTGACCGTCTGGAGCGCTGTTCTTCTAAAGGGAGCGGGAGGCGAACCCTTATCCTTGCCGCACAACATAAGCGAATTGGAGTTGCTCGCAGAGGCGATCGATGCTGCAGACAACAACAAGACGCCTGAATCTAGAAAGTGGGCTGCATTTGCTCCGGACAGCCTTAAGGAGCTTCTTGTATGGGCTTCCGCTTTTCAAGGAGCAGACGGCGATCCAGCCAATATGGCTCATCTTCCTTCAAAGCAGGAGGAATTGCTTCGCAACCTTGATAGTATGAGAATGAAAGGAATGTTGTTGGTGGAAGCCGACAGCAGCCGGCTGCTGGATCATTTGCTGAATGGCAATTTGTTGTCCGCGGTGTTGCCATTATCAAAGCTGTACGCGAATTGGTCTTCCTATGCGGGAAAGCTGGTGGTGCAAAATCAGGCGTCTGAGCAGCCGCTGTGGCTTAATGGACGAAGCTATACGCTGTCCGCCAAGACCAAGTGGCCGCAGGAGGCCAAAGCCTGGATCGAATATGTGACAGATCCCTTGCATCAGGAGGCTGCTTTCATTTCCTCCGGCAAGCTGCCTGCCCGCAAATCGGCGTATGAAGCGAAGAGGCTTGATCCTATCTCAGCTTCGCTTCACGAGCGGCTCGAGCAGCTTACGCAAGCTCGAATGGATGCCAACTGGCATCAGCAGTATATCCGGAACGGGCAGCTTTGGGGTCGTTGGTTGAACGGGGAAATAGGTGTTGACGGATTGCTGGATCAATGGGAGTAAACTACAAAACAAAGAAGCCGGACAAGTATCCGACTTCTTTGTTTAGGCGATTTGTCCTTCCAAGGACAGCAAAGCCGTTTACGCTTGAAATATAAGTATTTATAAGTTTTACATTTATAAATGGCTTATATTCACTACGCGAAACGAGGCTTTATCAGTCCGAGGACGGTAAAGCCGTTTACGCTTGGGACTATAATTTTAATTTTAAATGGATGACAAGCTCCTTATCCAGGATTTCCACATTTTCAGCCTGAATCAGCTTGACGATCAGTTGCGGATAGAAGCTCAAATCGAATTCTTCCTCCAGCGCCTTGCGCGTCGTATCCGGCAGGGCAAGCCCATTGAACAGCAGTTCATCGACATGGAAGCGTATGGCGTTTTTTGGCTCATTTTCAATTGTATAATGGCCGCTTACAGCTACGGATAGTCCTTCGCGCTGCCCGTTTACCTGAATGTTGTCCTTCTGGAATTCAAAGGCGAAATTTTTGAATAGTTCATTCTGCTGGCGTAAAAATGTATTCAGGGCATCCTCGGGCACCCGAACCGT
Organism: Paenibacillus roseus; assembly: GCF_016424485.1. Lineage (GTDB taxonomy): Bacteria > Bacillota > Bacilli > Paenibacillales > Paenibacillaceae > Paenibacillus_D > Paenibacillus_D roseus. The sequence goes on from NZ_JAELUP010000103.1 coordinate 292,054, forward strand.
GTAATCAAAACCTTTCATTTTCAGAAATTCGGGATTGTCTTTGAGCCACCCGGGCAGTTCCTTCATCGCTCTGGAGAGGGCGCGAAAATAATTTTTGACCTCTGTAAGGCCAACGGTCTGCCAATAGTTGCTCAACTCCTCCATAAGCATTCGCATCCGCTCGCTGTCTGTAGATGCGGCAAGATCCCGGTTAATTTCCAGTTCCAATTGCGCCAGTCTTGCGCGCTGCTGGAGCAGCCGCTTCTCCATCTCCACAAGCTGGAGCTGCTGGTTGTCGAGAGCTTGGCGTTGCTGTTGCAGTTGCTCAAGCTGTGCCGTGTATTCGCCAAGAACCTGCCTGTCCCGCGCAAAAATCCATTCAAAATAGTCCATGACGACAAGGAAATCTGAAAGCTTTCGGAAGGAGAGCAGGGCACCGAGCAATATATCCCGTTCACCTGTATAATAGGCTCTCAAAACACGGCCCGCATCCGCTTGGCGCTGGATTTTCATTTCTTCTTGAACCTGAATCGTTTGGGTCTTTTGCTCGGATTGCAGCTCCAGCTCTTGCTTTTTCAGGTTGACTCTCTCGATCTCTTTATCGATTTCCACGACAGACAGGCTTTTCTCCAGAAGGCGGCGGGTTTGCTCATCTGCAGGCTGTGCAAAGGCAGGCATCATGACCAGGCTTTGTACCGTCCAGAAGAAAACAAGCAGCGATAGAGCAACAAGAGCGGCAGGAGCCCAGGCAGTTCGTGTCACTGGCAGTTCCCCCTTTACAAGTATGACGGGACTAGTCTATGCTGCAAAATGCCATAATATTTCCACCTACAGATAAAGAAACAGCCGGGCAGGAGCCCGGCTGTTTGACGTACATGTCATGGGGAATTTAGAACGGCATTCCCATTTCAAAAACAGACCAGTACGTGAAGCCTGCAAAAGAAAGAATCATGTAACCCCAGAACATTAATATGTAGGTTCTTTCCGAGAAATTCAAGTAGCCAAGCAGGACGAACACTGCGGTCTGGGCAAAGAACAGGATCGCCATCTCGATCATGTGACCTGCATATGCCATGAGTCCGATTACAAGTGTCCAAAAACCAAGTACTCGAAACATGCGTGCCATTATTCCAACCCCCCTGTCGCACTTACCTTTTAAGCAAGTCTTGACACAATTCTATCCAACATTATACCTTTCGAGTTGTCTACTGTAAACCATGAAACGTGACAATTCATAAACTTTATTGTCCCTAGTTTAACCGGATTCGCTGCTAACCATGTATGAGCTTTTGGAAAATTGGAAATACAATTTAGTATCGATAGATTCTATGAACTCTACCAAGGGCATAAAGATATATGGAGGCCCTTTAACGTTAGGAGGTTTTGGTAGCATGACAGCAGTCAGACAAGATGCGTGGAGTCCCGATGATGATTTGATTCTGGCCGAAGTTACGTTGCGCCATATTCGGGAAGGAAGTACACAGCTGGCGGCATTTGAGGAAGTAGGGGAGCGAATCGGCAGAACGTCAGCAGCCTGCGGGTTCAGATGGAACAGTTGTGTCCGCAAACGCTATGAAGACGCCATCCAGTTGGCAAAGCAGCAACGGCAAAAACGGAATTATTTGCGCAAGCAATCTTTCCCGGCAGTTCCGCATGTATCCGCAGTTACAGTGGAGCAAGTCCAGCATTCGTATGAGAAAAATGAAACGGCAGCAGAAGAAGCCATTACCATTGATGCGGTCATCCGGTTTTTGAGAAGTTGGAAAACAACCTATCAGGATTTAACCCGGCATATCAAAGGGCTGGAAAAGGAATTGAAAGATAAGGACGAGGAACTTTTTGATCTGCGGGTAGATAATGAAAGATTGTCCAAAGAGGTTAATAATGTCCAGATTGATTATCGTACAGTTAATGATGATTACAAGACTTTGATTCAGATCATGGACCGTGCTCGCCGCCTGGCCAGCATGAATGAAGAGGAAGAAGTCAAGTCTCGCTTCAAAATGGATGCCAACGGCAATCTGGAGCGGATCGAGTAGCGTTCGTTTGCTTGGCGATGTAAAGACGAAGAACCGTCCGAAAGGTACGGTTTCCCTGAGAAACAGCCGGAAGGCTGAAAGCTGCAGGGGAAACCGCACTTCCGGACGGTTTTTTTAAATATATGAATGTATTAACGTCCCTTTTGCCCATTAAAGACGGCAAAGCCGTTTACACTTGATAGCCCCTTTTTTGTGCCGCTTCTGCTAAAATAAGAGACAGCCTGAATGATACCGGAAGAAAAGAGGATGCTTGTAATGAAGCATATGATTATAGGGGCGGGCGCAATCGGACTGCTGATGGCCTCCAGGCTGGCGTCCTCGGGCGAGGACGTGTTGCTATGGACGCGTTCGAAAGAACAGGCCGAAAGACTAAGCAACAACGGACTGATGCTTGTCGAAGGCCAAGAGGAACAGACAGACCGGCGGCCGATTCGGGTCAAAGCCAGCCCATTCATGATATCGACAGCAAAGCGAGTTGTTGCAGAGGCAGAGGAGCACATTGTATGGTTGACCGTGAAGCAAACCAGCATCGACGCAGAGTTCATCCGCCAACTTAAGCTGCTTCTGCCCGCAGGCTCGCTGCTGCTTTGTATGCAGAACGGAATCGGCCATATTGAAAGGCTGAAAGAAGCGCTTTCCGGCATCGAGGTGATCCCAGTGATTACAACCGAAGGCGCTTTGACAAAGAATGGGGGAACGTTAGTCCATCATACCGGACGAGGGCAGATTCATATAGCTGAAGCGGGCTCCGCCAAAGTTGGCGCCCTGCAAAAAAAATTGATGAACAGCTTGAAAAAGGCAGGAATCACGGCGTTTTTGTCGAAACAGTTGGATGACCGGATTTACCAAAAATTATTAATCAATAGCGTCATTAATCCGTTGACAGCGATCTATCAGGTAAGGAACGGCGAGCTTCCTGAGCATCCGGTGCGGCTGAAGCTGATGAGAGCGCTTCATGAGGAAGGCGTACATATTGTTCATGCCGCAGGCATGACGTGCAGCGGGAAGGAATGGGACATGCTTCTGGAAGTATGCCGGAATACGGCACACAATGAATCCTCCATGTTCCGTGACGTCCAGAGCGGGAGAGAGACTGAGATTGATTTCATCAATGGCGGGCTTGTAGCGCTGGGCAGGACATATGGCCTTCCGGCTCCTTTGAATGCTGCGATGCTTTCGCTGGTCAAGGCTCTTGGCGGCAAATAGAAAATTCCAAGCCTGAATGTTTAGATTTAGACTCAGAAAGGGGCGGAGTTATCATGCAATGGTTGGTAAAAGCGTATGCGTTTCTTGCAGCGGTTCCTATAATACCTTTTTTTATCATTTATTTTAGCGCCAAGGCGGCGACAGGGAATAAAAAGAAAGCGTTTCGTCTGGCGATGGACATTACGACCGCCCTTCTGATCGGATGCGTCGCCGTATTGTTCGACATGGTGTTCAAAAGTTCATTCGGCATTTTCGGTATCCTGTTGCTGTTGCTCATAGGCGGGGGACTGATGGGCAATCTTCAGCATCGCACTAAGGGTGTTCTTGATCTCAAGCGGGTTACCCGCGCGGTATGGCGGCTGAGCTTCTTTATGATGAGCGCCATGTATATCTTACTGATGCTAATTGGCATTGGCCAGAGCTTTGCCAGAGTTTAGGCCGTTTTTAGTCGAATTCGATAGTGTTATGCAGTTTTGGGACGATTTTTGTGCTTTGACGGTTTCGACCTCCGTTGTGTACAATCAATTCAGAACCAGAGGAACATAGCGACTGGAGGGTAAGGCAGCGACATGAGTGGGTTAACATTAAATATGCCATCGGGTCAGCCTATTACCGATGCATATATCAATAAGACAGATCCGAACGTGCTTCGGCAGTTCGGTTACCATTGGCAAGAGGATGGCCACTGGGCAGTCAGAGCCGAAGAGCTTCGGCAGGCTGGAGGACCGCGTGCTGACAGAGCCGCTCTTGCAGAGGTTTTGTCGGCATACAACAGGGAGCATGGCGCGTCGGAAGCCGCCCTGGAGCATATCCGCGAGCTTGGCAATGGCGCGCTCGTTGTTGTCGGGGGGCAGCAGGCCGGCTTATGGAGCGGACCGTTGCTGGTGCTGTTTAAGGCGGTTTCCATTATTCAAAGCGCAGCCTTTGCAAGGGACAAACTCAAGTCTCCTGTCATTCCTGTTTTTTGGATTGCCGGCGAAGATCATGACTGGGAAGAAGCCGGTCATACGTATCTCGTTTCGGAAGAACCCAAGCTGCGCAAGCTGGAGTTGACACGCCCCAAGGGCGCAAAAACATCTGTCAGCCGCAGCATAATCAGCCCTGAGGCGTGGAAGCAGGCTATTGAGGAACTGGGAGCGCTGCTGCCGGATTCTGAATATAAGCCTGATCTGCTGGACCGTTTATGCGCATTTACAGACGGCGCCGCTACATTGTCCGATACTTTTGCCCGTCTGCTGGCCTGGTTGTTCGGGCCATACGGCCTTGTCGTTATGGACGCGGACGACCCTGCGCTGCGCAGGCTGGAAGCTCCGATGTTTGAATGTATAGTCAGGAGCAATGAGGCGCTTCAGGAAGCCTATAATCGTTCAGCAGCGTATCTTGCAGAACACGGTTATTCCGCTCAGGCTGAAGTTGCGCCGGATGGGGCGAATTTGTTCCTGTTCGGGCCAGGCCACAGCGGAGCGGAGGACTACAGTGGAGACCGGCAGCTGCTGTTTCGCAGCGGCCAACAGTTCAAAGACCGCAAAGGATTTGTCAAACTGAGCACAGACGAGCTGTTGGAACTGGCGCGCAGGCAGCCGGAGCGACTGAGCAACAATGTGCTGACGCGGCCGCTGATGCAGGATTATCTGTTCCCTGTCTTGGGCACTGTCCTTGGACCAGGAGAAATTGCCTATTGGGCATTAACCTCGGATGCATTCAAGGCGCTGGGCATGAATATGCCGATTGTGGTGCCTCGGTTGTCTTTTACATTTGTGGATCGGACAGCGCAAAAGCATATGGAGCGATACGGCATGACATTGGACACGGTGATGCACAACGCCGAACAGCATAAGTCAGACTGGCTAAGCCGCCAGGGCGGTCTGCAGCCTATGGACGAGACTTTCGATAAAATAAAGGATCAGCTCTCAGCGATGTATGAGCCGGTTCTTGAGACGCTAGCTCCATATGGGCAAGATATTCAGGCTCTGGCTGAGACGAACCAGAGCAAGCTGTTTGAGCAGCTTGAATTTATGAAATCACGGCTCTATTATGAACGCAGCAAGCGTCATGATGATGCGCTCCGCCAGATGGAGCGGGTACAATTGCAATTATGGCCTCAGGGCAAGCCGCAGGAACGGGTGCTAAACTTTATTCAGCTCTGGAATCAGTCAGGCTTGCACTGGCTGCGGGACCTGCTCCAGCAATCTCATAATAATGATCCCGGTCACAGGGTCGTATACTTATAGAAGTGTCAATGCAGCATTTACTATGATTTTGTAGGAGGTTAGATATAATGAGCACAACAAAAGAAAAAAGCATTGTCGCGGACATATCGCTTGCTCCGGAAGGACATCTGAAAATTGACTGGGTGAAAGCCCATATGCCGGTGCTCAACCGGATTCGCGAGCAATTTGAGAAGGAGCAGCCTTTCAAAGGGCTGAAAGTTGTCATTTGCCTCCATCTCGAAGCTAAGACGGCTTATCTGGCCAAGGTCGTTCAAGCGGGCGGCGCCGAGGTTACGATTACAGGGAGCAATCCGTTGTCTACCCAAGATGATGTATGTGCGGCGCTGGTGGAAGATGGAATCACCGTATTTGCCAAATACAATCCGAACCCTGCCGAGTACAAGGAACTAATTATTAAAGCGCTGGAGACGAAGCCGGACCTGATTATCGATGACGGCGGCGATCTTGTCACGATTCTCCATTCGGAGCGCCGTGATCTGCTTGAAGGCTTGCGCGGGGGCGCAGAAGAGACGACGACAGGTATTGTGCGCCTGAAAGCGCTGGAGAAGGATGGTACGCTGAACTTCCCTATGGTGGCCGTCAATGATGCCTTCTGCAAATATTTGTTCGATAACCGCTACGGCACGGGACAGTCTGTATGGGACGGCATTAACCGCACCACGAATCTTGTAGTCGCAGGCAAGACGGTTGTCGTGGTCGGCTACGGCTGGTGCGGCAAAGGTGTGGCGATGCGGGCCAAAGGTCTTGGCGCGAATGTTATCGTGACGGAAATCGATGCAATCAAGGCGGTAGAAGCGCACATGGATGGCTTTGCCGTCATGCCGATGATCGAAGCTGCAAAGCAAGGGGACTTCTTCGTAACGGTGACAGGCAACCGCGACGTCATTCGCAAAGAGCATTATGAGGTCATGAAGGACGGGGCGATTCTCTCTAACGCCGGCCACTTCGATGTGGAGGTCAACAAGCCTGAACTGGAGGCGCTAAGCTCCGGCAAACGCACAGTTCGTCGCAATATTGAAGAATATCAGCTCAAGGATGGCCGCAAATTTTATCTGTTGGCTGAAGGACGTCTCGTTAACCTGGCGGCTGGCGACGGCCATCCGGCGGAAATTATGGATATGACGTTTGCGCTGCAAGCGATGTCGCTCAAATATGTCAACGATAACTATGAGTCAATTGGCAGCAAGGTCGTCAATGTGCCTTACGAGCTTGATGAGCAAGTTGCTCGCTTCAAGCTGGAATCGCTCGGGGCGGGTATCGACAAGCTGACTGATGAGCAAAAATCCTACCTCGACAGTTGGGAAGAGCATTAAGAACAGGACTGCAAAGCGGTCTGAGAGTCGAATCCCAGACTGTCTTCGCATTGCTGCCTTGCTTTCTGAAAGTTTTCTAATAAAAGGGCCTGATTGGTTGTTTTCATAGGATCCCATAATTTGGTTGAAAAAATCCTGCTTATATAAGCAGGATTTTTGTTTTGTATGGCGAATAATTCAAGCTAAGTGGTGGCAAGTGGGGGAAAGTGGTGGATTTAGGGAGAAGGGTGGTGGCCGCGATGTTTATGGGGGAATATCAGCATAGTATCGATGACAAAGGCCGACTCATTATCCCCGCCAAATTCCGTGAAACCCTCGGTTCCTCGTTCATTGTGACACGCGGCCTTGACAACTGTCTGTTTGTCTACCCGCAAAGCGAATGGTCGCAGCTTGAGCAGAAGTTGAAGTCACTGCCGCTGATGAAATCCGATGCCCGCGCCTTTACCCGTTTTTTCTTCTCGGGAGCAACAGAATGCGAGTTGGACAAGCAGGGCCGGGTCAATCTGCCGGGCAACTTGCTGGCTCATGCCAAGCTGGAGAAGGAATGTATCGTGCTGGGTGTCACCAATCGTGTTGAGATTTGGAGCAGGTTGATTTGGGAAAGCTATTCTCAGCAATCGGAGGAAGCTTTCAATGATATCGCCGAGAAGCTCGTTGACTTTGATTTTAACTTTTAAGATAGGCCAGGAGGATAAATCGTGTTTGAACATATTACGGTGCTGAGGGAGGAAGCAGTCGACGGTTTGGCAATCAAGCCGAACGGCATATACGTAGACTGTACCCTTGGCGGAGCCGGACATAGCGAGTTGATTGCGTCCAGGCTCGGAGAAGGCGGCCAATTGATCGCATTTGATCAGGATGACTGGGCGCTAGACAATGCGCGCAAGCGGCTGGCCCCTTACATGGAGCGGGTTACGCTGGTGCGAAGCAATTTCCGGGAACTGGAGCGCAAGCTGCTGGAACTGGATTTGCCTGTGAAAGAAGGCATTCCCCAGGTAGACGGTATTTTATTTGACCTGGGTGTCTCCAGTCCTCAACTGGACGAAGCAGAGAGAGGGTTTAGCTATAATCATGATGCACCCCTAGATATGAGAATGGACCAGCAGGGAACGCTCACAGCAGAGGAAATTGTCAATGAATGGGATGAGCGCGAAATTTCCCGCATTCTTGCCGATTACGGGGAGGAGCGTTTTGCCCGCAGCATTGCCCGCCATATTATGCAAGCAAGAGCGAAAGCGCGGATTGTCACTACCGGAGAGCTGGTTGAACTGATCAAGGTTGGGATTCCGGCTGCCACGCGCAGAAGCGGCCCGCATCCGGCCAAGCGCTCCTTTCAGGCGCTGCGCATTGCTGTTAATGATGAGCTTGGGGCGGAAGAGGAAGCGCTGCAACAGGCTGTCCGCTGTCTGGCGCCTGGTGGAAGGGCTTCAGTCATTACTTTCCACTCGCTGGAGGATCGGATTTGCAAACAAATATTTGCCCAGCATTTACAGCGCTGCACTTGCCCGACGGATTTTCCCATGTGTGTATGCGGGCAGCAAGGTGTATTGAAATTGGTCAACCGCAAACCGATTGTGCCTGGCGAAGAGGAGCTTGCGCTTAATCCGAGGGCCCGTTCGGCCAAGCTGCGGGTTGCGGAGAAGCTGTAGACTCCATGCAGAAGACTAATACAACCATTTTGATCGATAGAAAGGGGAAAGTGAATGGCTTACATGCACGGCAATCTGGCACTCAAGCCCAAAAAACAGCCTGAGCAGCCCAGAGTCCAAAGAAAACAAACCGTTGTCCGCCGCAAATCAATTCCTGTTCAAGAAAAGCTTCTTTATCTGTTCACCATTTTAGTCTGTGTCTTTGTGGCGGGGGCCATCATTTTCCGGTATGCGCAAATCTATCAGATCAATCTGGATATTAAAGAACTCAACAGGCAACAAGTTGAAATGTCGGCGGATATCAAGGAATTGCAAAAACAGGTGGAGCAGCTTAGCGACCCGGAGGTTATTCGTAAAAAAGCGATGGATCAGGGGATGGTTCAGTCAGAGGAGCCGATTACTGTAAAAGTGAATTAATCAACAAGGGTGAGGTGCTATGACGAAACGAATCAAGCTAAGAACATTGCTGGTGGGAGGGGTCATCACCCTCCTTTTTCTTGTTTTGATCATACGTGTTTATTTTGTACAGGTTGCACATGCTGATTTCTGGCTGGGCAAGGCCCGGGAAGTATGGGCGACGTCGGAACCCTTGAAGGCTGTACGGGGAACCATTACCGACCGGGACGGCAATATATTGGCCATGGATGCCCCGGCATACACCGTCTCGATCAACCCGAACGTCCTTCACAAGCTCAATATTGCAGACAAGGTAGTGGAGAGATTCCATGCCATAATCGGCAAATCGGTTGAAGGCCTGCGCAACGACGTCAATGCGAAGAGGGATAATGGGGAATACGTCATCAATCGTGAAATCCATAATGAAGGCTGGAAGATGGAGAAAGAACTCGCAGATCAAATCAGAGAATTTCGAGATGAGCTGCGGGAGCAAACCGGACAAAAAGATGTCGGGATTACGCTGTTAGACGATCAGAAGCGCTACTATCCTAAACAAAATATGGCGTCTCATCTGCTTGGCTACGTACAGAAGAACGATTCGGCCGTTTACGGAATCGAATCCCTCTATGACGAGGCATTGCGGGGACAGGACGGTTATATCAAATATGAAAAGGACGGCAAGCGGGTTCAGCTCGCGGACGGCGAGGTGGAATATAAGCCCGCTGTCGATGGTAAAAATTTGCGTCTCACCATCAATACCGAAATCCAGTATTATGTGGAAGAGGCTATCAAGGAATCTTATCAAAAATACCAGCCAAAGAGCATTACGGCGATAGCCGCCGATCCGAACACGATGGAGATTCTCGGGATGGCGAGCTATCCGAATTTTAATCCTAATATTTATTGGGAAACAAAGGATCAGGCGGCCTTTTACAATCATCCCGTCAAGCAGTTGATTGAGCCGGGTTCAACCTTCAAAATTGTGACGCTGGCTGCTGCCGTGCAGGAAGGGCTTTTCAATCCGGACGATACCTATGTCTCAGGCTCAATTAAAGTTCCGGGAGCTACGCTCCGTGACGTCAAACGCGGCGGCTGGGGGACCATCTCTTATTTGCAGGGTCTGAAATATTCGAGTAACGTCGCCTTCGTCAAGCTTGGTTATGAAAAACTTGGCGCGGAAAAATTCAAAAACTATATTACCAATTTCGGCTTTGGCGAGAAAACAGGCATTGAGCAGCCTGGAGAGTTAAAGGGGAGAATTGACTTCAACTGGCCAAGCGAAGTGGCGACAGCTACTTACGGACAAGGCAAGGTGCAGGTGACTCCGATTCAGCAAGTGGCGGCAGTAGCTGCTGTGGCCAACGGAGGGCGGCTGATGGAACCTCACCTGGTCAAGCAAATTGAGGACCCGGTAACGAAGACGACGCAAGTGATTCAGCCGAAGGTGGTTCGTCAGGTCATCTCGGAGGAAACTTCGAAGAAGGTCGGGGAATATTTGGAGCAGGTCGTATCGGATGGTACAGGCCGCAATGCCCAAATCGAAGGATATCGTATTGCAGGGAAGACAGGGACAGCTCAAAAGGTAAGCGGCGGTAAAGGTTATTCTGAAAATAAGTTCATTGTTTCCTTTATTGGCTACGCTCCGGTGGAAAACCCGAAAATTGTTGTGTATGTTGTTGTTGACGAACCGAATGATCCGAATGCCGGTGGAGGTAAAGTAGCGGCTCCTGTATTCCAGAGCATTGTGGAAAAGAGCTTGCGTCACCTCGGCGTCATGCCGAGCGTTCAGCCGGATCAGCAGGAAGGGCAGGGACGCAGAAAAAGCGTTACGCTGCCAAATGTCGTGTCTATGAAACTTACACAGGCTACGAATGAAATGCAAAAACGGGCTTTGAACTTTGAAATCGTAGGCAAAGGAAAAACGGTTCTGCAACAAATTCCGAAGGCGGGTACGACGGTGCCGGGCACTCAGCGTATTTATCTCATAACTGAAGAACGCAAGCAAATGGCTATCCCGGACATGCACAAGCTGCCGCTGCGGGATGTACTGGAGGTTTGCTCGCTGCTTGACGTCAGATGTGTGACGGAAGGAGAAGGCTTTGTCGTCTCGCAGGTGCAGGAGACGCAAGGCAAGGAGACGGTGCTCAAGCTGAAGCTGGAACCGCCGGAAGGTATTCCTGAAAAGGAGCAGCCAGAGGATAATCAGCAGGACGGGGAGAGCGCAAATACAGGCCATGGAGATGACCCCGCTAATGTGGAGAATGCGGATCCCCAAAATAGCGGTACGAATAAGCCTGATGGTCATGATCACGGTGAGACGGCCGGGGAATTGCCTGGCTAGTCCATGACAGGCAGGTCAGTGCTGACTGCCTGTCATGCTTGTTCTATCCCCCCGATTTTTCGAATAGGCTGAAATTGTAGCAACACCGCAATGAGGCTGCTTCGGAAGGGGGAGGCTTGTGAGAGTATCGAGTGTAACGGTCAGAAGAAGACTGCTGACGGTGCTTGTATGTGCAATCGTTGCTTTTATAGCTTTGGTTATCAGGCTGGGTTACGTACAGCTGGTGAAAGGAACTGAGTTGGCTGAAAAGGCGGAGGATTCGTGGAGACGCAACATCCCGTTCTCTGCCAAGCGGGGAGAGATACTGGATCGCAATGGAGAAAGGCTGGCGTATAACATCAGTTCGCCATCCGTCATGGCAATCCCCGTGCAGGTAAAGGAAAAGGAAACAACCGCCCGGCTTCTGGCCAAGGCGCTTGATATGCCTGAAGAGAAAATCTATCAAATGGTGACCAAGCGCCAGTTCATTGTAAATATTCAGCCCGGAGGCCGGAAGATTACGCTTGAGAAGGCGCAGGAAATTCGCGATCTGAATTTGCCGGGTATTGTTGTCGCCGAGGATAACAAACGCGCATATCCATTCGGCAATCTCGCAGCGCATGTACTCGGCTTCACAGGCATTCAGAATCAAGGACTTACCGGAGTCGAGCAGATTTATGACAAGAGGTTAAGGGGCATCTCCGGCAGCGTATCCTTTCTCTCCGACGCGGCTGGCCGCCTTATGCCAGGATCGAGCGATACGTATCAGAAGCCGCGCGATGGACTGAATTTGCAGCTGACTCTCGACAAGAAGGTGCAGACGATAATCGAGCGCGAGATGGACCAAGCGATGGTTCAGCATCAGGCGAACAGTGTATTTGCTATTGCCATGAATCCAAAGACAGGTGAAATACTTGGGATGGGCAGCAGGCCAACCTTCGAGCCAGACAAATTCCGCGAAGTCACTCCGGAGGTATACAATCGGAATCTGCCGGTATGGATGACTTATGAGCCGGGTTCCACGTTCAAGATTATTACCCTGTCTGCGGCAATTGAAGAAGGCAAGGTTGATTTGAAGAATGAGCGGTTCTTTGATCCGGGGGCTATAGAGGTTGCGGGCGCTCGTCTTCGCTGCTGGAAACGGGGCGGCCATGGATCGCAGACGTTTCTGGAGGTAGTGGAGAACTCTTGCAACCCGGGATTTGTCACCCTTGGCAACAGACTGGGCAAGGATACGCTGTTCCAATATATCCGTAATTTCGGCTTCGGAACAAAGACAGGGATCGATATGCAAGGAGAGGCTTCGGGGATTTTGTTCAAACCAAGCCAGGTAGGGCCGGTAGAACTGGCAACGACAGCTTTTGGCCAAGGGGTATCGGTAACGCCGATTCAACAGATAGCGGCTGTGTCTGCAGCGATAAATGGCGGCTATCTGTACCAGCCGCATGTCGCCAAGGCCTGGATCAACCCAGAGACTGGAGAGACAGTCGAGGAAATCAAGCCGAACCTGGTGCGCAAGGTCATCTCGGAGGAGACATCGAAGCAGGTTCGTGAAGCGCTGGAGAGTGTGGTTGCCAAAGGTACCGGACGCAATGCCTTCATTGACGGCTATCGTGTCGGGGGCAAGACGGGGACTGCCCAGAAGGTTATTAACGGCCGATATTCAGCTAGCGAGCATATTGTATCGTTTATCGGATTTGCTCCTGCGGATGACCCTCAGCTGATCGTCTACGTGGCGGTCGACAACCCGAAAGGCATCCAGTTCGGGGGCGTGGTTGCCGCTCCAATCGTGAAACGAATCATGACGGATGCGCTCGTGGCGTTGGACGTGCCGCGCCGCAGCGGCCAGATTGAACGGAAATACAATTATGGCGATACGCCGATCGTCACGGTTCCCAATCTGGTAGGAAAGACAGTCTCGGAGCTGTATGAGGATTTGAATATGAACTTTAACCTGGCTTCCGCAGGCACAGGCAATGTTGTCATCCGACAGGCGCCGGCGGCCGGGGAGCGAGTGGAGCGCGGTTCTACAATCCGCATATATCTTGCTCCAGAAGATGATGGAAATCACGTCCATTGACAATAATGAATTCTAACGGAATGATTAATCAAGTATCCTGATTTGGATGCTGCATACAGAAGGAGGTCAGTACCATGAGGCTGGATGAGCTATCCGAACATTTTTTAACCTCACAGCTTATCGGGGATGGAGCCCTTATAATAAATGGAATCGAAACGGATTCACGCAAGGCAGGTCCGGGAAATCTTTTTATTTGCTTGCCGGGTCATACGGTAGACGGACATGATTATGCCGGCGATGCCATCGCAAAAGGCGCTGCAGCGCTCGTAGTGGAGCGTTTGCTGCCATTGGAAGTGCCTCAGCTTCTTGTAAAGGACAGCCGGCAAGCAATGGCGGTTCTCTCGAATGCCTTTTTCGGAACGCCTTCTCGGCGGCTCAAGCTGATCGGGGTGACGGGAACAAACGGCAAGACAACTACTACCTATTTGATCGAGCGAATTTTAAACGATGCGGGCAGCAAGCCGGGCGTAATCGGAACCATTGAGATGCGCTACGCGGGTCAGGTGTTCCCGATGTCCGGAACGACGCCGGAAGCGCTGGATTTGCAGCGCTCCTTGAATCATATGGCAGAAGCGGGAACCGACTACTGTGTCATGGAAGTTTCCTCGCATGCGCTTGAGCAGGGCCGGGTGAAGGGTTGCCATTATCGCACAGCGATTTTTACCAATCTGACTCAGGATCACCTGGATTATCACGGCTCGATGGATCAGTACGCAGCCGCCAAGGGGCTGCTGTTCTCCCGTCTTGGCAATGAATACGCTCAGGCGGAAAGCGAGCGGTCGTATGCGGTGTTCAATGCGGATGATCCTGCCAGCCGCCAGCTTTCTGGATTGACATCCGCAGAAGTGATTACATACGGCATTGATTCAGAAGCGGATGTACGCGCTTCGCAAATCCGGATTACAGCCAAAGGCACCTCCTTTATCGTTCATACGTTTAAAGGGGAAGCGGAAATTACGATGCAGATGGTCGGCAAGTTCAACATATACAATGCATTGGCTGCTATCACGGCAGGGTTAATTGAAGGGATTCCGCTGGGGCAATTGAAGCGCAGTCTGGAGAGTGTGTCCGGCGTACCGGGACGCGTAGAGGCAGTCGATGGCGGGCAGCCGTTTGCGGTCATTGTGGACTACGCCCATACGCCCGACGGACTTGATAATGTGCTCCGCGCCGTGAAGGAATTCGCGCCCGGCCAAATTGTATGTGTATTTGGCTGCGGAGGCGACCGGGATCGGACAAAGCGGCCGCTGATGGGGAAAATTGCTGCGCGTTATGCAGATTACACCATCGTGACGTCTGATAATCCGCGGGCCGAGGAGCCGTCCGGCATCCTGCGCGAAATTGAGCAAGGACTGATCGAGGACGGAATTTCCACGGAGCGCTATACGCTGATTGAAGACCGCAAGCAGGCGATTCAAAAAGCGGTTGAAATGGCAAGCCCTGACGATGTAGTATTGATTGCGGGGAAAGGTCATGAAACCTACCAGATCATCGGCGAGCAAACGGTTGATTTTGATGATCGCCTAATAGCTAAAGAAGCGATAAGGAGTCTTGGATTGTGATAAAAAAAACATTCGGCGAGCTGCCCGGCCTATTGCAGGAAGCTAGTCTGACAACATTGGCCGCGTCCGCGTCTGCCTTTGAAGGCGTGAGCACGGACTCGCGCCGCATAGAGGCCGGGCGGTTGTTTGTGCCGCTGATAGGCGATAACTTTGACGGGCATCATTATGCGCGCCAAGCAAGAGAACGTGGGGCCGCCGGGGCAATCTGGCAGACGGACCGTCCGGTGCCGCCGGAGCTTGAGGACTGGCCGCTTGTGCTGGTGCCGGATACTTTGGCTGCACTGCAGCAGCTTGCAGCAGCTTACCGCAGGGAGCTGCCGGTGAAGGTCATCGGCATTACAGGCAGCAACGGCAAAACAACGACGAAGGACATGGCGGCGGCTGTTTTGGCCACCGTTTTTCGCGTCCATAAGACGGCAGGCAATTTGAACAATCACATCGGGCTGCCGCTTACGATTCTGGATATGGCTGAGGATACCGAGGCGGCTGTTCTGGAGATGGGGATGAGCGGTTACGGAGAGATTGAGCTGCTATCAAAGATCGCTCAGCCTGATGCGGCTATCATTACCAATATCGGCGATGCCCATCTGCTTCAACTCGGTTCAAGAGAAGGCATTGCCAAGGCCAAGCTGGAGATTGCCGCCGGGCTCAAGTCTGGAGGATTGCTCCTGTTCAACGGGGATGAGCCGCTGTTGCATCAGGGGATTTCGCAGCTTCAAGATGCAGCTTCCATGGAAGCCGTATCCTTCGGAACCGATGCAGGCAATGAATGGAGAGCAGATGATATCAGGGTAACCGTCAATGGTTCCCGTTTTAATTTGGTTAGTGGTGACACAGCTACGGATGAAGCTTTGATTGGATTACATATCCCGGTTCCTGGAAAACACAATGTGACCAACGCATCCGCGGCTATCGCGGCAGGAGTAAGGTTTGGCGTTCCGGCGGCCCGTGTGGCGGGAGCGTTATCTGGCCTGCGAATCACCGGCATGCGGATTGAAGCCGTTCGTGCCGCTAACGGCGCTGTCGTACTGAATGACACTTATAATGCGAACCCTACTGCGGTAAGGGCGGCCATTGATCTGGTAGAGCAGTTGACCGGATTCCGTACGAAGTGGCTTGTACTGGGCGACATGCTGGAGCTTGGCCCCGAGGAGGCGGAGCTGCACCGGCAGATTGGCGCTTATATTCATCCGGGCAACCGCGTCGTTGCCCTTGGTCCCCAGTCGCTGGAGACGGCCAAGGCGGCGGCGGAGGCGATCGGGACGGACAACGTAAAGCATTTTGCCGATAAGACGGAACTTATTGCATACTTGCATGGGGAATTGCATGGCAATGACCTTGTACTCGTGAAAGGCTCAAGAGGTATGAAGATGGAGCAAATTGTCCACGCGCTGGAACAAGGCTTGAGGGGGTGAGGATATGGACATGAAGGTCATTCTAATGGCAATGGGCGTTTCTTTTCTTCTTGCAGTGATTATCGGACCTTTGTTCATACCGCTGCTCCGAAGGCTGAAGTTCGGCCAGGAAATTCGCGATGACGGACCGCAGAGCCATCTGAAGAAGAAGGGGACGCCGACGATGGGCGGCATCATCATTATGACGGCGCTCACGTTGAGCTTTCTCAAGTTTTCAGACAAGACAACCGATTTTTGGATATTGCTCGTAGCATCACTGGGCTTCGGCCTGATCGGATTTCTCGATGATTATATTAAAATCGCATTCAAACGTTCGCTTGGTCTGACAGCCAGACAAAAACTTGTCGGCCAGCTGTTTTTTTCCATTCTGATGTGCGTGCTGCTCTACTCGATTCATCACAGTACGGCAATTACAGTCCCGGGGACGCACTGGAGCTTTGATCTTGGCTGGTTTTACTATGTATTTGTTGTCATCATCCTGTTCGCTACCAGCAATTCCGTTAACTTCACGGATGGTGTGGACGGTCTGCTGTCCGGGACGAGCGCCCTGGCGTTCGGAGCGTTTACGCTTATTGCGATGAATGTATCCGAGCCGGAGTCAGCCGTTTTTTCAGCTGCCATGATTGGAGCCGTGCTGGGCTTTCTGGTCTTTAATGCCCATCCGGCGAAGGTATTCATGGGTGATACAGGCTCTCTCGGAATCGGAGGGGGGCTCGCTGCAGTAGCGATTTTGACTAAAACGGAGCTGCTGCTCATTGTCATCGGCGGAGTGTTCGTGCTTGAGATGCTGTCTGTAATTTTGCAGGTAGGTTCATTCAAGCTGCGGAAGAAGCGGATTTTCAAGATGAGTCCGATTCACCATCATTTCGAGCTGTCCGGCTGGTCGGAGTGGCGCGTAGTGACCACCTTCTGGCTGGTTGGGCTGTTGTTCGCCGCATTAGGTTTGTTCCTGCACAGAGGGTTATAATGGGTTCAAGGGAACTTGTGTATGAAGTTTATATCGGCTGATGCCCGGCTGGGCAAGAGGAAGGTCTCTTGTGCCAGCCGGGTTTAACAGGTAAGGGGTTGCGAATAAGATGAATCATCCGAGTCTATACCGCGGACAGCAGGTTGTTGTCCTTGGTTTGGCCAAAAGCGGCGTCAGCGCGGCAAAAGTGTTTCATACACTTGGCGCCGAGGTGGTCGTAAATGATAAAAAAACACGCGAACAAAGTCCGGAGGCAGGCGAACTGGAGGCGTTAGGAATTACTGTCATCTGCGGCAGCCATCCGGATCATTTAATAACAGAACATACAGCGCTTGTCGTCAAAAACCCGGGGATTCCTTATCAGGCTCCGCCTGTTCAGCAGGCGCTTCAATTCGGAATCGAGATTGTAACCGAGGTGGAGGTAGCTTATGCGCTGTCTCCGGCTCCCATGATCGGCATTACAGGCTCCAATGGGAAGACGACTACCACCACCTGGATAGGTGAACTCCTGCAGACGGCCGGGTTGTCCCCGATTGTAGCAGGCAATATCGGCACGCCGCTGTGCGAAGCGGCAACCCGGGCGGAAGCGAGCCAGTGGATTGTAGCGGAACTGAGCAGCTTCCAATTGAAAGGAACGAGCTCGTTCCGGCCGCGAGTCGGCGTACTGCTCAATTTGGCGGAAACCCATCTGGACTATCATGGCAGCATGGAGGATTACGTTGCTTCCAAAGCGAGGCTGTTTGCCAATATGACGCCGGAAGATACGGCTGTGCTGAGTTGGGATGATCCGATCTGCCGCGAGCTTGCGACAACTGTGCAGGCGAAGCTGCTGCCGTTCTCGCTGACGCAGCGTTTGGAGCAGGGCGTATACATGGAACCGCCTTATCCGACTGCTCCGGAGGAATCGGAAGCTGTGGACCGGCAGATTGTGTACCGGGACAGTAAAGGGAGTCTGCAAGAGATTGTTGCTGTTAGTGAGCTTGGTATTCCGGGACGACATAATGCAGCCAATGCGCTGGCAGCAGTTGCCGCATCGCTGGCGGCGGGAGCGCCTGCTGAGAAGCTGGCTCTGCCGCTGCGCGAATTCCGCGGCGTAGAGCACAGGCTTGAGCTGGTCTCCATCAAAAACGGCATCACCTACTACAACGACTCCAAGGCTACGAATCCGACCGCAACCACAATGTCAGTCAGATCGCTTAAGGGGGGCATTATTCTGATTGCGGGCGGCCTGGACCGCGGCTCGGATTACATGGAGTTGCTGCCGCTGTTCCAGGAGCGGGTGAAAGGGCTTGTCGTGATTGGACAGACGCGTGAGAAGCTTGCCCGTGTAGCAGAGTTGGCAGGTTTAGCAAGCGTCATTATCGTCGAACCTGAAGAGGTAGCCGATGATACGCTCCGCGCCGCAGTTCGTCATGCGGCTTTAATAGCCGAGCCGGGAGATACGATATTGCTGTCCCCTGCTTGCGCAAGTTGGGATATGTTTGCCTCCTATGAACAGCGCGGGCGCATTTTTAAAGATTCGGCGCATACCTTGTAAGTAGGGGGCAAGTCCCTACTTTCTCACGCAAAGGGTGTTGAAGTGTATGGCCAAGTCAAAATCCGCTCCAGATATATGGCTCATCGTCTCCATTTTACTCATTCTGACGATTGGCCTTATCATGGTGTACAGCGCTAGCGCTGTACTGAGCTTTAATGAATTCGGAGACTCCTTCTATTATTTGAAAAGGCAGATGCTGTTTGCACTGTTAGGCGTCGGGGCGATGTTTCTGACAATGAACACCGATTATTGGGCTTGGCGCAAGATTTCCAAGCCGGGGCTGCTGATCTGCTTCGGTCTGCTCATTCTTGTGTTGATCCCTGGAATCGGCGTCGTTCGCGGAGGAGCGCGAAGCTGGCTTGGCATTGGCTCCTTCGGCATTCAGCCATCCGAATTTATGAAGCTGGCCATGGTCATCTTTCTGTCGAAGATGCTGGCGGACAGGCAGGGTCAGATCACTTCATTTACGAAAGGGCTGCTGCCTCCTCTTTCAATTATGGGCGCCGCCTTCGGCCTCATTATGCTGCAGCCGGATCTTGGAACCGGCACGGTAATGGTAGGAGCGTCGCTGCTGGTTATTTTTACGGCCGGAGCGCGGCTTGCCCATCTGGGCTCACTTGCGCTGTTGGGCGTCGCCGGTCTCGTCGGACTGGTGCTTGCCGCGCCGTACCGGCTGCAGCGGATTACCGCTTTCCTTGATCCGTGGCAGGACCCGCTTGGTGCAGGATATCAGGCGATCCAATCGCTGTATGCGATTGGTCCCGGCGGTCTTGTCGGGCTTGGACTGGGCATGAGCAGGCAAAAGTATAACTATCTGCCTGAGCCGCAAACTGATTTTATATTTTCGATTCTTGCCGAGGAGCTTGGATTTATCGGTGGAATGGCGATCATCATGCTGTTTCTGATAGTGGTTTGGCGCGGCATTCGTGCTGCCATTACCGCACCGGATTCGTTTGGCAGCTTGCTGGCGGTAGGAATTACCGGTATTATTGCGGTTCAGGTGTTAATCAATATTGGTGTAGTAATCGGCATGTTCCCGGTTACCGGAATTACGCTCCCGCTTGTCAGCTATGGGGGGTCATCCTTGACGCTCCTGCTGACGGCGCTCGGCATTCTACTTAATATATCCCGCTATTCGAGGTGATGCGTCCATGCGAATTGTACTGACCGGCGGCGGCACGGGGGGACATATATATCCCGCTCTTGCTGTCGGCAAGCAAGCCCAACAGGAAATACCCGGGACTTCTCTCCTCTATATCGGCACAACCAGAGGTCTTGAGTCCAAGATCGTGCCGGCAGAGAATATTCCGTTTGAAGCGGTGGATATTACAGGTTTCAAACGGAAGCTGTCCATTGATAATATCAAGACGGTTATGCGTTTCCTCAAGGCGGTAAGCCGCTCCAAGCAATTGCTGCGTAGTTTCAAGCCTGATGTAGTTATTGGCACGGGCGGATATGTATGCGGTCCTGTCGTATACGCCGCAGCCAAGCTGGGCATTCCAACTCTGATTCATGAGCAGAATGTTGTTCCCGGCTTGACGAACAAGTTTTTGAGCCGCTATGCCGGGAGGGTGGCGGTCAGCTTCGAAGCTTCGATCGATCAGTTCGGCGGCAAGCATGTCTTGTACACGGGCAATCCGTGCGCTTCCCAGGTTGTCCAGGCCGACCGCAGCAAAGGCTTTGCTTCGCTTGGTCTGAACAACGATCGCAAGATTGTGCTGATTGTAGGCGGCAGCCGCGGAGCCAGGGCTGTCAATGAAGCGGTATTCGATATGATTCCGAAGCTGTCCGGTCTGCCAAATATCCAGTTCGTCTTTGTTACAGGCGAAAGCTATTACGAGCAAGCCAAGCAGCGCCTGCCCGGGGAAAATGTCCCTTCCAATTTGAAGGTGCTTCCTTATATTCATAATATGGCGCAAGTACTGGCGGCTTCAACGCTGATTGTCAGTCGCTCGGGTGCATCCTCACTGGCTGAAATTACTGCGCTTGGCATTCCTTCCATTCTTATTCCATCCCCCAACGTAACGAACAATCACCAGGAGCCTAATGCCCGCAGCCTGGAGGTTGCAGGCGCGGCTGAGATGGTGCTGGAGAGAGAACTAAATGGAGACGATCTGTTCCGAAGAATTACGTCTATTGTTACTTCTCCTCAGCGGCTCGCTTCGATGAAGGAAGCGGCGCTTACACTCGGCAAGCCGGAATCGGCAAGCCTGATTGTAACCGAGCTGAAACGACTGGGCGGCCGAACGTAGCCGCCCTTTAGCCCGTATGGGCCATTGTCACACTCCCCTCTCAGAGGGCATAAGATACGTTATAATCGTGATCGCTTCCCTAGGCGTAAGCGATTGTCAAATCCGATACTAGAAACAGGCAACCCTTATAACAGCACGAAGGAGGTCCAGCAATGCGACATTTTATTGATGAATTGAAGCAGTCAATCGACTGCGAGGTCAGGCTTAACGAACCGTTGGCCGAATATACAACCTGGAAAATCGGAGGGCCCGCGGATGCTCTGATTGCTCCCGCGAGCAAAGAAGAACTAATAAACGTCATGCGCCTCATTCATAAGCATAAAATGCCGTGGATCGCGCTGGGCCGCGGTTCCAATCTGCTAGTGAGCGATAAAGGAATACGCGGGGCAGTCCTTCGTCTGGGAGACGGGATGAATGATGTTCGTTTTGATCAAGATCTGGTAGAGGCGGGCGCCTCCTATTCCTTTATCAAACTGTCTGTTATGGCAGGGAAACAAGGGTTGACCGGATTGGAGTTTGCCGGAGGCATACCAGGTTCGGTCGGTGGAGCCGTCTATATGAACGCCGGAGCGCTCGGATCGGATGTTTCACGAGTATTCAAATCAGCCGAGATTGTACTGGAGACAGGGGAATTGGTTCAGTATGGACCGGAGGATATGAAGTTTGCCTACCGGCATTCTGTACTGCATGAGCTAAATGGCATTGTAGTGAGCGCGACTTTCCAGCTTGCGAAAGGCGAGAAGGCGGAGATAACCGCGGCGATGGCCGCCAATAAGGAGCGGAGGCTTCGCACGCAGCCGCTTCAGATGGCTTGCGCAGGCAGTGTGTTTCGCAATCCGCCCGGCGATTATGCCGCCCGCCTTGTTGAGGCATCAGGGCTTAAAGGCTTGCGCAGCGGCGGGGCAGAGGTATCTACGATGCATGCCAATTTCATTGTCAACACCGGCCAAGCGACGGCTGAAGACGTTCTTTCCCTCATGGCCAATATCCAGCGTAAAGTCAAGGAAGACAGCGGAATTGACTTGGTACCCGAAGTATTGGCGGTGGGTGAGCGGTAAATCGGAGGTGATACATTGGACAAATTGGTGATTGAAGGCGGGAAACCTCTCTCAGGAACCATTGTTATCCAAGGAGCAAAAAATGCCGCATTGCCGATTTTAGCTGCCAGCATGCTGGTCGAGGGCACGGTCATTCTTGACCATGTGCCGAAGCTGCGGGACATTGAGGTAATGCTTGACATTTTACGCGAGCTTGGCTGCCGGGCTGAGCACAATGCCCAGACGGTAGTGCTGGATACATCTGCGCTGCATTCCGTCCATATTCCAGAGGAGCTTATGGGACAGATGCGGTCCTCGATCTTCCTGATGGGACCGCTGCTTTCCAGGTTCGGCGAGGTTCAGCTTTATCAGCCGGGCGGCTGCGCCATCGGGGAACGTAAAATCGATATCCATTTGAGAGGGCTCAA
The DNA here is from genome assembly GCF_016424485.1 of Paenibacillus roseus. GTDB lineage: Bacteria > Bacillota > Bacilli > Paenibacillales > Paenibacillaceae > Paenibacillus_D > Paenibacillus_D roseus. The sequence goes on from NZ_JAELUP010000103.1 coordinate 314,465, forward strand.
GGCGCTCGGGGCGGAGATCGAGGAGTTTGGAAATCGTATGGTATGCCGTACGGAAGGTTTGAAGGGAACGGATATTCATCTGGATTTTCCAAGCGTCGGCGCAACGGAAAATCTGATGATGGCGGCCGTACTGGCAGAAGGGACGACTAGGATCTCCAATGCTGCGCGGGAGCCGGAAATTCAGGATCTTCAGCATTTTCTGAATAAGATGGGCGCGAAGATTACGGGTGCGGGGACAGATACAATTACGATAGAAGGCGTTGGCTCGCTTGCTCCTTGCCGCTATAAAGTGATCCCGGATCGCATTGTGACAGGGACGGTCATGGTGGCGGCGGCGGCTACAGGCGGACAGGTGACCTTGCAGAATACGAATCCGGATCATTTGACGTCGCTGATTCATGTGCTGCGGCGTGCAGGTGTTCAAGTGATAGCTGACGGTGATATAATAAAGATCGGATGCTCGGGCAGACCGGGTGCGGTGGAGCGGGTTGTGACTGCCCCTTATCCGGCTTTCCCGACAGATCTCCAGTCGCAGGTGATGGTGCTGCTTGCCATATCAGACGGCATCAGCGTCATGAAGGAGACGATCTTTGAAGGACGCTTCAAGCATGTTGATGAGCTGTCCAGAATGGGAGCGGATATCCGGGTTGATTACAACTCGGCGGTCATTCGCGGGGTGCGGCGACTCCATGGAACCACCGTGGAAGCAACGGATTTGCGTGCGGGAGCGGCGCTGGTTATTGCCGGCCTCGTCGCCAAAGGCAAGACAGTGGTGGAAAATGTGCATCATATCGACCGCGGGTATGATCAAATCGAAGAGATGTTCAACCAGCTCGGCGCGCGGATTACGCGTTATGCTGCGATCTCTAATAATCAAGTCATATCAGGTTGAGAAGCTTTTTCATTTATTCAGCAGCCGGTTCCTCGGGCACGGGGGACCGGATATATTATTTTATTATGAATCGGATGGATTTATGCTGAACCTGGATTGAACGATAACACTCCAAGTTGCCCTGTAGAGGAGGAAGCAATGGAACAAACGCAATTTATGCCGGTGCTTAAAGAGCCCGAGTCCAAGAAGAAAGGCAACAGGAAGCTGTTGATTATTCTTTTTCTGCTGTTTGCGGTTTTGCTGGCGATCCTGTTTTTCAACTCCTCAATCAGTAAAATATCATCCATCGGCATTTCCGGGCAGCAGTATATCGGAGCGGCTGAAGTAGAGGAGGCCTCGGGTATAGTCGTGGGCGACGCCTTCTTTGGCACATCTTCCAGTACGATCGAGGCGAGGATTGAGAAGCTGAGTTCTGTGAGCAAGGCTACGGTCACGAAGAACTTTCCCGGCGAAGTACAAATTAAGGTTGAAGAATATTCTTCTGTCGGATATGAGCTCTCACCGCAGGGAGAAATTACAGCGCTGCTCTCCAATGGAACCACACTGTCGATGCAGGGTAGGGATTTTGTTGTGGACAAGCCCGTTCTGGCCCAGTGGCCGGACAAGGACCCGTATAAGGTAGAATTGACCAAAGTTCTAGGTGAATTGCCGCCTGCGATCATTGGCGATTTTTCAGAAATTATCCCGATTCCTTCGACGGCTTATCCCGACCGGATCAAAATTTACACCCGTACTCAGTTTGAGGTCATTACAGCGATATCCTTTCTCAAGGAGAAAGCTCCAAAGCTGAGCGCGGTAATCGAGCAGCAAGCGCCTGGCAAGGTGACGATGCTCCTGGCCGATACTTATTCCGAATACCAGTCAGACTTCCTAGAAAGTGAAGATTCTAATGAAAAAGAGACTACTCAATAGCTTTAAAGAATGGTAGAATTTTATTTATGGGATTTCACCTATTTTAACGGACGAGTTTACCCTGCAACAATGCCAATGGCGGCTGAATTGCGATTTTGCAGTATAGATGGAGCAGAATTCGTCTTCCTCAAACCTGCCGTTGCGGTGTTTACCGTAAATTGGCAGGTCTTTGTAGATGAAAAATGTTGTAGAAAAAAGAGGGATAATATAAAGTACGTTGAATATGTAGAACAGTGTGTTAGTCCCAACCTAACTTATTTCTGTTGAAACGGAGGTGCCACGGGTTGAGCAGCAACGACATTATCGTCAGTTTGGACATCGGTACATCCAAGGTTCGTGCTATTATTGGTGAAGTGACGAACGGAGCCATTAATATTATTGGGGTTGGATCTGCCGACTCGGAGGGTATTCGCAAAGGAGCAATAGTAGATATTGACCAGACCGTGCAATCCATCCGTAATGCTGTGGATCACGCGGAACGCATGGTAGGTATTCAAATAACCGATGTATACATGGGTATTCAGGGCAACCATATCGGATTGCAGACCAATCATGGTGTAGTAGCGGTATCCAATGAGGATCGGGAAATCGGAGAAGAAGATATCGAACGTGTGCTTCAGGCAGCCAAGGTAGTAGCCTTGCCCCCGGAGCGTGAAATTATCGGACTTGTTCCTAAGCAGTTCCTGGTCGATGGACTTGATGGCATTTCAGACCCGCGCGGCATGATTGGCGTGCGCCTGGAAGTGGAAGCAACCGTAATTACCGGTGCCAAGACAGCAATACATAACCTGATCCGCTGCGTAGAGAAGGCGGACCTGCGTATTTCGGGCGTCATTCTGATGTCGCTTGCATCGGGGCAGATGGCTTTGACCAAGGATGAGAAGTCAATGGGAACCGTGCTTGTTGATATTGGAGCAGGCTCCTGTACGCTCGCTATTTTCGAGCAGGGCAATCTGGCTGCAACCTCGACATTGCCTATCGGCGGGGAGTATGTAACCAATGATATTTCCTACGGCTTGCGTACCCAGACAGAGCAGGCTGAGAAAATCAAGCTGAAATACGGATGTGCAATGATTGACGATGCAGCCGACGATCAGCGCTTTAAAGTAATGAGAATGGGCAGCAATGTGGAAAAAGAGTTTTCCCAAGTGGACTTGGCTAATATTATTGAGCCGCGGATGCAGGAAGTGTTTCACTTGGCGCTCCAAGAGGTTAAGCGTCTTGGCTTTGGTGATAAGGTAGGAGGGTACGTTCTTACTGGCGGTGCGGTATCTATGCCGGGCGTTCTCCAGTTGGCCCAGCTTGAGCTTCAATCCTCGGTTCGAATTGCGGTTCCCGACTATATTGGCGTGCGTGATCCGGCTTATACGAGCGGAGTCGGCATGATACAATATGTTTCCAAGTACATGAAAAGCCGTCCTGCTGGAGCATCGAAGAAAACGAGCAATCGGAAAGCCAATCCTTCTGCGCCCTCCAAACCCGGACTGTTTGAGCGGTTAAAAAATATGTTTAGCGAATTCATTTGATCGGGGGATAATAGAAATGTTGGAATTCGATTTCGATCTGGAGCAGTTGGCGCAGATTAAAGTCATCGGGGTCGGTGGCGGCGGCAGCAATGCGGTAAACCGGATGATTGAGAACGGTGTAAAAGGTGTTGAATTTATAACTGTTAATACAGATGCGCAAGCGCTGCATCTTGCCATGTCGGAGCATAAGCTCCAAATTGGCGACAAATTGACTCGCGGACTCGGCGCTGGAGCCAACCCGGAGGTCGGCAAAAAGGCGGCCGAAGAGTCTAGAGAGCTGATTGCCAATACTCTCAAAGGTGCGGACATGGTGTTCGTTACAGCAGGAATGGGCGGTGGTACTGGAACAGGCGCGGCCCCGGTTATTGCAGAGATTGCTCGCGAATGCGGCGCGCTCACTGTGGGCGTCGTCACTCGTCCATTTACATTTGAAGGACGGAAGCGTTGCGGACAAGCTGAACTGGGTATCGAGGCGCTCAAGGAAAAGGTCGATACATTGATTGTGATTCCAAACGACCGCTTGCTTGAGATCGTGGATAAGAAGACGCCGATGCTGGAGGCTTTCAAGGCAGCGGATAATGTTCTTCGTCAAGCTGTACAAGGTATTTCGGACTTGATCGCTGTACCGGGACTGATCAACCTCGACTTTGCAGACGTCAAAACAATTATGACAGAGCGTGGCTCCGCCTTGATGGGAATCGGGATTGCAAGCGGTGAGAACCGTGCTGCCGAGGCGGCGCGCAAAGCCATTATGAGCCCGCTTCTGGAAACCTCCATTGATGGCGCACGGGGTGTCATTATGAATATTACCGGAGGCTCCAATCTTTCGCTTTACGAAGTCAATGAGGCTGCTGAGATCGTTATTGCCGCATCCGATCCGGAAGTGAATATGATTTTTGGTGCAATCATTGATGAAGATTTGAAGGATGATTTCAAGGTAACTGTTATTGCAACAGGATTCGAGCACAAAGCAGCTCCAGTTCGCCGTCACATAGGCCAGCCAGCTGAAAGTGGCGAGGCTCGCCCAAGCTCTTCCTCGTCATCCAACCTGAAGCCATTCGGCAACAATACAAGCAGCGATCAACTGGACATTCCTGCATTCTTGAGAAACCGTCCACGCTCTGATCGTTAATTGCCATTGTTATCAGGCAATCTTTTAAATTCTTTTACTCTAAATAGTACCGGGACTGCCCTTTGGGGCAGTCTTTTTTTGTATTTCAGGAAAAAATGTAATCATTTCTTATTCTGCAAATTGGTAAAAAGCTCAATGCTAGAGGAAGCTTCTAGTATGATGCTTGCCCAAGCAAATCAAACCCGCAGGCAATTCTAGGACTGCTTAAGTAAAGTTGAAATCTAAAAGGGTAATCTTGCAATTCGCATACATGGAATTAAAGAATTGATGTCAAACGGAAGAGACATCAGTTCTTTTTATTTTGGCTGAGAAACGATTAAATTTCCCTCCCATGAAAACTCGACAAAAAAACAGGGGTCATGACGGCATGTTTAGACAGACATTGAAATAAGATTTTAATATACTGGGTTCAAGTCAATCCGGGTCTTGTACAACTTGACCGAAGAAAGTCAGCAGCCGGCAACCAGCAAGGCTAAAGTGAGCGGCTTCAGGCAGGGAGTTGAAGGAACTGGTTGTATATGTCGATTTGGTTTTTTTGCTGAACTTGCTGATGGATGCAGCGATTTTGCTGGTGACAGGCTGGGTGCGCGGCGTGCCCGTACGCTGGCTTCGCATTGCTTTGGCAGCAGCGATTGGCGCGGCTTATGTCGTGCTGATGTTTGTTCCGCCTTTTGCGTCTATTTTTACCCTGGGTGTAAAGTTTGGACTTTCGCTATTGATGGTATGGGTTGCTTTTGGCTTCAACAGCCTTCAGAGCTTTATCAACGCAGTAGCGGCTTTTTACGGAGTCAGCTTTGCCGCTGCAGGAGGTATGTTCGGCATTTATTATTTGCTGCAAAGCCGCAATGAAGTCTGGAACGGCATCTGGCTTATGCGAACAGGCGGTCAGGGCTATGGAATCCGCGTTGGATTGATTTTTTTGGCGGTGACCTTTGCGCTTGCCCTATTCCTGTACAAGGGAGTTTTAAATGGACGTAAGCGGCGCGAGCAAATCTTGAATCATTTGGCTGATGTCATTGTGCATATTGGCGGGCAGGAAAAACGGTGCAGAGGGCTCATTGATACCGGCAATCATTTGTATGATCCACTGACCCGCACCCCTGTTATGGTGATGGAAGCTTCGCTTTGGCAGGAGGACTTCCCGCCTTCATGGCTGGAGAAAATCAAGAGTGCGGAGGTAGACAAACTTATTGCCGGCATTGGAGAGGAGCAGTGTGTATGGCAGGATCGTCTTCGGCTCATTCCTTATCGCGGGGTGAACCGGGGAACGCAGTTTATGCTTGCGCTGAAGCCGGATCATATCCGCATTGAGCAGGCAGGCCGAAGCTACGAATCCTTCAAAGTGTTAATTGGACTGGATGGTGGAAGGTTGGTTTCAGATGGCGCCTATCAGGCAATTATCCATCCGTCATTAGTAGAACAGGCTACGGAATTGAAGTCCCAAGAAGCATGACAGAGAGGGAGGGAATTGCCAAGATGGTTGTGAAATGGAAATTGATCCTGCAGTTATATTATTACCGGTTTATGTTTTTATTCGGATTAAAAAGTGAAGAAATTTATTACATTGGCGGAAGTGAAGCCTTGCCGCCGCCGCTTACCCGCGAAGAGGAAGAATATTTGCTGACGAAACTTTCCTCAGGGGACTCTGCCATAAGGGCCATGCTGATTGAGCGCAACTTGCGCCTTGTCGTTTATATCGCCAGGAAATTTGAAAACACAGGCATCAACATCGAGGACCTTGTATCAATTGGCGCGATCGGGCTGATCAAGGCTGTCAATACGTTTGACCCTGAGAAAAAAATCAAGCTGGCCACCTATGCGTCACGCTGTATCGAAAATGAAATTTTGATGTATCTGCGGCGCAATAATAAGATCCGGACCGAAGTGTCTTTTGATGAACCGCTGAATATTGACTGGGATGGCAATGAACTCCTCCTTTCCGATGTGCTGGGTACGGAAAATGATACGATTTATCGCAATATTGAAGAGCAGGTTGACCGCAAGCTACTGCACAAGGCACTGGAAAAACTGAGCGAGCGCGAGCGGATGATTATGGAGCTGAGATTCGGCCTTACAGACGGCGAAGAGAAGACGCAGAAGGATGTAGCGGACCTGCTGGGGATCTCTCAATCCTACATTTCCCGGCTGGAAAAACGAATTATTAAGCGGCTTAGAAAAGAATTCAACAAAATGGTTTAGAGGAATAAAAAGGGTTGCCAAGGGGATAATGTACATTAATGTTTCTCCTTGGGAGGTAATCACGTTGACCCGAAACAAAGTTGAGATCTGTGGAGTGGATACCGCGAAACTGCCTGTCCTGACCAATGCTGAAATGAGAGAACTGTTCACGGCATTGCAAACCCGAAATGAACGGGCAGCCAGAGAGAAATTAGTCAATGGCAATTTGAGACTGGTGCTCAGTGTCATACAGCGGTTCAATAACCGCGGCGAATTCGTGGATGATTTGTTCCAGGTAGGCTGTATCGGACTTATGAAAGCCATTGACAATTTTGATTTAAGCCAAAATGTGAAATTTTCGACTTATGCCGTGCCGATGATTATCGGTGAAATCCGCCGTTATCTGCGGGATAACAATCCGATCCGCGTCTCCCGGAGTCTGCGCGACATTGCGTATAAAGCGCTCCAGATTCGCGACAGCCTGACGAATAAAAATTCCCGTGAGCCGACGATCTTCGAAATTTCCGAGGCGCTGAATGTGCCCAAGGAGGATGTCGTGTTCGCGCTTGACGCCATTCAGGACCCGGTATCCTTGTTCGAGCCGATCTACCATGACGGCGGCGATCCGATCTATGTAATGGACCAGATCAGCGACGAGAGGAATAAGGATGTATCCTGGATTGAGGAGATTGCGCTGCGTGAAGCCATGCATAAGCTGAACGACAGGGAAAAGATGATTTTATCCATGCGATTTTTTCAGGGCAAGACCCAGATGGAGGTTGCCGATGAGATTGGCATCTCGCAGGCTCAAGTATCCAGGCTGGAAAAATCGGCAATCCAACAAATGCAAAAGCATGTCAAGCAAGTATGAAAAGTTGCGAGCATCAAACCAAAACCGGCCTTTGCCGGTTTTTTCTATGCGGTCATCAGGCAAAATCTCGTACAAATAACATGTCGTCCCGCTATTGTTCATAAGTATATAGAAGTACAGCAGCAATATTAAAGAACGGAAAAGTGGTGAAAAGCGCTTGAAAATATCAGCCTTTCAAATGAAAGATGTCATCAATATTGTCGACGGCAAAAAAATAGGTACGGTCAGTGATCTGGAGCTGGACTTGCGGGAAGGTCGAATCGATGCAATCGTTGTCCCTTATAATAAAAGGTTTGGCTGGCTGGGAGGCGGTTCCGAAATCGTAATTCCCTGGCGCAATATCGTCAAAATCGGGGCGGATGTCGTTCTGGTGCTTGTCGAGGAGTCGCGCACCTACCGGGTGTCTGAGGACAGCGAGCATCTCAGGTAAACCAAAGTCGTCATTTTATGTTAGAATAGAAGTATGGTTATATCGGAACTTATACGCGAAATACGCCAGCACTACAGCATGGAGGTGGAGGTGCCAGCATAATGGAACCGTTTCAATGGAAACAGGCAGCGAAGGGTCCTTCGCTGTTTTATTTGTCTTCTTGGATGGAGGGAGAAGCGCTGACCGCTGGTTTTACAGGGCGGGACGGCGGCTTCAGCAAAGCTCCCTGGCAGTCGCTGAACATGGGACTGCACGTGAACGATGATTCAAAGACGGTCGTCCGCAACCGCATTGCGGTCACAGAAGCGCTCGGCTGGCCGTTTGAATCGTGGACCTGTGCGGAGCAGGTTCACGGCGCGAGGGTACATATCGTGTCCGCCTCCGAGCGAGGCCGCGGCAGAGACGTTAGAGAAGACGCGATTTTGGATGCCGATGCGCTGATTACGAATGAGCCGGGAACTTTGCTGGCCTCTTTATACGCGGACTGTGTGCCCCTGTACTTCTATGACCCCGTCCATCGGGCTGTCGGCCTGGCCCACGCGGGCTGGAAGGGAACAGTTGCACAGATAGCCCGGCATACTGTGGAAGCGATGACGGCGCAGTATGGTTCCCATCCTTCCGAACTCCTCGCTGCGATCGGACCATCGATTGAAGATTGCTGCTATGAGGTGGATGGACCGGTAATCAGCAAGGTAGAACCGCTTCTGAAGGAGTTGCGGGAGGGAGGCGCGAGTATGGCTCCGAATGCGCTGATCGCGGACGCCAACGGCAGAGCGAGGATAAACTTGAAAGAAATTAACCGACAGATTATGATAAAAGCAGGAATTTTGCCGACCTGCATCGAATTATCACAGATGTGTACTGGCTGCCGCACCGATCTTTTCTTTTCCCACCGGATGGAACAGGGGAAAACCGGCCGGATGGCCAGCTGGATTGGCATGGGAAGAGGTGAACCATTCTCTTGACGCTGGAACATCGAATCGCAGACGTTGAAGAGCGGCTGAAGCGCGCATGCGAGCGCAGCGGACGCACGAGAGATGATATGAATATCATTGCAGTAACCAAATATGTATCCGTGGCCTCCACGATGGATGTCATTCGCGCAGGGCTCGTCCATGTGGGAGAGAATAGATGGCAAAACGCCCAGGAAAAATGGCATGCGGCCCGCGATCTCGCTGAGAATGAAGGCTTGGGGGCGGCTCATCAAGCGATCTGGCACTTTATCGGCTCCCTGCAGACGAACAAGGTAAAGGAAGTTGTCGGTCGATTTTCCTATATTCATTCCCTTGACCGTGTGTCGCTGGCTGCTGCCATTGACAAAAAAGCGGCGGATCTCGGAATTATCGTGCCCTGCTTCTTGCAGGTGAATGTGTCCGGGGAGGACTCGAAGCAAGGCTTGGCGCCGGAGGAACTGACGGCATTCGTGAAGGAATTGTCCCGCTTTGCACATATTAAGATTGAAGGCTTGATGACCATGGCTCCTTATGAGCTGGAACCTGAACAGACGCGCCCTGTATTTAGGGGGCTCAGACAGCTTAGAGATGAGTTGAACCAGCAATCGGCGACAAATGAGCCGGTGACCGGACTCTCCATGGGAATGTCCAATGATTTTGAGGTTGCAGTTGAAGAAGGAGCGACATGGCTTCGTCTGGGTACAATTTTAGTGGGTAAAGAGGAGGAATGAGTATGGGTGTCATGAATCGGTTTATGAGCTTCTTTGGCTTGCAGGATGAAGTGGAGGAAATAATAGATCAGGACAAGTACTCCAGACAGGATTCTCAAGAAGCTGAAACCACTCCCTTTGAATCACGTAAAAATAATTCGAGAACCAATAACGTGGTCAGCATTCACAGCCAGAAAAATGTACGTGTTGTGCTCAATGAGCCCCGCTCTTATGAGGAGGCGCAGGAAATTGCGGAGCATTTGCGTTCAAGGCGTCCTGTCGTTGTCAATCTGCAGCGGGTGAGAACAGACCAGGCGCTGCGCATTCTTGATTTCCTGAGCGGTACGGTGTACGCGCTTAACGGGAATATTTCCAAGCTGGGGGCGAATATTTTCTTGTGCACGCCGGACTCCGTGGAAATTCAGGGCACCATATCCGAAATTTTGGCAGATGAACATTGATTACAGTAAAATGAGGTGACCTAAGTTAAAGTGGAAAATTTTATTGATACGATCCAGTCCATTTACACGTTCATGATTATCGGTTATGTGCTGTTATCTTGGCTTCCAAACGCTCGGGAAAGCTTTATCGGGCAATTTTTAGGGAAGCTGGTGGAGCCTTATCTGTCCATCTTCAAACGCTTCATTCCACCTATTGGCGGAGTGCTCGATATTTCCCCGATCGTCGCTGTATTTGCTCTCCGTTTTGTCGCCATGGGGCTAATTGCTGTACTCCAATTTATTGCGCCTGGCTTATGAGAACCGAGCTATACGATCACTTCCACCCTGATGAGCGGCCTTTTGTGGACCGGGCTTGGGAATGGGTGGAGCGCGCCAGCCAGCTGCATGAACTGAAGCGCACTGATTTTCTTGATCCGCGGCAAGCTTATATTTTTGATACATTGGTTAACCGGAATGTTGACGTTGCCGTAAGGTTTGACGGAGGCAGCCCGGAGGCAGAGCGCAAGCGGGCTATTGTTGCTCCTGATTACAGGCCGCTTGAGCATGAGCCTGCGGGTATTGTTGTGCTGTCCGTCTCTTCGGAAGACAAATCGCTGTCCGAACTCGATCACGGCGATTACATGGGGGCTATTCTTGGACTGGGGATCAAGCGGGACCGGATTGGCGATATTCATGTCCGTGAAGACGGTTGTCACTATCTTGTAGCGGAAGAAATTGCCGATTTTATTTGTCTTCATCTTCGTCAGGTTCATCGCGTGCATGTATTAACCGATATTTTGCCGATTGAGCAACTGCGGACAGCAAACCAGCAGTTGGAGGAAATGAGTTTTACAGTGGCATCGCTGCGTTTGGACGGAATTTGCAGTGATGTCTATCGCATTAGCCGCGCCAAAATTGTCGATCCGATCAAGGCTGGCCGCTGCCGTGTCAATTGGAAGCAAACAGAAGACCCTTCCAAACTGCTTAAGGCTGGTGATGTTGTTTCAATCCAGGGAATGGGCAGGTTCAAGCTTTTGGATGTAGAGGGAATGACGAAAAAAGGCCGTATTCGCGTGAAGGCAGGCAAATTTATTTGACAGGCGGCAGGAATTTCATCTGCTTTTGTCGAACCACATAGCAGGAAGTATCAGGCCAATCGTTATTTCATTAGGAGGTGCGCCAATGCCGTTGACGCCATTGGACATACATAATAAAGAATTCGGTCGCCGTCTGCGCGGTTACGATGAGGATGAAGTTAACGAGTTTCTCGATCAGGTGATCAAAGATTACGAGAGCATCATTCGGGAGAACAAGGAGCTTCAAAATCAGGTACTGGCGCTTCAGGAGAAGCTGAACCATTTTGCCAACATCGAAGAGACGCTGAGCAAAACGATTATTGTAGCCCAGGAAGCAGCCGACGAAGTGAAGAACAACTCCAAAAAAGAAGCGCAGCTTATTCTTAAAGAAGCTGAGAAAAACGCTGACCGCATTATTAACGAATCACTGTCCAAGTCGCGCAAAGTTGCGCTTGAGGTGGAGGAACTGAAAAAGCAGGCTTCCATCTACCGGGCGAGATTCCGTACGCTTGTGGAAGCGCAGCTTGATCTGCTCAGTCAGGATGGCTGGAGTTCGCTGGAAGATTCTTCCCGTGAAACCGCTGCGTATCTGGACAAGTGACCGGTGTCGGTTGACATTTGGATTGCGGAAGAGTATAAATAGTAGTAATAATGACTTGAATTTCGATGACGAGAACAAGTATGCAGCAGAATTGATCTCCAGAGAGTCGGTGTACGCTGGAAGCCGATGATCAAGCCGCCGCGGAATATCCTCTCCGAGAAGCAATGCTGAACTTGCAAGTAAGCATTGCCGGCATCCCCCGTTACAGGGAACACGGATGATTGTCCGTGATGAAGGTGCCGGACCGTGAAGATGGACCGGAAACAGGGTGGTAACGCGAGCAGGCCTCGTCCCTATTGGGATGTGGCTTTTTTTGTTGTAAAAAAACTGCTGCTGTCCTCGGAAAATGTCTTTTATAAATAATGGAAAAGGAGCTTTGGACATGGCAATGAATCGTGTGGATGTCAAGGAAAAAGCACGCAGCCGCGAGCTGAAGGTGCTGGTGAAGTGGAAGAAGGAAGACACATTCAGGGAGTCGATTGCGAATCGGGCAGGCAAGCCAAACTTCGTATTCTATGATGGCCCGCCCACGGCGAACGGCGCGCCTCATATCGGACACGTGCTTGGCCGCGTGATCAAGGATTTCATAGGCCGCTATAAGACGATGTCCGGCTATCGGGTCGTCCGCAAGGCAGGTTGGGACACGCATGGTCTGCCAGTAGAACTTGGCGTCGAGAAGCAGCTTGGCATCTCGGGCAAGCAGGAAATTGAGGACTATGGCGTAGAGGAATTTATTAAGAAATGCAAAGCCAGTGTATTCGAATATGAAAAGCAGTGGCGCGAGCTGACCGAAGCGATCGGCTACTGGACAGATATGGAAAATCCATACATTACGCTGAACAATAGCTATATTGAGAGCATCTGGACGATTCTCGCGAAGCTGCATAGCCAAAGTCTGCTGTATCGTGGACATCGCGTGAGCCCCTACTGCCCGGATTGCCAGACAACACTCAGCTCCCATGAAGTGGCACAGGGCTATGAGGATGTTAAAGATTTGAGCGCTACCGTCAAATTCAGATTGAAGGACCGCAATGCTGCGATTCTGGCTTGGACGACCACGCCGTGGACATTGCCAGCCAACGTAGCGCTTGCAGTGAACCCTGAACTGGTCTATGTGGAAGTAAGCAAAAATGGCGAGACGTATATTGTAGCTGAGAACTTGGTCGAGAGTGTCATGAAGGAAGACTATGAAATTACCGGCTCTGTCAAAGGCTCCGAACTTGCAGGTCTTGCTTATGAGCCGCCATTCAGCTATGCCGCTGTAGAGAACGGGCATGTCGTTATTGCGGCTGACTTTGTTACAGATTCAAGCGGTACGGGGATTGTTCATATCGCACCGGCCCACGGTGATGATGACTATAAGGCTGCCCGCCAGCACAAGATCGGCATGCTGAATGTAGTCGATAACGCAGGCAAGTATACCGATGTCGTGACTGACTTTGCCGGACGGTTTGTCAAAGACGGACAGCTTGATATTGATATCGTGAAATTGCTGAGCGAACGCAATCTGTTGTTCAGCAAAGAGCGCTACGAGCACAGCTATCCATTCTGCTGGCGTTGTAAATCACCGCTAATCTATTATGCAATGGAGAGCTGGTTCATCGAAACGACGGCAGTAAAGGAGCAATTGATTGCCAATAATAACTCCGTTGAATGGTTCCCGGGCCATATCAAAGAGGGACGCTTCGGCAAGTTTCTCGAAGATGTTGTGGACTGGAACATCAGCCGCAACCGCTACTGGGGGACTCCGCTCAACGTATGGGTGTGCGGCGATTGCAAAGGCGAATATGCGCCCCGCAGCGTGGAGGATATGCGCAATCGTGCAGTTGGGCATGTGGCGGAGGATATCGAATTACACAAGCCGTACGTGGATGATGTGCATCTGAAATGTCCGCATTGCGAAAGCGGGGTTATGACCCGAACATCCGAGGTGATCGACGTATGGTTCGACAGCGGATCGATGCCGTTCGCGCAGCATCATTATCCGTTTGAGAACAAAGAAACATTCGAGGAGCAGTTCCCTGCGGATATCATTTGTGAAGGAATTGACCAGACGCGCGGCTGGTTCTACAGCCTGCTCGCCGTATCTACGCTGTATACGGGCAAAGCGCCTTACAAAGCCGTTATTTCAACCGGACATATTCTCGATGAGAATGGGCAGAAGATGTCCAAGTCCAAGGGCAATGTTATCGATCCGTGGGAGATCATCAACGAGTATGGAACAGACGCCTTCCGTTGGGCGCTGCTGGCCGACAGCGCGCCTTGGAGCAGCAAACGGTTCTCTCGCGGCATCGTGGGCGAGGCCAAATCCAAAGTCATTGATACGCTGGTCAATACGCATGCCTTCTATGTGCTCTATGCGACTATTGATCAGTTTGACGCCGCGCAGCATGAGGTGAAGCCTTCTGCGAATAAGCTGGACCGCTGGATTCTGTCTCGATTGAATACGCTGATCAAGCAAGTAAGCAAAGGTCTGGACGCCAATGACTTCCTCAATCCTGCCAAAGCAATTGAAGTGTTTGTGGACGAATTGAGCAACTGGTATATCCGCCGTTCGCGCGACCGTTTCTGGGGAAGCGGACTTGGTGCGGATAAAGTCAATGCCTACCAGACATTGCGCGAGGTCTTGTTGACCCTGTCCGGTGTAATTGCCCCATATGCGCCGCTGATTGCAGATGAAATCTATACGAATCTAGGCGGCGGTCAAAGCGTGCACCTGTCCGATTATCCGAAGGCTGACGAGACAGCAATTGATGAGTCGCTGGAGCGGGATATGGAGACAGCCAAGCAGATTGTTGAGTTGGCGCGCAACGTGCGCAACGAAACTGGCGTCAAAACGAGACAACCGTTATCCGAACTGATCGCGTCGCTCGACCGCAGCTTTAATCTGGCAGAGTATGAGGAGATCATCAAGGATGAAATCAATGTCAAGGCTATTATTGTTCAAAATGATGACAACGGCTTTGTTGATTTCGTTCTGAAGTTGAACTTGAAGCTCGCTGGCAAAAAGTACGGCAAGCAGGTCGGTCCGATTCAGGGCTATCTGAAAGGACTTGGTTCTAGTGAGACTTCCGCTATTGTAAGCAAAGGCTCTTTCACCTTTACAACAGCCGAAGGGGAATCACTGGAGATCGGCGTTGATGAGCTGCTCGTAGAGAAACAGGCTAAATCCGGTTTTGCTTCCGCTTCCGGTTATCTGATGACCGTTGCGCTGAATACGGACATTACACCGGAGCTTGTACAGGAAGGCTGGGTCCGTGAAATTATTCGTGCGGTCCAGGATACGCGCAAGAAGCTTGACCTGCCAATCGAGAAGCGGATTGCCCTCACCTTGAAGCTGGATGAAGAATTGCTGGCCGCGGCACAAGCCTTCGAGCATGTGTTGAAAGAAAATGTGCTTGTCAATTCCATTGCTTATGGCGATGCATCCGATATGGAGCAGGTACAGGCAGGGGATAGAACTATCGGTATCGCGATTGAATAACTAATTTTTAAAAAAAGCAGGCTCCCTCTGGTTATGCCCTTGAAAAGGGGCCAGAGCGGAGCCTGTTATGGTTATAGATCATCCTCGCCGTATTCGAGCGTCAGATCGCCTTCGCCTGTGTCACAGTAATTGCGATATTGGCTGTTGCGGTAAAAAGCTTTATGATTGCCGGTAATATCAGTGGCGAGAAAGCTCTCCAATGACTCGACAAAACCGTCATTTTCATCGGCTTCAATGCGGATATGATTATAATCGTCTCCCGGATGCTCAGCCATTGCCGGGGAATCGGAATTGCCCCACTGTTCAACAATTTGCCAGGCGTCCTCGCCGTCAAAACCGTTGTAATCCTCACGTTCATCGAGGCTGCTGCGTCCGAACGGCGAAGCCAAATACTGTTCCTCAACTGGACGCGCATCCGATACAAATTGACGGGGAGCATGTTCAATACAATACAACGTATCTGGCATTGCTTCAAGACGCTCGTAAGGGATCGGATTGCCGCATACCTGGCAGACGCCGTATTCCTCTTTGTGAATGGCATTCAGTGCGGCTTCAATCCGGGCCAAGTGCAGTTCTTCCTGCTCATGCAAAGCAATATCTTTTTCCCGATCATACAGTTCGGTTGCCAGATCTCCCGGGTGGTTATCGATCGGAGTAAGCTCGCCTGTGTTGTCCCTGAGCGAGTCGCCCAGGCCGTAGTGGGTATTGGCAGAAATACGCTGTTCAATGTCCTGTCTGTCCTCCAGCAGCCGCTTATGAAGTTCCAATAGTTGTTGTTCGGTAATCGTGCGCATGCGGACACAAACTCCTTTCGAAAATAACTCCAAAGATGACGGATATGTGTAGTGTTCACGGAAAACAGTGAATTCATTTATCCAGGGATTTGCTTTTAATTGGACAATTAGATGGGCACGGACCATAGCTGGTGATGCGGGCTGCAATTGTGGTACAATGTTCGCAATGACTAGCGGTCGAAAAGCTAGTAAAATCAGCCAATCGCAAATCGCCGGAGGGGAACGAATGAAAACGTATTATTATTACTGGATCGCCTTGCTCGTATTCATTGTTGACTGGATTACGAAAAAGGTCATTGCAACAAATTTGCAAATTGGAGATAAAATCAGCGTTATCGGTAACTTTTTTGTTATCACTTCCCACCGCAACAAAGGGGCAGCTTTTGGTATTTTAGAGGGTCAGCGGATATTCTTTCTGATCATTACCGTAATCGTTGTCGCGGGAATTATCTGGTATATTTATGTGAATCGCAAATCAGGCAAGCCGATGCTGCTGTCTGCGTTGGGGTTGGTTTTGGGCGGAGCGGTAGGCAATTTTCTTGATCGTGCGTTGTACGGGGAAGTGGTGGACTTTTTGCAGTTTACCTTTGGCAGTTATATTTTCCCGATCTTTAATGTTGCGGATTCAGCGATTGTGTGCGGGGTTGGGCTGATTCTGCTTGATACGATTTTGTCCATGAAAGAAGACAGTAAGAAGGAAAAGGAAGGCAATGATGGCAGTGAACAATCCGTTTAATGAAAAGAATGAAGATTTGGAATTGGAACTGAAAGAGACAGAAGAAGCAGTTGAAACATCCATTCAGACAATTAAATGGAGTGTGGATGATCAAGCGGGTGAAAGGCTGGACAAGTTTGTTACGGAACGGGCTGGGGCGGACGTGTCCAGAACCCAGGTGCAGGATTGGATCAAGCAAGGCCATGTTCTGGTTAACGGACGAAATTCCAAGGCCAATGTGAAGCTTGCTGCAGGGGACAAGGTTCTACTGACAATTCCTGAGCCGGAGACCACGGAAATTGTTCCCGAGGACATCCCGCTTGACGTTGTTTATGAAGACAAAGACGTGATCGTCATTAACAAGCCGCGTGGAATGGTTGTTCACCCGGCCCCTGGACATCCGTCCGGTACCGTCGTGAATGCCCTCATGCATCATTGCAAAGACCTGTCAGGGATTAACGGACAGCTTCGTCCGGGCATAGTGCATCGGATTGACAAGGATACTTCAGGACTGTTAATGGCTGCGAAGAACGATGCTGCTCATCATTCGCTTGCCGAACAATTAAAAGCGCATACCGTAACGAGAAGATACCTTGCTCTTGTCCACGGGAATGTGCCGCATGATCAGGGGACTGTCGATGCTCCAATTGGGCGTGACCCGCATGACCGCAAGTTGTACATGGTGACGAGTCGCAACAGCAAAGAATCGATAACCCACTTTGTTGTACTGGAAAGACTGGGCGATTACAGTCTGCTCGAATTGCAGTTGGAGACCGGGCGCACGCATCAGATTCGCGTGCATATGAAATATATCGGGCATCCGCTCGCGGGAGATCCAGTGTACGGGCGCAGCAAGACAATTGGGCTGAAAGGGCAGGCGCTTCATGCCGCCGTACTTGGATTCAACCATCCGAGTACGGGGGAATATTTGGAATTCGAGCGCCCGATTCCAGAGGATATGGCATTTGAACTGCAAACCTTACGCACGCAGTAATATTTGAGCTCATGAACGTCGAATAGTACAAATTTTTCGCTAAATCCTTCATTATTTCCATCCTCAAAACAGGATATCCTTAAGTAAGGATGTTTCACTAAGAAGGGTGAGAAAAATGACGAAAATTAATCAGAACTATACAGAGCTGCAGGGCAGCTATCTTTTTTCCGAAATCGCCAAACGCAGAACGAAATTCATGCAGGAAAACCCGGATGCGCAAATTATCAGCCTCGGTATCGGGGATGTCACATTGGGATTGCCTCAGGCTGTCGTAGATGCTATGCACGGTGCAGTGGATGAACTGGCGCAATCTGGTTCTTTCCGCGGCTATGGGCCGGAGCAGGGCTATGATTTTCTAATCAATGCTATTATTGAAGGCGATTATAAATCCCGCGGTATTGAATTGAACGCCAATGAAGTATTTGTCAGCGACGGTTCCAAATGCGACGTCGGCAATATTCAGGAGATTTTCAGCCAGGACGCGGTTGTAGCCGTTCAGGACCCTGTATATCCCGTTTATGTGGATACGAACGTTATGGCAGGTCGCTCCGGCAAATTTAACAAAGAGACGAACCAGTATGAGAATATTGTCTATTTGCCAAGCAGCGCTGAAAATTTGTTCAAGCCTAGTCTGCCATCGCGCAGAGCAGATTTGATATACCTGTGCTACCCGAACAATCCGACCGGGATGACATTGACGAAAGAAGAGCTCAAGCATTGGGTAGACTATGCAAAGGCGAACAACAGCATTATATTGTACGACTCTGCATATGAAGCATTCATCCGTGAAGATGATGTACCGCACAGCATTTATGAAATTGAAGGCGCCAAGGAAGTGGCGATTGAATTCCGCAGCTTCTCCAAGACAGCCGGGTTTACCGGCGTACGCTGCGCGTACACCGTTGTTCCGCGCGAGCTTAAGGCTCTCGATGAGAACGGAAATATTATCATTGTTAATGATCTGTGGAACCGCCGCCACACGACGAAGTTCAACGGCGTGTCCTATGTAACCCAGCGCGGCGCGGCAGCGATCTATTCCCCGGAAGGAAAAGCGCAAATTGCCGAAATTCTCGATTATTACATGACCAATGCAGCTATCATTCGCGATGGTCTCCAGTCGATTGGTCTTGAAGTATTTGGAGGTGTCAATGCCCCTTACATCTGGCTGAAAACTCCGCAAGGCCTCGACTCCTGGTCGTTCTTTGACAAGCTTCTATCCGAAGCGCATATTGTCGGGACGCCTGGCGTAGGTTTCGGTCAAAGCGGGCAGGGCTACTTCCGTCTGACAGCTTTCGGAAGCCGCGAGAATACGGAAAAAGCTGTGGAGCGTATTCGTAAGCTAAGTTTGTGAGATGAAGGATTCTTCCTTCTCCGTCCTTTATAAGGGTGAAAATATAAAATTAGGCAAAGGGATCTCAATATCTCTTTGCCTTTTATTTTTTGCGAAACGAAGCTTTTGGCCCATCAAATGAGCTCAAGTCGTCTGCGCTTATTTGCTTTGCAATTGGATTGTAAATCAGTAATTATCAACTTTTCCACCGGATCGAAGCCCCTTTGTCTGCCAAAATGATCCAACAAGCCAATAATACATCATAATATATCGGATTACCCCATTGTTTTCATTGCCAAAAAAATTATGATTAGGTTGAGCCTATTGAAAGCGATTTCATTGCCCTGCATATGGGCAAGGCGGCGGATCACGGGATTAAATTGGAATTGAATGAAGGAGGCGATTTATTTTTGTAAGCGCTTCATTGAGTGTAGGTTGTTCTTATTTGATAAAAGGAGGTAATTAGACAATGTTACGATTTTACCGGAAGGCTTGGCAGTACCTCATCATCTTTACACTCTTGTTCACAACCGTAGTTACCGTGGATACCGCGCAAAAGGCTCATGCGGCTGATCCTGCGCCGAACTGGCAATTGATCGATCCCAAATATCCGACAACCGATACGATTGTGGCTGCCTACAACGTAAAGGATTTCGGAGCGACCGGTGATGGCGTGACCGATGTAACGGCAATATTCCAAAATCTGCTTGATTCGCTCGACAGACTTGGAGGAGGAACGCTATTCGTTCCTGAAGGCAAGTATGTCATTCGCGGCAATCTGGAAATTCCGAAGGGCATTACGATTCGCGGCGAGTGGAACAAGCCTGTGAAGGGCCAGCCGATTCAAGGCACGATTCTAATGGCTTATGCCGGTCGCGGCAACGAGAATGCGACGCCATTTATTACGATGGTGACATCGTCGGCTGTAATGGACCTTTCGATCTGGTACCCGGAGCAGCTGCCGAATTCGATTACGGCGTATCCGCCTACAATTCTAATTGGAAAACCCAATTATTTCGGCAATGAGTATGCCAATGTCAAGAACGTTACGTTAGTCAATGCCTATTCAGGCATCATCTTCTCTAGACAAAACGGGGGCGCCGGTCCTGTTATTAACGGGGTCTACGGCACACCGCTGTCCCGCGGCATCGAATTCGACAATATCGTCGATATCGGACGAATTGACTGGGTAGATTTTGCGCCAGAATATTGGTCCGGCTCAGGTCTGACGAATGCGCCTGCACCAAACGGAGCTTTCAAACAGTGGATTTACAACAACGGAACCGGTATTGTCATGCGTCGGAACGATTGGTCCTACACGACCAATGTGACGATTGACGGATACAATGTCGGGTATCTCGGGGGCCCGTCCGTTACGACGCCCGGATCGGACCCTAATGGGCATCATTATAATTTGAACTTCATTCGCAACAAAACTGCCATAAAATTTGACAGCGTGAACGAAGTCGGCATCATGTTCACCAAAGTCACAATCGATCAAAGCGAGTCCGGCATCGTCGTCGGACCGAATACGAAGGGCGTGGTACAGCTTAGTGCATCCAGCATTAACGCTGTGAACGCAATCGCAGTCGATGCAACTTCCCGGGTGAGAATTTCGATGCAGCAAGGGACTGTTGCTGCCGGAACGGTGCAAATTAACGGAGGTACGTTCACGGCAAGCAACTCGGACTTCAACAACGCAGCACCACAAGTTGTGCTCGGTACAGAGGCTCGCGGCATCCTTGTCGGCAATCGTTTTGCAAATCCTGTCAATATCGCAAACAATTCCCGCTACGCGACGCATATTGACCATACGGCGACGACAGTCAAGCCGCTGCCGATACTTCCGGAGATCAAGCCGGAGACGCGTAAACCATCGCGCAAGGCTCTTTACATCGTGACCAATGCTCCATTCAATGCGGTTGGCAACGGGACTACGGACAACACGGCCGCGATCCAGAATGCGCTGAATCAGGCTGGAACCGACGGCGGCGGCGTAGTGTTCCTGCCGCCCGGCAAGTACAAGGTGCTCGGCAATTTGACGATTCCTTCCGGTGTTGAGCTGAAGGGCTCGTCCGATGTCAGCACAGTGCCGACAGGCCAAGGAAGCACGCTGGAAGTATACGCAGGACGCGGCAGTGCCACCGGAACGCCGTTCCTTAGTGTATCGGCGAATAGCGGTGTCAGAGGGCTTACGTTCAACTACCCGGAGCAGGACGCTTCCGTATCGCTGAATGTCTCCCCTTATCCGTATATGATTCGAGCGACAGGCAGCAATGCCTACATCGTAAATGTCGGAATGCGCGCCGCTTATAACGGAGTTGATCTGTTCACGAACAGGACGGATAACCACTATGTGGATTCCCTGGCTGGCCATGCCTTCAAAAACGCGATCCGCATCGGTGGGGGCGCGGTGAATGGCACTGTGAAAAATCTGCAGTTTAATGTGCTTGCGTTCGCTGTAGGACGCGAATCGAAATTCGGCAGCTGGCCGAACTCTCCGATTGGCGACAACAGCCCGGTATACGCCTATGCGGCCAACAATCTGGATTTCATGATTCTGGGCGATGTTGTGAACCAAACCTTGTTTAACGATTTCCATTATGGTTCCGCAAGAGGGCTTGTAACGGTGAATGAGAACGGCAGGGGCCCAACCGGCACAAGTCTCGGACTTGGCATTGACGGGGCAACCAAGGCGATTGTGTTCGAATCCATGGGCACGGGCGGGTTTAACTTTATCAACACGCAGATTGTGTCAATCGGAGACAGCGCCACAACCCGCTACCTTGAGACAGGGCCAAATTTCAGCGGCGAGACGACCTTCTTCAGCGTAGATTTATGGGGTCATCCTAAATACGGGGTTGACATCAATGCCGGTACGATCGCGATTCAACTGGGCAATTTTGAAAACGCCGGCAGCCAGGGCTTCTCCTTGCTGAACAGCGGTCAATTGAAGCTCGATACGACGGTCGTGGGGAATACACCGGCGTTCGCCAATGCCGGCAAGGAAGCACAGCTTTATATTCAGTCTTCGCTACTTAATCCGGCCGGTCTAATTGTTGGCAACACCGCCTTGTGGAAAAACAATCTCACATTGGAACCGACCGCAACGGCGCCGCTTGTTTCCTACATTTCGCTCAAAGCAGTAGTCAACAATCAGTTCGTCTCGGCAGGCAGCGGGGGAGCAAGTGCCCTTACCGCCAACAAATCGACCGTCGGTCTGTCCGAGCAGTTCAAGGTCGTCGATGCCGGCTCCGGCCTGATCGCTCTGCAATCAACAGCGAACAACAAATATGTCACGGCAGGCAACGGCGGAGCAAATTCGCTCATCGCCAGCAGCACAAGCATCGGCTCGGAGGAGAGATTCCAGTGGGTGTCCAACTCAGACGGCACAATCTCTCTTTTAGCAAGCGTTAATAGCAAGTATGTCGCAGCAGAAAACGGCGGTGCAGCGGCGCTTATCGCCAACCGGACGGCGATTGGTCTGTGGGAGAAATTCCAAGTCAATTCGATTAGTCTTGTGGACAGCGGTGTCTATCGCATTACAGCGAAGCATAGCGGCAAAGTGATGGATGTGAAAGATCTATCGACAGCCGATGGCGCAGCGATTCAACAGTGGAGCTGGGGAAGTTCGAATAACCAGAGATGGAGATTGAACTCGGTCGGCAACGGCTATTATTCGCTAACAGCCGTCAGCAGCAACAAGGCGCTGGAGGTGAGCGGCGCATCTACATCCTCAGGCGCTGCGCTGCAGCAGCGAACGTACTCCGGGGCTACGAACCAGCAGTGGCTAATTGAAGACGCCGGCGGCAATTACTTCCGCATTGTTGCCAGACACAGCGGCAAAGTCGTTGATGTGTCGGGCGTGTCTCAGAGCGATGGAGCAATTTTGCACCAATGGGATTGGCTAAACGCAGACAATCAGAAGTGGAGCTTCGAGCTTCAGCCGTAAGCTTCATTTCAAAACGGGCGGTATCGCTTAATACCGTGCAGGACAAGAGCAAGGCAGGAAACAAGAGCGCGAGTCCAAGGGTAAAATCGGAGTGAAGCCGACCTTGGAGCTTGCGCTCTTTGCGTCGTAGGCGACTTTGGTCGCTTGCTGTAAAAGCACGAACAAGCATTGCGGCGATTCCTGGACTGTTTTCCTCCCCTTACTCTTGACATCTTTTGTCGAACGTGGCATAATTCTCTTTAATCGAATAGTAGTACCTTTAAGTGCAGTCCCGTGAGGCTGACAAGGTAGCGTGACAGGTTGGAAAGCTCTTTTGTTCAATGAGAAATCGGCTAAGCTGCGGCTTAGTTATGAATTCCTGAACGAGGTGGCTGTTTTTCTGCCCTCAGACTCCTTGCGCCCGCCGCAAGGAGTCTTTTTTGCAAATTCGCGTCTGTGATGACCGGAAGGAGGCAGCAGGTAATGACGCAAGATCAGCATGTTATTATGGACGATACCGCAATGCGCAGGGCGCTGACACGAATTGCCCATGAAATTGTGGAGAAGAACAGAGGCATCGACAATTGCCTGTTCGTCGGTATCCGCACCCGCGGCATCTATCTGGCCAAGCGGATTGCCGAACGGATAGCTGACATTGAAGGCAAGCCGGTTGATGTGGGGGAACTGGATATCACCTCTTACCGCGATGACCGGGAAAACGGAAGATTGACAGAGGCGGCTGGAGAATCAACCGCCTGTCTGGAAAACGGCGGCCAGCCGATCTCGATTCAGGATAAGAAAGTCATCCTCATCGATGACGTGCTTTATACAGGCAGAACAATTCGCGCCGCAATGGATGCGCTTATGGACCGCGGGCGACCGCAACTGATCCAGCTGGCGGTTCTGGTTGACAGAGGACATCGCGAACTGCCGATCCGCCCGGATTACGTCGGCAAGAATGTACCGACATCGAAGCTGGAGGAAATTAACGTATCACTGACTGAATTTGACGGAAGTGACAAGGTGACGATTATACATCATAGGGGGCAGGCGGGATGACATTGACTCAAATCAGACAAAAAAGCTTGTTGGGATTGAAAGAGCTGGGACGGGGGGAAATAGAGTCGATTTTGAACCGAGCGGCTCACTGGGAAAGCCATCCGGAAAAAGTAAACCCCGTTTTGACTGGCAAATTCGTTGCCAACATGTTTTTTGAGAACAGCACGAGAACCCGCTTTTCCTTTGAAGTAGCAGAAAAAAGACTAGGCGCTGAAGTGTTGAACTTCTCCGCAGCGGTATCCAGTGTGCAAAAGGGCGAATCGATTTATGATACGGTGCGCACGCTTGAATCGATGGGGATTGACGCTGGCGTGATTCGCCTGAAACCAAACGGCATACTCGCCGAGCTGGCCGAGAAGGTTAATGTGCCGCTCATTAATGCCGGGGACGGCAATAACGAGCATCCGACACAGGCGCTGCTCGACCTGTACACCATGCGCAAGCAGTTTGGGGATTTGAAAGGACTGAAAGTCGCCATTATCGGTGACATTCTGCACAGCCGCGTAGCGCGCTCCAACCTGTGGGCACTCACCAAATTTGGTGCGCAAGTCGTCTTCTGCGCTCCGCCGAATATGCAAGCTCCCGAATTGGGCGCTCCGATTGTTAGCATCGATGAAGCGCTCAAAGCCGATGTAATTATGATGCTGAGGGTACAACTTGAACGGCATGAGAGCGGCATGATCAAGTCCGCAGAGGAGTACAGACAGCAATTTGGGCTGACGGTAGAACGGGCTGCAAGGATTGCTCCTCATGCGATCATCATGCATCCTGCACCGGTTAACCGGAATGTGGAAATTGATGATGAGCTGGTTGAGCACCCGCAATCGCGGATTTTCCCGCAAATGCAAAACGGCGTTCCGGTGCGCATGGCTGTAATTGAAAGATCGCTTCAATAAAGAAAGGGGAATGGCGGCAATGTCATTATGGATAGTGAACGGCAAAGTATGGGACAACGAAACAAAGGAGCTTCAAACGCTCCATATTCGGATTGAGAACAAACAAATCGCCGAACTGACGGCCGAGCTTCCCGACACGGGCAGCGCAGAAGTGATTGACGCGCAAGGCAAGCTGGTTTCCGCAGGGTTGATCGACATGCATGTTCACTTGCGCGACCCGGGCTTTGAATATAAAGAAGATATTGAAACGGGTACGCTGGCGGCGGCAAAGGGCGGTTTTACGACAATCGCTTGTATGCCTAACACACGTCCGGTTACGGATACGCCGGATACCGTCAAATATATTTTGAACAAGGCAAAAGACAAAGGCGCAGTTAAAGTGTTGCCATATGCGGCAATTACAAAAAATGAGCTGGGCCGGGAACTGACAGACTTTGCCGCATTGAAGGAAGCGGGCGCCATCGGATTTACCGATGACGGCGTCGGCGTGCAAAATGCCCAAATGATGAAAGACGCAATGGCGCTTGCTCATTCGCTGGGGATGCCGATTATCGCGCATTGTGAAGATGATTCTCTGGTTGTAGGCGCTGCGGTAACGGATGGCAAGTTCGCACGGGAGAATGGACTCAAAGGGATTCCAAATGAATCGGAAGCAATTCATGTCGGCCGCGATGTGCTGCTTGCCGAGGCGACAGGCGTTCATTATCATGTTTGCCATGTGAGCACCGAGCAGTCAGTACGTCTGATTCGACTGGCGAAGCAGGTCGGCATTCAGGTTACAGCCGAGGTTTGCCCGCATCATCTGATTCTGTCGGACGAGGATATTCCTTCGCTGGATGCCAACTGGAAGATGAACCCGCCGCTCCGTTCGCCGCGTGATGTACAAGCGGTTATTGAAGGGATCGAGGATGGAACGATCGATATTATCGTAACCGACCACGCTCCGCACAGTGCAGAGGAGAAAGCGCGCGGCATGCTGCTGGCGCCATTCGGCATTACAGGCTTCGAGACGGCATTCCCGCTGATGTACACCAAATTCGTCAAAACCGGCAAGTGGAGCCTCGGCTTTTTGCTGGAGCGAATGACGAGCGAGCCTGCACGAGTATTTGGACTAAGCAGCGGTCGTCTGGAAGCAGGCGCGCCTGCTGATCTGACCCTGATCGATCTGGTAAATGAACGCGAGGTTGACCCGCAAAGCTTTGTATCCAAAGGTAAAAATACGCCATTTGGCGGCTGGAAGCTGCAAGGCTGGCCGGTACTGACGATTGTAGACGGTACGGTTGCCTGGTCCGAATAAGCGCATTATAGATAGAAAACATAACGGAATGATAAAGTTACAGTTAACTAGGAGAGTGATATGACATGCAAGCAAGATTGTTGTTAGAGGACGGAACCTTGTTTACAGGCCAATCGTTTGGCGCCCAGACGGAGAGCGCAGGGGAAGTCGTATTTAATACGGGAATTACAGGATACCAGGAAGTGCTGTCCGATCCGTCCTATTGTGGACAAATTGTAACCATGACATATCCTTTGATCGGGAACTATGGGATCAACCGTGACGACTTTGAAGCGGTTCGTCCCTATATACATGGCTTTGTCGTACGCCGCCATGAGCCTGTGCCAAGCAACTGGCGCGCGCAATATTCTCTGGACTATCTGTTGAAAGAGTACGGAATTCCGGGCATCAGCGACATCGATACCCGTATGCTTACCCGTATTTTGCGCCACCACGGAACGATGAAGGGGATTCTGACTACCGGCAGCGAGAGCGTTGCAGAGTTGCTTGAGCGTCTGAAAGCTGCTCCGCTGCTTACCGACCAGGTTGACCGCACTTCAACCAAGCATGTATTCTCCAGCCCGGGGGACAAAGAGCGTATCGTCCTGATGGACTTTGGCGCAAAGAGCGGTATTTTGAGAGAACTGACCAAGCGCGGCTGCGATGTAGTTGTCGTGCCGCATGATACAACAGCAGAACAGATTCGCCGCCTGAACCCGGATGGCATTCAGCTCTCCAACGGCCCTGGGGACCCTAAAGATGTTCTGCATGCAGCAGATACAATTAAGGAATTGCTCGGTGAATACCCGATCTTCGGCATTTGCCTCGGACACCAACTGTTCGCGCTTGCCTGTGGCGCCGACACCAGCAAGCTGAAATTCGGACACCGCGGCGGAAACCACCCGGTGAAGGAATTGGCAAGCGGTCGCTGCTTCATCACATCGCAAAACCACGGTTATACGGTGCTTGAAGAAACCATTGCCGGCACTGACTTGTCCGTAACCCATATCAATAACAATGACCGTACGATCGAAGGGCTGAAGCACAATGTCCATCCAGCCTTCACCGTGCAGTATCACCCGGAGGCAGCGCCTGGACCTTTTGACTCCAGCTATCTGTTCGATCAATTTATTGAGATGATTCGTGAACATAAACGCAATAATCCGAAAAAACCGCGCCAGGCTGAGCTGTCGGAGACGTTGAAAGGAGAACTTCAATATGCCCAAAAATAATGAACTCAAAAAAATTCTCGTTATCGGCTCAGGTCCGATTGTCATCGGCCAAGCGGCAGAGTTTGACTACGCCGGCACACAGGCTTGCCAGGCATTGAAGGAAGAAGGCATGGAGGTTGTGCTGATCAACAGCAACCCGGCTACCATCATGACCGATACCAACATGGCGGACAAAGTCTACATCGAACCCATTACTCTGGAATTCGTAACCCAAATTATCCGCCAGGAGCGCCCGGATGGACTGCTGCCTACGCTCGGCGGCCAGACTGGACTGAACATGGCG
Source organism: Paenibacillus roseus (assembly GCF_016424485.1). Classification (GTDB taxonomy): domain Bacteria; phylum Bacillota; class Bacilli; order Paenibacillales; family Paenibacillaceae; genus Paenibacillus_D; species Paenibacillus_D roseus. The sequence continues at coordinate 342,180 of NZ_JAELUP010000103.1, forward strand.
GTTGAACTGGCCCGTGCAGGCGTGCTTGAGCGTGAAAATGTGAAGCTGCTCGGTACGCAGCTGACAGCAATCGAGAAAGCGGAAGATCGTGACTTGTTCCGCGATTTGATGCGTGAGCTGGAGCAGCCGGTACCGGAGAGCGTCATTGTAACGACGATTCAGGAAGCTGTTGATTTTGCTAACGAAATCGGCTACCCGATCATTGTGCGTCCGGCTTATACGTTGGGCGGAACAGGCGGCGGAATTTGCTCAAATGAAGAAGAGCTGGTTGAAACTGTAGCTTCAGGTATCCGCTACAGCCCGATTAACCAATGTTTGATCGAGAAGAGCATCGCCGGTTTGAAGGAAGTGGAGTATGAAGTCATGCGCGATGCGGCTGATAACTGTATCGTCGTCTGTAATATGGAAAATTTCGATCCGGTTGGCGTTCATACCGGTGACAGTATCGTAGTCGCCCCGAGCCAGACATTGTCTGACCGCGAGTATCAGATGCTGCGCTCCGCTTCCCTGAAAATTATCCGCGCCTTGAACATCGAGGGCGGCTGCAACGTACAATTCGCTTTGGACCCGCAAAGCTATCAATACTATGTCATCGAGGTTAACCCGCGCGTTAGCCGTTCCTCGGCGCTTGCGTCGAAGGCGACCGGCTACCCGATTGCCAAGATGGCTGCGAAAATCGCGATCGGCTACACGCTGGACGAAATCGTAAACCCGGTAACCGGTCAAACGTATGCTTGCTTCGAGCCGACACTTGACTATATTGTATCGAAGATTCCACGCTGGCCGTTCGACAAGTTCATCTCGGCAAACCGCAAGCTGGGCACGCAAATGAAAGCAACCGGTGAAGTGATGGCAATAGGCCGCACATTCGAGGAATCGATTCATAAAGCGGTTCGCTCGCTGGAGATCGGCGCTCACCGCATTCATCTCAAAGAAGCTGTAACCCTTGATGATGAAGTACTGGCAACACGACTGAAAAAGCCGGATGATGAACGTATGTTCCTGGTTGCGGAAGCATTCCGCCGTGGTTGGAGCCTCCAGCATATTCAGGACCTGACGCAAATCGACTGGTGGTTCCTTGACAAGCTGGAGCGTATTGTACAGTTTGAAGATGAGCTTCGCCAAGCATCGGAATTCACTGCTGAACTGCTTTACAAAGCCAAGCGCATGGGCTTCACTGATCGTTCGATCGCTGAGCTTCGTCATGAAGGACAGCCTGGCGCCGAGTATACAACCGAAGCTCAGGTTCGCGAGTTCCGTCTCGCTCAAAACATCCGTCCAGTGTACAAAATGGTAGACACGTGCGCAGCAGAGTTTGAGGCAACAACCCCTTACTACTACTCGACGTACGAGACTGAAAATGAAGTCACCGAGACGACAAAAGAAAAAGTGCTGGTGCTCGGCTCAGGCCCAATCCGCATCGGGCAAGGGATCGAGTTCGACTACTCCACCGTTCACGCGGTATGGGCGATCCAAAATGCGGGCTACGAGGCGGTTATTATCAATAACAACCCGGAGACTGTATCAACTGACTTCAATACCTCGGACCGTCTCTACTTCGAGCCGCTGTTCTTCGAGGATGTCATGAACGTCATTGAGCAAGAGAAACCGATCGGCGTTATTGTACAGTTCGGCGGACAAACCGCAATCAACCTGGCTGCTCCGCTAAGCAGTGCCGGCGTCAAAATTCTCGGCTCCAGCCTGGAATCGATCGATGCGGCAGAAGACCGCAAAAAGTTCGAAGCGCTTCTGCGTAAGCTGGACATTGCCCAGCCGCAAGGTACAACGGTAACTTCCGTGTCGGAAGCTGTAGATGCGGCAAGCGGAATCGGCTATCCGGTACTGGTGCGCCCATCCTATGTACTGGGCGGACGCGCAATGGAAATCGTCTACTCCGATCAGGAACTGCTCACTTACATGGAGCAAGCGGTTAAAATCAATCCGGAGCATCCGGTTCTGATCGACCGCTACATGCTTGGCAAAGAAGCAGAAGTTGACGCCATCTGCGACGGCGAGACGGTATTGATTCCGGGCATCATGGAGCATGTTGAGCGGGCGGGCGTTCACTCCGGAGACTCGATTGCAGTGTATCCGCCGCAATCACTGTCCCAGGATATCAAGGATCAAATTATCAATATTACAATCAGTATCGCCAAAGAGTTGAAGGTAATCGGACTTGTCAATATCCAGTTCGTCATCCATAAGGAAAAGGTGTATGTGATCGAGGTTAATCCTCGTTCCTCCCGCACCGTACCATTCCTGAGCAAGGTCACCAATCTTCCGATGGCCAACCTGGCGACCAAAGCGATTCTGGGCACAAGGCTGGCCGATCTGGGCTATGCGGACGGACTGTGGCCGGAAGACGAGTACGTATCGGTTAAAGTGCCGGTCTTCTCCTTCGCGAAGCTTCGCCGTGTTGACCCGACACTGACGCCTGAGATGAAGTCGACTGGTGAAGTGATGGGCCGCGATGTTCAATATGCCAAAGCCCTGTATAAAGGCCTGATTGGCGCAGGAATGAAAATTCCGACAACAGGTGGAATTATTGCGACTGTTGCGGACAAGGACAAGGAAGAAGCGATTGAAATTCTGAGAGGCTTCTACCAGCTTGGCTACAATATCATTGCAACCGGCGGAACAGCTACTGCGTTGGAAGAGGCAGGACTGAGAGTAACTCACGTCAACAAACTGAGTGAAGGTACGCCGAATATTCTCGATCTGATCCGCGGCGGTCAAGCAAGCTTTGTCGTCAATACGCTGACAAAGGGCAAGACACCTGAGCGCGACGGCTTCCGAATTCGTCGTGAAGCGGTTGAGAACGGTGTTGTTTGTATGACATCACTGGATACTGTACGCGCATTGTTGAACATGTTGGAGACCATCAACTTCTCCTCCCGCGCAATGCCTGTACTGCAATCCTGATCATAACCTGAAAATCATGCGGCCTCCGGCTGCCACCCGCTCCTGTTGAGGACGGGTGCGGCAGGCAGGCCGTCTATTCTGTCAACAACTAAGGAGGGCTTGGAATGTCCAATGTGCGCACGCTAACACGTGAGGAAGCGGCAAGCCGTGTCATGGTTGCTCTGGATTATCCGAATGCCGAGGCGGCGGAGGGACTGCTGCGCGAGCTGGATGGCATCCCGTGCTTTCTGAAGGTGGGCATGCAGCTTTACTATGCTGCGGGTCCTTCATTTATTGAAGGGTTGAAGAAGCGCGGCTATCATATTTTCCTCGATTTGAAGATGCATGACATCCCCAATACGGTTAAAGGCGGAGCGAACAGCATCGCGAAGCTCGGAGTGGATGTATTCAACGTCCATGCAGCCGGGGGGCTGAAAATGATGGAGGCAGCAGTTGAGGGAGCAGAGCTGGCGCTCGCCGGAACGGGATTGCAGCGTCCGCTTATTATTGCGGTCACTCAACTGACAAGCACAAGCCAAGTTGTACTTAATGAAGAGATCGGAATTGAAGGAACGGTGGAGCAAGCGGTTGTTCGCTACGCTCAGCTGACCAGGCAGGCTGGACTGGATGGCGTTGTTGCCTCGCCGCAAGAAGTCCGACTGATCAAGAACGCATGTGGACAAGCCTTTAAAACCATTACGCCGGGGATTCGTCCCGCCGGAGCCGACATCGGCGACCAGTCCCGAATTATGACACCGCGCCAGGCACTGGATGCAGGAACGGATTATATGGTAATCGGGCGTCCGATTACCTCTGCGGCTGACCCTCGTACCGCATTGGAAACCATTATAAAGGAGCTGGTTGAACGATGAGTAGTCTATCACTTGCCAATTTGCCTAAGGAAATTGCCAAGCACTTGCTGAATATTGAAGCTGTCGCTTTGCGTCCGAATGAACCTTTTACATGGACTTCCGGCATCAAATCCCCGATTTACTGCGATAACCGGCTGACCATGTCTTACCCCGAGATTCGCGATATCATTGCAGAAGGCTTCGCGGCATTGGTCAAGGAGCTGTACCCGGATGCTGATGTCATCGCAGGAACAGCGACAGCAGGAATTCCCCATGCGGCATGGGTCTCGCAGAAGCTGGGTCTGCCTATGATCTATATCCGCGACAAAGCCAAAGGGCACGGGAAACAAAATCAGATCGAGGGCAAGCTGGCCGCAGGCCAAAAAGTAGTCATTATTGAAGACCTGATCTCCACAGGAGGCAGCTCCATCAAAGCGGCCCAGGCCGTCGCTGAAGCTGGCGGAGACGTGCAAGGCGTTGTGGCGATCTTCACCTATCAGCTGGCACGCGCAGAGGAAGCGTTCCATGAAGCAGGTATCCCGCTTGCGACATTGTCCAACTATACGGCATTGATTGACGCCGCTTTGGAACTGGGCACCATCCAAGAGGGGGATGTTGCGCTGTTGAAATCATGGCGCGAGGACCCTCAATCGTTCGGCAACTAAAGGCAATCACGAACAGGCACGGGCTGCGCAGCTCGTGCTTGTTTTTTAAAATAATTTTTTACGTTCAAATGACGTAACTTTTTATCTGACTATATCGTCTATATGTTAGATGAAAATACTCTAATTTTTGCAACATGGATTTTCCAGTCAAGTTTGGAGTATACAGCTTACATGTTTTTGTGAAAATGGCGGGTTGCAGCCGAGCCGGCATTATGCCTGGAATCAGGAAGGGAGGTCTTAAGACGATGAAATGGTGGAAAAAAGAGAAAGCGGGAGCCCAAGCGGCTGTTGCAGATCAGGATGAGAAAGAAGCTGCAGAGCTCTCCGATGAAGCGGACGTATCCGCAGTGAAGCAGGAAACGGCTGCCGCAAGAGACCTTGTGCTAAACCGTCCTGTCCCGAGCGGTCCTTTAATGAATGTACAGGGGGTTGTCCGCACCTTTCAGGTTGGGGGCAAGCCTTTGCATGTTCTAAAGGGCATACATATGGAAGTGCAGTATCAGAAGCTTGTCATGCTGCGCGGCCGCTCCGGTTCCGGCAAGACGACGCTGCTTAATATGCTTGGCGGCCTTGATCAGCCGACCGAGGGTGAAATCTGGTTCGACGACAAGCCATTTCATAAATTAGGCGATGACAAGCGAACTACGGTTAGAAGGAAAGACATGGGCTTTATTTTTCAGGCCTTTGCTCTAATGCCGCTATTGTCCGCTTATGAGAACGTAGAGCTTTCCCTGCGCATGGCCCAGGTGCCCAAGGCACAGTGGAAGCCGAGAGTGATAGAGGTCATGGAGTTGGTGGGACTGGGCAAGCGGATGCATCACCGTCCGTTCGAGCTTTCCGGGGGAGAGCAGCAACGCGTGGCAATTGCCAAAGCGATTGCGCATCGTCCGCGCCTTCTTTTAGCGGATGAACCGACTGCCGAGCTGGATTCCCAGATGTCCGCCCAAATTATGGCCGTATTCAAAAATATTATTCAAACGGAAGGCGTTTCAATTTGTATGACAACGCATGATCCTACGATTTTGGAGGTTGCTGACCATGTCTACGAAATGGTGGACGGAAAATTCGTCTAAATTATCTGATGAACTGCCCCAGAAAATGAACCCGAACCAGCCAAGGCGGGGCAAATGGATGAGAACCGCGCTTGTGCTGATGCTTGGCGCCGCGCTTGCTGTAACAAGCGGCTGCTCGCTGCTGCCGAAGGAAGAGGATGAGGAGGTTTTGCCGCCGATTACACCTCCGCAGGTTTCCAAAAAACCGGAGTATACGGTTACTACAACAACTTTGGAAACTGCAGTTACAGGGAGCGGCAAGTTGCTGTCCGTGCAGGAGGAGACCGCTTCTTTCCAACTGGATGGCATGAAGCTCAAAAGCATTGCGGTCAAACCCGGCGACAATGTGAAGGAAGGCCAGGTTATTGCGGAACTCGACGTTACAGCCATGGAGAAGTCTTTGCGGTCTGATCGCTTGAAGTTCCGCACCCAGGAAGTTCAAATGAAGGAAACGCTGCGCAAGCGGGATGAGCTTTCCGACATTGAGTTTGAGGAGGCGGTTATTGTCTTTGAACAGGCCAAGCAGGACATTCTCGACAAGGAAGCCGATATCGCCAAAGCCAAGCTTACAGCTCCATTCTCAGGTACGGTAATTTCCGTGACTGCAAAGAAGGGCGATTCCATCAAATCCTATGATCCGATTGCGATTATTGCAGATACAACGCATCTGCTCGTGGCTGCGAATGTTTCCAAGGATAAGCTGAATTCGATTGCGATCGGCATGCCGGTTGAAGTCGATATCAACAATGCCGGCAAGCACCAAGGCAAGGTCAAGCAGTTCCCGATGAAGCAGGACGATAACAACAACGGCAACCCTGGAGGAAATAATAACTCCGAGAAACCTGAGGATTTCCTTATTGTGGAGCTGGATAAAATGCCTGAGGACCTGAATCGGGGAACGCCATTATCGATTAAAATTATTACAAACCGCAAAGAAAACGCCATCGTTATTCCTCCTTCCGCCCTGCGCACAATCGGTTCACGTACCTATGTTCAGGTTGTGGATGGAGAGGGCAGGCGCGAGGTTGACGTTGCTGTCGGACAGCAAACGTCCACACAGGTGGAAATCCTGGAGGGATTAAAGCCTGGGCAGAAAGTTGTAGGTAGATAATCGATGAGAATGCCGCTATTTCGTTTTTTGTTTCGCAAAATGTGGAACACGCGCTGGCTTACGATCAGCACGCTGGCGGGATTGATACTGGCAGTGGCATTCGCAACAAGTATTCCGATGTATGCCGACGGCGCTCTGAAGCGTGTCGTCGCTACCTCGCTCCGGGAGCAAAGTACGGGCTTGCCTGCCGGTTCACTCTTGATGAGATATCAGGCGTCAGGAGGCGAAGCAACGAATCTGGCCTCATTGCATACTGTCTCGTCGTACATCAAGGATGGGGTTCCGAAGCAAATCGGCTTTCCGTACCAGACTTTTGTTGAGACGCTCGGCGTTCGCAATGCCGAGGTTACACCGGAGGACCCGACAAAGGTCGATGCGAGCCGCAAGCGCCAGCTGTCGCTTGTTACAAGCACAGGGCTGGAGGACAAAGCGGAATTGGCCCAAGGGCGTTGGGTGAATGGTTCTGCTGTAGATGTCGGCGGAATACTTGAGGCGGTTATATTGGAAGAGGGAATGTACCGCAACGATATTCATATCGGGGATGTCTTCTTTTATCCGGTTAGCGGTCAGAAGCTTCGTGTGAAGATCGTTGGCGCGTATACGCCTAAGGACCCTTCTGATCCTTACTGGTACCAAGGTCTGGAAGGCCTGATGAATGTGCTGCAAATTAGCAACAAGGCCTTTAATGAAGGCGTCTTGACCAAATACAAGGCGCCGCTCCATACGGCGAACTGGTATTATGCGTTTGATTTGCGAGAAATCAAAACAAGCCAGCTGTCGCCATTAAGCAATACGTTAGAGCGTTTGAATATTGAGCTCTATCAAATGTTGAAAAATACGAAGGTGGAAATTTCGTTTGCTTCCATCCTGTCGAATTTCAGAACACAAAGCTTGCAGTTGCAAACCATGCTCTTTACGCTCGCGATTCCGATGCTGGCCATGGTCTTCTACTTTATTGCTATGAACGCCAGGCAGTCGCTGGATAAACAGCGCAGCGACATTGCCGTGTTGCGGAGCCGGGGAGCGGGGACGGGCCAGATTATCTGGATTTACCTGCTGGAGGGATTGCTACTTGGCGCGGTGGCGATGGCGGCAGGCCCAATGCTCGGATGGTTCATGGCCAAGAGCATCGGCTCGGCAAACGGCTTTCTAACCTTCGTAGACCGCAAGTCGATTCCGGTCGGATTCTCTACAGAAGCCTGGATTGCCGGGGGCTCGGCTGTATTTCTGGCGATTCTGGCTACGGTCGTACCGGCCATTATCTATGCCCGTTCGTCGATCGTGAACTATAAGCAGCAGCTTGCGCGTTCCGACCGCGGCCCGATCTGGCAGCGCTGGTTCCTGGATGTGCTGCTGCTGGGGGCTGCAGGTTACGGATGGTATCTGTTCAACGAGCGCCAGATGATCTCGTTCCAAACCGGGATGACTACGGATCAATTGAACGTACAGCCGTTCTTGTTTTTTGTTCCGGCGCTTGCAATCTTTGCCATGGGACTGTTCTTCCTGCGTATTTTCCCGTGGTTGTTGAAGCTGTTTAACTGGCTTGGCAAACGGTTTTTGCCTGTGCCGCTCTATTTGACGCTTGCTCAGTTGTCGCGTTCTTCGAAGGCTTATTATCCGCTGATGATTTTGCTTATTCTGACGCTGGGTCTTGGCGTATATAACGCTTCGGCAGCCCGGACAATTGACCTGAATTCCACGGAGCGCACGCTCTATCAATACGGTACCGATGTTGTCATCGAATCTGTATGGCCGGCCCAGCCGGAGAGACCGCTTAAGCCTAACAAACCCAATCAGCCGGGCAAGCCTGACAATGGGAATTCGGGCGGAAATTCAGGGGGCAATCCGGGAAGTCCGGGAGGCGGCAATGAAAACCAGAGACCAGCGAAGATGATCTACTCGGAGCCGCCGTTTGAAGTATACCGTACTCTTAACGGGGTAGAAGCCGCGGCACGCGTGCTTAACGCGAAAGCGAATATCGTCGTATCCGGCCGTTCAATCGGCCAGGGGAATGTTATGGGGATAGATAATGTGGACTTTGCGAAGGTAGCCTGGTTCCGCAACGACCTGTTCCCGGCGCACCCGTACCAGTATTTGAACCTGCTTGGCGCTTATGAACATGCGGCTATTATCCCTTCTAATATAGCGGAGAAATACCAGCTTAAGGTGAATGACATTGTTTCGGCTGGAATGGCTGACGGTATGGTCGAGTTCGTAGTTGTCGGCATTTTGCCGTATTGGCCGACGCAATACCCTGACAAGACACCCTTCATTATCGCCAATCTGGATTATATCTATGATCAGGTGCCAATGACTCCTTACAAGGTTTGGTTGAAGGTTCAGGATGGCGTAAAAACCGGATCGATTATGAATGAACTGGCGAGCAAAGGTGTTGAGCTTGCTTCGGTAGAGGATGTAAGGATTGAATTGGCAACCCAGGCGAAGCATCCGACGCGGGGCGGTGTATTCGGAATCTTAAGCCTCGGCTTCCTCGTATCCGTAATTGTATCGCTGGCTGGCTATGTGCTCTACTGGTTCTTCAATCTGTCGGGTCGCGTAGTTCAGTTCGGGGTGCTGAGGGCGATGGGGCTATCGAAGCGACAGCTCACCGGCATGCTGCTGTTGGAACAGGTATTTACTGCGGGGCTGTCGATCGCGCTCGGCATATTGATTGGCAGGCTTGCCAGCGTGCTGTTCCTGCCGTTCCTGCAGACGACCGATAATGTAGCCACGTCAGTCCCACCATTCCGTATCGTGTTTGATATGAAGGACACCGTGCAAATTTATTTCGTAGTCGCCTTTATGATGCTGGCTGGTGCGACCATGCTGTTCCTGCACATCCGCAGGCTTCGCGTACATCAGGCGGTTAAGATGGGAGAGGAGCGTTAAGCCGTGATCGAATGTGAAGGCCTGGTGAAAATTTATAAGTCTGACGATCTCGAGGTTGTTGCTCTCCAGGGATTGAACCTGTCCGTCCGCAAAGGAGAAATGATGGCGATTATCGGCAACAGCGGCAGCGGGAAGTCGACGCTGCTCAATACGCTCGGGGGGCTGGACCGCCCCTCGGCCGGATCGGTAAAAGTAGGCAAATGGGATTTGCTGAAAATCAGCGATGATGATCTTGTCCATTACAAACGGGATACAGTAGGTTTCATTTGGCAGAACAATGCCCGCAACCTGCTCCCGTATTTGACCGCTCTTGAGAATGTCGAGATGCCGATGATTTTGTCCGGCAAGCTGGATCGTCCCTATGCGAAGCAACTGCTCGAATGGGTTGGCTTGAAGGAGCGGATGGGCAATAAGCTCCACCAGCTTTCAGGCGGTGAGCAGCAGCGGGTGGCAATCGCTATCTCCTTGTCCAACAAGCCGGAGCTGCTGCTTGCCGATGAACCGACGGGTTCGGTCGACAGCCGGACGTCAGATATGATCATGGACATTTTCCGCAGGTTCAACTCCGAGCTTGAACTTACGATCGTGATTGTCACGCATGACCTGTCGCTTGCAGGCAAGGTGGATCGTGTGGTTGCAATCCGCGACGGCCTGACCAGTACCGAATTTATCAAGCGCAATCCGAATCTGGATCAGGTGGAGGAAGAAATTCGCGGCATGGGAGCTTTGCAGCATGTCCATGAGGAATATGTGGTCGTTGACCGAGTAGGCCGGATGCAAATTCCAAGGGATTACTTGAACGCGCTGAATATTAAAGATAAAGCGTCCATGGAATTTGACGGAGAAAAAATAATTATATCGGCACCAAAATTATTGGAGGGGTAAAGAGATGAGAAAGTCATTTCGTAAAACAGTTGTAGTGTGCATGTCTATTTTGCTGTTATCATCCATGCTTGCAGCATGTACGAAGGGCAGCGGCGGATCAGAGTCAGAAAATCGGGTGCTGCGCATCGGAATCATGTATGGAAGCAAGGACAACGAATCCTATTTCCGTCAGCAATATACAGATACTTTTGAAGTTATGAATCAAAATATTGAAGTTCAAATTGTGCAGGCCAATGACTACAACGTAATGTACGGTGCGCGCGGAGGCGACGAAGACAAGCAAGATAAGCCCGATCCTTATGCGGAATTCCAAAAGCTGATTAGCGGCGACAATCCGGTGGACGTCGTTGTAGCTGATCCGGATGTGATGTCCCGTCTGATTGAAGAGAACAGTCTGAAGGAGCTTGATCCGCTCATTCAGCAGGATAAATTTGATATTGACGCTTATGTGCCTACTGTTCTGGAAGGAATCAAATCGCTCAGCACAGATAACAAAATTTATGCGCTGACACCAACCTTTACTTCTTCCGCATTGTTTTATAACAAGAAGCTGTTCAACCAGGAAGGCATCGATCTTCCAACGAACGGCATGCAGTGGGATCAGGTGATTGATTTGGCGCGTCGATTTGTCAAACCGGATGAAGACAACAAAGTGTTCGGCTTGATGCTGAACCGCTACAGTGACCCGTTCAATGATGCTCTGTCAATGGCTGCGCCATTGCAGTTGCAGCAGTTCGACGAAAATTTGGATAAAATGCTGGTTAACTCCGAAGGCTGGGAGAAAATCTGGAACAAGGTCGTCGGATTGTATCGCGACAAGATTACCCCTACCAACGATGATATGTACAAAATCTATTCCGAGAATCAAAGCAATGACGGAAAATATGTGCCGTTTATGGATGATCTCTTCGTCCAGGGCAAGGTTGCCATGATGATTGGAAACTCTTATTATCTGAATGATCTGAGAAACGCCAAGGATCAGTCGGCCGAGGGCTTTGAAATGCCGGACTGGGATGTAGTCAGCCTGCCGGAGCATCCGGAAGCGCCAGGAATCGGAAGCAGCATTGCCTTGAGTACATTGATGGGCGTTAACAACAAGGCGCAAAATCCAAATGATGCCTGGAAGTTTATCAAGTTTATGAATAGCAAGGAATGGGCCAAACTGAAGTCGCGCAGCACCTATGAGATGGTAGCTCGCAAAGAGTTTTTGAAGCCGCTTGACGGCATGACTTACAATGTGGAAGCCTTTTACAGCTTGAAGCCGACTCCGCCAAGCAAGTTCAATCTTTCTGACATGTACAGCAAATATCCGTATTTCTATCAGGCCGTCAATGAACCGGGGCAGCAGTTGTTCCAGCAAGTGCTGGACAATAAGAAGACCGTCAAGGAAGCATTGGCGGAATGGGAGACGAAGGGCAATGCCAATTTGAAAAAAATGAAGGAAAATCCGGATCAGCCGATTTCTGAAGACGGCAATGCGGGCGGCGGCGTTGTCAGCTCAGTATATTAATTATAAATTTAAAAATGTTGTAAATGGGAATTAAAGGGCGTCTCCTCTCCGTTCAGACTTTTTCTGCTCAGAGAGCGAGGCGTCTTTTTGCCCATGAACACGAAAGGATGGGAACAATCATTGGAAGGGGGGGAATGATGAGGAATCGTTTGAAAAGCGCTGTACGGGTTGTTATTACAGTTGTGCTGGTTACGACGCTTGCCGGGTGCAGCAAAGGCGGAGAGGAGATGGAAGCGGGCAAAGGCGTGCTGCGAATAGGAACCTTGTACGGCGATAAAGGAGAAAGCGATACAGAATTTCGTCAGCGTTTTACAGATACGTTCGAGCTGTTGAACAGTCAGGTAGGTGTGGAAATTGTGCCTGTACTCGATGAATGGGGCCAGGCTTATTTGACGGGAGAGCATGTTGACAGTCCCTATGCTGCTTTGCGCCTGCTTATGGAAGGGGATAACCCGGTAGATGCCGTCATCGTTGATCCGCAGTACATCTATTCCCTGATTCAAGATAATCTGCTTCAGGAGCTTGATCCGTTTATTCAGCGTCATCATTTTGATATGGTCGGGTATGCGCCTGCGATTAGAGAAGGAATCAAGGCGATGGGCAACGGTAAAATGTATGCCTTGACGCCAACGTTTATAGCGGCAGGATTGTTTTATAACAAAACGATATTCAAGGAACGCGGCATTGATCCGCCCAAGGACGGCATGGACTGGGAGGAAGTTACGCAATTGGCCCGCCGCGCAGCCGGTCCGGGGGAAGAGTGGCCTGTGTTCGGATTGGTTATGAACAGGTTCAATGGCAATGGTTTTCGGGACGTACTGGCGATGGCCCGGCAGTTGGATCTGAAACTAATAGACGAATCCAGAGAAAAAATGCTTGTCAATTCGAGCCAGTGGGAGAATCTCTGGACGATGGTATCGGAGTTGTACAAGGATCAAATCTCCCCGGCAACCAATGATTTTTACACCCCGCCGATGGCCGGAGAAGACTACAACCCATATAGCGGCGATTTGTTTCTTTCTGGGAGAGCTGCTATGCTGGTATCCAACTTTACATATTTGAATGAGCTTGCGGAGGCGGCAAGCCATGTGGAGCTTGCGGGCGGCAGTCGGGTTCCGGATTGGGACGTAGTCAGTGTGCCGTATTTTTCGCAGTCTCCTTCAATTGGGATGGGTGTAGAGATGGGCATGATGGTTGGAATTAATGCGCGTGCCCAGAACAGCAAGGATGCCTGGAGGCTGATTGAACTGCTGAACGGGAAGCCATGGGCGAAAACCAAATCACGGAGCATCAACGAATTGATGGTTCGTAAGGAATTTGCGCGGCCTCTTGGCGGGATGAGCTACAATTTGGAGGCCTTTTATGGCTTGCAACCCGCATTGCCGGATACGGAGCAACTGAGTTCCAGCTTCAACTATTATTACGATATGATTTATTTGCCCGGCTTCAAGCTGTTCAACAAAGTCATAAGCGGAGAAATGACTGTCAAGGAAGCGCTGGAGATATGGGAGAGTAGCGGGAATGCAAGCTTGAAACGGATCAAGGAGGAGCCGGATAAACATTTCAGCTTTAATGAGTACGGTCTGATTCAGGATGAACATTAGATGTACGATGTACGCTATGACGATGAAGAGAAGTTTGGAAGGCAAAAGTACCTGTAGCGGGCGAAGGTTGTCTTAACAATTTCGCCCCTGACTGCGGGCTGCGCAGCCTCTATCCTTCAGCTTGAAAGAAAAATGACTTTGCGGAATGAAATGAATGAGACATTTCAGGGTACTCTAATGTTAAAGAAAGCAAGTATTGGAGGGACCGTCAGTGAAATGGATATATTGGGTAAGGTTGTATGATACCAAATTTCAGGCGGGCTGCCTGGTAAAGAGGATGGAGGATGACTGGTGGATATATGGATATAACAGCCCTAGCGAAGCTGAGGTATTCCGTTCCCGCAGAGGGCGGTATGGAGTTCGCTTCAAGGTTTAGGAAAGGCGTTATTTCCTAAACCAAAAAAATTGGTAAAGAAAAAGGGTTGACTAAAGGTTCTTGAATATGGTATATTTTATCTTGTCGCCATTATTGGATGACATTTTGAGGTAAACGACGCGGGGTGGAGCAGCCCGGTAGCTCGTCGGGCTCATAACCCGAAGGCCGCAGGTTCAAATCCTGCCCCCGCAACCAAACTTACAAGTCAATGTGGTCACCCTATATAAGGGCCCTTAGCTCAGTTGGTTAGAGCGGTCGGCTCATAACCGATTGGTCGGGGGTTCGAGTCCCTCAGGGCCCACCATTTGTTTAGATTCGCATGTGGTGGCTATTTTTTATTATAAATAGAGTGTGAGATTCTTATGGTCGGATTTAAGAGATAGTAAGAATAGCAATTATGTTTCGATAATCTATGTGTCGCTGATGAATGTTGACTTATGAAGCGTATACGCCTGGCTTTGATTGTTCGTCTGAGAGACGCAGTCAAAGAGAGGCGTTTTTAATTTGATGAGAAATGCAGATTCATATAAATCGAAGCGGCAGAAAATTTTCATATGAGTATTGACTGGAATCCCTAATTTATGGTATGATATTTTTTGTTGACACGTTAAACGTGTTGCCAAGCACAACCATAATGTGCTGCATTCACATTATGCCGGGGTGGCGGAATTGGCAGACGCACAGGACTTAAAATCCTGCGGTAGGTGACTACCGTACCGGTTCGATCCCGGTCCTCGGCACCACTTATATGAATGAAATTAAGAGGTTTCAGCTCATGTGGGCTGGGGCTTTTTTTTGTTTATGGGATGGTTTGGCTAATCGTGGTCGAATTTAATGGCAGTGAGCAATATCAAAGTGCAACAACATTTGATAGAAGTAAAGGTTGACAAGAGAATCCCACAGTGCTAATATGTGCATATATTTTCCATTTAAGAAGTTTGTTAGTATAAATAGCGTAATAACTACCATCTATTGTCACACATCAAAAAATGAACCCGTTTCTCAGGTGGCAACAATTTGACGAATATCTGCTGCTTGGGCTATTTCTTTCAAAGCAATCAAGTTCCACGAGCATGGATTCGGAAGCTGAACCATTAAAGATTAAAAGAGATGAAAAAACCAACTAACTGCCATTATTAAAAAAAGGAGATATGTATGATAAAAGGAAAACACTACGAAAAATTTCTTATTATAACGATTGGAATTTCGGTATTTGCAGGGGTAATGAGCACATCAATGATTACAATTGCCTTTCCAGATTTAGTTTTTGATTTTAAAATTGACTATTCTACATTGCAAATTAGAAACATCCTATTCTTTTCATTTTTCGCTGCTGGCTTACCGTTATTCGGTTCAATAGCGGATCGGGTGGGACCAAAAAAATTAGTTCAATTCGGATTAACTTTGTTTATTTTATCTAATATCGTTAGTGGTTTCTCAATTAATTGGGCAATATTCCTGGTAGCCCAATCATTACAGGCTATTTCTGATTCTATGATCGTACCAGCATTAGTACTACTAATTAGACAGTCATTTAAAGATGAGAAAATAGGATGGGCTTTTGGCTGGTTTTCCGCTACTCTAGCTTCTGCCACACTAATAGGACCGGCACTGGGGGGAGGAATTGTTGAATATACTTCTTGGAGGTATATCTTTTTGGCCTTGACACTCTTTTCACTGGTTTCTCTAATGCTGGGTACTTTGATTTTACCGAAAGACGGAAAACGAAATCGAAATAAACAAATTCCGTTCATGAATACAGTTTCATTAGTTTTATTTCTTTGTTTTTTTCAATTTTCTCTAGTAGCAAGTTCCTCAATATTTTTAACAGTTAGTCTGGTGGTAGCACTTCTTTCTTTATCGATGCTACTATTTCTTGAAACAAGAAATAAAGTAAATAAAATATTTCCAGCAGGTGCTTTTAATAATAAAATTTTTGTTGTTTCATTAATACGCGTATTTCTATTGTTTTTGGTAAGCAACGCTATGATTTTGATTATTCCTAGTTTAATGAGGGATCATTTTGGATTAAGTCCTGATGTGATTGGATTAATCATTATTATAGAATCTATAATAGCCATATCATTGGCCGGATTTGCTGGGAAATTAGCTGATTTAAATGCATTGAAAACAATGACTTTTGGATTCATACCGATCTTGTCGGGACTGGTTTTATTACAACTAACCAGCAATATAAATATTAATCCCATCATATTGTTTGTATTGTTCTTTTTATGTATCGGCTTGGGCTCGACTTTTGCATCCCCTGCTCTAAATAAAATTGCAATGTTATCTGTTCCTAAAGAGGAAACGGGTTCTTACATGGGACTCTTTCAAATGATTCAATTTGGAACGGGAGCATTTGCATCTGGAATAATTGGATTACTGGTAAGCGGTGGCACTTCGACATTAGAAATACGAGAGTTGCGTAGTGTCTTTGGCGTCGCTATTTTTCTTATCATATCCGCAGTACTTACAACAATGGTTGATAAGAGATTTTTGAAAATTCAGAAAAGTTAGACAAATCTATTGACAATGATATAATAAAGACCTATTATGTAAATATATTACACATATTTTGTGTAGTATAATTAGACAAAGGAGGTGGATATTATGTCAAAAGAGCTGGAAGAGTTAGAAATCATTGAGGCTAGGGAGCTAGAGGTAGGAAATGCATTTCATGCTTTTAGATTTAGTGTAGCTTCTCAAGAAGACATTTCTGATAAAGAAGAATAAGCTTGTAAAGACAAAAGTGCTACTACTATAAATTAAGTAGTAGCACTTTTATTAACTCAACGTCCACTGCTTGAAATTGGGAAAGAACGTTTATCGATTCCATCCGTGATTCCATTGATGGTAGAATGATGTGATCTGAAAACCCCGAAGTCAACCGTAATGTTTATCTGCCCAGCCCATCGTGAGTATGAGAAAGCCCTAGAGCCGCTCCTGTAGCTTTAAAGCGTACGAGCATACCTTCGCTCAGTTTTACGTTCAAACATCCAATCATCAAAGCTGAACACTGTCTCGCATGAATCAGAGGTCAGGTGCTCCTGTGATAAACGCTCTCGAAGCGAAACGTGCGAGAAAGCGGCGTTATACAACAGAAATAGGATTCGGAACAAGACCGCGCAGGTGAAGCCGAATTTATTCATAAAGCTCGCGTTATTCAGATGCTTGAGGGAGTTGAGTTGTTAATTTTAGTAATGAAGAGGAAGAACTATGAAAAAAGATATTTTATTAATCTTTCCACCATTAACTGAAGCAAGACTATTCCCTTATTTAAGCTTACCTATGCTAACCTCGTTTTTAAAAGCCAATAGCATAGATGTTGCACAAAAGGACTTAAATATTGATCTTGCTCATTCTTTATTTACTAGCAATAATCTTTTAAACTATATTGAAAATAATAAGAGTAAGCAATCTTTGAGGTTTATCTATAGAAATGAATTAGCTAAGTATTTATTAAAATATAAAGATGAGATAGATAACTTGGTATTCAATAAAGAACCCGATAACCATGTGAATGATAAAAGTTCTAGAGCAGTGAGATTCGCAAAAAACGGTGTAGAATTATTATTGGAAGATTCTATACTGAAAAAGGATTTCTTTACTGTAGAAGATATGATTGAAGAAGCTCAGAACTTTACAACGAATAATGATAACGATTTCGGAGTAAGACAGCTTTATACACTTACAAAACAGTATGTTGAAGATAATAAACCAAAAGTTGTAGGTTTCTCGATTGCGTATTATAGTCAAATTTTCCCTTCAATTATTATAGCTAAATGGATAAAAGAGTTAGCGCCTTCTACATTTATTATTTTTGGCGGACAGCAAATAATGCTAAGGTCTAATCAAATTTATAAACAGTCTTCAACGGTTTTTGTTGACGCTTTAGGTACAAGTGCAGGTGAAGAAACTTTAGTCAAGTTGGTTCAATATATTTATGGTCAAGCAGAGCAATCAGAAGTTCCCGATATATTATGGGTAGATAATAAACTCTCAGCTCAATCATCTCAATCTCCAAAATCTAGTTATAAAATTACAGATGCAAAAGTTCCCGATTTTTCTGGATTGCCTTATAAAAAGTATTTAAGCGAGGAAATACACTTCTCTTTAATTACATGTATCGGATGCTATTGGGGTAAATGCATTTTTTGTTCATACGGAAATAGATCCAGGAAGAACTCTTCATACCAACAAAAAACTGCTGAACAAATAGCAAAAGAATGTGAGGCCATAATAAATACATATGGTGTACATAGAATTAATTTTGTAGATGAAAACACGAATTTAAAATTAGTTGTCAAAGCTGTTCAATTATTAAATAAAAAAGGCGTTTATATTAAATTCAGCACTAGAAATAGATTAGAGGATTTATTGTTAGATAAAGCATTTTGTCAGGAATTAAAAAGGCTTGGTTGCATCCTTATGTCATGTGGATACGAGACGAACTCTCAAAGAATCCTTGATCTATTAAATAAAGGAGTTAACTCTGCTAATTATCAACAAATAATAGACAACTTAGACGAAGCAGGTATCCCCCTCAGGCTTTCATTAATGGGAGGGCTTCCTGATGAGACTCCAGAGGAAGTAAAAGAGTCTGAACTTTTTCTAAGAAAAAATGCTTCAAAAATAGGAATAGATGTAATGCAAATGTTAGTTGCAGAACCAAATACGTTTTTAACAGACGATCCCATGAAATATAAATTATATGTCAATAAAGATAAGCGGGAATTGAGAGGCAATAAACTTCTGAATTATGGTATGGGTAGAATGGGGTCCCATTTTGAATACACAGATGGAGATACTTTTGATCCTAGATTGAACAGATTTATAGAAATGTTCAATAACATAAACCCGCAAAAAAATGATGAAATACCTCCTCAAAAAAGAGGTGCAGATAAATCTTTAACAAAGACTGAACTAAGCATAAATCCATGGGTTGTATTTCATTCTACTCAGGAAGGTTGGGTAGTTCTCGATCTTTTATGGGAAAAAATATATATAATACCATATAAGGGGTCTGAACAAGAATTTTTGACTTTAATTCATTCCAACCAAATAAATAAAATTAAAAAGTTTTTTATCGATAATGGATTAGTCAATTCTAATATGCATTAGGAGGCAGATATGAAAACTAAGGATACAATTAAGTTTCCAAACATTAGTAAGAAATTAGGACTTGGTATGGGAATGGACTTACCTTGGGGGCAAGAGGTTGGATTTGTATCAACAAATCATGGTGATTCGATTACACCAAAAATGAAAATTTTTTTTAATTCTTATAAGGATGAATTTAATTATTTGTTTTTTGCATTTCAACCTAAAAACAGAAATTTTCTGAAAGCTGAGGAGTATTTTGAAGGATACGATAGTTTGTTTGCGGAAGTTCCTAATATTGAAGCTAGAGCATTCCATCAAACAATCTTAAATATGGGAGCAATGGAGGATTATCAAAAAGATCAGATAATTGATTTCACGAACAAAATAGTAGAACGATATGATATCAAATGGATAGTAGAAGATTTAGGTTTATGGTCAATCAAAGGAAAGTCAGTACCATTTCCACTCCCGCCATATCTTACTGATGAAGGCTTGCAAGCATGCATTGATAATATCAACGTATACAAGGAGGGAATTAACGTACCAATTTCGGTGGAGTTTCCAGGATTCACGGAAGGAACTAATTTCTTTATTGGAAGTATGAATGGGTTCGATTTTTTTCAAAAGTTAGTGGAGGAAACGAATGTACCCGTTACTCTGGATATCGGACATATTTTAAGCTATCAATGGTTAATTGGGAATACACACGAAAAAATGTTCGACGGTTTGGAGAAGCTGCCTTTTGATAACTGTTTTGAATTTCATTTATCTGGATGTCAAATAATCAAAGGCAAGTTTCGCGATCTGCATCACGGCATACTATTAGATGAACAAATAGACTTATTGGAATATCTCCTCCCTAAATGTCCAAATTTAAAGGCAATCACTTATGAGGACCCTCAATACACGGATGAAGGTATACTTATTCCCAAGTCACAAAAAAATTACCAAAGAATGAAGGAGATCGTTTCTAAATGGGAAAAACAATAAATGAGTTATATTCATTAGATGAGATACTTTATAAATTGTTACATGAAAGATCTTACAGACAGTTATTCCTTGAAGATAAATTTTATGAGATGAATATATCAGAAGTCAATATTGAAAACTTGAAAACAATTGATAGGGAAGAACTAATGGCAACTGCCAAAACGATTAAATCCAATATCATTTCTGGAAACATCGATTATAATGGGGGGTTAAAAAGTGCTTACCCGGGTGTTTTTTCAGAATTCAAAGAAAGTTCAATCGATATGGATGATTTGTTATATGATTTTATTGAATCTATTTGGTTTCAGGACTATAAAGAAATCCCGTTTAGTGGGAGAGGTATTTGCATTGAGGAAGCCTTTTATCATTACATGTTAAGCAATGAAAATTTCATAAATAGATCACCTTATAATACGCTATTATTGCAGCATGAATTTCTTAATGCGATTCACTCCATATTGGTTATTAACAAGAATCCTAACTTTAGGATACATTCTCCACTCATCATTCATAATCGTTCTATTTCTTATTCGGTAGTAAAGTATCCAGGTAAAATCGTTTCAGCTTTAGAAAATAGTTTGAAGAAGTTTGAAACAGATGATGAAGTATTGTATGTATATGCTGCTACAAAAAAACATTTGATTAAAGGTCAAATAAGTGAACTGATTTCAGAAATCCTGAAAAACGAGTTGCTAATTCATAAAGCTGAAATCAGAAATTTATTAACAACAAAGTTTAACATAAACGAAGATCAATTAAATACTACCATTTTGAATATGGCCAAGTTGGGGTTATTAGATGGCTAATAATATGATTTCCTTTAATGAACATGGTGAATTATTAAATTATTGGGTTAAAAAACAATATCAAAATGAATTCGTGATTTATTTTGACCAACACTTGGACTTTAAAAAAATTAGTGAAGAAAATCTGAAAATATTAAAAAGTTATTCCGAAAAAAATCAAAACATGAATGAATTAAATCGAGATGTGCCGTTTAGGGAATATGAAACCTATCCCTATGGCCTGGATAATTTTTTATATGCTGCAAAAGAATTGAATATTATTGATCATTTAATATGGGTCTATCCGAATAATGATTATACTATTAATGATTTGCAAAAAGTATTGATTACTAATGTTTCATTGATCGCGGGGTTCAAGGAAGAAGTTTTAAGTTCTTTTGCAATTAATGAGTACTCCGTTGAGTTATCTGTTAACCATTTAAAAATCGAAATTACAAACCTTAAATATCTAAGTCATATAAAATTGAATAAGACTCCTTTAATAGATATTGACCTGGATTTTTTTTATAACAGTAATAAGCAACAGCTACATTTAGTCAAAGAATTTAAGGAATATTTCCTCTCTTTAGGGAAAGCGTGGAAAGATGATCCAACGATGACGTATTCTATTACTAGCGGATTTTTACCTGAAAAGTATAGTTACTTAGGTGAACAAATTGCAGATTTTTTTGAAATGGATATTGTACATCACTCAAAATTACGAACAGAATCAAATTCCATAACAAAAATTTCTTATTTGCTAAATAATAATTCAACCTATTTAACTAGCGAAATTATAGAAGAAGTTTGGGAAAAGGTACTCGTGTTTTATTCTGGGACAGGTTTGGGAGTTAAATCTTTGCTTTTTTCCCGAATTGGAAATTTGGAGTTAGCAATTCAATACTATGATTTAGCCAAACAGAATAATGTGAATTACTTTTGGAGTGCCTATAACATAGGTTTAATATATATGAATCAAAAAAGGTATGCCTTAGCATCGCACTGGTTTTTGCTAGCTGAAGGAAACTTAACAGATTCCATACAAACTCATAGTTTAATACTAAGAAGTATATGCGAACTAAAACAAGGTAATTTTTCAGAAAGTTTAGCTTTAGGAATTAAATGTGCCGATGAGATTGGAATAAGAGCAGAGCCTTACTTAATTATTGCTTTATCTTGTAAAGAACTAGGCTTGATCAGAGAATATAAAAAAAATTATGTATTATATAAAACGTTTAAAAGCGATGGATTATCAGGAGTGAAATGTTAAAACAAGATCTAAATCGTAATATCATATGCAAATACAGTTCTTTAGAAAATGATTACCTCTTTTATACAACTGGAAATGCAAACTCTCTTTTGACTAAGGATAACCTTAAAGAACTGATTGATGTCTACCGCGACCTGATTAGCCAATGTCTGTTTTCTTTCGAAAAATGGATATTTAAATATGAAATAACAATGATCTCTTCTTCTTATTTTTTATATCTTAGTAGTGGTGATGACTTTAAAAGAGACGAATTACACTTAATGATAAAAATAATAGTAGACGCTGTAGATAAATTCATTCCTGTAGTTTGGCAATCGAGTATTCACAACTACTTGGATTGTAATCAACATTGGAGTGATATTCAAACAAAATTATATGAAGAGGTATATGCCGCTATTAATGGTACTAATCTTGCAATGGAGATTAATGTTCCCATCATTTTAAATCAGGAATTATCTTCACAACTGGTACACGAAGCTTTTGGACATACTTCTGAAGCAGATAATTATATACAATATTGTGAAGGAAGCCAATTTCAACTGGGGCATACATGGGCAAATTATAAGTTAAACGTATATGATAATCCTTTGCTGTCAGGTTATAGAGGAAGCTATGAGTATGATCATGAAGGAAATAAAGCAAAACCTACCCAGATTATTAAAAATGGCGTATGGAATGAATTGCTGTACGATAAGAAAACAGCAGAGCAGTTGGGAGTAAAGCATAGTTCAAATGCAAGAAGAACAATCTTTTCCAACATAATCATGCCTAGAATGTCAGTCATCTATTTAGAAGCAGGTGAATGTGATATTCAAGATATAATTTCAAATATTGAATATGGGGTATACTGTTTCGGCACATGGGGAGGAGGCTCATTAGGTCATAATTTCATAATTAGACCTTCATTCGGTAAATATATTAAAGGAGGTAAGATTACTAACGAAATAATAAGGAAATTTGACATTAAAGGTTCGAAATTTGATTTTATTTCTAGAATTGATAATGTCTCTAATGATTTAATGATGTTTGATCCTTATTTTGGATGTAACAAGAATGAAAAGTATGATTTACCGGTTTCGCAAGGCTCTCCAACTATTTCAGTTTCTTCATATCCCCTTATTCCTATAAATGATGGAGGAAAAAATGGTAGATAGAAAGCACTATTCGGATATAAGTATAGATTATTTCTCTAAGTCCTATGCTGATAAAAAACCATTAATTATTGAAGGATTAATTGACAACTGGGAGTTTAAAACATATAAGTTGGAAACTCTTGATGAGAATTTCGGAGAGAAAGATATCATTATTCGTAAATCAGAAGGAAAAGATATAAACAAACCATATCAGATTAAAATGTCGAAATATATTCAAATGATTGAGAAAGGGAATAAAGATAAATGGTACTGTGATTGGCCATATTATTCAATGGGAAATAAAGAAATCAGCTTATTGTACAATGTTCCAGCCTATTTTTCTGAAAAAACTATTAATCATGGTTATAAAATAGATGATAAGTTTAAATGGATATTTATAGGCTCAAAAGGGACAGGTACTCACCTGCACCAAGACTTTAAACAAACACATAACTGGCACGGAATCATTTTTGGTTGCAAAGAATGGCTTCTTATATCTCCGGATCATTACAATGAAATCAAAAAAGAAGGTATCGAAATATCAGATGAATTGCTCGCCGATGCTTATTATAAAAACCTGATACAAAAAACGTTGTTACAACCAGGAGAAATATTATATACACCTAGAAATTGGTGGCATAGTGTGAAAAATCTTGAGAACACTTTTTCGATTAGTGAAAATTTTTGGTATGAAAGTGAAATAAGCTAAACGATATAACTGCATGGATCATTTTAATACCGCCTCGCCTTGAATAGACTGATTCAACAGGAGGTTTGAGTAGGCAAGTTAATAGTCTGAATGAAAGCAGCACCTTCTCTACTGGAGATATAGGTGCCTTTGCTTTTGGCAGGTTAGTTTTTAGCAAAGAATGCTTTGCCATCGCCTACGGCGATTCCGATGTTACCCATTAAACTTCATCTCTAAGCGAGCTTCCGAAGTGAATTACTAGCTCAACTCGACACTGCTTTAACAATAATGAATTGGTTACATGCTTAACAAGCCTACAAGAACTTTGAGGCTAATACATTGGTTGCGAGAAATGTGAAGCAAAGTGTTGCAACGGAGGTTAATAATTATAATGAGAAAAAATGAATTGGAAAATAGAACGATCTAAGAGGACATAAGGGAAAATAAAAAAAGAAGCCCAGCGGCCTCCATTTTTATGATTAGAGGGGATTCTGCTCGATGATTTGCTGTTCGAAATCGGAAGCATAGTTGCTCATGCAGTTGCAGTAGTAATCTTTACGGCAAATCGGGCATGGCATATTGAGCAGGCGGTTAACGCCAATAATTTTCCAATCCGGGTTTTTGCTGAAGAACAAGCGGCATTTAGCTTGATTGGTCAGCGTTACAACGAATTGATGCAAGCCATTCTCTTCATTGCGGTCAGAAGCGACGATTTCTTTTATAACCGGTTTAAAGGTCATATTGTCCCACCTATTCAATTAGATTAACAAATGCTTAGTAAGCATAACTTTTTTCAGCTTATGTGTCAATAAGTCCGCTAGTTTTATTGTTGCCAAATCGCGTATGAACTATAATAAAACTAGTGACTTTTTTTTTCAAGTTCAAGCATTAGGCGCGCTTAATATTTGGGAGGCTTATTCTGATGGCAATTATTTTTCGCAATGACTGGCTGGAGCACCTGCAAGCCGAACTGGAACAAGAATATTATAAGGAACTGCGCACCTTTCTGGCGCATGAGTACAAAACGAAGAAGATTTACCCGGACATGCATGATATCTATAACGCTCTTCATCATACGTCGTATGGGAATACGAAGGTCATTATTATTGGACAAGACCCGTACCACGGTCCCGGACAGGCTCATGGCCTCAGCTTTTCTGTACAAAAGGGAGTCCGCATACCGCCGTCCCTGCAAAATATATATAAGGAACTAAAGGAAGACCTGGGTTGTTCCATTCCGGATCATGGTTCGCTAGTGTCATGGGCGGAACAAGGCGTACTGCTGCTTAATACGGTACTGACGGTTCAGGCTGGAAATGCCAATTCGCATCAGGGGAAAGGGTGGGAGAGGTTTACGGACCGGATTATCGAGATGCTCAATCAGAGGGAGAAACCGCTGGTGTTTATTCTGTGGGGCAAGCACGCCCAGGATAAAGCGGCTCGTATTGATCGCAATCGGCATTGCATTATCGCTTCGGCTCATCCGAGCCCGTTTGCCGCGCATCGGGGGTTTTTCGGGAGCCGTCCGTTTTCCAGAGCGAATGCCTTTCTGCAATCGATCGGCAGCCAGCCGATCGATTGGCAGATTGAGTAGCGGCTTGCAAGTGGTCTTGTTTACCTTCGCCGGAAAACACGGCCGCTGCCTATTTTGACCTTCGGTTTGCTGATCTTCGGCTTCGAGAGCCAACTGCCGGAAGAGGCTGGCTGCTTGCCCACCTTTGGTTTGGAGAACAGGCCGCCGGAGGAAGAATCGGTATTGCGTGTAATTTTCCCCTTGGAAGGGTTCGTTGCGGCAGGCGGCGTCTTGCGATCGAAGGAAGTGTCAGCGTCTTTGGAACGCTTGAAGATGGAGCCTGTACGATTTACTGTGACAGGGGGAGCCTTCTTCTTATCTTCCTGCGTTGGAGCGCGATAGCTGCCCTTCTGCGGCTTGTAGATATCTTTTGATGTATATCCTCGGTAGTCGCCGCCGTTATAGCGTCCGTTATCGAATAAATCGCGGATCAAACTTCCGACCAGATAGCCTTGCAGGAAGTTGGAACTGTAATTTTGCCTTACATATTCCTTGGAATCTACCTCAACCAGTGTGTCCTCAGAATTTTGGGAATCCCTCTGCAGATGAATGATTTCTTTATCATAGACAAGAAACATCCGCTCATTGTCTGCCGGCGATTGTTCCTGCGGCTTCCGCTGCTTGATCAGGGCATCGGCTGTCTCCGGTACAGTAGAGTTTGCAGCCCGGTACACATAGGAAGTCTGAGAACCGGAGCCGTTCACGGATTCCAGCGGATACTGCTCCTGGATATTGTCCTGGATCGAGCATCCGGCAAGCAGTGGGAACAAAAAGCTGAAGATTAGCGCATATTTGATGCCATGAAGGAGTGACTTCATCTTACTCGCTCCTTTCTCTTTAACGTCCCCGAATGACACGCACGTCTGCCGTGATGATAGTCTCTCCCTCATAGAGCATAAACCTTCCGTCCTGCCATTCAATGCGCAGCAGCTTGAAGTTATCGGCCTGATACTGCCAGACAGACTGTTCTCCGCCTGTATGGAATGGTGTCTTGCCGTTTGCTGTAGTCATGCCTTCGTACTGTTCCTCCATATGATAGGTGCAGTCATCCAGCTCGAGAACCGTCGGGATTTCATGCATGTTATCCAGCCGTCCGTCGATCGGGGTATAGAGGGCGTAGACGGTATTTTCCCGCTCTTCAATAGATAAATACCGAATCAGCGCGCCGTCGCGCAGTGTAAGCATGACTGAACTGCGCTGGCGATTCTGTACGCTCCCGATGACCTCATAGGTGACGAGGGAAACCTCGCACACATCTCCAGGGCCTAAGGTGAGCGGGCTTTTCTCCTGCTGTACCGGCTCAGGCTTGGCTATTAGATTTTTAACCCGTTTCCATAAGCTCATCGTTTGCTTCAACCTCCTGATTAAATCGCACCAATGATGAGAGCTCCGGCAATATGGACCGATCCGGCGAGTAGGGCGTAAGCGATCTTGCCTTCACGAATTCCTTGATCCAGCCGCAGGCCGATGCTTTTATCCAAAATGAATCGGAATAGCGACTCCATAATAAGTAAAACAACGAAGGAGACGATCGTAATCAGAAACGCTTCCCACATCAGGCTGGACTTGGTGATGGATTGGAATAAAATGAATGCCTGGGCCAGCAGCTTCATGACAAAACGTGTCGTGACCGCGACATTCCCGGACTTCATTTCCTGAAAATCGCTATAGCGGGTAAACAGCGAGTCCAGCAGCATAATAATGAATAATAGGACAGCTGCAAACCCCGTCCAAACCGGAATTCGCAATAAATCAATCAATGACATGATCTAGCCTCCAGATCGATAAGATTATACGTTTTTAACCTTAAAAGCCATATGAAAGCATTAAAAAAACGCCGCCCGGTTCAAAGGTCGGTTAGCTTTTGAGGAACCGAAGCGGCGGTGCTTTACATGCGCGGGTGTTGCACATTATTTATTTTCGTACTGTTTGAGCAGGGCGGCGAGCTCGTCTTCAACGGCTTTGTCTTTGCCAAGCGCGGCAAACTCTTCATCGAGCGAACGCTCCTTGGTGTTCAGTTCATTGCTGGCTTCGGCCTGGGCTTCCATTTGAAGCATTTTTTCCTCCATGCGTTTCAGACCGGAAGTAGCGGAATCCGAATTGAATCCGGACATTGCCTTGTTGATTTCCTGCTGGGCTTTGGCCGCATTGTAGCGGGCTACCAGTGTCTCGCGCTTGTTCTTCATCTCAACGAGCTGCTTGCGCATCTCTTCCAGCTTGGCGCGGAGATTGTCAGCGGATGCCTTGTTTTGATCATAGCTGGCCTTGTATTCATTCATTTTCTGCTCGGCAGCCTTCTTTTCTTCCAGCGCGCGGCGGGCGAGATCAATGTTCTGCGCCTGCGCAGCCAGATGAGCCTGTTCATTGCGCTTCTCTACAAGCGCTGCTTGATCCTCATACAGAAGCTTGAATTTCTTCTCCAGGGCAATCTGGGAAGCGACCGCTTTCTCTGCATCCTCCAGATCTGCCTGCATATCTCTTATATATTGGTCTGTAAGCTTGATTGGATCCTCTGCTTTCTCGATCAATGCATATACATTGGACAAGGTCAAATCACGCAGTCTTTTGAAAATTGACATGGATGGTTCCTCCTCAAGGGGTTGTTGGTTTGTAACCATTAATACGAGCAAGATCAAGCGGTGGTTTCAAACCGCAACATCTAATTTTAAAATGATTCAACAGACTTAAACAGATGGTAGTTACTGGTATATAACTAAAAACGCCTCACTATCATTATACGCCGAGTGAATCCAAAAAAGCGACCGGTCAGGGTCGCTTTTGTTTGTATTTTTGGTGGATATGTCCGAAGGCTGATCAGGATTTCGCAACAAGCTTAATGCTGTACCCGCTGCTTACATAGGTAGAAATGGTTACATCTGTAATAACCTGCGGGTACATGCGGTCCGGATCAGGCTGGATCAGTTCGACCTCAATGATGGCCTCTTTATCCTTGAAATGAATGTCCGACACGCGCAGTCCATATCCAGGATGACCGACAGTTCCTGTAATTTTGATTTCATTCACTTCTTTGTTGACCGCTTTTATTTCATGACGCAGGTTCAGATTGTCGGCTGGCGTTTCCGGCTTTTCAGGTGCGGCAGGAGTAGAGTCTACAAATTGAATGGCCCGGTATACCCATCCGGCAGCTTCCCCGCGCTTGATCGTTGCTTTCGGATAGAAATTGTCCTTTTTATCCAGGGCGGCAATCTTCGCAATTAGTACCTTCTGGATACTGTCTTTATATGCTTTGGCAATATCATTTTCATCTTGAATGTTGATGTAGATGGCCGGGAACATGTACGCTCCATGGTGTTCAATTCCCTTCAACAAATAATGGGCGAATTGCTCGCGGCTTATTTTTGCGGAGGGATCAATGTCCTTAGGCAGTTCCAGCCCGTTATACTGTGCAATAATGAATGCCTGGGAGTACCACGTGTTGTCTTTGGCTTTAGTGTAATAATCTGTAACTAGCGGAGCTTTAATAAAACGAATAGTATCGATATTCAGTTTCAGACCTTTAACAATTAATGCGACAGCCTCAGCGTTGGTCAGGTTCTCTCCGGGTTTAAACTTGTTGTGCTTGTCTCCGTTAATAATTCCCAGTTTCTTGAGTCCGTCAATTTCCGCCCGGTAAGAGCTTCCCTTCGTATCGCTGAAGGCCCAGGCAGACTGTGTAATGCCGATCAAGCCTGCGAGGGCTACCAGCATGACCATCAATACTTTTCTTTTCACTCTGGTTCACCTCTTTGTTGTATTTTGCTGCAGCTATTGTTGTAGACGCGTTTATGAAAAATAAGGTTGCACGAATTGTGCATGACCAAAGTCGCATTTTCCTATTTCCCTGCGGGCTAAGCGAGAAAGGGCATGGAGCGTTGGACAACTGCCGTTGCCGGCTTGTCTGGTTTTCATACATTATAGTGCAGGCGGACAAGTCGGGTTAGGCAAGGAGGTGGGAGTCCGGTGACAAGAGAGGAATTTATTGCGCTGCTCGCTCCAATTGCGATTCGGGTCAGGAAAGAGGGGGCGTCATTGTTCCCGTCAGTCAGGCTGGCCCAGAACATCCTGGAGACTGGCGGCAAAATTCCGCCTACGAATAATTTGGGCGGATACAAGGTGGGCAATGGCGTTCCCAATGCGTATTGGCGCGGAAAGGTTGTCAACCAGGGAACATGGGAGGTTTACAACGGAGTGACGGTCAACATCACAGCAGCATTCCGGGCCTATGATAGCGTTTATGATTTTTATAAAGATCAGGAGTTGCTATTTCAGAATGCGAGGTATGAACAAGTGCGCAGCAGTACGTCTTTGGAAGGACAGGCCAAGGGGCTGCAGGCTTCGGGTTATGCAACGGACCCGCAGTATGCGGCCAAGCTGATTCAATTGATTGGAACGTACAATTTGAAGCGGTATGACCAGCAAGCAGCAGAGGAGGCGGCCAAAGTGGCGAAGGACCTGGAGCAGGACGAAAGACTTGCGAGACTTGAAGACGGGGTTAAACGGATTGAGGCGGCGCTTGCCCGTTTTGGGCGGATAGAGGATATCGAGGCCCCGAGCTGGGCGAAGGATGCGGCGGAATACTTTGCCCCTTATTTCGATACGAAGACCGGGAGCAATGATTTCTGGCGGATTCTGACGATCATGTATCGGCAGCAGGCGGGGGACGGCGGAAAAAAGTGACCGTACACTAGCTTATCCCTAGTGGATTGCCCTCCAAATGTTAGATATCAATAACATTTGGAGGTGCAGTTTTTTTGTTTCAGCCTATCTGGAGTGAAGGAGAGAGGCAAAAGCAAGACCTATTCGTAAATGAAACTGGTGATGACAATGCTGATAGAAGGTATGAAGTTTCAGGGAAATTCATAAAAATATAATTTATGTATAAAAATGGGCTTTCGTTGATTTGTATAATTTTTAGTTGATTTAACTACTAGAAATGGTTCGCAACTATGGGTTATATTAAATAGAATATAGTTAATATTATCCTTTATCGTTACAATTTAGGAAAAGGTCCTGTGCATAATGTTCTCGGTTTTACTTGAAGCCTTATATACGATTGTTTCACCTCTCAACCGCTGCGTCAAGCCACAGAACTTGAATGAACATCGGATAGCAGAACGAGAAGTTAGCTTTTTTGTGTTCCAGCTATCCTAAACTAAATTTTCAGAAAATAAAGTCATTTTATTAGAGGTGAATGAGCTAATGGACATCAAACATAT
This sequence comes from Paenibacillus roseus, assembly GCF_016424485.1. Taxonomy (GTDB): domain Bacteria; phylum Bacillota; class Bacilli; order Paenibacillales; family Paenibacillaceae; genus Paenibacillus_D; species Paenibacillus_D roseus. The sequence goes on from NZ_JAELUP010000103.1 coordinate 372,785, forward strand.
AGAAAGAGAATTGTTGCTAAATATAACTATTCAATATTTGAATGACCAGGCATTTGATAAGGAGTATCTATCGGAAAGTTTAGACTGGGAAAAATTATATAATTTGTCGATTGAACAAAGGATGTTTCATTTGGCTTACAATGAGTTGCTTAATTATATTCCTGATTCTTATCGAAATTTGTTTCAAAAAAAGAATGAGGATATAAGAAAAAAAAATCATGATATTATTCAAGAAATGTCAGCTCTTTCGGAAACAGGGAATGATATGATTTTTGTGAAAGGTATTATCTTGTCACAACTCCTCTATAATGACCCGTACTACCGTGTGGCCGGGGATATAGATACACTTATTCGAGAAACGAGTGTAGAGGAGATAGACAGGGAACTCAAAGCTAAAGGATACTTTCAAGCGTGCGGGAAGGAAGATATTTATAGTTTGGATTTTAATAACCCTGATATATTGCCTTACCCAATATTAAAGGATTTGAACCATCATGAATACTTTGAATATTATAAAAAGGTAGGCAATGATTACATTACCCTGGAGCTTCAACGATATATACACACTACAATCACTTCTAAGCATATTAACCGCTTTTTGGATGAAAATGAGTATCTGATCATTAACGGGAGTAAAATTAAGACATTAAGCCTCGAACATACATTATTGCATTTAGTTGAAAGTATTTATACAGATGCGAATTGGTACCATCGTGGACCCAAATTAGGGAAGTATTTTGAGTTAGGGTTGTTTATAAAAAATTACAACCAAAAGATAAAGTGGGACGAAGTATTACAAAAGGCGTCCAGTTTCAATATGTCGGATATTATTATTCCTATTTTTGATGATCTTAATGGTCTGTTTGGACAACCTATAGCACAAGATATTGCTGGTAAATTGGATCATTCTAAAAATAAAAATAGACTTCCATTAATATGGGAGGCTCCTTTAAAGGAACGGTTATTCAAAAGCAATGCAGAGCGCGAAGCAGAAATTTTCAAAAATTTAAAAAGGATATGCTACAGTGAAGAGCATTCCAAAAATGCAAGAAACGCATATGATGCAAATGAACTTACCTCAGAATCCATTTCCCCCAAAGAATACTTATATGTACAAAATAATAAACACGATTATAAGCTTTATTATCTTCCGCTAGTGGATACAACCCATTTGAACTTTAACATTTATGTACCCCTGGAGCTCGGACAATCAGAGTATGATTGGGAAGTTATATTGAATACGGTAGACCCTTGCATAGAGAGCGATATTTTAGATTTACATACGTTTTCATTCGTTAAACAGGATGGAGTCATACGGACTAATTTATGCAATGGTGGAAACATTGAACAGGCGGGAGATTTAGAGATACGAGTACAAATCCCGCTTTCTGAAATTAAAAAAAGCTTTCGTGAAGGCATACTAGCGTACAAGATCATTATTAAAGAGAGAATTTACGGTGGAATATATCATGTTATTAGTTCCGACGGTTACACGGACAAAAGCTTTTGGCTTTCTCCAACATTAATTCGAGTTTAACATTGGTGAGGTGATGTATTCATGATCTATGTGGAGGGTCTTTCAAAAGAATATAAACAATTTAACCGTGCATCAGGCGTTATTGGAACAATAAAAAATTTATTTTCAAGAGAACATACAATTGTAAAAGCGGTTGACAATATCTCATTTTCTATTGAGCAAGGTGAAGCAATTGGATATTTGGGTCCAAATGGTGCTGGTAAATCAACAATGATTAAAATGCTTACCGGGATACTGGTCCCGACTTCAGGCAAAGTCACAGTAAATCATCTTGTCCCACATAAGAGCCGTCAAGAAATTGCAAAGAGAATCGGTATTGTTTTCGGCCAAAGGAGTCAATTGTGGTGGGATCTCCCGGTTGAAGATTCCTTTGAACTGCATAGGCGAATTTACAATATTCAAGACAAAGATTATCAAAAAAATATGGACATCTTTTTGGATTTATTGAACCTTAAAGAATTCATTACGCGCCCTGTAAGACAACTAAGTCTCGGTCAACGGATGAGAGCGGAAATCGGGCTGGCGCTGCTGCATAATCCGGATATCGTTTTTTTAGATGAACCGACCATTGGACTGGATGTCATTGCTAAAGATAACATCAGAAATTTTATTCGGCAAATGAATCGGGAACGTAAAATATCCATCTTCTTGACTTCTCATGATATGAAGGATATTGAAGAAATATGCGGAAGGATGTTGATCGTAAACAAGGGGGAACTTATTTATGATGGAACGGTTGAGCAATTAAAGTCCAATCTGTCAGCCAGTAAAATAATTACTATAGAATTTGTAGTGGATCCAGGAGATGCTGTGGTATTAGAAAATGCTGTGTTAGTTAACGATTCTGGCATAAGAAAGACTTTCAGAATCGACAAGGGTTTGGATTCTGCGATTGACTTTGTTCAAAATCTTTCAAAGAGATATCCGATCAAGGATTTTGTTTTGCAGGATTCTAACATTGAGGATATTATTCGGATGTACTACCGAAGTTTAGAGAAAGATAATAGTACTCAAATGACCAAACAAGAGAAGTTGAGTGTGATTTATTAATGATGAGATCCTATTCCGAAATTACCAAAAAAGCATTTTTTCGCAATACAGCATATCGTTCAGAAGTCTGGTTAAGAATTTTCGGAAATATTTCCATTGTATTTATTCAAGTTTCAATATGGACAGCATTACTCGGGACAGGTTCTTTGAATGGAATCAATATTGAAACGATGATTACCTACTCTCTTATAAATACATCTGTCTCTATGATTTTAATGAACAAGGTAATTTATGTTGTAGATGACAAATTAAAGACTGGAAATATTACATTAGATTTGTTAAAACCTATTAACTACCCGCTGCTCTTGTTTTGGGATCAACTAGGTAATGTAATATTTCAAGTTATTTTTACCGTCGTTCCGACAATTTTAATCACATGGTTCTTATTCGGACTTACTTTCCCCACAAATCCTTATTTCATTGTGGCATTTATCATAAGTTTATTTTTAGCTCTGGTCATCTCATTTTTAATTGGTTACTTGGTTGCCCTAGTATCATTTTGGTTTTTAACAACATTTGCGTTAGATTGGATGGTTACTGCATTAATCACTGTCTTTTCGGGTTCGTTCTTGCCATTATGGTTTTTTTCTGACGGTTGGAAATTCGTTGCAGAGATGTTACCATTTCAGTTTTTAGGATTTATACCAGCGGCTATATACATGGAAAAAATAAATATAGATGAGATTGTATGGATTATAGGAAAGGGGACGATGTGGGCATTAATGTTATGGTTTGTCGCTCAACTTCTCTGGTGGAGAGCGATCAGGAGATTAGTGATACAAGGCGGATAAGGCAATATATTTAAGGGTGGTATTTAATGAACATTCGTTTGTTTTCATACTTTGTGACATTAGTTATTAAATCCCGTATGGAGTATCGAGGGGCATTTACAATCGGTGTAGTTGGTCAAGTTGTAGGTTATGCTGCCAATTACTTGGTTATATGGTTGCTGTTACAAAACTTCAATACGATACAAGGATGGGACTGGACGGAAATTGCCTTCCTCTATAGCTTAAATCTCCTTACTTATGCAATAGGAGCTTCATTTACTTATACACCAATGGTCGGACTTGATCAGATTATTGTGAATGGAAATTTTGATATGTATCTTACCAAGCCGTTATCCCCGTTTCTTTACTTTCTCGCAAATTTATTCAATATCGGGTATATCGCTCACATATTAATTTCCTCAGTTGTCCTCATATGGTCAATATCCCAAGCAGATATAACCTGGACGCTATATAAAGCCATCTATCTGCTACTTGCTATTATTAGTGGTTCGCTCTTACAAGCGGCGGGATTAATTGTAATTGGTTCGTTATCCTTTATTTTTCTCAGGGTACAATATTTATTCTCCATTTTCTTTAAGTTGAAGGAGTTTATTGCTTATCCCATTTCTGTATATGGAACGCTATTGCAAATTATTCTAACCTGGATAATTCCTCTTGCGATGATTAATTATTATCCTAGCCTCTATATATTTGAGGATAGTTTATTAACAAACAAGATTCTTGGTATTACGGCACTTGTAATCGGGCCTTTGAGTTTATATCTGGCCTACCGGTTTTGGATGTATGGTGCTAATAAATATCAAGGGGCAGGGGGGTAAACAATTTTGCGGGTGCATATTTTGTAGTGCAAAATATTGAAGAGAGGATGAATATCATTGAATCAACCCATAGTCCGTACAATGTCAGAGGTAATCCTGTCTGTCTTGAAAGAGAACGGTTATCGTCACTTTACAGGAGTGCCCTGTTCCCTGCTGAAAGGACTGTTTTCATTACTAGAGCAAGATGAAAATTCGCAAGTTCGTTATATACCAGCAGTAAGAGAGGACTCTGCGGTTGGTGTTGCATCAGGTTTTGTTATCTCAGGACACAAAAGTGCTGTTCTGATGCAAAATTCCGGACTTGGATACAGTTTGAACGTTTTGACCTCTTTTAATATGATTTATGACCTTCCTATTCTTCTTATCGTCAGTTGGAGAGGGGCCTATGGGAATGACGCAGTAGAGCACGACATCATAGGGGCGAGACTGACACATCTGCTCGATGCTGTAGAAATCCCTCACATTGAACTTACAGAAAATCAACCTGAACAGGCGCTTCTTGAGGCCGTTGGGCTAATTGAGGCTACGAGCAGACCTGTTGCCTTACTTATCAAGGATGAGATTTAAGGAGTGATACAATGCGAAAAGATGAAGCAATCAGGCTCGTGCTCGAAAGATTCCCGTTCTCGTATGTGATCAGTACTTGTGGGCATATTAGCAGAGATTTATACAATATTAAGGACCGAAGTGAACATTTTTATATGGTAGGTTCCATGGGGATTGCAGCACCAGTCGCACTTGGTCTTGCAGTCACTAATCCTGAGAAGCAAATCCTTATTTTGGATGGTGATGGTTCTTTTTTGATGAATCTAGGTGCCGCGGCAATGATTGGAGAACAAAAACCATCCAATCTAGTTCATGTCGTACTTGATAACGGCATGCATGAGAGCACGGGAGGACAACGAACTATTGGAATGGACGGAATGACAACTGCTGTGCTTTCTATGGGATATAAACACGGAGTGAAAATTGAAAGTCATTTGGATTGGCAGCAAGCACTGCCACCAGAGGGGCCACTGCTTGTTCATATTAAAATTGATCCTCGTACTGAAAAAATTGGAAAGCGGGTAGAGTGGACTCCACAAGAGATTCTTTCTCGTTTTTCTGTCGCTTTAAAGGGGGGAGAGCATGAGTATTCATCTCATTGACTGTACTCTTCGAGATGGAGGAAACTTGAACAACTGGAATTTCAGTGATCAAGCCATACAAAAAATAATAGAAGGGTTAGATGGGTGTCGTGCTGACTATATTGAAGTGGGATATGTAGGAGGATCAAGCAGTAATAAATCCTCTTTTCAAGGTAAAACGTCTGACTGCACGATTAATTTTTTGAAACAACTCCCCAAAACGATTCATTCTAAAATTGCAGTTATGGTAGTCCCCTCAGTATGCCAGTTAGATCAATTGATGGACCTTGGTACAGGTACAGTCTCTATGATACGCCTTGCCTCCTATCCACATAATGCAGAGGATGTATATCCGTATATTGCTTCTTTGAAAAACCGCGGCTTTCAAGTGAGTATGAATCTAATGGCAGCAAGTTATGTTGATTCACAAGAAGCAGCTAAAATCGCCCAAAAAGCAACCCTGTGTGGGGCAGATGTATTTTATTTGGCAGATTCATTTGGATCCATGACGCCAACATGTATAGATGAATACATTACTGTTATCAAAAATTCATCTCACTGTGCGGTGGGCTTCCACGGTCATAATAATTTGGGACTTGCTTTTGCTAATGCACTTCAGGCAATACGTTCCGGTGCAACTTATATTGATACCTCGTTTTGTGGCATGGCCAGAGGAGCAGGCAATTTACCAACAGAGCAATTTGTTAGTGCCCTTTCTCATTGGGGACACTTTGGAACGAATTATGTCGTACAACCGGCGATTGAGACGGCTGACTATGTGCTCAATCATGTTCTGGATCAACCGATGAAAATTTCTACGCCTGAAATTATTTGTGGTATTAGTAACATCCATTATTATTTTTACGATAAAATTATCCAGTCAGTTCAGGAAATTCCATCTGTTCATCCTTTAGAAATTTCACGAGAACTTGGGAAGTTGCGCCCGCCAAAGGTAGACGTTTCTTATATAAATAAAGCCATAGAACATATAGGGGGAATTTGGAATGAAAACGAAAACACTGAGAGAACTTCTTGATTCAAAAAAATTAATTCGTGTAATGGGGGCACACAACGGATTGAGCGCCAAACTTGCGGAACAAGCAGGCTTTGATGCCATATGGGCAAGCGGACTTGAAATATCAGCAACTCATTCTGTTCCGGATGCCAATATTTTAACAATGACAGAGAACTTGCAAGCAGCGATTTCAATGAATCAGGCAACCTCAATTCCTATTATTTGCGACTGTGATTCCGGATATGGAAACGTTAATAACGTAATAAGAATGGTAAAGGAATACGAGAGAAATGGTATGGCAGGAATTTGTATTGAGGACAAGCAATTCCCCAAATTAAACAGTTTTGTAGATGGGCCCCAAAAACTGACTCCAATTGAAGAGTTTGCAGGGAAAATCCGTGCTGCAAAAGATACACAAATGGATCCCAATTTTGTAGTCATAGCAAGAATTGAAGCTTTAATTGCAGGGCAGGGCTTACAAGAGGCGCTGAATAGAGCTTATGCCTATGAAGAGGCTGGTGCAGATGCAATACTGATTCATTCCAAGCAAAAGGACCCGCATGAAATTGTCGCTTTTGTTGAGTCTTATAACGGATCGGCTCCTATTGTTATCGTTCCAACAACATATCCTACACTTGATGTAGATCAAATTACTAATTATGGAATCCAGGTGGTTATTTATGCAAATCACGGATTGCGTAGTTCAATTAAAGCGATGAAAGAAACGTTTGATCGGATCCTTAAAGAAGGCAATACTGCAGGTGTGGAGCTCGATATTTCCACAATGCAAGAAGTATTTGAACTCCAAGGCATGTTTGAAATGAGGCGCCAGGAAGACAAGTACAGTTCAACTTTAGTCACTTTTAAATAAGGCTTTAAGGAGCGGAGCGATGCAGTTACATTGTATAGATTGTGATAGTCGGTATTCTATAAGTGATTTTAAGTACGCTTGTAGTTGTGGTGGACTTTTAGAAATTGAACAAGATTTTAAGTTTTTGGATTCAGAGTATTTGAAACGTAAATTTGAACAACGATTATCCGATAGAATGACTCCCTATGCAAGTGGGGTTTGGCGTTACAAAGAACTTATTTTTCCTGAACTTGAAGACAGGTTCCTTATCACAAAAAATGAAGGCAATACAGGTCTGTATGATATAGAGAGAGTCAATCAATACGTTGGTATTAAAAAGATATGGTTGAAATCACAAAGCGAAAATCCAAGCGGTTCCTTTAAAGATAACGGCATGGTAGTTGCGGTGTCTCATGGCAAATCGCTGGGGCTTGATAAATTTACCTGTACCTCAACTGGCAATACGTCTTCCTCTCTCGCAATGTATAGTTCACTCACGAATAGTCAGTCATATGTATTTGTTCCAGATAAAAATATTTCGCTAAATAAAGTATTGCAGACCATTTCGTATGGAGCTAAAGTCATTGCTTTTGAAGGCACCTATGACCAAGGAATCGATTTTTTGGAAAAGTATAGCGGAGAATTAGGCCTGTACATTTGCAATTCAATTAACCCATTTCGCATTGAAGGGCAAAAAAGTATTATTTATGAAATCGCACAGTACCTCCGTTGGGAATTGCCGGATTGGATTGTAGTTCCGGGTGGTGCGCTCAGTAACGTATCTGCTCTAGGAAAAGGACTTGGGGATTTGTATGAACTTGGATTCATCAATAGGCTGCCCCGTGTCGCAGTCGTTCAAGCGGAGGGAGCAAGCCCTTTTCATCAGATGATAAGTAAGAATAAAAATGAACTGCAACCGGAACTTCAGCCTAAAACAGTGGCTTCTGCACTAAATATCGGTAATCCGCCTAGCTGGAAAAAAGCAAGAAATACTTTGAATGCAACCAATGGGATTACAGTATCCGTTACTGATGATGAGATTCTTAATGCCAAGGCTGTCATTGATCAAAGTGGAATAGGATGTGAGCCTGCATCAGCTTCTACGGTTGCCGGACTCAAAAAACTCTGTGAATCCGGACAAATTCATCGGGACGAGACAGCAGTGTGTATTCTTACGGGCAATTTACTTAAGGATACTGAGGTGTTAAGGCAATATCATTTAGAATGCACGGAAAACTCTCTTTTTGCGAATCCTCTTATTAAATCTAAATTAAATATAGAAAGCATTAAACATTTATAGCGAGGTGTATCTTTTGGCAAACGTTAGGACGTATACGATGTCATTTCTTCATTCAAAACTTTCCTTCTATATTGAGGAGCCCTTATCTCTTGACTCTGTATTTGATTTCTTTAATACACATTTTGATATACAGCACGGAGCTAACGATGACGTTCTTGCAAGTATTACGGTAACAAAAAGCACCGATTCTTTTAAAGATATAGATTTTTCTGCCGGGGAAGACGTGTATCTCCGGAAAAGCGCTTCCGAATTCTTTACTATTCGTGCGAAATGTGTGGTATCAAATGAAGTTCAATATTTAAAATGTCTGAAAACAAATACCTATATAGCGATGAACAAGCATGATGGGACGATCCTGATTGCAAGCCCAGGTGAAAATCCACAAGCAGAAGAGTTAGTATTCATTGAACTTATCCGAGATTTGGTTTTGAAAAATGAGGAGAATCATGGGGTAGTCGTGTTACATGCGACGTGTGCCTACAAAGATGAAAGAGCTACATTAATAATTGGACCAAAGGGAGCAGGAAAATCTACTACTTTACTAGAAATTGTCAGCAAGTTTGGCTACCAATTTATGAGTGGCGATAAAACCTTTTTATGGGTCGAGAATGGACAGCTATACGCTTCAGGATGGCCGGATTACCCGCATTTGGGTCTTGGCACACTCTCAAAGTATCCAGAATTTATTGGCAAGCTGAATTTGTCAGAAGACATCCATGCCGCACAGGAAAGCTTATGGTCCACAGATCATAAAAGAGCCATTCCTCCTGATATCTTCAAAACTATATTTGCTTCTGTACCAGCTGGTTTTACTTGTCTTGTTGGGGGCTTTCTGTATCCAAAACTAGAGCCAGCTCCTGCTAGTGAGCTAGCTCATTTAAATGATCACGTTGCTAGTATGCTGCCACACATCGAGAGAATTTTTGGTGAGAACGGTGATGCCGTTCTATGGAATAACTATATAGTCCCTCAAGATTTACTTGGCATAAATAGAATGATTGACGAATGCAAAAAGGCTGCATCCAGGTTGCCTGCATTTACTATCAGAGGTTCCGGCATATTAACAAACCTCGACGCTTTAAACGAAGGAGTGCCTTCGCATGATTAAAAAAGGGCAGTATGAAGATTTTTTTATTGTTGATGCGGATGTTCACATTAATGAAACGCCTGAGGACTTGATCCCTTATTGTGATTTGCCCTGGAGGAAGGCACTTGAGGCGATAGTTAATGTCCCTCGTCGATATTTAAACATTCCAGGTTTTGCTCCTCAATTTTCCGGCAATCGTCCTTTTTGGCCGGGAGGATTTGATAAAAAAACGGTGAATACGCCAGATCAGCTCCGGGAAGAGCTTACGGAACTCGGTATAGATATCGCCATCATTTTCCCTGATAATCTTCTCTTAATTGCAACGTTCCCTCAGCGTGAATATGCTGCTGCTTTAGCAAGGGCTTATAATGCATACCTTGTTGATCAGTGGGCGGACAAAAGAGAAGGGCTAAAAGGCTTGCTTCTTGCTGCCCCGCAGGATCCGGTTGATGCCGCGAGAGAGATTAATAAATACAAGGATGAAGAAGGGATTGTAGGGGTTTATCTGCCTTGCGGAGGCCTTCATACTTTATGGGGACATGAAATGTATAACCCTATCTTCGAAGCAGCGGAAGCAGCCGGCCTGCCAGTCATTTTTCATTCTGTATTGACATTAAATACAGCATTTCCCTTTAATGGTCTGGAACAATTTGAAACAGAGTTTGCACGTCACGCCCTCGCACACTCTATGTCATTAATGTTTAACATGTTGCGTCTTATCGAGACGGGAGTTCCAGTCCGGTATCCTAATTTGAAGATGTGTTTTATAGAGGGTGGAATATCATGGGTCCCCTACATGTCGATGCGGCTGGACAAGGAGTATATGGAACGACGAAGATATGTTCAACATCTGGAGAAGCCGCCTAGTCATTATATTAAAAATTTTTATTACGGAACTCAACCCATTGAAGAGCCGGAAAATCCAGGGGACTTGGCCAAGGTGATTGAACTCTATGAAGGTGAAAATACAACGATGTTTGCATCGGATTGGCCGCATCATGATTTTGACCATCCGCGCGCTATTTTGAACTCCGGATTATCTAAAGAAGTAAAAAGGAAAATTTTAGGGGAGAATGCACTTGCATTCTTTGATATTGACAGACAAGGCAAACGAATGCGTTCTCATGATAAAAAGGGGATACTGAGCTAATGGGAAGAATTTTTGACGTTGCCGCGGCTCAGGATATTCCCTTAGGAACCCATAAGATAGTTACTGTAAAAGGCCGTACTATCGGAATATTTAATATTAAGGGCTCTTACCATGCGTTGCCTAATATTTGTCCCCATCAGATTGGTCCGTTATGCGAAGGGAAAGTTTCCGGGACCCTTTACAGGGACAAAAAGACCTGGGAATTGCATTGGACAGAAGAGGGGGAGATCGTAACCTGCCCTTGGCACGGATTGGAGTTTCGAGTGCAGACCGGTGAATGTCTGGCTTATAAACAAGTAAAACTGCGGACGTATAATGTTACCCAAATTGATGGTCGTCTCCTACTTGAGATATAGGGGAAATGATGGAACGGAGCGGCCTAACAAAACTTGTGCTGATCGAAAAGGAGAGCGAATTTTTAGTATCCTTCTCTGTAAATCCGGATGACTGGATCGCCCGATTTGATAAGTCTCTAAATAAAGCGCGGGATTGGGCCTTAAACATGGTCAATTTATATAATCATGAATTACAACAAGAAAATGAAATATAGAAGGGAAGAACATTTTTGAAACAGAATTCGGAAGATCACGAATGGTCGATTCTTTCAAGTGAGCAGCGTTTGATGGTCTTAGCGTCCAGAATTCATTTAAATAGAGAACATGAAGAGCAAATTTGTTCTATTCTGGAAGATGGTATTGCTATAGATTATTTTATGGCGTTATGTATTAAACATAAAGTACTGCCTCTTGTAACCCCACATCTTATTCGCCTGGACAGTAACAAAGCCATTAAGCTGGAATATAAAAAGGTAATGAATCATGCGTACCATGGCAATCGAATGAAGAATGAACTTATGGCCAAGGAATTAAGGATGGTTTTAAACAAGGCAAACGAGTCGGGTTTGAAAATTATTCCGCTTAAGGGTGCATGGCTTATTCCTAATATATATAAGGATGCAGGCCTTCGTATTTCGAATGACCTGGATTTTCTAATTTCATTAGACCAAGGTCAAGCTGTTTCCGGAATGCTGCAAGCTATGGGGTATACACCGGGTCATTATGATTGGGCTTCCGATTCTATTGCTTTTGTTAGCGAAGAAGAAGTTATTCAGTGGAAAGACCGTTCAGGAAACTTACATCCTCATATGAAGCGGGTAGATAACGGGTTCTCAAAATATATTGGAGTAGATTTTTCCTATGATGTAGACTTGACCAGAAACTTTATAGCATCGAATGGTCTGCAGGAGCGTGCAATTCAGAGCAAACTTTATGATGCTCCAGCAGTTTGCCTGAATACAGTCGACTTCTTAATTCATTTAGCAATTCATTTATTTAAAGAAGCCAGCCATGAGAGATGGGTTAAAATTGACCAAGATATTAATTTAATTAAGTTTTGTGATGTTCGTGAATATATTTTAGCACATTTAGAACAGTTGGATTGGAGTGAGTTGGCTAAACGTTCAAGGGAGCTTGCTGCTGAAGAAGCCATTTATTACTCTTTATACTACTTAAAAATGATTTTTAATGATCCTTTTGTTGAAATGATCCAGGATCACTTGTCGATCTCGGGGCAAGAAGTATTGAGACACTACGTAACCTCTGAAGGCGGACAAGAGAAAACGTGGAAGAAATCTTTTTTTGAACGGTTTTTCAGTCTAAGTAATAAAGATGAACTTGTGTCAGATAAAATGGAACTGACGGCTGCTAATCAGGGTGGTGCAGTTTGATGAAACTGGCCATTATCTCGGATATCCATGGAAACGCAGTTGCCCTAGAGAATGTACTTGAAGATATTTCCTCTAAAGGGATAAGTGATATCGTAGTGCTGGGTGATTTAATTTTCCGCGGCCCTGAGCCACGGAAAGTGCTGAACCTGCTTCGCTCTACGACGGCATTGGTGCTAAGAGGAAATACGGATGAATGGATTACCCGGGGTATTAAAGAAGAGGAGGTGCCTGCTTCTGATTTTAAGATCATGAATCTTGAAAGACAATGGACTAAAAACCAGTTAACTGAAGAAGAGCTTATTTATCTGGATTCCCTTCCGCTCGAATGTTCTCTGTCTCTTTCTGCTGAAATATCAATTCACTGCTTTCACGGGACACCTGAGGACCCTTTTGAGGTCATTTTACCTTCGGATTCAGTTGACGTATTCAGACAAAGAATCATGCTAAAGAAGCAGGCATCGGTGTACGCTTATGCTCATACCCACCATCCATTGCTACGGTACATCGATGGCAAATGTATTATTAATCCAGGTGGGGTGGGCTATACATTTGATGGTTATACACAGTCTTCATATGCCATCGTGGAAGAATACGCGGGCCAATTAGGGGTCAGTATTCAACGGGTAAATTATGATGTAGAGCGGGTGGCAGACTTGTACCAGCAGCTTTCATATCCAAATGCAGAGCTCATGAAGAAAGTAGTTCGAGAAGGTGTTCATCCATATGAGATAAACCAAAAAGAGGAATGGTTAGCCCATGGTAGTTGAGATTCAGATAGCATCCGAGGGATTTAATGCTCATTACGATATTACAGAACAAATAGCAAGTGTCTTGCCGAAATTTGAGACCTCTGAAGGCATCGCCAAAGTACTTGCTGTCGGCAGTACAGTCGGCCTGATAAGCATGCGATACGAAGAGGGGGCCGTAGAGGATTTATTGGCAGCATTAGAGAGGATTTCTCCCAGAGAGCATGATTACGCGCATTATCGCACATCCAATGATTTAAATGGATTTGCCCATGTATGGTCATCTATCATGGGAAGCAGTGTTTTGGTGCCATATAAAAATTCAAGACTGGCAGTGTCACATACTCACCGTATCGTATTATTTGATTTCGATCTGCAGCCAGCACCTCGTACCATATTCATCAGTAATTAATAGAAGGGAAAGCGATAATCACTATGAAAAAACAGCGCATGGCCACCCCTGGACCAACGTATGTTCCCCAGGAAATACTGCTCTCAGGGGCACAGGAATTGATTCACCACCGCTCACCTCATATGGAAGAAGTCATGAAGGAAGTAAATGAAAGACTTCCGGTTCTATTTGGCACAACACAAGAAGTATTTATTATGCTTTCTTCTGGTACGGGGGCCATGGAAGCGGCAGTGGCCAATTGCTTTCAAGAGAAAGATAAGGTTCTAGTCGTCTCTAACGGATATTTTGGTGAAAGATTCGCAGATATCGCCAGGGTATACGGAATAGAGACTGTTGAAATTGTTTCTCCTTGGGGAACCTCAGTTGATATGCATGATATAGAAAAAGCTTATTATGAAAACCTTGATGTGAAGGGAATTCTCGTCGTATACAGTGAAACCTCGACTGGTGTTACGAATAACGTGGAAGAAATAGGTAAATTTTTTCGAGATAAAAATGTTCTAGTTGTTGTAGATGCCATCAGTGGCTTGCTTTCGCATGATTTTCAAATGGACGCTTGGGGAGTTGATGTTGCTCTTGCCGCATCTCATAAAGGCTTTATGATGCCCCCAGGACTTGCCTTTGCAGCTATTTCCAAAAAAGCATGGCTTAGGTTAGAGCATATAAACCCTAAAACTTACTATTTCTCCTTTAAACGATTTAAAAAATTCTATCCTATGTCTCCGTCAAGTCCTGGTGTTTCTCTAATCTTTGCCTTGAGAACATCGATTGAAATGTTAATGAGAGAAGGAATAGAAAGCTGTTACCAACGGCATCAAATGATTGCTGAAGCTACTCAAAAGGGACTTGAAGCCTTGGGATTTGAACTTTTTGTTGCTGATTCTAAAAGGCGCAGCAATACAGTCACAACGGCTATTGCTCCACCGGGTCTTGATACTTCACGATTAATCAAAATTTTAAGTTCACAATATGGGATGACAATAACAGGAGGGCAAGGAGAGTTCAAGGGAAAAATGCTTCGTGTCGGACATATTGGCTCAGTTGACTCTCTTGACCTCTTTACTGTTTTTGGAGCAATCGAGCTCGCTTTAACCGATATGGGGTTAGCTTTTACAAAAGGAAGCAGTGCAGCAGCAATTCAACCAATTATGCAAAGGGGTGCTTCGGGTGTTGAAATTATATCAACGTGAAACCTGTCCGTATTGTAAGACGGTGCGGGAACGTTTAACTGAACTTCAGGTGACGTATATCAACATTAATCTCCCAAAGGAACGATCAGAACGGGTACAACTCATTGAAAAAATGGGTGTGCCGTTCATCCCGGCAATTGATGATGAGGGTTATTTGATTCCTGGTAAACTGGAAGAAAACAATCATATTCTAGATTATATAAACGAGAAATACGCAAAAAACCTACGACAGCACAATTAACTAACTAAACTTGAATATTGCGATTTCCTACGAAATGTTCAAAAAAGAGCAGACTTGTAGTAAGAGGTGTAACCTTGGACTATGGGCATTATCTTGTACTTTGCCGCCTTTAATTGGGGGCACGTCGATCATCGGGTTCTCTTCACTTGTTCTTGATCCGATCTGGCTAGCCGTTATGGCAATCGTTGTTGTAGGTATGGGCGTGTTACTGTTTAGAAAAAAAGTCAAAGTCACGCACGACCTGTGGAGTGGATGGAAAATGTAATTGTAAATAGATAAACACAGCCGGATTCTTTTCATAAGGAGTCCAGCTGTGTTTTATATCGGGATTTATCTTGAATAATATAACCTGGAACCACACGAATATAGATTAACTCACCTATCAATTCCACAATCGTCCGGGTGCTTTACGGTCTGAATTATACTTTAAACTAAAGAATCGTTGAAAAGTATCATTTATTGTTAATCTGACCAATAGAAATGACGGCGACTAATTTATACAATAAAAATATCACACTTCCAGATAACGGAGATTTATAATTGGAAGCGCTTCCTGGAAATATATTGTTCCATTATAAAGTCTTCAATTCACTGCTGCATATGCTCATATCCTGCTTAAACAAACAATTGTAAAGAGAGGGGTAGTGCAAGAATGCATGATAAGGCAAGCGGAATACAGGTAAAACGAACGACGGTCATTATCGCTTCTTTCATTCTTATGCTTGCGACAGTGCTTACCGGATGCAGCAACTCCGGCGCTAACACGAATTTGAAAACGAATACAAACCAAACTTCCGGCGAACAGACAGGTGGAAACCAGCCGTCAGGCGATAACGGGAACGCGGAACAGTCTGGAGCGGAGGGGAAATGGGAGCTTGGCTCCGACCCGCTGGAATTCAGGATGTATGGCCATTACAGTTGGTACGACGTTCCGGGTTGGGACAGTACAGTGGCTGGAAGATGGATTAAAGAGAACAAGCAAGTAAACATTCTCTCCGTATCTGCAGGTGGCAACCATGAGCAGAAGCTAAGCACGATGATCGCGTCGAACGATCTGCCGGATGTCATCTGGATGGACCGTGGTGCTGAGGTGGAGCGTCTGCGCGATATGGGGATGCTGGTGCCTTTTGATGATTATCTGGATAAATACCCGAATCTGAAAACCTGGATGGGCAAGGATCTGAATATGCTGCGTTCGAAGGACGGCAAGCTGTATCAGTTCCCGAACTGGTATACGGGACGTCCGAACGGCAACGCCGGCTATGTCATTAACAAGAAAATCTATGAAGAGCTAGGCTCGCCGACGCTGGAAACTACGGATGATCTGTATAGTTATCTGGTGGCGGTCAAACAGAAATACGGCAATTCGGTCGTTCCTTTCGAGCCGCATCTTGCGAAGGATTTGCAGGGGCTGGGCGTACTGTACACGGCCTTTGGTGAAAATGTACTCTATTCCTATTTAAGCGCCAGCCTGCGAGCTGTCCCTAAGGACGGCAGTTTGACATCTGTATTCCACGATGCTACTTTCCGTGAAGCGCAGAAGTATATTTCCAAGCTCTATCGGGAGCGGCTTATTTCTCAAGATGCCTTCACGCAAACGCTCGACCAGATTGAAGAAAAGGTGATGCAAGGGCGTGTCGCCGTGTTCGCCGGGGCAAGTCCGTTCATTGCTATGAATGGGCATCAGGAGCTGACCAAGAAGGACCCGGATGCCGGTTATTTCATGATTTGGCCCATTCATAAGCAGGGTCTGGATAAAGATAAAATTTACCCGGGCACGTACACAAGTCTTGGCTGGAATGTTAGCGTTATCACGACAGCGGCGAAGGACCCGGAGAAAATTTTCGCCTTCCTCGATTGGTATACCGGTCCTGAAGGTCAGTCTCTGCTGTTCTTCGGGCCTGAAGGGGAAAACTGGAAGGGTTTCGACGCGGAAGGGTACCCGAACTTTACGGCGGAATATGACGCCGATGAAGTGGCGAAGCTGCAAATGGATCAGGACCCGATTATGTGGAACGGCAACACCGGCTTTATCGATCCGGCAAAGATGAAATACGAGAGCACATTGCCGAAGGAGAAGCAAAACTGGGCTGCCCGTTACCAAAGTGAAATTACATGGAAAACACAGGCGAATGCGACGGAGTTTGTGAACCTTGACCCGGACCCGGATAGTGATCTGGGAATAATCAAACAACGTGTGGATGACATTTTCACTCAGGCCTACGCGCAATCTGTTATGGCCAAGAGTGATGAAGAAGTGGACAGCATTCTGGATAAATTCGGGAAGGACGCCGAATCGGCCGGCTATTCACAACTTCTGGAATTCAGAACCAAGGCATGGAAGCAAAATAAAGCGCTGCTTGGAAATTAGATATAACATAAACATAACTTATTATGTTATTAATGAGTTATTAAAAATTACACAAAATCTCGAAAATTCGTTGAAAAGTATAAATTATTGTTGATCTGGCAAATAGAATTGGCCTTAAATCTGACATAAAATTAAGATATCAATATTTGGAAAGGCAAAGGCTTACGTACGAGGGCGTTGCCACACCATATCTTACAGGAGGATGCCTATGCCGCAAGCAACAACTAAGCCGCAGATCCATGCGCCGACACAGCCGGAGCCCAGCCGCAAAAAAAATGTCGTTGTGCGCTTTTTGAAGCAATGGGATATACAACTCATGGTATGGCCCGGGATTATACTCATCTTCGTATTCGCCTATTTGCCGATGTATGGAGTGCTTACCGGTTTTATGGACTACAAGATCAATACGGGCGCTCGAATCTTTGAGAACAACTGGGTGGGATTCAAGCATTTCTCAATGTTCTTCAATGCGCCGGAGTTTTATACCGTCATGCGCAATACGATTGTCATCAGCTTGCTCAAGTTTCTGATTGGTTTTCCAGCTCCCATCATTCTGGCGCTAATGCTGAATGAAATCCGCCATATGATGTTCAAGCGGGTCGTGCAGACGATTACTTACTTGCCTCACTTCATGTCCTGGGTTATCGTAGCGGGTCTGGTCGGATCGATGCTCTCTACGGAGAACGGAAGCATCAATATTTTGCTGCAAAAGATCAACCTCATTGATGATCCGGTCAACTTCATGTCCATGCCGGAATACTTCTGGTCCATTCTCATCTCCGCTAACGTGTGGAAGGAGATCGGCTTTGGCTCGATTGTTTACCTGGCAGCAATCGCGGGGGTTGACCAAAGCATGTATGAGGCGGCCGACATCGACGGAGCGAGCAAATTCAAGCAAATTTATCTGATCACGATTCCGACGATTATGCCGGTCATTGTTATCTTCATGATACTGGCTATCGGCAACCTGCTTAGCGCTGGCTTCGAAGATATCCTCCTGCTCGCTGAAAATCCGGTGCTGCGACCGGTATCAGATGTTATTGATACGTATGTATACCGGGTAGGCTTGTCCAACTTCCGTTATTCATATGCAACTGCGGTAGGATTGTTCAAGGCTGTCATCAGCATTGGTTTGCTGACCATGGCGAACTATCTTGCCCGTAAATCGGGGAACAGCCTGTGGTAGCAGGCAGAATTGAACAACGGGGAGGCGAACTGCAGTGACGCGATTAGCATTCGGAGACCGAATCATGCACATTATCATCTATACCTTTCTCATCTTGTTGTCCTTCAGCGCGCTGTATCCGTTCTGGAATGCGCTAGTGATATCCTTTAATCTGGGGCTGGATACATCCAAGGGAGGCGTTACATTTTGGCCGCGGGTATTCACTTTGGAAAACTACGAAATTGTATTGAATGACAAGCGACTTGTCAACGGCATGGTCATATCCGTAGCGCGCACAGTGGTTGGTTCAGCCGCAGCGATACTAATGACAGCGATCCTGGCATACGGCATGACCAAGAGGGAGCTTATCGGACGCAATGTTTATATGGTATATTTCATCTTTACCATGTATTTCGGCGGCGGTTTGATTCCGACCTTTCTGTTAATCCGTTCTCTTGGCCTGATGAACACATTCTGGGTGTTTATCATTCCGGCGCTAATCAGCGTATGGAACATGATTATATTTCGAACCTTCTTTAGAGGCTTGCCGGCAGGGCTTGAGGAGTCCGCCAAGGTGGACGGATGCAGCAACTGGGGGATTCTGTTCAGAATTGTACTCCCCTTGTCCGGGCCTGTCATTGCCACATTGGCATTATTCACCGCGGTATCTCACTGGAATGACTGGTTTATAGCCAGCATCTACATTAACAACGAGAAGCTGCTCCCGATTCAGACCATGCTCCGGCAAATTCTGAACGCCAACATTGTAACGGATATGTCCAATAATCTGGATACCGCTTCACAAGCGCGGATCGAGAGCGCCCGGACGATTACGACCAAATCGCTGACTATGGCAACAATGATGGTAGCTACATTACCGATTGTGCTTGTCTATCCGTTCGTTCAGAAATACTTTGTGAAAGGCGTGCTGATTGGCTCGCTGAAGGAGTAGGTAGCGCCCGCTTTACGTTTAAGGCGATTCATCGCTTTGGACATACAAAAAAAGTAAAGAGAGGGGTAAGTGAAGATGAATAAGGCCAGAAGATTTTCGATTCTCCTTGCATCTGTGATGCTCGTGCTGGCAACAGTGCTGGCTGGATGCAGCAGCAACACGGGCAAAACAACGAACCAGCCGGCTACCGGACAGACAGAAGGCAACAAGACCTCAGATAATAAAGGAAACGATGAGCAGACAAGTACTGATGGAAAATGGGAGTTTGGCTCCGAGCCGCTGGAATTCAGCATGTACGGCCACTATAGCTGGTACGACGTACCGGCATGGGATAGTACAGTAGCTGGAAGATGGCTCAAAGACAACAAAAAGCTTAACATTGTGCCGGTATCTGCGGGGGGCAACCACGAGCAGAAGCTGAGTACGATGATTGCGTCGAACGATCTGCCGGATGTCATCTGGATGGACCGCGGCGCTGAGGTGGAGCGTCTGCGCGATATGGGGATGCTGGTTCCATTTGACGATTACCTCGATAAGTATCCGAATCTGAAAACCTGGATGGGCAAGGACCTGAATATGCTGCGCTCGGAGGACGGCAAGCTGTATCAGTTCCCGAACTGGTATACGGGACGTCCGAACGGCAACGCCGGTTATGTCATCAACAAGAAAATCTATGAAGAGCTCGGTTCACCGAAGCTGGAAACAACGGATGACTTGTATAATTATCTCGTAGCTGTCAAAGCAAAATACGGCAACAGCGTTACCCCTTACGAGCCGCATTTGGCTAAAGACCAGCAAGGTCTTGGCGTACTGTACACGGCTTTTGGTGAAGATGTATTGTATTCCTACCTGAATGCAGCACTTCGGGCGATTCCGAAGGACGGCCAGTTAACGTCAGTGTTTAAGGATGACACTTTCCGTGAGGCCCAGAAATATATTTCCAAGCTGTACCGTGAGCGTCTGATCTCCCAGGATGCGTTTACACAAACCATAGACCAAATTGAGGAGAAAGTCATGCAGGGCCGCGTAGCTGTATTCGCTTCCGCCAGCCCGACTGTTATTGCAATGAATGCCCACCAGGAGATGGTGAAGAAAGACCCGAACTCCGGTTACTTCATGATCTGGCCGATCCATAAAGAGGGGCTGGATAAAAATAAAATTTACCCGGGCACGTACACAAGCCTTGGCTGGAACGTGAGCGTCATTACGACAGCCGCGAAGGACCCGGAAAAAATCTTTGCATTCCTCGACTGGTATACGGGTCCTGAAGGCCAATCTCTGCTCTTCTTCGGACCTGAGGGCAAGAACTGGAAGGGCTTCGATGCGGATGGGTATCCGAACTTTACTCCGGAGTACGACGCGGAAGAAGTTCTGCAATTGCAAAAGGATCAAGACCCGATCATGTGGAACGGCAACACCGGCTACATCGATCCGGCGAAGATGAAGTACGAGAGCACATTGCCTGCGGATAAGCAAAACTGGGCTGCCCGTTACCAAAGCGAAATTACTTGGAAGACGCAAGCCAATGCAACCGAGTTTGTAAATATGGACCCGGCTCCGGACAGCGATCTGGGCATTATCAAGCAGCGTATTGATGATATCTTCACCCAGGCGTATGCAGAA
The DNA here is from genome assembly GCF_016424485.1 of Paenibacillus roseus. Taxonomy (GTDB): domain Bacteria; phylum Bacillota; class Bacilli; order Paenibacillales; family Paenibacillaceae; genus Paenibacillus_D; species Paenibacillus_D roseus. The sequence goes on from NZ_JAELUP010000103.1 coordinate 393,936, forward strand.
TCTGTCATGGCGAAGAGCGACGAGGATGTCGACAGAATTCTGGACAAAGCGGAGAAGGATGCAGAAGCTTCCGGCTATTCCCAGCTTCTGGAGTTCAGAACGGAAGCGTGGAATAGAAATAAAGCGTTGTTGGAAAACAAGTAAATATTGTGCCTGTGCAGGGAAAGGGTATACTATATAATAGTATACCCTTTCTTTTGAATGAGAGGAAAATTATTGCTAGTTGTCCGATATGCCAGCGATTACGAAACTGGAGTTGAAGCTGATGTATAAGGTACTGCTCGTGGATGATGAAATACTTGATTTGAAGGGAATGCAGACATTCATTCCATGGGAAGAACTGGGGATGGAGGTCGTGGCGGCGGTATCCAGCGGGTTTGCGGCAAGCGAATTGCTGGAGGGGCAGCCGGTTGATATTTTGGTCACCGACGTTCACATGCCAAATATGTCAGGTCTCGAACTGGCACGCAAAGCGCTGGATACGAATGAAAAGCTGAAAATCATTTTTGTCAGCGGCTATCAGGACTTTCATTATGTGAAGCAAGCGCTCTATTTGAATGCTTGCAGCTATGTATTGAAACCTATGGATGATAACGAGCTGATTGAATCGCTGAAAAAGCTCCGCGATGAGCTTGATGAGCAGCGCAAGCGGCAGGAGACAGAGCAGCAGTATAGGCGAATGGTACCGCTGATTAAGAATGAGTATCTGGTTCAACTGCTCGAAGGCGTCTTGAATTCGGAGGCGCTGGAGGTGTTGCTGGAGGAGTACAAGCTGAATGAGACGAACTGGCCTGTGCGTGTAGTCATTGCCGAGCGGGATGATTGGAAGATCAAGCGCGGCGCCGAGGACGTCATGGACGAAGCGAAGATGTCGGGGGTATTTTGGAACACGCTATCCTCTGTCTGCCGCAGACTTGGTATTCAGCAATATTGCAGGTTGAACGACAAGCGGCTTGGGCTGCTGCTTGAATCCGCTGTAAAGCCCGAATATCTGCATGAGGTGCTTAGCCGGGAATTTGCAGAGACTCCAGCTCCAGTCACAGTCACTCTCGGTGTAGGAGATCAGGTCACAGGGGTATTGTTCCTCAAGGAGTCCTATCGTCAGGCGAAGGCTGCGCTTGATTATAAAATGTTTAACGGAAAGGGCTCCATTATTCATTATCAGCAGGCCCAAACTGCACGAATGAAAGATGTTCAGAATCTCGATATCCAACTCGATTCATTGTTCGAGGCGATGACGAATTATGATCTGGTGCGCATACATGATGAGCTTCACAAGCTCTATGGACTGGCAGTAACGATGCGGTCCAAATATACGATACAGAACTTCACCATTTTTCTTCTGATGAAGCTGGACGCCTATCTGCAGAAGATGAATGAAGATTTGTTCCAACTGCTCAATATAGATATCCATTCACTGGATGTTGTGCTCCAGTATGAAACCATTGGTGAGATTCATGCCTGGCTTCAGTACCAGGTGTATGAATTGTCAGAAATACTGCATTCGAAGAAACAAAAGAAGAACTGGAAGCTTGTCCGGGATATTGTCAATGATGTGAAGCAGCGGCTGCATGAAAATATTTCGCTCAAGGACATTGCGGAGCAGTATTCGTTCTCGCCGAACTATCTGGGGCAAATTTTCAAGGAGGAGATGAATACAAATTTCAGCGATTATATTACAACACTCCGAATGGAAAAAGCAGGGGATTTGCTGCTCCATACCAATCTGAAAGTATATGAGATTGCCAATATGATCGGTTACCGCTACCTTCCTTATTTCAGCCGGCAATTTAAGGACTACTACGCTAAAACGCCCCTGGAATACCGTAGAAAACTATGAAGTTGCCCAAATACCGTTACCTGCCGTTTGGCTACAAGCTAATGCTGTCCTATTGTATTTTTATCGTCATTCCTGTGCTGCTGATCGGTTATCTGTCCAATGCCGTCTATCTCAATTCCATCCGGGAGCAGACCAACAGCAGCGTGCAGGGAACGCTGACCCAGATGAGCGACAACATATCCTACAAAATCAACGATATCATTCGGATTTCAGATCTGTTCTATTATGATTATTCGCTTGCGCGGCATGTTCGCAATTACGAGCAAGGCTGGTTATCGTACGAAGCAACGACCAAATATCTGCTGCCCAAAATTGCGTCTTATATCGAAGCGACAAGCCAGCGCCTGTGGCTTTCGATTTATTTTCATAATGAGGATTTTCCGGAAGTTTATCGTATTTTTAAGGACGAGGACCCGCTTGGCTCCAATGAGAACCGCTATGATCTGTTTCATCTGTCAAGAATTCAAGACAAGCCATGGTACCGCAACTATCCGGAGGAAAAATACGGGCAGACGATGGTCTGGCAGCGAATTGAGGATGATTTTAGCTTTGAGAGGATCTCTTTGCTGCGGAGGCTGCTGAATGTGCAAGTGACGACCACCATCCAGGAGATTGGCTTCATGCGAATGAGCGTGCCGCTCTCGGATTTGTTTGGGACGGTAGATTATACGAAGATTGGCAACGGGGCGACGATTTTTATCATAGATGAAAATGAACGTATTGTGAAAGCTTCGGGGGATGCTAGTTACCGGTATGATCAGCCCTGGGACAAATCCCTTTACAAGGATTACATGATTTTGGAGCATGATATTCCCGGATTTGAGTGGAAGATATCTACGGTCATCCCCAATCATATTTTCGAGCAAAATGTAAGGGAGGTCAAGCTGCTTACATTCCTGATTTGTCTTGTGTTCACAGTCGTTTATTTCGTATCAGGGGCGCTGATGTCCAATTATTTTTCCCGAAAAGTAGGCAAAATCGTCTCCGTTCTCAATTCCTTCCAGGAGGGTAATTTTACGAAGCGGATTTTCTTCAAGGGTCAGGACGAATTCAGCCAGATATCGCTGGCGCTCAACGAGATGGGACAAAATATCGGGGAGTTGATTCATAAAGTCTACGTCGCCGATCTGGATAAAAAGGAAGCGGAGCTAGATATGCTGCAAGCCCAGATTAACCCGCATTTTCTCTATAATACGCTGTCTTCTATTAATCGGCTGGCCAAGTTCGGGGAACTTGACAAATTGCAGCGGATGGTAATGGATTTAGCGAAATTTTATCGGCTATCCTTGAACGAAGGCCGGACAATTCTGACGATTGCCGAAGAACTGGAGCAAGCAAAGGCGTACATCAGCATCCAGAAGACGAAATATGAGGATCGGATGAGCGTCAGCTACCATATTGACGAAGAAATATTGGGCAAATCGACTATCAAGCTGATCATTCAGCCGTTTATCGAAAATGTGTTGGAGCACGCCTGGTGTGCAGACCGCATCCATATCCGGATCGTGGCGTACCGCGAGCGGGATAGCATCTATTTCAAAGTCATCGATGACGGGGTGGGGATTCACGCAGATCTGCTCAAGCAGATGGAAGACCCGGATGAGAGTGCGAGCACCGGATACGGCATTCGCAATGTCAACCAGCGCATCAAGCTATATTATGGCCCGACCTACGGTGTCCAGATGTACAGCAGGCTCGGAATCGGGACAACGGTGCTTATTCGAATTCCGGTAAGCAGAATGGAAGGGCGGACAATGGAATGACCCGGCAGATGCCGGGTCATTTTTGGATCGTCGCCGTTTCGCCGCGCAGGACGGAAGGAGCGATATGGCGATGCTTTTTATAAGTACGGCTGAAATAATAAATATCGTTGAAGCCTGTAGCAGCGGCTACCTCGGAGACAGTCAGCTTGCTGTTGCGAAGCAGATCATCTGCTTTATCGAGTCGGGCGGCGGTAATATACTCCGTGATCGTGCGTCCGCTCAGTTCCTTGAACAGACGGCTGAAGTGAAAGCGGCTCAAGCCTGCAATTTCCGCCAGAAGCTCTACTGACAGCTCGGATTGGTAATTGTCCTCAATATATTGGAAGACTGGGGCAAAGCGCTCGACATTTTTGATGCGCTCGGCGTATTCATTGCGACTCAGGACGGAATTCAGATGATTTCTTACGAGAAGGGTCAGCAGCTGATACAGCCCGGATTTGATCGCCAGTTCGTAACCGAATTCGCGGTGGTTCAGCTCATCTACGATAGCGAGCACGCTGGAGAAGGCCAACGGGTCGTTTTTGACATGGTTGTGCAGCAGCAGCCGGTTCTGGGTAATCGGGGTGATGAACTTCGTCTCGGCTGCTCCAGCGAAGTGACTGTACAGCAGGGAAATATCGACGATGAGCGCATAGTAGTTCACATCTGTCGAGAGGCTGACACCGTAATGCAGCTCATTGCTGTTGACCACAATCAGCTCTCCGGCCTTAGCGGCAATCGGCTTGGAGCCGCATTCAATAAGGGCTTCACCGGAAACAAAATAGAGAAACTCGAGATGTTCATGCCAGTGATGGCGGAACAAAACCTCCCCTTGATGCTCAAAGTGGTTGTGGTGGACCTTGACCGGAAAATGCGGGTCAGGCATATCCATAGGCTCACGCAAGGACTCATCGGATTCCAACTCTCATTTCCTCCTTTGTCAGCACAATTGTACAAATGAACCGCATGGCTTTTCATGGATTATTCGTGTGATTTCATTATAATACGAAATAATACGAAAGTATGTATACAAGTTGGACAAAAAAACGGAGCATTCACAAAGGAGAGGCTACCATGCAACCTGTACAAATTGGCGTGATCGGAACAGGCTCCATCTCATCTTTTCATATGGACGCTTACCAGAGCAATCCGAAGACGGAAATTTATGCGGTCTGTGATCTGAACGAGGAACGCGCGCAAAGGGCAGCAGAGGAATACGGCGCATCGAAGGTGTATACCAATTACCTTGATTTGCTCGCCGATCCGGTTGTTCAGGCGGTCAGCATCTGTACATGGAATAATACGCATGCCCAAATCAGCATTGCCGCGCTGGAGGCAGGCAAGCATGTGCTTGTAGAGAAGCCGCTTTGCCGCACAGTTGAAGAAGCATTGGAGGTGCAGGAGGCGGTAAAAGCTTCCAACAAGCTGCTTCAAGTCGGCTTTGTGCGTCGCTACGATACGAATGCGCAACTGTTGCGCTCGTTGGCGGACCAGGGTGAATTTGGGGATATCTATTATGCCAAAGCGACGACAATACGAAGACTCGGCAACCCGGGAGGATGGTTCTCGGACATCGAACGATCCGGCGGCGGCCCGCTGATCGATATCGGGGTTCATGTGATTGACCTGTGCTGGTATATGATGGGACGGCCCAAGCCGGTATCGGTTAGTGCCAATACGTATAAGAAGCTCGGCAACCGCTCCAATGTAAAGTATTTGTCTTTTTATAAAGCGGCGGATTATGATGGCAGTTCCAACACTGTAGAAGATATGGCCAATGCTCTGATCCGATTCGAGAACGGGGCTTCGCTCCTCGTCGATGTCAGCTTTACGCTGCATGCCAAGGAGAATGAAGGAAGCGTTAAGCTCTATGGGGACAAAGGCGGTTTTGAAATTGATCCGGAAACGGTCATTGTCACCGAGCAGCATGATACGATCCTCAATATTTATCCGCAAACGGATCATAAGGGCTTCGATTTCGAAGGCGCTTTCAGAAATGAAATCGACCACTTTGCCGATTGCATACTGAACGGCCAAACACCGATCAGTCCGGTTGAGGATGGCGTCGAGATTATGAAAATATTAGTCGGCATCTATGAATCGGCAGCCAGGGGAGAAGAGGTTAAGCTATGAAGCTGGGAATAAGCACGTACAGCCTGTACAAGGCGCTATCAACCGGTGAGATGAACGTTGAAGACGTTCTGTCTTATATTGCCGAGATTGGAGCGGAACATGTAGAAATTGTGCCGCTTGGCTTTACGCTGACCGATAACGATGAATTGATTCAGTCGATCAAGAAGCAGGCAGCAGAGAAAGGTCTGGAGCTGTCCAACTATGCGGTGGGCGCCAATTTCGTCGGGCTTGAAGGGGAGGCCTATCAGGCGGAAATCGAGAAGGTGAAGCGCGATGTCGATGTCGCAGCAGCGCTTGGAATCAAGCGCATACGGCATGATGTCGCCTGGACAGAGAATACCTCAATTGGACATTTCCTCGAGCAGTTGCCGCAGTTGGCAGCGGCTTGCCGCGAGATTGCAGATTACGCTGCGCCGCTTGGCATTACGACAAGTGTTGAGAATCATGGCTACTTCGTCCAGCATAGCGACCGGGTGCAGGCGCTGGTAAGGGCAGTGGACCGCGATAACTTCAGGACGACGCTCGATGTCGGCAACTTCCTGTGCGCAGATGAGAATCCGGTGGCGGCTGTGGCCAACAATATCAGCTTGGCGTCGATGGTTCATGTGAAGGACTTTTACTATCGTCCGTCCCATCGCAATCCGGGCGAAGGCTGGTTCCCTACTGGGAGCGGCAACTGGTTGCGCGGCGCCATCGTCGGACACGGGGATATCGACATTCCGGCTGTACTCCGTACAGTCAAGGCGGGCGGCTATGACGGCTACATCTCCATTGAATTTGAGGGCTTGGAAGACTGCAAGGTCGCAACGAAGCTTGGCTTTGATTATGTGAAGCGGGTATGGGCGGAAGTATAGCGTGCTTTTCTACTCATCAGTTATTCATTCAATTTATACTAGCAACATGGGTTTACATTGGGAAGGGAGCAAACGGTGATGAGCGTACCTGTAATTACGAATAAAATCGGTGTTATTGTAGACAGCTTTCAGGTGGGAGTTAAAGAGGGGCTGCAGAAGGCGCAGAAGGTTGGGGCAGACGGGGTGCAAATCTATGCGGTCCAGGGCGAGTTGGACCCTGCGGGCTTATCCGCGGGCGCGCGAAAGGAGTGGCGCGACTATATCGCATCTCTTGGCCTTGAAATTTCTGCTTTGGTTGGAGATTTGGGGGGCCATGGCTTCCAGGACCCGTCGCAAAATCGGGCCAAGATCGACAAGTCCAAGCGCATCATGGAGCTTGGGATGGAGCTTGGGACGAACATCATTACGACTCATATCGGGATTATTCCCGATGATCCGAACAGCAAAATTTATGAGGCGATGCATTATGCTTGTGAGGAATTGAGCCGTTTTGCAAGCGATATGAACGCCTATTTTGCGATTGAGACCGGACCGGAGACCGCGGCGCATTTGAAAACCTTCCTGGACAGTCTCGGCTCGAAAGGGGTGTCCGTGAACTTCGACCCTGCGAATATGGTTATGGTGACGGGGGATGATCCTGTACAGGGCGTGTACGCCCTGAAGGATTATATTGTTCATACCCACGCCAAGGATGGCGTTAAGCTTGGCCATATTGATCCGCGTGATGTGTACGGCTTCTATGGCTACGAGGTGGAGCTCGATCATGAGAAGATTGCAGCCATGGCGGAGACAGGCGCGGCTTTCCGTGAGGTGCCGCTGGGCGAAGGCGGCGTTGACTGGCCGGCCTATTTGCAGGCGCTGAATGATATCGGATACAAGGGCTATCTGACCATTGAGCGCGAGGTCGGTACGAGCCCTGAGGCGGATATCGGACTGGCAGTAAAGTTTTTGCAGCAGTTTAGAGGGTAGATGTTCTTTTCGGAAAGAAAGTCTTTCACAAAAGACGCTTCCAAAAACACTGAATCTGGTGTGGGGGCGTCTTTTGCGTGTACGGGATTTTCAATACAGAAATTCCTAGTCTAGCTAGCACTTTTTCATAAAACACGTAGTACAAACCAGTCTCTTCAATTGAAAATAGAGACTTGTTTTTTTACAGAATCATACCCATTTCCCGTAAGCGCCCCTTAATAGCTTCGAGCTTTCTCGATCTCTCATAGGCATCAAGGCTAATCAGGTATTCAGGATGTTCCGAAATTCTCTCAAGAAAATCAAAAAGCAGCAGCTGACACGTAATTCCGAAATTCCGAATGCTTCCCAATTCTTTCCAGGTGGTGTTCAATAAATCCTCAATCGTAAGATAACGCCGCCTGCGAAGGGCGCCAATCATGAGGGATACTGTTTTTTTATTGTCATCGGAGTAGGCGGCTCGTCTGAGTTCATTAATATTTAGCGTTAGAATCGGCTCTTTAACAGGAAAATAGTACTTTAGTTGTGTTTTTGGGTCGATTTGATGTCGCATGTATTCACCTCAGAGAATATAGATGTTGTTATCATATCAAACAAATCTATACAAGCTCTGAACGTATGCTTACTTTGAATTGAATTTTCTCTCAAATATACACGAATTGAATAAACAGGACTAAAGTCACTTTTTTCGATTGACTCTTAAATCTTTATCATAGAATGAATGGTATCACTTTAACAGTGATCGGAAGAACCCCTTGTCCCGCAATGTTCCCTCACTCGCTAGAGGCAAGGGGTCCTTTGGGTTTGGAGTGTTAATTCTGCATAAAAAATATAGGAAAGTATTGACTCTGAATTAAATTGTTGATATAGTATTAATTGTTGTTAACACGATCTGTTAGCTCAGCTGGGAGAGCACCATCTTGACAGGGTGGGGGTCAGTGGTTCGAGCCCACTACAGATCATTGAAGAAAACCCTTGAGAAATCAAGGGTTTTTTGCTGTTTAATTGTTTATTTCAAGTACAATCTTACCTCATTCGTTGTTGAGGCCTGCGGGCACCATATTGCTTTTATATAAAGTAAAGATGAACTTAAAAATCTACATATTCTTTATATCCCGAACTGGTGCGAATGTGAAGCTCCCATGAATTTCCCGGGTCCTACATTCATCCGATATTTTCCTTTTTCGTTGTCTACATACTTTGAATTAAAGAAATGAAAGCGGGGTAGCCGAAGTGTGAAAGGATTCTGGAGAAGCGAAGCGTTCGCCTTTGTTCCCGGATTTCCTCATTCATTTACTGTTTATTCAAGAAAACCGGGAACAACAGCGATCGGAAGAACCTTTCACACGCAGGCCTTGCCTCACATTCATTCATTTAAATGATATAGCTTCTATAGGATTGCATTATATTTTCTCGCTTGGAGCCAAATATTTTACTAAATCTATCAACTTTATTCATTCCGATTCGTCTAATATAGTGTAACAACAATTAAGGCGATTTCGGGAGGGAAACATGATGAAAATTTACCAACCGCTTAGAAAATCTGCCCGTATTGCATTGCTTCTATCAGTTGCCGCTTTGGGTGTTGCAGGCATTACGAGTGGGATTGCCCAGGTGAATGCCGCATCTGTTAGCAAGATGACAACCATCAGCAAGTCGACTGCAAAAGACACAGACGAGTCCCAAGCTTTGCAGACTTTGAACAGTTTTTATAAACCGGCGTTAAAAGGTCAGTTCCCTGGGGGTGTGAGCGGCTTGACCGTTGGGGTGAGCACCCGCAAGGACGTGGAAAAGAAAATCGGTGAACCGGATTCACCCAGCAAGAATGCCAATGATTTTGATGTTTACACTGCGAATATGGGGCATCCGGGTTATGCGGTTTCTTATAAAGAGAAAGAGAACAAAATCCATGAGCTGCGTTACTTTGGCACCAATGTAGAGCGGCAGACGAACATTGGCGGCATTACTGAGAAAATGCTGAAGCAGCACTGGGGGAAACCGGATAAGACCAAAAGCTTCAAAACCGGCAAACAATCGCAGATCAAATGGAGCTACAATCGCGGGGACTATGTGCTTGAATTTATTTTCAATGACGCTGCTCATTTGGATCATATCAATCTGGTGAAAAAAGCGGCGAAATAATCCCGCATGAGCGATGATAATAACAGTTAGCGACAGACAATAACAGTTAAGGTAGAAAAAACAAACAGGCGGGCTTCCTCCAAGAAGCGCCGCCTGTATTTTGTTGGATGTAAGTTGCCGCACGGATGCTTTATTTCCGCTTCACATGAACATGTGAAGACATTACCCGTTAGGAATATCGCATTTGTTCTTGATAAAATGGATCAGATTATGCAGACGGTTTGCCTCTTCCTGCTGCTCCGGTGTCAGCTTCCCGCCAGCAGGAAGCTGATTTAGCAAAAGCTGAAGCTCATGCAAATCCTCGGATGCATTGGCGCAATTATAATTGCTCTCCAGTCGTTCAGTCATCGGTGTTCCTCCTCGAACTTGGGCCTGGGTTGGAATTCATAGTATAAGCATTTGTATCAAAACTATACTGTTATACAGCCAGACCCATGTGCCAGAATTGAGGTTTGAGAAAAGTTTTCGGCGGCCATAATACTCCATATGCAGGAAATTATGTCGAACAGGAGTGCGTGCAAGATGTGGAAGCCTTTGGTACTGCTGCTTGCTGTTTTGTCTCTGGAAGGCTGCGCCAGTTTTTCATTTTCTCTCTTTCGGATGACGGATGCATCCCCGGCTGAACCAGCTTTTGTGATCCAGGATGTGTATGGAAGACCATCGGTTACCAGTGATGTATATACACGGGCAGGAATAGTGGAGCCGCTCCCCCGTCAGTCATTTGGCAGATCGTCAATTGAGCCTTATCGTCCCGGCGGGGGATTGCGTACACAGCCGTAATACTTTAGACAGCTTGATAAGCCGCATGTATGGTTTCATACAAAATGTTCCATACTAAGCGTGCAAACTATCCGGATGACCGATCAGGTCATTCGGAAGACATGTCAGAAGACAACAGGAAAGCGAGGATAACAACCATGACGAACAATGCTCCGAACAGCAGCCCGGGCAATAGCCTGAACAACGGCCAAACCCAAAACTTCAATTCGAACCAATCCAGCGAAACGAGCAATTTCAATAACAACGCAGACAACGAGGCCGTCCAAAATGCAAATGCAGTGACCAATGCCGGGGTGAATATCAACTCCAGTGTCAATACTAATGTAGCGGATGATGCCAATCTTGGCTTCAATAACCAATCTACCTCCAATGCCGATTTGGCTGCAAATGCGAATCAAAGTCTGGACCAGCGTGAGCGATTCGTTGCCGTACAAAAGAACGGTGACGGAGACCTAACCGCCTTTCAAACCTCAAACGGCCGCGTGTTGCAGTATCAGGAAGCGTTGCAAGAAGTACAGGCTGGACGCATTGCGGGCGTGAACAGCTTCAAAGGAAGAGACGGCGAATTCTACATTCGCGGTGACGCAGACGGAGATCCAACGAACAATCTGGACCAACTCCCGCGCTTCTGATCACTTGCCAGTCTCGATTGCAAGTCACAAATAAGCCACCCTGTCGCCTGAACTGGACGTAACCCGTCCTCCAGGAACGATAAAGGTGGCTTGTTTTTCTGCACAAAAACCAGCTCCTGACCGCCAACATTGTGGCAAAGGGCGGCAAAGTCATTTACGCTTCGTTGAATTCGACATTCAATTTTGAAAGCTCGGTATCATCATACAGCCGCTGCTGCTCGATGAAACGCATTTGCCCCGTTTTTCCGATATATTCAGGTTGATTGTCCGCATAATGCATTAGCCAGAGACGTTGCTGGATGAACTCCGGCAAGGTCACCAAATCATCGAGGCAGGCATGAACCGCGCCAGGATTAATAAATTGGCAATCATGGAGAATGGTATCGCAGCCGCGTTGGTCCACAAGACTGTGCAGAAGCTCAGGATTGAAGCGCATATCGGCGCTGTAGAACAGGTGCCGATTCAAATAAAGCGAGAAGCTGGCTTTGTTTGGAATATGCGGCGTTTCTATAATTTCTACACATAGGCCCGGTGCAAGCTCGTATTCGTGCCCTTCCTCCATCAACCGAACATCAAAATAATCCTCCAGCGTATGTCCTTCATCTTGTGACAGCCCGCCTTTCAGCGCATTTTCCCAAAGAGGAACCGCCAACACTTCAGGCACATAGAGAAGCGGTTTGCGTTGATACTGGAATTTCATTCGAAACGCAATTTCCTCAAGCCCTCCCACATGATCAGCATGAATATGAGTAACCAGCAGTGCATGAATCTCATCGGGAGATTTTCCTAATGAATGCAAGGCAGCTGGGGCCGTAATGCCGCAATCCACCAGTAGTGTATAACCATTTGCATAGACTAATGCATTGTTGTTGTAAAAGGTTTTGGCAAAAGCACTCCCAGTACCGAGCATTTGAAGTTTCAAACGTTAATGACCCCCTGCAAATTCAGATTTCTATTCAATTTATCATTTTTCAGGTCAAAAAAAAAGTGCTTATATCACTAGAATTTACAAAAAACAATTCAATATGAGGGAAGATTATCATAACAAAAAAAGTGGCCGGGACTTGCGCAACTTTGCCTAAATTGGAGAGTATAACCTTACAAGCAACAACGGGAGGAGGTATGGCATAATGAAGATCAAGAAGCTGGTTGTTCTTACACTGGCGCTTTCACTTTTTGGCGGTACGGCGTTGTTCGCCGACTCCACTGCACAGAAAGTCAGAGTTTTTGTTAACGGAATTGAATCCAAAGAGTCTGGCCTGCTTTCGGAAGGAAGTACATTTTTGCCGCTCAGGCAGATTGCTTCTTCCTTGCAGGCATTAGTTGTATGGGATGATTCCGCCAAGCGGGCTTCCATCTATAAACCGAATGTACATATGTTCCTGTTTCAAGGGCAAAATTCATTTGGCAACGTTAAGCAAGGCAGAGTCACATTTAGCGTATTCTCTCAAATCGACAATTTGAAGGTGGATATTAACGGGGTTAAGGTCGCAATTGCCGATCCTGCGGGGGACGAGAAGCTTATTCAAGCCCAGGACGTCAACCCAAGCAAGCAGCCTGATAATTTCTGGTTCCGGTCTGAAGATTTTCGGTACAATTTTGACTCCGCGGGCAAGTACTTGATTCGTTTCTACATCAAGCCTGTGTCTTCTAATGAATGGACAGTCGTTTCCGAGAAGACAATTACGGCTCAATAACGAATTTGCAATGTTTATTCAGTAAACGAAAGAGGTTTGACCATCTTTCATGAAAATGTTACGATACGTTGGTGAAAGATTTTTAAATGTGAAATGGGGTTAACCAATGAGCGAACATCAACATGGAGACAATTGCGGCTGTGGTCATGACCATGAGCATGAGCACGAAGAGCATGTATTTTTAGTTAGCGATGATGAAGGTGTAGAACGGGAAATGGTGATGGTTTTCACCTTTGAATCCGAAGAGCAAGTATATGCTGTCCTTTTGGATCGCAACAATCCGGAGTCTGACGGAATTATTTTCCGCATTGAAGAAGAGAACGATGAAGCATTCCTCGTAGGTATCGAAGACGATGAGGAGTGGGAGCGTGTATCCAAAATTTACGAGGAAATCGCCCTGCAAGAGAATGAATCTCAAGCGTAATTCGATAACAATCTGCAAGTAGCCGCCATCCGGGACATCGGTAGGGCGGTTTTTTATTTTACCCGCGAAACGAAGCTCTTGCCTATCAAAGAAATGCCAAGCTGCTTACGCTTGGCATTTCGCTACACCGGAGAAAGTTCGCTTCGAGCTGGCTTGCCTTGTGAATAGTTGACAACAACTGGCTCCCATGATAATTTGAGTTTAGCATTTCTTCATTAATAAACTTGGATAACTTGGACAGTTTACGACCGGCCAAACCGGAGACGCTAATTTATTTGGTGTCTCCGGTTTTTTACTTCCAAGGGCAAATTAGGAGGCAAAAGATGATGAACGAGACGATCCAACTGTTAAGAAACCACCGCTCTATTCGAAAGTATAAGAATATTGATGTTCCTGAGGCACACCTGCAGGAAATAATTTTGGCCGCCCAGGCCGCCGCAAGCTCCTCGAATATTCAGGCCTATAGCGTAGTGGCAGTCCGTGACCCTCAGCGAAAGCAACGCTTGTCCGAACTTTCCGGAAACCAGAAGCAAATCCTGGAGAGCCCGGTATTCCTCATATGGTGCGCCGATTTGAACAAAATCAGAAAAGCAGTCCGACTGCATGAGGATATAGAATTAAAGCAAAATGTCGAGATGCTCCTCCTGAGTACGGTAGACGCCGTGTTGGCGGCTCAAAATGCAACAGTTGCCGCGGAATCACTTGGGTATGGGACGGTCTACATCGGGGGAATCCGTAATAATCCGCAAGAGGTAACGGATTTGCTCGAGCTGCCGCAACTGGTTTACCCGGTATTCGGTCTGTGCGTCGGCGTACCGGATCAGGAGCCTGATATTCGCCCGCGTTTTCCGCTTGCTGCTGTGTATCACCAGGAGACCTACAGTGAAGACGCACTGGAGAAAGGAATTCACACCTATGATGAGATTACAAGCCACTATTATGCTACGCGCAAAGGCGGGGGAGCAGGCGGTGAACGGGAAACGACATGGTCACGGGAGATGCTGAGAAAATTTGAAAGAGAAAACCAGCGTGATCATATGCATGATTTCCTGCTAGGCAGAGGTTTTGAACTGAAATAATAGGAGGGGCGGTCCTTTAGTCAACGTAAGTGACTTCAGGAACCGCCCCTTGCAATTCGAATAGGAAGTGGAACAACTTGCCTGGGCTAGAATATCGCTTCTTCCTCAACAATTACCTTCACGAACTCAATGCTGCGATCCTCCGGACCTTTTACCGGAAGACCCACTTCCACATGGTCGACAATATACTCAATGTTCTCCTGCGAAATAACTTCACCCGGGAGCAGAATCGGAATGCCCGGCGGGTACACATAAATAAATTCGGCAATAATTCTCCCTGCAGATTCCTTGAACGGAATGACTTCGGTTTCCGCATAGAACGCATCGCGCGGGGTAAGAGAGAGCTGCGGGATCTCCGGAATTTTCACAACCAACTCCTTGGCCTCGTTCTTCTGATAGTATGCTTCAGACATCTCTTTTAAGGCAGTGAGCAAAATATCGACCGTACTGCGGTCATCCCCGGTTGTAATGAGACAAAGGATATTGTACATATCGCTAAGCTCGACTTCAAGATTATAATGATTCCGCAGCCAGTTCTCCACCTCGTAACCTGTGATGCCCAGATGGCGTACATGTACGCACACTTTGGTCGGGTCATAGTCGTAGGTTGCTTCATCGCCCAAAATATCCTCGCCAAAGCAGTACAGTCCCGGAATCTTGTTAATTTCGACACGGGCGTACTGGCTCAGGGCAATAGCTTCCTCCGCCATTTTGTAGCCGTTCAGCGCAAGATGGCGTCTGGACGTATCCAGGGAACTGAGCAGAATATAGGACGTGGAAGTCGTCGTCAACATACTGATAATAGTCTTGACGCGCTGCGCATTAATTCTGTCGCTGCGCACATTCAAAATCGAACTTTGCGTCATCGAGCCGCCAAGCTTGTGTACGCTGGTTGCCGCCATATCAGCGCCGGCCTGCATCGCGGACATCGGCAGCTTGTCATGGAAGTGAATCAACACGCCGTGCGCTTCGTCGACGAGCACCGGGATGTCGTAGCTGTGTACGAGATCGACAATTTCCTTCAGATTGGCGCAGATCCCGTAGTAGGTCGGGTTGATGACAAGGACCGCTTTGGCGTCGGGATGGCGCTGCAGCGCCCGGCGAACCGAGCGAGTTGTAATGCCGTGGTCAATCCCCAGATTGCCATCACGGGCAGGGGAGATGAAGACCGGACGGGCGCCGGCGAATATGATCGCTGACATGACGGATTTGTGTACATTACGGGGTACGATGATCTTGTCTCCCGGTGAACATACCGTCAAAATCATTGTCATAATTGCACCACTTGTCCCTTGTACCGAGAAGAACGTATAATCCGCGCCGAATGCATCGGCGGCAAGCTTCTGTGCTTCCTCAATAACACCGGTCGGCTGATGCAGATCATCCAATGGGGCTATATTTATTAAATCGATGGACAGGGCATTGTCGCCGATAAATGACCGGAATTCCGGGTCGCTGCCGGCGCCTTTTTTGTGTCCAGGGATGTGAAATTGTACAGGTTTCTGCTCCGCATGTTTGCACAACGCGCTAAATAGCGGGGTTTGCGTATGGTCCAATGATTCACCCAGCCTTCCAAAATAAAAGTAATCAAACAAGGTTGAGTATAGCAAAAACAGGAGGGAATGCAAGCAGATTTTGTTACGGATTTGTTCATTTCCATGCGTTGACAAGTTATGGTACGATTATCGATGGAGGGAATACAGATGAACAAACCACTATTTGTCGTGATGCTGATGTTGATGACGACGTTCATTGGCTTCGGGATTATTATTCCGGTCATGCCGGAGCTGATTAAAGCGGCGGACCCCGGCTTGCTGGAGCGACATACCGGACTGATGCTGTCCATTTATTCGGCGGTTTCATTTTTGCTTTCGCCTGTTTGGGGGGCGTTGTCGGATCGCATCGGCAGACGTCCGATTATATTGACCGGCATCGTCGGATTCGCAGCGAGCTTTATTTTATTTGGCATCGGTTCGGATAGCCTCATTCTAATGTATGCTTCGCGCGTGCTTGGCGGCTTGTTCTCAGGGGCCGTAACTTCAGTCATTGTTGCTTATGTAGCAGACGTAACTCCGCCGGAGGAACGAACGAAAGGCATGGGACTGGTGGGCATGTCGATCGGGTTGGGCTTCACGATCGGTCCAGGCGTCGGCGGCTTGCTGAGCCAGATTTCCTTGCAGGCTCCGTTTTTCGCAGCGGCTGTTCTTGCGCTCATTACCTTTTTGCTCGCCCTGTCACGGCTGAAGGAGTCGCTTCCGCCGGAGAAGCGCCAGGCAGTCGGAGACAAGCGGCCATCGCGCTGGCAGGCTTTCAGAGGCTCGATACGCTATTTGTACGTAATGGCGTTTTTTGTAGCGGTCACGCTTGCCGGTCTCGAGGCTACGCTGCAATTGTTCGGTATGCAGCGCTTTGATGTAACGCCGGGGCAGGTGGGAATGATGTTCTTTGTCTGCGGCATTGTCGGAGCGCTCGTACAGGGCGGAGTCGTCAGGAGGTATATACGCCCGGGATCGGAGCCGAAATTCATTATAGCTGGCTTGTTCCTGTCAGCCGCAGGCTTTTTCCTGCTGGTCACCGCCCACACGCTTTGGACAGCGACTGTCTTTTTGGCCATATTCGGAATCGGCAACGCCTTGATCCGTCCTTGTGTCACCTCGCTCATTACGCAAAAGACGACTGTTGGACAGGGGGTTGCTTCAGGGCTTAGCTCCTCCATGGACAGCCTTGGACGAATTATCGGTCCTCTGGTAGCGACTTCATTGTTCGTGCTGGATTTAAAGCTGCCTTATCTAGTAGCCGGCGCGCTGTCGCTGGCTGCGCTGCTGCTGCTTTCCGGCTTTGTTGCCGCTGACCGCAGAGCAGGCGCAGGGGAGGCCCGCTAAATAACAACGGGGTTGATTGCAGAGCCTTTATCCGGCTTTGCAGTCAATCCCGTTGTGTCGTTTCTCGGCCTAAAAGGCCATTCGATAAAGCGGCAGCAATGTCTGGAAAGTCTGTTCGATCGTGCGGATGAGCCTCTCGCCATCGCGCAGCAGCGGATCGTTGCGGTCTAGCTGAAGCCCGCACAGCGCCTCGGCCGCCTTAACGGTTTTCAATCGGGCAAGCAGCGTCTCCAGTCCCTGCTTGCCCAGATCGCCATGCCGTGTTCCCTCAGGAATCATATGATCGCTTGACCATACATAATGTGAAGGAACAAGATCAATGATCTCCTTTAGCTTGTTCTGTGCATGATCTGCAAATATCGATTTGTTCTTGCATTCATATATAACTGCAAACTGAATGAACAAATGAGATTCAAACAGGCCGATCTGGAAATGGGGATGCGCCTTGTACCCTCGTTTATTATGGGCAAAGGCTACCCAGGTGTCATTTGGCGGATTAATGGTCCGTCTTGCATGCTTGGCGACATGCGGGAACATCTCTTCGCCGCAGAGAACGGACAATTCAGGCGACAGACGCTCTCCGAGCAAATTCAGCTTTGGGCGGACGAGACGGATCAGAGCTTCCATGCGCGGCTCGAGGCCAGGAATTGTGAAGACGTCAAAGTCCTCCTGTGTAAAACCGGCAAAGAGGGCTTCCTGCGGCTGCTTCTCTTGCGGCGTTTCGCTTATATGTAAAGTCTGCAACGTCTGATGAACTTTGGATGGGGTCATGTTTCGAATCCTCCCTGGGTTAGTTTGCTGTGCCTATTATAGCATAGTGTCTGCTGGCTGCCGCAAGGAATGACAGGTCTGCTGCTTGTGGAAATGACCGCCTTGGAGAGTGGAGCCTTGTGCCGATTTCAGAGGGACAAGCGAAATTAACTGTCAAAATAGTCAATAAACCAAGTTGCCATAACATATGATGAAGTATAAGATAATAGTAAGAACAAATTGTCAGAACATTTCGTCAATAATACACAACTAGTCATTGCAGACATACAAACCGCCAGGGAGGGGTTGCCGTGAATAAAAGCCATGAAGTGGAGTATTGCAACTTGGAGCTTCGTTTCGACCGTCGGCAAATCCAGAATTTTATTCGCGATTTGATTCAGGAGGGCTACTCACTCTACTGGAGCGAATCCGAGGCCCAATTTCTCATTTCGATCCGAACAGGACGCAAGCTGGTGAAGCTTAAATTTCAGCGGCTTCAGAACCGCTATAAAATTGTAGGCGATTACACCATTAAAGATGAGAAGCTGTCTGAACTGCTGGAAAAATTAATTAACGATACCCGGGGCCACGCCGTTGTCAAGCGCATTAAAGACCGCCAGATTGTCATCGAGAACATTATGTTTGGTGAAATCATTCGACTTGTGGAGGTAAGCGGAATGGAACATAAAATCATTTACCAACGTAAACCTTTTGTGACGGTAGAAGAGATCATAGAGGCATTCAGCTCCAAGAGAGCGGAGGAGCGTGTGCCGGTATTACGCTATGAGTTGGACTATGAGCTGTCTGTATTAAGCGAGGCGCTGGCTCGGCAGGATGAGGAAGGAATTGCCGCTTCCAAGGGCAGGCTGGCAGCGATGCGTATTGAAATGCTGCAGTTGGAACTGTAGCTTTGAACCCCTGGATAACCTGACAAGGATGCTTCCGACAGCCGATTGGCTGGGAGCATCCTTGTTCATTTTAAAGAAAACAACGAAAACAGTTTTCATTCCGGCATAAAAAGAGTAAAATAATCTTATTCGTGCAAATGCGCAAGCAAATAAGAATGTAAAGGGATGAAGGAAGCACATGTCTAAACAGCAAATTGGCGTAATTGGCCTCGCCGTCATGGGAAAAAATTTGGCGCTTAACATTGAGAGCAGAGGTTTCACTGTATCTGTTTTTAACCGTTCACGTGAGAAGACGGATGATTTGATAAAGGAAGCCGCTGGCAAGCAGCTTCACCCTACGTATACGATTGAAGAGTTCGTCGCTTCTCTGGAAGCACCGCGCAAGATCCTGATCATGGTTCAAGCGGGCAAAGGCACAGACGATACGATTAATCAGCTGGTTCCTCATCTGGAAGAAGGCGATATCATTATCGACGGTGGAAATGCCTACTTCCCTGATACTCAGCGCCGCAGCAAAGAGCTTGAAGCCAAAGGCTTCCGCTTTATCGGCACAGGGGTATCCGGCGGTGAAGAGGGCGCGCTCAAAGGCCCATCCATCATGCCGGGCGGACAAGAGTCGGCCTACAAGCTGGTTGAGCCTATTTTGACTGCAATTTCCGCTAAAGTCGGCGACGATGCTTGCTGTACATATATCGGACCGGATGGCGCTGGCCATTACGTGAAGATGGTGCACAACGGTATTGAGTATGGCGACATGCAGCTGATTTGTGAAGCCTATGACCTGCTGAAGAACGTTCTTGGCGTGGACACGCCAGAGCTTCATGAAATTTTCACCGAGTGGAACAAAGGGGAGCTTGACAGCTATCTGATCGAAATTACTGCTGACATCTTCTCCAAGTATGATCCGGAAACCGGCAAGCCGATGGTTGATGTCATTTTGGATTCCGCAGGTCAAAAGGGAACCGGAAAATGGACAAGCCAAAGCTCGCTCGATCTGGGCGTTCCATTGTCCATCATTACAGAATCCGTATTCTCCCGTTTCCTGTCTGCTTTGAAGGAAGAGCGCGTTGCTGCGAGCAAGCTGCTGAAAGGGCCTGAAGCTCAAGCTTATACAGGCGACAAGGCTGCATTTATTGAAGCGGTTCGCAAAGCGCTGTTTGCGAGCAAAATCTGCTCTTACGCACAAGGTTTCGCTCAAATGCGCGAAGCATCCGAAGAATATGACTGGAACCTGCGTTACGGCGATATCGCAATGATTTTCCGTGGCGGCTGCATTATCCGTGCAGGCTTCCTGCAAAACATCAAAAACGCATACGACAAAAATCCGGAGCTGCGCAACTTGCTGCTGGATGACTATTTCAAAAATATCGTCGAGTCCTACCAAAGCGCTTGGCGTGAAGTTGTATCAACAGCTGTTGCAGCCGGTATCCCGGTGCCTGCATTCGCAAGCGCCCTTGCCTATTACGATAGTTATCGTACAGAGCGTCTGCCGGCTAACTTGCTGCAAGCGCAGCGTGACTACTTCGGCGCGCATACGTTCAAGCGGGTGGACAAAGAAGGTTCATTCCACTTCAACTGGATGGAGTAATCCGGTCTGATCAGGAACTGCGGATGGAGCTGACAGCCTCGGCGAGCAGTGTCCTCAGCCGGTCCGTCTCATCGTAGCTGAACCGCTGGCAATGTATGAGCAGCATGGAGGCTTCGGCGAAACGGCAGTAGCTTTTCCACAATAGTGGCTGCGATAGACCAAGCATGCTTGGCTTATCGGCAGCCACCTTTTTTTTGATCCAATCCAAAATCCAGATGACATCCGACCGGCACAGCGGATGAGAAGGATCGAGGAAACGGGTAATTTTTTGCTGGTCAAGCTCATCGTCTGATAGACGGTGCATTTTGAATTCACCTGCTTTCATTGCGTTTGTTTGCTTTATGGGCATAATATGGATATTATATCCATACGGCAAATTTGCCTTTTTTATACCGTCCCTGTCCAAATAGTGAGGATTGGGGGCGTAAATTGTGATATGATGGGGAAGTAGGCTGGTCCGGGCTGCGGAAATGCTGACTGCCTCATGCAGTGAGCCCTGGTCCAGCGATTGATGCAAGCTGACCTTATTCATAAGAGGTGTACCCGATTGTCAAGAACAAATGAAACTATTGTACTGGTCGGATTTATGGGGACCGGCAAATCCTCGGTCAGCCGTCTGCTTGCCAGACAACTTCAGCTGCCGTGCATCGATCTGGATGCGGAGATTGAACGTCAGCAGGGCCGGACGATCCGCGAACTGTTCGCAGACTTCGGAGAAGAGGCTTTCCGCGAGGTGGAAGGTCAGGTTCTAAGCCAGGTGCTGGAGTCTGACGGAGGCAAGATTATTGCTACAGGAGGGGGGGCCGTGCTGCGCGAGCAGAACCGCAAAGCGATGCTGCAGCATGGCTGGGTCATTGCTCTTACTGCTGATGCGGAGAAAATTGTGGACCGGGTGAAAAACGACACCTCCAGGCCGCTTCTCCAAGGAAATGTCGAGCAGCGGGTTACCGCCTTGCTGGAGGAGCGCAGACATGCGTATGACTTTGTCCATCATACCGTTGATACGACACGGCTTACCTCTGAGGAGGTCGCGGCGCAGATTTTGGGTATGAAGGAACAGCGGCAATGAGAGTCATGCTTGCCGTTGCAGCCGGAGGCGCGCTTGGCGCGTCCTTGCGGTTTGGAATGAGCCTTTGGCTTGTTCCGTCAGGCCCCGGCGCTTTCCCTTGGGCTACGCTGCTGTGCAATTTGACAGGCAGTCTGGCGCTTGGTTTATGGCTGGGTTATGCCAATAGGCGACCTGGTCTTTCCAGGCTGTGGAAAGAGCTTGTAGGCACCGGCATAATCGGCTCGTATACGACTTTTTCAACCTTCAGCCTTGAACTGGTTCAGTTGATTCAGGAAGGCTATCTGCTGACTGCTTTCAACTATTTCATCCTATCGCTTATTGCCGGATTGACATTAGCCGGATCAGGTTACAGGCTTCTGGCACAGCCGGCACGAAGGAGAAAAGCGGATGCTTGAACTTGCAGTTACTGCGGTCGGCGGAGCGATCGGCTCGCTGCTTAGATATGGTGTAGGTCTTTGGTACGCGAAGCGTACGCCGCGCGGCGACCGGGCGACCTTGACGATAAATTTGACGGGCTCATTTATCCTTGGCCTGCTCATAGGGCTGGGGATTCAGGAGAAAATTCCATTGCTCTATTTATTTGCGGGGACAGGAATTCTTGGCGGCTATACGACGTATTCGACCTTTATGGTTCAATCCGTGATGATGGCCAGGGAGCGCGAGTATTCCAGGTTGGCCCGCTACCTCTTGCTAACCTGTGCCGGCGGGATTTTGCTTGGATGGGCAGGAGTAATCATCAGCTATTCTCTGTAATCATCATACTTAATATCGAAGGAGAAGATTGTTCATGGATGTTCTGGTTACCCCGACACCTCAATTAAAGGGAGAGCTTCAGGCTCTTTCCTCGAAGAACTATACGACAAGATATTTGCTCGTCGCTGCATTGGCGGAAGGGACAAGCACAATCTACTATCCGGCACATAGCGAAGACAGTGACGCCATGCGCCGCTGTCTTCGCGATCTGGGAGCTGTGATTGAAGAAGATGACGAGAAAATTACGATCACAGGCTTTGGCAGCAAGCCGCGTCATGTCAATGAACTTAATGTAGGCAATGCCGGAGCGGTGCTGCGTTTTCTGATGGCGATCGCTTCCCTTTGCCCGGAAGTTACCTTCGTGAATACGTATCCGGATTCATTAGGCAAACGTCCGCATGATGACCTGATTACGGCTCTTGGGCAAATGGGAGTGAAAATTGACCATCGCGAAGGTAAACTGCCGATTACGATTCACGGCGGCGCGCCAAAGGGCGGTAAAATTCAGGTATCCGGCAATGTCAGCTCCCAGTTCCTGAGCGCTCTGCTGTTTCTGACCCCGCTGCTTCCTGAGGATAGCGAGATTGAAGTGCTGCATGATCTCAAATCCAAGGTTGTTATCGGTCAAACGCTGGAGGTGCTGGAGCAGGCAGGCATCGTTATTGAAGCGAGCGAAGACCTGATGAACTACAAGGTTGCCGGCAATCAGAAGTACAAAGCACAGCAATATAGTGTACAGGGTGACTACCCGGGCTCTGCGGCTGTGCTTGCCGCGGCTGCTGTCACCCGGTCTGATGTCAAGCTCCATCGCCTTGCGGAGAACAGCAAGCAGGGTGAGCGTGCCATTGTCGATGTATTGCGAATGATGGAGACGCCGCTTACTCACACGAATGGTACCGTTCATGTTCAAGGCAACGGAAAGCTCAAGGCTGTCGAGTTTGATGGCGATGCGGCAACCGATGCGGTACTTGCGATGGTAGCGGCTGCTGTATTTGCTGAAGGCACATCCCGATTCTATAATGTAGAGAATTTGCGCTACAAGGAATGCGACCGAATTACCGACTACTTGAATGAGTTGCGCAAAGCAGGTGCCAATGTGGAGGAACGTCAGGCCGAGATTATTGTCCACGGCCGTCCTGAAGGTGTAGAAGGCGGAGTGGAGATCAACGCTCACTATGACCACAGAGTGATTATGGCGCTCACAATTGTCGGCCTGCGGGCTCAAAAACCAATCCGGATTCTGGATGCCCATCATGTAGCCAAATCCTATCCAATCTATTTTGATCATCTCAAGGCTCTTGGCGCGAATGTTGAATGGACCCAATCCATACAGACTTCCCAATCTTGATCTTAAAGGAGGAATCATAATGGCTTACGAACATCCTTCACGCGAGAAAATCAAGGAACTGCTGCAAAACACTTCTGTTATTGCTGTGGTTGGCTTGTCCGACAAACCGGACCGGACATCTTACATGGTATCCGAAGCCATGCAGCAGAAAGGCTATCGCATCATTCCGGTCAATCCAAACGCACAGGAAATACTGGGTGAAACGTGTTATTCGAGCTTGGCGGATATTCCTTTTAAGGTGGACATTGTGAATGTATTCCGACGCAGCGAGCATTGTCCGCCTGTAGCGGAAGAAGCGGTACAAATCGGTGCGAAGATACTGTGGCTGCAACTGGGCATCCATAGTGAGGAAGCGGCAGAAATTGCGTCCAAGGGCGGACTTGAAGTCATTATGGATCGCTGCATCAAGGTAGAAGATTCTATTTTACTGCCGAAATAAGCAGATGGTTATACGCGCCGAAAAGGCAATTCCACGATTTTGAAAAGTCATAAAAAGTAAGAATAAAAACAATCTTGTTCTCAGACAATAAGAGAGGCTCTATGGTATCCAAGCTCGGCTGCCGTGGAGACTATCCGCTATTTTGAGGAGGACAAGACATGAACGGTTCGTCTTATCAGCCAGGGTTTCAGGCAGGAAATCAATCCTACAATCAGCAAAATCAATATCAGCCTGCTGGTTATGTACAGTCCCAATACCACGGACAAATCAGTTCGCAATCCAATGCCGGTCCTGTAATTTCCCACCTGGGCGGTTACCAGGCTAACCAGCAGCAAAATTATGCTGGCCAATCCTATGGCGCACAGAACCAAAGCGGGTACCGCAGCTATGCTGGCGCACAGTCGCAATACCAGCCGGTTCTCTCGCACTTGGGTGACCAAGTTGGTCACGATGCTTTGCACCGTTCCAACTTTATTGCCCAACAGCCGTATGCGCAGCAATCGCAACAATTGCAGCAAAATTACAACAATCAATACCAATCCCAGCCAGTAATTGCCCATTTTGGCGGTTATTCCGCAAACAACAACAACATCGGGTCTTCCTATAGCGGCGGGTACCAAGCACAAGCAGGTTACCAAGGCGGCTACCAAGCAAACAACTACCAGGGCGGCTACCAGCAAGCGCATGCTCAAACGCAGCAAAACCCTGTTTTGAATGCATCTGGCGCTAATGCACAAGATGGGCCGGTACTGGCACACTTAGGCTACCAAAGCGGTAACCAAAACATTAACGCGCAATACGGACAAGGCGGTTTTAACCGTTTCTAATCCGATAATAGCGAGACAGCGGACCTTGAACGGTCCGCTGTTTTTCTTTGACAAAATGCTTACAAACGCTTACCATCGATAATAGTGATTTATTACGCAGATGTGGATTGGAGGGGGATTTGAATTGAATATTATGGGCAATTTACAGCAGGTCGGTCGGGCGTTAATGCTGCCGATGACAGTGCTTCCTGCTGCAGCTCTGTTTTTAAGTCTCAGTCAGCTCCCTTGGTCTGCAATCGGACTTCCTTTTTTCAATGGTTACTTGGCGACCGCCAGCGATGCGCTGTTTTCTTTCCTCCCATACCTATTTGCTCTCGGAGTAGCCTCTGGCATGTCCAACAATGCCGGTGCGGCTGTAATGGCAGCGTTGGCTGGAATGTTTATATATACGGGCATAACGGGAAGCTACAGCGATATTCCGATTCGCCCAACTGTTCTGATCGGCGTCTTAATCGGCTTGTTCGCAGGTTTTTGCTATGGGAAGCTGAAGGAGCTCAGGTTGCCGGAATGGCTCCACTTTTTCGGCGGACCGCGCAGCGTGCCGATTGTAGTGAGCGGCGTATCCGTGCTGTTTTCAATTTTAATGATCGGAATTGCGCCTCTGATTCAAAACGGTCTGGAGCATCTCGGAGAAATTGTTGCATCAGCGGGCGGCTTCGGGGTGTTCTTATTCGGATTCGTTCTTCGTATTCTTGTTGTATTCGGACTTCATCATTTAGTCAGCCATGTATTCTGGTTTCAAGTGGGCGGCTATGAGACGGCCTCTGGCGTTACCGTCTACGGTGATTTGCCGCGTTTTTTTGCTGGCGACCCGACAGCGGGCGCATTTATGGCCGGTTTGTATCCGACGATGATGTTTGCGTTGCCCGCAATTGCATTTGCTATTATTCATGAGGCTCGCGAGGATTTGAAGCCCAAGATCAAGAAGACGTTTTTTTCCGCAGCGTTGGCCTCCTTCCTGACAGGAGTAACCGAGCCGGTGGAATTTGCTTTTTTATTTGTCGCGCCTTATTTATTTATCGTCCATGCTGTTCTCTCAGGCCTCGTCATGTGGATTACGTATGAACTCGGGATTTTGCATGGCTTTTCATTTTCCGCCGGGGCAATCGATTATGTTATTAATGCGCATCTGTCGACCCGCGGCTGGCTGCTGATCCCTATCGGTATTGTGCTGGGCGTACTCTATTACGTCATGTTTCGCTGGGCAATTCGACGATTCCGTATTCCTACTCCGGGACGCGAGGAAGGCTCTCAGCTTGATGAATGGGCGGGAGATATTCCGTACCGCGCTCCTCTTATTATGCAAGCGATCGGTGGCAAGGAAAATATCGTTCAGATGGAAGCCTGTATCACACGACTTCGCCTGCGTCTGAATAACGACAAGCTCCTGGATATCAATGCGCTTCGCAATCTGGGCGCCGCCGGGGTAATCAAGCTTGGCAGCGGCAACGTGCAAGTCGTCTTCGGTACCTATTCCGAGCTGATTCGTGAGGAAATGGTCAAAGTAATGAAGCGCGACCTAACCCAGGTGTCGTTCTGCTCGCCAATGCAAGGCCGGATGATTCCGCTGGAGGAAGTTCCGGACCCGATTTTCGCCGGCAAGCTTGTTGGGCAGGGGGTTGCCTTCATGCCGGAGCGCGGGGAGTTGGTTTCTCCTGTTAAGGGAGTAGTAGTCCACGTTTATCCGACCATGCACGCTCTTGGCATTCGGACACAGGAGGGGCTTGATGTGCTGCTGCATATCGGGATTGATACATCCCAGCTCAAGGGCAAAGGATTTCATGCCTTTGTAAAAGAAGGGGACGAGGTGAAGCCTGGACAGCTGCTTGTCAAATTTGATTTGAACAAGGTCAGACAAGATTGCAAGTCGCTTGCGACGCCAATGGTGATATCCAATCCTGATGCTGTGCGTTCTTGGAGCTACGGGCCGTTTAAGGCGGTCAAAAAAGGTCAGGCATCGGTTATGTCAGTTGTTCTGAACAAGAGAGAAAATGGGGAGGATTCACGATGATTCAAGGTATAGGGGCTTCAGCAGGAATCGCAATAGGTAAAGCCTTTGTGCTTCCGAACTGGGAGTGGGACGTGCCTGAACAAAAAATAGACGTAACCGATTTGGCGAAGGAATTTGACCGTCTCTACGAAGGAATTAAAACCTCTAAGGATGAAATCGAGCAAATGAAGGGCGAGCTCCGCGAGGTAGTCGGCACTGCCGAATCTCATATTTTCGATGCGCATCTGGCTATTCTGGATGACCCGATCTTCATGAATGAAGTGCAGGGCATCATTCAGCGGCAATACAAAGCTGCAGAGGTAGCGGTTAAGGAAGCGATCGATCATTTTGTGACGATGTTTGATCTGCTCGACGATGAATATATGAAGGAGCGAGCCCTTGATATCAAGGATGTCGGCAATCGTCTGCTTAAGCATCTGCTTGGCGCGCCGGAAATTACACTGCCTACGGACACTCAGCCCTTCATTCTGGTTGCTAAGGAGCTGTCCCCCTCACAGCTTGCACATCTGAACCCAAGCCATGTGCTGGGCATCGTGACGCTGGCAGGCAGCACCACCTCGCATTCGGCAATTATGGCCAGGGCGCTTGGGATTCCGCTTGTTGTCGGAGTAGAGGGCAAGCTGATAGAGCCCATTCAGACTGGCGATTCTTTGATCATTGACGGCGCCAAAGGCGAAATGCTCGTGCGGCCTTCCAAGCTTGTAACGGACAGATACAAAATGCGCCGCAGCAGTCAGTTGGAGGAGAAGAAAAAGCTTCATCGTTTTGTCGGGGTAAAGCCGGTAACGCCGGACGGCAAGACGATTGAGCTTGCGGCCAATATCAGTTCGCTCAAAGAGCTTGAGGTGGCGCTGCGGGCCGGAGCGGTTGAGGTCGGTCTGTTCCGTACAGAATTTCTATATATGGACCGGCACAGCTTTCCGAGTGAGCAGGAGCAGTTTGAAGTGTACAAGGCAGTCGCGCAGAAGCTCGATTCCCACCCTGTTATCATCAGAACTTTGGATATCGGGGGCGACAAGCAACTGGACTATTTTGAGATTCCGGAGGAGGATAACCCTTTTCTTGGATACAGGGCCATTCGAATCTCATTGGACAGACAGGATTTGTTCAAGACGCAGTTAAGAGCTGTTTTACGAGCGTCCCATTACGGGCATGTCAAGCTTATGTTCCCGCTTATTTCATCGGTTGAAGAGGTGCAAAAGGCGAAAAAGGTGCTTGAGGAAGCCAAGCAGGAGCTGCGTCAGGAGAACTTGCCCTTCAATGAAAATATCGAAGTTGGCGTTATGATAGAGGTTCCGGCTGCAGTCCTGATTGCGGATTTGCTGGCCGACGAAGTGGATTTTTTCAGCATCGGGACGAATGATCTTGTGCAATTTGCACTTGCTGTGGACCGGATGAATGAGCAGATTGCACATCTGTATGAGCCATGTCATCCGGCTGTGCTGCGCTTGCTGAAGATAACCGTAGACGCAGCCAAGCGAAAAGGAATACCAGTAGGAGTATGCGGGGAGCTGGCAGGCGATGCCAGAGCGCTTCCGATCTGGCTTGGTTTGGATGTAGATGAGCTCAGCATGTCCTCGTATACCATTTTGCAAGTGAAAGAGCGGCTGCTCCGCACGAATCAGGAAGACAGCCGCCGTTTGCTGGACGATATTATGAAATGCCGTACGAGTCAGGAAATTTATGATCAGTTAGAGACATTCAATGCAAATGTGGATCAACTACAGCAAATCCCGCAAGCGGCCAGCCCGGCGCAAATGGATTAGCGGGCACGGAGCGCATCCACAAACGCTTTGCCATAAGGAGGCAGGTCCGGCGGTCTGCGGGCGGAAATCAGATTTCCATCGACAACGACCGCTTCGTCCAGCCATGTAGCGCCGGCGTTTTCCATATCATCGCGGATGCCTGGTGTAGAGGTGACTTTGCGTCCGTTCAATATTTTTGCCGAAATCAGTACCCATCCGGCATGGCAAATCTGGCCGATCGGTTTATGATCCGCATCCAGCTCCCGGACAATCTGCAGAACTTTCGGGTAGCGGCGGAGCATATCCGGCGCCCAGCCGCCGGGAACGAGCAGACCGTCGATCGATTTGCTGTCCAACTCGTCAAAAGACAAATCTGCTACCGCAGGCACGCCATATTTACCGATATGCTTCTTTCCTTTTTCAGGACCGGCAAACAGCACCGTTGCTCCTTCTTCGCGAACCCGATAAACAGGATACCATAATTCCAAATCTTCGAAGTCATTATCCAAAAGGCAAATGACGTTTTTACCTTGCAAACTCACTTGAAATCCCTCCCACATCATACATACTGTTTTCTTTATTCATTGTAGCGTAAGGAGAATTCATAAATCAAATGATCAAAACAGATTATCGCCCGATCGGGCTGCGGCGGATGCTGCGCTGGCTCCCTGCTCTTATCTGGATGGGCGTCATTTTTTGGCTATCTTCTCGTACTGGTGAGCAACTAGGCTCCGTGCTTCCGATCTTTAAGTACATTTTGCCGTGGATGGAGAGCTTTGACTGGGGACATTTTGTTGCTTACTTCGTATTGGCGCTGGCTATGGACTATGGTTTTGGCAGCAAGGCGGATGCATGGCGAATGAAGCTGCTGATTGTCTTTCTCTGTTTTTTGTACGGTGTAACGGATGAATTTCACCAATTCTTTGTTGATGACCGGACTCCTGATATGATGGATCTGCGCAATGACGCCATCGGAGCAGCGCTTGCGATGCTGGCAATCAAGATTCCTTTCATCCGACGGATGTGGAGAAAAGTCGCTCCCTAGTTAAAAATTGCTATGCTGCCGGAGGAAGGAGTTTATGCAAAAGAAGTCGAATACACATATTTAAGCGCAAAAAATACGGGATGATTTGCCTAACGGGCTGCGCAAGCAAAGCGCTCCCTAAGCAGGTCCAATCCGTCGTTAAGACGGCCGTACCTCGCAGCTTTATTTATGTTGCTATTAAGAGAAAGGGTGGACCATTTTGCAGAAACGTTGTTCCTGTGGAGAATTAATGACCATGAAATTGCGCACGGTTGTTTACTCCGGCAAAGTGGAAATCGATAATGTGCCTATTTTTTCGTGTTCGGCCTGCAACCGGAGCGAAGTGTCTCCCGGTGTAAAGCCTGATTTGACGGGCCTCATCGGTCAGCTTGGAAGCAAGCCGGATAAACAGAGTTTTTTGTTTAACGAATGGAACGAATGGGCGGATTTGCTCGTAGAGGTGTATGCCAAAGATAAGCGTCTGCAATCGCAAATGCTTGAAGAGCATCTGGATGCCCGAATCAACAAATTGCTGGATTTATTGATTGTCGCCAAATCCCTGGGCGATGAAGCCTGGATGAATGAAATTCAGAAACGCCTGTCCCAAATTAGCCGGCGCTTCATTCTTACATAGAATTTTGGGATTCAAAGGTATGATTATTTTTTCTTGGAGGGATGCTAAGGCCATGCTAAAATGAGCCTGTTCGCGCATCCGTTATCTGACACCTGCGTACTCCTGTTTGGAAGAACATCTCGGCGAACATTGCGAAAAGTAATAAATTGTCGTATCATAATTTTAATAAGGATTTTCAGAAACCCAAATTGTGGTTTTCATGACATGTAAAATTCTAAACAATGATTTCGGCCATGAGATTGTATTTCAAAAATATGAATTATTGGAGAGAAGGATCGTGACGGTAACTATTTATGATGTAGCAAGGGAAGCTGGCGTATCTATGGCGACCGTTTCCCGGGTTGTCAACAATAATCCGAATGTAAAACCGCAAACCCGCAAAAAAGTTTTTGAGGCGATCGAGCGTTTGGGCTATCGTCCCAATGCTGTAGCCAGAGGCTTGGCCAGTAAGAAAACGACAACCGTGGGTGTGGTTATTCCTGATATTTCGAACTCGATATTCGCCGAGGTTGCTCGCGGAATCGAAGACATTGCGAATATGTACCACTACAATATCATTCTTTGCAATGCCGACAAGCGCAAAGAGAAAGAGATTCGTGTCATCAATACGCTGCTTGAGAAGCAGGTCGACGGACTGTTGTTCATGGGCGGGGCAGTAACGGATGAGCATGTGCAGGCTTTTAAGACAGCCAATGTTCCGATTGTGCTATGCGCGACAACCGATGAGCAGGGAGTCATCCCTTCCGTAGATATCGACCACGAAGCGGCGGCGTTTGATGCAGTGAGATCATTGATTGCGAATGGGCATACGTCTATTGCGATGATTAGCGGCACGCTGCAAGACCCTGCCAATGGCTTTGCACGGTTTCAGGGCTATCGGAGAGCGCTTGAAGCGGCGGGGTTGCCTTATAACGAGTCCCTGGTTCGTGTCGGCAACTACCGATACGAGTCCGGGATTGAAGCGATGAAATATTTCCTTGAATTGTCGGACAAGCCAACTGCGGTATTCTCGGCTACGGATGAGATGGCCATTGGGGCCATTCACGCTATTCTGGACTTTGGACTTAAAGTTCCGGATGATATTTCAGTGATCAGTGTGGACAACAGCCGTGCCGCTTCCATGGTCAGACCCCAGTTGACGAGTGTGGCGCAGCCTATGTACGATATCGGTGCGGTATCGATGCGTCTGCTGACGAAGCTGATGAAGAAGGAGAGCGTCGAGCAAGCGAAAGTCGTTCTGCCTCACGAACTGATTACGAGACAATCCGTCAAGCAGGTGTAAGCGCCATAGCCTGACATGTATATGCGAAAACAGCTTCGCCGGACGGCGAAGCTGTTTTCCGCTTACCCGATAAATGAAAGGAGATGTATGACAATTGGCTTACCAAATAATTGGCATCATCGGCGCCATGAATGAAGAGATTGAACTGCTGCTGAAGCATACCGAGATTGACCATACCACCGAAAAAGCAGGCATGACCTTCTATCAAGGCAATCTTCAAGGGCAGGCTGTCATTTTTGCGAAGTCTGGTGTTGGGAAGGTTAATGCTGCAGTATGCACGCAAGTGCTGATCGGCCTTGGAGCCGAGTGCGTATTGTTTACTGGTGTTGCCGGCGCGCTTGACCCTCGGCTGGAAATTGGCGACATCGTCATCTCCTCAAGCTGCATGCAGCATGATATGGATGTCACGCCGCTTGGCTTTGCCCGTGGGGTTATTCCGTATCAGGACATTTCGGATTTTGCCGCCGACCCTGATCTCGTTGAACTGGCTCAAGAGTTAAGCAGACGATTGTTCGACGGCCGCTCGTTCACTGGGAAAATTTTATCCGGCGATCAATTCATTGCAAGCCGGGAGACGGTAAAAGAGCTGTATGAGCAGCTTGGCGGAATC
Organism: Paenibacillus roseus; assembly: GCF_016424485.1. GTDB lineage: Bacteria > Bacillota > Bacilli > Paenibacillales > Paenibacillaceae > Paenibacillus_D > Paenibacillus_D roseus. The sequence goes on from NZ_JAELUP010000103.1 coordinate 426,095, forward strand.
GCAACGGAAATGGAAGGGGCTGCGCTCGCGCAAGTTTGCTGGCTGAACGCGATCCCCTATGTCGTCATCCGCTCCATGTCCGACAAAGCCGACGGCTCTGCCCATGTGAATTTTGCCGAATTCACAGGTAAGGCTTCCAACCATTCCTATCAAATCATCGAAGCGATGGTTGCCAGATTGAAAGCCGAATAGAGTTCTAAGCGCAATAAAAAAGAACTCATAAATCCTGTACCGCAATCCGGGCAATCTCCTTGTTCTTTTGCCTAATTTCTGCGCGCCTTGGCATCGGCTTCCACAAGGCCATATCATCCAGCCAGGTCTCGGGCAGTTCTTCGTCATGCTGCTGCGACCAGTGCTGAACCCAGTCTTCCGGCAATCTGCTGTGCGGCCCTATCGCAGTGGCAAGGGCGTGGTCCGACATTTCCAGCCATACAAGCGACCATGCTCTTGGAACGACCTGCCAGATGTCATAGCCGCCGCCTCCGACAGCGACCCAGCGTCCCCCTGCATACTGATGCGCCAGCCGATGAATAATCTTTGGCATTTCCCGATAGATGTTCATGCTGCAATGGATATGCGAAAGGGGGTCCAAGGCATGGGCATCGCATCCGTGCTGGCTAATAATAATATCCGGCTTGAAAGCTGCGGTCACCTTCTCAATTGTATCGGTAAAAGATTCAATCCAGGATTCATCTTCCGTATACGGCTCCATCGGCACATTGAAGGAAGCCCCGAAACCTTCGCCGCTTCCTTTCTCATAGACAAAGCCTGTGCCTGGAAAGAGGAATTTGCCGGTCTCGTGAATGGAATAGGTGCATACATCCGGATCATTATAAAAGATCCACTGCACGCCGTCGCCGTGGTGGACATCGGTATCGATGTAGAGCACGCGCGCATGATACTTTTCTCTGACATGGGCAATAGCTACGGCTGTGTCATTATAGACGCAAAAGCCGGAGCCTCGTTCAGGAAAGGCGTGATGCAGCCCTCCGGCCATGTGGAACGCATGAAGGCTCTGGCCTGACATGACAGTTTCCGCCGCACAGAGGGAGCCGCCGGCAATGATTGAGGATACATGGTGCATACCGGGGAAGTAGGGCGTATCTTCAAAATCAAGTCCGTATCGTCCGGCCAGTGCGACCCAATGATCCGCAGGCGGGTTCTCACTCAGGCGAGAAATGGTCTCGACATAATCTTTTCTGTGGACTCTGAGCAGCTCCTCCAGCTTCGCGGCAGACGGTCTAATTATTTGCCGCTGCTCAAGTGCGCCGCATTTCCTCAGCAAATCAAGTGTCAGTGTCAGCCGCAGCGGGTTGAATGGATGCTCCTCATAAAATTGATAGTGCAGCGCTTCCGGATTGTGGACAAGAACTGCATTAGCAGGCATGTTGAAAATAACCTCCCTTGATCAATTAACCCGTAACGGCATTAATACATAAATCGCTGTTTGAAGCGGACACGGTCGAATCGCTCAATCGATGAGAGCGGCACTTTACAGCCCACTCTAACCATCAGACAGTTCGCAGGGTGCGAACAAATTTCAGGATCATCTGTGGCGAACCAAACCATGTCGACCGATTTCATCAGCTTCTCCATCATGGATCGGTACTCCCATACGTTCAGGCCGCTCCCGTCCAAATCCCAATGCCAGTAATATTCGGTTGCAAACACAATGGCATTTTCCAGTTGTTCGTCGGCAAATGCCGTCTGCAGCATTTGTTTGCCGATACCGTAAGCCCGGTAGTCATTGGCAACCTCGATGGCGCCGAGTTCCACCAGATCCTTCATGCCGCCTTCCGACCAGCGCTCCATCTCATCGGGATAATGAAAGGTTACATACCCGACAATCGTTTGTTTGTCCCGGGTAATAATGATCCGGCCCTCTGCCAGTTCGGCAATTTCGACAAGTGCTGCATGTTGATCCTTCGGCCGCCTGAATGCGTCCAGATCCGTATGCATCTCATAATGACTGAGCTGATCCGGCGGGACGGGCCCTTCCACAATGAGGCTGCCCTGCGGGAAGGGGACTCTTACCTCATGTACGATTTTAAGATGCTCCACCGTAATGCTCCTCTCCTGCTGATAGCCGCTATTGAAAGCGTATCAAAAATGAAGGACGGCGTAAAGCATTCGTTCGACTCATATAGACCGCGCTGAAAAGGCTGTGATATAATCAAAAAGTCAATGTATACCAATTTGTTCGCAGCACGATTCGCTTATTTCCGCGTATAGTTGGCTTCTATGTTCACCGTGGGTCAGTCTTCCGGACCTCCAGGGTGCGGGCTTTTGTGCTTATAATTTCTGAAAGCGTATTCCTATCTGCAAATGCAAGCATAAATACCGCATTCTGGGCATAGCGATGCTGACTGTGCAGCACAGCAGTCTGATATGCATTTTGTTATGTCGTCTTGAAGCAAGCTGGTCAGTGAAAAACCTGTAAGCCGACTTATAAGAATTGGACCTATAAAGGCTTATCGGTTGACAAAAACAGAGGGAATCAGGAGAGGATGGTATTCATGGAAAACCTTCATCAGGAACGCTTGACTGCTTCAGCATCGGATCCCAACATGAGAAACTACGAGGAAACGTATTCAGGCTTTCAGTTTGAGCAAGTAGAGAAGCAATTCACCTGGAGCCAGACCGGCAAGGTAAATATCGCTCACGAAGCTGTGGACCGGCATGTGGCGGAAGGACGGGGAGATAAAATCGCCCTGTACTATAGTGATGCGGCACGGGATGAACAGTATACGTTTGCTGATCTGAGCCGGCAATCCAATCGCTTCTCTAACGTGCTGCGGCAATTGGGTATCGGGAAGGGAGACCGGGTATTTATTTTTATGCCGCGCACGCCGGAGCTGTATTTCAGCCTGCTCGGCGCGCTCAAGATTGGCGCAATCGTTGGCCCGTTATTTGAAGCGTTCATGGAAACGGCTGTTAAGGACAGGCTCCTGGACAGCGAGGCCGTGGCCATCATTACCACACCTTCGCAAATTGGCCGTATCCCGCGTTCAGATCTTCCGGCGCTGAAGCATATCATTGTTGTTGGCGAAGGCCCTGAGCTTGCAGGCGAGGGAATTACATTTTATCATGCCGCGATGGCCGCTGCATCAGAGGAGACGCAGATCGAGTGGCTGGATCGCGAGGACGGTTTGCTTATCCACTACACTTCCGGATCGACCGGGAAGCCGAAGGGGGTCTATCACGTCCATAATGCGATGATTCAGCATTATTATACGGGGCAGGTTGTGCTGGATTTAAAGGAGAACGATGTGTACTGGTGTACGGCTGACCCGGGCTGGGTAACCGGCACCTCATACGGCATATTTGCGCCTTGGCTCCATGGCGCAACCAATGTTGTGCGCGGCGGAAGATTTAGTCCGCAGGACTGGTACGGCACCATTCAGAAATATGGCGTTACAGTCTGGTATAGCGCTCCGACAGCATTCCGGATGCTGATGGGAGCCGGGAGCGATGTTACCCACGCTTATGATTTGAGCAGCTTGCGGCATGTGCTGAGCGTTGGCGAGCCGCTTAATCCGGAGGTCGTCCGTTGGGGGATGCAAGCCTATAATCAGCGGATTCATGATACATGGTGGATGACCGAGACTGGCGGCCAGCTAATCTGCAATTATCCTTGCATGGACATTAAACCGGGCTCCATGGGCAAGCCGCTGCCGGGTGTTGAGGCGGCGATTCTGGATGACAGCGGCAACAAGCTTCCGCCTTACCGCATGGGCAATCTGGCGATTCGTACGCCATGGCCGTCCATGATGCGCAAGATTTGGAACAACTCCTCCAAATACGAGGAATACTTCCGAATCCCGGAATGGTACGTATCAGGGGATTCCGCTTACCAGGACGAGGACGGTTATTTCTGGTTCCAGGGCCGTATCGACGACGTGATTAATACAGCCGGGGAGCGCGTAGGACCATTCGAAGTGGAGAGCAAACTGGTGGAGCATCCGGCAGTAGCTGAGGCCGGTGTCATAGGCAAGCCGGACCCGGTCCGGGGGGAAATTATTAAAGCGTTTATTTCCTTGCGTGAGGGCTTCACAGAAACGGAAGAACTCAAGAAGGAGATCTACCAATTCGTTAAAGAAGGGCTGTCTGCGCATGCGGCTCCGCGGGAAATTGAGTTCAAGGATAAGCTCCCCAAAACTCGCAGCGGCAAAATTATGCGCCGCGTTCTGAAAGCATGGGAACTCAATCTTCCGACAGGAGATTTGTCGACCATTGAGGACTGATATGGAATAGTACGGCTTGCAATGAACAAGAAGCTCCCCGGAATCTGGATTCCGAGGAGCTTCTTCATGTTGTTATGGCTTTATAGGAACCGGTTTGTGTTCAAGCGTTTAGTTGAGCTTCACGACTGCCGAGGTGGCGGATTCGCCGTAATCATTGCTGGCAGTAATCCGGAAAGACCCTGAGCCGGCAGGGGAAACATATTCAAACCGGTTTTGGCTTGTAGAGCCGATTTTGGTAAATTTGCCTCTACCGTTCTCACTGTAGTAGACGTTATATGTGGTTACATTGTCCGAGGAAGGATTGGCCTCCCAGGTAATACGGAACCCGAGATCCGTTGCTTCGGCATGTAGACCCTTTGGAACCGAAGGCGCCTTCGCCGGTTGGTCGTCGGGGTGTTGACCGGACTCACTGTTGTTGCGAGGCGGTGTTCCATCGCCCGGTTCGGTGCCCGGTTCGTTAACTGGTTGATTGTCTCCCGGATTGGCTGGCTCATCGGTGCCCTCGTTAGGGCTATCCGGGATAATTCCGCTAGTAGACACGATTGAGCTTGGCACGGATTCCTTGCCGCTTACATCAACGGCTGTGACATAATAGTTGTATCTGCTTGCTCCTGCCATAGAGCTGACGAAGGTTGTGCCTTCACCGCTTAGCAGGACGCTTCCACTATTTTGGTAACCATTCGGATTGTCGGTTGAGCGGTAGAGGCGATAGCCTACCACATCCGCTTCCGGACTACTTTTAAAAGAAATATTGACGGAGCTTCCTGCCACTGTAGCGACGACATCGGTAGGAGCAGATGGCGCCTTGCCGTCATCCTTCCGTGGGTCTACCTTGGATGGAGCGTCATTGTTCGCATCGCGCGGCAAGTAGTAGCTAAGCGGTTTTCGGCTGCTTTCAGGCATCTTCGCCTGTGCCGCCTGTATTTCTTCCATCAGTTCATCAAGCGGCTTCTTGCGTACAATCACCGTCTGCTCCTGAACAAAATCCTTCGGCGTCTCTGGCTGCGGAAGATAATTGACGCCATTGTACCGGATAAAGGCTTTGGTTAAGATAGCATCATCATTTTCCTTCGGCAGGAACTCCTTATTGAACCAGTCGGTCACAAGTTTGCCGGCTGCAGTCGTCAGCTGTGTCGGCTTTTTGCCGCTATATCCCGAGACCGTTGCCTTAACAATGCCGTCCGGCTGTTCGAACTTGTCGCTGGCGAACCATTCCGGCTTTGCATCGGTTACATCGTTCATAATTTTGGCCCAAATGGTGCGTGCCCGATCGCGGCCGCCTTTGGTTAGCACATGAGCCTGCTTTTCATAGCCGGCCCATACGCCGAGCGTAATATCCGGTGTAAAGCCCATAAACCATACATCTGCATAGTTTTGGGTGGAGCCGGTTTTGCCGGCAATCGGAATTTTATTGTAGTTTTTGAACCATGATGTCAGTCTGTATCCTGTGCCTGAAGGCGAACTGACAACGGTTCGCAACATATCCGTCATGAGAAATGCTGTCTGCTCAGAAAACACTTGCTGTGGCTGCAGCTTATGCTCGTAAACAGTTTTGCCAGACGAATCGGTAATTTTCTCGATCATATACGCGTCATTGAAAACCCCATGGTTCGGGATCGCTCCGTAAGCATTGGTCAATTCCTCAACCGACACTCCAATCGCCAGACCGCCGATAACGCCTGTGGAAGCATGGTAGTCGCTTTCCTGAATAGTCGTAATACCGAGCTTCTTCGTGAAATCCCATGCTTTAGGAATGGTTACATCATCCAGGAAAAGCTTGAGCGCCGGAAGGTTGAGCGACCTGTTCAGCGCATCCCGCGCCGTCACAAGGCCGTCATACCGGTTGTTGGCATTTTTCGGGATGTGGAAGCCCTTGGTGCCGTCCTTCAATACGATTGGCGCATCGTCAATAATGCCGCCGGGTTGAATTTTTCCGGTGTCGAGTGCTGGAAGATACGCGGCAATCGGCTTCATGGCCGATCCCGGCTGCCGAGTCATCTGGGTGGCGTAGTTCATCTGCTCCAGATAGAAATCCCGGCCTTCGAGCATTGAAAGAATGGCGCCTGTTTTATGATTGATCATCATAGCTGCAATCTGCTCGACGCCTTTCTCCGCAGAGTCCGGCGTAAAATTATCTTTGTCTGCGGCAATATTCTTCATCAGGCTATAGGCTTTCCGATCGATTGTCGTATAGACCCGGTACCCTCCATGCAGCAACTGCAGCCTTGCCTCTTCAATCAGTGCCTTGTTTTCTGGTTTGTTAAGATCCTCTTTGGTCAAATCCTTGCGGCTCTGAAGGAGCAGCACCTCAGCAGCCTTGCGCTCGGTCTCCAGCATCAGATACGGATAAGTGGAGTAAGCTTTTTTGGCTGGTTTGGCCAGGGACGGTTTTACCTCGAATTTCAGTGCTTCATTATATTGCGCATTGGTAATCCGACCGGTCTCCAGCATGCGCGCCAGTACACGCTTTTGTCTCTCGATTGCACGATTAAAGCCCTTCTCGTTGAATTCTCCCTTGCCGTTAAAAGCGGAGTAGACGGAAGGAAGCTGCGGCAGTCCGGCCAAATAGGCGGATTGGGCAATATTCAGCTGATTAAGATCGGTTATATTGAAGATACCTTTGGATGCGGCTTTAATCCCAAATACCTGATAACCGTTGGACCCGTTGCCGAAAGGCATTTTATTCAAATATGCAGTCAAAATCTGCGGCTTCGTCAAGTATCGTTCCATCCGCAAGGACAGGAAAATCTCTTTGATCTTCCTTGCATCGGTAACATCCAGATTCAAAAACACGCGTCTTGCAAGCTGCTGTGTCAGCGTGCTGCCTCCGGTCTGGGTATCTTCATTCAGAAACTTTTGCTTGACGGCGCGTCCAAGCCCGTTAAGATCAACGCCCTTATGACTTTCAAAGTTGTTGTCTTCTACAGCAAGCAAGGCGTCGATTACCTGTTTGGGGACACTGTCTATCTCGACCAGCCGTCTGTCCTCTTCGGTTCTGAGCTGCCCGATCGGAGTTCCGTCACTGAAGTAAGCGAAGCCGGTGATGACGTTCTCGTTAATCTTCTCTTCAATAACAGACCGTGGGCGAAGCGGCTCTTCCTTGACTAGCGAGGCTACATATCCGGTCACTGCGCCGCCTGCGAACAATCCGGCAGTCAGGCCGAAGATGAAAAGCCATTTCACCGTAATCCACATGACGAGACCAAAGGTTAGCCAGCCGTTGCGCCCGGATGTTGGTTTTTGACGGTCATCATTCATTACTATGTACTCCTCCTCTAAAATCAACCTCCTTATTATAACATAAATCGCCAATTGACAGCACTTCACTTGAGCAAAGTAATCGATTCCTTATCAATGGAAAAACATGCAGATATTATTGAAACTAGTTACGGAAATTGTCGTAATAATGAATGTAATGAAGCAGGAATCGTAAAAAAGCAGGAAGGGGGCGGAAGCGAGTGGAGATTCTTTTCTGGTCTTGTCTCTCCGGTGGAATTCTCTATGCTGTGATCACGGTTATTTTCGGGGACGTAATTAGTGAGGCGCTGGATGGAGCGCTCGACTTTTTATCGGGAGATACTTTGCCGTGGCTGCAGCCGATGACTCTGGTTAGCGCAATGACCATATTCGGAGGCGCGGGACTGATGCTTAGCCGGTATACGGCGCTAGGTACGACAGTTGTCATTATAATGGCCGCAATGATCGCCATTATTCTTGGTATTGCAATCTACTTTTTGTACGTTAGGCCAATGGAGAATAGCGAGAACTCGACGGGATATTCCATTCAAGAGCTTGGCGGCAAAGTAGGGGAGGTGCTCGTTCCGATCCCTTCCTCTGGATACGGCGAGGTTATCGTAAATGTCGGAGCTGCGGGTGTTGCCGGGCAAATAGCCGCGAGCTTTGACGGCCAGGAGATTCCGATGGGGTCCAAGGTTGTTGTCGTAGACGTAAAGGAAGGCACGCTGCTAGTTTCCAAAATCGAGCTTTAATTTGCCCGAAATTAGTGTTGCTGAGAGGAGAAATGTTCATGCAAGATGCTTATGTAATTCCCGCTATTGTAATTGGTGTAATTGTCGTCCTGGGACTTGCCTTTTGGGCCCGCTTCAAAACGGTAAGCCCGGATGAGGCGATGGTCGTCACCGGTTCCTTCCTTGGTTCGAAGAATACGCTGATGGACGACAGCGGACGCCGTATTAAAATTGTACGCGGAGGGGGCGCATTCATACTGCCGGTCTTCCAGAAGGCCGAATTCCTCTCTCTGCTGTCCCACAAGCTGGACGTATCGACACCGGAAGTGTATACCGAGCAGGGAGTTCCGGTTATGGCTGATGGGGTGGCGATTATTAAAATCGGCGGCGCGATCGAGGATGTGTCTACGGCTGCCGAGCAATTCATGGGCAAACCGACGGAAGCGCTCAAAGGAGAAGCGCAAGAGGTGCTTGAAGGGCATCTGCGGGCTATTCTAGGCTCCATGACGGTCGAAGAGGTATATCGCAACCGCGACCGCTTTGCCCAGGAGGTGCAAGGTGTGGCCGCGAAAGACCTGAAGAAGATGGGACTGCAGATTGTATCCTTCACAATCAAGGACCTCCGGGACAAGCACGGATATTTGGATGCGCTTGGAAAACCGCGAATCGCCGTCGTCAAGCGCGATGCCGAGATTGCGGAGGCGGAAGCGGTCCGGGATGCCCGTATTCAGAAGGCTCGGGCGGAGGAGGAAGGGCAGAAGGCGGAGCTGCTGCGCGACACCAATATCGCCGAGGCTTCCAAGGACAAGGAGTTGAAGGTTGCCTCATTCAAACGCGAGCAGGATACTGCGAGAGCGGAAGCGGACCAGGCATATTCGATTCATGAGGCTCGTGCGCAGCAAAGCGTGGTTGAAGAGCAAATGAAGATTGAACTGGTACGCAAAGAAAGAGAGATCGACCTGGAAGCCAAGGAAATTCTAAGACGCGAGAAGCAATACGATGCGGAAGTCAAAAAGAAAGCGGATGCCGACCGTTACGCTGTCGAGCAGGCTGCTGAAGCAGATAAGGCGCGGAAGTTGCGTGAGGCGGACGCGCTGCAATACAAGATCGAGGCAGAGGCCAGGGCCCTTGCTGAGCAGAAGCGGCTGGACGGTCTGGCGGTGGCCGATGCCGAGCGGGCGAAAGGTACGGCGGAAGCTGAAGTCATCCGACTGCGCGGTCTGGCTGAGGCAGAGGCGAAGGAGAAGCTGGCGCAGGCGTTCGAGAAGTTCGGAGAGGCGGCCGTACTCGATATTATTGTGAAGATGCTGCCTGAACTGGCCGGCAAAGTTGCCGAGCCGATCAAGGGCATTGACAAGCTGACGGTTGTAGACACCGGCAATGGTGAAGGAGCTGCGCGGGTGAGCAACTATGTGACCTCGCTGATGGCGACAGCGCCGGAGATGCTGAAGAGCGTATCAGGTATTGATTTGGAGGAACTGGTCAAGGGATTGACCAGAAAGGCTGTGCCCGGTAGCGCTTATAATGCGCAGCCGCTTCACGCCGCGGCTTTGGAGTCGGATACAATTATCCCGATAGCGGAAGATGACAAGGCCAAGGGCCAAGCGTAAGCCAGTGCTGGACTGCTGGAAACTATGCTGCTCTACAGACGAAGCTAACGGCTGATTTCAGCGGGTGGGAAACTTAAAAACAAGAGCGGGCTATTTTTCAATAGCCTGCTCTTATTTTTAATTTTTTACATTGCGGATTGCGGGGAGGCTTTTTACTGAATTGTACAAGCTTCACATTCATACCCGTCTCTCCAGAGATTCGCTTCCTGCTACCAGCTAACTCACTCCCCGTGGAACTCGACTTTCAGATTATGCTTGGCGAAAACGTCGAGCATGGCAGCTTTGGCTTCGGCCTGGTCGGGACCATGGATTTGAAGATGATAGGCTCGGTCGCGGTAAAGCGTCATGCTAAGGCCAAGGATGCTCTTCGCATCAATGTAATGATCGGGACCAACAATGAGTACGATGCTGGAAGTGAATTTATTGGCGATCATGTTGATATCCACGATGGATCGAATACTGCTTTTCATCAGAAATCCTCCCGTTACATGGAATCGGTATACAGCTCAACCGCTAACGATATTCTCTCGGAATTCTGCGAGCTACGCCAGTGCGAATCGCCGCCTGGATAACCAGATCGCGAATGCCGCTTACAACTTGTTGATTGAATACGCTTGGAATGATGTAATGCTTGCTCCGCTCCTTGTCAGAGACCGCAGAGGCGATCGCTTCCGCTGCGGCCAGCTTCATCTCTTCATTGATTGTGGTTGCCCGGCAGTCCAGCGCACCGCGGAATATGCCTGGGAAGCAGAGCACATTGTTGATCTGGTTCGGATAATCGGAGCGTCCTGTCGCGATGACGCCTGCAATATCCTCGACTTCTTCCGGCAAAATCTCCGGTGTCGGATTAGCCATAGCGAAGACGATCGGCCGCTCTGCCATGTTAAGCACGTCCTCTCTCTTCAGCAATCCGCCTGCGGACAAGCCAATGAAAACGTCCGCTCCCTGAATCACTTCGCGCAACGTGCCGGAACGGCGCTCAGGATTAGTTTGGCTGGAGTACCACTGCCAAATCTCATTATCATAGGTCTGGTCTGCTGTAAGCGCCCCGCATCGGTCTACGCCGATAATGTTCTTCACGCCTGCGGACAGCAAGATTTTACTGCAAGCGACCCCCGCCGCGCCGATTCCGCAGACGACGACCTTCAGGCCTTCGATGGATTTGCCGACGACCTTCAGTGCATTGATCAGCGCGGCATACAGGACGACGGCAGTGCCATGCTGGTCATCATGGAATACAGGGATGTTCAGCTCCTCGCGCAGCCGCTGCTCGATCTCGAAGCAGCGCGGCGACGAGATATCCTCCAGATTGATGCCGCCGAATGCGGGGGCGATCGCTTTGATTACAGCAATGATCTCTTCGGTATCTTGCGTATCCAGGCAAACCGGGAAGGAGTCGACATCCGCCAACTGCTTGAACAGCATGGATTTGCCCTCCATAACGGGCATTGCGGCATAAGGACCGATGTTGCCAAGACCGAGAACGGCGCTTCCGTCGGAGATCACTGCTACGCTATTGCGCTTCACGGTCAACGTGAACGCTTTGTTAGGCTCCTCGTGAATAGCCATGCATACGCGTGCGACATCCGGGGTGTAGACACGGGAAAGATCGTCGCGATTTTGAATCGGAGTTTTCAGCTTGGTCTCAATTTTGCCGCCGAGATGAAGCAGAAATGTCCGGTCTGACAGATGGAGCAAGCGGACGCCCGGCATGTTGCGGATACGCTCGGTAATGATGTCGATATCTATAGTGTCGATGACGGTGATGGTAACGTCACGGATCGTCATTTGGCTGCTGGTCTGAATGACATCGATGGCGACAATATCGCCTCCGGCCTCAAAGATGGCGGCTGTTACCTGGCCGAAGCTGGCTTCGTCGATATTCATTTCAATGCGGGCAATGACGCTTTTACCGCCCAGTTTAGGTGTGCTCATGTCTGCCTCCTTGGCATGTCATTAGATCTGTATTTGGTTGATCAGGCGGTTAGCCTTCCTCGTTCACGACGACTTCTTTTCCTCTGCGCTTCAGAAGAATAGGCACGACAATCCACAGCGCGGCAATAATCAGGAATGCGAGAGACATCGGCTTTTGCAGAAAAATCATAAAATCGCCATTGGATGTCGTCAACGCGCGGCGCATGTTGTTCTCAATCATCGGTCCCAATACGAGGCCGAGTACAAGCGGAGCGAGCGGGAAATCGTTGCGGGCCAGCAGGAAGCCGGCGACACCGCAGACCAGCAATAGGATCAGATCGAAGACCTGGACCTGTACCGCATAGACGCCGAATACCGAAATGGCAACAATAATCGGAATGAGATATTTGGGCGGCGTCTGAATGACTTTGGCAAATACTTTCACCAGTGGCATATTGAGTGCCAGCAATAGCAAATTGCCGATGAGCATACTTGCGATTAGCCCCCAAGCTACCTGAGGATGCTCTTCGAACAGCAATGGGCCTGGCTGGATGTTGTACATGATGAGTGCGCCCATCAAAATAGCGGTCGTACCGGAGCCCGGAATGCCAAGTGTAAGCAGAGGAATCATGGCTCCGCCGGATGCGGCGTTGTTGGCCGATTCGGGCGCTGCAACGCCGGCGATATTGCCTTTGCCGAAGGTCTCAGGGTTCTTGCTGACTTTCTTCTCCAGAATATAGCTGAAGAACGAAGCAAGCGTCGCTCCTGCGCCTGGGAGAATACCGATGAAGAATCCCAGAATAGAGCCGCGCGCGATTGGAGCCGCGCTATCTTTGAAGTCTTTTTTAGTAGGCAGGATGCGGCCGATCTTGGAGATGGGTCCGGAGTTGTAGTCCTTCTCCAGAATGGTCTTGAACACTTCCCCAAGCGCGAAGAGGCCGACAGCAATAGTGAGAAATTCAAGGCCGGAATACAGCAGCGGAATGCCGAACGTGAAGCGCGCCACGCCGGATACGGTATCCATGCCGATGGTGGCGAGCAGCAGTCCGAATACGGTCATGATGAGCGCTTTCGTAATGGACTTCCCGGCAAGACCGCTTACGGCGCATAGTCCGAGCAGCATCAGCGAGAAATAATCCGCCGGACCAAATTTGATTGCGACGTTGGACAATGGCTGAGCCAGCACAACCAGGGCTACGAGGGCAAAGAGGCCAGCGATGAATGATCCGATAGCCGCGATGGCCAGAGCCGGGCCCGCTCTGCCTTGCTTCGCCATCTGATAGCCGTCCAGTGTCGTGACGACAGAGGAGGATTCGCCCGGCGTATTGAGCAGAATTGAAGTAGTGGAGCCGCCATACATGGCCCCATAATAGACGCCCGCAAGCAGAATAATGGAGCTGGTAGCGGCTGCTTCAGGCGGCAAGCCGCTTGTCATTGAGGCGGTGACCGGGATGAGCAAAGCGACGCCGCTCATGGGGCCGATGCCTGGCAGGACGCCGACTGCCGTGCCGATCAAGACGCCGAAAAAGGCAAAAACAATGTTATGCCACTGCAAGGCGGTCATAAATCCGTCCGCCAAATAATCCAGTACGTTCATTCAAATCCCTCCCATGCTTATCATAGCCAAGATGGGAGGCCCGGAATGGAGCCTTCCAACAAGACGACAAAGATGACATAGACACCAACGGAGAATACTCCGGCGATGAGAATCGATTTTAACCACTTGCCTCTCTCGATCGTTTGGAACGCTACGAGCAGAAAGACAAAGGTACCGATGATATAGCCAATAAACTCGATAAAAAATGCATATAATAATGCGGTAATAAAAATAATGAAGAAACTTTTATAATCCAGTTTGGTCTTTTTGTGCTCGGCAGGCTTGGTTTTCAACACCTCGTAGAAGAGACGAATGCTGAGCAGGACTAATGCGAGACCCAGTCCAAATGGGAATATATTAGGCCCGACAGTGCTTCCGTACGAGGTGGCGCTGATGCTTGCGCTCTGCCACATGAAGCCGATGCCAAGAAGCAGGAATACGATGCTGGCATAGCGGTCAAACGTTCTGTTCATTGGGATACCTCCTGTAGGGATAAAGAAGGGAAGAGAACATCAGCTCTCCTCTCCTTCATCGAAGTTATTTCTGCATGCCTAATGCAGTCAGCAACTCTTGCACGCTTTTCTCCTGCTGCTCCAGGAAAGTCTTGAAGTCAGCACTATTGCGGTACTCGCTTGCCCAGTCATTCGCCACAAGTTCCTTCTGCCATGTTTCATTCTCGGACAATTGTTTCAACGTCTTATCCCAGAAGGCAAGCTGATCTTCGGTCAGCCCTTTCGGACCGAATACACCGCGCCAAATGACGAATTCCGCATCCAGACCAAGCTCCTTCATTGTAGGCACATCCTTGAAATCGCCGCCAAGCCGCTCGTTTGATGTGATGGCCAGAATTTTAATTTTGCCGGCTTTAAGGTAACTGCCGAGCGACGAGATATCCGTGCCGATGGCGTCAGCGTTATTGCCCAGCAGCGCAGCGATAGCCTCGCCTCCTCCATCGTAGGACAGATATTTGACAGTTTTCGGATCGATGCCGGACTTGAAGGCCGGCAGCACGCTGACCAGATGGTCCATGGAGCCGGGGGCGGAGCCGCCGGCGAGTGTTATAGCTTTGGGGTCCGCTTTAATGGCATCAATCAGCGACTGAAGATCGTTGTACTTGGAGTCAACTGATACCGCAATGGCGCCGAAATCCTTCGTAATCTGTGCCAGCGGCGTGACGTCTTTGTATCCATACGGGCTGTTGCCTTCTTTTTTCAGATTGTTGATAAGAATCGGAGGGGAACTTACGAACAATTTGTAGGGGTCCTTGCTGTCTTTGGCCACATACTCCCCTAGAAATACCGTACCTCCGCCGCCCGGCTTGTTCTCGACGGTCATCGTTTGCTCAATGAGCTTCGTCTCCGAGAGCACCTTGGCCAGAGAACGGGCCGTCTTGTCCCATCCGCCGCCAGCACCGGAAGGAGCCGTTATAGTAATGGGTTTTTTCGGATATTCCCCGCCGCCGGCGGTGCTGCAAGCTGTTAAACTGACTGTGAGTACGAGCGCTGCTGCTATTGTTTTTAATACGTTCCGTTTCATCATGGATAGTTTCCTCCTTAATAGGGTCCCGAAATAGAGTATATTGTAAACGCTTACTGAAATCGGAGTGATTTCATACTATCACCGTGTTTTGAACTTGAATAGAATTGCGTTATAAGTTGAAAAAGGTTCATTTGGTTAATTTTGTTCATAAAATTTACGGCAATTCCAGCGGTTTGCACTTTGTTCCAGAGACGTTGTAGCATACAATAAGAACATCAAACACAAAGCAAAGCGACAGTCTGATAGTATGGAGGGAAATGTATGCGATTACAAACGAGACTGATCCTGCTCATCGGTATTCTGCTGTTCTCTACTATTGTTGCCTTGACCTTCAGCTTTGAACGATTGCTTGTAGATACACTGGAGAAGGATATAGGCGCCTCGGCGCTTATGCTGGCCAAAGTAGTCGCTGAGATGGATGTCATTCAGGAAGCCTTTGAGGCGGATGATCCCTCCGCCATTATCCAACCGGTCGTGGAAGAAATTCGGCGGGAGACCGATGCGGAATATATCGTCATCGGCAACCGCGACGGTATCCGTTACGCCCACCCTGTCCCCGATCGGATCGGGAAGGAGATGGTGGGCGGCGATAACGAACAGGTTCTTCAAGGTAAGAGCATCATCTCGAAGGCTGTCGGTTCCATGGGGCCGTCACTGCGCGGCAAAACACCGATCTATAACGATCGGAATGAAATTGTCGGCATTGTGTCGGTAGGCATTTTAATGAAGGATATTGAAGAGTCTGCTCAGTCCTATCGCAATCGAGTTCTCTTTTTTGCCGCGCTTGCTTTGATGGTAGGCTGCGGTGGGGCGATATGGATCGCTTCCAGTGTGAAAAGGCTGACGCACGGTCTGGAGCCCAAGGAAATCGGCTTGCTTTATCAGGAGAAACGGGCGATCCTGGAGACGATTCATGAAGGGATTATTGCAGTCAATCGGGAAGGAATCGTAACGCTTGCCAATCATACGGCGACGATGATGATTGATCCTTTGGAAGAGACATCGGTCACGGGACGGCATATTCAGGATGTCATCCCGGATACAAGACTGCTTGAGGTGATACAGTCCGGAGAAGCGGAGAAAAATCAGGAGATGATTATCAATGATCATATCGTCGTCGTAAACCGTCTGCCGATTTACGATCATGAGCATCGCATCGTCGGGGCGGTATCGAGCTTCCGCAACAAGTCCGAGCTTCTGAGATTGACGAATGAACTGATGCAGGTGAGGGAGTATACGGAGACGCTTCGTGCCCAAACTCATGAATATTCGAATAAGCTCTATACGATCTATGGTCTTATTCAATTGGAGTCTTATCAGGAAGCGATGGACCTTATTACGCATGAGACGGATATTCATCAGAATTTGATCCAGTTTCTTCTTCAGGAAATACCTGATCCTATCATTGGAGGCATTCTAATCGGCAAGTTCAACCGCGCCAGCGAATTGAAGGTGCGGCTCGACATTAACAGGGGCAGTACCTTCAAGGATATTCCGGATTCCATAAGCCGCAACTTGCTGGTAGCCATTATGGGCAATCTGATTGACAATGCGATGGAAGCGTCTTTGGCGGCATTGGGTTCGGAAGACCGTTGGATCAGCGTATGGCTTAGTGACAAAGGAGATGATCTTCGCATCGAGGTGGCAGATAGCGGCGAAGGCATTCCTGCAAGCAGCGAGGGCCATTTGTTCGAGGTTGGTTACTCCACGAAGGGAGAAGGAAACAGGGGATTCGGCCTGTCCATTGTACACGGCGCGGTACAGCAATTGAACGGATCGATCGCATACCGCAATGCAGAAGAAGGCGGCGCGGTATTCACCGTCTCCATTCCGAAGGCAAGGAGGGATAGTTATGATACGGGTCGTCATCATTGAGGATGATGTGCGAATCGCTAGCATCAATCAGCGTTTTGTGGAGAAGCTAGAGGGCTTTGAGGTGGTCGGGATTGCGACGGATAAAGCACAGGCCCATGAACAGCTTGATATTCTAATGCCGGACTTGGTGCTGCTTGATCTGTACTTTCCCGACATGTCGGGACTGGACTTGCTGCAGCATATCCAGAGGAATTACCCGCATACCGATGTGATGATCATTACCGCCGCGAAGGAGTTCGATACGGTGCGGGAGGCCATACGGGGCGGCGTATACGACTTCATGATCAAGCCGGTCGTATTCGAGCGGTTTCAGGAAAAGCTGAAGGCCTATCGCAAGTATCGCGAGCAACTGAGACAATACGAAGAATCCGACACGCAGATGGATCAGCAATGCGTGGACCAGTTGTTGTGGGGAACGGGAGAACGCTCCGATAAGGACACGTATTTGCCCAAGGGCATCGACAAAATTACGAGCGAAAAAATTATGGTTTATATCGAATCGGCTGCCGGTGTCTGGACGGCAGAAGAGCTGGGCAAGCATGGCGGCTTCAGCCGTACGACAGCGCGCAGGTATCTGGAGTATTTCGTCGAGAAGGGAGTGCTGGCGGCCGATATCTCTTATGGCACAGTAGGCAGGCCGGAGAGGGTATACCGGAAGGCGACTTCATGACCTATACGAATAAAGATCGCCAGCATAGCCAAACGGCCATGCGAGGCGATCTTTTTATTTCAGAGAATGGGGCTCAAAACCAAAATTAGTGGTTGACTTCTAGGTAGAGGGGACGCTGCGTGGCAGAGGATTCTTCCGATCGCTGTTAAAGCCCGATTCCTGTATAGGATAGAGGTTAGCAGGGGGAATCGGGCTGTAAAGGCGACCACGTTCGTTTCTCCAGAATTCCTCTGCCCCTTCGCTGCTATCTCCTCTATAATCAACCACTAATTTTTAGGTTGAGCCAAAAAAAGAGCGGGCTATCTTTTCGATAGCCTGCTCTAAGCAAATATTATTAACGGCTGTAGAACTCAACGATTTGTTTTTCGTCGATGTCTTGAGACAGCTCAGCACGCTCAGGCAAACGAATATATTTGCCTTCCAGAGCTGCGTCATTGTACTCCAGATAGCTTGCTACGTGTGAGCGGCCTTCGAGCGCTTCTTTGATCGCTTTCAGGCTGCGGCTGCGCTCGCGCAATCCGATTACATCGCCAACAGCAACAGTGTAGGACGCGATGTCCACTTTTTTGCCGTTAACAGTGATATGTCCGTGAGCAACCAATTGACGTGCGCCTGCGCGGGAGTTGGAGAAGCCCAGACGGTACACGAGGTTGTCCAGACGGCTTTCCAGCAAGAACATGAAGTTTTCACCGGCAATACCTTTCAGTTGGTTCGCTTTGTCGAACAGATTGCGGAACTGCTTTTCGTTCAAGCCGTACATGTGGCGAAGCTTTTGCTTCTCTTGCAATTGAACGCCGTATCCGCTCAGTTTCTTACGCTGTCCCGGGCCATGTTGACCTGGAGGGAACGGGCGCTTCAATTCTTTTCCTGTACCGCTCAGGGAGATACCCAGACGACGGCTCAATTTAAACTTAGGTCCTGTATAACGTGCCATACTCGTAAAAACTCCTTCTTCAAATGGAATGTTTGAAAAGGGGCTCTCTGTTTCGCCGGCTGCTTCCAACGGCCGTCCCTTCCAGCGGAAGGATCGGACACGATTAAGTCCATAGACTTCAGACAAGCTTTTCAGCCGCTGGCTTGTCTGTGGGAGCAGCCATGAGGGTGACACAAAACCGTTTACCCTTTATCCAACTATAAATTTTATAGGAAACGGGGGAGTAATGTCAAGGGGAAGCCTGCTTATAAAAAAATTCGATTATATTCGACATTCAATGCATGATTTAAATGGTTCTGGTGAATCAAAAGTCCTTTATTTACCATTCAAAATAGTGCAAATTTCATGAAAATGAAGTATGATTGAATAAATTAGATCGTAATCTCTGTACCGTTTTGAAGATCGCATAAGACGAAAGGAACAGGGTGCTGCGTATGATGAAAGAGATACGCCCGCATGATTATGATGCAAATTCAATAATGAAACAGTCGATGCATGAGCTGTCGTTCTTTCTGACAAGCGGGAACGCGTTTCCGGAATCGGGTTTGCCTGCCATCTTGGAGGAGGGTTTTCGGTTATGGCGGTCGGAAGCAGATGAATCTGTTCCAAAGGGAATTCTGATGCTGTTTGACGGGCAGGGAAGCTGCTTGGTGCATGAGCCTGCGGATACGCAGTGGGATTCTCGTTCATGGACGACGGCGAAGCTGCTGCTGCCTGTCGTGCTGGAAGCCTGCAAATCGGGAAAGCAAGAGCGGATGCTACAGTCCCTCGAGTACGAGGGCGAAGCTTATGAGGCTTGTCTGAGCGTTGTTCCGATCATGCTGGACCAGACTCAGGGATGCGCAGCCGTATTTGGTTTTATTCAGCCGGCCAATGAGGCCTCCGATATGGCTGTTTTGCATAGCTGTGCGCTCCATTATCGGGCGTGTTTGCATCGCCATCTGGAGCATTTATACATACAGCATCTTACCCGAGAGCAGGTGGCGGCGGAGAAGGAGGCGGCGCGCCGCGAGGCGATGCTGCAGGCAACCAAACGGCTGCATGACCAGATTCATGTGGTCGCTGTGCTTAATGAATTTATGAATACGCTTGAATTGCTTTATCCGCATTCGAATGTGGAGTTGCTGTTGTCGCAGGACTATTCCCATGCCGATGCCCGCGTCCAACTGATGACGTTCACGCATGATATGAATGATATATGCGCTGTAGCATTTATGAGTGGAGAAGCGGCTCTCAGACAAGAAGAGGGACGAATGACGATTGCAGTTCCGATTACCGGCAAGCAGGCAACTTATGGTGTGCTTAGGTTGACAACTGTTGGAATGGAATGGGAAGAGGATGAGCTTGCGGATATGGAGATGCTTGCCGAGACTGCGGGTACGGCATTCGAAAATGCCAAGCTGTATGAGCAGTCCAATCAGCTAATCAACGAGCTTCAACTGATCAATGAGCTGACGAGGCGGCTCAATCAATCGCTTCAGCTCAAAGATATCATTGAATTTACAACAACGGATTTGCTGCAAATTTTTAAAGCGGATTACTGTTGTATGCTGCAATATTGCAAAGAGGACAATGAATTTATCGTGTTGTCCAGCAATAAGCCGGAGTTGCTCCATGAACGGCTCAATGGAGATTACGGGTTCTGCGGGAAAATTTTGCAGACCAAGGAAGCACTGATTGTATCCGATTACTCCGAGCGCACGGCAGTATCCTCCAAATTTATGACACTGACTGGTTCACATTCCCTCATAGCGACACCGATGCTTGTACACGCCGAAGTGCTGGGCGTCATTTTGCTAACACACCGCAGACCGCATTTTTTCTCCTATGACAATTATAAGCTTCTTCAGGTTCTCGCAACACATATCGGGCTGGCGATCACAAACGCGTCGCTTCATTCCGAAATGCGGCGCATGGCCATTACCGATCACTTGACCGGACTCCATGCCAGACATTTTCTGGATGAGCAAATTCAGGCCAGACAGCGGCAGGATGAGCTTGGGGCGCTGATTCTCGTTGATATCGATCATTTCAAGGAGGTCAATGATACATATGGCCACCAGATCGGAGATAAAATACTAACGCAGGTAAGCAGCATTATCCGGTCAGTCATACGAGATTCGGATATTGCCGCACGCTGGGGCGGGGAAGAGCTCGCCGTATATTTGCCCTCGGTGACGACTGGGCAAGCTTACCGGATTGCCGAGCGGATTCGCACCCAGGTCTCTTCGCAGACGGACCCTGGCGTGACGGTATCATGCGGCGTATCCGAATGGCATTTTGAAGACGGCAAGGTCAGCGTGGAAGCGCTATTTTATCGGGCGGATATGGCACTTTACAAAGCTAAAAAGAGCGGGCGCAACCATGTGCAAGTGGGCTAGGCAAGATGCAATGTTGCGTAATCCATGATAGGATGGAACAGCATCACGATATCGAATGAATTAGGAGGAACTTGCGTTTTGAGAGATCCTAGATTGAAGAAGCTCGCTGAGAATCTTGTCGGATATTCCATTGATGTCCAGCCTGGAGAGAATGTCCTTATCAATATGATTGGTTCGGAGCGGGAACTGGTGAAATGTCTGATTGAAGAAGTTGGCAAGCGCGGCGGGCACCCTTTCGTAGAGACAAGCGATCGTTCAGTGCTTCGCTCGCTGCTGATAAATGGCAGCAAAGAGCAGTTGGAGTTGTGGGCCGAATTGGATCTCAATCGGATGAGGGCGATGGACGCCTATATCGGGATTCGCGCAGGGGAGAATGTGAATGAGCTGGCCGGTGTACCGGAGGATAAAATGCGTTTGTACCAGCAGATTTATGTTCATCGCGTACATCTGGAGCAACGTGTTAAGAAGACCAAATGGGTTGTTCTACGCTATCCGAATAGCTCGATGGCCCAACTGGCTAATGTGAGCACCGAGGCATTTGAGGATTTCTACTTCAACGTTTGTAATCTAGATTATGCCAAAATGGAGCAGGCGATGGTGCCGCTCAAGGAATTAATGGAGCGGACGGACAAGGTTCGCATCGTTTCGCCGGGTACAGATATTAGCTTCTCGATTAAAAATATCGGGGCCAGGCTTTGTTCGGGCCATCGCAATATTCCGGACGGCGAGGTGTTCAGCGCGCCGGTTCGCGATTCGGTTGAAGGCACCATTACGTACAACACGCCTAGTGTTTATGCAGGTGTTACATTTGAGAATATTTCGTTTGCCTTTCAGAAGGGCCAAATTGTGAAAGCTGAGAGCAATGATACGAAGCGCTTGAATGACATACTGGACACTGACGAGGGCGCACGTTACATCGGGGAATTCAGCCTGGGCTTTAACCCGCATATTCTTCACCCGATGAAGGACACATTGTTTGATGAAAAGATTGCCGGCAGCTTGCATTTTACGCCGGGTCAGGCCTACGAACAGACAGATAACGGCAATCGTTCATCCGTTCACTGGGATCTGGTGCTTATTCAGCGTCCGGAATACGGGGGCGGCGAGGTTTATTTTGACGATGTGCTGATTCGCAAGGATGGCCGCTTTACAATACCGGAACTGGAGCCGCTGAATCCTGAGAATTTGACATAACATCCAATCATTTTTGTTCAAAATTCCATTGAACGAATTGCCAAATCACGGTATCATGTAGAAAGATTCAAAGAATATATTCGGAGGGGATTTTTATGTCCAATAACGCAGCAATCGTAGACATTTCCCAAACAGCTAATCGTTTCAGGTCTTCCATCGTTCTCCAAGCAGAGAATAAATACATTGATGTAAAAAGCATACTAGGCCTGTTCACGACGCTCGTTAGCGGGCATTCCTATGAGCTTCATGTTCACGGTCCTGACGCGGATGAAGCCAAGGTTGCTATGGCTGAAGTCTTCGCAAAGCACAATTTGAATATCGCAGTAGTCGCCGATTAGAAAGGCCCTCGTACAGTTAGAAGCACCCTGCCCGCAAAGCGCGGTCGCGGGTGCTTTTCTGTTTTAACCTTGTGTATTGGGACGATTTCGTCTAATATAAAAGGTAGAAGACGGCGACTAATGCGCACAAGGGGGAGTACGATGTCTTCATCGAATGTGATGGTGCATATGCATCAAAGGGCGCTGCATCTTCTTGAGGAAGATGCCAATAAAATTGAATTGCTGATCGAGGTTCAGATGGAGAACCTTGCTACCCGCAAGTGCCCTTTATATGAGGAAGTGCTGGATACTCAAATGTATGGCTTTTCCCGTGAGGTCGATTTTGCGGTGCGCGCCGGCTTGATCGAGGAATTCGCAGGCAAGCAAATTTTAAGCAGGCTGGAAAGAAACTTAGCGCATCTGTATGAAGCGTTGGACCTTAAAGAAAAAGAGTAGTCTCTTTGCCGAGAGACTACTCTTTTTGTTTAAATCTCGTCTATACCAAATAAAAAGCGATCCCGAGAATAATATACACCATGAGAAGCAGTACCCCTTCATACCAGTTCGTCGTTCCGTCTTTGGAAATCGATTTGGCGATAAAGACAGCAACGGCGATTGCCGTCAATTCGATCGGGGTAAACAGAATGTCCATTGTCTGGCCGAACAAGGTACTGACCAGGATCAGTACAGGAGCGACGAAGAGCGCAATCTGCAGGCTGCTTCCGATGGCGATTTCGACTGCAGCGCCGATTTTATTTTTCATCGCCATCATGACGGCTGCACTATGCTCGGCGGCATTGCCAATGATCGCAATTACAAAGGCGCCCACGAACAGCTCCGATAGGCCAAAGCGCGATGTGAATGTATGCAGAGTCCCGACGAGCCACTCGCTGACGAGGGCTACCATGATTGTGGCCAGAACAAGAAACAGAACCGAGACGCCTCTGGACCATGGTGGAGTTTCCCCGTGATCTGCAGCGGCTTCCCCGTCCGAGAGCAGCGATCTGTGGGTAATCATGGAGAAGATCAGCCATAGCAAATAGGATACAATCAAAATTGCGGCAATGGACAAGCTGAGCAGATGATCTTTTTCGACGGAGAAATGCTCGGCTTTCACGAATACAGCGGGTACGAACAGGCCAATGACTGCCATAATCATCAGGGTGGCGTTATAACCGGCAATTTGAATATTAAAATGCTGTTGCTTGTATTTGAGTCCCCCCAACAGCACGCTAAGCCCGAGGACAAGCAGCAGATTGCCGATAATCGCCCCGGTAAGGCTGGCCTTGACCATATCGAACAGGCCCTCCTTGACGAGGAAAATCGCAATAATCAGTTCGGCCGCGTTGCCGAATGTCGCGTTCAGAAATCCGCCAAGCCGTTGTCCGGCATAATGGGCGACACTTTCAGTTGCTTTCCCCAGAAAACCGGCAACGAACAGGATAGCGAGCGCTGACAGTGCAAATTGCCACATCACGTTCCACCCTCCGTAATGGCTGATTGCACTCAGTGCAAAGATCGCTACCATTACGCTATAAAATCCGTACTTTTTCATGTTGCCCACCTCTTTTATGTATGATTTCCAATTGTATAATGCGCCTCGGCGGAAATTGCGGAATAAGCAGAGGGTATTATGCCCTAAGCAATCAACTTTTACCCGCATCTGAATCAGACAAAGGCGAATAAAAGATAGCGCGGCAGCATAAAGATAGGATTTGCTTCCACTCAGTTCATCCAGTACAATGAAATTATATGGAAGATGAGGAGTGAAGCCAAATGACCGAAGACTTGAATACAGGTTTGATTAGAATTTCAGATGACGTAGTTTCTACTATAGCCGGTCTTGCAGCTCTGGAAACACCGGGGGTTGCTGCGATGTCCGGAGGAATATCCGAAGGCTTGGCCAAGCGTCTGAGCGGCAGAAATGTTCAGAAGGGCGTCTCGGTCGAAGTTGGACAGTTGGAAGCCGCTATAGACTTGCGAATAATCGTACAATATGGAATTCCGATTCAAGAGGTGTGTCGCGTGCTCCAGGGCAATGTCCGTGAAGCGGTAGAGAATATGACGGGGCTTCATGTTGTGGAAGTCAATGTAAAAGTAGAAGGTGTCTTGTTCAAAGATGAAGAACAAGAAGAAATTCAGCAAATTCGGGTTAAATAAATAAATGGGGTATGAGGCAGGGCGCTGAGTGGACAAACTGTTGGCGTCCTGTTTTTAGCTTTGCAGAGTTATATTCCCCACTCATAACAATAGCAGCCGACGTATTCAGACGCAGGCTGCTATTGTTTTTGAAATAGAGATATCGTCTATCGGTTACGCGGATTAACCGATTCCTAAGAGGTTGATTCACGCGAAATGCTCAGCAAAATGCCGATGCTGGCCATGGTGATAAGAAGTGATGACCCCCCGTAGCTGATAAACGGCAGGGTGACGCCCGTAATCGGCATCAAACCGGAGACACCGCCGATATTGATAAAGGCTTGAATACTGATCAGCCCTATAATACCGGCACCTACAACTGTTCCGTAAGTATCCGGACAGCGTATGGCAACAAGCAGTCCGCGCCAAATCAAAGCGACATAACAGGCTAGAAAGAGCACGCTGCCGATAAATCCGAACTCCTCACCGATGACGGCGAAGATAAAGTCGTTGTACGGATAGGGGAGATAATGCAGCTTCTGGACCCCGTGTCCAAAGCCGGCTCCGACAAGGCCGCCGTGTCCAAGTGCGAATAGGGAGTGCGACAAATGATAACCGGTTCCGAGCATATCATCCAAAGGATTCATAAAGGAGGTGAAGCGGGCGATCCGGTAGCCCCATTTATCCAATTGCGGGTCTGCGGCAAGAGATATGGCGACCATCAAAGCAACCAGGACACTTAACGCTACTCCGGTAAAGAACAAGTGCTTTAGATTGGAGCCTCCCGCCACAATCATAATCCCGGCACATATCGCCAGTATGATGCAAGATCCCAAATCCGGCTGAAGCATAATCAGACCGGATACAAATCCGACAATAACAATGACCGGCAGCAGCCCTTTTTTGAAATCGCGAAACTTTTCGCCTTTTTTTGAAATAAGCCTGCCGAGATATAAAATAATCGCCAGCTTGGCAAATTCCGTAGGCTGAATGCCGAACCCTGCAAATCCGAGCCAGCTTTTTGCGCCATTAATTTCTTTACCTACGAAAGGAACGATCGCAAGCAGGAACATGACACCGATAAAATAAAAAATAAACCACGTTTTAAATTTTTCGTAGTAAATATTCATCAGTGCAAATAAAACTACAGATCCTACGGCGGCAAACAGGAGCTGTTTTTTGACAAAGTAAAAAGCATCCCGATTATACCTATCCGAGACCACGGCAATATTGGAGCTGGCGCTGAACACCATCACCAGCCCAAAGCCGACCAGCAGAAGCGTCAGGATCAACAGCAGAAAATCCGGTCTGCCCCGGATCGCGCCCTGCGTTTTTTTCATCGGGTTAACCCCCAGGCTACGCAAGAAGTTTTTTCAGGTCCTGTAAACGCTGCGTTGCTATATTCAATATTTGCTGAGGAACCGGAGACTCATATTCCAGACCGTGCGGGAAAGTAGCTCGTCCGATATAAATCGCTTCAATTTGCAAGATGGCGTAAGGCTGCTCCAGCTTGCCTTCCACAGCGCGGGTATTGACGCGTAGGAAATACACTTGTTTATTCGCATTGTCTTCCAGCTTCAAATCATATGTAGCGCGATAATAATCCCACTGCCAGCGTACGAATCCAAGCTTTTCGCCTGATTCATCAAGGTGGGCCAGATCGCTGGTCACGCCATTCAGACCGCTATTGTCAATAATCAAGGAAAATCCCCCTCCAAATAACAAAACGTTTTCTTTTATCATGATAGTATGTTTCCTTTGACAGTGCAAGCCTGCCCGAATCACGGTTTTCCTTCAATGGTGACAGTATTGCGAATAATTGATCTGTTCGATATGAAAACTCCCCATTTGTTTCAGAACGGTCTTCTGGTAAAATAATAGCCGTAGAGCTTGCTGGCGCTGTGAAGCCGGCGGGCAAGTGTAAATATGGCAAGGGGGACTTGCGGTGATGACCGAGTCGTTTAATGATGTCAGAAACATGCAAAGCCTCTATTCCGCAATGGTCGGCTGGCGAAGATACCTTCATCGTCATCCAGAGCTATCCTATGAGGAAAAGCAAACTTCGCTTTATATCGCAGAACAGCTTCGGGCGATGGGATGTGAGCCGGTTGTCGGCGTAGGCGGGCACGGGTTAACTGTTCTGATTCAAGGGGAAAAGCCGGGACCGGTCGTGGCTCTGCGTGCGGATATTGACGCACTGCCTATCCAAGACCAGAAGCAGGTGGACTATATCTCGACTGTTCCGGGCGTGATGCACGCTTGCGGGCATGATGCCCATACCGCTACATTGCTTGGGATAGCCAAGTATTATATGGATCACCGTTCTGCCCTTGCAGGGGCGAGAAAGCTGATTTTCCAGCCGGCGGAGGAAAGTACGCCTGGGGGAGCGCTGCCGATGATCAGGGAAGGCGTTCTTGAGAATGTGGATGCAATCTATGGCGTTCATCTGTGGACGCCGCTGCCAGTCGGAATGGTGGCGTCAAAGTCAGGGGCATTCATGGCAGCTCCGGATGAATTTTATATTGATATTACAGGCCGGGGAGGTCATGGGGGCCTGCCTCACGAGACCATTGATGCGATTATTATCGGGAGTGCTCTGGTAAGCGCGTTGCAGACAATTATCAGCCGCAATGTCAATCCGCTGGAGCCCGCCGTTATTTCGGTTGGTTCTTTCCAGGCGGGCAGCACAACGAATGTTATTGCGGAAACGGCACACTTGCGCGGTACGGTGCGGACATTCAATCCGGACACCCGGAAGCTGATTCGCCAGCGGATGGAGGAAATGATTCAGCAGACCTGTTCCATGTATGGGGGAAAGGGTGTTCTGGATTATCGGGAAGGATACCCGACTGTCGTGAACGACGCGGATGAAATTGCCCGGTTCTTCAAGGTAGGAGGCAAACTGTTGCCGCAGGAGCAGGTGCAGCAGTCCGGTCTGATTATGGCGGGAGAAGATTTCTCCTATTACTTGCAGCAGCGCAGAGGCTGCTTTATGTTCGTAGGAGCAGGCAACCCGGAGAAGGGGGCCCGCTATCCGCATCATCATCCACTGTTTGATATTGATGAGAATGCGATGCTGATTTCAGCCAACCTGCTAATCGGCATGGCGGAGGATTTTGCAAGTTCTCAGATTTAAATCCCATGGGCATTCAAATATATGGGTTGTATGAGAAAGACTGAGGCAGGCCACGCTATCGTTGGGTACGAAAAACATGTAAATCAACGATGGAGGACTGTGCGATGAGAACGGTAAAAGAAATTATGACAACGGACTGCATTACAGCAACCCAGCACGATAACATTTACGAGCTGGCGGTCATGATGAAGAACAATGATATCGGTTTTGTGCCAATTGTGGAAGGCAGGAAGCTGCTTGGCGTTGTGACTGACCGCGATTTGGTGGTTCGCGGCTATGCCCAGAAGCATTCCGGCTCCACCTCGGTAACCGAGGTGTTGACAACGGACATTGAGACCATTGCGCCATCGACATCGGTGGATGAGGCTGCCCGCATTATGGCGCGCAATCAAATTCGCCGTTTGCCGGTTGTTGAGAACGGTGAATTGCTTGGCGTAGTTGCTATTGGCGACCTGGCGATCCGCGAGATTTTTGCCGATAACGCTGGCGAGGCGCTAAGCCACATCTCCGAGCAGGAGAACCAGCCATCAGCCGTTCATTAATCCGGCTCGGCTTTTGGCCGAGCAGCGTAATCGTTGCGAATCATAATGGAAGATGTGATGAAGAAAGCTGTCCCGAACTGCCGGGGCGGCTTTTTTTTGCCGCCCAATTGCGCCTGTGCTTTCGTATTTGGAATAAAATGGCCGGGGTAATCCCACACTAGGAGGGACGAAAATATGAACGAGCAAGACAAAAGGAAAGGATGAGTACGTTGGCACATCAATCAGGCGCAATCATGATACAGCCGAATTTCACAATTTTGCTGGACAAGCGGCATCCGCAAGGAGAACATGCTGCCGAGCAGCTGGCCGGATTTGCGGATTTGATTAAACGGCCAGGGGACTTGCATACGTATCGAGTGACTCCGCTATCGATATGGAATGCGGCGGCAGCAGGGCTGTCGGAGAATGACATATTGGATGTGCTGGAGCGGCATAATCGCTTTGAGCTGCCTGTTCAGGTGGAAACGGGCATTGTGGAATGGTTCGCGCGCTACGGACAGCTGCGGCTGGAGCAGCGGGGCGGAACCATACTGCTTGTGGGAAGCGATGCCATCGTATTGGCGGAGCTTGCTGCCAAGCCTGCAATTCGCGATAGTCTGCTGCTCAAAGACTCGGATCATGCGTGGGAGATTCGTCCCGCGCACCGGGGCAGGCTCAAGCAGGAACTGATTCGGATCGGCTATCCGGTGCTGGATTTGGCAGGTTACCATAGCGGGGAAGAATTGCAGGTCAGCACCCGGGAACTGGCGTTAAGAGATTACCAGCAGCAAGCGGTGGAATTGTTCTATAAGGAAGGCAGCGTCCACGGCGGCAGCGGCGTATTGGTTTTGCCCTGCGGGGCAGGAAAAACCGTTGTGGGATTGGCGGCGCTTGCGAAGCTGAAGTGCGCGGCTTTGATATTGACGTCCAATGTCATCTCCGTGAAACAGTGGAAGCAGGAATTATTGAACAAAACAACCCTAAGGCAAGAGGATATCGGCGAATATGCCGGAGCACTCCGCGAGGTGCGCCCGGTTACAATCGCGACGTACCAAATTATTACCCATAGAAGCGCCAAGCAGGAAGATTACGTCCATATGAAGCTGTTCAGCGAACGGAACTGGGGTCTGATTATTTATGATGAGGTCCATCTTCTGCCTGCCCCGGTATTCCGTATGACTGCAGAAATCCAGGCTACCCGCAGAATGGGGCTGACTGCGACGCTTATCCGTGAAGACGGTCGGGAGGAGGATGTATTCTCGCTGATCGGACCCAAGCGCTTCGACCTGCCCTGGAAAACACTGGAGAGCAAAGGCTGGATCGCGGCTTTGTCCTGTGTAGAGATCCGTATTCCGCTTGCCGAGGCCTGCCGGGAGAAGTATTGCAAGGCACAGCCAAGAGGCAAACAGCGTCTGGCCAGCGAAAATCCCCTTAAGCTTGATGTCATTAGCGAATTGTTGGAGCGCCATGTCGGACAGCAGATTTTAATTATCGGCCAGTATTTGAATCAGTTGGAACATTTGTCCTCCCGGCTCGGAATTCCGATGCTGACCGGAAGCACGCCTCATGATGAGAGAGAGCGGCTGTTTGAGCAATTCAGGCAAGGGAAGCTGTCGGTACTGATTGTGTCCAAGGTTGCCAATTTCGCCGTCAATCTTCCGGATGCCTCGGTTGCGATTCAGGTTTCAGGAAGCTTTGGCTCAAGGCAGGAGGAGGCGCAGCGGACGGGGCGGATACTGCGGCCAAAATCAGGGAGCAATGAGGCGCGGTTTTACAGTTTGGTGACGGAAGGAACGAAGGAGACTGAATTCGCGCTCAAACGGCAAATGTTCATGATTGAGCAGGGCTATTCATATGAGTTGGAAATGTGGGGCAACCATACCGAACCGGGAAAGGCGGCAGTGACATGAGAACGGCAGAAATTGCACTGCGATTCGGCGAATCGGAACTGAATGCTTTCATTGCCAGCCACCCGGCATGGGAAGAAGCTGCTTCTGAAGGTCTTGGCTGGCGTCAAGCGCAGCTTGACAGCCGTGTGCTGGCAGCCGCGGCAGCAAAGCTGTCTTCAAGAGCCCGCGCTCTGCTTGAACTGGCGCTACGCCAGTTAGGTCCGCTCCCCTTTGACGAGGAAAGGCTGCGCAAGGCAGGAGCCATTCAGGGTCGCTGGTCTGGCGCCGAGCTGTTGCAAGGGCTGATTGAGCTCAGGCAGGCGGGCATTGTATTTGCAGTGCGCAAATCATGGGGAGACGAGCTGTTCTTTCTGCCGGGAGATGCTTTTGCAGCCTGGCTACATGCGTTGTTCCCGTTCGGTCCCGTGCCGCTTGCCAGAGAGCAGGCACGTCAGATCACGGATAGGCAGGGTGCTGATTGTGCTCCACTAGGCATGAAACTGTTGGACGGATTGCGGACATTGGTCATGGCAGGGATGCGTTTCAATGCCAAGGGGGTTCTCCCCAAGAAGGTGATTAGCAAAACGGCAGGCAGGCTGTTCATGAAGGAAGGAGATCTGGAAGGCTGGACAGCGGCATTCGCCTACCGGGATGACTACCCTAAGCCGGTTGCGCTTCTGCTTGATTTGGCATTGACGCTCGATCTGCTGCTAGAGGATGAAGACGGATATGTTTGGAATGCGGAGACGGGCGAGGTGTGGTTGAATCTGCCCGAAATAGTGAGGGAGAGGGAACTTGCTGCACTATTTGTCAGCAGATACATGACTGCGGACTTTAATTTGGCCTTTCCGTCAGCTGCTCTGCTTCATGTAGCCCCCTTCAAATGGTACGCGGTAGGCGATGCCGCAGCATGGCTGAGCAAGCTTGCCATCAGCAGTCCCAATGCAGACATGCAAGCTTCAAACAGGCAGCAAGCCATGCTCTCCGGCCTCGCTTGCTGCCTGCGCGTTCTTCAGGCATGCGGTTGGCTGGAGCAGGGGAGAACGAAGGATGGAATTGAAGTATTTCGCTGGCGGGTACTTGCCGCCAATGTTCCTCAGGCGGAGCCGGGACGGATCTATGTCCAGCCGGATTGCGAGATCATTGCTGCCCAGGATGTTCCTTTTTATGTTCGCTGGCATCTGGAGGAAGTTGCGGAGTTTGTGCAGGCCGGGGTTGTAACGGTGTATCGCATGACCAAGGCCAAGGCGGCACAAGCGGTGAAGCAAGGCTGGACAGGGGAAGGAATGCTGCAATTTTTACGGGATGCATCCGGGAATGATGTGCCGGAAAATGTAGCCGCTCTCATCCTGGAGTGGTCCCGTCAGGCAGGAAGCGTACAGATTGAGCAGGCAACGCTGCTTCGCTGCGCCGGAAGCGAAATTGCACAGCAGCTTGCTTCCGAGCCGTCACTTCGGGAACTGCTGGTCGAGCAACTTGGCGATCGGACGTTTGTGGTGGAACTGCGGCAACTGAACACTCTGCTGAAGGGGCTGGACCAGCTTGGCTGCTGTGCGGTCAAACCACCGTTGTCCGAGCAGTTGGAACGCGCAGGCAAAAGCCGGAACAAATCCCGTTCCCAGACAGCGAAGCCCCAGGCAGGATTGTTCTATGACCCTGTGGGATTGAAGCATTTTACACTGCATACCGAGGTTCCGCTGCTGATAAAGGCACATGAGGCCCTAAAGCAGTTGCCGTCGTCCTGGACGCGTCAGTTAAGAGCCTACCACTCGTCTACGAAGCGGGAAATACTGGAGCGGGCGCTAGAGCTGCATACAGCCGTAGAGCTGCGTTCCGATTCTTCCATTTTGTCCTTTATTCCTTCAACTCTCCATGAGGCGGAAGGAAGCTGGAGAATCAGCGGGTGGCTGAAGCAAGAGGATGGGGCCGAGCCGTCGGAAATATCGCTGCGCCCGGAGATGTGGGAGGAGATGCGGCTCATCGTTCCGGCAACGGAGGAATGAATAGGCTCTTCTATTTATCCCGTTTCGTGGTATGATAGGAGGGTAGTTCAATTTCATAATTGAGAAGGGGTGCATACATGCCGACTGCCGAAAAGACGTCCGTTTTACCAAGCGATGTTTTTGGCTATGGAGAACAAGTTGCTACGTTGGATATGGCAGGGTTGCTTCTGAACGCTTACGAGCTCGGAGACATGATTATTGGTTCGGCAGATGTTGCCGATTATTCATATTGGAAGTCGATTGTCGCTGCTGATGAAGAGGTGCAGAAGCTTGCCAAGCAGTTTCTGAAAGCCAAGGACTTTTTTACGGAATGTGAGCGCTTCGGACGCTTTCATCCTGATTTTCATGCGGCGAAGGACAAGGTCAAGCAGTTGCAGGGGGAACTGGATCGTCATGAATGCGTCAGACGGTTCAAGGAGGCGGAGGCTGCGGTTGATCAGCTATTGTATGACATCTCGCATCTCATTGCCTCTTCGGTGTCGGATACCATCAAGGTGCCTGGCAACGAATCTGTCGGATCGGGCTGTGGAGGAGGAGGCTCCTGCAGCTGCGGGAGCGGGGGCTGCGGCTAATCGTTTAGTTAACCTAATAAACCAAGAACGGAGGGAAGCTGTGTTTTCAGAACGGACAGGTTATATTATCTGGGTGAATGATTTGAAAGCTGCCCGTTCCCTGGATAAGTACGGGAACGTCTATTATATGTCGAGGAAGATGCACTATGTCGTCATGTACATGAATGCGGACCGCGCTGAGGATACGGTGCGCAATATTCAGCGGCTGCCCTTCGTTAAGCGGATTGAGCGTTCTTACCGCAATGAAATCAAAACGGAATATAATTCGGACGTACCGGACAAAACCCGGTTTTACAGCCTGTAAACGTCGAGCAAGCCTCCCGACCTGTTCGGGAGGTTTTCTAAAAATATAAGAATGTATTCGTTTTCTTATGAAAAAATGGCTTCTGTTTCTATGCGAAAAGTTGTTTTTTTAAAAGCACTTCCAGTTGATTTCACTTGAATTACAATGGATTGCAACGGTTGGACAACCTTGACTTTATTCTTTTTATATCAAAAAATGTAATTTTTAGGGTGTAATCCATGAAAACCGTTTCCAATTGCAGAATTATTATTTTTTCATTTGAAATCTTGCTTAGGCATGGTAGAATATGTAGTAACAATTTTATTAAGAATCAGGGCTGATCCCGGGGAGGAGTGGATTCGAGATGAAAGACAAAACGACCGAAAGATGGAATACTTACGAGTCATTTCATATCGTGCTTGGTGATAAAAAAGTTGCAGATGTCGTCATCACGAACCATGCCAAGATCCGTTGGGCAGACCGTATCGAAAGCGAGAAAACAGGCTTCGAGGATATCGCCGACTATATTTGGCAAAGTTTGAAACAAGGACGGGTTCAGCCCTATTACAGGAACGAAGAGGATGTCTACCTGATTGATGAAGATCTGGTATTTGTTGCCGAATTCGCTATACTGGAAGGTGAAACCGATTTAATTGGCAATCCGTTGCACAAGATGATCGTGGTTACGTTCCTCGGGCGCATGTCGGAAACCATTGAGTTAAGGGATCTGAAATCTTACTATTCCTGGCTTCGCCACTCTAGGCGGATGACTTTGATCAAGAATAGCCGCAAGCGCAAGTAGAGGCCGTCTTAGAGATTCAGCGTTTTGGCTATATAGAGCATAGCGAGCACGTACCGCTTTTTAGGTACGTGCTTTTCAAATCGCTAGAGGGGCGTGCGGAAGGTCAAGCTCGGGAACAACAGTATTCCATCTGTTAAACAGTTTGGCAGCGGACCTGAAAATTGGCATAGCTGCGTTTGCATAAGGGGGACAGGGTGATGGCGTTAAATTTTCA
Source organism: Paenibacillus roseus (assembly GCF_016424485.1). Classification (GTDB taxonomy): domain Bacteria; phylum Bacillota; class Bacilli; order Paenibacillales; family Paenibacillaceae; genus Paenibacillus_D; species Paenibacillus_D roseus. The sequence continues at coordinate 459,897 of NZ_JAELUP010000103.1, forward strand.
TCAGCTTCACATTTTTTACACGGTGGCGGAAAAGGGCAGTTTCTCTGCAGCAGCCCAGTCGCTGCATATGACGCAACCGGCGGTAACCATGCAGGTGCAGTCGCTAGAGGACTATTTTGGCACGAAGCTGCTGCTTCGCTCTACCAAAAGGATTGAGCTGACAGAGTCAGGAAGGGCGCTTATGCCGTTTGCCCAACGCAGCATAGAACTCATACGGGAGACGGATTCTTCGATGTCCAAGTTTACCAAGCAGCTCAGGGGACGTCTGCAATTGGGCGCGAGCTTGACAATTGGAGAATATATTCTGCCGCGGCTGCTTGGGCCTTTCGGTCAGGAGTATCCGCAAATCTCCATTAGTATGAAGGTCATGAATACCGCGCAGATTATGGAGGATATTCTCAATCATCAGCTTAACTTCGGCTTGATCGAGGCCCCTGTCAATCACCCGGATATGCATATGGAGGCGGTAATGAGCGACGAGCTTTATTTGATCGTACCCGCCGGTCATCCGCTTGCTGAAGCGGAGACTGTCCAGATCGCCGATGTGCTGGAATATCCCTTTGTGCTCCGGGAGCAAGGCTCGGGAACAAGACTTGTCATGGAAGAAGAGCTCCGCAGTCGAGACATTGACCCGGCATCGTTAAAAATCGTCATGGAGCTTGGCAGCACGGGGGCTGTCAAATCGGCGGTAGAGGCCGGACTTGGCGTTTCCTTTGTTTCAGCGTCATCGGTTAAGCATGAAGTTGCGTTGGGACTAATTTCGGTAGTGCCGATTGCCGATGTGCGATTCAAGCGGCAGTTCTACTCCATCTATTTGAAATCCGCTCTCCTTCCGATTTCGGCTGTTACCTTTCTGACTTTTCTGAGAGAGAGGGATCTGTTGCAATGGCTATAGACCGAGCGGATTTGCATGCGCATACGACAGTTTCAGATGGAACGAGAACACCGGCCGAGGTCGTGCAGTTGGCAGCGGAGAAGGGACTTGCGGCAGTAGCTATCACGGACCATGATACGATGGGCGGCGTGGAGGAAGCGCTGGCTGAAGGAGCAAGATTGAACATTACGGTAGTCCCCGGCATTGAGATCAGCACATCGGCTTCAGGCAAGGATATCCATATTCTCGGCTATTATGCCGATTGGCGGGATGCGAAATGGCAGCAGCGGCTAGAACTGCTGGGCACAGGACGCGGACGCCGCAACGAACAGATCGTGGAAGCTCTGCGGAAGCACGGCATTCCGATTACAATGAATGAGGTTATTGCGGCTGCCGGACGTATGGAAGGACGCAAGAGCATCGGCAGGCCGCATATTGCCGCGGTACTGGTGGGGAAGGGAGTCGTCTCAACGATTTCTGAAGCGTTCGAGCAATGGATTGGCTCCGGAAAGCCGGGTTACGCCAATCTGCCCAAAGTATCGCCCTTCGAGGCGGTGGAATGGATTCGTGAAGCGGGCGGTACGAGTGTCATTGCCCATCCGGGCTTGTACCATGACGACAAGCTGGTTGAAGAGATCATCCTTCACGGGGTGAACGGCATTGAAGTCTTCCATTCCGACCACACCGCAGAGGATGAAGCGCGCTATGCGGCATTGGCAAGGCGCTACGGTCTGCTGGAGACCGCAGGCTCAGACTATCACGGGGAACGCCAGGGTGTTGTTTTCCATGGGGACCTTGGCAGCCGCACCGTCGATGTGAAGCTGCTGGAGCAATTGCAGATCGCCAGTCGGACAGATAGCCAATAACGGAACTAAGAGGCCGGGAGGATCTACCTTTTTATAAGGGGTCCTCCCGGCTTTGTTTGGCTGCTGCTTAATGTTGCGGAGCGCCTTAGGTTTTGACCTGACAAGGCAGCGCCTTGATCCGCTGTTCATCCGGTGTGATGAACAATGTCTTCTGATGGTCGTAGGTGACAAAGCCGGGTTTGGCGCCGCTAGGCTTGCGCACGTGACGGATCAGGGTATAATCCACCGGTACCATGCTGGAGGATTTGGCCTGGCTGTAGTAGGCAGCGAGCATGGCGGCTTCCTCAAGCGTCGGGTCTCCGAAGTTGGTTTCACGAATTACGACATGCGAACCCGGGATATCTTTCGTGTGCAGCCAGGTCTCGGACGAAGCGGCGAGCCGATTGGTCAAATATTCATTTTGGGTATTATTTTTTCCGACCAGAATCGCAATGCCCTCAGAGGAAGTGTAGTGCAGCAGAGAAGGTTTGGCGGCTTTTTTCTTCTTGGGTCCCTTGCGGCTGCGCGCTTTCAGATAGCTTTGCTCGACCAGTTCGTCACGAATTTCATCCAGATCGGACAGCGCCGCGCTCTCAAGCTGCTGGAGCAGGGAGTCGAAATAGACAATATCGTTCTCGGCGCCCTGAATCTGTTCATGAACGGCAACGACGCTATTTTTGCTTTTGGTATATGTTTTGAAATACCGCTGCGCATTTTCGGAAGGCGTCAACTGAGGATCAAGCGCAACTGTAATAAGCGGCTGCTCCTCCTCGTAGTAATTGATGACCTCTACGCTTTTTTGTCCCCGTTCAATCTGGTGCATGCAGGTTGTCAAAAGCTCTCCGAGCACCCTGTATTTATCCGCATCCTTTGCTTCTTCCAGCGTATTTTTCAGCTTCTCTATTTTTTTCACATTTTTATTTTTTTCGTTTTGCACAAAACGGACAAGATCATTCGCGCGCTGCTTGACGGTATCCCGCTCGGCCTTGTCTCCGTAAAATGCCTCCAGACATGCGCTGATGGTTTCGTAACTCTGCACCTCGGCAGCGTTCAGATGCGTGAGCGATGTAATGGAAAAATGCGATTTCCCTTCCGGGCTGGTAGCGATGACCGGCGTGTAATTGTTGTTCCGTACCTGCTGCATGACCTCGTTGAAGCTAAGCCAGAGCGCGTCAATTCCATGCTCTTCAGGCTGATTGGCACTCGCAGTTTGTATGCTGCGGTAGGCGATCTCCTTGGCGAGCAGCGGACTGATCCCGCTAAAGGCGTCGACCAGCCGTTTCTCGGCAGATAAGGGTTCTTCCTTGGCGGCTGCGGAGAGGGCGGCTTCGAATGCGGCCTTATCTGTAATGTACACCGGATCGGCCTTATGCTGCTCAGGCGGGGCGGTATACTGGCTGCCCGGCATAATAATCCGGTAACTGCTGATAGCTGGCGTTACATGATGGATGCCGTCATGGATGGTCTGGGTAGCGGGATCAAGCAAAATAATATTGCTGTGGCGTCCCATAATCTCGACCACGATGGTCTTCAAGGATACATCGCCGAGCTCATCCCTCCGTCTGATGGAAAGACGAAGAATCCGCTCTCGATCGGTCTGCTCGATATTTTCGATAACGCCGCCCTCGCAATACTTGCGAAGCAGCATGCAGAACATCGGGGCTTCCAAGGGATTGGTGAAGCTTTGCTGTGTCAGATGCGCTCGCGGATAGGTCGGGTTGGCGGACAGCAGCAGCTTGGCTTGACCGCCGTTTCCCCGAATCTGAAGCACCAGATCGCGAGGGTTGGGCTGATGAATTTTATGAATACGCGCGCCGATGAGCGGCTTCAGCTCTTCGGCTATTGCGCTTGTTACGATGCCGTCAAGGGCCATAGTTTGTGTCTCCTTCAAAGATCATAGTTGGTATCGGTATAAGGCAGCAGATCAATAAATCCAGTTGCATGGCGGTAAGGCGACCGGAACCGCTCTATCTTCTATCATGCCATAGTCAGGACAAAAACTTAAGTCCCTCCCTGGGATATTTTCCAGTTTGTCCGAATACATTTAGGCATAAGGGGCTGTCCGGTCCGTGCCTGCGAATCTGGAGCGGCCGGGAACGACAAAGGCGGCGTGAAGCGGAGGGAGACTAAAACAATGGAACAGAAACAATGGTACCAGATGGATTCAGGAGAGCTGTCGGAGAAACTTGGACTCGTACCTGAGCAGGGTTTGGCCTCAAAGGAAGCGTCGGAGCGGCTAGCCAGGTTTGGCCGCAATGAGTTGTCCGAGGGGAAGCGGATTTCACCTCTGGTCCTGCTGCTGAATCAATTCAAAGATTTCATGGTGCTCGTTCTCGTAGGCGCAACTCTAATATCTGGTCTGCTCGGCGAATATTTGGACGCGCTCACGATAATCGCTATTATTATCATTAATGGGGTGCTTGGATTTATACAGGAATTTCGGGCAGAGCGCTCGCTGCGCGCATTGAAGGAACTGTCGGCGCCCACCGCCCATGTCATCCGGGATGGCCAATCGGCAGTTGTCCCGGCCGTGGAACTGGTGCCGGGAGATATCATCGTGCTGGAATCGGGAGACCGGCTGCCGGCTGATGTACGCTTCCTGGAGACGAACAGCTTCTACGCTGAAGAATCGGCGCTGACCGGAGAATCCGTCCCCGTAGGCAAAGTATCGTCAGCAATCGCAGAGAGCGATCTGCCGCTCGGCGACCAGCGTAATCTCGGCTTTATGGGGACGATGGTTACCCGGGGCACGGCCAAAGCAGTTGTCGTGCGTACGGGGATGAATACGGAAATGGGCAAAATCGCCGATCTGATCTCGCAGACCGATTCTGTGGAGACGCCGCTGCAGCACCGTCTGGAGCAACTGGGCAAGATTCTGATCGGCGTTGCAGTCGGCCTGACCATTCTCGTAGTGGTGGCAGGTATTTTGCATGGACAACCCGCATACGGGATGTTCCTTGCAGGGGTCAGTCTTGCCGTAGCTGCGATTCCGGAGGGATTGCCGGCGATTGTGACCATTGCGCTGGCGCTCGGCGTGCAGCGTATGATCAAACGCAAAGCAATTATACGCAAGCTGCCTTCAGTCGAAACGCTCGGCTGCGCATCGGTTATTTGCTCGGATAAAACAGGCACGCTGACGCAAAATAAAATGACGGTCACGAAGCTATGGCTTGGCGGCAGATGGCTGGATGTAAGCGGCGAGGGTTACGAGCCGACCGGGGAAGTCATCGAAGGCGGGGTTGCCGCTGATCTGAAAAACGACCAGCATTTGCGCCGCCTCCTGCAAGTGGCGGCACTGTGCAACAACGCCTCGTTGTACAAACAGCCTGTGGAGACGGACAAACGGCGCAAAGGCAAAGAAGAAACTGCGGAGGAATGGGTGCTGCAGGGAGACCCGACGGAAGGAGCGCTTGCCGTGCTGGCGGCCAAGTTGGGCGTATCGGCGAAATCGCTGGAGGGCATCTACAAGCGGGTCAAAGAGCTGCCGTTTGATTCCGAGCGCAAAAGGATGTCGGTGCTGGTTCACCACCAGGGCGGAAGGCTGCTCTGTACGAAGGGGGCGCCGGATTTACTGCTGGAGCAGTGCAGCTATATTTTGTGGGACGGCAAGGTTGTGCCGCTGAGCGGGAGCCTTAGGCAAAAGGTAGCCGCTAGCGCCGAGCAGATGGCTGCGGGCGCACTGCGGGTGCTCGGGATGGCCTACCGTGATCTGCGGCCGCATGACGCTTGCGAGACGGAGCAGGAGACAGAGAGCCGACTGACATTCGTTGGCCTGACCGGGATGATTGATCCGCCGCGACGCGAGGTGCGCGACGCGATTGCAACCTGCCGCAGAGCCGGCATCAAGACGGTTATGATTACCGGCGACCATCAGCTGACAGCTGAAGCGATTGCCGGGCAGCTCGGCATTACACCGCGCGGCGGCAAAACGGTTAACGGCCGGGAACTGGCGGCGATGACGGACGAAGAGCTGGATGGATGCGTGGAGAATGTCTACGTCTATGCGCGGGTATCGCCCGAACATAAGCTGCGTATCGTCAAAGCGCTGCAGCGCAAAGGACATGTCGTCGCCATGACCGGAGACGGCGTGAATGATGCCCCTGCAATCAAGGCAGCGGATATCGGCATCTCAATGGGCATTACCGGAACTGATGTTGCCAAGGAAGCGTCTGCGCTTGTGCTGAGCGATGACAACTTCGCTTCGATTGTGGCGGCGATTGAGGAAGGGCGGAGCATTTATGAAAATATCCGTAAATTTATCCGTTACCTGCTGGCGTCCAATGTCGGCGAAATTTTGACCATGTTCCTGGCGGTAATGGCCGGATTGCCGCTGCCGCTTGTGCCGATCCAGATTTTGTGGGTCAATCTCGTTACCGACGGCCTGCCTGCGATGGCGCTTGGCGTGGACCAGTCCGAGAAGGATCTGATGCAGCAGAAGCCGCGCGCCGCGAAGGAAAATATATTTGCCCGCCGGCTCGGCTGGAAAATTATTAGCCGTGGAATTCTGATCGGCGTTTGCACGCTGGCTGCCTTCTGGATTACGCTGCGTTCGGGAGCAGAGCTGATCGAGGCGCAGACCGTTGCTTTTGCAACGCTTGTGCTGGCGCAGCTGATTCACGTATTTGACTGCCGCAGCTCCAGGTCGATTTTTCACCGCAATCCCTTCCAGAACCGTTATCTGGTATTGGCTGTACTGTCCTCGCTTGTGCTGATGCTGGGCGTTGTGTATATTGAGGCGCTGCAGCCGATCTTCAAGACGGTGCCGCTTGATTTCCGTTCCTGGTGTCTTGTATTTGTCGCAGCAGGCATTCCGACCTTCGTAATGGGCATCGGCAGCGTGCTAGGCACGCCCGGCGGCAAAAAGACGAAGAAGCGGCTTACCTTGAGCGGTTCGCATCCTGTCGCAAGATAATTATAGTCCATAAAGTTTGTGCGGCTGCCCGGGGAGACCTCTGGGCGGCCGCTTTGGTGTTTTGGCCGGTCAACCGCTTCGGTAAGCTTTTGTTTGATACGTGCTTGCAGCCATAGGCTCGGATTTCCCGCGAGTGATTGGAGCAAGTAGCGCAATAGTGCAAATAATGCTACAAAATGTGAATTCCGTCCCACGCCCTTTTTCCACTATGCTAATAGCAATAGAGCTACAGGATAAGGGAGTTGTTAGAGATGGAATTTACGAAAATGCACGGACTTGGAAATGACTTTATCATTGTTTACGGCGAGCAGGAGCTTCCGGGAAATGCAAGCGAACTGGCGGTATCCTTGTGCAATCGCTTCTTCGGAATTGGAGCGGACGGGCTGGTTTACATTTTGCCGTCGGAGCAGGCTGATTTTCGCATGCGAATTATAAATTCGGACGGCTCGGAGGCCGAGCAGTGCGGCAATGCGATCCGCTGCGTGAGCAAATATGTGTACGATAACGGTCTGACGGATGAGAAAGAGATTACCATTGAAACGCTTGGCGCGGGCGTGCAAAAGGTGCAGCTGACAGTGGAAGAGGGAAGTGTGGCGCTGGTTCGCGTCGATATGGGCGCGCCTGTACTGGAAGGCTTGAAGGTACCGACGACCATTGAGGCCGAACAGATTGTCGCTCACCCCATTGAGGTAGACGGCCGCGAATTTTCTTTCACAGCGGTATCGATGGGCAATCCACACTGCGTCATCTATGTAGACAATGCAGCGGAATTCGATCTGGCGACATGGGGACCGAAGTTGGAGACTCATCCGTTGTTTCCTCGCAAAATCAATGTTGAATTTGTTACGGTCAATTCCCGTACGCATACAGACATGCGCGTCTGGGAGCGCGGCGCCGGACCGACGCTTGCCTGCGGCACGGGCGCTTGTGCAACGGTTGTATCCTCGGTGCTTAACGGTTTGACGGACCGCAAGGCTACGGTATCGCTGAAGGGCGGCGATCTGCTGATCGAGTGGAGTGAGGAAGACAATCATGTCTATATGACGGGTCCGGCAGCAGTCGTCTACCGGGGAACCTTGTAATCTTATGAAACATTTCCTGTAAAGGGATAGCCGCAACAATTGTGAAAATGAACACAATTGACCGCAAATCGAGTATAATAGTTTTATAGACTTGCAATAGTCGCCGGAAAATCGCTTCCTTTTGAGAGAGGGGGAAGCCGTTTTCCGGTTTGAATTGTATTTGCAGTTCTACTGCGGAATGACCGGATGTACTGGCTTGTAGCGGGCCCGGGAATTTACGCTTGTGGAGGTGGAGAGTTTCGATGAAACTAAGTTTGCGGCAAGCATTACAGACAACCTGGTTGACCGGTGACGGTGCGATGGGGACATTTCTCCATCAGCAGGGCTTCCCTGTCAATGTATCTTATGAGGAATTTAACGTGCTCCGTCCGGAGCTGGTAGAGGGTGTTCACAGGCTTTATTATGAAGCTGGCGCCCGTATCATAGAGACGAATACGTTCACGGCGAACTACGAGAACATGTATAAATACGGTCTGGAGAGCGAAGTAGAGGCGATTAACCGCGCAGGCGTGCGAATTGCCCGCTCGTCGGTGGGCAGTGACGCTTATGTGGTTGGCGCGGTCGGTTCAATCCGGGCAGGCAAGAAGCGCAATATCAACATGTCCAAGGTCAAGAAGGCTTTTGATCAGCAGCTTGGCATTCTGATTGATGAAGGCGTAGACGGCATCCTGCTGGAAACCTTCTATGATTTGGAGGAAATGCTGCTCGCGCTGCGGCTTGTGCGGAAAGCGTCCGAAATTCCGGTCATCTGCCAGTTCGCTGTTGAGGATGTGGGCCGGACGCAGGACGGGTATAGCCTGAATGAGGCTTTTGGCCTGCTCGCAGCGGAAGGGGCGGACGTTGTTGGATTGAACTGCCGCAGCGGTCCGGCGGGGATTTTACGGGCTTTGAATACGATGAGCGAGCCGGTGGAACTGCCGCTCTCCGTGTTCCCTAACGCGGGTTTTCCCGACTATGTGGATGGAAAATATACGTATGCGGCAACACCGGAATATTTTGCTGACGCTGCAATCCGTTTCGCCGATCGGGGCGCGCGGATTATCGGCGGCTGCTGCGGGACAACGCCGGAGCATATTGCGGCGATTGCATCGGCCCTTGCCAATTATCAGCCGTCGCTATTTGAACCGGGCGCTGTGCTTCCCGAGAATCTGGAGCCTGCGTCTGCGCCAGTTGGCAGCAATGCTGGCTCCGTTGTCGTGGCTGAGGTGAACAAGCAAGCTCCGGCAGAGAAGGAGCCGAGTCTTGTAGACATCGTGAAGGAACGGCACACGGTCATTGTCGAACTGGACCCGCCGCGTGACCTGGATATTCGCAAATTTATGGTCGGCTGCGCTGCCCTGCAGACAGTGAAGGCAGACGCTGTGACGCTGGCGGACAACTCGCTGGCGGTTACGCGCATGAGCAATCTGGCTTTGGCTGCGGTGATCAAGGAACAGGTTGGTCTGCGTCCGTTGGTTCATATCGCCTGCCGGGACCGCAATCTGATCGGCACCCAGTCGCATATGATGGGACTCGATGCGCTCGACATCGATCATGTGCTGGCTGTAACAGGCGACCCGGCGCGGTTCGGAGATTTGCCGGATTCCAGCTCGGTCTACGATCTGACATCCTTTGAGATGATCCGCATGATCAAGCAGTTGAATGAAGGGACGGCTTTCTCCGGAAAACCGCTTAAGCAAAAAGCGAATTTCGTCGTCGGCGCGGCATTTAACCCAAATGTGAAACATCTGGACAAAGCAATTCAACGCCTGGAGCGCAAGATTGATTCCGGAGCGGACTATATTATGACCCAGCCTGTTTATGACCCGGATTTGATCAAGCGGATGGCTGAAGGAACCAAGCATTTATCCGTCCCCGTGTTCGTCGGCATCATGCCGCTGGCTAGCGGTCGCAATGCGGAGTATTTGCACAATGAGGTGCCGGGGATTCAACTCTCGGATGAGGTTCGCCGGAGAATGGCGGGGCTTGAAGGGGAAGAAGGGCGCGCAGAGGGTGTGCGGATTGCCCGGGAGCTGCTCGATACAGCAATGGAGCATTTCAATGGCATCTATTTGATTACACCGTTTATGTTCTACGAGATGTCGGTCAGCCTGACCGATTATGTCTGGAAGAAGACAGGGCGCTCGCAGCCTCTTGTTCATTAAATTAGACCGATTTTCAAGGCGAAGGCTTTTTCTCTTGTTCCTGTTTGCAAAATGAATTAGAATAGGAACATGGATGTGTTTGCCATCCCCCCGCTGACGACAGCAGCAGTTGTCTTGGTTTGTGCAGGACAGGCTTGTGATCATGGATGCGGCAGGGGCAGGCGAATAACGGAACGTATGCACCAGGCGTTTTTCGTCAAGAATAGTGCAATCCGCTAGCAATTACCCGGCCAATTATTGGCATCGATTATTCATTTTTTTCTTTCAGGGGAATTGCTACAAGGAAGACCGGAGGGGAAGCCTGCAATGGCGATTAAATTAATTAATATCGGATTTGGTAATATTGTATCTGCGAATCGCATTATTTCAATCGTCAGTCCTGAATCGGCACCGATCAAACGGATTATTCAGGAGGCCCGCGACCGTCACATGCTGATTGATGCGACTTACGGACGACGCACAAGAGCTGTTATTATTACGGACAGCGACCATGTTATCCTTTCGGCTGTTCAACCCGAGACGGTGGCGCATCGCCTATCGACGAAGGATGACGACAACGACGAATAGATGGGGAGTATCATGAGAAAAGGACTTTTATTTGTATTGTCCGGTCCTTCTGGCGTGGGCAAGGGAACCGTCTGCTCCGTACTCCGGCAGAAGATGCCGGAGCTGGTGTATTCGGTTTCCGCGACTACGCGCTTGCCTAGACAAGGGGAACTGGACGGAGTCAATTATTTTTTCAAAACTAAAGAGCAGTTCAAAGACATGATCGCGCGCGATGCGCTGCTGGAATATGCGGAGTACGTCGGCAATTATTACGGCACGCCGCGCGATTTTGTGGAGCGCACTCTCGAGAGCGGCAAGGACATCATTCTTGAAATTGAGGTCCAGGGCGCTTTGAAGGTGAAGGAGAAGTTTGCGGAAGGAATTTTTATTTTCCTCTTGCCGCCTTCTCTCGATGTGCTCAAAGAGCGGATCACAGGGCGCGGCACAGAGACAGAGGATTTGATCCAGAACCGGATGAATGTTGCGGTGGAAGAGATGAACCTGCTGCAGCATTACGATTATGCGGTTGTCAATGATGATCTGGATGCAGCCTGCCACCGGATTGAGAGTATCGTTACTGCCGAGCACTGCAAGAGATCGCGTTATGTGAATGAGATTAACCGGATGCAGACCGCATCGGAAAAAGCGTGAACGAGGTGAAGTAATATGTTGTATCCATCGATTGATGAAATGGTGAAGAAGGTTGACAGCAAATATTCTTTGGTAGTTGCTGCCTCACGGCGTGCCCGCATGCTGCGGGATGGCGAAAAGTCCGAGTTGAAATCTCCGAAATCCCACAAATTTGTCGGCGTTGCGCTGGAAGAGATTTATCACGATTATATTCAGGTTGAATCCAACCCGGATATTAAGAACTAGGAGCATAAGCTACTCTGTCTGCGATTCTGGCCATAGCTGCTGCATTTCTGCGGCGTTAAGGACAGTCTTTACATGCAGGTCCGGGGTGAAGTCATCCAATGAAAATATATAGGCCTCTTGTTCAAGCATGGTCTATATATTTTGCCTTGGGGCGTACGTAATGGCGTTCAGCAGGCGGTCCAAGATGCGACAATTGAATGGTTAGGACTACAGTGACAACCCCAGCGGTTGTTATTTTTTTAAAATATAAGCATTTATACACAGCAAGAGTTCATAACTGCATCAGTGCAGTTTTTTGCCTTTCAGGGCGCGTTTTTTGAAAGAGATTGCGTATCAAGAGCTTATGGGATGCCTGAAAAAAAGGCCATTCTATCGATAGTCTCTACGGACGCAACATGGCTAACGCTTAGGCCGGAGCTATGAAGGCCGGTCTTTCGAGAGAAGGAGGAGTGGCTTCGATGATGCTGAAGGGAAAAACCATTGTGCTGGGCATTACAGGGGGGATTGCCGCTTACAAGGCCGCCGCGCTGTGCAGCAAGCTCGTGAAGCTCGGTGCGGATGTGCGGGTCATTATGACGGAATCGGCGGTGAAATTCATTACGCCGCTGACTCTGCAAGTACTCTCCCGCCATTCTGTTTATACCGATACATTTGATGAGCAGGACCCGTCTGTCGTCTCGCATATTGACCTGGCGGATAGTGCGGATCTCATTATTGTTGCGCCGGCCACAGCCAATGTGATTGCCAAGATGGCGCACGGGTTGGCGGATGATATGCTGAGCACCACGCTGCTCGCGGCAACGGCGCCTGTGCTTGTCGCCCCGGCGATGAATGTCCATATGTACGAGCATCCGGCTGTTATCCATAATATGAAGCTGCTGGCGTCTCGGGGCGTTCGTTTCGTCGAGCCCGGCGTCGGGCTGCTGGCTTGCGGCTACGTAGGGAAGGGCCGGCTGGCGGAGCCGGAGGAGATTGCAGAGGCCGTCGTGCAATTTTTTCAGCGGTCTGAGGCGCTCAAGGGAAAAAAGGTGCTGGTGACCGCCGGCGGAACGATGGAGAGAATCGATCCGGTTCGCTACTTGACCAATGATTCCTCGGGGAAAATGGGCTTTGCAATCGCAGCCGCAGCCAGGGAGCTGGGAGCCAAGGTGACAATCGTGGCCGCCAGAACCTTTGCACAGCCGCCGGCGGATGTAGAACTGGTGCAGGTAGAATCAGCCGAGCAAATGCTGGATGAGGTGCTGAGCCGGTTTACTGAGACAGATATTGTGGTCAAGGCGGCTGCAGTTGCCGATTACCGACCTGCTGCCGCATTTGGCGAAAAGCTGAAAAAGACTGGCGGTACGCTTGTCCTTGAGTTGGAGAAGACGCCGGACATACTGGAGACGCTGGGACGACGCAAGACGGGCCAATTTCTGATCGGCTTCGCCGCGGAGACGTCGAATCTGGAGCATTACGCCATGGACAAGCTGCGGCGCAAAAACTGTGATCTGATCGTCGGCAATAATGTTTCGCAGGAAGGCGCGGGCTTTCACGGGGATACGAATATTGTGCAAATCTTCGATGCGGAGGGTGAAGTTGCTTCCTGGCCGATATTGTCCAAGCGCGAGGTTGCCGAACAGCTGATGATGCTTGCTGCGGAGCGGCTGCCTGGAGCCAAGGGAGCTGCCGGACAATGATTGCGCGTGTCATCGTCGATGTGCCGAGCAGGCAGACCGATCGTCCCTTCGATTATGAGATCCCCGCGTCGCTCGAAAGCTGGATCGGGATTGGCAGTCGCGTCGGCGTACCCTTCGGCGGTCGGACGCTGCAGGGCTTTGTAGTCGCGCTTACGGATGAATCCGAAGTATCCGGCGGCCGTCTGAAGCCTATTGCCGAACTGCTGGACCCTGTGCCCCCGTTATCCCCGGATTTGATTGAGCTGGCGCAATGGATCAGCGATAAATATTGCTGCACCTGGATTTCCGCTCTGCAGGCGATGATTCCTTCCGCGCTGAAAGGCAAGACTGAGCGCTACATCGCTCTTGGTTATCAGTCCGGAAACGTTCCGGCGGGCAGTGATGCTGGCGAGGAAAGTTCTATGTTGCCTGATGAGCTGCGCGAATTTATTGCCCGTCAAGGAAAGGTCAAGCTTGACTCACTCCAGTCGCGCTTCCCGCAATGGACGCTGCTGCTTGCTGCGGCGCTGCGTAGCGGGGAATTGACGGAGATAGTAGCCGTCAAGGACCGTCTTGCGGTGAAGAAGGTGCTGACTGTATTTCCTGTGCTTGAGGAAGAGTCGCTTAAGGAAGAACTCGCCAAGCTGCCGGCACGCGCCGCCAAGCAGCGGGAGCTGCTTGTGACGGTAGCGGGTGTTGCAGAAGGGATTGCGCTCCAGCAACTGCTGGCGCAGGCCGGCGGCTCGGCTCAGAGCGTGCGTGCGCTGGCGGATAAGGGCCTGCTTGATCTGCGCGAGGTGCAGCAGGATCGTGACCCGTATGCTGGTCGTGATTTTGGCGTATCGGAGCCGCTTCCGTTGACGCCGGGGCAGGCGGATGTATATGAGACGATAACAAAGACAGTTGCAGCGCGCGAGTCCAAAGTCTTTCTCTTGCAAGGGGTGACCGGAAGCGGTAAGACGGAAGTCTACTTGCAGTCAATAGCCCGTTGTATTGAGCAGGGCCGTCAGGCGATCGTGCTGGTGCCGGAAATCTCGCTGACGCCGCAAATGGTGGAGCGGTTCAAATCCCGCTTCGGCAACGCGGTAGCGGTGCTTCACAGCAGGCTGTCCGGCGGGGAGCGCTATGATGAGTGGCGCAAGATCAAGGAGCGCCGGGTCAAGGTCGCAATCGGCGCTCGCTCGGCGATTTTTGCGCCATTCGAGCATATCGGGCTGATCATTATAGACGAAGAGCATGAGTCCTCCTACAAGCAGGAGGAAACGCCTAAATATCATGCGCGCGAGGTTGCGGTCAAGCGGGCCCGTCAGCATGGCGCGGTGGTTGTGCTTGGCTCGGCGACGCCTTCGCTGGAGAGCTTCATGGCAGCCCGGCGGGCCTCGCTCCAGCTCGGCGGCGGCGCACTGTTGCCGCTGCCTGAGCGGGCGCTCGGACGACCGTTGCCTCCTGTCGAGGTAATCGATATGCGAGAAGAGCTGAAAGACGGCAATCGCTCCATGTTCAGCCGCCGTCTGCACGCCGGGCTCTTGCAGTGTCTGGAGCGGGGGGAGCAGGCGGTACTGCTGCTCAACCGCCGCGGATATTCGACTTTCGTCATGTGCCGCTCCTGCGGATATACGGCCGGGTGTCCGCACTGTGATATTTCGCTGACCTATCATCAGCGAACCCGGATGCTGAGATGCCATTATTGCGGACATGCGGAGCGTTCACCGGAAGCATGTCCGGACTGCGGAAGCGAGCATATTCGTTTCTTCGGAACGGGCACGCAGCGGGTCGAGGAGGAACTCGTCAAGCTGTTTCCCGGCATTCGGGTCATCCGAATGGACGTGGACACGACGACCGAGAAGGGTTCGCATGAGAAATGGCTGACCGAATTCGGCCAGCATAAGGCCGATGTGCTGCTTGGTACGCAAATGGTCGCCAAGGGACTGGATTTTCCCCTTGTGACGCTGGTCGGGGTCATCGCTGCGGATTCGAGTCTCAATCTCCCGGATTTCCGCGCGGCGGAAAAGACCTTCCAATTGCTTACCCAAGTAGCGGGCCGAGCCGGACGCCATCATCTCCCCGGTCAGGTTGTGATTCAATCGTATACGCCGGAGCACTACTCGATTCAGACGGCGAAGCATCATGATTATGATGCGTTTTTGGAGGCGGAGCTGAAGCATCGGCGTCTGCTGTCCTATCCGCCGTTTTGTCGGCTCGTGCTGGTGACGATGTCCCATGAGCAGCTGCCGCTGCTCGTCCAGCAGGGAGAGCAATTTGCCGAGGCGCTGCGCGAACTGGCGGCAAGGCAGGGCGTGCTGGGCGACCTTGGCGGCAGGCAAGAGCGGGTCATGGGCATTCTCGGACCTGTCGCCTCGCCCATCCCAAGGCTGAAGGATCGCTACCGTTTTCAATGTATGATAAAATATCGGGGGAGCGTCGATGCTGTCGGACTGATCCGGCAGGCGCTGGCTCCGCTGCAGGAGGGTTCGCAGCAGGGCAAGGTGCAGTTCAGCGTCGATGTTGATCCGCAGGTTATTATGTAAGTTGCAGTTATAAATTTTCACTTTGATAGCCGGTCTAGAGTGATACAACGCGCTGGCTTATCATAACTATCAACCATAAAAGGCTCAGCATCAAAGCAGGGCTTGACATGAGCCGGTATTGAGCCGCATTAAAAATTAAGATAAAGGCAGGGAATAGCCGTGTCTATTCGTATTATTGTGAAAGATCCAGATCCGGTACTGCGGGAGCGTGCCAAAGAAGTCACGAAATTCAATTCCAATCTGCACAAGTTGCTCCGCGATATGGCAGAGACGATGTATGATGCGGAGGGCGTGGGCCTGGCTGCGCCGCAAATCGGTATTTTGAAGCGTGTCATTGTTGTAGATGTCGGGGATGAGCGCGGCCTGATCGAGATGGTCAATCCGGAGCTTATCGAGAAAAACGGTGAGCAGCTTGGGCCGGAGGGCTGTCTGAGCATCCCGAATATTAATGGCGATGTGCTGCGGTACAAGGATATCAAGGTGAAGGGACAGGACCGCGACGGCAATGCAATTATCGTCGAGGCCTCCGATTATCTGGCCCGTGCTTTCCAGCATGAGATCGATCATCTGAACGGCGTTCTGTTCACGGATTTGGCGGAGAATGTCTATGACATTACAGCAAGGCCCCGCTCGAACGGAGGGTAACCGATTATGCGCATTGTATTTATGGGGACGCCTGAATTTGCCGTCCCTTCTTTGAATTTGCTGCTCGACAGCGGCTATGATGTGGTGGCTGTGGTGACACAGCCCGACCGTCCGAAGGGCCGGAAGAAGACGTTGACGCCGCCGCCTGTCAAAGAGGCCGCGCTGCAGCGCGGCCTGCCAGTGCTGCAGCCGGAGAGAATGCGCCGCCCCGAGGCGGTAGCCGAGGTCGCGGCGTACAAGCCCGATCTTATTGTAACCGCCGCTTACGGGCAAATCCTCCCGGTCGGCGTACTGGAGCTGCCTCGTCTGGGCTGTATCAATGTTCACGGCTCACTGCTGCCCAAATATCGCGGCGGCGCCCCGATTCAGCGGGCGGTTATCAATGGCGAGACGGTGACAGGCGTGACGATCATGTATATGGCTGAAGGATTGGACACCGGGGATATGATCAGCCGTGTGGAGGTTCCGATCGGGCCGGAGGATACATCGGGCGCCTTGTTCGCCAAGCTGAGCGCAGCCGGCGCGGAGTTGCTCGGTCGTACGATCCCTTCCATTATCGACGGAACGGCTGAAGCTGTTCCCCAGAACGAGGCGGAGGCGACCTATGCGCCGAACCTGACACGGGAGGATGAGCGGATCGACTGGAACCGCAGCGCTGTTCAAATTGACAACCAGGTCCGGGGGCTTTCACCCATGGCCGGAGCTTTCACCTTCTTCCAGGGAGAGGTGTTCAAGGTCAGGGAGTGCCGGGTAATTGCAGGTCCGGAGGCGAATGCCGGCCTTGGGCGGAAGACGCCGGGGACACTGGCAGCTTCGGACGGGAAATTAGTTGTTCAGACAGGGGACGGCTTGCTGGAGCTGACGACGATTCAGCCGGCAGGCAAGAAGGCGATGCCTGCATCAGATTGGCTGAAAGGAGCACGAATTCCTGAGGATGCCGTGCTTGGCGGTGAGGAGCAATGACGCAGCAAGGCAAACAAGGCAAGCGTCCTTCGGCAAGCCGTCCTCTGGGAGCGCGGGATATCGCGCTTGATACGTTGCGCCGGGTGGAGACGGACCAGGCATACAGCAACTTGCAGTTAAACCGTGCGTTGCAGGAAGCCCAATTGTCACGTGCCGATGCCGGTCTGGCAACCGAGCTTGTGTACGGGACTATTCAGCGCCAGGGCACGCTCGATTACTGGCTGGGCAAATTTGTGGCCAAAGGGCTGGACAAGCTGGAGCCCTGGGTTCGGCAGCTGCTGCGGATGAGTGTCTATCAACTCGTCTACCTGGACCGCATTCCGCCGCATGCGGCCGTCAATGAAGCAGTCCAGATTGCCAAGCGTCGCGGACATGCCGGAATTGCCGGGATGGTCAACGGCGTGCTCCGCAATATGCTGCGCAGGCGTAATGAACTGGTCATCCCGGAAGGTCTCGCTCCGGCTGACCGTATGGTGCTTGAATATTCGCATCCCAAGTGGCTTGTCGAGCGCTGGATTCGCGCATACGGCGAGGAGACGACGGAGGCGATGTGCGCGTCGGACAATGAGCCGCCGCATGCCAGCATTCGCGTGAACCGTCTCCGTGCAACCCGTGAAGAGTTGCTTGCCCGACTGCGGGAGCAGGAGTTGTCGGCATCGCCGTCCGAGCTTGCCCCGCAAGGGATCGTGGTCGAGCGAGGGGGTAATCTGGCCGATACGCCATCCTTCCGCGATGGCCTGTGGACCGTTCAGGATGAGAGCTCGATGCTGGTTGCCGAAGCTGCTGATCCGCAGCCGGGGATGCAGGTGCTCGACTGCTGCGCGGCTCCGGGAGGGAAGACGACGCATCTCGCGGAGAAGATGAACGATGAAGGCCGCGTATTCGCCAATGATCTTCATCCGCACAAGCTTAAGCTGATTGAGGAGCAGGCGGAGCGGCTCGGCCTCTCCTGTATCCGCACCATGAGCGGCGATGCCGGAGAGCTGGCAGAACATTTTGCTCCGGGCTCGATGGATGTTGTCCTGCTGGATGCCCCTTGCTCGGGACTTGGCGTCATTCGGCGCAAGCCGGAGTTGAAGTGGAACAAGACGCCAAAGGATATTGCGGCGATTGCCAACATTCAGCACCGTCTGCTCGGTTCATGCTCGAAGCTGGTCCGTCCCGGCGGTGTGCTGGTATACAGCACTTGTACGGTAGAACGGAAAGAAAATGAGGAACAGGTCGAGCGCTTCCTGCAGGATTATAGTGAATTTGAACTGGATACACAGTGGCCGGAGGCGGTGCTGGCATCCTTGAAAGCCAAGGGGGCTATTGGCGATGATTTTGGCGGCATGGTGCAGCTTCTGCCGCATCAGGCCGGAAGCGACGGCTTTTTTATTGCCCGCCTGCGCAGGCGGGGATAAAGACAGACTCGGTAGTATTGCCGGGGGCGTTTATGGTAAAATAGGCGTGGCACGGCCGGATTGCGGCATGAGGCCGACGACAGCTAATAGAAACAGGTGTTGATATTAAAATGAAACCGTTCATATACGACTACACGCTGGAGCAAATCCAGCAATGGATGAAGGACAATTCAGAGCCGACTTTCCGCGCGGCCCAGCTTTTTGACTGGCTTTATGTAAAACGTGTCAAAGGCTTTGAGGAGATGACGAATTTGCCCAAGCAGCTTCGCGAGAAGCTGGATGAGCAGTTTGCTTTTGTTACGCTGGAAGAGATTACGAAGTTCGAATCGAAGGACGGGACGGTCAAGTTCCTGTTCGGATTGCATGACAACCACGCGATTGAGACGGTGGTCATGCGGCATAACTACGGCAACAGCATTTGTGTAACCACTCAGGTCGGCTGCCGGATCGGCTGCACGTTTTGCGCTTCGACGCTCGGCGGTCTGAAGCGCAATCTGACCGCCGGCGAGATCGTCGCCCAGGTGGTAACCGCTCAACAGATGCTTGATGCTACCGGAGAGCGCATCTCCAGCATCGTCATTATGGGTTCTGGAGAGCCGTTTGAAAATTATGAGGCAACGATGGATTTCTTGCGGATTATGATTCATGAGAAGGGGCTCCATATCGGTCAGCGTCACATTACGGTATCCACAAGCGGAATTGTGCCAAGCATCTACAAGTTCGCAGAGGAAAATACGCAGATCAATCTGGCGATTTCGATTCATGCCCCGAACGATATGCTTCGTTCCAAGCTGATGCCGGTCAACCGTCGCTTCCCGTTCGAGGAAGTGATGGAAGCTTGCCGGTATTATCTGGCGAAGACCGGACGGCGCATTACCTTTGAATACGCGTTGATCGGCGGCGTCAATGACCGCCCGGAACATGCCGAGGAACTGGCGGATGTGCTTCAGGACTTGCTCTGTCACGTCAATCTGATACCGGTCAATCACGTGCCGGAGCGCAAATATGTGCGCACGCCGCGGGAGGATATTTTCGAATTCCAGCGCATTCTGGAGCGCAAGAAAGTCAATGCGACCATCCGCAGGGAGCAAGGCCATGACATTGCCGCGGCATGCGGACAATTGCGGGCCAAACATATGGAATCTCAGGCGAGGTGATACGAGTTTGATTACGGCGAATCGAAGTGATATCGGCCGTATCCGGCTGGTCAATGAGGATCAGGCTTGGGTCGGTCAGCAGGACGGTACGATCGCGATTGCGATCGTGGCGGACGGCATGGGCGGACATCAGGCGGGAGACGTAGCCAGTCAGCTTGCGGTGCAAACCTTCCGCGAGGCGCTTGCCGGCAGAGAACTGGTCATTGATGACGGCGAGGCGGCACATCATGTCGTGCGGGCGATCCATCAGGCGAATGCGGTTGTCTATGATATGGCTGCGCAAAATGAGCAGTACCATAATATGGGAACAACCGTCGTTGCAGCTGTTGCCGACAAGCAGCGGGCTGTTATTGCGCACATCGGCGACAGCCGGGCTTACAAGATCAAGAATCGCGATATTACCCAGCTTACGAATGATCATACACTCGTTAACGAGTTGGCCAAGACCGGGCAGATCAGTGCCGAAGAAGCGGCCAATCATCCTCGCCGCAATGTACTGACGCGGGCGCTGGGGACTGATAAAGAGGTAGAAGTGGACGTTCAGACGCTGGAATGGGCGCCGGGCGAGACGCTGTTGCTGTGCAGTGACGGACTCAGCAATATGGTCAGTGAGCAGCAGATGGTAGATACGGTGCAGGCGGGCGGTCTGAATCTCGACGCCAAGGCGGAGCAACTTGTCGAGCTGGCTTTGCGGGCGGGCGGGGACGACAACATTACCGTAGTGCTGTTGTACAATGATGCCGATACAAGCAAGGAGCAAGAGGTGAGGATAACATGATCGGACATGAATTAGGCGGCCGTTATGAGATTCTCGCACGGATCGGCGAGGGCGGCATGGCGCTGGTGTTCAAGGCGCATGATATTTTGCTCGGACGGAATGTGGCAGTCAAGGTACTTCGTCAACAGTTTGTTCATGACGAGGAATTTATTCGCCGTTTCCGCCGCGAGGCCCAATCTGCCGCAGCTTTATCTCATCCTAACGTTGTCAGCATCTATGATGTCGGACAAGAGGATGATACGCATTATATTGTTATGGAATATGTGGAAGGCAGCAACTTGAATGAGATTATCTCGCAGCGCGCTCCTTTGCAGGTAGAAGAGGCTGTAAAAATTGCTACCCAAATTTGCGATGCGCTGGAACATGCCCATCATAATCAAATCATTCATCGCGATATTAAGCCGCATAATATTCTGATCGGCAAAAACGGAAGAGTCAAAGTGACTGATTTCGGGATTGCCCGCGCTGTTACTTCCTCTACGATTACGCAAACCGGTTCGGTAGTCGGTTCTGTACACTATTTCTCTCCGGAGCACGCCAAGGGAGTCATTACAGGGGAGAAGTCCGACCTCTATTCGCTTGGTATTGTGCTTTATCAGATGCTGACAGCAAAGCTGCCGTTTTTGGGTGAAAGTCCAATCAGTGTAGCGCTCAAGCATTTACAGGATCATTTTGAAGAGCCGCGTGCTGTGAACCGGCATATTCCGCAAAGCGTCGAAAATATTATTCTGCGGTCGATGCGCAAAAATCCGTCGGAGCGCTATGTCTCCGCGGCTGAAATGCTGCGCGATCTGGAAACCTGTCTTTCGTCTGAACGGCTGGACGAGGATAGGGTGCAATTTGACGATGATATGGAGGCTACTCGCGTCATGCCGGCCATTCGGGGAGGCGCTGTATACGCCTCGGAGCCGGATCATGACCGGGAGCGGGAATTCTCGGGTTACAATAGCGCGAGCGCGTCGGCAGGTGCAGACCGCAGACAAGAGGGGCGGCCTGGCGGCGGAAAAAAGTGGGTGAAGCCGGTTATTATTTTCGGTGGAACCTTGCTGGTACTGGCTTTGCTGTTCTGGGGGCTGCGCGCATTCCTGAGTGATCTGGAGACCGAGGAGGTCCCTGTCCCTTATGTAGTAGGCAAGACGGAGGCGGAGGCCAAAGCGGAGCTTCAGGCGGTCGGGCTTCTAGTTGAGGACCCGATCATTTATGAAGCGAGGCCTGATGTGCCCAAGGATCAGGTGTTCCAGCAGTCCAAGCAGAATATGATTGTGAAGACCGGTTCTTATGTGAGGATCTATGTCAGCACCGGACCGGAGCTTGAAGAGATGCTGGATTATGTCGACCAGCAGTTTAGTGATGCCAGGACGAGTCTGCTGAACCTTGGTCTGACGGATGACCAGATCAAGAAGGAGGAGATATTCTCGGATAAGCCTCCGGGTACGATTCTCTCCCAGACGCCGATGAAGGGCGAGCAGTTCGAGGTCGAGAAAGTAACGGTAAGTTTCCAGGTCAGCAAGGGACTTGAAACCTTTGATATGCCGAATCTGGTCGGTCTTACTCAAAAGGAAGCGATCAAAAAAATTAGCGACAACAAGCTGAAGCTTGGGCCGGGCAACGGGATTGTACAGGAGCCAAGCTATCGCCCTGTCGGGGAAGTGCTGGAGCAGTTCCCTCACGAAGCGGGAGCTCAAGTGACTGTAGGAACTGAAATTACGATTACCGTCAGCTCAGGGCTGCCTGCTGATGCAAAGGCGTTCACTTTCAATATTAACGTTGCGCCGGCACGGATCGGCAGTACGAGCGAAGTGCGCATTGTCTATTCGGACGCGACGGGGCAAAATATAGAATGCTGCAGTCAAAAGATTTCCGATTGGACGACGATTCCTGTCAAGGTCATTCTGGCCCCTGGCAAGGAAGCGGTCGTTATGGTACACCGGGATAATCAATTTGTCGACACCTTTACGAGAACGTACGAGCAAGTTCAGGCAGGGGGCTCCCAGGGCGAGAATGTGCCGGGAATGGCTCCGCCTCCAGATCCGGCACCGGAGGAGCAGCCTGAGGTAAATCATGAAGTCGACAATGAACATGTCAATCAAGGGGGCAACCAGAATCACGAAGGCAATCATGACGAATAACAAGTCGGGCGAGGGCCGGATTGTGAAAGCTCTTAGTGGATACTATTATGTCATGCCTGATGATTCCAAGGATGCTTCAGGCGTGATTCAATGCCGCGCGCGCGGCATCTTCAAGAAAAAAGGGCTTTCTCCGCTCGTCGGCGACCGTGTCGTATATACGCTGACGGAGAACGGTGAGGGGACGGTGGATGAGGTGCGTCCGCGCACCTCGGAGCTGATTCGTCCGCCCGTTGCAAATGTCGATCTTGCGGTGCTCGTATTCTCCGTATCGGAGCCGGTTCTTAATTTGCAGCTTCTGGACAAATTCCTGGTTCATATTGAGCATGCGGGGATTGAAGCGGTACTGTGTCTGAGTAAAGGGGACCTGACTGAAAATGAGGAACTCTCCGAGGAGGCAGCCGCTGCTATGGTGGCGGTAGAGCGTATATACCGGCCTATCGGCTATGAAGTCTTCAATACCAGCTCGCAGAGCCATGAAGGGATTGCCGAGCTGCACGAGCGGCTGCAGGGCCATCTGAGCGTGTTCTCCGGGCAGTCCGGGGTAGGCAAATCTTCTCTGCTGAATGCAATTGTGCCGGGCCTTGGGCTGGAGACGGCTGCAATCAGCAATCGGCTTGGACGGGGCAAGCATACGACACGCCATGTGGAGCTGATTGAAGTGGGCGGCGGCGGTTATGTCGCCGATACGCCGGGCTTTAGCCAGCTTGATTTTACAGAGCTTGGCATCGAACAACTGGGCGACTGTTTCCTTGAAATGAGGGAGATGGCGCCTTCCTGCAAATTCCGGGGCTGCACCCATATCCATGAGCCGGGCTGTGCTGTGCTGGAGGCGCTTGAGGAAGGCAGCATCGAGTCCAGCCGTCACCGGAATTACACATTGTTTATGGAAGAGATGAAAGATAGAAAGCGGAGGTACTGATCGATGTCCATAATTGCACCATCGATGTTGTCGGCTGATTTTTCACGTCTTGCTGAGGAGATCGCAGATGTGGAGAGCAAGGGAGCGGACTGGCTCCATATTGATGTCATGGACGGCCACTTCGTGCCGAATCTGACATTTGGCGCTCCGATTGTCGGTGCCATCCGTCCGCATTCGAAGCTTATCTTTGACGTTCACTTGATGATTTCCAACCCTGATCAGTATATCAACGATTATGTCCGTGCCGGAGCCGACCGCATCACGGTCCATGCCGAAGCTTGCGTGCATCTGCATCGTGTCCTGCATATGATTCGCGAGCAGGGTCTGCCGGCAGGCGTGGCCCTCAATCCGGGGACACCGCTGTCGGCGATCGAGGAGGTCGTAGATGATCTGGATCTGGTGCTTATTATGACAGTCAATCCCGGCTTTGGCGGACAGAAATTCATTCATAGCGCCCTGTCCAAGATTGCCCGCCTGAAGGAAATGCTTGTGCAGCGCGGCAGAAGCGATGTGCTGATTCAGGTTGATGGCGGCGTTAATACTCAGACAGCGGCATGGGTACGCGAGGCAGGAGCGGGTGTTCTTGTAGCTGGAAGCGCGGTGTTCAATGAGTCGGACAGAGCCGCGGCTATTGCTGCGCTGCGACCGGGAGGCGCTTGATGAGCGAGCGTTGGCGGACTTTTTGGGCGGTTGTTTTATACGGCTTTGCCTGCGGTACCCTGTTGACGTTATTCTCGATGTTCCCGGGGCTTGGAATATTTAAATTTCTTTTTTCTCTGGGAGCGTTTTTGCTCGGGTTGCGTTTTTTCAGAACCTTTGAGCGCTGGGCGGTTCGTATTGCCTTTGTTCTCACTTCGCTGGTCTTTTACCTGATCGTGATTGTTATTTTGACCGTTTATTTATATGCTGTGAAGCCGGAGCTTTTGCCTGTTCAGCCTTAATCGGACATGGAATAGGACAGCCTCGCGGCGCATAGGATGGTTACATGAGAAAATTGATTCTCGTGTAACCTTTTTTATGTGGTCCTGAATATAATAAATCGAATTCGATGAGCGTGACTGAGGAGGGATGGAGCATGAAATTTTACACGATCAAGTTGCCGAAATTTTTGGGGGGATTTGTAAAAGCAGTCCTGAACACCTTCCAAAAAAACTAGTTCCGATGTGTCCGCTGTCGAACGAAACGTCAATAACATACGTATACCGGATCAGGCTTCTGCACGCGCGGGTTCATCAGTCGTTTAAGCGCATAATCGGCGGCGGAGGCTTGCGCCAGGTTCGCCGTCTTGAAGGACGAGGCTCATGCTCTGGCAAGTGAAGCATAGCGGATGGAAACGTCGTGAAACGATAAAAAAGCACCTGAATAATCAGGTGCTTTTTGAATGTGTGATCTTAAACGCGGGTAATTTTGCCGGATTTCAGCGCGCGTGTGCTGACGTAAACACGCTTTGGCTTGCCGTCAACGAGGATGCGAACTTTTTGAACGTTAGCGCCCCAGGTGCGTTTGTTTTTGTTGTTGGCATGAGAAACGTGGTTGCCAGTGCTTGGGCCTTTGCCTGTAATAAAGCATTTGCGAGACATTGAGATACACCTCCTTCAAGAACTGCTAGTACAACTAAATCATTGGAATTTCATTCCATTACATACCGCTGCAAATAAACACTAAAATATCATAGCATAAACCCCAATTGAAATCTAGTCCCCAAGCTTGCTTCGTTTCGCTTTAATTTGGTTATCCTATTGCTTGTCGGGTGGTATGCTTCGCAAAGCTGCAAAAACGCCCTTAAAATTAAGAAAAGAGCAGATAATACGCGATTTGATGATGAATTTCAACTTGTTGTCTTCTATATCCCTTTTTTTTATAGTACAATGTTGATTAGTCCTTCAAGTCCTTCATGCAGGGCGATATCATTCAAACAGCCTTACATACCAGCTTGCTGCAGGACTGAATATTCCAAATAAACGATTTGAACGAGCATACTGTGAATAAGTTGAACACAAGAAACGGAACAAGAGGGAGCGAAGCACCGTGCCTATTCAGATGAATAATGAATCCGGAAACATCTACATTGCCGATGAAGTTATATCTGTTATTGCCGGTTCTGCAGCTATGGAATGCTATGGGCTGGTAGGCATGGCATCCCGCAAGCAATTGAAGGACGGCATTTCCGAACTGCTCGGACGGGAAAATCTGTCCCGGGGCGTAGAGATTCGGAGGGAGAATGAATTATTGCATATTGATTTATACATCATCGTAAGCTACGGCATAAAAATTTCCGAAGTGGCGCATAACATCCAATCCAAGGTCAAATATGTGCTGAACGAGGTTGTCGGTATCCGTGCCGATCATGTTCATGTTTTTGTCCAGGGCGTACGCGTATCTCGGTAGGGAGGGGTCTCTATATGAGTAAGCGCTTTATTAACGGAAGCGACTTTACTGAAATGGTTTTTGCAGGAGCAGATAATTTGCAGCGGCATGTTGACCATGTGAATGCGCTGAATGTGTTCCCGGTTCCTGATGGAGATACGGGAACCAATATGAATTTGACGATGGGAGCCGGTGTGCAGGAGCTGCGAGGCAAGCCTTCGGACCTGCTGTCGAAAGCTACGGAGGCGCTGTCAAAAGGGCTGTTGATGGGCGCGCGAGGCAATTCCGGCGTGATTTTGTCTCAGCTGTTCCGCGGCTTCTCCCGTGGTGTGGCTGGTTTGGAGCAGGTAGGGACCGTGCAATTCGCCGCCGCGCTCCAGCAGGGAGTGGATACGGCCTACCGGGCCGTGGTCAAGCCGGTTGAAGGCACTATACTGACGGTAGCCAAGGAAGCCGCCAAGCATGCGGTGTACTATGCGCGCCGCACCCAGGATATGACCGAATTGCTGGAAGAGGTATGCAGCAAGGCAAATGAGGCGCTTGCAAGAACTCCGGATTTGCTGCCCGTACTCAAGCAAGTTGGCGTGGTAGATTCAGGCGGACAAGGTCTTGTCTATATTTATGAGGGCTTCCTGCAAAGGCTTCGTTTGTTATCAGGAGGCGCCGGCAGCGGGCCAGCTTCTGCTGTATGGGATGGCGGAGCGGCCGGCGGGACCGGAGCGGTCAGGCCTGCGTCTGGCAAGCCTTCCAGGGGAACAGCTGCTGGAGCAGTACCTGGGTCCGTTCCGGCGCCGGTATCTTTTGCGTCTGCAGCGGCGCAGTCGCAGCTTGCTACGGAAACGATTGAATTTTTATACGATATGGAATTTTTTATTCACCGGACGATGGGCGCGGCTTTAGGGAAAAAATTCGATGAGGCTGCCTTCAAGCGGGCGTTGGCGCAAGATGGCGACTCCATTCTGGTAATTGTGGAAGAGGATATCATCAAGGTGCATGTTCATTCGCGCAAGCCGGGCGATGTGCTGAATCTGGCGCTGCCTTTCGGGGAACTGACGGATATTCAAATTTTGAATATGCGGGAGCAGCACCGCAATCTGCTTCATGACGGTACGGTATATGATGAGTCCAGCGAGACGGCGTCGGCCTGGAACGGGTATGTCAACCAGGAGGACGAGGAGCTTGCTGCAGCTATGCCGGAAGTGCTGACAGGGGCAGCCGCGCCGTCTACTGTGCCTGAGGAAGTGCATGAGCTGGCGCCGTACGGCATTATTAGCGTTGCAATGGGGGAAGGAATCGCGAGTATTTTCCTCGATAATCATGTAGACATCGTACTTTCCGGCGGGCAGACAATGAATCCGAGCGCAGAGGATTTTGTCCAGGCGATTCATTCGCTGTCGGCCGAGCATATTTTCATCCTGCCGAACAACGGCAATATCATTTTGGCTGCCCAACAGGCCGCCGAATTGAGCGAGCGCAGTGTATCCGTTTTGCCGACGCGTTCCATCCCGCAGGGACTTGCGGCGCTGCTGGCGTTCAAGGATCATGAGACGCCGCAACGCAACGAGGCGTTCATGGAGGATGCAGCCGGCAGCGTGCAGTCGGGTCAGGTGACACATGCAGTTCGTGATACGGTGATTGACGATCTGACTATTGCCGAGGGCGATTTTATCGGCATTCAGGAGAAGGCGATTGTCTCCGCTTCGCCCGATTTGCAGCAGACATGCAGGGAATTGCTCGCCAGGATGATTGGAGACAGCGGTGAGTTGGTGACCGTTCTGACAGGGGAAGACGCCTCGCAGGCGACGACAGAGGAGCTTACGGATTGGCTCAGGGAGACATATCCCGAGATTGAACTTGAAGTACACAGCGGCGGACAGCCGTTATATCCGTACCTTTTTGCCGTAGAATAACGTGAAAGGAAAGGGCGTGACGGATAATGGGAGCAAAGATTATTATAGTTACAGACAGCACGGCGGATATTTCCCCTGAGATTCGGGAGGAGCTTGGCATCGTGTTGGTGCCGCTCAAGGTTCATTTTGGCCAAGATGTTTATTTGGATTCAGTTACAATCGAGTCGGATGAATTTTTTGAGAAGCTGGCTGCTTCACACCAGTTGCCGACCACATCACAGCCTTCACCGGCTGATTTCATGGAAATTTATGAGCGCTTGCTGGAGGAGAATCCAGGTGCGCATATTATATCGCTTCATCTGTCGTCGGCTTTAAGCGGTACGTATCAGTCGGCTATTCTCGCACGCTCGCTGATGGATCGGGAGGACGAGATTACAATTCTGGATTCGAAGTCGGCTTCCAACGGCTTCGGCCTTCCGGTCATAGCGGCTGCAAGGATGGCCAGCGAAGGCGCTGCGAAGGAGGAAATTCTGGCCGAGATTACTCGTCTGCTCGATGATATCCGGTTTTATTTTCTGGTGGATACGCTGGAATATTTGCAAAAAGGCGGTCGGATCGGCAAGGCTGCGGCCTTGTTCGGCTCCATTCTGAATATTAAGCCGATTCTGACCGTCGACCGTGAAGGAACGGTGGCGCCTGTTGACAAGGTGCGCGGCCAGCGCAAGGCGATGGTCCGGATTATGGAACTGCTGAAGCAGGATTTTGATGGCGTACCTGTCAATATTTCAATGGCCTGGGCGTATCATCAGGGCAATGCCATGGAGCTGTACGAACTGGCGAAAGCGCATTTTGATGTCCGGCAGGTCAGCTATGCGACGCTTGGCGCCGTAATTGGCACGCATGTCGGCCCGGGAACATCGGCAATTTTTATGACAAGAGCGTGAGGTTGAAATCATGACATTGCATATTAATCAGATTTCCGTCCGGCAAGTTAAAGGCGTGAGTGCTCCCAAAGAACCGGAGCTCCACGCCTTTGGCGTTCATACGGTCGGGGATTTGCTGGAATATTATCCGTTTCGTTATGAGGACTACCGGATTCGCGAGCTGTCTGCGGTAAAGGATGGCGAGAAGATTACCGTGCAGGGCAAAATTATGGGCGAGCCGGTGTTGCAGCGCTACGGTCGTTCCAAATCTCGCTTGTCCTGCAAGGTGGCGGTTGGCCAGTGGCTGGTGACGGGTGTATTTTTTAATCGCCACTATTTGAAGGATCAGCTGGAGCCAGGGCGCGAAATTGTATTGACGGGCAAATGGGACCAGCGACGTCTTCAGCTTACGGTGTCGGAATCGGAGTTTCCGGGCAGCAAGTCTGCCAAATCGGGCACACTCCAGCCAGTCTATTCGGTGGGCGGCTCAATTACCCAGCAATGGATGCGCAAAACGGTACAGCAGGCGCTGGTGCAGTATGGCATGATGGTTGAAGAGGTGCTGCCTCGCGAACTGGTGGCGCAGCACGAACTGATGCCAAGGCGCGAGGCGATTATGCGGATTCATCATCCCGAGGATACGCGCGAGGGTCAGGAGGCTCGCCGCCGCATGGTGTATGAGGAGTTGTTCCTGTTTCAACTGAAGCTTCATGCATATCGGGCCTGGAATCGCGAGCGAAAGGACGGGGTCAGCCACAAGATCGATAATGAGGCGGTGCTTGCGTTTGTCCGGCAGCTTCCCTTCGCGCTGACGGATTCGCAGAAGAAGGTCACAAATGAAATTTTGCATGACATGCGTCAGCCCTACTGCATGAATCGGCTTCTCCAGGGCGATGTCGGCTCAGGGAAAACGGTGGTTGCCGCGATTGCCTTGTACGCGGCTGTAACATCCGGTCACCAGGGAGCTTTGATGGTGCCGACCGAAATATTGGCGGAGCAGCATTTGCGCTCGCTTCAACGGATGTTTGAACCGTACAATATTCAGGTAGGCCTGCTGACGGGGAGCATGACGGAACGCCAGCGGCGGGATGTGCTGGGCGGCTTGCAGATGGGGCTTGTCCAGATCGCGGTTGGTACGCATGCGCTTATTCAGGATAGTGTCGTCTTCCGCAATCTTGGGGTTGTGGTGACGGATGAACAGCACCGCTTCGGGGTGAATCAGCGCAGTGTACTGCGCCGCAAAGGGATGAATCCAGATGTACTCACGATGACGGCGACGCCGATTCCGCGTACACTGGCGATTACTGCGTTTGGCGATATGGATGTCTCGACGCTGCGCGAGCGCCCGAAAGGCCGCAAGGCGATCAAAAGCTACTGGGTCAAGCATGAGTTGCTGGAGCGGGTGCTTGGTTTTATTCGCAGGGAGGTATCGGCAGGCCGCCAGGCCTATGTGATCTGCCCCTTGATTGAGGAGTCCGAGAAGTTGGACGTGCAAAATGCGATTGATCTCCATATTCAGATGCAGCAGGCGTTCCCGGATTACAAGGTGAGCTTGCTGCACGGCCGGCTGCCGGCTGCGGAAAAGGATGAGGTGATGCGCCAGTTCGGGATCAACGAGACGCAGGTGCTTGTATCGACGACGGTTGTCGAGGTTGGGGTGGATGTGCCGAATGCGACGCTGATGGTTGTTATGGATGCCGAGCGTTTCGGACTTTCTCAGCTTCATCAGCTGCGTGGGCGTGTAGGCCGTGGGGAGCACCAGTCCTACTGCATCTTGATTGCCGATCCCAAATCGGAGACGGGGCAGGAGCGGATGAAGGTCATGACGGAGACCGATGACGGCTTTGAGGTGGCGCGGCGCGATCTGGAGCTGCGGGGTCCGGGAGACTTTTTTGGCACGAAGCAGAGTGGATTGCCCGAATTCAAGCTTGCGGATATGGCGAGTGATTTTGCCGTGCTGGAGCAGGCCCGTGATGATGCGGCCGAACTGGTAGCAGGCGAGGATTTCTGGAAGCTGCCGGAGTACGAGCCGCTGCGCGAGAGACTGGTGCGGGAACAGATTTTCCAGGGAGATTTGCTGGACTAAAGCAACTTCCGGGACCGCTGGGCATATAGTAAAGAATTGCTAGCCTTAGGTCTTAACATGGAGGTGCCCGGAAGTGAGCTACAAAAATTTCGGCATTCGGCCGGAACTGGTTGAGCGCGTAAAAGCAAAAATGAAACATACACCCACAAAGGAGCGCATCAAGCTGCTGATCTCGGGTGTGAGCAAGCATGATTTGCAGGACCGCAGCAAGGTAAGACGGCTCGTGAAATCGGCGGCCAGCATTTTGAAGGAGCCGCTTACCGATACGCAGGAAGAGCAGCTGACAGCCTTCGTTCTAGCACAAAAGATTGATCCCAAAAATACGTTCCACCTTATCAAGCTGTGGGGCATGTTCCGCTGACCTTTAGGTCAGCGTT
Source organism: Paenibacillus roseus (assembly GCF_016424485.1). GTDB lineage: Bacteria > Bacillota > Bacilli > Paenibacillales > Paenibacillaceae > Paenibacillus_D > Paenibacillus_D roseus. The sequence goes on from NZ_JAELUP010000103.1 coordinate 490,959, forward strand.
TTTTTTTGAAAATCGTAAGCTCATCAATCAAATGTTGTTTTTTTGAAGCTGGAATGAAACAGTCTGCCGTAGGCCGATACTGGTAACAAGGGATTAAGTATCGGCAAAGGAGAATGGGTTTATGATGAGAGACTCGAAGCGGTGGAAGAAGCGGATTGCCAGGATACTGTATTGGCTGAAGGGGGCGCTTCAGCGCTCCGGCTATCTGCTCCATATACCAGGTCGCGCCGTTCGTTATTTTGCTGCCAAGCGGCGCGGAGTACTGCAATCCAGGCGAATGGCGCGTCGTGCCGGGAGACTGGCGATTCATGGGGCTTCGCTTGCACTGTTGCGGCGATCCTGGCAGCGGATGACTGCACGTGCGGACGGCGAGATGGGGGAGAGAGGCGACGAGGTCTGGCAACCTGCTGCTGTATCCATAATGGAAGCGGCTGTCGAACTAGGGGAATTCCCGCGTGCTGTGGGCAAATTGTCCACATCCATGGGGCGACTTGAACAGTCGGTAGACATGATTTGGCCTGTCCAGCCGTTATTATCGCCGGAGAGCGGTACGATCAATCGGATGAAGCGGGAGCTGAAGAACTGCAGCGAGTGGGAAAAGCGGCTGATTGGCCGTATTGTGGAGCGAACGCGGCGATGGAACCGCAATAACCGGACAAGGACACAGGCATATTGGGATTTTTACCGTCGCCATCCCGAAGTTCATTGGGCGCTGCTGGCTCATATGGTGTCCCGCAATGGGGGGTGGAACATGACGGATCTTCAGGGCGGCTTGCTTCCCGCGATACTGGATCAGGAGCAGCGCCGGGAGGTCTTTTGCTTTTTGGAGCGGGCCAATGCTTTTATATTCGGGGATGCTTACCCGCAGCTTCTGCTGTACGAAGCAGGCAAGAGGGAGGGGCATGATCTGTCTTATCTGCTGCCGGCGTTCCAGGTCTCGCGGTTTATGACTCCGGCGTGGCGGGTATTCTGGCGCGGGCGGGATTCAGCGCTGCTGACGGTTGCACTGATTGTCAACGAGCAGCACTATATTGAGAATCGGGTAGTTCGTTCTCCCGAAATCAGGCAAAAGGTGCTGGAAGCTCCCTTCTTTAAGCTCCAGTCGCTGCTGCAGTTGAATCAGGTTGTTTTTCCTTATGCGCTTCACGCTGAACGAACCAAGCTGGCCGGCCTTATACTGGAGGATTTCAGCGATGTGCAGGAACGAATTGAATTCGGCAAGCGTCTGTATGCGATGCTGTTTCGTATCCCGGATATTTACGGCGGCGTGGTGAATTTTGCGCGGACGGTGCGGCATACCGGGTCAAGAGCGGATTATGCGCCGCAGCTTTTCGCCAGCAAGAATGACAGATTGCATGGTGCAAGCGATGGAGCCAATCATCATTCGCCGTTCAGCTACAAGGCTGAGTCGGCTGCAGGGGATCATACGCATACGGACGATACCAGGCCGCTGATCTTCAGTCCCGGCCTGTCGGATGCCTGGGTGGATCAACCGCTCGTACAGCCTGAAGAAGGGGACTGGTTCCGCAACGCTGCCGATGTCGAGCGGTACTTTGCGGGCCTGCCATTGCCGCCTTCATTTGAAATGACGAATGAATATGAATTCGGCCTTCATAAAATCGAGGCGGCGGCGTTGGCTGCCCTGAGCGTAGCGGGGAGGCCGGGCCCCACGTAAATAATTTCCTGTTGCATAACGAATGTATGTTCGGTATATAATGAATGAGAACATATATTCGATCAGGTTGCAAGCGTCGCTTGACGCTTTGGCCTTGATGGGGGGATAGGGATGGAGCGTGTCATTATACTTGCGGATTGCCAGACGTTTTACGCATCTGTGGAGAAAGCGGCGCATCCTGAATATAAGGACATGCCGCTGGCTGTGGCAGGAGATCCGGCCCGGCGCTCAGGCATTATTCTGGCTGCCTGTCCGATCGCCAAGCAGCGGGGGGTAACGACGGCCCAGCGGCTTGGCGAAGCGCTGGGGAGGTGTCCGGAGCTGATCATTATTCGGCCCCGCATGCAGACTTATATTCATGTCTCGCTGCTGATTACCGAGATTTATCAGAGGTTTACGGATCTGGTGGAGCCGTATTCGATTGACGAGCAATTTTTGGATGTGACAGGGTCGTTGCGCTATTTTGGCACGCCCCAAGAGATTGCGAGTCAGCTTCAGCATCATATTTGGCTCAATACCGGGGTTTGGACCAGATTCGGTATCGGTCCCAACAAGGTGCTGGCCAAGATGGCGGCGGATATTTGGGCGAAGAAGAAACCGGAAGGGATTTTCACGCTGCCTGCGGAGCGGGTGGAGCAGCTGCTCTGGCCAAAGCCGATCCGTCAGCTATTCGGGGTCGGCTCGCGCATGGCCGCGCATTTTGAGCGGATGGGCATCCTGACGATCGGGGAACTGGCACGGCTCCCGCTTCCCGAACTCAAGCGGCGGATGCGCCTGCGCATGGGCCGCAACAGCGATATTCAGGCGGAGCTGTACTGGCAGACAGCCAGGGGCATAGACCCCAGTCCGGTCAGGCTGTCCACGCATGACCAGCAACAGGCTGTCGGGCATCAGATGACACTGCCCCGTGATTATGACGAGCCTGCGGATATCAATGTCATCCTGCTTGAGCTTAGCGAGGAGGTGTGCCGGCGCGCCCGGGCCAGGGGCTTCATGGGGCGGGTCATCGGAATCGGGGCGCAAGGGGCTGATTATGGCCATCCGGCCAGCTTCTCCGGGCAGAGCACGTTGCTGGACCCGACGAATATTACGGACGAGATTTATGAAGCGGCACGCAAGCTCTTTTATAGGCATTGGGACGGCCAGCCTATCCGCCGGATTGGCGTAACCTTGACGGGACTGAGCGCAGATAGCGACTATCAGCTCACGCTGTTTGGCGAACGGGATCGCAAACGCAAGCTGGGACGGACAACGGATGAAATAAAAGCGCGCTTCGGGAACACGGCGCTGCTGCGGGCCTCATCATTGCTGGAGGCTGCTCAGGCCAAGGAGAGAGGAACGAAGATTGGAGGGCACTATAAATGAGTAAAAAGCTGGAGGGCAATGGACGCTGGGAGTCGAGCCGGATGATGCTTCCCGAGCACCGGGAACAATATTTGCAGATGAAGGCAGCGCAGTCGGAGCAGCCTCGGGCTCAAATACCGACACGCGAGGAACTGGAGCTGATACGCGACGCTGTATTGCTGCCGATGATGCTTAGCGTGGTAGATAAAAATTACCGTGAAATGGAAGCCTCCACTTCCTCTTTGAAACGGCTTTATATGGTGGCAACGAATGTGCTGCTGAATCGCATTCATCGGGATTTGGCGAGAGTAAAGCGGGAGCTTAGAAATCGCAGCATTAAGGTGTTTGAGGATGAACGTGTGGACAGTGCGCTGCATTACCATTTTGTATGCCGCGGGTATGAGAATCAGTTCGCGATGTTGCGTGACGTCATCCGCACGGAGATGAGCGTGCGGATGACGAAATATATTCAGGAAATGACGGCTGCGCTGACAGCAGGTTGAAGTCTCGGTTGAGATTATACCAGCCTGGCTCCGCCGTCAACGGTCAAGGTCAGACCTGTGGTATAGCCGTTGCCAATCAGGAACAGAATGCCGCCGGCAATGTCGTCGGCCGAAGCGATGCGTCGGACCGGCAAGGTAGGGGCTGTCTGGTCAAACCACGCCTGCTTCTGCTCAGGCGGCAGCCCGTCATGCAGCGGTGTGTCGGCATAGCCGGGTGAAATCACATTGACCCGTAAAGGGGCGAGCTCGAAAGCGAGTACGCGGCCAAGATTTTCAATAGCTCCATGTACTGCGGAAGGAACGGAAGCGCCGGGAATTGCCTTGTCTCCGAAAAATCCCGATGTCAAGGTAATGGAGCCGGACTGGCGGATAAGCGGGGAGCCGTAACGTACAGCCAGATAAGGACCCCAGAACCGACTCTCGAACTGCTCGCGGGAGCTTGCGGTATCCAGGTCGGCGAGTTTGCCGGAGCCGTGCTTGAGTTCGCCAGCGGTAACGACTAGATGATCAAATTCTCCTGTTTCTTCAAAGAAGGCCTTCACTTCATCCTCGTTGCGAAAATCAAGGGCTGCTGTGCTTACGGCGCCAGGGATGGCTGCCTTTGCCTGCTCCAGGCGCTCCGGGGAGCGTCCGGCAAGGACGATCTCGGCTCCAAGGCCGGACGCTTGTTTTGCAGCGGCAAGCCCGATCCCCGACCCTCCCCCGATAATAATGACACGCTGTCCATTCAAAGAATTCGGTGTGCTCATAAGCGAATTTCTCCTCCCATAGATTTCTGTATGAAAAATTAACGTTAACGTAAACGTCATGGATTAGGCGTGCCAAGGCGGAAGCTGGTGAGGAGACGCCATGTTCATCATGGCGTCATGTCGTCGATGATACGCTGCAATCTTTCCATATTCCCTATGATTTCCAGTCTGAATTGGGATAAATCCTCCAGCTTCTGATCGGTTTCTTTCAGGTGACCGGCCAGAATCTCTATGACTTTCCGTTTGCCTTTGATCATGGTCGGTTCTTCGAAGTAAAGATCAATAACCGACTGAATTTCATCCAGGCTCAGGCCGATGCGCTTGAGAACATTGATTTTCAGCAGACGCTCCAGAGCTTGCTCCGAATAATAATGGAATCCGTTACTCTCCTGCTCAACTTCACCCAACAGTCCCAACTGTTGATAGTGGCGAATGGTACGGGCCGTAACACCTGCTCGTTCAGCCAGCTCGCCGATCAACATTTTCTGATTCATATGTACCTCCAACCATGACGTTAACGTTAATGGTATTATAGAAAGTTTGCTGTTTCTTGTCAATCCTGTTTTACAGGCGTATCGCCAATATACAAAGCGCAGACACTGCTCCGACCAGGGAGCCGCGTCTGCGCCAGAGTATATATACATGTCTCATCCATTACCGGCTGTTCATAGGAACCATTTGAAAAACTAGGATTGTTTATCGTCATATTCGACAATATGCTTCACAATCTGGGCAATCAGCTTGATCTTGCCCGGAGGACAACCTTCAATCAGATCGATAATTTCGTTGCGAAGAAAGTCATTGGCTGCGCTGTTCGTGCCGCCCAGAATATATTCCGGGGTCTCCTCAAGCACAACACAAATCTCGGAGAGTCTGTCCAGGTTGACGGGTGTGCGGCCGCGTTCAATTTTGCTTATGTATGCGTTGGATACATCCAACTGCTCGGCAAGCCTCTCCTGCGTCAGACCTTTGCTCTCCCGAGCCTTCCGTATCCGTTTTCCGATTAATGTGTAATCAAAGCTCATCTCTATCACCTAATATGAATATATCAATCGGGCTGCGAATGCTACATAGACGAAAATTCAAGTTGAACCTATAAGTTAAAAATGGTATAATATTCACAATTAACCTATTGGTTCATTAAAAGGTGGGACATGGTGAGCGCTCTGTACTTTATGTTGTTTTCAACAATAGAAGGCATGTCTCTGTTCTCAATCATGTTGTCGTTGTTCAGGTACCGAATTACCGAGTATTTTCAGTATTATGTGGTGCTGTCCATTCTCATGTCGGGTGCAAGTTACTGGATGTGGCAGATTAGCGGAGCGTCTGAGTATGTGCCGGTGCTGTCAGCCCTTCTGTTCTCGCTGTCTGTGCTTGTACGCTACAGGTTGTCCCCCATGGCGGCCATGTTGATGGCCTTGACCGGGTACTTTTTTTTCGGCATGCTTCAGTCGCTTGTCGTGTACGCCCTTGAAGTGGGGTTTCTGATCCGGATGGAACGGATACAGGGCAATACGAGTGATACCTACCTGATGCAATCGGTTAATTCCCTGTTGTTGTTTGCTCTAAGCTACACCCTGTACCGCAAAGGCTTTGGGTTTACATTCCCGCTCTCATGGGTTGAAGTGAAGGAAGGGAACACTCTTCTTTTATCATCCCTGAGCGTCGCTTTTATCTTCGTCACAGGTGTTTCGCTGCTGCATTCCCGGGTGTATGCGGCGGCCGCCGTTTTCTTTCTTATTTTATTGCTGCTGCTCTATATATTAAACAGAAAGGAACAGCGCCATGTTAGAAGCCTTTTCCAGGCAACTCGCAGGTACGATTAAACAAGCTCTCCCTGATCATCCGGTCAGCGAAGCCGTATTGAGATACGGGTTGAATATAGTCTTCAACACCGTATGTACAATTGTGCTCAGTATGATCCTCGGAATCGCAGCCGGGCGGCTTCCGGAGACGATGGTGGTTCTGTTCGGTTTCGCGCTGCTACGGGTGCTGTCGGGCGGCTACCATTTCAAATCCGGGCTGCTCTGCGTGGTTGTTTCGTCCATAGTGGCGGTTAGCCTGTCATTCGTTGTGTTGGACGCATACACCTTGTTCACATTAAACGCAATCAATGCTGTTCTGGTAGTGATCTACGCGCCTTCAGGAATCGAACGCCAAACCCGAATTCCAAAACGGTGTTTTCCGATGCTTAAAATAGCTGCTCTGCTGATCGTCCTCACGAACCTTCATATTCATTCATCCTTGCTTGCGGTCAGCTGGTTTGTGCAAGCGATATCCCTGGTTCCTGTCAAGCAATGGAAGGAGGTGAAAACCAATGAGCAAAAGAGCGCTTAGCGCCTTCGCGACCATGCTGAGTTTTACAGCTTTACTGTCCGTGACGACCGCCAGCTTTCTGTGGGGCAATCAGCCGGAAGTACCGAAAGAATTATTGACATAATGTTTGGAGTGGAATCATGTACTTGGCCGTAACAAAAGAGAAGGAAGGCCATGGTCTGGAGAATATTCACATCGATGATATTCTGTTTCTGGAGACGCTGCAAAACCGAATACTGGTGCACACGACAGACTCGGTTTACTATGTCGCCAATACGCTTGAGCGATGGCGGAACGCTTTCCAGACCATGGGGCGGCACTTCGAGCTAGTGGATAGGTCTTACATTGCCAACCTCTCCAAGGTAAAGCGGTTGGACCCGAAATGGAGCAAGCTGTACTTCCATGATGATCCATCGATAACTGGCAAGCCCTGTAATGTCGCACGCAGCAACTATCGCATTATAGCTAAAAAAATCAAAGATTTAAAGTAGTCCCGCGCATCCCTGCGCGGGACTTGTCGTGTAGGCACCCAAAATCTGTTTGTCCATGGTACGAGCCGCGATGAGGAAACCCTGCCGTGAATATACTGCTGAAGAGGGAGGGATGTGGCATGAAGATTGCCATCGATGCCGGACATGGGCCTGAAACAGCCGGGAAGCGCACACCGGACGGGTCTCTCCGCGAGTTTCAGTTCAACCGTGCAGTGGCTGCTTATGTGCGCAGCGGTCTGGAAAACTATGAGGCTGTAGAAATTCTATTCGTTCATGCAGAGGACGGAAGCCGGGATGTACCGCTCAAGGAGCGGACGGATAGAGCGAATGCGTGGGGGGCAAGTGCCTATATCTCGATTCACGCCAATGCGAACGGGAGTGACTGGAATCAGGCTGAAGGAATCGAGACATTTGTGCATACCCGCCCATCACCGGAGGCACTGAAGCTGGCTGAAGCGGTTCAACGTCAACTCATTCGGCAAACCGCGCGGAGAGATCGCGGGGTAAAGACAGCCGATTTTCACGTGCTGAGGGAGACGAAAATGCCGTCCATACTGGTAGAGTGCGGGTTCATGACGAACCGGGAAGAAGCGGAGTTGTTAAAGTCGGACGGCTACCGGAGACAATGCGCCTCGGCAATCATTGCCGGAACGGTAGGGGTGTACGGCCTGAAGCCGAAGCCGGGAGGGGGAACGGGAGTGAGCGGATTCAAGGATGTGCCCCAAGACCATTGGGCTGCAGGAGCGATTAAGAAGGCGGCGGATACCGGCATCATAAAAGGGATTTCTAATGAAGAGTTTGGGCTGGGGCAACCGGTGGCAAGAGAACAGCTGGCGGTGATTCTGGATCGTTTGGGGTTGTTGGAGGAGAAAAAATAAACGTTGAACGGAAATCTTCCTCCAGATGAATCGCCTTTTAGATAAGGGGTGCGCTTTGAGCAGCGGACCTTTTTTTCCTTTGACTACTTCGGCAAAGTACTGGGAGATTCGGTGTCAGCCAGCATCCAGAAGCTGATGCCAAATAAAAGCGACCATCCCCTTAAGGGGATGGTCTAATATGGGAGAGGAGAAACCGGACGAAGAGCTTATGGGGAAACGTAAGTCTTCTCCGCGGTTGTCTTACGGCACCTCGCCGGTGCCATACCTACATGATGTCCGCTTGCAGGGAATAATATACTCCGGTGGCAAACAAATTTTTGGTAACCTATATCCTTTTTCAACTTGAATAAATTGTGGTACGATAGCAGAAGTTAAAGCGCCTCCCGGCTCGGGACGCGCGGGCCAAAGCGGCGGCAGGCTTGGAATCGGCCAAGCTGATTCCTGTTCAAAGCGGGCATTTGGCCGGTCTTATATATGGAAGGGGAAAGCAGTATTGAGAGTGATCGCAGGCGAAGCAAAGGGGAGGCCGCTCAAGGCTGTGCCCGGCAATCAGACAAGACCGACCACCGACAAGGTGAAGGAAGCGATATTCAGCATGATCGGTCCTTTTTTTGATGGAGGATGGGCGCTGGATTTGTTTGCGGGAACCGGGGGACTCGGGATTGAGGCGATCAGTCGGGGCATGGAGAGGGCCGTTTTTGTCGATTTGGAGCGACAAAGCATCGACATTATCCGCAAAAATGTAGCGGCCGCGCACATGGAGGACCGTGCGGAGATTTATAAAAATGATGCGAGACGGGCGATTAAGCTGCTCGAGAAGCGCAATCTTGCATTTCGGCTCGTATTTCTCGATCCGCCATACCGAATGAAGGACGCCGATGTTTTAATGAACGAGCTGGCAGAAAGACGGCTTGTCGAGCCGGAAGCCATTATTATGGTGGAGCATGAATCCGGCTATCACTACCCGGAGCAGACCGGTGCATACATACAGCTTAAACGGGCGGAATACGGGGAAACCACTGTTTCCATTTACTGTTATCGGCCCAACGATCAAGACGCAGGAGGCGCGTGAGCATGCCATACGGAGAACGAGTAGAAAAAATCGCAGTATACCCGGGCAGCTTTGATCCGGTCACGCTGGGGCATCTGGATATTATTCAGCGTGCAGCGAAACAATTTGACCGGCTGGTTGTGGCCGTACTGAATAATACAAGCAAGAACCCGCTCTTTTCCATCGAGGAGCGTAAGGAATTGCTCAGACAGGCGACCGGCCATCTACCGAATGTGGAAGTGGACAGCTTCCGTGATTTGCTGGTGCGGTATATGAACTCAAAAAACGCCCAGGTCATTGTCCGGGGCATTCGCTCAGTGACGGATTTCGAGTATGAGCTGCAACTCGCCTCAACCAATCAGCATCTGGATGACAGCATTGAGACGATCTTCATGATGACCAATCCGAAATATTCATACTTAAGCTCCAGCATTGTCAAGGAAATTGCCCAGTTCGGCGGCAATATTCATGATCTGGTGCCGCATGAGGTGGAACAGGCGCTCAGAGTCAAATTTGCCCGTGTATAAATGAAAACTGGACAGATCATCTAACCGGTATGGCTGCTCCAAGGTTAACCGGAAGGATAATCTTGAGAGCAGCTTCATATTTTCCATCGGTCCATCATTTGCCCGGACGCTTGCCGAAAATCCAAACGAAATAGGAAATGATGACTAGAACCATCATGGAAGCGCCGAGAATGCCGATCACCGTTGGGATATGCTGCCACAGCGACGGCAGATCATGGACGGAAATCGGGAAGGGAAGCAGAGTCAGGCCGTTGTCAAACGGGGTAGAGAAGGCTTCCTCATGAAAGCCGGACGCTGAATGTTGAAGCCAATTATGAAAAGGTTCCCATAGCAGCAGCGTCAGCCCAAAGGCCAGCAGGGCATGCAGCAGTTTGGCCAGCAGGAAGGGCAGGAACTTCAAGTCCGATTCTGAAATGACGCTGCGAACCTGCAGCAGTCCGCTCAAGCCCCCCCAACACAGTACGGCTGAAATCAGAGCGATGCACGTTGCCAGGCCAAGCTCGGACTGCAGGAGACTGGCGGAATAAGCGCCGAGATGGCTTTCGTAGATGCCGGTGAACGCCAGAATAGACAAGCTGTCAGGGAGCGAGGCGGCGATCAGTCGGGCGAGGAGCGCGGAAAAGATAATGAAGCCGCCTACCAGCATCAGCTTCTGAATGCCGGCTGACACCGAATCCCCCAGCACTTTGCCGAAGCTGCGGCCATCCTCGCGGTGCCCTTGCATTAGTGCTATACCGGCTTTCTGGAGAGTGCTGCGGCTTTTGGGTTCCGCTTTGTTGCTCCGGTCGTCCTGCGCTGCTGATCCAAATGGCATCAAGCGCAGCAGGACCCCATTTACAATGCCGGACAGCCAGACGGCAAGTGCAATAAAGGCGCCGAGATACGGATGGTGGAAAAAACCCGCGCCGATTACGATAAACATGAACATCGGATTTGGCATATAGGAAACCGCCAGCAGCCATTGTCCCTCCCGACGGCTGATGGCCTGCTGTTTGCGGAGCGAGGCGGTAGCTTCAGCACCAGCCGTATAGCCCGCTGTCCAGCCTAAGACGACTGGCCAGGCGGCTATTCCAGGCATACCTGCGCCGCGGCGCATAACGGGATCAAGCAGTGAACTCAGTGCATGGACCACGCCGAAGGCAAGCATTAGCTCAGACAGTACAAGGAAGGGCAGCAGGCCGGGAAACACAATATTCCACCAGACAGACAAGCCCTGGAGAGCGGCCTGGAAAGCCCCGTCCGGCTGTCTGACAATCGAGGTAACAAGCCACAGCGAAATAACGCCTAGTATGATAGTTCTCAGCATAATGCTCTGACGCCTCCTTGATGCTCTGTGTAAAACGGGACAGACATTACAATGTACGCGGGCAGGCGGAAGGTTAGACCACTGCTTATCCAATCCCAGAGGAGGTTTAAATGTCGAATACATCCAAAAGCATGGCAGGCGGCATAATCCGGCCTGCACTGGCTGCGGCAATGGTCATGATTGTGCTGCTCTACATTCCGACCCCTTACGCCGCATATGAACCGGGAATTGTAGAGCCTGTCACGCCGATGGTCAAGGTGGTTGCAGGAGACCCGCCGGGGAAAGGGGTTTTTATGCTGACAACGGTCAAGATGACGTATGCCAACTACTGGGCGGTACTGCGTTCGGTCTGGGATGATGATCTGGAGTTGTTGAAAAAAAAGGATCTGCTCGGAGACAAAAGCCAATCCGAATATGCCGCAAGGCTTTTGTATATCATGCAAAATTCGCAGAGCAATGCCATCGAGGCAGCATACAAGGAAGCCAAGATTCCCTATGAAGTTGCTGCCAAAGAGCTGGTCGTCACGGATGTGCCGCCTCATCAGGAAGGGTTTCGGCCCGGCGACAGCATCAAAGCTGTGCAGGGCAAGAAGGCAAGTACGGCCCGGTCTTTGGCCGTTTTGCTTAGGGAGCAGGCTCCGGGTGATGAACTCGATTGGACGATTATTCGCCAGGGGAAGGAACTGACGCTCAAGATTCCGCTAAAGGCGCTGCCGCAGGACGAGACCGGAAAGGATCTGCCGCAGGCGCTCGGCGGCATCGTGCTTGCTGAAATTCGCGATCTTGCGCCCCGGCAGGACCAATTTAAGGTATCGATTGCCGCTGGTGACATTGGCGGCCCTTCGGCGGGCTTGATGTTTGCCCTGCAGACGTTCGATGCTCTGACTGAGGGCGACTTGACAAATGGCCTTCGCATTGCGGGGACGGGGACGATCAGTTCGGACGGCAAAGTCGGGGCAATCGGCGGAGTCGCTTTCAAGGTCACAGCCGCTCACCGGAGCGGCGCCGAGCTATTCCTTGTGCCGCCGGGCAATGCGCAAGAGGCAAGGGCGAAGGCTAAGGCGCTGGGCACCCCGATGCGCATTGTCCCGATAGCGACACTCCATGATGCTGTCGTGATGCTGCAAAACGGCTCCTTAACAGGATAGCGCAGCTTAAACGGCTTTGCGGCCTTGTGACGAACAAAAGCTTCGTCTCACGGGGAACTGTTACATGATGACAGGCGGCTCATAGTAGTCGCGGAACAATTCTTTCGGGCCTGCATCCGGATAGGCCAGTTCGTAGAGGGAGGAAGCTCTGACATCCAGCTCCAGATAGCGATGCTTGCCTTGGCTCCGGGCGGCGCTGAGCAGAATGGGAACACCTGCGGTCCTCTTCATCCGCTTGAGCAGTTCCCGGCCCTTGGCAGTGAAACCGAGTACCCGGATATAGTCAATTCCGGAAGCAAGCAGCGGTGGCGCAAGCTGCTCCTTCTGATGATTGAGCAGTACGGAAAGGAGCACGCGCTGAAGCTTTGTGCGGGTATAGCGTCGCGTCTTCAAGGCGCCAATCAGCGTTTCAAAATCCGGTTTCTCTAGCACAGGCAGCGCTTGATGCAGCCGATGCTCCAGCCCTTCGCTCATCTCGTAATAGCCGCTCAACTGCTGCGGCGATTGCGATAACAGCTGATGAAACAGCTTCGAATAGAAGTTGTCCCAGCTTACAGGCTTTCGCCCGGCAGCCAACTCGCGGGCGATGATCGTGTAGGTGGAGCGTGGAATTACTCCGGCGATTTGCTCCATCCCGCCGCCGCCCGCAATGACGCTGCGGATTGCGGTGGCACTGGCAATCTGTTGATCGGTAATGGTGCTTTGATTGTATTCCGCTTTCTCGCGTATAATGGTGAAGGGCTCAATGGAGCTGCCCAGCCGCTCCAGGGCAAGCAGATAATGAAGACCAAGCGTATTGTTGGGACGAGCCAGAGGCAGGCTCGCCGCTCGCTGGTTTCCAATTGTCTCCATATAATGCCGTACAGCGCTGCTGTAAGCGGACGGATAGCTTGCGCCGCGGTCAAGCTCTCCACGCAGCATGAGCCGGAACGCTTCAGGCTCATGAGCCAGGCTGGCGGCGATAGCGCGGAGGCTGTCCAGATCGCCATTCTCGCTGCCGAAGCACAGCGCATCAACTATGCCTGTGGCCTGCAGCAATGATACGGCGCCATAGGCGAACCATTCGGCCGCCTGCGTGGCGTATGCGACCGGCAGCTCAATGACGAGATCGCAGCCGCCCGCAAGCGCCATTTCAGTTCGCGCCCGCTTGCCGAACATTGCCGGCTCGCCGCGTTGCAGGAAATTCCCGCTCATGACGGCGACGACAGCATCGGCCCCGGTTACGGCAAGCGACTGCTGCAAATGATAGAGATGTCCGTTATGAAACGGATTGTATTCAACAATGACGCCGACGGTGCGCATAACGCCTTTCCTCCAAGCTGAATTTTGTTTTTCTAAAATATAGCATGTTCGGGGCGTATGAGGCGAATTCGGTCAATTTTACCGTTTTGTTCCGTGTGAAATGTTGACAAGATGCCGGGCGGGTCGATATAATAATCTTTGTTTGTTTGGAGTGATCTTATGCTGCTCAAAATGCAGGATGTGTTAACTAAGGGGATTAAGGTCCCGTTTCATACGTCAATGAATGTCGATGAGCTTTTACGAAATAACAAGGATGTCAGGGGAGCAAGTCCTGTCACTGTTGAGCTTTCATCCCATGCCGAGGACAAGGTTGTCGTGGTGGAAGGGAAACTGGAGCTGGATGTTGAATTGTCCTGCTCACGGTGCCTGGAGCCCACCAGGGAGCATCTGTCGATTCCTTTTTACGAGAAGTTCCAGACGTCGGCAACCTATGAAGAACGGCCGGAGAATGAGGATATTATCCCTGTAGAGGAAGACAAGCTGAATTTGACGCCTTATGTCGAGGAATCTGTACTGCTTTATATGCCTTTTGTGCCGCTCTGCAAGGAGGACTGCCAGGGGCTATGTCCGCAATGCGGAAGCAACAGAAACGAGAAGGAATGCGGGTGTTCGAATGAAGCGATTGATCCGCGATTTGCTGCGCTAAAGGACCTGTTCAAGGACCAATAGCCGGATGCAATTTTGTGAAGGAGGTGGGAAAGATGGCAGTACCACAAAGAAGAACATCCAAAACTCGCCGTGACAAACGCCGTACGCATTTCAAACTGGCTGTGCCGGGTATGGTTAAATGCGACCAATGCGGAGAGTTGAAATTGTCTCACCGTGTATGTAAAGTATGCGGAACGTATAAATCAAGAGAAATCATCAAGCAGTAGTTGACACGAATAAAGTAGTACTTCATCCATGGTGAGGTGCTATTTTTTTGTCCGCAGCCGCCCTGGTTTGTTTCATCAAGCGGCTGTCGGTAAAGCATTCCCTGCGGCGGGCATTGCTTCCCGCCGCATTTTTCTTTATACTAAATTAGTACCAGGTGATAACAGCTGATAGACACACCTTTTCAAGTTGCACAGGCAGACAAGTCCCGCGGCTCGAATCCGGCCCTGCTCTGACACTTCCTGTGCGCAGCATGAAGACACCCCTGGCGGGGCCGCTTTATGTTGCCTGATTTCAGGGGTGAAGCGGTGTATATCGGGGTCAATCACTTACTATAATTGTATAAAGGTGGTGCGGACAATCGAGCGTCTGCCCAAGCGTCAACGGCAGCAGCAGCTCTCCAGACTGATTGAGGAGAACCCGTTCATGACGGACAGAGAACTGAACAGGCTGCTTAAAGTTAGTATACAAACGATAAGACTGGACCGTCTGGAGCTGGGAATTCCCGAGCTTAGGGAGCGAGTCAAGCTGATGGCTGAGCGCTCCTATGATTCGGTCCGGTCATTGCCTCTGCATGAGGTGATAGGGGACATTATTGATCTGCAACTGGATAAGAGCGGAATCTCGATCTTTGAAATTCGGGAGGAACATGTATTCTCCCGGACTGGTATCGCCCGCGGACATCATGTATTTGCACAAGCCAATTCGCTTGCGGTAGCCGTTATTAATGACGAGATCGCGCTGACAGCGTCTGCGGACATCCGGTTCGTCCGGTCGGTCGGGCTGGGAGAAAAGTGTATTGCAAAGGCTTATGTCAACTCCATCTCAGGAGGGCGCAGCAAAGCTAAAGTGGATGTATTTACGTATGTCGGCGAGGAAATGGTGTTTCAAGGACATTTTGTCATCTATCGATCCGCAGGGGACGAAAAACTCGAAGGAGGAGACGAACATGCGGATCGCAATTGATGCAATGGGCGGCGACAATGCTCCGTCAGCCCTTGTAGCAGGAGCGCTGAAAGCAGCGCAGGACTGGACGGATACACATATTGTGCTGGTTGGCGATACGGCTGTCATCGAACCGCTGCTCGCAGGCGGGAAGCCCGCAAATTTGGAAATCAGGCATGCTGCCGAGAAGATTGAGGCGGATGAGGAGCCGGTGAAGGCGATTCGCCGCAAGAAGGATTCATCGATGGTGGTAGCCGGCCGTCTCGTGCGCGAGGGCGAGGCCGACGGGATGATTTCGGCAGGCAATACCGGAGCGCTGATGACAGCGGGGCTGCTCGTTGTCGGGCGCATCGAAGGCATCGAGCGACCGGCGCTGGCTCCGATGATGCCGACCAGGGACGACTTGGGCGTGCTTGCATTGGACCTTGGAGCGAATATGGATGCCAAGCCGGAGCACCTGCTCCAATATGCGCTGATGGGGAGCATTTACAGGGAGAAGGTTCACGGGATGAAAAATCCGCGCGTCGGACTGCTCAATGTTGGTACGGAAGCCAGAAAAGGCAATGAGCTGACCAAGGCGGCCTTCGATCTGATCGAGCAATCTTCTCTGAACTTTGTTGGCAATGTCGAGGCACGGGATGTGCTCGACCGCAACTGCGATATTCTCATCTGCGACGGCTTTGTCGGCAATATTTTGCTGAAAACGATGGAGGGAACGGCGGGCTTTCTCATGAAGACGCTGAAGGAAGAATTCAGCCGTTCATTGCTGACCAAGATTGCAGCGGCGATCATGATGCCGGGCCTGAAGGGACTTAGGCGGAAGATGGATTACAAGGAGCATGGCGCCGCGCCGCTGCTGGGCGTCAACGGACTTATTATGAAATGTCACGGATCATCGGACGCTATGGCGGTAAGGAATGCGGTGCGTCAAGCCCGTATTGCGCTGCAGGGCAATCTGATCCCATCTATTACGTCGGAAATAAGCGGGAAGTGAGAGTAACCTCTATGAATTTGCACACTGTCGGAATTATCGGAACCGGAAAATACGTTCCTGAGCGCATTTTGACCAATCAAGAGCTGGAACAAATGGTGGAGACGAGCGACGAGTGGATTGTTACGCGGACAGGCATACGGGAGCGCCGGATTGCCGCCCCGGAGCAGGCAACTTCGGATCTGGCCTATGAAGCCTCGCTCGGGGCGCTGGAGAAAGCCGGAATTTCGGCAGAAGAGCTGGACCTGATTATCGTCGCGACGATCACGCCGGATACCGCCTTCCCGTCAACTGCCTGCCTCCTGCAGAACAAGCTCGGCGCAAGCAAGGCGGCAGCCTTCGATCTGTCCGCCGCATGCTCCGGCTTTATCTATGGGCTGGCGACAGCGTCCGGCATGATTGCTTCCGGCATGTACAAGCATGTGCTGGTCGTTGGCGCAGAATGCCTCTCCCGCATTACGGATTATACGGATCGCAACACATGCATTCTGTTCGGTGACGGTGCTGGAGCGGTCGTGCTCGGGCGCGTGCCTGAAGGTCGAGGATTCCGTTCCTTCCAGCTTGGGGCTGACGGCTCCGGGGGCGAACTGCTTAAGGTAAGCGGCGGCGGTTCACGCCTGTCGCCGGAAAGCGCTGAGGCTGTGAAGGGGAACTTCATCCAGATGGCCGGCAGCGAGGTGTTCAAGTTTGCTGTCCGCATTATGGGCGGGGCAGCAGAGGAAGCGTTGGAGAAAGCGGGACTGGGCAAGGCGGATATCGATTTGTTGATCCCGCATCAGGCCAACATTCGGATTATCCAGTCTGCATTGAACCGGCTGGAGCTGCCAGAGGAAAAATGCATGATCAATCTGGACAAGTACGGCAACGTGTCAGCAGGCTCTATTCCGATTGCCCTGGCTGAAGCGGTTGAACAAGGCCGTGTCAAAGAAGGAGACACTCTCGTGCTTGTCGGATTCGGCGGCGGACTTACCTGGGGAGCTTCTACACTGATTTGGTAGGAGCGATCCAAGACAGGAGGAGTACAGCATATGGGTAAAATAGCTTTTGTTTTTCCCGGTCAGGGAGCGCAAGCGGTTGGCATGGGCAAGGATTTCTATGATCAGTATCCGGCCTCCCGCGCAATTATTGAGCGGGCTGATGCGGCGCTGGGCTTTTCGCTAAGCGAAATTATTTTTAACGGACCGGGCGATGAGCTTAAGCAGACGATCAATACGCAACCGGCTCTGCTTGCAGTCAGTGTAGCCATACTCGAAGCGCTCAGAGAAAAAAATATTCAGCCGGACTTCACGGCGGGTCACAGCCTGGGCGAGTACAGCGCCTTGGTGGCCTCCGGTGTGATCGGCTTTGAGGATGCAGTCCGTACGGTACGGGCGCGCGGCCAACTGATGGAGCAGGCAGTTCCGGGCGGGCAAGGCGCCATGGCAGCAGTACTTGGTGCGGAGCGTGAGGCGCTGACAGCACTGTGCCAGGAAATCAGCGCTTCCGTTGGCCCGGTTGAACTGGCAAATGTCAATTGTCCGGGTCAAATCGTTGTTTCCGGTTCAGCGGCTGGTGTTAATGAAGTTGTAAGCCGTGGGAAGGAGATTGGCGCCAAGCGCGTGCTTCCGCTGGAAGTAAGCGGGCCGTTCCACTCCTCGCTGATGCAGCCCGCGGCTGATGGCTTGGCTGAAGTGCTGGAAGGCGTAGAGCTTCAAGATGCGTCTGTTCCGGTACTTGCGAATGTAACGGCGGAACAGACCGAATCCGCAGAGGAAATCCGCTCGTTGCTGGTGCAGCAAGTCGTTTCTCCGGTATTGTGGGAAGACAGCGTTCGGACGATGATCGACCGGGGCGTTGATACGTTTATCGAGATCGGTTCGGGAACCGTACTGGCAGGGCTGATCAAAAAAATCGACAAATCCGTCTCCACCGTGTCCGTAAACAGCGTTGAAGCGCTGGAGAAGCTGGGCGGCGAATAGCTTGATTGACATTCATTTGTTCAACTTCATATACATAAAGTGAGCGGGAGGAGAATGTGCATGTTTGGAGATTTGACAGGTAAAAAGGCGCTTGTTACCGGAGCATCCCGCGGCATCGGCCGGGCGATTGCAATTGCTTTGGCTGAGGGCGGAGCTGATGTAGCCGTCAACTATTCCGGCAGCGAGGCCGCTGCCGCAGAGACTGCCGCCACAATTGAAGCGCTGGGCCGCCGCGCGCTGGTCATCCGGGGCAATGTCGGCAAATCAGCGGAATTCGATGCGATGGTATCCCAGGTAATCAGTGAATGGGGCACGCTGGACATTCTCGTCAACAATGCCGGCATTACGAGAGACAATCTCATTATGCGCATGAAGGAAGAGGAATTCGATGAGGTCATTGAGACCAATCTCAAGGGCGTATTCAACGGGATCAAAGCCGTTACACGCCCGATGATGAAGCAGCGCTCCGGCCGCATCATCAATATTTCTTCCGTAGTGGGTGCTCTTGGCAACCCGGGACAAGCGAACTATGTCGCTGCCAAAGCAGGCGTTATCGGCCTGACCAAATCGTCGGCGCGCGAGCTCGCTTCTCGCGGCATTACGGTGAATTGTATCGCTCCCGGCTTTATTCAGACGGATATGACAGACAAGCTTTCGGAGGACATGAAATCGCAGCTTTCAAGCCAGATTCCGCTCGCGAAGCTCGGCCGGCCGGAGGATATTGCGTCGGCTGTGAGATTCCTGGCTTCCGATGCATCGTCCTATATGACCGGTCAGACGCTGCATGTAGACGGCGGCATGTACATGGGATAACGGTTTTGCGTCAGCTGTTTTTGGGCTATGGCAATTTGTCCTTGATTCTCGTATAATACCAAAAGGAGGTGAACATAGATGTCAGACGTAGTGGAACGTGTAAAACGCATCGTCGTTGACCGCCTTGGCGTAGACGAAGCTGAAGTATCGCTGGAAGCATCTTTCAAGGATGATCTTGGCGCTGATTCTCTCGATGTCGTTGAATTGGTCATGGAGTTGGAAGACGAGTTCGACTTGGAAATCTCTGATGAGGATGCAGAGAAAATCACCACTGTGGGAGAAGTAGTCAATTACATACAATCTCATACGTAAGGTTTTGCAAAGTCCCGTTAACATAACGGGACTTCTCTCCATTCCAAGCAGTTGAGCCGTATTGCCGATGAACGGAATGAAATAGATGATAAAAGATTGTATGCTTTGAATTTTAGAAGCAAAATGCCGTGAGAGGCATGGCGGGTACTGTCGGCCAGCCACAGTTGTTCACAAACAATATGCCCGGTTTTAATAAAAAATTGCTGGCATAGTGTACACCATTTTGCTGTCCGTAGAGGTGATTGGGTATGAAGCAAAGAGTTGTAGTTACCGGCATGGGAGTCATGACCTCGCTAGGCCATGATCTGAATGAATTTTGGGGAAGCCTGTTGGAGGGCAAGTCGGGTATCTCCCTGATCGATGCATTCGATGTGTCCGCTTATCCAACGCGCATTGCCGCGGAAATCAAGAACTTCGATCCAGAGAAGTTCGGCATTGACAAGAAGGAAGCCCGCCGGATGGACCGCTTTGTGCAGTTCGCCGCCGTGGCCAGCCAGAATGCAATCAAGGATGCGGACCTGCAAATCGGTGAAAATGTGGATGCGGAACGCGTAGGCATTATGATCGGTTCCGGTATCGGCGGACTTGGTACCTGGGAGGATCAGCATAACATCCTGCTGGAGAAAGGGCCAAAGCGGGTCAGTCCGTTCTTTATCCCGATGATGATTGCCAATATGGCTTCGGGTCAAGTATCGATTATGACAGGCGCCAAAGGGCCGAACAGCACAGCAGTTACCGCTTGCGCAACCGGAACCCATTCGATTGGCGATTCCTTCAAATTGATTCAGCGCGGTGAAGCCGATGCAATGATCTGCGGCGGCGCTGAAGCGACGATCCGTCCGACTGGAATGGCAGGATTCTGCTCGATGAGAGCAATGTCCACCCGCAATGAGGAGCCGGAGAAGGCGAGCCGTCCGTTCGATACAGGACGTGATGGATTCGTTATGGGTGAAGGCTCGGGGATTCTTATTCTGGAATCGCTGGAGCATGCGCAGCGGCGCGGCGCCAAGATTTACGCTGAGGTAATCGGCTACGGAATGAGCGGAGACGCTCATCATATGACCGAGCCTGATCCTGAAGGGGCTGCACGCTGTATGATACGCGCCATCAAGGATGCGGATATTGCGCCGGAAGAAGTGGATTATATCAATGCGCACGGCACGTCAACGCCGGTAGGTGACTTGTCGGAGACGACTGCGGTCAAGAAAGCGTTTGGCGAGCATGCTTACAAGCTGGCCGTCAGCTCCACGAAATCAATGACGGGTCATTTGCTTGGCGCGGCAGGCGGAGTAGAGGCAGTCATTGTAGGACTTACGCTGGCTAATGATGTAATTGCTCCAACGATTAATTTGGATGACCAGGACCCTGAATGCGACCTGGATTACGTGCCGAATGTTGCCCGGAAGACGACGGTTAAGACCGCGATGTCCAATTCCTTCGGATTCGGGGGGCATAACGCGACGATCATTATGAGGAAGTATGAAGCTTAACCGATTTAACGAGCTCCAGCAGAGGCTGGGGCTGCGTTTTCAGCAATATGCTTTGTTGAGACAGGCCTTCACGCATACTTCCTATGTCAATGAACATCGGCACGGTCATGTGGAAGATAACGAAAGGCTTGAATTTTTGGGTGATGCTGTCCTGCAATTGCTCGTGTCCGAGTATTTGTATGTGACCTACCCGCAGCGTCCGGAGGGCGAACTGACCCGAATGCGCGCATCGATTGTATGCGAGCCGTCTCTTGCCAGATTTGCGGAACTGCTGAACTTTGGCGCTTATGTTCTGCTGGGCCGGGGAGAAGAGCAGCTCGGAGGGCGGGCCCGACCGGCGTTGCTGGCCGACTTGTTCGAATCCTTCATCGGCGCGTTGTATTTGGATCAGGGGCTGGAACAGGTACGACAGTTCTTGTCCACACGCGTATTCCCGCATATTGAGAACGACGGCCCGATGCTGGTGAAGGATTTCAAATCCAAGCTGCAGGAGCGTGTACAACACAGCTCGCTGGGCACGGTCGAATACCGCGTCGTAGAAGAACGCGGACCGGCGCATGATCGGGAATTTGTCGTAGAGGTCAGCCTTGGCGAAGAATGCTGGGGACGCGGCAGCGGTCGGACGAAGAAGGAAGCGGAACAGCAGGCGGCTTCGGAAGCCTGGCGCAAGCTTCTCAAGGAGTCCCAGGGGTGAAACGGCGCAAGGGAGAAGCCGGATTCGCAGTGAAATCCAAGCTCATATAACCTCATAGGCAAAGGCGTATACGAGTTTGGATTTTTTTGAAGAGTTATAAAGCGATGATGCTGGCATTTAAAAAAGCTTGCCTTCCTCGTGCAGCTCGCTTGCCCTTCGGCAAGGGAATTCCGCTTGAGCACGGCTGGAAGGGCTATAGATGAATAAGGGAGGATTTCAACTGCTGCTCGGGCATTGGAATCTTCCTTTTTTCTAACACAAAAATGTATAAAATTCCGGCTTGGTCCTGGCAGGCTGCCGGGTTCCAGAAGCCCGGTGTGAATTGCTTTTTGCATATGGTACAATATCGTTGAGGTGAAGGTGCGCTTATGTTCCTTAAACGAATTGACTTATCGGGTTTTAAATCTTTCGCAGACCGGACGGAACTTGAATTCGTGCGTGGGATCACGGCGGTTGTCGGCCCGAACGGGAGCGGGAAGAGCAATATTTCAGACAGCATCCGCTGGGTGCTGGGTGAACAAAGCGCGAAAAGCTTGCGCGGCGGCAAGATGGAGGATATTATTTTTGCCGGCAGCGATACGCGCAAGGCGATGAACTACGGTGAGGTCTCTTTGACGCTGGATAACAGCGATCAGGCGCTGTCGCTTGATTTTAACGAGGTGACGGTGACGAGGCGTGTTCATCGCAGCGGAGAAAGTGAATATATGATCAACAAGCAGGCATGCAGACTTAAGGATATTACCGAGCTGTTCATGGATACGGGAATCGGCAAGGAAGCTTATTCCATTATCGGACAAGGACGCATTGAGGAAATTTTGAGCACGCGTTCCGAGGACCGCAGGGGCATCTTCGAGGAAGCTTCCGGCATTGTTAAATATAAATCGCGCAAGCGCGAGGCACAGAAAAAGCTGGATGATACGGAGCAAAATTTGCTTCGTATTCACGATCTGGTCTCCGAGCTGGAGGATCAGGTGGAGCCGCTGCGCCAGCAGTCGGAAAAGGCGCTTTTGTTCAAGGAGTTGAAGGAGCAGCTCAAACAAAAGGAAATTGCCATGTACGTCCACCAGATTGAACAGGTACATACCTCGTGGGAGGAAGCCAATACCAAGCTGGCAGGACTCAAGGAAGAAGAACTCAAGCTTTCGGCTGTCGTCAGCAAGCATGACGCCCATCTGGAGAAGGAGCGGCAACAGCTCCGCGAGCTGGAGGGGGCGATCGAGAAACTCCATGAAGCGATGCTTGTCTACAGCGAGGAGTATGAAAAATGCGAGGGCTACGGCGAGGTGCTCAAGGAGCGCAAGCGCAATCTGGAGCAGAACCGTCGGCAGCTCGAAGACTCCATAGCGGCGATGGACGAGCGCATTGCGACGCTGGCAACCGAGGAAGCGGAGCTCAGAGGGAAAGCGGCTACGCTGAATAACGACCTGGGGATTCTCCGCAATCGTCTCTCGTATGAAGAAGTGAATTTGATCGGCGTGTCCGGGGAAGCCGGCAGCACAGAGGAGGAGCAGCTTAAGGGAGAGCTTCTTGAGGTGCTGAGCGCGATGGCCCAGGCCCGCAATGAAATTCGTTATGCCGTTCAGCAGCAAGAGGCGGTGCAACGGCGCATGGAGCGGCTGGGCGATGACGAGGCCAAGTGGCGCACGCAGCTTGAGGAGCTGGAGGCTCGCCGCGAGGAACTGACGGGCGAGTTGAAGCAACAACGGGCGGAACTGGAGAAGGTGCAGGCCCGATATCTGGAAGAGAGCGAGCATCTCCAATCGCTCGGCAAGCTCCAGGAGGAAGTGCAGGCGACGCTGCGCAAATGGGAGCAGCGTTATGACGCGATCACTTCGCGGCGAGATACGATGAAGGAGATGCAGGAAGATCTCGACGGCTTCATGCTTGGCGTGCGCGAGGTGCTCAAGGCGTCCCGCAAGCCTTCCGGCGGACTTGCAGGCGTACACGGGGCAGTAGCCGAACTGATGCGAGTGCCGGAGAAGATCGAGGTTGCGGTTGAAACTGCGCTTGGCGGCGCGCTCCAGCATGTCGTCATGGAGGACGAGCGCTCGGCGCGGCAGGCGATTGCATTCCTGAAGCAGCGTCAGCTCGGGCGGGCGACATTTCTCCCGCTGGATGTCATTAAGCCGCGCTATGTTCCGGAACAGGATCGGCGGCAGTTCGAATCGATGGAAGGCTTCGTCGGCGTTGCCAGCGAGCTGGTGTCCTTCGATGAGCGGTACCAGGCGATTGTCCGCAATTTGCTCGGCAGCGTGCTAATTGCCGAGACGTTGGAGCAAGCGAACCGTATTGCTTCACGCTGCCAGTACAGATACCGCGTCGTGACGCTGGACGGCGATATCGTCAATGCGGGCGGTTCGATGACAGGGGGAAGCTTGCAGAAGAAAGGGGCCAATCTGCTCGGGAGAACCCGGCAAATTGAATCGCTTGATCAGGAGATCAAGGAGGCGGAACAGCAGCTTGGCAAGTTGCGCGACAAACTGCAGGATATCCGCAAGGAGTTGTCCATCCGTACCCAGAACAAGGAAGAGCTGCGCGAGAAGAACGAGCGGCTGCGTCTTGCAGAGCAGCAGTTGCAAGGCGAGCTTGGCAGGCTGGAGCATGAGGGCCGCCATCTGGACGAGCAGCGCCAGCTGTTCGAGGAGAACCGTACCGGCCATGCGGCAGAGCAGACCGATCTTTCGACTGCTGCGACAGAAGCCGAGGAGCGGCTTACGGAGCTTACTGCCCGGGAATCGAAGCTGCAGCGGGAGATTCAGTCTGCGGAGGAGCGGCGCAAGCTGAGCGAGACGGCCAAGGAACAGCTGCAGGGCCAACTGACCGATCTGAAAATTCACGTTGCCAAGGCGGAGCAGGAGAAGCAATCCTTTGAGGATCAAGCTGGGCGCATCCGCGCCGACATGAATCGTTCGAAGCAGGAACTCTCCGGGCTGCGCAGTTTGCTGGAACAGCAGCAGGCGGAACAGGATGCCCATGCTGAGCAGAGCGTCAAGCAGCTGGAGGATTTGAACCACTACCGGCTGAAGAAGCAGGAATGCAGCGAGCAGACGGACTTCAAACGGGCCGAGCGTTCGCAGGTGCTGAGGCAGCTTGAAGAGGGTGAGAGCGAGACGAAGGAGCAGCGCATTCAGCTTCGCCAGGTCGAGGAGCGCATTCGTCAGACCGAGATTGCGGTGAACCGGCTCGATGTCGAGCTGGACAATCTGCTGCGCAAACTGAGCGAGGAATATGAGCTGAGCTTCGAACTGGCGAAGGAGCGTTACCCGGTGCCGGAGGATGTGCCAGCCACACAAAATGAGGTGCGTGATCTGAAGCGCCGCATTACACTGCTGGGCGAGGTGAATCTGGGCGCGATTGATGAGTATGAGCGCGTCAAGGAACGCTACCTGTTCCTTGACGACCAGAAAAATGATCTGGTTGAAGCGAAAACTGCGCTCTATGAGGTCATCCGGGAGATGGACGACGAGATGTCCAGACGCTTCCGTCAGACATTCGAGGCGATTCGCGGGCACTTCGGCGTTGTGTTCTCGAAGCTGTTCGGCGGCGGACGGGCGGATCTCATTATGGCAGACCCAGGCTCCGTACTGGATACGGGAATCGATATTGTGGCGCAGCCTCCAGGCAAGAAGCTGCAAAACCTGCAGCTTCTCTCCGGAGGAGAGCGGGCGCTGACGGCGATTGCGCTATTATTCGCCATCTTGCAGGTGAAGCCGGTGCCGTTCTGTGTGCTTGACGAGGTTGAGGCAGCGCTGGACGAAGCGAACGTAACCCGATTTGCCCAGTACTTGCGTGAATTCTCGGAGCTGACGCAGTTTATCGTCGTCTCCCACCGCAAGGGAACGATGGAAGAGGCCGACGTGCTCTACGGCGTGACGATGGAAGAGGGCGGCGTCTCCAAGCTGGTATCGGTGCGGCTGGAGGACGAGGAAGCCGTGTCCGCATAGGAACGCCGGAACCGGATACGGATAGCAGTAAAATAAAGGCAAGCTATGGTGAAGGAAGGTAGACAAAGCATGAGTTTCTTTAAAAAGCTGAAGGAAAGTATCGCAGCCAAAACCGAAGCGGTCACATCGGTATTTAAGGAAGGGCTGCAAAAAACAAGAACCGCGCTTGTCGAAAAGGTGGAGGAACTGATTCTCCGCCGCAAAAAAATCGACGAAGATTTTTATGAAGAGCTGGAGGAAATTTTGATCGGCGCCGACGTTGGGGTGACGACGGTTATGAAACTGATCGAGGAATTGCGCGCCGAGGTGAAGAAGCGGAAGATTGAGGATGCGGCAGAACTGCAGCCTATCCTCTCCGAGAAACTGGTGGAGCTGCTTAACGGCAGTGAGAATCCAGGTTTGAACATGGCAGAGAGCGGCATGACCGTTATTTTGTTCGTAGGAGTCAACGGGGTCGGCAAGACCACCACGATCGGCAAGCTGGCGCACCGCTTCAAGAGCGAGGGCAAGAAAGTAATGCTGGCTGCGGGCGATACGTTCCGCGCGGGCGCGATCGAGCAACTGGAAGTATGGGGGCAGCGCGTAGGTGTAGACGTTATCAAGCAGCAGGCAGGCTCAGACCCGGCGGCGGTGATGTACGATGCCGTTCACGCCGCCAAGCAACGCGGCGTTGATGTATTGCTGTGCGATACAGCAGGCCGTCTCCAGAACAAGAGTAATCTGATGGAGGAACTGAACAAGATCTTCCGCGTAATTCAGCGTGAGGTTCCGACTGCTCCGCATGAGGTGCTGTTGGTACTGGACGCGACGACCGGGCAGAATGCGCTCAGTCAGGCGCGTCTGTTCGGCGAGAAGAGCGGGGTGACCGGCCTTGTGCTTACCAAGCTCGATGGTACGGCCAAGGGAGGAATTGTCATTGCCATTCGCAACGAGCTTAATCTGCCGGTGAAATTCGTCGGGCTCGGCGAGAAGATGGGCGATCTGCAGGAGTTCGATTCCGAGCAGTTCGTTCATGCCCTGTTCGCAGGCCTGATTCTCAAGGAAGAGCAGCAGGAAGCGGAGGCGGAAGCTAACTAGCTTCCGATTCGTTGTAATCTACAACATCGTCCCTCAAGACTTTCCGGCTGCCGCTTGCGTGGAAGCAGGCAGCCGTTTGTTTATACGTTTCCAATTGGATGGTATGACTGACAAGGTAAAATACTTGACAGTCGTTTTCCTTTAGGATAATATAAGTAGCGTTGGTAACGGGAGGAGGCGGCTGGAATGAGTATGAACGAACCGGATGCCCTCGGGAAGACAACCCGAATCAATTTGCTCTTTGATTTCTATGAGACGCTGCTGACAGAGAAGCAGCGTACATTTTTAAAATACTATTTTCATGATGATTATTCGCTTGGTGAAATTGCTGCCGAATTTGACATTAGCCGTCAGGCGGTCTATGAGCACGTGAAGCGCGCGGAACAAGCATTGGAAGGCTATGAGCAAAAGCTGGGACTTCTGAGTCGGCATGAAGTGCTGCAAGAACAACTGGCCCGGCTGGAAGCGATCGGCCTGGAATTGCCGGTTGGCAGTGCGGAACGCGCAGCGCTTCAGAGCGTGCTTGAAGATATCCGTCAAACGGAGAACTTGATAGATGTAAATCCTAACAGGGAGGTGACGGGAGATGGCGTTTGAAGGATTGGCTAACCGGCTGCAGAGTGTATTCAGCAAGCTTCGGGGCAAAGGAAAAGTCAGCGAGGATGATGTTGCTGAGGCGATGCGCGAAGTCAGACTGGCGCTTCTGGAGGCGGACGTTAACTTTAAGGTCGTCAAAGAATTCATCTCGAAGGTGAAGGAGAAGGCGGTCGGCCAGGAAGTGATGAGCAGCTTCACTCCGGGCATGGTCATCATCGATATTGTTAATAAAGAGCTGACCGAACTGATGGGCGGTACCCAGAGCAAGCTGGCCAAGGCATCGAAGCCGCCAACCGTTATTATGATGGCGGGTTTGCAGGGGGCGGGTAAGACGACAACCTCCGGCAAGCTGGCAAAACTGCTGCTGAAGAGCAACCATAAGCCGCTATTGGTTGCCTGTGATATTTACCGTCCGGCTGCAATCAAGCAGTTGCAGGTGCTCGGGGAGCAGGTTGGCGCTCCGGTATTCTCTATGGGCGATGGCGTCAGCCCGGTAGAGATTACGCGCAACGCCTTGCAGTATGCGAAGGATAATCATAATGACTATGTCATTATCGATACCGCTGGACGTCTTCATATTGATGAAGCGTTGATGGAAGAACTGAAGCAGATTCATGAGCTGGCAAAGCCCGATGAAGTGCTGCTCGTTGTCGATGCCATGACGGGGCAGGACGCGGTCAATGTAGCGGAGAGCTTCCATAAGCAGCTTGAGCTGACAGGGGTCGTTCTGACGAAGCTCGATGGCGATACGCGCGGCGGTGCTGCGATTTCCGTTAAAGCGGTCACGGGCTGCCCGATTAAATTTGCGGCGATGGGCGAGAAGATCGATTCGCTTGAACCGTTCCATCCGAACCGGATGGCATCCCGGATTCTGGGCATGGGGGACATGCTCTCGCTGATCGAGAAGGCGCAATCCAACATTGATGCTGAGAAAGCGGCTGATCTCGAGCGCAAGATGCGCAATGCGGAGTTCACCTTCGATGATTTCCTGGAGCAGATGGCTCAGGTTCGCAAGATGGGGCCCCTGGACCAATTGCTTGATATGATGCCGGGGATGAATAAAGTAAAAGGTCTCAAAGACCTGAAGGTGGATGAGCGTCAACTGGCGCGCGTCGAAGCAATTGTAAGATCGATGACGAGTGAAGAGAAGCAAAATCCCGACCTGCTGAACCATAGCCGCCGGAAGCGGATTGCAGCTGGGAGCGGCAACTCCATTGCCGATGTAAACCGGCTGATCAAGCAATTCGACGATATGCGGCGGATGATGAAGCAGTTCTCATCGATGATGAGTGGCCCCAAAGGCAAGAAAGGCATGAAAGGTCTGCTGGGCAAGGCGAAGAAATTCCCGTTCGGCTGATACTGGCTGATTGATAGAAAAGGAAGGCCTAATTTTTTGAAGGAGGTGAATGAATTATGGCAGTTCGTATTCGTCTGAAACGTATTGGTGCTCACAAAGCGCCTTTCTACCGTGTTGTTGTTTCCGATTCCCGTTCGCCTCGCGACGGCCGCTTTATTGAAGAGATTGGCACATACAATCCAGTCGCTCAACCTGCACAGGTTAACATCGATGAAGAGAAAGCGTTGAAATGGTTGCAAACTGGAGCGCAAGCTTCCGATACCGTACGCAATCTTCTGAGCAAAGCTGGCGTGCTTACTAAATTCCATGAGCTGAAGCAACAGAAATAGTTGCTGATGCTGCGGAGGGCCTTGAAATGGAAGAGTTGATTCTTGTCATGGCTAGGGCTTTAGTGGATTATCCGGAAAATGTGCGCGTCGAGGTCAAGGAAGATGATCGCGGCATTGTTTACGCCCTTTCCGTTCATCCCGAGGATGTAGGGAAAGTAATCGGCAAGCAGGGCCGGATCGCTAAAGCGCTGAGGACGGTAGTTGCTTCGGCAGCTGTCAAATCGCCAAAGCGCGTTACCGTTGATATTATCTCGTAATATTAAGGATGTCTTATCCTGAATCAGCGCACGAAATAAAAGGCCGGGAGTTGTTATTCCTGGCCTTTTTTTAAAATATAAGCATTTATAAACTTACTTTTTATAAATGGCTTATAGTTCTCCGCGAAACGAAGTTTTTGCCCGTCAAAGGACGGCAAAGCCGTTTACGCTTGAAATCCGGCGATTTTTTTGACACGAAACGAAGTTTTGCCTGTTACAGGAAGCAATGCGGTTTGTGCTAAATTTCCCTGTGTCCTATATCGCTTGAATATGAAGCCAAACGCAGGAACATTCTTGCTCATGGGTTTGGCTTCTTGTTTAAAGCTGCTGGAGTGGCCGGATTCTCCGGAGATTTCAACCTGAGAAATTTTACTATATCGAGGATGTGAGCAGTATGCAATGGTTAAATGTCGGCAAACTTGTCAATACGCATGGATTGCGCGGAGAAGTGAAAATTTTATCCCAAACCGATTTTCCGGATGTGCGTTTTGCTCTTGGAAGCAAGCTGGCGCTTTTCTCACCTGAGGGCAACCAGCGTCTGGATGTTCTGATTAACAGCACGCGGGAGCATAAGGGCATGTTTTTCCTGAAATTCAAGGATTACAATGATATTAACCAGGTGGAAAAATATAAAGGCTGGTCGGTGAAGGTGCCGGAGGAACAGCAGGTCGAGCTTGAAGAAGGCGAATATTACTACTATGAGATTGTGGGATGCAAGGTATTCACCGAAGAGGGCGAAGAACTCGGCACAATTGCGGAGATTTTGCGTCCCGGCGCTAATGATGTCTGGGTTGTGGAACGGGGCTCGGGCAAGCCCGTGCTGCTTCCATTTATCGATGACGTTGTGCTTCAGGTCGATACGAAGCAGAAGCTGGTCACGGTAAGGCTGATGGAAGGGCTGATCTGACCGATGCGGATGGATGTGTTGACGCTGTTTCCGGAAATGTTCGAGGGTGTGTTCCGTTCCAGCATTCTGGGGAAAGCGCAAGAGAAAGGGCTTGTTTCTTTGCGTACGCTTAATTTTAGACAATTTTCCGGCAATAAGCATAGCACGGTGGATGATTATCCATACGGTGGAGGCGGAGGCATGGTGCTCCAGGCCGAACCGATTTTTGGGGCTGTGGAGAGCCTGACAGAAGGGCTTGAGAGCAAGCCGCGGGTCATTCTGATGTGCCCTCAGGGAGAGACTTTTACCCAGCGCAAGGCTGAGGAACTGGCGAGCGAGCAGCATCTGATCTTTGTATGCGGTCACTACGAAGGTTATGACGAGAGGATTCGTGAGCATCTGGTCACGGATGAGCTGTCCATCGGGGATTATGTGCTGACCGGGGGCGAGCTGCCGGCGATGGTCGTCATTGACAGCGTGGCGCGGCTGCTGCCCGGAGTGTTAGGTAATGAATCCTCTGCGGTGACGGATTCATTCAGTACCGGGCTGCTCGAATATCCGCACTACACGCGCCCAGCCTCATTCAGGGGATGGGAAGTCCCCGAGGTGCTGATCTCCGGGCACCATGGCAATATCGGGCTGTGGCGCCGTCAGCAGTCGCTGCTGCGTACATTGCGCCGCAGGCCGGAGCTTCTGAAGCAGGCTGAACTGACTGTCAAGGAGCTGAAATGGCTCAAGGAAGAGCACGGTTATGAGCCGGATGATGTTTCCGCGAAATAATCAAGGAAATGGTTGTATTTGGAGCCCGGTTATGATAGTATTGAAATGTTGTTTGCAATAACCGGACGGTCCGCTATCGGCTAGGACATGCGTTAATTTGAGCGTATTGAGCTTATATGAACGTCTGAGGCGGAAGGAGGCAATATCATGAACATTTTACAAACAATCGCACAAGAGCAGCTTCGTCAGGATATCCCAAGTTTTCGTCCTGGTGACACTCTGAAAGTGCATGTAAAAGTTATCGAGGGTTCCCGTGAGCGGATTCAGTTGTTCGAAGGCGTTGTAATCAAACGTCGCGGCGGCGGTATCAGCGAAACATTTACGGTTCGTAAGATTTCTTACGGCGTAGGCGTTGAGAGAACATTCCCGATCAACTCGCCAAAGATTGATAGAATCGAAGTGGCTCGCCGCGGTAAAGTACGTCGCGCTAAGCTGTACTACCTTCGCAATCTGCGTGGTAAAGCTGCGAGAATTAAAGAGATTCGCTAATAAACGACATGGGGGCTTGCGCAAACAAGCCCCTTTTCGTTTTTTTAAAACTTTTGCCCGTTCAAGGGCGGCAGAGCCGGTTGTGCTTGAAGCCTTGTTTTTGTCTAAATTGCAGTAAGTTTGCGTTTCTATTTAAAATTTTGTATATTCAAATATAGGGCGTCGGAATCGGTCCGTTCTGTGCAGCAAAGCAAGCGTACATAGAATGATAGACCGCTTTTATATGTTCCGGCAGGTTATTTTCCGCAAGAGGGACTTTTTGACTGTAAGCAGCAGCTCGTCTTCGCTCCGTTTCCAGGTGCGGTGCGATAGCAGGCAGATGCTGGCAGGCGATGCTGTCGATGGTCGCTTGCACCTTTGTTTCATCATGCTAGTGAAAGTGGGCGTATAACATGGAACAGAAGCCAGAAGAACAAGTCGAACAACACAATTCCGGACAATCTTCAGATGTGTCGTCAGGCCAGCCTTATTCCGGAGCCTCAGGCAGTTTGGGAACACCCGGGCAGGAAGCAACTGCTCCTAAGCCTAACAAAGCAAAAAGGGAAGCCATGGAGTGGATCAAGGCGCTTGCGATAGCCGCGTTGCTCGTACTCGTAATCCGCTCCTTCTTATTCTCTCCCTTTATTGTGGACGGGCCGTCTATGAAGCCTAATTTTCATACCGGAGAGCGTGTCATTGTCAATAAAATCCTCTATGATATCCGGGGGCCGAAGCGCGGTGAAGTCGTGGTTTTCCATGTTCCGCAGGAAAATCGTGATTTTATCAAACGTGTTATTGGGGTGCCTGGGGACAAAGTGAAGCTTGAGGGTGACGATCTGTACATCAATGGTGAAAAGGTGGAGGAGCCTTACCTGAAGGGAGCAATCGAACAGGCCAGAAAAGAAAACAGGTTGTATAACATGACGGAGAACTTCCCGAACTCCTTTGTGCAATCGGACGTAGTGCCGGAAGGAATGTTCTTGGCATTTGGCGATAACCGCAGCGATAGCCGCGACAGCCGGATGATCGGATATATTTCGACGAAAGAACTGGTGGGCAGAGCAGATGTTATCTTCTGGCCGCTGAAAGATATGCAAATTATAAAACACGGATGAGGTGAGTGCTTTGACCATTCAATGGTTTCCAGGGCACATGACAAGAGCAAGACGGCAAATTGAGGCAAAACTCAAGTTGATCGATATCGTCATTGAGCTTCTGGATGCACGTGTTCCGTTGTCGAGCCGCAACCCGATGGTAGATGAAATTCTGAGCGGGAAGCCGCGGTTGATCGTATTGAACAAGGCTGATTTGGCTGATCCACGGGCAACTGACCAGTGGATTTCTTTTTTTTCAAAAGAAGGTCATGCCTGTATTGCAGTCGATTCTTCAACGGGCACGAGAGTAGCAGATATTCCGCAGCGGGTGAAAGAGCTGCTGGATCATAAAATTGTTCGCATGAAACAAAAGGGGATGAACCCGCGCGCGCTGCGTGCGCTTATTGTGGGCATTCCGAACGTTGGCAAATCTACGCTAATTAACCGTCTGGCGGGACGCAGCATTGCTTTGACCGGAGATCGTCCGGGGGTGACCAAAGGTCAGCAATGGATTAAAGTGGGCAATGAAATGGAATTGCTGGATACTCCGGGTATTTTGTGGCCGAAATTCGAGGACCAATTAGTCGGTTACAGATTGGCGATGACGGGAGCGATTCGAGAGGAAATTCTTAATATCGAGGATATTGCTTTCTTCGCGGTGCGGGTTCTTGCCGACCGTTATTGGGATACGCTTAAGGAACGGTTTGGACTGGAGACGCCGCCGAAGGATGTGGAAGACTCCGAAGAGATTGTGAAGGTGATGGAGGACATCGGGCGCAAGCGCGGCTGTCTGCTTGGCGGCGGACGAGTCGATCTGGAGAAGGTGTCCGGTATTATATTGAGAGAGCTTCGCGCAGGCAAACTTGGGCGTATTACACTTGATGAACCGCAGCAGTAATGCAGGTTCACAGAATCATTTCGGCTTGCATGATACAGTGCGCTCTGCAGGGATATGGAGATGAGGCTGCATTAGGGGGAAACACAATGCTCGATTACGAACGGCAAGTATGGGAGCAAGGATACCAGCATATTGCCGGTGTGGATGAGGTAGGTCGCGGCTGTCTGTTTGGCGATGTGGTGGCGGCGGCGGTCATTTTGCCGCCCGGTCTCATCCTGGAGGACGTCGATGATTCCAAGAAGCTGTCGGCCAAGAAGCGGGAACAATTGTATGAGATTATTACGGAGCAGGCGCTCGCTTGGTCGGTAGCAGCCATTTCTGCGGATGAGATCGATAGAATCAATATTAAGCAGGCATCCAGACTGGCAATGAAGCGGGCGGTAGAACAACTGGAGGTCGCAGCGGACTACTTGCTGATTGACGCAGAGAAGATCGATAGCAAGCTGCCACAACTCGCCATTATCCATGGGGATGCGAGCAGCCAGTCGATTGCGGCGGCTTCAATTGTTGCCAAGGTCACCCGAGACCGGTTGTGTGCTGAAGAATGGGACAGCATGTACCCGGAGTATGGGATTGCGATACATAAAGGCTATGCCACGAAGCTTCATCGGGAAAGGATTCTGGAGTTTGGTCCCAGTCCGATGCATCGACGTTCATTTTTGGGCAAGCTGCTGTCTGAGCAGCAGATGTTGTTTTAATCACTAAGCAGGCGCTTGTCGCTTGCTTTTTTTTGCCCGTCACAGGACGGCAAAGTCGTTTACGCTTGAATTTACGAATGTGTAAGTTTCAGCCTGAGGATAGCTTTTGAAAAAGTCGAGGCTATATTGCCCAGGAAATTTTACCTATACGCAAATAGAAACTTTCACACACAGGTCTTGACTGACATTCATTCGTTCATGTTGCAGGATCAGCAGGCAATAAACAATTGACTATAAAATGCCGATATAAAATGTAATACATGATCTGAACGAAGTTGCAGGATGATTGGAGGCATGACATGCATATCGGAGCATTTATTAGAGGTCTGGTTGGCGGCGAGCCGAGAACGGGAGACTTCAGGGAGCTGGAGCTAAGGTCTGGGCAGGTAGTCAGCGGACTGGTGCTGGAATCATCAGATAATGAAGCGCTTGTTCAAATCAATGGCGCTCAGGTTCGGGCAAAGCTGGAGGTTCCGCTGCAGCCTGGAATGCGCACATTGCTTGTTGTGCAACCGGAGACGAATAATGGACTGCCGGTACTCAAGCCTGCAGATACCCTGTCAGGGCAAATGACGGCTGAAACGCTTAAGGATCTGGTCAAGTCGCTCGGATTGCCTGCGGACAAGCAGTGGCCACAGGATTTGGTCAAGCAGCTGCAAAAGGATGGCGTACCGCTTACAAAGGAGCTGGGCGAGGCCCTTGCCAAAGCATTGTCAGTGATGCCCAAGGGTGCAGATGAAGGCAAGTGGCTGCAGGCGGCGGCTACGGCATTTCAGAGGGGCTTGCCCATGACGCCTGCGGTTCTGTCAGGACTCCAACAGGTAATGTCTGGGAGGCCAATTCATGAACTGCTGGATCAGCTTCAGACGGGGCTTAAGGCATGGGTCGGCGATCTTCAAAACGGTGCGGTAGCAGGCCAGTTAAAGCCGGGCGCTCCGGCGGCGGAGGCGCTTATTGCCCGCCTTCAAGCGCTGCTCGGAGAAGGAGATGCATTGCTGCGTTCGGCAAGTACAGGAGACAATGGAATATCCCGTCCGGGCAGCAGTCCTGTTCTGCCGCAGCCGCAAACCGACCTGGCGCTGGCCCAGCAGGGGGGGCGAGGTTCTTCAACTGGCATTATCAATAGCCCATCCGGGACCGGAATAGCTGCTGGAGCTGCCGCGCTGACTGAACTGGCCGGACAAGAACAGAATGTCCAGTCAGCGCGGCAGCCTGCTCATGGAGGACAAGCAGTTCAAACTCAACAGAGCGGGGTCAATCAGACTGGCGCAGCAGCCGGCCAGCAGGGCGCACAGGGCGGACAGCCCGTTCAAACTGCGCAGCAAGTCCAATCCAATCAGACTATGCCTCAGCCGGGAACAACGGGGGCAAGCGCTAATGCTGCCGATGCGAAAACTGCACCGGTCGCACAAACACAAAATCGTGCTGTAATTTTAGAATCCGGTCTACAGGCAGGGAATAACGGAAGAACAGATGGAGGGGGGACGACTGCGACCGGATTCAATCAGGTTGGTCATCTGCCGTCTCAGACCCCATCACCCGGCGGCGGATGGATCGGAGATTTATTCAAGTGGTTAGGAGTAAGTCATGAGCGCCAAATCTCGCGGGACATCGCAGCCGCAACAGGTCAAGGAACCGGTCAGGGGAACGCTGGAGCAGCGGCATCATCGGCACCTGCGGGGCAAGGAGCAACTCCTGGCAATGTTGCAGCTTCCGGTTCTGCAGGACACATGAATGTCGCAGCCTCGGCTAAGAATGAAACTGTGCAGCCGCTCCAACAGGAGTCTGTGCGTGTTGCAGGAAGCCAGGATGCATCAGCGGCTGCGGGACGCTCCGCAGCGGGTTCATCCCCGGTGCAGCAGCCTGTTCATGCCGCAGGTCTGGAGCGTGCAGCGACAGGAGCGCAGTTGCATCAGACTTCTCTTCCGCCTGGTCCGGCAGCGGCAGACGCACTCCGAATCGGGACAGGAGCGGAGTCGCTCAAGAGTGCGCTGCTGTTGCTGGCGGCTTCTGATAATGCTCCTGCAGCATTGCGGGAGACTGCCCAGCAGCTTGTACAGCATATTACGGGCCAGCAGCTTTTGCTTGCCCCGGAGAGAGGCAATTCGCCGTTCACACATGTGGCGATGGTCATCCCTTTTTATAATGAGCAGGGAGGCCAGACAGCGGCAATTCATATCCAGACGAGGAGGGGGCGCAAGGGTGAACTGGACGCACAGAACTGCCGTCTGCTCTTTGACTTGCAGATGAAGCAGCTGGGAGACACCCTTATCGATGTTCAGGTTGTCGACCGAATGGTAAGTCTACAGGTGTGGAATGACCACCCTGCGACCCAGCCGCTGCTGGAAGGCTCTCGCGAAGAAATAGGGGAGGCGCTTCAACAGTCGGGCTACAAGCTCCTTTCACTCAAAACGCAGCCAATGCCTGAAGCTGACGGGCAGGCAACCGCGGCGTCCAGCAAGCAGACCGGCCCCGAGCTGTCCACGGCTTTTGTCTCCAGACCGTATAAAGGAATGGATTTGCGTGTATGAAGGACAAGGACAGGGAAGCTAAACCTGCAATAAAAAAGGCTGTCGCCTTGAAATATGAACCGGAGGCGAATGCTGCGCCAACCGTGATTGCCAAAGGCAGTGGAAAACTGGCAGAGGAAATTTTGGAGCGGGCGGCTCAAAACGGCGTTCCAATTCAGGAAGACGCTTCATTGGTCGAGGTGCTTTCGAAGTTGGAGATCGACCAGCAAATTCCTCCGGAGTTGTACACGCTGGTAGCCGAAATATTAAGCTTCATTTACCGTTCAGATCAAAAGGCCGGAGGCTGGGAGAATGAATAACAATGAACGCATCGTTCCTGCCGTCAACCAGCGGGTTAGCCGCAACGAGGTGGGCCAAATCGGTGAAAAAGCCGCCGCAGACTATCTGGAGCGGCATGGATGGCGGATTGTAGAGCGCAACTGGCGTTGCCGCTCCGGTGAAATCGATCTGATTGCGATCCCGCCTGAACCGGAACATACGCTGGTTTTTGTGGAGGTTCGCACCCGGAGAGCATCCGGACAGTTCGGGACGGCGGTGGAGTCTGTGGACTACCGGAAGCAGCGTCAAGTCCGGGCTGTAGCGCAAGTTTATTTGCACCGGCATGGCGGAGCGGAGCTGGCACTGCGTTTTGATGTGGCGGCGGTGACATTGGACAGAGAGCTTGGGGTAACCGGGCTTGAATGGATACAGGGAGCTTTTTAAGAGAAATCTTTTTGAAAGGCAAAGCCCGTTTATGCTTGTTGTATAGCATGTTTATGGAGAGCCGTAAAGCGGTTCTCTTTTTACTTCCCGAATTATAAATCCATCCAAAGATAAGCTGAATGTCCCCCTTTCTTGCAAAACGGATAGCTTTGTTATATTCTTATACCTAGATTTACGATGTATTAATTTATTTTAAAATGCTATGAAAGGAGAGAGTACTATTAAAGTTAATAAGGAGCTGTTAAAAGGAAGTACGGTAATTTTAATCCTCTCTATGTTGGAGAAGAAGGAGATGTACGGCTACGAGCTGACCCGGGAGTTGGAGAGTCACTCTGAAGGGATTTTCAACTTGAAGGAAGGGACATTATATCCCATTTTGCATTCGTTGGAAGCGGACGGGTGGGTAGAAGCCTACTGGCAGGAGGCTGAGGGACGCAAACGAAAATATTACCGTCTCACAAGAACAGGAGAACGTCATCTTCAAGACAAGAAGAAGGAATGGAAGACATATCGGGCAGCGGTGGAGCGGGTAATCGGGGAGGGATATGCGTGAACATTCGTTTGAAGCAAAACCATGATGAGGTCAGGCTTTTTTTACAGGAAGTCTTGGCGTCCATCAAGTCAAGAGAAGCTATAAAACAAGTCTCCAGAGAGTTGGAATGCCATATAGAGGATCTTGTAATTGGACTGATGGAAGAAGGCATAGAGGAGAAGGAAGCCGTCAAGCGGGCCATTCAAAGAATGGGGGATGCTCATGAGATCGGTCGGCAGATGAGCCAGATTCACCGGCCTGTACTCGACTGGAGTTTGCTTGGATTGCTGGCACTAATGGTCATTTGCGATGTGCTTGGGCTGGCTTCCATTTTCCAGTGTATCTTTACCGTTGATCAGCTTCGGCTTTACTCAAAATCTTCTCTATTTTATTGCAATGGGTCTTATCCTGAGCGTTTTCAGAAAGAGAAGACTACAGTTCAACAGTTTGAAGACAGAAGCTGCTACGCGCAAAGTCTGATGCCGACGATTTCAAATACCCGCTGACTCGGGGGGCTGCATGACTTGGCTGCAACATTTTCGGCAATTAGAGTTCCGGTACCCTCGCAGCCAAAACCTTTGTGTCATCAGGTTTGTTTAATTTCCATTACCCAATAGATATACTCAAATCGCCTCCGTCTTGCGGTCCAGGCAACGGTATTGAATCGCTTCGGCAATATGCTCCTCTTTAATTTGTTCCTGCTCTTGCAAATCGGCAATCGTGCGGCTGAGTTTGAGCAACCGGTCATGGGCTCTCATGCTTAACCCCAGCAACTGATAGGCCTGCTCAAGCAACTGACGCGCTTTGGCATCCAACTTTGCCGTCTGCCTGAGTGCGGAGCCGTACAGCTCGCTATTCCAATTTACACCTGTGCTCTGGCGGCGGGCTTCCTGGCGTTCCTTCGCAGTGAGGACCTTCTCAAGCATTTCGGCTGAGCTCATACCTTTGCCGGCCTCCAGGAAGCTGGATGGGCGCGGAACTTCGACCTGTACATCAATCCGGTCCAGCAGCGGACCGGATATTTTGTTGCGGTAAGCGGCGATTTTATTCGCTGAGCATGTACAGGCAGTGGAGATATTGGCGGCGGAGACGCTGCCGTAAAACCCGCACGGGCAAGGATTCATCGAGCAAGCAAGCATAAAGCGAGCCGGGAAGGTCAGCACCGCCCGCGCTCTGGCGATGGTTACGGACTGCTCCTCCAGCGGCTGACGCAGCACTTCCAGCACCTGACGGGAGAATTCCGGCAGTTCATCCAGAAACAATACCCCATGATGGGCGAGCGTTGTTTCTCCCGGTTTCGGGATTGTGCCGCCTCCAATCAAGCCCCCTGCCGAAATCGTATGATGAGGCGTGCGAAAAGGACGGCTTCGTAGAAGCCTGGCGTCCTCTCCAGCGAATTTGCCCGCGACACTGTATATTTTGGTCACCTCAAGCGCTTCCTCGTCCGAGAGGGGCGGCATGATACCGGGAATCCGCTGGATGAGCATCGTCTTCCCGGTCCCGGGAGGCCCGCACAGCAGCAGATTGTGCCGTCCCGCAACAGCAGTGAGCAGCGCCTGCTTGGCCTGATGCTGTCCCAGCACATCAGCGAAGTCCAGGGCAGGCGGGCTGGATTCGACCCCATCAGATGCAGCTTCTGCATGAAAGGAAACTGAACTGCTTCTAGTTAGCGGCCTCTGCCCGTTATAAACTTCAGGAGCCAACAGTGATTTCAAGCAGGCCAGCCCCTCAAGCTCCATACCGCCGATAAGCGAAGCCTCTGCAAGATTGCCTGCAGCCAGCAGCACTCGGCTCACCCCGTTTCGCTTGGCCTGCTCTACCATTGGAAGCACCCCGCTTACAGGCTTGATATCCCCGTTCAATGCCAGCTCACCGATCAGCAGCGCATCCCGCAAGCGGTCTGAAGCTACCTGCCCGCTTGCGGCAAGCACGCCTGCAGCTATTGCCAGATCATAAGCTGTACCCTCCTTGCGCATATCCGCAGGCGCCAGATTGACCGTGATCCGCTGAAGCGGAAACTGAAACCCGCAATTTTTGACAGCAGCGCGCACACGCTCCACCGACTCTCTTACGGCTGTGTCCGGCAGTCCGACGATATTTACTTGGGGCAGGCCGCTTGCGATATCAACCTCCACTTCAATGATCCGTCCGTTCACACCCAATACGCTTGCACTGATTAATTTTGTGTACAAAAAAACACCTCCGCCTCGAATTCATTGGATGAAGGTGCTTCCTTACGTCCCGGTGTAGAAAAATCAATACATTTATCCTACCTGAGCAGGAAGAAGCTGTCAACCGCAAAGGAATGTCGCAAAAGGATGAATAAGGAAACAACTGGTCATAATACCTTTGTCGAATCGACATGACAAGCAGTGAAAAATAGCATCCAGCCAGACGGAAGGAAATAGACAAAATCTCAAAGTGGAGAGTGGTTGGATAATGCCTGATGTTCGTTCTCAAAACGAGATGAAAACGATATCAAAAAAGTTTACAATATTTATTGTCTAATTTGAGGAAAGCAGACACAAAAAATGTTACAATAATGAAGGTTTTTGTTTACATATTGAGGTCTAGCTGCAGATAGGAGGATTTCGGGAATGAATATCCATGAGTATCAAGGGAAAGAAGTCCTGAAGCAATACGGTGTAGTCGTACCTGAAGGAAAAGTGGCTTTTACTGTCGATGAAGCGGTGGAAGCGGCTGAAGCTTTAGGAACGCCGGTTGTTGTGGTCAAAGCGCAAATTCATGCGGGCGGCCGTGGTAAAGCAGGCGGAGTCAAGGTAGCCAAAAATCTGGACGAGGTACGCACCTACGCAAGCGAAATTTTGGGCAAGGTGCTTGTTACGCATCAGACAGGTCCAGAAGGCAAAGAAGTAAAGCGTCTCCTGATTGAGCAGGGATGCGACATTAAGAAAGAGTACTACGTAGGTGTCGTTGTCGACCGGGGAACCGGCACAGTCGTCATCATGGCTTCTGAAGAAGGCGGAACAGAGATCGAGGAGGTTGCGGCGCATTCTCCGGAGAAAATCTTCAAGGAAGTGGTTGACCCGGCTGTTGGCTTACAAGCGTTCCAGGCACGCAGACTGGCATTCAATATTAACATTCCGAAGGAATTAGTCAATAAAGCAGTGCAATTTATGACAGCCCTTTACACGGCGTTTGTGGAAAAGGACTGCTCTATTGCGGAAATCAACCCGCTCGTCGTTACCGGCGACGGTCAAGTTATGGCGCTTGACGCCAAGCTGAACTTTGATTCCAACGCGCTTTATCGTCACTCGGATATTGTCGCATTGCGCGATTTGGAAGAAGAGGATGTCAAGGAAATCGAAGCATCCAAATTTGACCTGAGCTACATTGCGCTGGACGGCAACATCGGTTGTATGGTTAACGGCGCCGGACTTGCTATGGCGACAATGGACATTATTAAATATTATGGCGGCGACCCGGCCAACTTCCTAGATGTTGGGGGCGGCGCGACAACGGAGAAGGTTACCGAAGCGTTCAAAATCATTTTGTCCGATGAAAAAGTAAAAGGAATCTTCGTCAACATCTTCGGCGGCATTATGCGTTGTGACGTTATTGCCAATGGTGTCGTTGAAGCGGCCAAGCAAGTCGGCTTAGACCGTCCGCTTGTTGTCCGTCTGGAAGGTACCAATGTTGAGATCGGCAAAAAAATTCTGAACGAATCCGGTTTGAACATTGTCTCTGCAGATTCCATGGCTGACGGTGCTCAAAAAATCGTAGCCCTTGTAAAATAACTGGACTTCAATATAGAAATCATTTAGGGGATGTGAGCCTTCGATGAGCATTTTGGTAAGTAAAGATACGAAAGTCATTACGCAAGGCATTACAGGAAAAACCGCCTTGTTCCATGCAAAAGGCGCTTTGGACTACGGTACGCAAATGGTCGGTGGCACTTCGCCGGGCAAAGGCGGAACGACAGTAGATATCACTCTGGAAAGCGGCGAGGTTGTATCCCTGCCGGTATTCAACACGGTATCTGAAGCGAAAGCGGCTACCGGCGCGACTGCAACGGTTATTTATGTACCGCCGGCATTTGCAGCCGATGCAATCCTGGAAGCAGTGGATGCTGAATTTGATTTGGCCATCTGCATCACAGAAGGCATTCCTGTGCTTGATATGGTCAAAGTAAAACGCTATTTGGAAGGCAAGAAGACCCGTTTAATCGGGCCTAACTGTCCAGGCGTAATTACTCCAGAAGAGTGCAAAATCGGCATTATGCCGGGCTATATCCATAAAAAAGGCCATGTTGGCGTTGTATCCCGCAGCGGAACTCTGACTTACGAAGCTGTACATCAGCTTTCGACACGCGGCATTGGTCAGTCCTCTGCGGTCGGTATCGGCGGCGACCCGGTTAAAGGATCGGAATTCATCGACATTCTGAACCTGTTCAACGAAGATCCGGATACGTATGCGGTGATCATGATTGGTGAAATCGGCGGGACGGCTGAGGAAGAAGCAGCCGAGTGGATTAAAGCGAACATGATAAAGCCGGTCGTCGGCTTTATCGGCGGGGCGACAGCTCCTCCGGGCAAACGTATGGGCCATGCTGGCGCGATTATCTCCGGCGGTAAAGGTACGGCAGCGGAGAAAATCGCAACGCTTGAAGCTTGCGGCATCAAAGTTGCTCCAACACCTTCCGATATGGGCTCTACGCTCGTTAAGGTGCTGGAAGAGCAAGGTCTGCTGGAGAAATGCACCACCCATCAAGTGTAATTTTAAGCTGACAGACAAAGACAAGCAGTCTTTCATTTCCCTCATAGGGAGTGAAAGGCTGCTTTTTTATATTCTCCCGACTGTCAAAGGAAAACAAAGCCGTTTACGCTAG
This sequence comes from Paenibacillus roseus, assembly GCF_016424485.1. Lineage (GTDB taxonomy): Bacteria > Bacillota > Bacilli > Paenibacillales > Paenibacillaceae > Paenibacillus_D > Paenibacillus_D roseus. Next base: position 533,324 of record NZ_JAELUP010000103.1, read on the forward strand.
CTTCTTGTAAAGTTGAACAAAAAAATAAGGGGTCTGCTTGCATTCTTCCCATTTGTCAAGCACAATAGGAAAAGAATGCAGGCGAATCCGCTGGAGGTCGCCATATATGACGAAGCACAACCGCACAGCAACGACGAGAATGATTTTGATCGGGCTCCATGAGACGAGGGGAATCGCCTGGCACACGATAAATAAAGTCATGAATTATACCAACAAGGGTGAGACTTTATATCTTGCCCTTGATTTTAGTGATCAGGAGTGGTTGGAGGCTGGACTGGACAGCAAGCAGCTTGCAGCATGGCGTCAAAGTATAGAGATGGGCGTTCTGGCTGATACTGAGCAGCGTTACCGCAGGCTGGGGGCCGAAATTCTGACTATAATAGACTCGGAGTACCCCTCGCTGCTGCGGCAGACGGCTAGACCCCCTTGGGTGCTTTATACGATTGGGCGCTCCGAGTTGCTGCACCGTCCGTCGATCGCAATGGTCGGGACGCGGCTTCCAAGCGCCTATGGAAGGCAGGTTGCGTCAAGTTTGGCTGGACAATTGTCAGCATTAGGGTTTACAGTTGTAAGCGGGCTGGCAAAAGGGATTGACCGCCTGGCGCATGAAGGTTCTGTAGATAAAGAGGCTTCTACGATTGCGGTGCTGGGCACTCCGATTGACAGTGTATACCCGTCTGAAAATCGTAATTTGTACAGACACATTGCTCAGGCAGGGCTAATTGTTTCGGAATATCCGATAGGTACCAGGCTGCATCCCGGCTTGTTCCCGCAGCGCAACCGTATTATAGCGGGCCTTTCCAGCGGAACGCTGGTCGTTGAGGCTGCCGAGCAGAGCGGCTCGCTAATTACCGCCGCCTATGCGCAGGAGATGAATCGCGAGTTGTTTGCCGTTCCCGGTCCTGTTAACTCTCCGAAGAGTAAAGGCGCCAACCGTCTGATCAAGGATTCAGGGGCCAAGCTTACAATGGGAGCGGAGGATATAATGGAAGAATTCCGTTTCCGCGATGACATACTGGCCAGGCTTGATCCAGGTTCCGCAACGCAATCCTTGAACCAGGTTGAGCTATCCTTTGAAGAGAAGAAAATATTGGCGTTAATAGAGGATAAACCCAGCACCGCGGATGAGCTTCATGAGCGTTCCGGGCTGACATTTGGACTTTTGCATGCAGTTCTGATAAATTTATCTATAAAACAAAGAGTTGAACAGCATGCGGGTTCTATATATAGTGCTTTATAACTTGAGCGGCTGGCGTGTGAAATGCCGGGATACCCAGGATACTGATGGATTTACCGCTGTGCCGCATGACCTGGTACCCAGGTCATGGCGGAATACCGCTTAGCCAGTATTAACCTTGCTGCAAAAGTGAAAATGAGAGGAGGGCGCGTCAATGGCGGATTCACTGGTTATTGTAGAATCACCGGCGAAAGCAAAAACAATCGGCAAATATTTGGGCAGCAAATACATTGTCAAGGCCTCCATGGGTCATATTCGGGATCTGCCGAAAAGTCAGATTGGCGTTGAGGTCGAGAATGATTTTAATCCCAAATATATTACAATCCGTGGCAAAGGCAGCGTTCTTAAGGAATTGAAGGATGCTCGAAAAAAAGTAAAAAAGGTCTATCTCGCGGCTGACCCGGATCGTGAGGGCGAGGCGATTGCTTGGCATCTGGCTCACTATTTGGAGCTGGACGATACGGCTGAATGCCGGGTGGTATTTAATGAGATTACGAAGCAGGCGGTCAAAGATGCCTTCAAGACGCCGCGCAAGATTAATATGGATCTGGTCAACGCTCAGCAGGCCCGCCGTATTCTTGACCGACTTGTCGGCTATAAGATCAGCCCGCTGCTATGGAAGAAAGTAAAAAAAGGTTTGTCGGCCGGACGTGTGCAATCGGTAGCCGTCAAGCTGATTATCGACCGTGAGAATGAGATCGATGAGTTCGTTCCTGAGGAGTACTGGTCGATTACAGCAAAGCTTGTCCATAATAAATCCGAATTTGAAGCGAAATTTTACAAGTTGAGCGGCGAGAAACGAGAGCTTTCCAGCGAGAGCGATGTCAATGAAGTTCTCGCGGCAATGGGCGATTCCGATTTTGTTGTACAGCAGGTAAAGGAAAAGGAACGTCAGCGTCATCCAGCTCCTCCTTTCATTACAAGCTCGCTCCAGCAGGAGGCGGCCCGCAAGCTTGGCTTCCGCGCCGCCAAGACGATGTCGGTAGCCCAGCAGCTGTATGAGGGCGTAGAGCTTGGCAAAGAGGGAACTGTCGGTCTGATTACGTACATGAGAACGGACTCCACCCGAATTTCACCTGTCGCCCAGGAGGAAGGCAAAGCTTATATTCTGGAGAAATACGGTGCGGATTACGCCCCTGAGCAATACCGTGTCTACACAAAGAAGAGCGCAGGCGCGCAGGACGCGCATGAGGCAATTCGTCCAACTTCCGTGCTTCGCGACCCTGAATCCATGAAGCCATTTTTAAGTCGTGACCAGTTCCGCCTGTACAAGCTCGTATGGGAGCGGTTTATCGCCAGCCAGATGGAATCAGCCGTACTGGATACGATGACGGTTGATTTGGCTTGTGGCAACGCCATCTATAGAGCGACCGGTTCCAAGCTCAAGTTCCCTGGCTTTATGAAAGTCTATGTTGAAGGCAATGATGATGGAACGGCGACGGATGAAGAGAAGTTTCTGCCGCCGCTTGCCGAGCAGAATGTGGCAAAGAAGCAGGAGATTGAGCCTAAGCAGCATTTTACACAGCCGCCGCCGCGTTATACCGAAGCGAGGCTTGTTCGTACATTGGAGGAGCTGGGCATTGGACGCCCAAGCACGTATGCTCCGACACTGGAGACGATTCAGAAGCGTGGTTACGTAGCGATTGAAGATAAGAAATTCACACCGACTGAGCTTGGTGATCTGGTCATTCAACTGATGGAGGAATTCTTCCCGGAAATTCTCGACGCCGAATTTACCGCGCATATGGAGGGCGATCTCGACCATGTAGAGGAGGGCACAGAGGATTGGGTCAAAGTGCTCGGTTCATTCTACACCTCCTTCGAGAAGCGGCTTGAAGTGGCAGAGGAAGAGATGAAGGAAATCGAGATTCAGGATGAAGTCTCCGATGAGTTGTGTGAGAAATGCGGCAAGCACATGGTATATAAAATGGGGCGCTTCGGCAAGTTTCTTGCCTGCTCCGGGTTTCCGGACTGCCGCAACACCAAGCCGATTATCAAGGACATCGGCGTCACTTGTCCCAAATGCAAGGACGGCAAAATTATCGAGCGGCGCAGTAAAAAAGGGCGCATCTTTTACGGCTGTGACCAGTATCCGGGTTGTGATTACGTTTCTTGGGATAAGCCAGTCAGCAAGCCGTGCCCGAAATGCGGCAGTGTGATGATCGAGAAGCGCAACCGCAGCGGAGGACGAATTCAGTGTACATCTTGTGATCATAAAGAAGAGCTGCCTGACGAGCAGGAACAGGCAGACTGATAGTTGTCAGCCCTGTTTGCCTCGTATGCGGACAGGGATTGACATTTTCGGAGCATCAGAAAGGCAGGAGAACATAATTTGACAGAGCAAAAGAAAGTAACCGTAATTGGCGCCGGGCTGGCGGGAAGCGAGGCCGCCTGGCAAATCGCTTCCCAAGGCGTTCCGGTCACTTTGTATGAGATGAGGCCAGCCACGCGCACCCCTGCGCACCATACCGACAAATTTGCAGAGCTTGTATGCAGCAACAGTCTACGTGCCAATGGCTTGACCAATGCGGTAGGCGTATTGAAGGAGGAGATGCGCCAGCTCGGATCGCTAATACTGGGCAGCGCTGATAAACACGCCGTTCCGGCAGGCGGGGCGCTTGCAGTTGACCGTGACGGCTTTTCCGCCGAAGTTACGACTTCGCTGAGCGAGCATCCGCTAGTTGATGTTCGTACAGAGGAAGTAACCGAGATTCCGCAGGACGGTATTGTCGTCATTGCTACCGGTCCGCTCACTTCTCCGGCGCTGTCGCAGCAAATCCGCGATTTGATGGGCGAGGAATACTTTTACTTCTATGATGCCGCGGCGCCGATTGTTGAGAAGGATTCTATTGATATGAGCAAGGTGTATTTGGCGTCCCGTTACGACAAGGGAGAAGCCGCCTATTTGAATTGCCCGATGACCGAGGAGGAATTTGAGGCATTCTATGAAGCGCTCGTTACCGCTGAAAAGGCCGAATTGAAAGAATTCGAAAAGGAAATTTATTTTGAAGGCTGTATGCCAGTCGAGGTCATTGCCAGCCGCGGCAAGCAGACGCTGTTGTTTGGTGCGATGAAGCCCGTAGGTTTAATCAATCCGCATACCGGCAAGCTGCCTTACGCGGTTGTCCAGCTCAGACAGGATAATGCGGCAGGTACGTTGTACAACCTGGTCGGCTTTCAGACGCATCTGAAATGGGGAGAGCAGAAGAAAGTATTTTCGCTGATCCCGGGTCTTGAGAATGCGGAGTTTGTTCGTTATGGCGTTATGCACCGCAATACATTTATCAATTCTCCGAAACTGTTAAACCCGACGTATCAATTCAAGGAGCGCAACAACTTGTTCTTTGCAGGGCAAATGACGGGCGTTGAAGGATATGTGGAATCGGCAGCTTCCGGACTTATAGCAGGTCTTAACGCCGGTCGCCTGGCAAAGGGGCTAGAGCCTGTAGTTTTCCCCGCAGAGACGACGCTCGGCAGCATGGCAGAATATATTACAACTGCGGACTTCAAGCATTTTCAGCCGATGAACGCCAACTTTGGCCTGTTCCCGCCGCTTGGCTCCAAAATTCGCAACAAGAAGGAAAAAAATGAAGCGATCGCAGGCCGTGCGCTGCAAATGCTTCAGGGATTCAAGGCAGAACAGCTCGGTCTTGGCTCGAATGTTTAGCATGGAGGCTAGGTAGCTGAACAAGGGAGGAATAGAGATGGAAATGCAATTTCACGCCACCACGATTTGCGCCGTGCGCTGCAACGGCAAAGGCGCAATTGCCGGAGACGGCCAGGTGACCTTTGGCAACAGCATGGTCATGAAACATTCCGCGAAGAAAGTGCGCCGATTGTACCGCGGTCAGGTTGTGGCAGGTTTTGCCGGTTCTGTGGCAGATGCCATTACACTGTTTGAAAAGTTTGAAGGCAAGCTGGAGGAGCATCACGGCAATTTGCAGCGGGCTGCAGTGGAGATGGCCAAGGATTGGCGCTCGGACCGTGTGCTCAGAAGACTGGAAGCGATGATGATCGTCATGGATGCCTCAGGCATGCTGCTTATTTCCGGCAACGGAGAAATTATTGAACCGGATGACGGAATCTTGGCGATTGGCTCGGGAGGCAGTTTTGCCATGTCCGCCGCGCGGGCGCTCAAACGTCATGCCACAGACATGGAGGCGAGGGAAGTAGCCAGAGCATCGCTGGAGATTGCGGCCGAAATTTGCGTCTATACCAACCATAACATTATTGTTGAAGAAATATAATTTTAAGAGCCGGAGCTAATACGGAGGGATGCTGGATGGGAAATGAAGCGTTGACGCCGCGTCAGATTGTGGCGGAGCTGGACAAATACATTGTCGGCCAAAAGCTGGCCAAACGGTCAGTGGCTATCGCTCTAAGAAACCGCTATCGCCGCAGCCGGCTGGAAGAATCGCTGCGTGATGAAATTATGCCTAAAAATATTTTGATGATTGGGCCGACAGGTGTCGGAAAAACCGAGATCGCCCGCAGACTTGCCAAGCTGGTCAATGCCCCGTTCGTCAAAGTGGAAGCGACGAAGTTTACAGAGGTTGGTTATGTGGGCCGCGATGTGGAGTCGATGGTGCGCGACCTGGTTGAAACGGCAATTCGCATGGTCAAGGCGGAGAAGACAGAGGCGGTCAAGGACAAGGCGGAGAAGCTGGCTAATGAAAGGCTGGTCTCGCTTCTGGTGCCTTCGGAGAAGAAGTCCAAGTCCCAGCGCAACCCGCTGGAGATGATCTTTGGCCAGCAGCAGCCGGAGCAGGAAGAACCGGAGACGGACAGTTCAGTTATTGAGCGCAGAAGACAGGTCAAGTGGCAGCTGGAAGCCGGTCAGCTGGAATCCGAACTTGTGGAGATTGAAGTGGAGGATAATGCCCCGAACATGCTTGACATGCTCTCCGGCCAAGGAGCAGAGGGAATCGGCATGAACATGCAAGAGATGTTCGGCCAGCTCATGCCCAAGCGGTTCAAGAAGCGCAAGCTGACGGTGAAGGAAGCGCGCAAGGTGCTGACCCAGGAGGAAGCAAACAAGCTGATCGATATGGATGATGTCATCCAGGAGTCTGTGAATCGCGCCGAACAGTCGGGCATGATTTTCATTGATGAAATCGATAAAATTGCCAGCCCATCCCGCGGTTCAGGACCGGATGTGTCCCGTGAAGGCGTACAGCGCGATATTTTGCCGATCGTAGAGGGATCTACTGTTATGACGAAGTATGGTCCGGTGAAAACCGATTTTGTACTGTTTATTGCAGCAGGCGCTTTCCATATTGCTAAACCGTCGGATCTAATTCCCGAGCTTCAGGGCCGCTTTCCGATCCGGGTGGAGCTGAGTGACTTGTCCCTGGAAGATTTCGTGAAAATTTTGACCGAGCCTAAAAATGCGTTGACCAAGCAGTATTCCGCCTTGCTCGAAACCGAGGGCATTACCATAGAGTTTTCAGAAGACGCCATACGGGAAATCGCCGGCATTGCTGCAGATGTGAACCGGAATACAGAAAATATTGGCGCCCGCAGACTCCATACGATACTGGAGAAGCTGCTGGAGGACCTTTCGTTCGAAGCGCCGGACTTGAATCTTGAGCAGATGACGATTACGCCGGAATATGTACGGGACAAGGTCGGGGATATTGCGCAAAACCGTGATTTGAGCCAATATATATTATAGTGGATGGTGTCCCTGGAAAGAGTAGTAGGAGGATTTGGTATGACCTTGCTTGCAAAAACACGAACATTGAATCGGTTGCTCCAGCGGGCTGCCGGTAAGGCGTTAAATTTCAGAGAAATGGCAGAAGTTCTATGCTCTACCATTCAGGCGGATGTATTTGTGGTCAGCCGCAGAGGCAAAATTCTAGGTTGCGCGGCAGCCGGGGTCTGGGAGCATGAAAAGCTGAAGTCGGCTTCAACTGCTGATGCGAGGTTCCCCCAGGAAAGCAACGAACGGTTCTTGTCCGTGCAGGAAACGGTGACCAATGTTGTCCCTGAGACAGGGATTGCTCAAGTATTCCCTGAAATTTCGAAACATGGTGTAATGACCGTTGTTCCCATTCAAGGCGGGGGAGACCGGCTCGGAACGCTTATATTGACACGCGCCGAGGGCATCTTCGATGACAGTGATCTGATTCTGGCGGAATACGGTTCCACCATTGTCGGGATGGAGATTTTGCGCGAGCGCGCGGAAGAGATTGAGCTGGAGGCGCGGAGCCGGGCCGCTGTGACGGTAGCCGTCAATTCGCTTTCCTTCAGTGAGTTGGAGGCAGTGGAGCATATTTTCGAAGAGTTGGGAGAAAAAGAAGGTCTTCTGGTTGCTTCCAAGGTGGCCGACCGTGTCGGCATTACCCGATCAGTTATTGTCAATGCGCTGCGGAAGCTCGAGAGTGCGGGTGTCATTGAGACTCGTTCCCTCGGAATGAAAGGAACCTACATCAAAATATTAAATGTACAGCTCATGCAGGAGCTTGCAAAAATAAAAGCTTGAAAAACGGGTCTATTTTCCCTTGAACGCCCTATCTTCACATAAAGATAGGGCTTTTTGCTTATTGTTAAAGAATTCAAAATTATGGAACATAAATGATGAGGTGAAAATTCGACATTTTGCTCTCATTTTTTTCATAATATTTTGTCGAAGGGAGAAGGAAAGTGGGTTAATGTGTTGAATTATTACAAGGGATAATAAGGAATTGCAGAGAGAGCGAGGCTTGCCCGTGAAATTATTAAACGGTTCTAATTTTGAAAGATTGAATGGAGCAGTACGAGCGGCCGAATTACGCCAGCAGGTTATTTCCAACAATGTGGCAAATGTGGATACACCCCATTTCAAACGTTCTGAGGTCGTATTTGAAAAGTATCTTGAGCAGGAATTGGGCAAATCGGATGGGGCTAATCTACCATTGAAACGGACGAATCCCAAGCACATGGGATCTGGCGGACAGACGGGTCCTCTCAAAATAGGAGTAGAGACGGATGAAGCTTCGGTCATGAATAACAACGTGAACAACGTCGATATTGACCGGGAAATGTCGCTGCTTGCCAAAAACCAGCTTCGTTACAACGTGCTTATACATCAAGTCAGCCATGACATCAAAATGATCCGGACAGCCATTGAAGGGAGAAGCTGACAATGAGACTATCGAATGGATTTGACGCCAGCGCTTCGGCCTTGACGGCCCAAAGATTTAGAATGGATGTGATTTCCTCAAACATTGCCAATGCGGAGACAACCAGGGGCAAAGTAGTGAATGGGCAGTTTGAACCATATTCACGCAAGCTGACAGTCATGGAGCCGATTCGTCCTTCCTTTGCGGACACGTTAAGAGGGGAAATCGATGGAGGAAGCAAGGCCCAAGGCGGGGTGAAAGTCACGCAAGTTATGGAGGACCGGACACCGCCAAAACTGTTGTACAATCCGACCCATCCTGATGCTGACGCCGACGGGTATGTCAAATTGCCGAACGTGGATATTCTCAAGGAAATGGTCGATATGATATCGGCAACTCGCGCTTATGAGGCGAATGTAACTGCGCTGAATGCGACAAAAGCGATGTTGACCAAAGCCTTGGAGATTGGAAAATAACTGACAACAAGATTCGGAGGGATTATTCGTGATTGAGAATGTGAAAGCAGGCCTAAGCCCCTTCTCCTCTGCATTAAACGCAGCTAATGAAATGAGGAAGAACGAGAGCACGCCGGCTGAAGTCACAGCTAGCTTCGGAGATTACCTGAAAAAAGCGATCGATGGGGTTAGTGAACAGGAGAAGGCCGTACATAGAGTAACAGACAGGTTTATTATCGGACAGGCAGATGTGTCGGAAGTCATGATTGTATCTGAGCAAGCACAGCTCAGCTTGCAGCTTACCGCCCAAATCCGCAACAAAGTCGTAGAGGCTTATCAGGAAATGATGCGGATGCAGATCTAATAATCGCAGCATACAATACGGCGATCAGCTGGGTGGGGTGAAATTGTGAACGAAAAGGTTACCCAATACAGGGACCGCATTACCCAGTATTGGAAGCAGTTGAGCAGAACCAGGAGAATGCTGTTTGGCGCAACATTTGGCTTTTTTATCATCAGCATTGTGTTGCTGGTTCTGATTTTTTCGCGAACGGAGTATGAATTGGTGTTCCAGGATTTGGATGCGGCTGATGCAGCTTCGATCACACAATATCTGGAGAGCAACAAAATCGAGTACAAGCTTGGTTCCGGGGGGACAACGATATCGGTTCCGGCAGCCAGCGCAGCCAAGGTTAGAGTGGATATAGGTTCTCAAGGCCTCGTTCAGAATGGTTCGATCGGTTTTGATGCTTTTGGCCAGGGCTCTTCAGCCTTTGGTCGGACAGATAACGAGTTTAACGTGATGTACCGCAACGCGCTGAATGGTGAAATTCAGCGGATGCTAAACAGCATGCAAGGCATTCAAAAATCCAATGTGCTCATTAATTTGCCTGAGGAAAGCGTATTTATCAATGCAAATGGCAAAGAGCCGTCCTCAGCCTCTGTTGTGTTGACATTCAAGCCGGGCTATCGGCCAACACAGGAAGCGATCGACGGGTACTATAACCTGGTCAAGACGGCGATTCCTAACTTGGCGATTGAGGATATTACGATCTCCAGCCAGCAATCCGAGCTGTTTGCTTCAAGCAAACTGACCGGTAACGGCATGGTGGCTCAGCCGGTGGATACGCAATTTCAGATTGAACGAAAATTCAAAGAAGAAGTTCGCAAGAGCATTAAAGAGTTTTTGGGACGCTTTTACGGGGCGGACAAGGTTGTCATTAGTGTGGCAGCGACATTGAACTTTGATCAGAAAAATTCGACACAAACGCTCGTTCAACCGCTCGAGAACAACGACAACCGCGGAATTATCATTAGCGAAACGGAATCAAGTCGTTCGTCAACAGGCGCAGATGCCCCTGCAGGCGGCGTGGTTGGGACAGGTGAAACCGATGTTCCGGGGTACCAGGGAACAGATGGTCGGACGAGCAGCAGCGATGAAGCTTCCCGTACGACTAACTATGATATAAGCCGTATCACGAATAATATTGTGTCCGGTCCGTTTGTAGTCAAGGACTTATCCGTAAGCGTCGGGATTGAAGCAGCACAGCTGACCGATGAGCAAAGACAGGAAATCTCCAATTATCTGATTCCTTTCGTCAGAGCACAGCTCTCGGATTCGGGACAGAATATTAATGATGACGTATTGATGGCCAAAAAGGTTTCAATTTTTGCGCAATCTTATGTGGGATCTGAAGAAACCACCGCTGCCAGTGGCTTGTCATGGCCGTGGCTGGCTGGAATTGGTCTGGCTGCCCTGCTCGTAGGCGGAGGAGTCGTATATCTTATTAACCGTCGTCGCAATCAAGTAAACTTTGAAGAAGAAGAGCTTCTGGAGCAGCCTAAGGTCGAATATCCGACAATCGATCTTGACATTGAGACGAATGAGAGTCAGGTTCGCAAGCAGTTGGAGCAGCTTGCCAAACGTAAGCCGGAGGAATTTGTCAATCTGCTGCGGACATGGCTAGTTGATGAATAGAGGTGGAAGTATTGGTTAAGACAATGCAGGGTTTGTCCGGCAGACAGAAGGCAGCCATCCTTCTCATTACGCTTGGGCCTGAGGTATCGGCCCAAATCTTCAAGCATCTGAGAGAAGAGGAGATTGAGCAACTGACGCTGGAAATTGCCAACGTCCGCAAGGTGGACGCGGCCGAGAAGGAGATAATTCTTGCCGATTTTCATCAGATTTGCATGGCTCAGGAGTATATCTCTCAAGGCGGTATTGCTTATGCCAAAACCATTTTGGAGAAGGCGTTAGGTGAAAGCAAGGCGATGGAGGTTTTAAATCGTCTTACAGCCACATTGCAGGTCAGGCCGTTTGACTTTGCCAGAAAGGCAGAACCGACACAGATTTTGAACTTTATCCAAAACGAAAACTCCCAGACTATTGCGCTCGTATTGTCCTATTTGCAGTCTGAACAGTCATCGGCGATATTGTCTTCCCTCCCGCAGGATAAGCAGGCTGATGTAGCTCGCAGAATCGCGCTGATGGACAGCACTTCGCCGGAGGTCATTGCACAGGTGGAGCGTGTGCTGGAACAGAAGCTTTCCGCCACCGTGACCCAGGATTACACTACGGCTGGGGGAATCGAGTCTATCGTGCAAATCCTCAATGGCGTCGATCGCGGTACAGAGCGTACGATTTTGGATTCTCTTGAAATCCAGGATCCTGAACTTGCAGAGGAAATCAAGAAACGGATGTTTGTATTTGAGGATATTGTCAATATCGACAACCGTTCAATTCAACGGATTATCCGGGATATTGAAAGTTCCGATCTTCAATTGGCGCTTAAGGTGGCCAGCGAAGAAGTGCGGGAAGCCATCTTCCGCAATATGTCCAAGCGGATGTCGGAGACATTCAAAGAAGAGATGGAATTCATGGGCCCTGTGCGGCTTCGCGATGTAGAAGAAGCGCAGACGCGCATTGTGGCAACCATTCGCAGACTAGAGGAATCCGGAGAGATCATTATCGCTCGCGGCGGAGGTGACGACATCATTGTCTAACCTGATCAAGTCAGCCCATGTCGTTGCAATGGAGGATTTGAAGAAGCTCCAGACGGAGAAACGCTATGTTTCTGCTGCTCAGCAGGAAAGCGAACAACCAGAGGATCATTACTTGCCGACAGAAGAGGAACTGCAGACCAGACAACTTAGAGATCAAATCATCGAGGATGCAGAATCCTATGCGAAAGAACGGCTGGAACAGGCGAATTCCGAAGCGGAGCAAATGCTGCAGGCGGCAAGGGAGCAGATCGAACAATGGTGGAGCGAACGTCGCTCCGAGGATGAGCAACTGGCTGAGAGCTCCCGCAAGCAAGGGTACGAGCAGGGCTATCAGGAAGGACTTGTTCATGCCGAGGAAGACAACAGCAGGCATTGGGCGCAGCACATTGACGATGCCAAGGCGCTGTTGGAACAGGCTTACAGAAGCCGGGAAGAAATTATTCAGGAGGCAGAGCCTTTCCTGGTGGAGCTTAGCTGCGCGATCTCGGAGAAAATCATCGGGAAGCAGCTGACTGCCGCGCCTGATTGGGCGCTGGAACTGGTTGTGAAGTCGCTCTCCCGCAGAAGAGAGCAGGGGATGATTGCTCTTTGTGTGGCGCCGGACCAGCTTGCTTTCATGGAAGCGGCTCGGGAGGAGCTTTCACTGGTAATCGACTCCCAGGCTGAGCTGCAAATTCTCCCTGATGTATCCGTCAAAGGACATGGCTGTGTCATCCGCTCGATGTACGGAAGCATTGATGCCCGAATCGATACGCAGCTTGAAGAAATCAAGCGGGAACTGATTCAGCTTGCGATTCAGGGTGAAGAGCGGAGGAGTGCGGATGAGCAAACTTGACGCGGCGCGATATGTCGAGCATTTGCGGACGGTTGACCCGATTCGGGTCAACGGCAAGGTGACGCAAGTCATCGGGTTGATTGTAGAATCGGAGGGCCCGGATGCGAGCGTAGGCGATTTGTGCTACATTTATCCGGCGAAATCATCCAAACCGCTAAAAGCGGAGGTTGTCGGTTTCCGTGACAACAAAGTTATTTTGATGCCGCTCGGGGACTTGCATGCCATTGGTCCCGGATGCGATGTTGTGGGGACGGGCAAGCCGCTGACGATTCAAGTCGGCTCCGAGCTGCTCGGCAAGGTGCTGGACGGGCTCGGTCAGCCGCTTGACGGCTCGCATATCCCGACTCGGATGCCTCATTACTCCACTTACAACCAGCCGGGCAACCCGCTGATGCGTCCAAGGGTCAAAGATCCGTTAAGCATCGGCGTCCGGGCTATTGACGGACTGCTGACGGTAGGACAGGGGCAGCGGGTAGGGATTTTTGCCGGGTCAGGCGTCGGAAAGAGTACGCTGCTCGGCATGATAGCACGCAATACTTCCGCAGATGTCAACGTTATTGCGCTGATCGGGGAGCGGGGACGCGAGGTACTGGAGTTTATTGAGAAGGATCTGGGTCCCGAAGGCTTGGCCCGCTCGGTCGTTATTGTCGCCACGTCGGATCAGCCGGCTCTAATCCGGATGAAAGGGGCGCTCATTGCAACGACGATTGCGGAATATTTCCGTGATCGCGGACTTAACGTCATGCTGATGATGGATTCCGTCACACGGTATGCGATGGCGCTTCGCGAGGTAGGACTCGCGATCGGGGAGCCGCCAGCAACAAGGGGATATACGCCATCTGTATTCGCGGAGCTGCCCAAGCTGCTGGAGAGAGCCGGGACCGGGCCGACAGGCTCTATCACTGCATTTTATACGGTGCTTGTCGACGGTGACGATATGAATGAGCCGATAGCGGATGCAGTCCGGGGGATTTTGGATGGACATATCGTCCTAAGCCGTGCTTTGGCGCATAAGGGGCATTTTCCGGCAATTGATGTGTTGCAGTCGGTCAGTCGCGTCATGAAAGAGATTGTGACCGAGGAGCATCAGGATGCTGCCAATGAGTTGAAAAGCCTCCTTGCCACTTTCAGGGATTCAGAGGATTTGATTAATATCGGCGCCTATCAGTCAGGCTCCAACGCAGAGATCGACCGGGCGATTGAATATATTGATGCGATACGGGGTTTTACACAGCAGAAGACAACGGAAAAAGTAGATTTCGAGGAAGCAAAGCAGCGTCTTATGATTGACTTTTACAGGAGATGAACAGGCTAATGGGCAAGTACCGATATCCTTACCAGAAGATTGTTGATCTGAAAACGAGCCAGAAGACCCAGGCGGAATGGATGTTGTCCGTCGCAGTTGGCAAGCTTCAGCTTGAAGAGCAGTCGCTGGAGCAACTGGAGGAGGAGAAGCAGCATTGGGCGGACCAGCTTCTGGAGGCCGCTGCCAATCTAGTTGTCTTGTCAGAGCTTCGGGTTATGCAGCAGTATATGGAGCATCTGGAGGAATGCATCATCCGCAAATCGGGCGATGTCAAGACAGCTAAGATGGAAGTGGACCGCAGCAAAGGCTATCTCACTGAGAAAATGATGGATGAGAAGGTATGGCTGAAGGCTAAAGAAAATGCCAATGGCCGGTTTAGCCAGATGATCCTGCTGAAAGAGCAGAACGAACTGGATGAAATTGCGTCCGTCCGTTTCAAGACGGCAGTGCGGCAAGCGTAAACGGCTTTGCTGTCCTTCGACGGGCAAAAGCTTCGTTTCGAAAGTGCGCCGGAGCAACGACAAGCGGAGGGGGATCGCATGACGGATTTGGAAGAAGAAAGAAGTTACAGCATATTTGAGAGGCTGCTTTTCTTCATTACGCCGCTCCTCTTTACAATCATTTTACTGGCGGTCATCCTCGCGGCTTTTAGCCCGGATATCCGGGGCAGGATGCTTGATGTCGGGAATCAAATACCGCTGGTCGGTAAATTGCTTCCTGACGGGCCCGCTAAAGCAAAACTGGCTGAAGATACAAATGAAGAGTCCGGCGAGAAAACGGCAGCCGCCAGCGAGCAGGTCAAGAACCTCCAAAGCGAGCTTGCAGTCAAAGAAGCGGAATTGAACAGAGTGCTTGGAGAGCAAAGCGCGCAGGAAGCGAAAATTTTGGAGCTTCAGTCCAAAGTGAATGAGTTGACTCAAAATGCTGAAAATCCTGAATTGACCGGGGAGCAATATACGGCCGAGATTAAAGACTTGGCATCGATGTACACTAAAATGGCCCCGAACAAAGCTGCTCCGATCCTGCAAAATATGGAACTTCCGGAGATGGTGCTCATTTTAAACGCCATGAGGACTGAAGATCGGGCAAAAGTAATGGAGAAGATGACGCCGAAAATTGCGGCGGATGCCACAATGCTGATGAAGGATTCGGTTTCGGTACGAGATCAGCAAATTGCGGCGCTGCAAGCCAGAGTGAAACGGCTGGCCGGCACAGGCGGCAACACAGCGAATACGCAGGCTAATGCACCGGCCTCTCAGCCGGCGAAAAACCAGTAGGAGCCTCTAATTTACCGAAAGGAGGTGAATACATTGCAAATGTCAGCAGGACAAATGATGCTAATCGCCTCCACATCTTCAACACCGGGATCAGCGAGACCGGGCGCTCTTGGAGGCACGAACGAAGTCCAGGCTTTTCCCCAGATGCTGGTGCAATTCGTTCAAGGCGGGGAAACTCAAGCGGGAGGCACAGCGGCGAATGTAAGCACTCTGGCCTCCCTGCTGCCCGGCGAATTGACTTTAGCGAGCAAGGATGGATTGGAAAATCTGCTGCAGCTTGCAGATGAAATCCGCCAACAGCTTGACCAGCTTGGAGATGACACAGACCCTGCTCAGCTGGAAGAGATGGCTGAAGAACTGCAAGCACTGCTCTATACCATTATGATGACCCTGCCGCTTCCGGTACAGGAAAACCAAGGACAGGCTTCCAATTTGCCGGAATCATTGTCTGAGCAGGCTTCTCTTGCTGTGGCAGTAGAGCCGTCGACAGAGCAGGCAAGCGGGCTTGTGTCTGATCTGGAGCCACAAGTTCAGCTGGTTCAAACGCAGCCGCTTGCAGCCGTGCAAGCTGCCAAGACCAAGGTTGAAGAACTGCTTCAGCAAATTCGTACTGTTGCGGAACAAGGTCTTCCAAAGCAGGTGCAGGATGCCTTCGTACCGCTTATGGAAAATAAGCTGGATGCCCTGAAGCAATTACTGGCTGCCGGAACAGGCAGGCAAGGCGCCGCGGAGCCGTCCGGAGAACAACAGCTTGATCTGCGCGGCGGTACGATTCTGGCCCCGCAACATGTCTCCAGCCAGACAATGCTGGCAAGGCTTGGCGGGTCCTTCCATCCGTTATTGAAGCAGGCTTCTGAGCAGGCAATTCAGAACGGAAACTCCCTACTTTCGGCAGAAGAAGCGGATTCGCGTGCAGCAGGTGCGAACCCGGCAGCTGTATCTGATTTGCTCAAGCCGCAGATGACGGCAGCGCCGCAAGTAGAGTCGATGCCAAAGGTTCCCGTGGAGAGATTCGCCGAAAGAATGGAAAATTTCTTATTTAAGCAGATGCAGCTCACAAGTTTGAAAGGGATATCCGAGGCGAAGATCTCGTTGTTCCCTGAGCATCTCGGTCAGGTAAATATCAGGCTGACGCTGCAAAACGGCCAGCTTACGGCTTTGTTTGTGACAGATAGTCACAATGCCAAGGAAATGCTGGAAAACCAGATGTCTCAGCTCCGAGCAGCGCTGCAGGCCCAAGGAATCCAAGTGGAGCGTCTGGAAGTGACACATACGCCGCAATCAGGGCACAGCCAGTACCAAAACGGGCGGGAGCAAGGCTCTGGACAACAACATAATCCGGGCAGACAGGAACAGGCATCTGAGCCTGCAAGCGAAGACAGCTTCGAGCAAGAATTAAGACAGCTGAGCGAACAGTTTGAACAGGGCATTAATGCAATGGCTTGAACCGGAGGTGAATAACGATTGAGTGAGGTCTTGCCGACGAAAAACGTATGGCCCAATTATAACGTTGCCAATGTTAGATCAGCGCCGAGCAAGGAAAAAGCGGACACCCTTGGACAGGATGAATTCCTGCGGATTCTGATTGCCCAGATTCGTCATCAAGACCCGATGAACCCGCTCCAGGACCGTGATTTTATTGCCCAGATGGCGCAGTTCTCATCGGTCGAGCAATTGATGAAGATGTCAGGTGAACTGAAGCTGATGAGGAACAGTCTGGGAACGGCATCAAGCATGATTGGCAAAACGATTGAATGGATTGAGAATGACAGCCAAGGCGCATCGAAGTTGCAAACCGGGGTAGTGGATTCCATTACGATCAAGGACGGGAAGCTGTTCGCAATATCAGGGGACAGCAAAGTCAATCTGGATGATATTGTTGCGATCAGAACCGCTCCTGAGGGTGATATTCCGGAGGAGAATGAGGCTGAGGAGGAAGTTCCGCAGCCGGATGAAGAAAGCGATGATGTAACTTCACCTTAGGTAAGGACGCTTCAAAACACTACAGTTTAAGAGAGGATGAACTCGTACATGTTAAGATCGATGTATTCGGGTGTATCTGGAATGCGCGGTTTTCAAACCAAGCTGGATGTAATCGGAAATAACGTGGCGAATGTCAATACAATAGGCTTCAAAGCTGGTCGTGTCATGTTCAAAGATATCTTGAGCCAGACAGTATCCGGTGTAACAGCGCCTGTAGACGGAGTGACTGGCGGTATCAATGCCAAACAGGTTGGGCTGGGTGTTACAGTCGGTTCAATTGATGTGATTCATACGCCAGGCAGTGATATGACGACAAATGTTCCAACAGACTTGCGGATTGACGGTGACGGATTTTTTGCCGTACGTGCGACAGAGGAACAAGAAACGCCTTATTTGACGCGTGCCGGTGATTTTCGTTTGGATGCCAACCGCCAGCTTGTCAATGGCGACGGCGGGTTCCTGTTGAGCACTGACGGAGAGCCGATTGTACTGGATGAAGCTGTAACGGCGTTCTCTATTTCTCAGAACGGGTCCATAATTGCAATTAATGCCGATGGGTCCAGTGAAGATACCAATATCCGGATTGCCATCGTCAAGGTTGTAAACCCTGGCGGCCTACAAAAAATCGGCGGCAACCTCTACCGGCTTACTCCTAACGCAAACCCGGAGGGAGAGTTTGAGTACTTGGAAGCTAACAATGCCGAAGCGGGAACAGGAGCTATCATTGCTGGTCACCTGGAAATGTCCAACGTTGATCTGACCTCGGAGTTTACCGAGATGATTGTTGCCCAGCGCGGTTTCCAGTCCAATTCGAGGATTATTACGACTTCAGATGAGATTCTGCAAGAAGTTGTCAACCTGAAACGATAATTCAATAGTTGATCGGTCCGGGGAAGGCTGAAAGCTGTGTGTCTTCCTCGGAACTGAAAACTTGGGGGGTAAGCCATGATAGCAATGACGCGGTTAAACGGTACAGAGCTTATCATTAACGCGCTGCTGATTGAATCGATCGAGGAGGTTCCGGATACGCTGATAACCCTGACAACGGGGAAAAAAATTGTAGCTTTGGAAAGCGCAGCTGAGATTACTTCAAGGATTCAACATTACCTTCGCCAGATTGGGCTAGTTGCGGCGGGGACTAGGATGGAACAAACGGAGGGACCTTCTTCATGAAAAAAATGCTGCCTTGGATAATCACAATTTTGCTGGCGATTACTTTAATTGCAGTTGTTGCGGTCTTCCTGTTCAATCAACTTTTCAACGGAAGCTCCGGCAATGATGCATTGGATGCCAAGCAAAGCGTGAATGGCGTCCATGCAGAGAAATTAAGCGCCAACAAACGGGTAGAATTGACAAGCGTCATGTCGGATATCAAAACGAATCTGGCTGACCCCAGTTATATCGCCGTAATGGGACTGGCATTCCAACTCGATAAAAAATCGACGAAGGAGGATTTTGATAAGATTAAAGATATTCAAATCAAGCCGATCATTTTGAGAGTGCTGTCTGATTTGAAGCCGGAAGAGCTGAATGGCTCCAAGGGTAAAGATGCTATGAGCGCGAAACTGATCAATCTAATCAATCCTGTTCTTCCAACTGGAAAGCTTGTGAACATAGAAGTAATAGAGTTTATGATACAACCGTTATACTAGCAGCTACTTTTTTTAAAGAGGGGGGAGAGGATTGGTTGATGTATTATCGCAAAATGAAATCGACGCGCTTTTAGCGGCTCTGTCTTCCGGCGAGATGGATGCGGAGGAGCTCAAGAAGGAAGAGACGCAGAAGAAAATACGTACGTATGATTTCAAGCGTGCAGTCCGCTTCTCTAAAGACCATATTCGAAGCCTGACCAGAATTCATGAAAACTTTGCCCGTTATCTGACGACGTATTTCTCGGCTCAGCTTCGGACTTTCGTACAAATCAATGTCGTTCAGGTCGAGCAGCTTCCTTATGATGAGTTTATCCGTTCGATTCCGAAAATGACGGTTTTGAATATATTTGAAGCGGAGCCCCTGGAAGGCCGAATGGTGTTGGAGGTGCATCCCAATGTCGCGTATGCGATGCTGGACCGGCTCCTTGGCGGTCAGGGAACAGCTCCCTCAAAAATCAACGCGCTGACGGAAATCGAGACCACTGTCATGGAACGTATTTTCAGCCGGGCTTTTGAGAGCCTGCAGGAAGCGTGGAAGACTGTCATTGATATCTCACCGCGAATGGAAGCACTCGAGACCAATCCGCAATTTATGCAGATAGTTTCGCCCAATGAGACGATTGCCCTGATCTCGCTGAGCACTAAAATTGGAGAGACAACGGGCATGATTAACCTGTGTATCCCGCATGTCGTAATTGAACCGATCATGCCGAGATTGTCCGTCCATCACTGGTTTGTATCCCAGAAAAAATCAAGAGCTCCCGGCGAGCAGGAGATGTTGGAGCAGCGGGTTAACCGTGCGAAGTTGAATATTGTCGCCGAACTTGGTCAGTCTAGTGTAACCATTCATGAATTTTTGGGACTATCGGTAGGTGATGTCATATCGCTAGATCGGTCATTGGATGAAGGACTGCATATTAAAGTAGGTGATAAATTAAAGTTTATCGGCAGCCCCGGCTCGGTAAAAGATCGGCTGGCCGTGCAGATTGACGAGATTGTCAGCGAAGGAGTAGAGGAAGAAAATGACGAGTAAAGATTATTTATCCCAGGAGGAAATTGACGCTCTGCTTCGTCAGTCTGCGGGGGAAATGGAAAGTAGCGAAAAAACGGCGGAAACAGAGGAATTCAAGCCTGAAAATTATATCAGCTCGATTGAGTCCGATGCTCTTGGGGAGATTGGTAACATTACCTTCGGGAGCGCAGCGACTGCCCTCTCAACCCTGCTGGGCAAAAAGGTGGATATTACAACGCCGAAAGTTTCGGTCATCCGCAGAGAGGATCTCGAACGCGAGTTTCCTAAGCCGCATGTTGCCGTTCATGTTCATTACGTGGAAGGTTTTCAAGGCATTAACTCGCTCGTTATCAAGACCAAGGATGCGCAGGTTATCGCCGATTTGATGCTTGGTGGTGAAGGCGAGATCCAGGATGAAAGTTTGAATGAAATTCATGTCAGCGCCGTGCAGGAAGCGATGAACCAGATGATGGGCTCATCCGCTACCTCAATGTCTACCATTTTCAATCGATTTGTCAATATTTCGCCTCCAGGCATTAATATTTTGGATGTGAACAGCGGGGAAGGCGTAGGCAATTTGCCTCCTGTAGATGTCTTTATCAAAATTTCTTTTGATCTTCGCATTGGCGAACTGATCGATTCTACGATCATGCAGCTTCTGCCGGTAGCTTTCGCTAAGGAAATGGTAGCCACCTTGATAGGCGGGGCGGGTGAATCCGAGCCAGTCTCTCAGGAGGCAGCCGTGTTTGAAGAGCCGGAACGAAGCTATGCGCCGCCTGCTGCTGCCTATCAGGAGCCGCCTGTACCTTCTTTTGTATCGCCGCAAGAGCAGCTGTTTGCTGCGCCGGCGCCGGCGCAGCATGCGCAAGGTCCAAATACATATGGGGCAATGCCGGGGCGGAATGTGAACGTTCAGCCTGTGCAATTCTCCGGTTTCCAAAGCGCGTCTTACACTCAGGCAGATGACACGAACTTGAATTTATTGCTCGACATACCGCTAAAAGTCACGGTAGAATTAGGAAGAACAAAGAAACAGATCAAGGAGATTCTTGAGCTTTCCCAAGGCTCCATAATTGAGCTGGACAAGCTGGCAGGTGAACCGGTCGATATTCTGGTGAATAACAAGCTCATTGCCAAAGGCGAGGTTGTTGTTATTGATGAGAACTTCGGTGTCAGGGTTACCGATATTGTTAGTCAGTGGGATCGAATTCAGAAACTTCAATAACCGGGAGGAAAATAACAAATGGCAAACCGTATTTTAATCGTAGACGATGCAGCATTTATGAGAATGATGATCCGGGACATTCTCTCCAAAAACGGCTACGAGGTAGTAGGAGAGGGCCAGGATGGCACTCAAGCGATAGAAAAATTCAAAGAGCTTAAGCCCGACTTGATTACGATGGACATTACGATGCCTGAAATGGACGGCATCGCTGCCCTTAAAGAAATTAAAAAGCTCGACCCTAATGCAAAAGTAATTATGTGTTCTGCGATGGGACAGCAAGCGATGGTTATTGATGCGATTCAAGCCGGCGCCAAGGACTTTATTGTGAAGCCATTCCAGGCGGACCGTGTTATTGAAGCAATCAAGAAAACCTTAGGTTAATTCCTATGCGCAGAGGCCGAACCTCTCGGGTTGCGGTTTGCATTGGAGCAGGACTTGCATTATGGAATTCAAGTGCAGTCGCCGCTTCATTAGATAATGAAGGGCCTCCAATGCAACCGGACGATAATTTGCTTGGCAATCTTGTATGGGTCATTATCGCTCTCTTACTAGTTATCGGCTTGATTGTTATTTTTATAAAATTTCTATCCCAGCGCAGCAGAGGCTACGGTATGAACCGTTCTGTCCGCACACTTGGCGGGGTTGCGCTGGGTCAGAACAAATCGCTGCAGATTGTAGAACTGGCGGGCAAGGTATATGTTGTCGGTGTCGGAGATGATGTGACGCTGCTCGACAAGATCGATTCACCTGAAGAAGCCCGTATCGTGATAGACAAAATGGAAGCGCAGCTTGGGGGCGGAAACCTGTCGGTAGCAGAATGGATTCGCAAATACCGGAAACGGAATGAAGGCAGCGATATCCCGGAAGAAAGTTGGAGCAGCAGATCCGTCTCTTTTGAGAGCATGCTGCAGGACAAGCTGCAGCGCCAGACAGAACGCAAACGACAAATCCAGGAAACGTTAAACCATGCTAATCCAATGAATCAGTCGAGGGATGAATGAATAAGAAACTAGCTTTACTAACTTTACTTCTGCTGCTGGTTGTTCCGCTGCTCTCATCCCAGGCCTTTGCTGAGCCGCTGCCCAGCGTCAATATCGAAATAGGCAATGGGGGGGAGCAGCCAGGAACCTCCGCGCTTTCCCTTTTGCTCATCATCACGGTACTAAGTATTGCGCCAGCTATTCTGGTGCTGATGACGAGCTTTACACGTATAGTCATTGTACTTGGTTTTGTCCGTACGTCACTTGGTACGCCGACGATGCCGCCTAACCAGGTGATTATCGGACTCGCGCTATTTTTAACGTTCTTCGTGATGGCGCCGACGCTTGGAAAGGTTAATGAAGTTGCGCTGCAACCGTATTTAAAGCGGGAAATGTCGCAAACCGAAGCGCTGTCCAAGGCCGCTGAGCCCATGAAGGAATATATGATTTCATATACAAGGCCAAAAGATTTGCAGCTTTTTATGAAATATACCAAGATGGAAAGTCCTGCGAACGTTCAGGATATTCCGATATCGGTACTGGTTCCTGCGTATGCACTAAGCGAGTTAAAGAGCGCATTTAACATGGGATTCATTATTTTTATCCCGTTCTTGATTATTGATATGGTCGTGGCCAGCGTTTTGATGGCAATGGGGATGATGATGCTGCCCCCGGTTATGATATCCTTGCCGTTCAAAATCCTTCTTTTTATACTGGTAGACGGGTGGTATTTAGTGATCCAATCCTTGCTGAAGGGCTTCAGCAACACCTACTAGCTAATCAGGAGGAAGGAGCGATGTTATGAGCTCGGATCTTATAATCGGTTTGGCAGGGCAAGCTGTCTGGACTGTGTTGAAAGCAAGTGCTCCCATGCTGGGACTCGGACTTCTTGTAGGGCTGATCGTCAGTGTATTCCAGGCAACGACACAGATTCAGGAGCAGACGCTAGCTTTTGTACCCAAAATTGTGGCCGTTTTGCTGGCTGTGCTGCTCTTTGGCCCCTGGGTACTCAACACAATAGTGGATTTTACATATAATCTGCTTAACAATTTGGATAAATATATCGGATAGGCCGTGGATTCATGGAAGTTATTCTACAGGCATTCCCTATTTTTTTGCTTATCTTTTGTCGAATCACATCGTTTTTCGTCGTTGCGCCAATCTTCTCAACCCGCAACGTCCCGGCTCCTTTCAAGATTGGCCTAGGTTTTTTTGTAGCCCTGCTAGTCTACTTGGTTTATGGCATCAATGAGACGCTGGTCATAGATGCAGGTTATGTGCTGATGGTCATCCGGGAAGTGTTGGCCGGTCTGCTGCTCGGTTTTGTCGCTTATATGTTTGTGACGGCTGTTCAGATTGCAGGGGGCTTTATCGATATGCAGATTGGCTTTGGAATGGCGAACGTAATGGACCCGGTATCCGGTGTAACCGTACCGTTGCTAGGCAATTTCAAGTTTATCATTGTAATGCTGATGTTTCTGTCCATGAACGGGCATCATTATCTGCTCAGCGCAATTATGCAAAGCTATGACTGGCTGCCTTTGTCCAATAATCTGTTTAACCAGATTTATGAAGGGTCAGTCAGTGAGTTTCTGATCATCACGTTCAGCAAGGTATTTATGCTGGCGCTCCAGCTTGCGGCGCCTTTAGTAGTTGCCTTGTTCCTGACGGATGTCGGCCTGGGCTTTCTTGCCCGAACAGCGCCGCAGTTCAATGTATTTGTTATCGGTATTCCGCTTAAAATTCTGATCGGCTTATTCATGCTCGCTTTGCTCATGCCAGCTTTCTCGGGCTTAATCGGGAATCTGTTCGGGCAGATGTTTGCCGCCATGGAGAACCTGCTGGCCGGTCTTCAACAACAATTGACCTCTTAAAAGGAGGCTCTATTCGTGCAAGCATATCGCTGGTCGCTGGATTTACAGATGTTCTCCCAAGAGAAAACAGAAAAAGCGACGCCAAAGAAAAAGCAGGAATCCAGAAAAAAAGGCCAAGTTGCCAAAAGTATGGAAGTGCCTGCCTCGTTTATTCTGCTTTTCGTCTTTATGAGCTTTCTGATGCTGGGTGGCTTTTACAAGGAGAGGCTGGTCGGGATGTTTGGCAGCACCTTTGAAACCCGGCTCAGTATGGAAATTACGATTGGCAACGTCGGGGTTCTCTTCAAAAATCTGATCATCGAATGCCTGCTGCTGCTGGCCCCGTTATTCGCCATCGCGATAGTTGTTGCGTTACTGGGCAATTACATTCAATTCGGATTTTTGCTAACCGGACATCCTTTAATGATGAAACTGAGCAAGATTAATCCGATTGAGGGCTTTAAGCAGATTTTCTCTATGCGTTCGCTGGTTGAGTTTTTGAAAAGTATCTTGAAGCTTGTCATCATCGGTACTGTTGTCGGAATGACGCTTTGGGGAGAAAAGGATCATATTCTGGCGCTTGGCTCTGTTCCGATCGAGCAAATTTTCTCTTTTGCCGCCTCGATTACGTTGTCACTCGGGGTCAAGATCGGCGCGCTGCTTGTTGTGCTGGCCCTCATGGATTACATGTACCAGCGTTTTGACTTCGAAAAAAAACTGCGGATGTCCAAGCAGGACCTGAAGGATGAATATAAAAAAACGGAGGGAAACCCGGTCATCAAAGGCAGAATTCGGGAGCGCCAACGCAAAATGGCATTGCAGCGGATGATGCAGGAGGTCCCGAAGGCGGATGTTGTCATTACGAACCCGACGCACTTTGCGATTGCTTTGCGCTACGATGGTACCGAGATGGAAGCGCCGGAAATTATAGCTAAAGGGATGGATTATGTTGCGCTTAAAATCAGAGAGATTGCCAAGGAGAACGGCATCGTTCTGATAGAGAACAAGCCACTGGCCCGAGCCTTGTACGAACGGGCTGAGATCGGAGACACCATCCCCGCCGATCTGTTCCAGGCAGTCGCCGAAGTGCTTGCTTATGTGTACAAGCTAAAACGTAAAACGAAATGATATGTTAGTACAGAAAGAGGTAGAGCAGTATGCGATTGAAGGATATGTCCATATTGATCGGCATTATAGGCATTGTCCTGATGATGGTTATTCCCATCCCGATCGTGCTGCTTGATGTCCTGCTGATCGTAAATATTTCGGCAGCGCTGATGATTTTATTGATTGGGATGAACACGCAGAGCGCGCTGGAGTTCTCGATCTTCCCTGCGGTGCTGCTTATCACGACATTGTTCCGACTCGCCTTGAACGTATCCACAACAAGGAACATTCTATCCCACGGCGAAGCGGGCAAGGTGGTAGAGACATTCGGCCAGTTCGTGGCCGGAGGGGAAATCGCAATCGGTTTTGTTGTGTTCCTCATTCTCGTCGTTGTTCAATTTATCGTCATTACCAAAGGCTCCGAGCGCGTGGCTGAGGTTGCTGCCCGCTTTACACTCGATGCGATGCCCGGTAAGCAGATGAGTATTGACGCCGATTTGAATGCAGGATTGATCAATGAGCAGCAGGCCCGCGAGCGCAGACAAAAAATTGAACGTGAAGCGGACTTCTACGGCGCCATGGACGGTGCGAGCAAATTCGTTAAGGGAGACGCCATTGCTTCTATTATTATCCTGTTTATTAACCTAATCGGAGGCTTTGTCATCGGTATGGCCATTCACGGGATGGATTTTTCGGAGTCGCTCCGAACCTTCTCGGTTCTGACAATCGGAGATGGTCTGGTCAGTCAGATTCCAGCGTTGCTCATTTCAACTGCCGCCGGTCTGATTGTGACTCGCGCTGCGTCGGAGGGCAACCTGGCGTTTGATTTGTCAAGTCAGGTGCTGCGTCATCCGAAGCTTCTCTATATTGTTGCGGGGACGATTGCCATGCTCGGTATATTCACACCGATCGGGCCTTTAGCTACCCTGCCTTTAGCTGCACTCCTCGTTTTTGCAGGCTGGAAAATGAACAACTCGATGGTTAAGCAAAAGCAAGAACAGGAGCAGATGGTCGAAGAACAGCAAATTGAGGAAGTCCGCAGTCCGGAAAGTGTCATCAGCCTGCTGCAGGTTGACCCGATTGAATTTGAATTCGGCTACGGCTTAATCCCGCTTGCAGATACGCAGCAGGGAGGCGACCTGCTCGACCGTGTCATCATGATTCGAAGACAATGCGCCCTCGAAATGGGAATTGTCGTACCGGTAATCCGTATTCGTGATAATATTCAGCTCAAACCGAATGAATATGTGATCAAAATTAAAGGAAATACGGTCACCCGGGGCGAATTGCTCATGAACCACTATTTGGCTATGAGTCCTGGGTTCGATGATGACTCCATTATAGGTATTGAGACTCAGGAACCGGCATTCGGACTTCCGGCCTTATGGGTGGATGAAGCGATGAAGGAGAGAGCAGAGCTGTCCGGTTATACCGTTGTTGACCCGCCCTCTGTAGTTGCAACCCATTTGACGGAGGTCATCAAGAGACATTCTCATGAACTGGTTGGCAGACAGGAGACGAAGGCGCTTATCGAAAATGTCAGAGAAAGCTATCCGGCGCTTGTCGACGAATTGATACCTTCCATTTTGTCCGTAGGGGAAGTACAGAAGGTGCTTGTAAAGCTGCTGCGTGAGAAAATTTCGATTCGCGATATGGTTACCATATTTGAGACATTGGCCGACCAGGGCAGCTTTACCAAGGACCCGGATATCCTCACCGAGTACGTCAGACAGGCACTGTCGCGGCAGATTACGTTGCAATATGCTTCCGCCCAGGACCCGCTCAAAGTTATCACCGTCGGACCTTCGATCGAGAAGAAGATTGCCGAGTCCGTCCAGCAGTCCGATCAGGGCAGTTACCTGGCACTTGACCCTGTAACGAGTCAGCATATTTATACGAAGCTGAGCGAGCAGGTGAGTAAACAGGCGCAGTCCGGGCAGCAGCCGATTGTACTGACCTCTCCGACTATTCGCATGTACTTGCGTCAGCTTGTAGAGCGCACGATGCAGGATGTGCCGGTTCTCTCTTACAGTGAACTGGAGCCGAGTGTTGAAGTTCAAAGCGTCGGGGTGGTGAATCTATGAGAGTAAAACGATATGTGGTCAAATCTATGCCTGATGCACTCTCTTTAATCCGAAGCGAATTGGGGAATGATGCAGTGATCCTCAATACGAAAGAAATTCGCGTTGGCGGATTTATGGGGATGTTTCGGAAGAAGAAGATGGAAGTCATTGCCGCCATTGAGTCGGGACAGCAGCAGGCCAAGCCGCCGACTCCTGTGCTCGCGGCTTCTGCGACAAGATACTCCAATAGCTTGTCGTATGACGCTGATATGGAGAACTCCTCCGCCGCAGCAGTTGCCGACTTATTGAAAGAACAGCTCAAGGATTATGTGCAGCCGGTTTCTCCAGTTGCAGCTTTACCTGAGAAGACTGTGCCGGCGCTGGCTGTAGAGCAATCGGAGCTTGCGGAAGAAATTCGTCAAATGAAGCAGATGATTATCGGCTTCTCCAGGCAGCAGGGACCTTCAGGGCAACGGCCTGCTGCCTTGCAAAAACTGGTGGAGCGGCTGCACAATCAGGATGTAGCGGACGAATGGGTCGACAGGCTTTTGGAAGGCATCACGGATTTAGAGGACTACAGCACGGAGTGGGGCGCGGAGAAAATCTGGGCGGAGGCTGAGCGCATCATCAAGATGTGGCTGTTCCCTTTGCAAAGCGAGGGGATATCTCCAACTTTGCGGGTGCTTAACTTTGTCGGCCCGACGGGTGTCGGTAAAACGACAACGATTGCCAAACTGGCTGCTGAACAGACGCTTCGCCATAAACGACGGGTCGGATTTATTACCTCGGATACATATCGAATTGCCGCCGTTGACCAGCTTCGGACGTATGCGAACATTTTGAATGCTCCGCTCGAAGTTGTATTCTCGCCGCTTGAGCTCAGTAGAGCATTCACCCAGCTTGAGGATCGGAGTTTGGTTTTCGTAGATACGGCTGGAAGAAACTTTCGCAATGAGCTGTATGTATCGGAAGTGAACAGCCTGATTCAGGGACAGTCTGACAGCGATACCTTCCTGGTGCTTAGCCTAACGGGCAAAAGCAAGGATCTGGACGTGGTAGCCAGACATTTCTCGCTATTCGGTGTAGAGAAGGTGCTGTTTACCAAATGGGATGAAACGGAAAGCTATGGCTCAATTCTCAATATTGTGCTGGGGCATATGCTTAAACCGACTTATATTTCCAGCGGTCAGAATGTCCCGGATGATATTCGTCCCTTTGAAATAGACAGCTATGTAAAACAGCTGTTGGGGGCCGCAGAAGATGAATGATCAGGCCAACTCACTCCGAAAACTTGTAACAACCAATGAAAATCATGCATTGAAGCAGCCAAAATCGACACGAATTGTAACAGTGACCAGCGGCAAGGGCGGCGTCGGGAAATCAAATTTCAGTCTTAACTTCGCTCTGATGCTGCAGCAGCGGGGACATAAGGTACTCGTGTTCGACGCAGATATCGGAATGGCCAATATCGATGTGCTGATGGGTATTTCCGCTCCATACAACTTGTATCACCTGTTGAAGCGGGAGAAGACGATTTGGGAGATTATTCAGCACGCGTCAAGCGGTATTGATATCATTGCTGGCGGCTCAGGCTTTCGTGATCTCGTAGAACTGCCGCAGGCGGAGCTTGATTATTTCGGAGAACAAATTGCCCGGTTAAGCGGACATTATGATGTCATTCTGTTTGATACGGGGGCAGGGCTTTCTAAGGAAACGGTCAAGTTTATTGCAGCGGCTCAGGAGACCATTGTTGTGACAACGCCTGAACCAACCTCGATAACCGATGCCTATGCTCTGATGAAGATGGTCAAGTCCATGTATGAGGATGTGACATTCAAACTCGTCGTAAACAGGGCTTCGGATATGAAGGAAGGGAAGTTCACGGCAGACAAGCTCGCGATGGTGGCGAAGCAGTTTCTGCAGATGGAGATCCCTTTGCTTGGCACAGTGATGGACGATGCCAATGTGACCAAGGCAGTGAAAAAGCAGGTGCCGTTTGTGCTGGCCTATCCCGGGGGAGAAGCTGCAAGATGCATCGATTTAATCGCTATAAAATTTTTAAATGAATCAAGAAGATCGGTTCCGGCAGAGAATGGGCTGAAAGGCTTTATCAGCCGGATGCTGGGATTGAAAAAGGGATAAAGCCAAGGCAGAAAGGAGGCAATCCTAATGGCTCCATATCGCGTCCTCGTTGTTGATGATTCTGCCTTTATGCGTAAAATCATTTGTGACCTGATTAAACAAGATTCGCGTTTTACAATCGTGGCTACGGCCAGTACCGGCGCAGAAGCTCTGCTGGCATTAAAACAGCACAAGCCGGATGCGATAACTATGGATCTGGAAATGCCCGAGATGAACGGGCTGGAGGCCTTGAGGCAAATTATGCGCATTCAGCCGACCCCGGTTATTATGATCTCTGGTATTAGCGAGGATGGTACGAGAGAGACAATTAAGGCGCTGCAGCTCGGAGCGTTTGATTTCATCCGCAAGCCTTCGGCGGGGGTAAGCCCGCAAGAGGTCGGTCAGCAATTGCTTGAGAAGTTGGCTGTTGCCGTACTGACTCGCAGCAAGTCGGCTCCGGTGATGTCCCGTCCAGAGATCGTCAACAAGTCTGTTCCTTTGACAGAGACTGAAAAATTGACAGGTGCAAAACAAGCGGAGTCGAAACCGTCTAAGCCTGAGAAGATTGCAAGGCCAAAAATTCAGTTCAAGCCTGCCGAGCGTCCGGCGGCGGCCCAGCCCCCAAAACTGGAGCAACCTCTGCCGAGGAGAACGACGGACAGCTTTACAGATATTGTAGCAGTCGGCACTTCGACTGGAGGACCAAGGGCGCTGCATCAGTTGATCGGCGACCTGCCTGCGGGGTTTCCCGCACCGGTGCTTGTTGTACAACACATGCCACCCCGGTTTACACGTTCGCTCGCGCAGCGTCTGGACAGTCTCAGCCGCCTTGCAGTAGTGGAAGCGGAACAGGGCCAGCAAGTTGAAGCGGGCCATGTTTATATTGCTCCCGGAGGGCTGCATATGGAACTGATGGAGAGGAAGAACCGGTATTATATCCATTTATCCGAGACTCCGCCTCGCAGCGGACACCGACCGAGCGTGGACGTACTGTTCGAATCCCTGTTGCCGTATCCGAAGCTCAGGCGCCATGCGGTCATCATGACCGGAATGGGCAGTGACGGGGCAAAAGGAATGAAATTGCTTGTGGAGCAGAACATTCCGACAGCGATTGCTGAAGCAGAGGAAACATGTGTTGTATTCGGAATGCCGCGGTCAGCCATTGAAGCGGGTGCAGCTACAACTGTGCTTCCGCTCCACAGTATCGGAAGTTATCTGGTCAGCGCTGTCGGACGCAATTCCAGCAGCTCATGATTATACTTTTGGAGGTGTAGAAGTTATGGATATGAACGCCTATTTATCGATGTTTATCGATGAATCCAATGATCATTTGCAGTCTCTTAATGAAAACTTGCTCCAGTTGGAAGGCAGTCCTGAAGATATCAGCATCGTCCAGGTTATTTTCCGCTCCGCGCATACCTTAAAAGGGATGTCGGCAACGATGGGCTTTGAGGATCTGGCTTCGCTCACGCATGAAATGGAGAATGTCCTCGATTTGGTACGCAATAGCAAGCTCAAGATGGACAGCTTTATTTTCGATACGCTGTTTAAAGCATTGGATGTGCTCGACTCGATGGTGCAGGATATCGTGAACGGCGGAACCGGGAAAGCAGATGTCAATGCTATCGTGAGCTCGCTCAAATCGATTGTGAAAGGGGATTATGCGGTAACTCCTGCAACATCCGCTCCTGTTTCAAGTCAAGTATCTGCAGCCTCCGCTGGAGCAGCAGCGCCCCGACTTGATGAATTTCAGGCTTCAGTACTCAAACAATCGATGGAGACCGGGCACCAGGTGTACCATATTCAGGTCTCGATTGAGGAAAATTGTATCCTGAAGGCCGCTCGCGCTTATATGGTATTTGATTTGCTGGAGCGTAACGGGGAAATTGTCCAGTCCGTTCCGTCTGTGCAGGATATTGAGCAGGACAAGTTTGACCGCGCGTTTACCGTCTTTTACATATCCCAGCTTCAGGGAGAAGAATTGCAGTTGCAAATTGCCAACATATCCGAGGTGGAAAGTGTCGAAGTAACCGCGCTGGATGAAGAATCGCTAAGTTTGCTCAGCAGGCCGCAGGTGGCGGAAATTGCAGCAACTTCGGCAGCGCCTGCAACGACAGCGCCAAAGCGGGACGAAGCCTCCCCGACGAAACGGAGCGCAGGGGCAACTCAAAATTCGGCCGGGGCTGTCAACCGGACGATTCGCGTCGATATTGAACGTCTGGACACACTGATGAATCTGTTCAGCGAGCTGTTGATTGACCGTGTGCGTCTGGAGCAGCTTGCAAGTGAAATCAAGCGTACTGAATTGACCGAGACCGTTGAGCATATGACGAGAGTGAGCAGCGATCTTCAAAATATTGTACTCAAGCTGAGAATGGTGCCGGTCGATTCCGTCTTTAACCGGTTCCCGAGAATGGTGCGCGATGTAGCCAAGTCTCTGGATAAGAAAGTAGATCTTAATATTATAGGGGCCGAGACAGAGCTTGACCGGACAGTTATTGATGAAATTGGGGACCCGCTAGTGCATTTGCTGCGGAACTCGATAGACCACGGCGTCGAACCGGTTGAGAACCGTATCGCAGCTGGCAAGCCGGAGACAGGGACAGTGAATTTGCGCGCGTATCATAGCGGCAACCATGTCTTTATCGAAATCGAGGATGACGGACGCGGCATTGACCGGGAGAAAGTGCTGGGCATAGCGATCAAGAATGGCGTCATTTCGCCTGAGAAAGCGTCTGGCATGAGTGATGAGGAAGTCTATATGCTGCTGTTTGCACCGGGCTTCAGCACAGCCGATAAAATTTCCGATTTGTCTGGGCGAGGCGTAGGTCTGGATGTCGTTATGACCAAGATCACTTCGCTTGGCGGCAATGTGAGCGTCAGTTCTACCTTGGGCAAAGGGACGAAATTCTCCATTCAGCTTCCACTCACCCTGTCTATTATTTGGGCGATGCTGGTGCAGTTAGGCTCGGAGAAATACGCGATCCCGCTTTCTTCCATCGTAGAGACGGCCGTTATCAAGCGGGAGCAAGTCCGCAAAATTCACGGAAACCGGATGATTGAGTTCCGCGGTGCGATTATCCCTGTTCTGTCATTAAGCCGAATATTGGAATCCCCGGATTTTGATGAAGATCAAGAAGAAGAGTCTGAAATTGTCGTCATCCGCAAAGGCGAGAAATGGGGAGCGGTTGTGGTCGATGAATTTATCGGACAAAGTGAGATTGTGCTCAAAACATTGGGCAGTTACTTGACGAATACAGGTACGATATCCGGAGCGACGATTCTTGGCGATGGACAGGTTGCTTTAATTATTGATCCGAATGCACTCATTAAATAGGGAGGGTTACCAATGGGAGAAGACTTGAAGGTTATTGTCTTTGCACTGGGAAACGAAGAGTACGGCATTGAGGTTGACAAGGTCCGCACAATTGAGCGGATGCTCCCGATTACACGCGTGCCAAAAACACCGGCTTTCATTAAAGGCGTCATTAATTTGCGTGGAGTGGTCGTTCCTGTTATTGACCTGCGCGGGCGCTTTGGATTGCCAGAGACGGAGCAGACTGAAAACTCTCGGACCATCATCGTCGCTGTTAATGAGCTGGAGGTCGGATTTATCGTCGATGCGGCAAACGATGTCATCGATATCAACACCGATGCAATTGATTCGCCTCCTGAAGTGGTGGGTGGCATAAAAGCCAAATACTTGAGAGGGGTAGCCAAAATGGGCGACGAAAGATTGCTCATTATGCTCAATTTGGCCGAGGTTCTAAACCGCAGTGAAATTATTCAAATCGAAGATCTTGAGGACTAAGCCGTGAGTCTGCTCAAGCATTTGGCAGGGCTCAAGATGGATGTGCTGAAAGAGGTTGGGAATATAGGGGCAGGAAATGCGGCTACAGCCTTCTCGAGACTGATCGACAAGCCGGTCGACATGAAGGTTCCCACGGTCAGCATATTGCCCTTCGAGGAGATCGCCGAGCGGGTTGGCGGATCAGAGCAAGTGGTCGTCGCGGTGTTTCTCCGTGTAGAAGGAGAAGCGCCGGGCAACATGTTCTTTATCATTCAGGCGGATTCTGCCAAGAAGCTGCTACAGCAGCTTCTATCCCTGGAACCATCCGAGAGCTTGGAGTATTCAGAGATGGAGCTTTCAACCTTGAGCGAAATCGGCAACATTTTAGCTGGCTCCTATTTGTCATCGCTGGCCGACTTTACTCGTCTTCCTATGGCGCCTACGGTGCCTTCAATCGCGGTAGATATGGCCGGGGCGATACTGAGTTACGGATTGCTGCAGTTCGGGCAAATGGGGGATGACGCGCTGCTGATCGATACGAGCTTCTTCGAAGGCAAGGAACTAATGGAAGGTCAATTTTTCCTGATTCCTGATCCGGAGTCATTTGAGAAAATTTTTAGTGCTTTGGGAGTGCCCTCTGAATGAAACAAGAACAAATAATCAAGGTAGGCATGGCAGATTTGAACTTCGCCGCAGAGGGCGCTGTATTGCGGACAACAGGGCTAGGCTCGTGCGTGGGCGTTACTTTGTTTGATCAAAAAAGCAAGATAGCGGGAATGGCGCATGTAATGCTGCCCTCCTCCGATATTGCCAGGGATTCGTCTTTTAATCTTGCGAAGTATGCCGATACGGCTTTGCCGGAGTTGATCCGGATGATGCAGGCTATCGGTGCGGTTCCCGGCCGAATGGTAGCCAAGCTGGCCGGAGGCGCCCAGATGTTCTCGCAGCTTGGCAAGTCGGATACACTTCGGATTGGTCCCCGGAATGTGGAATCCTGCAAAAACATATTGTCGGTTTATCCCATACCAATACTAGCGGAAGATACGGGGGGAAATTATGGGAGAACGATTGAAATAGACAGCTTGACCGGGATTCTTCATATTCGGAGCGTCCAGCACGGCGTAAAGGAGCTATAGTATGCTGGGGTCAATTAAATGGAACATAGGAATAGCGGTTTTGGGATGCGGGCTGACGTTCGCTTTTTCAATCGGAAATAACGGGATTTCAATTACTTTGTTGCGAAGCTTGTACGCACTGGCAGCCAGTTTTGTGCTCGCGTACGGCCTTAGATACTTATTGTATGTACTTTCACCGGCTGTTGACGGTGTGCAAGGCGGCTCTGAGGAAGAGAAGGGAAGCAATCTGGATATGGCAACTCCCGATGACGGAGAGGACATTCATCGCTTGCTTCAGCAGCAGCTTGGGGGAGAGAAAGAGGAAGAAGCGGAGCATTTACCGTTCCAGCCGCTAGCGCCTCCAAGAATGATGTCTGTCAAAGACAAGTCGCCGGATGAGTTGGCCGAAGCGGTACGTCATCTGAAAGAATCGTAGCAGGTTTTAGGAGGGTGAGACGATGATCGAGCCGAAAACGCCTCATTTATCCAATATCGAGATGTGGCAGGAATGGAAAGAAAATGGCAATATCGAGGCCAAAAAACAATTGATTGAGCACTATCTTCCGCTCGTCGATTATGTCTCCAATCGGATGGCAATCGGCCTGCCCAAAAATGTCTCTAAGGATGATCTGGCCAGCAATGGGGTAATGGGGCTGATCGATGCAATAGAGAAGTTTGATTATCAAAGAGGCTTGCAGTTCGAGACGTATGCTTCCTGGCGGATTCGCGGCGCGGTCATTGACGGGCTCCGCCAGGGAGATTGGGTGCCGAGGTCGATTCGCGAGAAGGCGAAACGCATTGAGGAGGCCTACCAGTTACTGGAGCAGAAATATTTGCGCTCGGTCAGCGATGCGGAGATGAGCGAATACCTGAACGTAACCGAGAAGGAGTTCTTGCATATGCTTCAGGAAATTGCGATTACGACGGTATGCTCGCTGGAAGACCCGATCCGCGAGGAAGAGTCCGAGACCCGTCTCACGTTGCTCGTGGATGAGAAAGCGAAAAATCCGGATTACAAGATTCAGGAGTTTTATATTAAGAATGCACTGGTTAAAGGAATCGAACGGCTGACGGAGAAAGAGCGTATTGTCGTTTCCCTGTTCTATTACGAAGAGCTTTCTTTAAGTGAAATTGCTGAAGTGATGTCATTGTCACCTTCGCGAATATCCCAACTGCATTCCAAAGCGATATTGCGGTTGCGCGGTACATTGGCGAAGCACAAGGACCAGCTTATGGAAAAATGAGCCCGCAGGAGTGATCAAGTATGCCATTGGAAATGCCGCTTGACGGTAATGCCGAGATATTGGTTTCAGACGATCTGTTATCTGCTTCTTTGTATTTTAAGCGGGCGGATGCCGATTATTTTGTCGCTTTTGAACAGCTTGAGAAATGGTTATACGACAATGGTATTGTTTACGGGATTAAGCGGGATCTTTTGCGAGTCTTGGCCGCTTCTCCAATGTCCTACAGCCATCCGGTTATTATTGCGGAAGGGAAACGGTCGGTTGAAGGAAAGAGCGGACGCGTCGAATACATTTATAATATGGACGAGCACAACAAAATGCTGGTTGAGACAGAGGACGGCAAGGTGAATTACAAGGAAATCAATCAGCTTCGAAATGTGAAGCGTGGACAACTGATTGCCAGAAAAATTCCGCCGGGACCGTCTGAGCCGGGGGTAAAAGTCAATGGCGAGCCTATTCCGGCCGCCGACGGTAAAGAAGCACGCTTCAAAATCGGGAAAAACGTGGTGATCGGACCGGATGAAGTTTCGCTTTATGCAGCGATAGACGGTATTTTGACCAAAACAGAGCGTGACAAGATCAACGTTTTTCCAGTTTATGAAGTGAATGGAGATGTTGACTACAGAACCGGGAATATTGATTTTGTTGGGACGGTCGTTATTCGCGGCAATGTGCTTACCGGATTTCGGGTCAGGGCATCAGGCGATATCCGCATCGTTGGCGGCATAGAGGGCGCGGATGTTGAAACGGAAGGCAGCATTGAAATAACAGGCGGCATTCTCGCAGGCGGCAAAGGTGTTGTCAAGGCTGGGAAAACAGTGAAAAGCTCCTTTATTCAGGAAGGAAACATTGTCGCGGGTGAAGATGTAATCGTGGCGCAGAGCATTATGCACTCGAATGTCAGGGCCGGACGGAATGTGCAGTGCGTAGGGGCGAAGGGGTTGATTGTAGGGGGAACCATTCAAGCCGGAGAAAAAATAAGTGCACGGCTTATTGGCAATTCAACTTCCACGGCTACCGAACTGGCAGTCGGAGTCAAGCCGGAGCTTCGCCAAAAGCTGGCCGAACTTCGTAATGAGGTTCGTGCGCTTGTCGTCAATCTGGATAAGACCGATAAGGCGCTGGCGCTGCTGGATCAACTTGCCGCAGCCGGACAATTGTCATCGGAGCGGCTGGAGATGCGCGCGAAGCTGAATGCGACGAGGAAGCGGAGTCTTGAAACGGAAAAACAGTTGAAGGAAGAGCTGCTGGAAATCGAGAAGTCGCTAGAGGATACGCAGGTAGCCTGCGTCGAGGTGAAAAATACCATTTACGGCGGTACCAAAATTGTAATTGGCCGCTATACAAGATTTATTAAAGAACGCTCCGAGCGCGTCCGGTTTCATTATTCCGAAGGGGACATAACGGTGTCGCCTTTTCAATAAATACAGTGCAGTAACCGTTGTGTAGTTGGGTTTCTTCATTATTAAAGACTGCAGGTGAACAATGTGGATCAACCTTGGCAATACCTTGTACTTCTCGGCGCATTTGTCGTTGTATTGGCTTTTATTCTGCCGAAGAAGCCCGGACAGTCGAACCACTCTTCCATCAGCGACATGGAGCTTGCGCTTGAGCAGTTCATGCAGACGTTGGAAACGGATAATAAAGAGTTTCTGGAAATGGCAGGCCGGACGCAGCAGGAACTGCGAGATGCTATTGCAAGCAAGGAACAGCGAATTGTCACGTTGGAGCATCGCTGTCGAGAATTGGGACAGGAGCTTGCGGGCATCCAGAGCAGCCTGGAGTTGCGCTTGGCCGAGTTGAGTACTCGTACAGTCGCAATCAACTCAGTTCCTGCCTTTGCCCCTCCAGCGGCTCCCGAACCACTGGAACAGTCGCTTCAGGTTGAAGGGGAGGACCATTCCTCAGAACTGATTAAAGATCGCTACGCAGAATTGCTTATGCTTTATAATCAAGGCAAATCGACCGACTACATAGCCAAAAAGCTCGGCCTCAACAAGGGAGAGGTACAGCTTATCGTGCAGCTTTCCATACAGGAGGAGCGTCATCGTGTTTAAAGAACGTTCATTTGTCCTGGGACTCGGGCTCGGGGTA
Source organism: Paenibacillus roseus (assembly GCF_016424485.1). Lineage (GTDB taxonomy): Bacteria > Bacillota > Bacilli > Paenibacillales > Paenibacillaceae > Paenibacillus_D > Paenibacillus_D roseus. Next base: position 570,779 of record NZ_JAELUP010000103.1, read on the forward strand.
ATGGCAGGGGTGCTGTTGCTTCAATTGATGATTTCTGCGGATGTCCAGCAGACGAAGGCCGATTGGATAGCGTCGGAAGTCTCTGAGGCTAAGGGACCGAAGGAATCCTCCAATGAGGCTAATGGCGGTGAATCGCAAGAGCTGTCTCGGCTCAAGCAGGAGATCGAAGCGCTAAAACAGGAGCAGGAGAAGCAACAAGGCGAGCAGCAAAAGGCTGTAGAGGAAGCGCTTGCCAAGCAGCGCAGCGAGCTTGAAGCCGAGCGGGAGAACAACTCACGAATATGGGCTGTCACGATCCGGAAGGGTATGGGGATGAAGGAGATTGGCATACTGCTGGAGGATGCGGCTCTAGTAGAGGATGCCTCCGCTTTTTTGAAGGAGACACGGCTGTCTCGCAATAGGATTCGCAATGGCAAATATTATTTTACAGGGTTTGCGGACTATGACGAGATCAAAAAGACGCTGCTCCGTGATCCGCTTCTCTCTAGACCGGTCAAGGAAGAACAGTGAGGCTGAGAATAAGGCTTTTTGAGGACGCGCAGCATGTCGCTTGGAGTGGGGGAATTATTCCAGCTCCTAGTTGCGCAAGGACATACGATATGGTATAGTAATTGACGGTGTTAAAAACACACGCCGATTAATTTCGTCAAGGGTGCTCGCCTGAGAGGTGAGTTTTGTCGGAAGATGCGATTGGCGGAGGCATTTAAATAAAAACCATTTATCAGGAGGTGTTGTTGGTATGGCGGTTATTTCCATGAAACAGCTGCTCGAAGCTGGGGTTCACTTTGGTCATCAGACTCGTCGTTGGAACCCGAAGATGGATCGTTATATCTTCACAGAAAGAAACGGTATTTACATCATTGACTTGCAAAAGACGGTTAAAAAAGTTGAGGAAGCTTACAACTTTGTTCGTTCTATTGCAGAAGAAGGCGGAACTGTACTGTTCGTTGGTACTAAGAAGCAAGCTCAAGATTCCGTTAAGGAAGAAGCAGAGCGTTGCGGCAACTTCTACATTAACCAACGCTGGTTGGGCGGTACGCTGACCAACTTCCAAACGATTCAAAAACGTATTGATCGTTTGAAACAGTTGGAAAAGTGGGAAGAGGACGGCACATTCGAAGTGCTTCCTAAGAAAGAAGTTATCATTCTCCGTAAAGAGAAAGATCGTCTGGAGAAATTCCTGGGTGGAATTAAAGGTATGAAGGGGCTGCCTAGCGCACTCTTCATCATTGATCCCCGCAAAGAGCGCATCGCGGTTGCTGAAGCTCGCAAATTGGGTATCCCAATCGTAGGTATCGTAGATACTAACTGTGATCCGGATGAAATCGACTATGTAATCCCAGGTAATGACGACGCGATCCGCGCCGTTAAGTTGCTGACTGCTAAAATGGCAGATGCAATCGTAGAAGCGAACCAAGGTGAGCAAACAACTGCTTAATAGTCGGTTGTTTCCCAATATACAGCTATACAGCGTGACATGCGTGTAGTATGCCAGGCTTCAATAACCAGTACGCGAATGCTAGGATGATCTCTCACAATATGAAAGATGCGTCTACATACGCTTGCATGAACAGGAAAAGGGTGGTCAGAAGGTTTTTAACCTCTCACCGCCCTTTTTTTAAAAAGCAAGGGTGTTTTATAGACATGTGTACGTTAAGGCATATGATATTGAATGCAAACGGCATGTATTTCACTGCAAAACGAAGCATTTGCCCGTCATAGGACGGCAATGCTGTTTACGCTTGATCCATATGAAAAACGTAGGCTGTGCCGCTCCGACGGCAGAGCTACATATAAATTTATCAGGAGGGTTAACAATGGCAGTTAGTGCAAGTGCGGTAAAAGAGCTTCGTGAAAAAACAGGCGCAGGAATGTTGGATTGTAAAAAAGCTCTTGATGAGGCGAACGGCGATTTGCAAAAAGCAATCGACCTTCTTCGCGAGAAAGGTCTGGCAGCAGCAGCAAACAAAGCAGGACGCACAGCAACAGAAGGTGTAGTTGAATCCTACATTCATGGCGGCGGACGTATTGGTGTTCTGGTTGAAGTAAACTGTGAAACGGACTTCGTTGCGAAGACAGATCAATTCCGTGAGTTCGTAAAAGATATCGCTATGCAAATCGCAGCTGCGAACCCTAAATATGTTCGCCGTGAAGAAGTAGAAGCAAGCGAACTGGAAAAAGAGCGTGAAATTCTGACTGCTCAAGCGTTGAACGAGGGCAAGCCTGCCAATATCGTAGAAAAAATGGTAGAAGGCCGTCTTGGAAAATACTACGAAGAGTTTTGTTTGCTTGAGCAATCTTTCGTTAAAGACCCCGATAAAACGATTTCCGAGCTGTTGAACGAAAAAATCAGCAAAATCGGTGAAAATATTTCGATCCGTCGCTTTGTCCGCTATGAATTGGGCGAAGGACTGGAGAAAAAACAAGACAACTTCGTTGAAGAAGTTATGTCTCAAGCTAAGCTTTAATCCGAACGCGAGGGCGGGGCGGCTCGTCCGCCTCGCCTGATTTATTGAGTTGCGAGGCAAATGTCAGATATAGACCCGATATTATAGAGGAAGCATCGATTAAGAATAACCTCTAGCGAGGTACAAGGGTGGAGGTTACAACGTGGAGCAACCTGTTTACAAACGCATTGTATTGAAGGTGAGTGGAGAGTCTCTCTCTGGTCAAAATGGCTACGGAATCGATGCTGCGATGATTTCTTCCATCGCAGAGCAAGTCAAGGAAGTTGTGGAGCTAAATGTAGAGGTCGCCATCGTCGTAGGCGGAGGGAATATATGGCGTGGAATTGCTGGTTCAGCAAAAGGCATTGACCGTGCGACAGCGGATTATATGGGGATGCTCGCTACAGTGATGAATTCTTTGGCGCTGCAGGACGCGCTGGAACAAATTGATGTGCCAACCCGGGTACAGACGTCGATTGCAATGCAGCAAATTGCAGAGCCTTACATCCGCCGCCGCGCTATCCGTCACCTGGAAAAGGGACGCGTCGTTATTTTTGCTGCGGGTACGGGCAATCCGTTCTTCTCGACAGATACGACTGCAGCATTACGTGCGGCCGAGATTGAGGCAGAGGTCATTTTGATGGCGAAAAACAAGGTAGACGGCGTCTACTCTGCAGATCCGTTCAAGGATGCGACAGCAGAGAAGTTTGAGCAGCTAACTTATCTGGAAGTCCTCAACCGCAATCTGGGTGTTATGGACTCCACCGCCTCATCGCTTTGCATGGATAATAACATTCCGCTGGTTGTGTTCTCGATTACAGAGAGCGGCAATATCAAGCGTGTCGTGTTAGGTGAGAAAATTGGGACGATTGTGAAAGGAAGTGTGAGCTAATGCCACAGTCCATCAAGAAAAGTGCGGAAGATAGAATGGAGAAAGCAATCGGCGCACTCAAGCGCGATCTCTCTACACTGAGAGCCGGGCGCGCGACGCCAGCATTGCTCGACCGTGTTCAGGTTGAATATTATGGCGCGTTGACGCCTGTAAACCAATTGGCTAATATCAATACTCCGGATTCCAGAACACTGATTGTTCAGCCTTGGGACAAATCGTCTCTCGCTGCAATTGAAAAAGCTATTTTGAAATCCGATCTTGGTATTACCCCTTCGAACGACGGCAGCATCATTCGGATCGGGATTCCTGCTCTGACTGAGGAGCGCCGTTCGGATTTGGTAAAATCAACGAAGAAGTTTGGCGAAGAGGCCAAGGTTGCTATCCGCAACATTCGCCGTGACGCCAATGATGACATTAAGAAGCTTGAGAAATCGGAAATTTCCGAGGACGAGTCGCGCAGACATCAGGATGATATCCAGAAGCTGACCGACCGATTCACTTCTGAAGTGGATAAAGTCCTGATAAGCAAAGAAAAAGAGATTATGGAAGTTTAAATCGATGACCAGCCCCTCCAAATAGGTGGGGTTTGTTGCATACTTAACCTTATGGACAGTATCGTATCCCTGATACAGGACGACGGGCAGGCCTTAACGCTTGTTTTAGTCCCGGGTGGGAGGAAATGGAATGTTAAAGCGGTTGAAAAATTGGTTTAAAAAACCGTTGTCCATCAGAGAGGAACAACTGCAGGCGGAAAATATCCCCGAGCATGTTGCCATTATTATGGATGGAAACGGGCGTTGGGCGAAAAGCCGGGGACTTCCACGGATAGCGGGACATCATTCCGGTATGAAAGCAGTAAAACGGATTACAATGGCCGCGGACCGGCTTGGAATTAAATATTTGACGCTTTATGCGTTTTCGACGGAAAATTGGAAACGGCCAAAAGCTGAAGTTGATTTTTTGATGAGGCTGCCTCAAGAATTTTTGGCAATTGAACTGGAAGATCTCATCAAAAATAATGTTCAGGTTAGAATGATGGGCTATAAGGAAGGGCTTCCCGACTATACCCTGCAGGCCATTGACGAAGCGGTCGAGAAAACCAGGCATAATACCGGACTTGTGCTGAATTTCGCGCTCAACTATGGCAGCCGCATGGAAGTGATTGACGCGGTTCGTGCCATTGCTGAAGAAGTCAAAGCGGGACGTCTGGAATCCGCCGCCATATCCGAGCAGTCTCTGGATGGTTATTTGCTGTCCAAGAACATTCCTGACCCGGACCTGCTTATCCGCACCAGCGGGGAACTGAGAATCAGCAACTTTATGCTTTGGCAGCTTGCTTATAGCGAACTGTGGTTTACGGATGTATACTGGCCAGAATTTATGGATGAGCACTTCTACGAAGCAATCCGCGAATATCAGCGTCGTGCCCGTAGATATGGCGGGCTGTGAGGCGATCGGAGCGTGCAAAACTTGAAACAACGAATTTTGACCGGGGTTGTTGCCGGCACCGGTTTTATCGCCCTTTTGCTAATTGGCGGCTGGGCGTACATAGGATTACTGTTGCTGCTTGCGTTGATTGGCTACCATGAGTTTGTGCGCATGAACGGGCTCACATGGAGTCATCCGGCTGCCTTGACAGGCAGCCTTGCCACGATCGCGATTGTTTGGCCATGGCAGTTTGCAGGAAGTCAAGCTCCTCCCCTGGATTCACTAATGTGGTGGATCATGCTAATTTTGCTTGTGTGGACAGTCATTACGAAAAACAAGACTACCATAGACCATGCAGCCAATTTGCTGCTTGGCGTCCTTTATATCGGATTTGGATTTTCTGCGATGATAGATGTACGACTGATGGACGAGTATGGTCTGCTTGCAACTTTTCTGGCATTTTCCTGCATTTGGTCTTCGGACATCGGCGCTTACTTTTTCGGTCGGGCCTTTGGCCGCACCAAGCTGTGGCCGGCAATTTCTCCGAACAAGACGATTGAAGGATCTATCGGGGGTATTGTCCTGTCTCTTGTAGTGGCAGCTTTGTTCGCTCTGCTTGCTCCGAAGTTTATTAGCATGGGACATGCGCTGGCGATCGGGGCAGTGAGCGCCATTGCCGGACAGATGGGCGATCTGATTCAGTCCGCGTACAAGCGTGTCAGAGGAATCAAGGATACGGGCTCGCTGCTCCCGGGTCATGGCGGGGTGCTGGACCGCTGCGACAGCTGGCTTATTGTTTATCCGATTCTGGTCTTTACGGGATTGCTGACATGAAGCTGTGGAAGAAGCTGATGACTACAAGTCCACGGACTGAAGCGTGAAACCAAGGAGGCAAAGCAGTTGAAAAAAATAAGCATACTGGGCTCCACAGGCTCAATCGGGACGCAAACCTTGGATGTTATTGCAAGTCATCCCGAGCGTTTTGAGGTGGTTGCGCTGACGGCAGGCTCTAATGTGGAGCTGCTTGCAGACCAGGCGCGCCGTTTCCGTCCCCGCCTGGTTGCGCTGGCCGACAAGTCGGCCGCAGAGCGTGTCTCTGACTTGCTGCCGCCGGGTACTCGAATCGTCTACGGAGAGGAAGGCATCATTGAGGCGGCGGCGGATACCGGAGCTGACCTTGTGATCACTGCGCTGGTCGGAAGCTGTGGCTTGCGGCCTACGCTGGCGGCGATAGAGGCCGGTATCACGATTGGGCTTGCCAATAAGGAGACATTGGTTACTGCCGGACATCTGGTGATGCAAAGAGCAGCGGAGAAGAATGTGGCGATATTGCCCGTGGACAGCGAACATTCCGCAATTTTTCAATGTCTGAATGGTGAGACCAGCAAGGAAGTGCGTAAAATTGTAATTACCGCTTCAGGCGGTTCCTTCCGTGAGCGAACCCGGCAGGAGCTTGAAGGGGTAACGATTGAGCAAGCGCTCAACCATCCGAACTGGTCTATGGGAGCAAAGATTACGATTGATTCCGCTACGATGGTTAACAAAGGGCTGGAAGTCATCGAAGCTCACTGGCTGTTCGGGACAAGTTATGATCAAATTGAAGTTATTATCCATCCTGAGAGTATTATTCACTCCTTTGTTGAGTTTGTTGATTATAGCATCATTGCCCAACTCGGGCTTCCAGATATGAGAGTCCCCATTCAATATGCCCTGACGTATCCTGAACGTTATCCGAACCCGGCCAAGCCGCTTAATCTTGCCGAGATTGGGACGCTCAACTTCCGGCCGATGGATATGGAACGCTATCCATGCATGGCCATGGCTTTTGCTTGCGGACGTGTAGGCGGCTCTGCTCCAACGGTGTTCAACGCAGCAAATGAAGTGGCGGTGGCCCGCTTCCTCAAGGGAGAAATATCGTTCCTGGATATTGAACGTGTACTGGAGCAGGTACTTGAACGCCATCAAGTGACGCAGCTTGCTGATGTCCAGGCGATCGAGGAGATGGATGCGTGGGCGCGCCATACGGCATCCCTGATTTAACATCACCCTGCCAAAAACGGTTCTCTTGAATCAAGGGGGAGAATAATGATAATCTAGGTACATGCCGTTATGAACAGGGAGGCAGGACAATTTGGAAATGGTTCAAAATATTTTGCTGACAGTTCTTGTCTTTTTTGTGATTGTGTCCATCCATGAATGGGGACATTTTTATTTCGCCAAACGGGCAGGAATATTGGTCAGAGAATTTGCAATCGGCTTTGGACCGAAGCTGTTTTCGGTTAAAAAAGGTGAAACTCGGTATACGCTGCGTCTGATCCCCGCAGGAGGTTTTGTGCGTATGGCCGGGGAGGACCCGGAGATTGTCGACGTTCAGAGCGGCCAGACAATTGCAGTGAGAACAGAAGGCGGCAAAGTAATTCGGATTTATCTAGACCGTCTAGATGAGCGCAGCAATGTTATCCGTGGAGAAGTCGAGTTTATTGATCTTGAGCATAAGCTGAAGATATCACTGAACGTTGAAGGGGAAACCGAAGAACTGAATGTTCATCCACAGGCGCTGATGATATCAAAAGGCAGAGAAACGCAGATCGCTCCTTATAACCGCCAGTTCGGCAGCAAGACAGTAGGTCAGCGGGCTCTGGCTATTTTTGCCGGACCACTTATGAATTTCGTACTCGCCTTTGTACTGTTTGCCATTCATATCCAATTGGCAGGCATTCCGATTGAACCTCAGGATAAGGTGCAAATTGGACAAATCATTAAAGGTCAGCCTGCTGCTGAAGCCAATTTGCAAGTCGGTGATGAAATCAAGACGGTTAATGGCGTTGAAATCCGCGGCGATTTTAATAAATTAATCGAATTGGTCGGCCAATCTGCCAACAAGTCTATGAAGTGGGCCATCATCCGTGATGGACAACTCATTGAGCTGAGCATTACTCCAAAGCCCGACCCTGAGACAGGGGAAGGCAAAGTAGGTATCGGACGCGATTACCCGACCCGTCAGGCGGGGATTGGGGAGACGATTACCTATGCGGCTAAAGCGATGAAAAATATGACCGTGGTCATCTTCGACAGCTTCAAAATGCTCATTACCGGGCAATTCAAGCTTGATGATCTCGGAGGACCTGTTCGGACAGCTGAAATTACGAGCCAGATTGCCAGTAGCGGCATCGTGCAGCTTATATCATGGACAGCCATCTTGAGCTTGTATCTGGGCATCTTCAACCTTCTGCCGATTCCAGCCCTTGACGGCAGCCGGTTAATCTTCCTCGGCTTTGAGGCCATTAGAGGGAGACCGGTTGATCCAAACCGTGAGAGTATGGTTCATTTTATAGGGTTTGCAATGCTGATGCTGCTCATGCTGGCAGTCACCTACAACGATGTCATGAGGCTAGTTCGGGGCTGATCAGAGGGTTCCTTAAGTTCCATAGCGAAACAAAGCACTTGCCAGTCAAGGACGGCAAAGCCGTTTACGCTTGTCATTAAGATTAGATTGCATACGTTTGTCATTTCGGGAGGCCCCTATGTCAAAGGATAAACAATTTGTTACGGAAATTACTCCTCAGAGCGAGGATTTCTCCAGATGGTATATTGATGTCATTAAAAAAGCTGAATTGATGGATTACTCGCCAGTGCGCGGCTGTATCGTTTTCCGTCCGGAAGGCTATGAGCTGTGGGAAAATATTCAGCGTGAGCTTGACGCCCGTTTCAAGGAAACCGGACACCGCAACGCTTATTTTCCGCTCTTTATTCCCGAGAGCTTTTTCCAGAAGGAGAAAGAACATGTAGAAGGTTTCAATCCGGAGCTTCCTTGGGTAACGGAGGCAGCCGGCGAGGTGCTGGAGGAGCGTTTGGCAATCCGTCCGACCTCCGAGACGATGATCGGCCATATGTATGCCAAATGGATTCAATCGTATCGTGATCTGCCGCTGCTCATAAACCAGTGGGCCAACGTGGTACGTTGGGAAAAGCGTACGCTGCCGTTCCTCAGAACGAGCGAATTCCTTTGGCAGGAAGGTCATACCGCGCATGAGACCGAGGAAGAGGCGCGTCAGGAAACGATGCAGATGCTGGAGATCTACCAGAACTTCGTAGAGGACTTCCTGGCAATTCCGGTTATTGTCGGACAGAAGACGCCATCTGAAAAGTTCGCTGGAGCTGTGGATACATACTCCATTGAAGCGATGATGAAAGACGGTCGTGCCGTACAGGCAGGAACTTCCCATTATCTCGGAACGAATTTTGCAGTTGCTTTTGATATCAAATATTTGGACCGTGAAAACACGCTTCAGTTCGCTCATACCACTTCCTGGGGAGTGAGCACGCGTCTGATTGGCGCTTTAATCATGGTTCATGGGGATGACCGCGGTCTGGCGCTTCCGCCTAAGGTTGCGCCAACACAAGTCATTATGATTCCGATCGGCCCTGCTAAAACCCGCGATCAGGTCGTGGGCAGAGTGGACGAGTTGTATGCTGAACTGAAAAAAGCAGGCATTCGCGTGCGTGTAGACGATCGTTCGGACGTAAGCCCGGGATGGAAGTTTAATGAGTATGAAATGCGCGGCGTACCGGTTCGTCTTGAACTCGGACCTCGTGATATGGAAAACGGGCAAGTCGTGCTGGTTTCCCGCATTACCGGAGAAAAGCGTATTGTACAACAGGCCAATCTCTTGGAAGAAATTCAAAAATTACTGGATGATACCCAGCAGTCCATGTATGAGAAGGCCAAGCTGTTCCGCGAGGACAACTTCAAATCCGTGGATACGCTGGATGAAATGAAGGCGTTGCTGGAAGAGAAGCGCGGCTTTGTAGAGGCGGGATGGTGCGGGTCTGCTGCCTGTGAGAAGCAGGTCAAGGAAGAGACCGGCGCTACCAGCCGCAATATTCCCTTCGCGCCTACCTTGCATAAGGAAAATTGTTTGGTGTGCGGAGAGAAAGCTGTTCATACGGTTGTATTCGCCAGAGCTTATTAATAATTAAACCTATGGAGTGCCGCAAGGAGGAAAAGCAAAAGATGAATGCTTTTCCTCTATTTTATGAGGCTCAATCTAAAAATTAGTGGTTGACATCGAGGAGATAGCAGCGAAGGGGCAGAGGAATTCTGGAGAAACGAACGTGGTCGCCTTTAAA
>NZ_JAELUP010000103.1:580685-788771 GCF_016424485.1 Paenibacillus roseus
TCCCCTGCTAGTTTCTATCCTATAAAGGAATCGGGCTTTAACAGCGATCGGAAGAATCCTCTGCCACGCAGCGTTCCCTCCTTACTAGAGGGCAACCACTAATTTTGGTTTTGAGCCTTTTATGAAAAACTAAGTTTTTGTCCGACAAAAGACGGAACAGCCGTTTACGCTTGAACAAGGTTTATGTTTTTTTGAATTGGGGGAGGAAACATTGAACAAACCAGGGGAACAAAGACTTCGCTTTGAGCTGATGATGAAGCAGGCGGAGCTGCCACAGGCGTTCATCGAATCGTTTTACTCCGACGGGGAGCTTGAGAAGGTCATTGTAAGCCAGAACAACCGGGCATGGACGTTTTGCATCCGCAAGACGTCTTTAGTTCCTTTAGAGGCTTATATCCGGTTTACACAGACGATTAAAGATAAATTCGCCCATATTGCCGATGTCGCCTTCATTACCAACTATGATGAACAGGTTGCAACACATGAACTGGTGGAGACCTACTGGCCGTTGTTCGTCGCCTATGCCCAGCAGGAAATGGCATCTGTCAACGGCTGGCTAGGCAGGGCGAAGCTGGAGTATGGCAATGGCGGCTTATGGCTGGAACTCCGGGATGATGCTGTCCTGCAGATGGCCCGCATGAAGAAAATTGATGAGGCCGCTTCAGGTTATTTCATGCATCATTTTCGCCGTCAATTCCCGCTTAAGCTGCGTGTTGCGGAGGCTGAAACGAGTGCAGAAGAGCTGGAAATGTTTGCCCAGCGCAAGGAGCAGGAAGAGCGTGAAATCATCGAACAGATGATGGCGAGTGTTCCGGAGGAGGAGTCGGCAGACAATGGCGAGGAAGTGCGCCTGGTAGTCGGTTACGATATCCGGGAGGAAGCGACGCCGATCATGCAAATCCAGGAGGAAGAAAAGAAAATCACCGTACAGGGGACGATCTTCGGACTGGATGTCAAGGAACTGCGCAACGGCAGCACGCTGTTCACGTTCAATCTGACCGACTTCTCTGACTCGCTGGCGATGAAGATGTTCGCGAAGACGAAGGAAGATGTTAAGGTGCTCAGTCTGCTGGCCAATGGCAAATGGGTCAAGGCGCGCGGACGGGTAGAATATGACCGCTTTATGCAGGAGCCGGAACTGGTTATGATGCCGAGCGATCTGCATGAGGTTAAGTCGCCGCGCGAACGGACGGATGACGCCGATGAGAAGCGGGTGGAATTCCATTTGCACTCTACGATGAGTACGATGGACGCAGTTACTCCGATTGATACGTATATCAAGACCGCCGCCAAGTGGGGGCATAAGGCGGTTGCCGTGACCGATCACAGCAATGTGCAATGCTATCCCGAAGCCTTCAAGGCAGGCAAGAAGAACGGCATCAAAGTATTGTTCGGCGTTGAAGCGAATGTTGTCAATGACGCCGTCCCCATGGTGCTGAACCCGCGCGAGCAATCGCTGGAAGAAGTCGAATATATCGTCTTCGATATTGAGACGACCGGCTTGTCGATCATTAACAACAAAATTATTGAGCTGGCTGGCGTCAAGATGGTCGACGGCAAGGAAATCGACCGTTTCGAAACTTTTATTAATCCGCATGAGAAAATTCCGTATCATATCCAGCAATTGACCAGCATTACCGATGATATGGTTGCAGATGCCCCTGAGCTTGAGCCGAAGCTCCGCGAATTTATCGAGTTTATCGGCAATTCGGTGCTGGTGGCCCATAATGCAAGGTTCGATATCGGATTTATTCAAGCAGCATGCAAAAACATCGGACTTTCCGAAGTGACCAATCCGGTCCTGGATACGCTGGAACTGGCCCGTTTCCTTCATCCGACGATGAAAAACCACCGGCTGAATACGCTGGCTGATAAATATAAAATTACGCTGGAAAACCATCACCGAGCTGTAGACGACTCGCTGGCGCTGGGCGGCATTTTGTTCGGCCTGATCAAGGATGCGGCTGCCCGCAGTATTTCAGGGCTTCATCAACTTAATGATTATGTCGGACTGGACTTGTCAAACACGCGTCCCTTCCATTGCAGTGTTTATGCTCTAAATTCGGTGGGGAAAAAGAATCTGTTCAAGCTGATATCACTCTCTCATACTGAGCATTTCAAGAGGGTTGCTTGCATTCCCAAGAGCAAGCTGAGCGAGATGCGGGAAGGACTGCTGGTCATCTCCGGGTGCGAAAAGGGCGAGTTTTTCGAGACGGTGCTAAACAAGACGGTAGAAGAAGCCGAAGAGGTTGCGGAATTCTACGATGTCCTGGAAATTCAGCCGATCGGCTTCTACATGCACCTTGTCGAAAAGGGGCTTGTGGGAAGCCGTGCCGAAATTGAGCAGGCGCATCGTCGTATTCTTGATATTGGCAAAAAGCTGAACAAGCCGGTCATCGCAACGGGAAATGTTCATTACTTGAATCCAAGGGACAAAATATTCCGTGACATCACGATTCATGGCATCACCGGCTTTAGCCCGCTCAAGGATATGCGCAAGCCGGACGCCCATTTTCGGACGACAAAGGAAATGCTGGAGGAATTCGCTTTCCTCGGCGAGCAGACGGCGTATGAAGTGGTGGTCACGAATACGGTTCAGCTTGCTGAGCGATTCGAGCCTTATGAGATGTTCCCGGACAAGCTGTTCACGCCGATTATCGAAGGGGCGGACGAGGAAATTCGCAATACCTGCTACAGCACCGCCAAGTCGATGTATGGCGAGGAATTGCCGGAAGTTGTTGTGCAGCGTCTGGAGAAGGAACTTGTACCTATTATCAAGTACGGTTTCTCGGCGAACTATCTGATTTCGGAACGGCTTGTTAAAAAGTCCAATGAAGACGGCTATCTGGTCGGCTCGCGGGGATCTGTAGGATCATCTGTCGTCGCGCTTTTCCTTGGGATTTCCGAGGTTAACCCTATGCCTGCACATTATATGTGCAGAAATTCGGAATGCTTGCACAGTGAATGGTTCCTGGATGGCAGCATCCCAAGCGGCTTCGACCTGCCGGATAAAAATTGTCCAAATTGCGGTCAGAAAATGAAGGGTGACGGTCAAGATATTCCGTTCGAGACGTTTCTTGGCTTTAAAGGGGATAAAGTTCCGGATATTGATCTTAACTTCTCAGGGGAATATCAGCCCCATGCGCATAACTATACAAAGGTTCTTTTCAGCGAGAAATGTGTATTTCGTGCAGGGACGATTGGTACAGTTGCCGAGAAGACAGCGTTCGGCTTTGCCAAGAAATATGAGGAGAGCGAAGGGCGCAAATGGCGCGGCGCCGAACTGAACCGGCTTGCGAATGGTTGCACAGGGGTAAAGCGCAGTACGGGCCAGCATCCGGGAGGGATTGTTGTTGTACCGGATTACATGGAAGTTGAGGACATTACACCGGTCCAATACCCGGCCGACGATACCTCGGCAGAATGGAAGACAACGCATTTTGATTATCACGCCTTCGATGCGAACCTGCTGAAGCTCGATATTTTGGGGCATGATGATCCGACGATGATGCGCATGCTTCAGGATTTGACCGCGGTGGACCCGACGTCAATTCCGATGAACGATACAAAAGTCATGAGCATGTTCAACTCGACGGAAGCGCTCGGGGTACTGTCTGAACAGATTCGCACTCCGGTAGCTACTTATGGCGTGCCAGAGATGGGAACCAAGTTCGTTCGTCAGATGCTTCAGGAAACGCAGCCATCTTCTTTTGCCGATTTGCTCCAAATTTCCGGGCTGTCACACGGAACCGGGGTTTGGCTGGGCAACGCGCAAGAGTTGATCAAAAACAATACCTGCAACATCAAGACGGTTATCGGCTGTCGTGACGATATTATGCTTTATCTCATATACAAGGCGGGCATGGACGCGGGGCTGGCATTCAAAATTACCGAAAGCGTGCGTAAAGGGAAGGGTCTTACCCCGGAATGGATCGAGGAGATGAAGCGGTGCAAGGTGCCGCAATGGTACATTGACTCCTGTCTGAAAATCGAGTACATGTTCCCGAAGGCGCATGCCGCCGCATACGTTATTTCAGCTGTCCGCACCGCGTACTTCAAGCTTTATTATCCGATCGCATACTATGCAACGTATTTCTCGGTCCGCGCAGAGGACTTTGAGCTCGAATTGCTTTGTCAAGGATATGATGCGATATTGAAACGGCTTGTCGAAATCGAAAACAAAGGTTTTCAGGCGCTGCCGAAGGAGAAGGCGATGATCTCGATTCTGGAGATGGCGCTGGAAATGACAGCACGCGGCTTTTCCTTCAAGCCGATTGACTTGTACCGTTCAGACGCGGTGAAATTTCAAATCGACGGGGATTCTCTGATACCTCCATTTGCCGCTATCGGCGGTATCGGGGACAATGCGGCTCGCAACATTGCTGCAGCCCGAGAGCACGGGGAATTTTTATCCATCGAGGATTTTCAGCAAAAATCCAAAGCCAGCAAAACGATTGTGGAGATGCTCGGATCGATGGGCTGTTTTAGAGGGTTGCCGGAATCGAACCAGCTGTCGTTGTTTTAATTGTGAGCTTTATGAAAATGAGTGCTCATTTTCATTCCCTTCTTGTCACTTGAACATGATTATGGTATAATTTTTCTGGTAATCCTGATGATGATAGAGTAATGCGCAGAAGAGTGGGGCAACCCACTCTTTACCTTTTGTCCACTTAAATTTGCATTACAACCGGGAGGTTTCTACGTTTGAACACAACCGAAATTAAAACCGTTGTCGAAGGTATGCTTCAACCATATTTGGACGAACATGGCTTTGAACTGGTCGATATCGAATACGTCAAGGAAGGCGGAAGCTGGTTCCTACGTGTCTTTGCAGACAAGGAAGGCGGCATTGATATTGATGAATGCGGCAAAATCAGCGAATATTTAAGCGAGCAGCTTGATCAGAATGACCCGATTTCTGAAGCTTATTTCCTTGAGGTTTCCTCGCCAGGCGCTGAGCGGCCGCTAAAAAAAGCGGACGATGTTCGCGCAGCGGTTGGAGAATACGTTTTTTTCACCACTTATGAACCGATTGACAAGACGAAGGAGTTTGAAGGTTGGCTTCGCTCGTTTGACGGGGAAGAGGTGGTTATTGAGGTAGGCAGGAAGAAGCATGCGATACCTTATGCCAAGGTAGCTAGCGCAAGACTGGCTATCCAATTCTAACGTTTACTAGAGAAGGCGCAGGCATTATGCCTGCTCTTCTTGAAATATAAGGGTTCTATCAGATCGTACGCGGATATGATCCTTGTATATTTCAGGATGCAAGCGTTAGCGAGGTCCCAAGACATCCGCCGCCGCTTGTCTCGTTTTACACTTGACCGTCTATGAGGAGGAACTCATTTCCAATGAGCATGGATTTTATTGAAGCGTTATCGGAAATTGAAAGGGAGAAGGGAATCAGCAAGGATGTGCTGATTGAAGCGATTGAAGCGGCCCTGATTTCCAGTTACAAACGCAATTTTAACACGGCGCAAAACGTCAGGGTGGATATTAACCGTCATACGGGGGTAATCAAGGTGTACGCCCGCAAAAATGTGGTGGATGAGGTTCTGGACCCGAGATTGGAAATTTCCGTCGAGGCGGCCCGTGAAATCAACCCGCACTATCATCTGGATGACATCGCTGAGATTGAGGTGACGCCGCGGGACTTCGGCCGGATCGCAGCTCAGACGGCCAAGCAGGTTGTAACGCAGCGGATTCGTGAAGCGGAGCGCGGTTTGATCTACAATGCCTTTATCGACAAGGAAGAAGACATCGTAAACGGTATTGTGCAGCGGCAGGACACGCGCAATTTGTTCGTTGACCTCGGCAAAGTGGAAGCAGTGCTTCCACTGACCGAATTAATGCCGACAGATAAATTCAAGCACGGCGACCGTGTCAAATCTTTCATTACCAAGGTGGAGAACACGACCAAGGGCCCGCAAATTATTTTGTCCAGAACGCATCCTGGCTTGCTCAAACGCTTGTTTGAGCTTGAGGTTCCCGAAATTTATGACGGCGTCGTGGAAATCCGCTCGGTAGCGCGCGAGGCAGGCTTCCGCTCCAAAATTGCAGTCTATTCCCGCAATGAAGAAGTCGATCCGGTAGGCTCCTGCGTAGGGCCGAAGGGACTTCGGGTTCAGACAATTGTTACGGAGCTTAAGGGAGAGAAAATCGATATCGTCCGCTGGTCCGAAGCGGTGGAAGATTATGTGGCCAATGCACTCAGCCCGTCCAAGGTGCTGGAGGTTATCGTATTTGAACAGGAAAAGATGGCTCGTGTAATTGTCCCGGATTATCAATTGTCGCTGGCAATCGGCATCAAGGGACAGAACGCCCGACTGGCAGCGAAGCTGACAGGTTGGAAGATTGATATTAAAAGCGAGACCCAGGCAGAGCAGGAGTTCGGACGTCCACGGACGGAAGGCGACGCTATGCATCAGGATTCCGTATCGATCGATTGATCTTGCGGCAAGCTTCCGGTTTAATTCGGTATTAGCCGTTATGCATGCCGGTGCTCAACTTCGTAATGTCAGGGGGAATGAACGATGAAGCAGAGAAAAATACCGCTTCGCAAATGTGTGGCCTGTCAAGAGATGAAGCCCAAGAAAGAGCTCATTCGCGTTGTCCGCACGCCTTCCGAGGAAACCCTGATCGACCTCACTGGCAAAAAAGCCGGCCGTGGCGCTTACCTGTGCGGGAAAGTGGATTGCTTTAAGCTAGCAAAGAAAAGCAAGGCGCTTGACCGTGCGTTGAAAGTAAGCGTCCAGCCTGAAATCTATGACCAGCTTGAGCAGGATTTTATTCGTGTTCAGGATGAATTTCTCTCTGGCAGGGGGACTTTGGAGTGACCGTGAATAAAGTGTTATCCAGTCTGGGAATGGCGATGCGCGCCGGGAAGCTGGTTACCGGCGATGAAACTGTGCTTAAGGCTGTGCGAGGCGGCAAAGCGAAGCTGGTTCTTGTAGCAGGCGACGCTTCAGATAATACGAAAAAAAAATTCCGTGATAAGTGCAATTCTTATAACGTTGCTATAGTAGTTGCTTTGGATAGAGAATCGATTGGAGGCGCCATTGGCAAATCTGAGAGAGTGCTCGTTGCCGTAACCGACCAGGGCTTTGCATCGATGATCGAAGGCGGGCTAAAGTCTATAACGGAGGTGGAGTATATTGACTAAACAGGACAACAAAGACAAGTTACGTGTTTATGAATATGCCAAATCGCTCAACATGAGCAGCAAGGAAATCATCACGATTTTAAAAAGGCTAAACCTTCCGGTCAACAACCATATGAGTGTCATGGAGAATGAAATGGTTAGCAAGGTGGAAGGTTTCTTCAAGGATATTAAATCTAATGCGGCCGCCAAACGCGCTCAGGAAGCGACGATTTCCTCTGTTCCCGCTGCGTCAACCTCTGGGCAGCAGGGCGGCTCGAACCAGCAAAAAAATAAAAATAAAGCAGATACACAGGAGCCTATGAATTCTACAGAAAACAAAACCAACTCAACCCAATCACAACGGCCGTCAGGTCAGTCACAAGGACAACAGCGTTCCCATAATAACGGTAATAACGGTCAAGGACAACGTTCCGGACAGGGTGGAGCACCCCGCTCCAACAATGCGCCGCGCGGAGGCGGACAAGGCGGAGGCCAGCAAGGTGGAAGACGCCCAGGACAAGGCGGCCCAGGCGCAGCTCAGGGCCAGCGTCCCGAAGCAGGTCGCTCCCAGCAGCCGCCACGCTCCAATGACAACCGTCCAGCAGCAACAGGCGGCGATTCCAGAAGCAGCAACGCTGGAGGCCAGCAAGGCAGATTCAACAACAACAACAATAATAACAAGAACAAAAATAAACCCACCCAAAACCAGGGCCAGAAGCGCTTTGAGGATGGCAAAGGCGGAGGCGGCAATTTCCGCGGTTCGAACAACCGCGGCGGCAAAAACAACCGCGGACGGGGCGGTCAGGCGTCTGCGCCGGAACGTCGTGAAAAAATCGATAATACGCCGAAGAAAATCATTGTCCGCGGCAGTATGACGGTTGGCGATTTGGCCAAGCTTTTGCACAAGGATGCTTCCGAAGTTATCAAGAAGCTGATTTTCCTCGGGGTAATGGCAACGATCAACCAGGAGCTTGATCTGGATGCGATCCAATTGGTAGCTACCGAATTCGGAGTAGAAGTTGAGATCAAGATTCCGGTAGAAGAGGATCAGTTCGAGACCATCGAGGAAAAAGATGAAGAGGTGGATTTGGAGACTCGCCCGCCGGTTGTTACAATCATGGGGCACGTTGACCACGGTAAAACCACATTGCTCGACGCTATCCGGCATACGAATGTAACCGGCGGCGAAGCTGGCGGAATTACGCAGCATATCGGCGCCTACCAGGTTGAAATCAACCATAAGAAAATTACTTTCCTGGATACGCCGGGCCACGAAGCGTTTACGACGATGCGCGCGCGCGGCGCTCAGGTAACCGATATTACGATTCTTGTTGTTGCAGCGGATGATGGTGTTATGCCACAGACTGTGGAGGCGATCAACCATGCCAAAGCGGCAGGCGTTCCGATTATCGTAGCTGTCAACAAAATCGATAAGCCGGAAGCGAATCCGGACAAAATCAAGCAAGAGCTCACTGAGTATGAACTGGTTCCGGAAGAGTGGGGCGGCGATACGATTTTCGTCAACCTGTCCGCGAAGCAGCGGATCGGTCTGGAAGACTTGCTGGAAATGATTCTGCTTGTCGCAGAAGTGAACGATTACAAAGCGAACCCGAACAAGCGCGCCAGAGGTACTGTACTGGAAGCGGAACTGGATAAAGGTAAAGGTCCGGTAGCCCGTATACTGGTACAGCATGGTTCCCTTAGCGTCGGCGATGCGTTTGTAGCGGGCAACTGCTTCGGACGTGTTCGTGCAATGGTCAATGACAAAGGCCGCCGTATGAAAGAAGCCGGGCCGTCTACGCCGGTTGAAATTACAGGTTTGACCGAGGTTCCGCAAGCAGGCGATCCGTTCCTAGTATTTGAGGACGAGCGCAAGGCGCGCGCGATCGCGGAGCGCCGTGCAATCAAGCATCGTCAAAGCGAGCTTGGCTCGAATACCCGCGTTACCCTTGACGACTTGTATCAGCATATTAAAGACGGAGAGATCAAAGACTTGTTCGTCATCATCAAAGCAGACGTTCAAGGCTCGCTCGAAGCGCTTAAAGGCTCGCTGAACAAGATTGATATTGAAGGCGTACGCGTTAAAATCATTCATAACGGTGTCGGCGCGATTACCGAATCCGATATCAATCTGGCTGTTGCATCCAATGCCATTGTAATCGGCTTTAACGTCCGTCCTGAGCCGCAAGCGATGTCAACGGCAGAGCAGGAGAAGGTTGATATTCGTCTGCACCGTGTCATTTATAGTGTAATCGACGAAATTGAGCAAGCTATGAAAGGGATGCTGGATCCGATCTACAAGGAGAGCGTAATCGGGCATGCCGAAGTCCGCAACATCTTTAAAGTGAGCAAGGTGGGAACAATCGCCGGCTGTATGGTAACGTCGGGTAAAATTGCCCGCAATGCCGAAGCCCGTCTCATTCGAGCAGGGGTTGTTGTATTCGAAGGTAAAATTGAAACCCTCAAGCGGTTCAAAGATGATGCGAAGGAAGTTGCGCAAGGCTATGAGTGCGGAATTACCCTGGATCGTTTCAACGATCTGAAAGAAGGGGACGTTATCGAAGCCTTCGTTATGGAAACGGTAGAGAGGTGATTCAAGAATGGCGAATTTCCGGGTAGGACGCGTTGGGGAGCAGATTAAAAAAGAGCTGAGTCTTATTATCCAACAAGAGTTGAAAGACCCGCGCATCGGCTTTATCACTGTAACCGGTGTTGAAGTGACCAGCGATTTGTCCCAGGCAAAAGTGTATTTGAGCGTCCTTGGCTCTGAGGAGCAAAAAGAAGAAACGCTCAAGGCGCTGGGCAGAGGGACGGGTTTTCTGCGTTCCGAGCTTGGCAAACGGGTGAAGCTCCGCCACACTCCTGAGCTTATTTTCAATTTTGACGGCAGCATTGAATACGGCAGCCATATTGAAGCGCTGCTGGAGCAGATTAACAGCAAAGGCGGCTCTGTATGACAGAGCCGGGATCTGCTTACAGGAAACAGCTGGAAGCGGCACTGGCTTTCATGAATGAAGGGGATGACTTTCTAGTCGTCTCCCACGTTCAGCCTGACGGGGATGCGATCAGTTCTACAGTGGTTGTCGGCTGGCTGCTTGGCAAGCTTGGCAAGCGCTATGTTCTACTAAATGAGAGCGACCTGCCGTCACGTCTTCGTTTTTTAACATTGGCAGATACGATTCAACACTTCGATGAACAGGCGCCCCCATTCGAATTTACCCGTGTAATCAGCATTGATTGCGCGGATTACAAGCGAATTGGAACGGTTTCTTCCTCGTTCCCACCGGGTACGAAACTTCTTAATATTGATCATCATCCGACGAACGACAGCTTTGGCAGCGTGAATGTCATCCGCTCGGATGCTGCGGCAACCGTTGAGATTTTATATGATTTGATTGAACATGCAGGCATTGCTCTGGATAGAGACGCAGCGACTGCCATCTATACCGGGCTGATGACCGATACGGGCGGGTTTCGCTATGCAAATACGACACCGCATGTCATGTCAATTGCTGCGGAACTGTTGAAGCTCGGGGTCAAGGGAAATGATTTGGCAGACCATCTGCTGGAGAAAATGACCCGCCCGCAGTTGATGCTGCTGCAACGCGGTTTGTCCAGATTGTCCTTCTCGGAGGATGGCAAAATTGGCTGGCTCTATATTACGCCTGCTGACCTGGAAGAAACCGGAGCTGATCCAGAAGATCTGGAAGGCCTTGTGAATTACGCCCGCAACATCGATGGCACAGAAGTCGGGATGCTATTCAAGGGTACACAGGACGGCCAGACCAAAGTAAGCCTGCGTTCTGCCGGACGAATTGATGTGGCGGCCGTCGCGCAATCTTTTGGGGGCGGCGGCCATGTGCGGGCGGCGGGCTGCCGGCTGGAACTCGGGTTGCCCGAGGCAATGCCTAAGGTCGTGGATGCTGTGAGAAGGGTATTGGTATAATGGATGGAATTTTGGCGGTATGGAAGCCTGCAGGGTGGACATCCCATGATGTTGTTGCCAAGGCAAGACGGTTGCTGCGGACCCGCAGAATCGGTCATGCGGGCACATTGGACCCGGATGTGACAGGCGTTCTGCCGCTTTGTATCGGACGTTCTACGCGAGTTGTGGAATATATGCAGCATCAGCCTAAAAGCTATGAAGCGGTGCTGCAATTCGGAATCGCGACAGACACGGAGGATTTAAGCGGTCAAGTCATTGAGGATGCAGGGCCTGTGTCGCTCTCTCTTGAATGCATCCGGGAGGCTTTGGCTTCCTTTGCCGGAGAAATCGAGCAGACGCCTCCAATGTACTCTGCTGTAAAAGTCAACGGCAAGCGGCTATACGAGCTTGCCCGTGAGGGCAAAGTGGTTGAGCGCAAGGCACGCAAAGTAACAATTTTTGAAACGGTATTGTTGGCTGCCGAGCTTGAGCGTCCGTATCCCCAAATTACGTTTTCTGTTACGTGTTCCAGCGGAACCTATATCCGCACATTATGTGTCGATCTGGGTAAAGCGCTCGGTGTTCCAGCAGCGATGGCGAAGCTCACACGGACCAGTTCCGCCGGGCTGCATGAGCAGGATTGCCTTACGCTCGATGAAATTGAGCTACTGCAGGAACAGGGAACAATCGGTGATCGGCTGCTCCCGGCGGATAGGGCGCTTGCCCATATGCCGGCTTTTACGGTAGACTCGTCTTCGGGGGACCGGCTGCTTCAAGGCCAGAAGGTGAAGCTGGATGTGCTGCTGCCAGTGGCTTTGGAACATGGACTATGCAGACTGTATAATGAATCTGGCTTGTTTCTAGGCATATTCCAGACGATACCGGAAGACGGAATTGTTAAGCCTGTCAAGGTGTTCTCCTAATGAAACGGAATTTTAAGGCTTTGCAAGCTCAAGTTCATATAGAATTGCAGGTGGGACAGCAGTGGAGATTATTTCATTAAAATACCCGCTATCCGCAGAGTCAGGGCTTCCGGGCGCAATCCAGCCGCAAGTGCTGGCGATCGGCCAGTTTGACGGCGTACATCTCGGACATCAGCAGGTGATTTCCGTTGCCGTTGCCGAGGCGCGCGAAGCCGGGCTAAAGGCGGCCGTCATGACCTTTGATCCGCATCCTCGTGATGTGCTCGGGCAGGCAGGACAGAATATTTCGTGTTTGACCTCGCTTCATGACAAGTTGGAGCAGTTTGAACGCCTGGGTATTGATACAGCTTATATTTTTCATTTTGATTCCAGATTTGCGACAATTTCTCCCGAGCAGTTTGTTGAGGAAGTATTGCGCGAGTTGCAGGTGAAACGGGCTGTTGTCGGCTTCGATTTCTCCTTCGGTCATCTCGGCTCGGGCACGCCTGAGTTGTTAAGCAAGCTGGGGGCTTCCTTTATGCAGGTTGATATTGTAGAGCCATTCCTGATTCAAGAGACGAAAGTAAGCAGTACGCGCATTCGCGAGTACATTGCAGCCGGGGGCGTGGATCAGGCTGCGCTTCTGCTGGGCAGACCTTACAGCATCGTCGGCACGGTAGAGCATGGGGACGGACGCGGGAGAACGATCGGATTCCCTACCGCGAACGTAACTCCTGGCAGCAACTACGCCCTGCCGAAATTGGGTGTATATGCGGTCTTGTTTCATACCGGAGGCGAAGTGTTCGGTGGGGTAATGAATGTTGGCGTCAAACCGACGTTCGAGACCGACCTAGCTGAGCCAACCTATGAAATTCATATTTTTGATTTTAACCGGGATATTTACGGGATGAAGGTGCAAGTGGATTTGCTGTCCTTTCTTCGTCCTGAGCAGCGTTTCAACTCTGTGCAGGAACTTATTGATCGAATCAAGACCGATTCCGATAACGCCCGCAAGTTGGTGGAGCCTGTACTCGCTAAAGAGCGGGCAGGCAGCCCAACAGAGGGAAAATAAGTTCCGGGCAGCGAAGATTTACTTTCCGGTTTCATATGTGTTATAATGGATAATGTTGTGGGCTGAAAAAGTGTCTGCGACAGAACCGTAGCTTGGTCGACCGCTCTCACCATCGGCGGCGAGGCTGCTGGCGATTTCTATTCAAGGAGGTGAAACTAGGATGGCAATTACTCAACAACGCAAGAACGAACTGATCGACACGCACAAGACTCACGCAAGTGATACCGGTTCACCGGAAGTGCAAATCGCTATCCTGACTGAGAACATCGTTAATTTGACGCAGCATCTTCGGGAGCACAAGAAAGATCATCATTCCCGTCGTGGCTTGCTCAAAATGGTAGGTCAGCGCCGTAAGTTGCTTGCTTACCTGAAAAACAAAGATGTTAAACGTTACAGCGCATTGATCGAAAAACTCGGTCTTCGCCGTTAATACGGGGAAAAAAGCAACCTGGTTGTACAAGCCGGGTTGCTTTTTAAAATATTCAGGCTTTTAAGTATTGGATACATAAGCTTTGCGGAATGTTCGTAAGGTTGTCTAAACTATTTTAGATAAGGAGGGAAATCCTATGCTTCAACGTGTAGAAATGCAATTGGGCGGACGTCCGCTTGTACTTGAAACCGGTCGTTTAGCCAAGCAGGCAAATGCTGCTGTCACGGTTCGATATGGAGATACAGTCGTATTGTGTACAGTCACAGTTTCCTCTGAACCGAAGAATCTGGATTTTTTTCCGCTGACTGTCAACTATGAGGAACGCCTCTATGCAGTTGGTAAAATTCCGGGTGGCTTCATTAAGCGTGAAGGACGTCCAAGTGAAAAAGCGATTCTGGCTAGCCGCTTGACTGACCGCCCGATTCGTCCGTTGTTCCCTGAGGGCTTCAGAAATGACGTGCAGATTTTGGACCTGGTTATGAGTGTGGACCAGAACTGCTCGCCTGAAATCGCGGCAATGATCGGTACTTCCGCTGCGTTGTCGATTTCAGATGTGCCTTTCAACGGTCCTGTCGGCGGTGTTATTGTTGGCCGTGTGGATGGCAAGTTCATTGTCAACCCGACCGTGGAAGAAGAAGAAAAGAGTGATATTCATGTCGTTGTAGCCGGCACCAAGGATGCCATCATGATGGTAGAGGCGGAGGCTGATGAGGTTTCCGAGGAAGTGATGCTGGAAGCGATCATGTTCGGACATGACGAAATCAAGCTTATCGTTGCCAAGCAGGAGGAACTGGTTGCCATTGCAGGGAAACCGAAGATGGAAGTTAAACTTCATGCGGTCAACCCGGATGTCAATCAGGCTGTGCGCGAATATGCTGAAGCCCGTCTGGTGGAAGCCATTCGGATTCCGGAAAAGCATGCCAGACAAGATGCTATCGATGCGATTGAGGCTGAAGCTGTAGCACACTTTGACGAAATTTATGCAGAGGACAAGTCTCTTCTGGATGATGTCAAAGAAGTGCTTCATGATATTGTAAAAGAAGAAGTCAGACGCTTGATTACAGTGGACAAGGTCCGTCCTGATGGTCGTGCGCTCGATGAGATCAGACCGATCGATTGTGATATTTCACTGCTGCCGCGCACCCATGGTTCCGGTCTGTTTACAAGAGGGCAGACACAAGCGCTTAGCGTATGTACGCTTGGGGCGTTGGGAGACGTGCAAATTTTGGACGGTATCAGCCCTGAGGAATCCAAGCGCTTTATGCATCATTACAATTTCCCTCCGTTCAGCGTAGGTGAAGCAAGACCGCTTCGCGCTCCTGGACGCCGTGAAATCGGGCATGGCGCACTTGGTGAGCGCGCATTGTCCAAAGTAATTCCGCCGGAAAATGAGTTCCCGTATACGATCCGCCTTGTATCCGAGGTTCTGGAATCGAATGGTTCCTCTTCACAGGCGAGCATCTGCGCGAGTACGCTGGCTATGATGGATGCAGGGGTTCCAATTAAAGCGCCTGTAGCTGGTGTAGCAATGGGATTGATCAAGGAAGGCGAGCATTTCTCAATCTTGACTGATATCCAAGGTCTGGAAGACCATCTGGGTGATATGGACTTCAAAGTTGCCGGTACTGCAGCGGGAGTAACTGCTATTCAGATGGATATCAAGATCGACGGTATTAACCGCAGTATCTTGACTCAAGCGCTTGAGCAAGCTCGTGAAGGCCGCATGATCATTCTGGGTAAAATGCTGGAGATCATTCAACAGCCGCGCGCCAGTCTGTCACAATATGCGCCTAAAATTCTCATTCTGCACATTAACCCGGATAAAATTCGTGATGTTATCGGTGCGGGCGGGAAAATCATCAACAAAATTATTGAGGAAACCGGCGTAAAAATCGATATCGAGCAGGATGGCACCGTATTTATCGCTTCTTCCAATGAAGAGATGAATCTGAAGGCCAGACAAATTATTGAAGGTATCGTGAAAGAAGTCGTTGTTGGCGAAATCTATCTTGGAACGGTAAAACGCGTTGAGAAGTTCGGGGCGTTCGTTGAAATTTTGCCGAATAAAGAAGGCCTTGTACACATTTCCCAATTGGCCGCCGAGCGTGTTGCCAAGACTGAAGATGTCGTCAAAGTAGGTGATCAGATTACCGTTAAGGTTACGGAGATCGATCAGCAGGGCCGCGTTAATCTGTCGAGAAAAGCCGTGCTGGCTGCTCAAGTTACCGACAAAGCCGAAAATTAAGTTAAACGAACAGGCCATCTTCCATGTTCCCTTACACTGGGTTCTCCCAGTTTCGGACATAGGGCGCATATGGCGGATGCCTGGTTATATTTTATGACCCCACAAAGAGTCAGATACAGTCTGTCTCTTTTTGTTTGTCCTCATAATCTCGTCCTCCTGTTCATAGGATGGAAATGAATGAGAGGAGCGAAAGGACAATGGTCGATAAAAAATGGACGGCTATGGCGGCAACGCTGCTGCTATTCGGATTTGCGGCAGCTTTTCAAGGCGGTATCGCTGATTATATTCAACAATTAAAGAACGGCAATAGAATCGAGACGGCGTATGCGGACGCGCCTGCGGAGGCCGGAAAAGCAAAGGGAGAGCTGGATTCCCTGTACGAACAAATCAGCAGAGAAGCAATCAAGCGCAGAGTGGCCCCGGTGAATGCAACTGTCGATCGGGTATGGAAGGCGATTCCCGGTTATAATGGGCTGGAAGTTGACGTTGAGGAGACCTATCGTCTGGCCAAAGCGTCGCCGGAAGCGCCAATCCGATATCAGTATTACGAGGTTGAGCCAAAGGTCAAGCTTGAAAATTTGGGCGAGCACCCGATCTACAAAGGCAATCCGAATAAGCCAATGGTCTCTTTTATGATTAATGTGGCATGGGGCAATGAATTTTTGGAACCCATTCTAAAGACGCTCAAGGAAGAGAAGGTAAAGGCAACTTTTTTCTTGGATGGCAGCTGGCTGAAGAAGAACGTCGAGCTTGCCCGGCGTATCCAGTTGGAAGAGCATGAGCTGTCCAATCATGCGTATTCCCACCCGGATATGAGCCGGTTGGGAAGGGAGGCGGCCTATCAGCAGATTTCCAAGACGGAAGCGCTGCTAAAAAGCGAGCTGAATGTAGCCAACAAGTGGTTTGCCCCTCCTTCGGGCGATTTCAATCAGATGACTGTGAAAGTAGCCGCTGAGCAAGGTCTGAAAACGGTATTGTGGACGCTGGATACTGTAGACTGGAAGAAGCCGCCGGCCTCAAGCATTGTACAAAAAATCCGGCTGCGCATAGAGCCGGGGGGACTGATATTGATGCATCCGACGGCATCCTCCAGCGAGGCGCTGCCGGGCATGATCCGCGAGATACGCAAGAAGGGGCTGACGATCGGCACAGTAAGCGAAACTCTCTCCGAGAAGCGGGTACCCGAAGTTGAGTGAGCACCATAATTCTGATATAGTGGTATCATTGATTTGAGGAGGGGACCTGATGAAGAAATATACATTAAAGAATGGACTGCGTGTGGTTGTGGAAAATATCCCGACCTGCAGATCGGTTTCCTTTGGCATATGGGTAAAAACGGGATCACGTAACGAAACACCTGATAACAACGGGATTTCACATTTTATAGAGCATATGCTGTTTAAGGGCACAAGCCAGCGCAGCGCCAAGGATATCGCCGATTTGTTCGATGGTATCGGAGGCAATGTGAATGCATTTACATCCAAGGAGTACACCTGCTATTTTGCGAAAGTGCTGGATCAGCATTTGCCGCTTGCAGTAGAAGCGCTTGCCGATATGTTCTTCGAGTCGCAATTTGATGCAGAGGAACTCGCCAAAGAGAAAAATGTCATTCTGGAAGAAATCTCGATGTATGAGGATACGCCAGATGACAAGGTGCATGACGAGGCGTCCAGAGCGGCGTTCGGTGTCCATTCTCTTGCCTATTCCATTCTCGGGCTGGAGGAACGTCTGCTGGACATGAGTTCCTCAGATTTAATCAATCATATGAAATCCTGCTACCGCGTCGACAATACCGTCATCAGTGTAGCAGGCAATGTAGAGGATCCGGCTGTGCTCGAGCTGCTTACCCGCTATTTCGGCGCATTCGATAACACTGGAGCTGCCGAGTCGACTACATTACCCGTGTTCCAGAGCGATTATTTGTTCCATTCGAAACAAACGGAACAGAATCATATTTGCATCTCATTCCCGGGCTGTTCCATTTCGGACGAGAAGCTTTACGCGATGATTTTGCTGAATAACGCCATTGGCGGCGGCATGAGCTCGCGCCTGTTCCAGGAGATTCGCGAGAAGCGCGGTCTAGCATACTCTGTGTACTCCTACCATACCTCGTATGCCGATACAGGCCTCTTCACAATCTATGCGGGGACTGCGCCGAAGCAGACCAAAGATGTGCTCGATCTGACTGTAGAGATGATGGGTGACCTGGCGGTTAACGGGCTGTCGGCCGCTGAGCTTCATCGCGGCAAGGAGCAGCTCAAGGGAAGTCTGATCTTAAGTCTGGAGAGTACGAGCAGCCGTATGAACCGAATTGGCAAGAACGAGTTGATGCTCGGAAGACATTATACACTGGATCAAATGCTGGAGCGGATTGATCAGGTTACGGATGCCGATATACGTGAAATTACAAGCCGGATGCTGTCTGTTCCGTTTGCTGTGGCAATGGTAGGCGCGAGTGATGATGCAGCGGCGGGATTAAGGAGAGATTCACTTGTTTCAAGTTCAAATTAAACGACTTCCCGGAAGCAACGGTCTTGACCTGCCTCGCAAAATGTCACAGGCAGCCAGCGGTTTTGACTTGCAAGCTGCTGTCGAAGAGCCTGTCACACTGGCTCCCGGTCAGCGCATATTGATCCCGACCGGATTTGCGTTAGCCATGCCAATAGAGCTGGAAGCGCAAATTCGGCCGCGCAGCGGCCTGGCGTACAAGCATGGCATTACGTGCCTGAACTCACCGGGGACGATTGATGCCGATTATCGCGGTGAAGTGAAGGTATTGCTCATTAATTTGGGTCAGGAGCCGTTCGTCATTAACCGCGGCGAGCGGATTGCCCAGATGGTCTTCCAGACAGTGCCGCAGGTTCAACTGGAAGAAAGAGAAGAATTGTCCGATACGGTACGCGGCAGCGGCGGCTTCGGTCATACGGGCGTATAAGCCGCTGGCGTGCAGCGTTCTCCCGCAATTATAGGCAATAATCCCTTTAAATAAGCAAGGCAAGGCAGATTTGTTTCCTGCTTTGCCTTTTTTTGTTTTTCACCCTCCTTTGGGCTGCGGCATAGGATAACGTATATTTGGTGCGCGAGAAAGGAGTGAAGCGATATGCTGACGGGGACTCATGTTCTGTTGCTCGGCGGGGATGCGAGAGCGCTGGAGGTTATCCGCAAGCTGGCTGAGCTTGATGCGGCTGTTACTTTGGCAGGATTCGACGGTTTGCATACGCCGTTCGATGGCGCCGTGCATGCGGAACTAACGGAGGAGCTGTTTGAGCGGGTCGATGCTCTTATACTGCCTGTTGTCGGGACGGATGACAATGGGGAAATAACGGCTGTATTCAGCGATAGGGAGTTAAAGCTGACTGATGCGCATGTATCGCGCCTGCCCAAGCACTGCAAGGTTTATACCGGGATGGCAAAGCCGTATCTGCGCCAGTTGTGCAGCAAGCACGGGCTTGAGCTAGTCGAGTTGCTGGAGCGCGATGATGTGGCCATTTACAATTCGATACCGACGGCAGAGGGCGCGATAATGATGGCCATTCAAAATACGGACATCACCATCCACGGGTCAAATTCGGTCGTGCTCGGAATCGGAAGGACCGGCTTTACGATGGCAAGGACGTTGCAGGGATTAGGGGCAAAAGTTCAGGTTGGAGTAAGGCGTGTGGAGCACTTTGCACGTTCTGAGGAGATGGGGTTAAATCCTTTCTATATCAAGGATTTGCAGCTGCATGTTGGCAACATTGACTTGCTTTTTAATACAATTCCGACTATGATAGTCACAGCACAAATTATTGCGAAAATGCCTTCACGCGCTGTTATTATCGACCTGGCTTCCAAGCCGGGCGGTACGGATTTCCGTTTTGCTGAAAAACGTGGAATCAAAGCGCTGCTGGCCCCCGGACTCCCGGGCATCGTCGCTCCCAAAACTGCTGGACGCATACTTGCGGACTGTTTAAGTCGGTTGATTTTGGATGATGTACGATTACGGGGGGATGGACAATGAGTTGGCAGGGAAAAACGGTCGGGTACGCTTTATCGGGCTCCCATTGTACGTTTGCGGAAGTAATGCCGCAAATCAAACGATTTATTGAGGCAGGCGCAAACGTCATTCCGATTGTTTCAAATACAATCATGACCACCGATACTAGATTCGGCAAATCGGAGGATTGGCAGGAGCAACTCAAGCAGTTGACCGGCAATGATCTGATTTCTACGATCGTCCAGGCGGAACCGCTAGGACCATCCAAACTGATTGATGTGTTTGTTATTGCCCCATGTACGGGCAATACGATAAGCAAACTTGCCAATGCCATGACCGATGGCGCCGTACTGATGGCTGCGAAGGCGCAAATGAGAAACCAGCGGCCGGTTGTGCTGGCGGTGTCGACCAATGATGGTCTTGGACTCAATGCGGCGAATATCGCAAAGCTGCTTGCTGCAAAGCATATTTATTTCGTGCCATTCGGCCAGGACGATCCTGTCCGCAAGCCTAATTCCCTGGTGGCCAGAATGGAGTTAATAGTTGAAGCATGTGAAGCCGCTCTGGAAGGCAGACAGCTTCAACCGATGCTGGTAGAGCGTTTTAATGATATAAGCTGAACAACATCATGCAAATCCGGCAACGACTGCGATAGGAAGAACCTTTCAGCGGTCTGACACGAAAGTCTTGTTCATCGACGTTACTGCAACTTGCGTGTTGCGTGCGTAGTCTTGTCGTATATGGTCATCATGTTCGCATACCTCCGGCTATCGAACCAGCCGGCAAACTTGAAGCGCTTGCCGGCTGTATGTGCTGCGAACTGGACAACGGACTCGGACTGAAGGAATGGATCATATCCGACGTTTTTTGCTCAAGAAGTCGGCCGGAAGCGGCTTCGGCATGCAGAGCACATTGCCAGCGGGTACACCTCTGGCTTGCAGTAGCGTAAAGTGGATAAAAGCTTCTTTTACGTTACGGAGGAAACAGCCACATGGCGATTCTGGTTCAAAAATTTGGCGGCACCTCTCTTTCGACAGCTTCTGCAAGAGAGAGGGTTCTTGCTCATATTGAGAGAGAGAGACAGGCTGCCTATCAGCTTGTTGTCGTTGTATCGGCAATGGGACGCAAGGGCGAGCCTTACGCAACGGATACTTTGCTTAATCTGGCGGCCGGAAGCGGACAGGCGCAGATTCCTACACGCGAAAGGGATTTGTTGATGGGCTGTGGAGAGATCATATCGGCTGTCATGATGTGCTCACTTTTACATGAGCGGGGGATTCCTGCTGTGGTGCTAACCGGAGGTCAGGCCGGGATCATTACCGATGCCAAGTTTGGCCAAGCAAAAATTGTCGAGTTGAAGCCGCAAGCAATCCTGAAGCATTTGGCCGAGCAATCCGTCGTCATTGTTGCCGGATTTCAAGGACGAACAGCAGATGGGGAACTGACAACGCTTGGGCGCGGCGGCAGCGACACTTCCGCCACCGCTCTAGGGGCAGCTTTGTTGGCAGAGCGGGTGGATATTTATACGGATGTGAACGGCATATTGACCGCCGATCCGAGAATTGTGGAGAATGCGAAGCCGCTATCCGTCGTCGGATACGGAGAGATTTGCAATATGGCTCGACAGGGAGCAAAGGTTATACATCCTCGGGCAGTAGAAATTGCACAGCAGGCCGGGGTGCCGTTGCGTGTCCGATCCACCTTCTCGAATGATGAAGGCACGCTCGTCACCTACATGGACGGATCCCCCAATGTAGCGGTCAAAGATCGGCATGTAACCGGAATTGCCCATGTTGAAGGGGTCACCCAAATATCCGTACAGGCACAGCCGGATAAGGATTTTGACGTTCAATTGCAGGTATTCCAGGCGATGGCGAGCCATCAGATCAGCGTGGACTTCATCAACGTCAACCTAGGCGGTGCAGTCTATACCGTATTTGATCATGATGCCAAGCAGGCGATGGCTGTTTTGCAAGCTATCGGCTATGAACCGAAAGCAGTAACAGGCTGCGCGAAAGTATCGGTTATTGGCGGCGGCATGAACGGTGTCCCCGGAATTATGGCCCGGATTGTAGAGGCGCTGGCGGAGAAAGATATTCCGATTCTTCAATCGGCGGATTCCAACAGCACGATCTGGGTATTGGTGCGGCAAAATGATATGGTTCCGGCGCTGAGGGCGCTGCACGCCAAGTTCGAACTTCATTTATAAAATTATAGAAGTTGCACTATTCATAAACGGTGAGGTTTTTTCCTCATTATCATATTTAATAATCGGAGGACGTCAATATGGATTTTGGAAGATTAGTGACCGCAATGGTAACCCCGTTCGACACGAAAGGTCAAATTGATTGGGAAGCAACAGGACGATTAATTGATTACTTAATAGATGAGCAGCAAAATGATGGTATCGTCCTTGCCGGAACAACAGGTGAATCGCCTACACTTTCTGATGAGGAGAAGCTGGAGCTATTCCGATTTGGCGTGCAGCGTGCAGCGGGCAGATGCAAGATCATTGCGGGAACGGGCAGCAACAATACGGCCGATTCCATCCATTTGACGCAGGCAGCTGAAGAGACGGGCGTGGATGCTTTGCTGCTGGTAGCGCCTTACTATAATCGTCCGAACCAGGACGGATTGTATCAGCATTTCAAGGCTGTTGCCGAATCCACGAAGCTTCCTGTAGTTCTATACAATGTACCGGCTAGAACCGGCATCAGCTTAACCCCGGAGACCACTTTGCGGCTCGCTGAGCTGGACAATGTGGTAGGTACCAAAGAATGCGCGTCTCTTGAAGTAGTGACGCAAATTGTTCACGGCGCTCCGGAAGGCTTCCACGTATACTCCGGTGATGACGGCGCCGCTCTGCCGGTTCTCGCAGTGGGCGGACATGGGGTTATCAGCGTAGCCAGCCATATCGTCGGCAAGGAAATGAAGCACATGCTAAACGCTTATCTGAGCGGGGATGTGAAGGCAGCAGCCAAACAACATCAGCAGCTTCATCCAATCTTCAAAGCTTTGTTCTCTACAGTGCCGAACCCGGTTGGAATTAAATTTGCGCTGGAGTCGCGAGGCGTTACTGTCGGTGGTGTGAGACTGCCGCTGGTATGGGTGAATGAAGAAGAGGCAAACGCTCTGAAGCAAGTTTTTTAAACTTGCAAAAAGACCTGTGAAAACGGCTGCTGTCCTTTTCAATGGACGATCGCAGCCGTTTTTTTTGGCAGAGAATTCCCTTGCATGAGGTATAAATTTTAACGGGTTACCTCAGTTTATATATAAAGGAAAGTCCGGCTGCGAAAGATGGAACTGCCCTTGGTTGTCCTTATTTATATAAGGGCCATAGAGGCGGCTTCTAATTCTTGAATGACTTGACTTGTGTTTTGACAATTTTATCATGTATAATGATTTCAAGTGACTGAGTGCGGCAAATAAAAAATATTGAAAATTGAATAAACGTTTGGATCGACGTTGAACAACTTTAGGAGGTATAGATACACTTGTCAAAGAAGAACAACCAGGATAAATTAATTATTTTTGCACTGGGCGGCGTCGGTGAAATTGGTAAGAATATGTACGTTGTCCAGCACGGAAATGACATTGTTGTTGTAGATGCGGGCTTGAAGTTCCCGGAAGAGGACATGCTCGGCATTGATATTGTCATCCCGGACATCAGCTATCTCACGGAGAACAGGGATAAAGTGAGAGGCATTCTCGTTACCCACGGGCATGAAGACCACATTGGTGCTCTTCCGTATGTCCTCAAGCATCTGAATGTCCCTGTGTACAGTACGAAACTAACACTTGGACTGATTGAAGGCAAGCTGAAGGAAGCAGGCTTGTTGGGCGAGACGAAGCGGATTCTGATCAACGCCGATTCTGAGGTCCAGCTTGGCTCGATCAAAGCAAGCTTTTTCAAGACCAATCACAGTATTCCGGACTCTGTAGGAGTCTGCCTGGATACGCCGGAAGGCCGGGTTGTGCATACGGGAGACTTTAAATTTGACCACACTCCTGTGAACGATCAGTATGCCGACCTGCAGCGTATCGCTGAAATTGGCTCCCAAGGCGTACTGGCATTGCTGTCTGACAGCACAAATGCAGAGCGTCCGGGTTTTACGCCATCGGAGAGCATGATTGGAGCGAACTTTGAGGATATTTTCCGCAAAGCTTCCCAGCGCATCGTTGTTGCTACTTTTGCTTCCAATGTGCATCGTATTCAACAAGTCATCAATGCCGCGATGGCGACAAAACGGAAAATTGCAGTTATTGGACGGAGTATGGTGAACGTCGTCAGCATTGCTTCAGATCTCGGTTACCTTGAAATTCCTGAGGGAATGATCATCGAGCCGGATGAAGTGAATAAGATGGCTGCAGACCGTGTTGTCGTTCTGTCAACCGGGAGTCAAGGTGAGCCTATGTCAGCGCTGACGCGCATGGCCAGATCCACTCACCGCAAGGTTGATATTTTGCCAGGGGATACGGTGATCATTGCCGCGACACCAATACCCGGAAATGAAAAATATGTAGGACGCACAGTCGATGAACTGTTCCGTCTAGGCGCCAACGTGATCTACGGTCCAGGTTCTGTATCGGGTGTTCACGTTTCCGGTCACGGCAGCCAGGAAGAGCTCAAGCTGATGCTTAATCTGATTAAGCCGAAGTATTTCATCCCGATCCATGGTGAGTACCGGATGCTTCGTCACCACGCGCTGCTTGGTGAGTCTGTCGGCGTAGAGAAGGAAAATATCTTCCTGCTCGACAACGGAGATACCGTTGAGTTCCAGGGCGGAACTGCCCGCAAAGGAAACAAAGTGGCAGCCGGTAATGTGCTAATTGATGGACTTGGCGTAGGGGACGTAGGCAATATTGTACTGCGCGACCGTAAGCTGTTGTCCCAAGACGGTATTTTGGTTGTTGTGGTCACCTTGAGCAAACAGGATGGAACAATTCTGTCCGGCCCGGATATTATCTCACGCGGTTTCGTATACGTTAGAGAATCGGAAGGCTTGCTGGAGGAAGCGAATCGTATTGTTACTTCGACGCTCCACAAGTTGATGAATGATAAAGTGAATGAGTGGGCGTCGCTGAAGACCAATGTAAAAGATGCGCTCGGACGCTTCCTTTATGAGCAAACTCGCCGTCGTCCAATGATTCTGCCAATTATTATGGAAGTTTAATGAACTTTAAAGCCTTCAGTTCTCTGCCGAGAACCGGAGGCTTTTTGCTTCTGCGCCCGGCATGGGCTTTGACTGTATAAAAGCAGCTAGGTAACCCATACTATGACAAGCTTATGCCAAGGGAGGGTTAAATCATGTTTCATGACAATCTGATTCAGAAGCAGGAGGAGCCGGAGGTACAGGATGAACGGAAGAAAATAGCTGTTAATGAGTCCATTCAGCAATTCGGCGCTCTGCCTGCGCCAACTGCGGAATCCAATATTTTCTGCATGACCATTATCGGACAAATCGAGGGGCATCTGGTCCTGCCGCCGCAAAACAAGACGACTAAATATGAGCATCTTATTCCTCAACTGGTTGCAGCCGAACAAAGTGCCAAAATTGAAGGCATTCTGATTGTACTCAATACGGTAGGCGGAGATGTCGAGGCTGGGCTTGCTATCGCGGAGATGATTTCATCGTTGTCGAAGCCGACAGTAACGCTTGTCCTTGGCGGAGGCCACTCCATTGGCGTGCCTATTGCGGTAGCCGGCAACAAATCCTTCATAGCGGAAACGGCGACGATGACCATCCACCCCATTCGTATGAACGGGCTTGTCATTGGTGTCCCGCAAACCTTCGAATACTTGGACAAAATGCAAGAGCGGGTTGTTCGATTCGTAACCGCCCATTCGAATGTAACCGATCAGAAATTCAAGGAGCTGATGTTCAAGACAGGCGAATTGACTCGGGATATCGGTACTACCGTCATCGGCGCGGATGCGGTCCGCCATGGCTTGATTGATGCTGTAGGCGGTGTCGGAGAGGCAATCAGGGAGCTAAACACGGCAATTGAGCGCCGTAAAGCGGAAATTCCCGGAGGGACAATCCAATGACTCTATATACAAGCATGCCGCTCGAACTGGTGCTGTCAGGGTATGATCAGGAACGCGAGCCTTGGATTGAAATACAGATGGACGGCGTCATGATGCAGATAGAGCCGATCGGCCACGGTATCGGTAAAATTATCCGCATTGTCAACGGATCTCTCGACGATTATTTACGTCCGGAGCTCAGCCCCGGTCGAACAATTATATATGCGAATATCCATTCCCCAAACACGTAGGAACATTTGTCCACCTATGGTATAATGTTTTACCAAGAGGTGACTGATGTGGCAAAACGAAAACGCAAGAAAAAATCGGTAGGCACAAGCTTGAAATATGAAGTCTACGGGATACTTATCATTACGATATCTGTGATTGCGCTATCAGGAGAAGCGACAGTAGGACGCGCACTTTCCAAACTGTTTGCATTAATATTAGGAAAGTTTTATTTTGTGTTGCCGCTTATCTTTATTTGTGTCGGTCTGGCGGTTATGGTAAAGCGGGAATGGCCGTCAGGCTGGTCCAGACGCAAGAGCGGTATTTTGCTTCTTATTATGGCGTTGACGCTGTTGAGTGCCATTAATGAAATCAAACTGAAGCTGGCCGGGATGCCTTCCGCGGATTCGGCTTCGATTCTGTCTGTGCTTGGTTCGAACATTCGCAGTGAGCTGGACGTAATGGGTACCCAGGATACGCCAATGTTTTCAAAAGCGATTAGCGGCGGCTACCTCGGTGCGATTCAATTATCATTGCTCCATATGCTGTTTGGTTTGACGGTCTCACAGTTTATTTTGATTGTTATGTTTGCCATATCCATCATGCTTATAACAGGCAAATCGTATGTCGAGTTTATCAGGATTATTGTTAAGCGAGGCCGAAGGCTGTATGTGCTTCTCAAACAAAAATGGAAAGCGGCTATGCAGGCGCGCGCCAAAATGCTTGCCCAGAAGGTCAAGCAGCAAAAGCCTAAGCCTGCGAAAGCAGCCCCGGCTCCTGTTATAGAAGGCGATGATGACGAGGATTACTTTGAGGATGGCGAGCCGGACTACATAGAAGACCTTCCCTCAGCATCGGCGGACAAGAGGGAAAAGAAACTGCTTAATTTGTTTAGCTGGGGAAGAAACAAGGGTGAAGGTCCTCCAGTAAATCATGAACCGAATTTGCCAAATCAGGAGATCGAGCAGCCGCTTTCTCCGCTGGAGCCCGTAAAGGGCTGGTCTGTCTCGCAAGCGCCGTACGAGGTTTCTGACGCCGCTGCCGCTGTTGATGCATGGCCTCCTGAGTCCGGGTTGTCGACAGATGGAGAGCCGCATAAAGTAGATTCCTGGCCGGAATCGCTTGCGGAGCCTGCATTTGATGAGGAACTGCCGAATGTGCTTGATTCTCTGGCAGACCAACATGATATGGGTGTGGATTCAGGTGTTCAAGACGGCCTGGAAGAAGGAACGGAGGAAACGGGGCGCGCTGCGGAAGCTGCAAATCAGGATGGCCATACGGCTGCAACTCCGCCTACTGAGGTCATTAAACCTTATGTGCTGCCAAGTCTGGCGCTTCTGTCCAAGCCGAAGAACCGTGGACCGGAGGGGCTGTCAGATGCCAATCTACGCAATGTCCTGACCGAGACGCTCAAAAGCTTTAACGTTGAAGCGAAGGTGCTGGATGTTGTAAGAGGGCCGGCGGTAACCCGTTACGAGGTTCAGCCTGGCGTAGGGGTAAAGGTTAGCCGAATCGTTGCCCTTACCGATGATATTGCGCTTGCGCTTGCCGCAAAGGATATCCGGATGGAAGCGCCGATTCCCGGCAAGTCGGCGATTGGAATCGAAGTGCCGAACATGGAAGTATCGGTGGTTACGATGCGCGAGGTTATGGAAACGACAGCCTTCCAGCATGCACCTTCCAAATTGTCGATTGCCTTTGGACGTGATATTTCTGGGCAGCCTATTGTCGGGAACTTGGCCAAGATGCCGCATTTGCTTGTTGCGGGTGCAACCGGTTCGGGGAAATCGGTTTGTATTAACGGAATTATTACAAGCATTCTCTACAAGGCGAAGCCGGATGAGGTGCGGTTTTTAATGATTGACCCAAAAATGGTTGAGCTGAATGTATATAACGGCATTCCGCATTTGCTCGCACCTGTTGTTACGGACCCGCGCCGCGCCTCTCTTGCACTCAAGAAAATTGTAGTGGAGATGGAAAAGCGTTATGAGCTGTTTTCCAAATCCGGGACACGAAATATTGAAGGCTATAACACGCTGATGAAGGATAATCCGGCAGCTATTCTGCCTTATATTGTCGTTATTGTTGATGAGCTTGCGGATTTGATGATGGTCGCGGCGGGTGATGTAGAGGATGCGATTACCCGGCTGGCACAAATGGCCCGCGCCGCCGGTATCCATCTGATTATCGCGACTCAGCGCCCTTCAGTTGACGTTATTACAGGTGTAATCAAGGCTAATATTCCGTCAAGGATTGCTTTTGGCGTCTCCTCTCAGGTAGACTCCCGTACGATACTGGATATGGTCGGGGCCGAGAAGCTGCTTGGCCGCGGAGATATGCTGTTCCTTCCGGTCGGCATGTCCAAGCCGATTCGCGTTCAGGGCGCGTTCCTGTCCGATCAAGAGGTCGAGTTCATTGTCAATCATGTCAGAGGTCAGGCGGAAGCGGAGTATAAGGAAGATTTGGTGCCGGAAATTGAGGAAACGGCAGAAGCCGATAACCATGACCTGGACGAACTGTTTGAGCAGGCTGTTCAAATTGTCCTGGAGTCCAAGCAAGCTTCCGTTTCACTGCTTCAGCGGAGAATGCGCGTAGGCTACACGCGTGCGGCAAGGCTCGTTGACCAGATGGAGGCCCGCAACATTGTTGGTCCTTATGAGGGCAGCAAGCCTCGCGAGGTATTGACTACGCTGGAGCAGTACCAAGCCAGCAAAATCACATCGTAGCCGTTAGCGTCTCGTTGCTGGCCTAAAGGTGTTCCTCCCAGCGCTAACGCCTTCCTCCAATAGGGGAAAAGATATGCATAGAAGGATTGGCACTTTCTCATACTACCTGTAGCGGCATTCGCATTCCTTGCGAATGACTAAAGGATGAGAAGGGCTGATTGGAACGCATGAAGAAACGATTGGTTATAATGACTGCCGTCATCGTATGCATGCTCTTTGGAGCTTTTGCGTTGAAGCAGGCAGGGGATCAGACGACAACTGAAACGTTCAGCAATGCGACCCTGACGGTTGGCGCTACAGGTCAGGATGTAAATGAGCTTCAGGGGCGTTTGAAATTTTTAGGGTATTACGACGGCAAGATAGACGGTCAGTTTGGTTCGAAGACTAAGAACGCCGTCACTTGGTTTCAATGGAAATTCGGATTGAAATCAGATGGAGTCGTAGGCGCCAAGACAAAGCTGAAGCTTTGGGAAGCGACAAAAAGCTGGAAGCCCGGCAATGAGAATACAGGGGGTAACACATCCTCCGGCACCTCCGGCAATCAAGGCGGTACATCCAATCTGGCGCAATCCAATCGCTTGGGTCTGTCTGCCAATGATTTAAAAATTATGGCAAATGCTGTATATGGTGAAGCGCGCGGCGAGCCTTATGAAGGACAAGTAGCGGTGGCCGCGGTGATTTTGAATCGGGTCAAATCCCCTAGCTTTCCGAATTCAGCCTCCGGTGTTATTTTTCAACCGGGAGCCTTCACGGCTGTAGCTGATGGCCAGATTTGGCTGGAGCCGAATGAGCGTGCCCGTCAGGCCGTTCAGGATGCGATTAACGGTTGGGACCCAAGCGACGGTTGCCTCTATTACTTCAATCCGGTGACCGCGACTTCCAAATGGATTTGGACTCGACAGCAAGTCAAAACCATCGGCAAACATATTTTCTGTATCTAATATGCACCTATGAAGAAGTGACCCGCGCCCATCCCGGAATGCGGGTTGCTTCTTGCATTTCGAGTGGGTTAAAATGGTATAGAAATCGTCAAGTTGGAATAAATTGACTACGTAATTTAAGGATGGAAGGGGCTATGCACAAGTGACAGTAACGCCTTTTGAAAGAAGCTTGTTTGATCGGGTCAGGCTGCATGTTCTGCCTACGAAACGGTTCAAGACGTTTGCAATATCGCTATATGCAGGCGTGCCCTTGGCTGAAGATACCGTTACTGCTACAGCTCTGACTCCTTTTGTATTAAGAAGAGGGACCTATGCAACTCCGGAAACCATTGCTTTTCGCGAGCGTTTGGACAACATGTATGGGGCCGGCTTTGGTTTTGATATTTATAAACGGGGCGATTCCCAGATTGTGCAGTTTCGTCTGGATGTCATCCACGACCAGTTTGTTTCCTCATCGGCGTCCTTGCTGGAAGCTGCTTTGCAACTGCTTGGGGAAGTATTGACCTCTCCGGCGCAAGAGAACGAGGACGCGCTTCGAGCCAAATATGTTGCTGCCGAGAAGACGACGCTCAAGCAGCGTCTGGAAGCGATTATTAATGATAAAATTCGTTATGCGGCTGAACGTTGTGTTGAAGAAATGTACGCCGGAGACCCCTTTCGTTTTCATGCGCTCGGACAAATTTCCGATTTGGCAGCGATTGATGAGAGATCGCTTTATCAATCCTATCGGCAATGGCTAAGCAATGCTTGCTTTGATTTGTATGTTGTTGGCGATACGAGTCTTGAAGAAGTACAAGCGATTGCGGCGAAGGCATTCCAGACCGGCGAAGGCAAGCCTGGCACGTATGCTAAGCCATCCGGTGGCCGCCATGTATCCGATGTCAAAACTGTAATCGAAAAGATGGATGTCAATCAAGGCAAGCTCAATATGGGATTGCGGACAAATACAGGCTACGCGGATGACGATTATGCAAGCATGTTGATGTATAACGGCATTCTTGGCGGCTACCCCCATTCCAAGCTGTTTATGAACGTACGGGAAAAGGCGTCGCTTGCCTACTATGCAGCGTCCAGACTGGACGGCATCAAAGGTTTGTGCACCATTCAGTCCGGGATCGAAATTAAAAATTTCGAACGCGCTGCGGAAATTATCCGCAAGCAGCTTGACAGTATGCGGGCAGGAGAATTGTCTGAGCTTGAAATAAATCAGACCAAAGCGATGATTTTGAACCATCTTCGGGAATTGCAGGATTCAGCCTTTGAGATGATTGCTTATGATTTTAATTCAATTCTCACAGGACGAGTTCGCTCCAATGCCGAATTAATGAGCGACATTCAAGCTGTAACGCCGCAGGATGTGGTGCAAGCCGCTCAAAAAGTAGAGCTGGACACCATCTATTTCTTGAGCGACCGGAAGGAGGCATAATAAATATGCAGCAGCTTTACTATCCCCATATTAAGGAAACGTTGCATTATGAGGTCATGCCGAGTGGATTACAGGTTTATATTTTGCCAAAGGAAGAATTTCAGAAGACATACGCGACGTTCTCCACCCGCTTCGGCTCAATTGACAATCGTTTCTCGGTTGGCGACGGACCTGTCAATCAAGTGCTGGATGGCATAGCTCATTTTTTGGAGCATAAAATGTTCGAGGAGCCTACTGGCGATATATTTGCTACGTTTGCCTCTCAGGGAGCCTCTGCCAACGCATTTACCAGCTTTGACCGGACCGTTTATTTGTTTTCGGCTACAGAGAAAGTTCCTGAAAATTTGCAAACCTTGCTTGATTTTGTGCAGCATCCTTATTTCACAGACGAAAATGTCAATAAGGAAAAGGGAATAATCGAGCAGGAAATCAATATGTACAAGGATAATCCGGATTGGCAGGTTTACACTGGGCTTATTGATGCGCTTTATCATAAGCACCCGGTTCATATTGATATTGCCGGCTCCGTTGATTCCATTATGCAGATCGACAAGGAAAGCCTTTATGCATGCTATAACACTTTTTACCATCCGAGCAATATGATTTTGTTTGTTGTCGGTGGTATTGATCCAGAGCAGATTATGGGATTGGTCCGGGAAAATCAGCAGCGGAAAAGCTTCGAACAGTTGGGGGAAATCAATCGTTTTTTCGAGGCCGAGCCAACAAGTGTGAAATTAAGAAAAAAACAAATTTCGCTGCCCGTATCTTTGCCCAAATGCCTGATTGGGATCAAGGATAAAGAATTATCGGAAAAACCTGATGAGCTGCAGCGGCGCGATATTGTAACAAAGCTTATGCTCGATGCGATATTCGGACCAAGCTCTGTACTATACCAGTCGCTCTATGATGACCAGCTTATTTCTGACTCCTTTGGCTATGAATTCAATTCGGGTTCGGGATATGCGTTCTCCATTATTGGGGGCGAGACCCGTAGTCCTGATGAGTTGCTTGGCCGTATTCAAAAGGCTGTTAATGACCTGCTGCAGCAAGGAATTGAATCCGACGCATTTGAGCGGACAAGAAGGAAGCGCATTGGCGGATATTTAAGAATGCTGAATTCTCCGGAATCCATTGCCAATGAATTTACACGTCATAAGTTCCGCGGCGGAGACTTGTTTGAATTGCTGGAAATTTATGAAACGGTGACGCTTGAAGAAATAAATGCCAGATTGCGCCAGCATTTTGACTGGGAGCAGGCGGCGGTATCCATTGTAAGCAAGGAGCAGGAATGAAGCCTTTTAACAAAATGACCGTACTTATAACCGGCTCGAGCCGGGGAATTGGAGCTTCAATTGCCAAGCGATTCGCCTCTGAAGGCATGAACTTGGTACTCCATTATT
Organism: Paenibacillus roseus; assembly: GCF_016424485.1. Taxonomy (GTDB): domain Bacteria; phylum Bacillota; class Bacilli; order Paenibacillales; family Paenibacillaceae; genus Paenibacillus_D; species Paenibacillus_D roseus. The sequence continues at coordinate 613,123 of NZ_JAELUP010000103.1, forward strand.
TGCAATCCCATGAAGAAGCAAATGAAACAGCTCGTCAATGTATGGCAGTTGGCGCCAATGTGATGACGATTAGCGCAGATTTGCGTTCGCGCGAGCAATTGGAACGGATGAGAGAAAAACTGGAAATTCATGATATGATGCCGGACATTCTCGTTAATAATGCAGGAATTGCGCATTATGGAATGCTTTCGGATGTAACGGATGAAGAATGGGATCATGTAATGGCGATAAATTTGAAGGGCATGTTCCTTTGCTGCCAATTATTTATGCCATCCATGATCTCACGCAAATACGGGCGAATCATCAATGTTTCCTCGGTATGGGGCATGTCGGGCGCATCCTGCGAGGTTCTGTATTCGACAACGAAAGGCGGAATGAATGCCTTCACGAAAGCATTGGCCAAGGAGCTTGCCCCTTCGGGAATTACCGTCAATGCGGTCGCTCCGGGCGCTGTTGATACTGAAATGAACAACAACTTGAATGAGCATGAAAAAGCGGCGCTTGCAGAAGAAATACCGATCGGTCGCTTCGGCAAGCCGGATGAAGTCGCTTCCCTTGTTTATTTTTTGTCGCTTCCTGAATCCGGCTATATTACCGGACAAATTATTAGCCCGAACGGAGGCTGGGTTACCTGACATTTTTACCTTGACGTTCTCTTTGCATAACAACCCCTTCCCACGCTAACAATAAGTATGGTTGATCATTCCCTTGTTTCAAATTCCAAAGGAGGCGACATGGCATGTCAACTGTACTGACTAATTTTGATACGTGGAAGCAATTTCTAGCTGAGCGGATAGAACAGGCCCAAAAAATCGGTTTGAGCGAAGATACGATCTCGAAGCTTGCTTACGAGATTGGAAGTTTCCTCGAAGAGCGGGTTGATCCGAAAAACGACGAGCAGCGTGCGCTCAAGGAAATTTGGGATGTCGGTGACGAAGAAGAACGCAAAACAATTGCCAGACTCATGGTAAAGCTTGTACAGAAGTAAGCGTTCATTACAGGGAGCCTCCATTATGGAGGCTTTCTGTAATGTTTTTAAACATTGGATGCAGGAGACTGGCGAAATTTGTAGAATTATTTATATTAGAACGCAATGTTTGCTGCCATAATTTAATGATTTCCAATCTCCTTCTTCGAGGTATAATACATATGGAACAAAAACAATGGTATATGGAGTACAAAATACATAATAACCGTCCCGGATTGCTGGGTGATATTGCTTCCCTGCTTGGTATGCTTGAGGTTAACATTATTACCATTAATGGGGTAGAAGACAGAACTCGCGGAATGCTGCTGCAAACCAATGATGATGAGAAAATCGAGTTGTTAGGCAAAATGCTTAAAAAAGTCCATAACATAACCGTTAATGCGCTTCGCCCGTCAAAACTGGTTGATATTTTGGCTGTTCGGCATGGCCGTTATATTGAACGCGCTTCGGATGATCTTAAAACGTTTCGCTTTACCCGAGATGAGCTTGGTTTACTTGTAGACTTTTTGGGTGAATTATTCAAAAGGGATGGCAATCAGGTTATCGGACTGAGAGGAATGCCTCGTGTCGGGAAGACCGAATCGATTATTGCCGGAAGCGTCTGCTCGAATAAAAGGTGGACATTTGTTTCCTCCACGCTGCTACGTCAAACGGTTCGCAGCCAGCTCTCGGATGAAGAAATGAATGCGAATAATATTTTCATTATTGACGGAATTGTCAGTACGATACGTTCCAATGAAAAGCACCATATGCTGCTTCAGCAAATTATGTCCATGCCTTCTACGAAGGTCATTGAACATCCCGATATTTTCATACAGGAATCTCATTTTGACTATAGTCATTTTGATTGTATTATCGAGCTTCGCAACAACCCTGAAGAAGAAATTACGTATGAGACATTTACCAGCTATGATTTTTGATTGGAGGTGAAAAGATGTCGGAACTGGGAGCATTGCTTAGAAAGTCGAGAGAGCAAAAAGGTTTTACACTTGATGATATACAGAATTTGACGAAAATTCAAAAACGTTATCTCGAAGCGATTGAAGAAGGAAATTACAAGGTGCTGCCCGGCAATTTCTATGTTCGCGCCTTTATCAAGAACTATGCCGAAGCCGTCGGGCTGAACACCGAGGATATGCTTGAATTGTTCAAGAAAGAAGTTCCGTCAATTACGATAGAGCCTACTCCAGACCCTGTAATGATGCCGCGTCGGGCGGCTTCGCGTACAGCGGACCGGTTCAATAAATGGGGCTTTACATTGATGATGTGGCTGTTCTTTATTTTAATCGTGGTGATCTTTTATATTTTTGTGCTTAGGACGCCAGAAGACAATGCCAATAAAACAGCTGATCAGGACACGAATATTACGAATGAGAGCAAGCCTCCTGCAGATAACAAACCGGGCACGCCAAATAATGGAGCAACGGATACGGGGAACCCTACAGGCCAATCTGGTACGGGGCAGACCGATCAGCCAACCAAGCCTCCGCAAAACAACAGCGATCTGAAGCTGACTTTTGTCGAGAAGAAGGGCAAGACCGAGTACTATACCATCAATACTACTGGCACAGCCAAGTACACTTTTAAAGTAAACAACAGAGCGTGGAGCCAAATTAATGAAGGAAGCCAGAGTGGTAAAGTGCTGCGCTCCGGAATTGACGATTCAGGCGCGGAGTACAGCTTCGATGTAAATGGAGGCATCTATTTTAGCCTTGGCCGTTCGGATTATGTCGAAATCACAGTGAACGGGCAAGTGCTGGAGTTTGAGCCGACGAAGAGCACAACCCGCAAAATACAAATTGATGTTGCAACGAATGAAGCCACAGGTCAGACAGGTACGCAGCAGTAAAGGGAGAGAGAACAATGAGTGAATATTCATTTGATATTGTATCGAAGGTAGATATGCAGGAACTGGTGAATGCGATTTCTCAGGCGGAGCGGGAAATTGAGACGCGCTTTGACTTCAAGGGCAGCAAAAGCAGCATTCAACTTGAGAAAGAGGATGTTGTCGTGGGTTCCGATGATGATTATAAGTTAAACAGTGTCATCGATATTTTGCAATCCAAAATGATCAAGCGCGGCGTGCCGATTAAAAACCTGGATTACGGCAAGATCGAGTCGGCTTCCGGCGGCACTGTCAGGCAGCGGATTAAGCTCAGACAAGGGATTGAACAGGATGTCAGCAAAAAAATAAACATTCTGATTCGCGATTCCAAGATGAAGGTCAAAAGTCAGATTCAAGGGGACCAGCTTCGTGTGACAGGCAAAAGCAAAGATGATTTGCAGGCCGTTATGCAGCTTCTTCGCGGCGCAGACCTTCCGATTGAGCTTCAATTCACGAATTTCCGATAAATGGAGCAATCCCTTTTATCGCTTGACCGGGCGCTAAAAGGGATTTTCATATTTTTGACACGTGAAAGCAGGTTGTATTATACTTGACTAAATAGTTTTACGGTTAGAGATCTGGGGGAATTCATACTTATGACAGAACGAGTGAAGGTAGTCACGCTAGGCTGCGAGAAAAACCTGGTTGACTCTGAGATTATGTCCGGCCTGATTCATGGCCGCGGCTATGAGCTGGTCGAGGAAGCCGAGGAGGCTACCGTTATTATTGTGAATACATGCGGCTTTATTGACGCGGCGAAGGAGGAATCGGTTAATACGATTCTCGACATGGCCGAGCTCAAGGAGACCGCGCGTTTGAAGGCGCTGATCGTGTCCGGCTGCCTTACACAGCGATACAAGGAACAGCTTATGCAGGAGATGCCGGAGATTGACGGGATTGTCGGGACAGGCGATTTCCATCATATTAATGAAATTGTAGACGAAGCACTGCGCGGGAAGAAGCCAGTCAAGGTCGGCAATCCGGTATTCGACTACGAGCAGGCGCTGCCGCGGCAGGTATCGACGCCGCGTTATACCGCCTTTGTGAAAATCGCCGAGGGCTGTGACAATGCTTGTACGTTTTGCAGCATTCCGATTATGCGGGGTAAATTCCGCAGCCGCTCAATTGCATCGATTATTGCCGAAGTAGAGAATCTGGCCTCGCAAGGAGTCAAGGAGGTCAGCCTGATCGCGCAGGACTCGACCAACTACGGCACCGATTTATACGATTATTTTGCGTTGCCGGAACTGCTCAATAAGGTGAGCGAGATTCCGGGCATTTCATGGGTAAGGCTGCATTATGCGTATCCGGGCTTCTTTACCGATGAGTTGCTGGAGGTTATTGCAGCCAATCCGAAGGTTTGCAAATATATCGATATGCCATTGCAGCATAGTGAGGACACCATTCTGAAACGGATGCGCAGACCTGGCAGACAGCGCGACGCGCGCGAGTTGATCCGCAAAATCCGCGACCGTATTCCTGAAGCCGCGTTAAGGACTTCAATTATCGTTGGCTTCCCGGGTGAAACCGAGGAGGATTTCGAGCGGCTGTGTGATTTCATCCGTGAAATCAAGTTTGACCGTCTTGGCGTATTTACGTACTCCAACGAGGAGGACACACCGGCATCGCGTCTGCCGAACCATATTCCGGATGATGTCAAGCAATGGAGAGCGAACACGCTGATGGAAATTCAGCGCGAGGTATCCAAGGACAACGGCAGCAAATATGTCGGCCGCGAGATTGAAGTGCTGGTCGAGCGCTATGACGGACGCAGCGATGTCTATATTGGACGTTCTCAATACGATGCTCCGGAAATTGACGGGGAAGTCTATATTTCCAAATGTTCATCACAAATTGGCGAGATTCAAAAAGTACGGGTTACCCATGCTTACGAGTTTGACTTATCCGGGGAGGGAATTGCATGAATCTGGCCAATCGGATAACGATGGCGAGAATTTTTTTAGTCCCGATCATTATGTTTTTCCTCTTGGTAAACCTAAATGTGGAACCCATAACGTTTCAGGATTTCTCGATCACCTATAATCAAATTGTTGCTACCTTGATTTTTATTATCGCAGCAAGCACGGACGGGCTTGACGGCTATATCGCACGGAAGAACAAGACGGTGACCAACCTCGGGAAGCTGCTTGACCCGCTTGCCGACAAGCTGCTTGTCGCTGCCGTACTCATTTCGCTCGTCGAAATGAGTAGACTGGATGCGGTTATTGCCGTCATTATTATTAGCCGTGAGTTCGCGATTACAGGCCTGCGCCAGATCGCCCTGCTGGAAGGCAAGGTGCTTGCCGCAAGCACATGGGGGAAATGGAAAACCGCTGTGCAAATTACAATGATCATTGCCCTGCTGTTGAACAATTTCCCATTTGCGTTGATCGATTTGCGTTTTGATCTGATTGTTACGTGGGCAGCGGCAATTATTACGGTTTACTCGGGTATCGATTATTTTGTAAAAAACAAAGATTTGATACCGATCTCGGAGTAGCTGAATAGAAACAAGCCTATGAACATCATCCCAATTTGGGATGATGTTTTTGCAGCAAGAAACAGAATTGTTACTTTCACAGCGGTCGAAAGAACTCTCTGTCTCGATAAGCGGCCAGAGAGTGACGTTTACGCAGAACGTATTTCAAAGGGGATGTAACGATGAGAGCTGAAATTATTGCAGTAGGCACTGAGCTTTTGCTCGGACAAATCGTAAATACAAATGCGCAATACATAGCCCAAGGGCTTGCCGATCTAGGGATTGATGTTTACTTTCAAACAGTTGTGGGCGACAACACGCACAGGCTCCAGGATGCCATTCGCATTGCCAAAGGCAGAGCGGATATTATTTTGTTTACCGGCGGACTTGGACCGACCCAGGACGATTTGACTAAAGATGCACTTGCCGCCATGTTAGGGAGACAACTGATCATCCATCAGCCGTCTATGGACAAAATCGAAGCTTTGTTTGTTTCCCGCGGCGTTCATATGGTGGAAAGTAATCGCCGGCAGGCGTTGATGCTGGAGCATAGCGATCCACTTCATAATGAGACTGGGCTTGCTGTCGGAAACGCATTGATCGAGGATAGTACCCATTATATTTTGATGCCCGGGCCGCCGCGGGAGATGAAACCGATGTTTGACGGTCCGGTGAAACAATGGCTCCGATCGGTTCTGACGATAGGAAAACCGTTGTATTCCAAACAACTGCGGTTTGCCGGAATTGGAGAATCCAATCTGGAGGCGGCTTTGATTGATTTGATCGATGCCCAGACCGACCCTACCATTGCTCCGTATGCCAAGGAGGGAGAAGTCGCGCTGCGAATTTCCACGAAGGCGGATTATGAGGCGGAAGCCTACTCCAAAATTGATGAGGTGATCGCGCTCATTGAGCCGCGAGTAGGTCAATATTTGTACGCGAAGGAAGATATTCCGATTGAGGAGGCGGTCGTCAGACTGCTGAGAAAATCAATGAAAAAAATTGCTGCAGCTGAAAGTTTGACAGGAGGATTGTTCGCCGAACTGCTGACAAGTGTACCTGGAAGCAGCAGTGAGTTCAATGGCGGCATCGTAACCTATACGAATGAAATGAAGCACCGCTTGCTGGGTATCCCGCTGAACCAGTTGGAAGGACCGCAGGCGCCGGGAGCGGTCAGCGAGTCGACGGCTTGCCTGATGGCTGAACGAGTGAGGGATTTGTCCGAAAGCGACATCGGCGTCGCTCTGACAGGGGTTGCCGGTCCGGCTGAAAGCGAGGGCAAGCCTGTTGGCCTTGTCTATATCGCCATCGCGCCAAAAGGTGCGGCTACCTTAAGCTATACGCTTAATTTAAGCGGCAACCGCAGCATAATCCGTCTGCGGGCGGCGAAGGCGGCCTTTTACCGGCTATGGCAGCTGCTCAATGAAAATGAACTGCCCAATGCCGCAAAATGATATAAGTTGAATGAGAAGCTGTCATGTTCCTTCGAGGGACTGACAGCTTTTTTTAAATAAGGGTTTAAGAGCGAGTGCCGCCTTTATGTTTAAGGTAATCGCCGAGCGTGCTTTGGGCACTAGCCGTTTTTTTCATTTGTCTTAGCATATAACGGATCTCCCAGGCTTTCCCGGACATCATTAGCTGCTTGTTATCCATCACTTTAATCATGTTGAGGCGCCGCCTTTCGAATTTGATATAATGAAACATATGCAAGAGAAGGACAAGTTATCCCCGTATGAAGCAAACTTTATACATTTTGACTCAGCCTTAAAATCAGTGCTTGACAAACAGGAGAAAGCAGCGAAGGGGCAGAGGAATTGTGGAGAAACGAACGTGGTCGCCTATTAAAGCCCGATTCCCCCTGCTAACCTCTATCCTATAAAGGAATCTGGCTTTAACAGCGATCGGAAGAATCCTCTGCCCCGCAGCGTTCCTCGCCTCCTGGAGGTCAAGCACTAATTTTGGTTTGGAGCCTAAATTTTATTATGGAAAATAAAGGAGAGTGTCAGCATGACCGAGCAGTCCAAGCAGCACGAAGAGGCAAGTTTAACAGAGCCGACCATTCATTCGGAGCCGATCTTTACAGGGCGGGTTATCTCGCTGCAAGTAGACACCGTACAGCTCCCGGACGGGAAGACTGCAACAAGAGAGATTGTCCGGCACCCCGGCGCAGCGGCGGTTATGGCGCTGCTGGACGGCAAGCTGCTTGTCGTGGAGCAGTACCGTAAGCCGCTAGGGAAACTTCAGGTCGAAATCCCGGCTGGAAAGCTGGACGGCGGTGAGGACCCGATGGAGGCGGCCTTCCGTGAGCTGGAAGAGGAGACCGGTTATAAGGCCAAATCGCTGCGTCCGGTGAGCAGCTTTTACACCTCCCCCGGTTTTGCGGATGAGAGGCTGTTTCTGTATTTTGCCGATGAGTTGGAGCCGGGACGGATGCAACTGGATGACGAGGAGTTTCTTGAAGTCAGAACCATTTCATTGGAAGAGGCCTTGCAATATATCCAAGAGGAAAGAATCAGCGACGCCAAGACGATAGTGGCTGTCTATGCCTGGCGGTTGTACAAGCTGACAGGCGAATTGTAGATGAAAGCTCTCCAGCAGATAGCTGTCATGCAAAGAATATATGCCGATTTGCATCTGCATATCGGACGCACAGGGAGCGGGCTTCCAGTCAAAATCAGCGGCAGCAAGGACTTGACCTTCCGCAATATTGCCCACGAAGCGGCTGCCCGCAAAGGGATTAGTCTGCTGGGTGTTATTGACGCCCATTCCCCAGGGGTACAGCAGGACATTGCCGCGTTGCTGGACAGTGGGGAAATGGCGGAACTGGCTTCAGGGGGAATCCGTTACCGGGATGTAACTCTGCTGCTCGGGGCGGAAATTGAGGTGCGTGATCGGGAGATGACGGGTCCAGCCCATTATTTATGTTATATGCCAAGCTTCGATGCGATGCAGTCATTTACAGAGTGGATGAGCGGATATATGAAAAATGTTCAGCTCAGCTCCCAGCGGATTTATGTAACCGGGCGGCATCTGCAGGAGGAAACAAGGAAGCGGGGAGGCTTGTTCATCCCAGCGCATATTTTTACTCCCCATAAGAGCCTGCTTGGCAGTGCAGCCATGCGAATCCAGGATGTGCTTGACCCTGAGCTTATTGACGCGGTGGAACTTGGCCTTAGCGCCGATAGTACAATGGCAGGCTGGATTCCCGACCTGGATCAGTATCCGTTCCTGACGAATTCCGATGCGCATTCCTTAAGCAAGATTGGTCGGGAGTATAATGCCCTGAGTATGCTGGAGCCTTCTTTTGCGGAGCTGAAGCTCGCACTTCAGGGACTTGAAGGCAGGGGCATACTTGCCAATTACGGTCTCAATCCGCTGCTTGGCAAATATCACCGAACTTACTGCAAAGCCTGCGGAGCGCTGGCTGACAAGTCCACTGTGTTGGATAGCTGCCCGGTTTGCGGCAGCGGAAAGCTGGTAAGCGGCGTGATGGACCGGATCGAGCAACTCGCCGATGCAGCCGGCAGGGAGCAGCCGGTTGCATCCTCCAGACCGCCCTATCTGTATCAGGTTCCGCTTGATTTTATGCCAGGCCTTGGCCCCAGGCTGCTGGATCGTCTGATCGGCAGGTTCGGGACGGAGATGAATATTTTGCATGAGGCGTCCTATGAGGCATTGGCCGATGAGGCGGGGAGTCGGCTGGCTTCGCTTATATGCGGAGCCAGAGAAGGTAAGCTTGCCCTGCAATCGGGCGGGGGCGGCACATACGGCAAGATAAGGTCATAGAGTAGACAGCTTGATCATAGACTTTACTATTCGGACAAGAGGGGGAGAAGCGGGTGAAATCGCCCTTTCTGCAGCCGCTGGTAAAGGATCAGCTCGCGCTTTATATTTTTGTTGGGGTATTGTTTATAGTCGGCGTTGTATTCGGGGTCGTGATGGCAGGGGCGCTCACGCTGGAACAGCAGCAGGATTTGACCGGGGATGTGGAGCATTTTGTCAAGCTGCTCAATGCCGGGCTGGGACCGGACAAGACAGCTTCCTTTTGGGACCGGGCGTGGTTTCATACAAAATGGGTGCTGCTCATTTGGCTGCTCGGCCTGACTGTCATCGGGACGCCGCTGCTGCTTGTGCTGGATTTTCTCAAGGGCGCTCTGGTAGGGTTCTCAATGGGTCTGCTCATTGGCCAGCATGCCTGGAGCGGCGTATTATTCTGGTTGATCGCAGTAGCTCCGCAAAATGTATTGGTTGTACCGGCTCTGTTAATTGCCAGCGTGGCGGGCCTGTCGTTCGCCGCTCATTTTGTGAAGGTCAGACTGCTGCAAAAAAACGGTTCTCTGGCTCGTCCGCTGATTGCCCACACGCTGACGGCCGTCTGTATGCTTGCCGTTTTATGGGCCGCCGCTTGGTTTGAAGCTTATGTCTCCCCGCTGATTATGGGATGGGCCTCGCGATTTTTGTAAGGATCTGCCTTGGGTGCGCCTGTTGCTATTTTCCTCCAAAAGGTTTGACTTTCTTCTTCTTTTCCCCATATAATGAAAGCAAAGTATTAGACAATGGGCGCGGTGTCGGCGTAAGGGGGGAAATCATGGAAGCCCGGATCGATAAAATTAAACAGCAGCTGCAGTCACAGGGCTATAAGTTGACTCCTCAACGTGAAGCTACGGTGTCTGTACTGCTTGAGAATGAAGAAGATCATCTAAGTGCGGAAGACGTATTCATGCTTGTCAAGGATAAGGCTCCCGAGATTGGCCTGGCGACCGTTTACAGAACGCTTGAGCTGCTCAGCGAGATGCATGTTGTCGAGAAACTGAATTTTGGTGACGGGGTGGCCCGTTACGATCTCCGCACAGATTCCAGCAAGCATCACCATCATCATCTGATTTGTGTCCAGTGCGGGTCGATGGATGAAATTATGGATGACTGGCTGGGATCGCTTGAAGAACGGCTGGACGAGGAATTTGGATTTACCGTTATTGATCATCGACTCGACTTCCAAGGTATCTGCCATCGATGCCGGGACAAGAATGATCCACCAAAAGAATAATACAACATGCGGCTCGCTACCTGCTTTTACAGGGACGAGCCGCATTTAATTTTAGCGAGAGATCTTGACAGCTCTCGCCTTGCCGATAGGAAGCTTGCTCAGCCTGCGTACCGAGCGTTCAAGCTGCAGCAGGCCGCTGCCTTGTGCGAGGCTGGAGATGCCTTTTAGCTTAAGCGCCCCATTCTTTATTGCCCGCAGAACAGCTGCCGGTGTAAGTCCAGGGAAGTAGGAGATGAGCAGGGCTGCCCCTCCGGCAACGTGTGGCGAGGCCATGCTGGTGCCCGATAGGTAGGCATATTTTCCACGCAGCCATGTGGAGCGTATTTCATTCCCCGGCGCTGTAATATCAATGCCCCGTCCACGGCTGCTGAACGATGCGATTCGGTTGCTTCGAGTGGAAGCGGCGACGCTGATCGTTCCCGGATAACTAGCAGGCGCATCAATCCCGCCCGAGTAGTTGCCGTCATTTCCCGCTGAGCACACAAGGACAATTCCGTTTCTGGCAGCCAGAGCGACCGCTTTTTCAAAGACACGGCTGCGAACTTGATGAGGAATGCCAAGGCTCATATTTACAACATTCATTTTATGTTTCACACACCATACAAGACCCTCAATAATATCCGATAGATACCCCAGGCCCTGACGATCCAGCGCCTTGACGGCATAAAGGCGAACCTGAGGGGCCGTGCCGGCGATGAGGCCTTTAATACCAAGAGCTGCGGCAATGCCTGCGACATGCGTGCCGTGTCCATTGTTATCCCGGTATGAGGCGCCTCCGAGCGTGTTGGTCCCACCACGGACTTTCAGGTCCGGATGCTTGGCAATACCGGTATCCAGAATTGCAAGACGCACGGGACGACCCTGGGTGGTCTTCCATATTTGCGGAGCTTGGATTCGATTGATGTTCCAGGGGATGATGCGCTGGCTACTTTTTTTACTGCCGCCGGAAGTAGAAGCAGGTTTGTGGCGTTTGCTTGCATGAGCGCGGATCTTGATGTCTTTTTCCACAAAAGCGACATGAGGATGACGCTTCAGCGCTTCGATGTTTTTTCGAGTATCGAGATGGCAGCATACAAGGGCCAACTCGCCAATGTTTTTAACCGGTTCAATACCCTGTTGCCGTAGATAGCGGCAGCAGCTTTCATGAAGGGAGCGGTTCTTCAGGCCAATCAGCATACGACGGGAGTATGGGTTCGGTTTGCGGCAAGTATAATGAGAAAGCAATTCATTCACATATTTCATGAGGTGGCCTCCTGCCCGTAATTTACTTAATTGTATGGAGAAGGCGCGTTGTATGTTTGGGTATTCGCCGTTCAGATACATATTTATTCCTGTCGAAGGACAAGGTATCGCTAGAGGAAGATTCATCTTTATCCGTATCGGGGAGGGAAATTCGAATGATAATTGGCGTACCGAAGGAAATTAAAAGCAGTGAGTATCGTGTCGCTTTGACTCCTGCAGGCGCAGGCATGTTGCGTGCGGCTGGTCATGAAGTTCTTGTACAGCAAGGGGCGGGAGAAGGCAGCGGATTTACAGATGAGCAGTATGTCGAGGAAGGAGCGCGAATTATTGAAGGGGCAGACAAGGTCTGGCTCGGAGCGGAAATGATATTGAAAGTCAAGGAGCCGCTCCCGGAAGAATTCGGCTATTTTCGCAACGGACTGCTGCTCTTCACCTATCTTCACCTGGCCGCTGCCCCTGGGCTTACAAGGGCGCTGATTGATCAGGGGGTGAGCGCTCTCGCCTATGAAACGATTCAATTGCCAAATGGCGCTTTGCCGCTTTTGACCCCAATGAGTGAAGTGGCAGGTCGGATGGCGGTGCAAGTTGGAGCACAATTCCTTGAGGCTTTTTACGGAGGAAAAGGAATATTGCTTGGAGGTGTGCCAGGTGTCCCGCCTGCAGAGGTTATTATTTTGGGTGGTGGCATTGTCGGCACGAATGCGGCGCGAATTGCGCTCGGAATGGGAGCGAGCGTCGTTATTCTGGAGCGCAGCGCCGACAGGATGAGGCAAATTGATGACTTGTTCCACGGGCAAATACGCACATTGATGTCCAACCCGTACAATATTGCTCAGGCCGTCCGCAAAGCAGATTTGCTGATCGGGGCTGTGCTGATTCCAGGGGCCCGCGCACCGCGGCTGGTAACGGAGGAGATGGTGCAGACGATGAAGAAGGGGGCCGTCATCGTCGACGTAGCGGTAGACCAGGGAGGCTCCATAGCGACCATTGACCGCGTCACGACGCATCAGCAGCCGGTCTATGAGAAGTACGGCGTTCTCCACTATGCGGTGGCCAACATGCCGGGGGCTGTTCCCAGAACCTCGACCTTTGCCTTGACCAATGTTACGTTGCCTTATGTGCTTGAATTGGCGGACAAAGGGCTGTCAGGCGCGATTGCTGGCAATAAACCGCTAGGCAAGGGAGTGAACACCTATCGGGGTCATATTACGCATCCGCAGGTGGCAGAAGCGGCCGGGCTGCCCTATACGCCTGTTGAGCATCTGCTCCATTCCGTTCCTTATGATCCAACTACGATAGCACAGGGGGGCTTGTCATAAAGCCCTTTTGTGCTTCATACATATAAAGGGGCGGCAACTGACAGCCGTTGCATAGGATGGGAGGGAGCAGGCTATGGTTTTTTCACTGCGTAAATGGCTGTCCCGATTTGCTTTTCTCATATTGTTCGTCCTGCTGACGGTTCTGGTTTTTGGAGGCTATCGTTTCTTTATGACAAAGCTTATGCTCGTAGACCCTTATGAGGCTCCGCATGGGCAGGCGCTTAAAGTATTTCAGCCGAACGGAGGGGAACCGGAGAAAGCATCAATCTCCGATCGTCTGCGCTGGTTTTATTTATACGGGGAATGACGAATTTTGGAGAAGGATGCAGGATTACAAGGACCCGGTGTGGAATATAGCTTCTATATGCCGGAATGAATGCGCTTTTGACGCATCTGCCCGGCAAAAGAAAGGGAGCGGTTATGAAGTCACACCTGTTATCCTTTATTCAGCATTTAACTTACGAACGCGGCTTGTCCGCCAGTACGCTCGATTCTTATAGAAGAGACCTTGAAGCTTTTTTGGACTATGCAACAGAGCAGGGAATCGATCGGCTGGAAGACGTGCAGAAGCATCAGCTATCGCTCTATTTCCGCTCTCTGAAGCAAAAGGGCCGGGCAGCCGCCACGATTTCCCGCTGTCATGTTTCGTTGCGGGCATTTTTTCAATTTCTTGTACAGGAAGGCGCAATAGCCAAAGATCCGACGCTGGGGCTTGAGGCGCCAAGACCGGAGAAACGACTGCCGGAGGTGCTGACCGTCGAAGAGACAATGTGTCTGCTTGAGGCTCCGCTGTCAGGAACGCCGGGCGGCATTCGCGATAGAGCGATGCTGGAAGTGCTGTATGCAACCGGAATTCGGGTTTCTGAGCTGATTGCCCTTCAGATCGATCATTTGAATCTGGCGCTTGGTTTTGTAAGATGTATCAGCCAGGGAGGCAAGGAGCGAATTATCCCGCTGGGTAAAATTTCATCTGAAGCGCTGGAAAACTATTTGTCAGGCGCTCGGCAAGAGCTTGTCAAACCGGACAAGCCCGAGGATACGCTTTTTCTGAATCATCAGGGGTTTGGCATGAGCCGTCAGGGCTTTTGGAAAATCATTAAAAAATATGCCCGTGAAGCTGGGATTACGAAAGCTATTACCCCGCATACACTGCGTCACTCTTTTGCCGTTCATCTGCTCGACAACGGGGCGGATTTGCGTTCTGTTCAAGAGATGCTGGGCCATTCGGACATTTCCACCACTCAGGTTTACTTGCGTTTTCACAAGTCACCGATGAAAGAAGTGTATGAGCGCGCTCATCCCCGCGCAGGCAGCGTGGCGGAAGCGGAGAACTGAGCGGCAGCCTGTAAGACTATAATTTAACCGGTACGGAGGAAATACATATGCATGAAATTACAGCATCTCATATTCAAGAAGCTGCTGGATACATTACATCTTTGACATCCGATCAGCCTGAGATCGGGCTCATTATGGGTTCCGGTCTTGGCATTCTTAGTGATTATATTGAAGATGCAACCATTATTCCATATCATCAAATCCCTCATTTTCCAATTTCAACGGTAGTAGGCCATGCGGGAGAACTGCTCATCGGCAAACTCGCTGGAAGAACCGTCGTCCTGATGAGCGGGCGCTTTCATATGTATGAGGGTTACGGCCCGGAGCTGACGGCATTTCCCGTGCGAGTGATGAAGGCGCTTGGAGTCAAGCATTTGATCGTAACCAACGCAGCGGGCGGCATTAATATCGAATTCAAGCCGGGCGATTTGATGGTGATAACCGACCATATTAATCTGACTGGACGCAATCCGCTTGTCGGCCGCAATGATGAAGAACTGGGAGACCGCTTTCCAGATATGTCTCAGGCATACAGCAGAAGGCTGGGGGCCATTGCGAAGGACGAAGCGGCCAAACTTGGCTTTGGGCTTCGTGAGGGCGTGTATGTGGGCGTGCTTGGACCGTCTTATGAGACACCCGCGGAAATCCGGATGATGCGGACAATGGGGGCTGATGCTGTAGGCATGTCAACGGTCGCTGAAGTGATTGCCGCCCGTCATAGCGGAATCGAGGTGCTGGGCATTTCCTGCATAAGCAATATGGCCTCCGGAATTCTTGACCAGCCGCTGTCTCACCAGGAGGTTATAGAGACAACCGATAAAGCTCAAGCGCAATTTTTAAGCTTGATTCTCGCTGTGATTCCCGCTGTATAGCCGTTTTAATACAGTTTCAAAGCGCGTGCGAGGAAAGTTTCGGTGGTGGCAATAGAGTCGGAATTTGTTACAAAATTGTAAAAATTGATTCGACCCATTGTGACAACATTTGTATCGAAATCGTCGTATACTGTCCATGACAATCAATTAATGGAGTGACAAAAATGGACAAGCTTAAAACTGCGCAGCTTGAAATGCTGCGGCGGAAAATGGTAGAAACTGCCAATCAGGAGCAATCGCTGCTTCACCGGGAAGTGCTTCATTTAAGCGAGATGCTCGATCAGATGATTATTAACGTGCAAAGAGAAAAGTGTGCCAAGCGCAAATCGGGCTTGAAGCAACATTATGCCAGAGAGCCCGAGGAAGCGGCTGTGCGTTAAGAACAGGAACTTTGCAGCCAGACATCACCTGGGCCGCTTGTTGCTTCGCTACGTACCCCGTTATCGCGTAGCTGATCGAAAGGCTTTGGCACGAAGAAGGGCGTCTCTTCACGGATTACCTCGATACTCCCTCGCACGTTGGCTAAATTCCACATCTATCATGGCATTTGATGCCGAACTTTTATTAAACTACGAATAATATCAGAATCATACATCATTCAAAAAGCGACTTTCACTAGCAAAAAGAGATCAAATGGGACAACTTTGGTCAGTTATGCTGTAAAAGGAACTTTGCTGCGAATGCTGCCGGATGCTGGTATTACTTTGTGGTTTTTTTATATTTCAAAAAAATGGAATATATTTCATTGATCCGGTCGACACTGTTGAAGAGAATCCAGTCCGATGCGGCGGAGCAGGATGCCGACAAGAAGGCGCCTCTCCCCGACATTTATACAGGAGGAGACCGTAATGAAGAAATCGTATGTTCTCAAAGGTTTGACTTTATGGGTGGCAGCGATGCTGTTATTCCCGTCATTCGTGCTTGCCAAGGAAGGCGGAAAGGAGGCAGCGCCGGATCTAGCGCCGTCTGCCCGGTCAGCGATTCTGCTGGATGCCGACAGCGGCACAGTCATTTATGAGAAGAACAGTCATGACAGGCTGCCGCCGGCGAGTATTACGAAGGTAATGACAATGCTGCTTATTATGGAAGCGCTGGACCAAGGCCAATTGAAATGGACGGATAAAGTGCCAACGAGCGAATATGCCGCTTCAATGGGAGGTTCCCAAATTTTTCTGGAGCCTGGTGAGGAAATGACTGTGGAGGAGATGCTTAAAGGCATTGCGCTGGCTTCGGGAAATGATGCTTCAGTTGCGATGGCCGAGAAAATCTCCGGGACGGAAGAGGCGTTTGTCAAACGAATGAATGAACGGGCACAAGAGTTGGGAATGAAAAACACCCATTTTGTCAATTGCAACGGACTTCCTGCAGAGAATCACTATTCCTCGGCTCATGATATTGCCATCATGTCCAGAGAATTGCTGAAGCATCCTGAAATTACGAAGTTCACCGGACAGTACCAGGATTATTTGCGTAAAGATTCGGAAAAACCGTTCTGGCTTGTCAATACGAACAAGTTGGTACGCTTCTATGCCGGAGCTGACGGTCTGAAAACCGGGTATACCAGCGAAGCGAAATTCTGCCTGACGGCAACTGCTGTGAGAGACTCGCTCCGTGTAGTGGGAGTCGTTATGGGGGAGCCGAATACGAAGACCCGCAATGCGGAGGTTAGCAAAATGTTCGACTATTCCTTCGCTCAATACATGAATCATCCGATCTTCAAGGCTGGCGAGTCGCTTGGCAATGTAAAGGTGGAGAAAGGCAGTCTTACCGAGCTTCCGATTACGGCCAAGCATCCATACAGCGTATTGCTCAAAAAAGGAAGCCAGACGGATAATATCCGTCATGAACTGACCGTTGAAGGTTCACTGAAGGCGCCGATCAAGGCCGGACAAACGCTCGGCAAGCTCACCGTCTATCAGGGTGATAAAATAATGGCCCAATTTGATGTGGAATCGCCGGTCAATGTTGACAAGGCTGGTTGGTGGACGCTGTTCAAGCGGGCGAGCACGCAACTGTTCTCTTGAAACAAAGGGGAGAATTGACAGTTAGGCTCGGACTTGGATAGCATTTTTTGTCACCTTCTAGCGGGCTTCTTCTAGTTTTGTCGTGAAGCAGGAATGCACAAGACCGGTGTAGAACACTCTGATCTAACAACGGAAGGAGTGAACACATTATGAGTCTTCAAGTTGAGCTGGAGCATTACCGCAATGTATTGATCGTCCGCTTGCGGGGAGAGCTCGATCACCATACGGCGGAAACGGTGAAACAAAAAATGGAGGATGCAATTATCAGAGGGACCAGCGACCATGTCATTCTCAGTTTGAAGGATCTCGCTTTTATGGACAGCTCAGGGCTTGGGGTCATACTGGGCCGTTACAAGCTGCTCAAGAGCAGAGGTGGCAAAATGGTCGTCTGTGACGTTAATGCGAGCGTATACCGGCTGCTTGAATTGTCAGGACTGTTCAAGATTCTAACAATTCATGATAATGAGCGACTGGCGCTCTCAAGTCTGGAGGTCGTATCATGATGGGAACGAACTTTATGACGCTGTCGTTTGCCAGCCGTTCGGAGAATGAAGCATTTGCGCGTGTTGCGGTTGCGGCATTTGTCTCCCAGTTGGACCCGACGATAGAAGAACTCAATGATTTGAAAACCGTCGTATCGGAGGCTGTCACGAACTCTATTATTCATGGCTATGACAGTGACCCGTCCGGCGTTGTTACGATTGAAGCCTCAATTGAAGGCGATACGGTGTCCATCACTGTACAGGACAAGGGCAACGGAATAGAAGATTTGGAATTGGCCAGACAACCACTGTACACGTCGAAGCCGGAGCTGGAGCGGTCAGGGATGGGCTTTACGATTATGGAAAATTTCATGGACCGCTTTGAAGTGTCAAGTTCCAGGGAGCATGGTACCCGCATTTCAATGATAAAGCGAATTGAATCGAAAAAAGCGCTCTATAATTAGAGCGTCTAGGGGTTGAGCCTCATGGAAGTCGATATGAAGCAAGCATCGCAAACCTATCTGAATGATACGGAAGTCAAGCGGCTTATTTTGCTAAGTCAATCCGGAGACACGATTGCCAGGGACACCCTTGTACAGTGCAATATCCGTCTGGTCTGGTCCGTAGTGCAGCGGTTTATGAACCGGGGCTATGACCCGGAGGATTTGTTCCAAATCGGCTGCATAGGCTTGCTCAAATCCGTGGATAAATTTGATTTGTCCTACGATGTGAAATTTTCAACCTATGCCGTTCCGATGATTATAGGGGAAATTCAGCGCTTCTTACGGGATGACGGAACGTTGAAGGTGAGCCGCTCGCTTAAGGAATTAGCCAACAAGGTCAGAAAGACCAAGGACGAGCTGTCAAAAGTACTCGGCAGGCAGCCTACAATCAAGGAGGTTGCGGAGCAGCTCGGCATTTCGCCCGAAGATGTTGTATTCGCGCAGGAAGCCAACAAGCCGCCAACGTCCATTCATGAAACGGTATTTGAAAATGACGGTGATCCGATTACGCTAATGGACCAGATTTCGGACGATTCGCAAGAAAAATGGTTCGATAAGCTGGCGCTGAACGAAGCTATCGGGACGCTTTCCGAACGGGAGCGGCTGATTGTATATTTGCGGTATTACCGCGATCAGACGCAGTCCGAGGTAGCGTCAAGGCTTGGCATCTCCCAGGTACAGGTGTCGCGCCTGGAGAAAAAAATATTGCAGTGCATTAAGGACCAAATCGCGCAATAGTGCGATTCGGTCCTTTTTCTTTTCACCTTTAAGATGCCGTTAATTTCCTGCTGCGGTATGAGTAGGAGCCGCTGTTCATTCTCATACTAAAACGGACAATCCAACCATCCGTTGATAAAAGGTGGTGCAGAATGGAGAATATCGCTACTCCTATCTTATATTTACGACTTCGAAAGCGAATCACCGTTCGCCCGGGGGAAGAGGTAACGCTGGGTCAGGCCGCGCGTCTGCTGCAGCATTCGTCCCTGGACAAGGAACTCGGTCAGCTTGTGCTCTACAAGCATAAGACGGAGGACGGGAATCGTTACGTTATTGACATCCTGCATATTATTCACACGATACGGCAGCAATACCCGGGGCTGACAGTCGAGCCTTATGGCGATCCGCAGGTGCTGATTATGATCGCGGGGAAGCCACGGCAGCCGAAAAAGGTTGTCCTTGTTTTTTCATGGCTAATGCTGTTTTTCGGGGCGGGACTGGCAATTATGAACTTTCATGCCGATGTGAGCATGAGAGAAGTTCATCAGCGGATCACCGAACTTGTGACCGGGCGTCGACAGGAGCATCCGCTTTGGTTCCAGATTCCGTATTCGCTGGGAATTGGACTTGGAATGCTGTTATTTTTCAACCATTTGTTTCGCAAACGGCTAAATGACGAGCCAAATCCGCTGGAATTGGAAATGTATATGTATCAGGAAAATGTAAATACGTATGTCATCGCAGAAGAAATGGGCAAAAAGCAAAAAAACAGGAACAACAAACCGAATACGGATGGTTGATATTCTCCTTACGTTTTTTGTTGCGCTGCTGGGTTTATCTGGCGGCGTAGCTGTCGGGAGCGGGATGGTAGCGCTGCTAGTTGTCTTTGATTTGATTCCTAGACTGGCCCAGCTTGCATGCGCCTATCGGAATTCAATCTGGTTTGAGACCGCGCTTGTGGCCGGCTCCGTATACTGGTCCATGGCTGATTTCCTGGATTGGAAGCTCTTTGTACCGCTGCATCAAATTCCAATGGCAGGAATGGGCGTTCTGGACGGCATTTTTATCGGCATGCTTGCCGCGGCGCTGACCGAGGTAATGAACGTTCTGCCGATCTTAGCCAAGCGACTGAAGATCGGGGGATTTATCCACGCTCTTGTAATGGCTATGGTACTTGGCAAGGTGCTTGGCTCCTTGTTTGACTGGCTGGTATATCAATGGTAAGAAGCCAATATGAATTCATCCGGGGGGAAGACGAATGAGAGGTTGGAGTACTGATGGTTCGGACGGACAACCAAAATTCAAGCATCCAGCAATTTTGCAACAGAGCTTGTTGGAGAGAGAAGAAGATTTAACGGCTGCGGAGCAGGATTCCGGGCAAGTGGAAGATGAGCGCCTGGCATCTGATCAAGAACAAACATCCGGTCAAGAACAAAATGGCGATCTGCAGGGAGCAGAGCATGAGTTAGGTGAAGTGAATCCGGGCGACAAGGGTGCAGGTGATCTCAAGCATGCCCTTGGCCCGAACAGTCAAACCAAGCAGCCGATTCCTAAAAAACTGGAGGAGTTCCGGGCGCTTTTGGAAAAAGAGGTCGGGCTAGGGGAAAGTTTTGATGTAATTGCCCGCGAGATGACGTTTGGCAAACGGCGCACTTCCCTGTTTTTTATCAATGGCTTTGTAAAGGATACAGTGCTGACTGAAATATTGAAGCGGTTGACCTATTTGCATCCGGATGAAGTAACGCCTCATGCGCTGCACTCCTTTTTTGAGCTGTACGTACCGGCTGTTCAGGTCGTTCAGGAATCGGATTTCCATCTCGTCGTGGATGCGGTGCTGGCAGGAAGCTCGGCCTTGTTCATTGAAGATGAGGGAGCGGCCCTGTTGATCGATGCCAAAGCCTTTCCGGCCCGTAACCCAGAGGAGCCAACATTGGAAAGAGTAGTGCGGGGCAGCCGGGACGGGTTTGTGGAGACGATGCTGGTCAATGTTACGCTCGTTCGTCGCAGGCTGCGCGATCCGGGTCTGCGCTACGAGATTATGAAGATTGGCAGGCGGACCAAGACGGATGTCTGCATCGCCTACATTAACGACATTGCAGACCCAGAGTTGTTGGATTCAATTAAATCCAAGCTTGAAGAAGTTGAACTGGACGGTCTGCCGCTTGCGGACAAGCAACTGGAGGAGGCAACAGTCAAACGGGGCTGGAACCCGTATCCGCTCGTCCGTTATTCCGAGCGTCCGGATGTCGTGGCCGCGCAATTGCTGGAAGGCAATATCGCCGTGTTTGTGGATACATCGCCAAGCGTTATGCTGTTGCCGACCACTTTTTTTGACTTGGTTCAGCATGCGGAGGAGAATCGGCAGACGCCCTTTATCGGAACTTTTTTGCGATGGGTGAGGTTTCTCGGGATATTTGCCTCGCTTTTTTTGCTGCCGATCTGGTTTCTCTATGTGCTTGAGCCGGGATTGAAGCCGCCCGCCCTGGATTTTATCGGGCCTTCTGATCTTGGCAGACTGCCGCTCGTTCTGCAATTCCTGGTGGCTGAAATCGGGGTTGATCTCATGCGCTTGGCATCGGTTCATACCCCAACGCCGCTGGCTACGGCGATGTCGCTGATTGCTGCAATTCTAATCGGGGACATCGCCGTCAAGACCGGATTGTTCATTAATGAAGTGATCTTATATATGGCTGTAGCGGCAATCGGGATGTTTGCGACTCCGAGCTATGAGCTGGGCCTTGCGAATCGGATTGTACGGCTGCTGCTTATTATTTCCGTTGCTGTGCTTCACTTGCCCGGCTTGGTGATGATGTCGACGCTCGTGTTCATCATACTGGTGATGGAGCGTTCTTTCAACCGCCCGTATATGTGGCCGCTGATACCGTTTGACGCACGGGGGATATGGAATATTATGTTGCGAACGCCGGTTTTGTACAATCGAACCCGCCCGAGTTTCCTGCGCCCGCAGCAGCTTAACAAAATACCGTCCAAAAAATAGTCGTAAAAATACAAATGTTTTTCGCGATAATCTATTTCGCATTCGGATCACTTTCCGTTATACTGTAAACTAGAATTAATCTAGGGTTGCAAATGGAAAACGGAGGGAATCTTACATGTACTTGCATGGAACTAGCAAAATTAATGACAAAGGTCATCTGGAGATCGGCGGCAAGGATGTGACCGAACTGGCTGCTGAATTCGGTACACCGCTTTATATTGTGGACGAGACGCTTGTCCGCCAGCGTGCTCGTGAATATGTGGAAGCTTTTAAGGCTTCCGGCTTGAAATTCCAGGTTGCTTATGCAAGCAAAGCATTTTGTGTAATGGCAATGTGCGCCTTGGCTGAGGAAGAAAATATGTCATTGGATGTAGTATCCGACGGCGAGCTGCATACCGCGCTGAAAGCCGGTTTTCCTGTTGAGCGCATTCATTTCCACGGCAACAACAAAACGCCGGATGAGATCAATATGGCGCTCGACGCGAATATTGGTTGCTTCGTAGTTGATAACTTCGTAGAGCTGCACCTGCTTAATGCGCTTGCTGCGGACAAAGGCAAGAAGGTTAAAATTCTGTTACGCATTACCCCCGGCGTCGAGGCGCATACGCATGATTACATTTCCACCGGGCAGCAGGATTCCAAGTTCGGTTTTGACCTTGGCAATGGTTCCGCTTACCGTGCGATTGTAGAAGGCTTGAAGCTCGACAATGTTGAAATTTTGGGTGTTCACTCCCACATCGGATCGCAGATTTTTGAAGTTGAAGGATTCCGTATGGCTGTTGACAAAGTCGCTGGCTTTGCGGTTCAAATCAAGGAGGAGCTGGGCTATACGTTCCAGGTTATTAATCTGGGCGGCGGCTTTGGCATCCGCTACACCAATGAAGACAAGCCGCTTCCAGTGGCAGAATATGTCAAGGCAATTACGGATGCGATCATCACCAACTTCACCAATGCCGGCTATTCGCTCCCTGAAATTTGGGTAGAGCCGGGCCGCAGCATTGTGGGCGATGCCGGCACAACCCTCTACACTGTTGGAACAAGCAAGGATATTCCTGGCGTTCGCAAATATATCGCTGTTGACGGCGGTATGACCGACAACCCTCGTCCTGCGCTGTATGAGTCCAAGTATGATGCGATTTTGGCGAACCGTGCCAATGAGCCGCTGGAAGAGACAGTATCCGTTGCGGGCAAATGCTGTGAGAGCGGCGATATGCTGATTTGGGATTTGGAGTTGCCAAAGGTAGAGAAGGATGATCTTCTTGCAGTATTCTGCACAGGCGCTTACAACTATGCGATGGCAAGCAATTACAATCGAATCCGCAGACCGGCAGTTGTATTTGTTAAGGACGGACAGGCTGACTTGGTCGTAAAACGCGAATCCTTCCAGGATATCGTCGGCAATGACGTTATTCCAGCCCGTCTGCAAAAAGCAGCGGTAGGCAAATAAAATACGCAGGGCATGAAATGGCAGGATTGCTCCATATGAAGTGGAGCGTCCTGTTTTTTTTTCAAAAACTCAAAACCCGCAAACTGGCTTCTCAAACAAGGATGTAGTATGATGATAAAGGTACATAAGCATAGAACAAGGAGTGAAGATCATTATGGCAAAACAAGCGAAAATTACAATGGCAAACGGTGGCGAGGTACTGATTGATCTGTTCGAGAAGGATGCACCGAACACGGTAGCCAATTTTGAGAAGCTTGCCAATGAAGGCTTCTATAACGGACTTGTATTCCACCGTGTCATTCCAGGCTTCGTAGCGCAAGGCGGCTGTCCGCACGGGACAGGTACCGGAGGCCCGGGTTACCAGATCGATTGTGAAATCAACCCGAACAAGCATGAGCGCGGCACACTGGCTATGGCTCACGCAGGTCGCAACACAGGCGGCAGCCAGTTTTATATCTGCTATCAACCGCAGCCGCATCTCGACGGGCAGCATACGGTGTTCGGCAAAGTTGTTAAAGGCTTGGAGTTTGTAGATGCATTCCAGGGCCGTGACAAAATGGAAAAGGTGGAAATTATCGAAAGCTAAGAGACCGACCAGCAACTGCTATAATAAATGCAAGACATGCACTGGTGGGTGTGAACAATTTAGCAACGGGGACTTGGGTTGGCATAGTCTCCGTTTTTGTTATTTTCCCTACTTGATTAATTCGAAGTATACAGCCCGGAATTTGTCTAAATAACACATGGGCGGGTTCAGCGGCTTGCAATTTTTAAATTGCGGTGATATTATTCAGATAGGATTAGTAAGTATCTTGATCCAGTGCATGGATATGAATTTCACAAAATTAAATAAGTCTAGTTCCTTTCGGGGTCGGGTGAAAATCCCAACCGGCGGTGATCGCTAATCAATTTTTTTGATGGCGTTAGTCCGTGACCCGTTGTCATTCTTTTGCTTTTTGATGACGGTGGATCTGGTGCAATTCCAGAACCGACAGTATAGTCTGGATGGGAGAAGGGAAAAGCTGGAGATCAAGTTTTAGTATGCAAGTATGTCTTTTTACAATGACATTGCAGGCTTGTTTGAATTTGCTTTCTAGTTTCTTTTCAATCAAACCATCCCCCCGAAGGCGTCAAGACGCTATTGGGGGTTTTTGTGTTGCTGGACAGTATCAATGACGAATACTATATGAGGTTGGCTCTTGAACTGGCAGCTAAAGCGAAAGGGCAGACCGGCATTAATCCGATCGTTGGCTGCGTCGTTGTCAAGGCTGGACGAATTATAGGCGTTGGCACACATCTCAAGCGCGGCACCGGACATGCCGAGGTGCATGCCCTTGCTATGGCAGGCAGCGAGTCGGCGGGCGCTACGGTTTATGTCACTCTGGAGCCATGCAGCCACCACGGGTTGACGCCGCCATGCTGCGAACGGATTATCCAGTCAGGAGCGGCGCGGGTCGTAATTGCGATGGTCGACCCTAATCCGAAGGTATCCGGCCGCGGTGTCTCCCGGCTGCGTGAACAGGGCATCGAGGTTGAGGCAGGTGTGCTGGAAGCCGAAGCGAGGAAGCTCAATGAAGCATTCATGAAGTATATTGTCACGGGTATGCCTTTTGTCACCCTGAAAACAGCCAGTACGCTCGATGGCAAAATAGCCGCCAAAAGCGGTGACAGCCAATGGGTCACAGGCCCTGAGGCCAGAGAGCTTGTTCATACAATGCGCCATCAACACGATGGCATTATGGTTGGCGTCTCTACAGTACTGGCCGATGATCCCCAGCTGACAACCCGACTCCCTGTTCCAGCTCTTCATCCGGTACGAATTATTGCAGATTCCAAACTTCGAATGCCGCTATCTTCGCAAATGCTCCATAACAGGGAAGCGGAAACGATTATTCTGACGACGGAGCAGGCTGACCCGGAGCGTATTCGGGCTTTGGAGGCAACGGGTGCAAAGGTGCTCCCTTGCGGGACAGGGGAGCATGTGGATTTAAAAGCTGCGCTAAAAAGACTGGCCGAGCTGGATATTGGCTCTATCCTGCTTGAAGGTGGCGGCCGTTTGAACGGAGCCATGCTGGAGGCGCAACTGGTTGACAAAATGATTCTTTTCTTTGCCCCGAAGATTATTGGCGGCCAGACCGCCCCGGTCAGCTTTTCCCTTGATGGGTGGAACCGTATGGCAGATGCGGTTCGGCTTGGCGGCATGCAGGCAGAGCAGGTTGGAGAGGACTTATGCATTACGGGATATCCGGTCTACCCGGCTAGCTCGAATTAAGGAGGGAAAGCGATGTTTACCGGTCTGATTGAGGAAATCGGCACCTTGCAAGGTGTTCGTCAGCAGGGCGAGGCGCTGGTGCTTGCAATCGGGGCTTCCAAAGTATTGGAAGGCGTCCAATTGGGTGACAGTATCGCAATCAACGGGGTTTGTCTGACCGTCATCTCGTTTACAGGCAGTTCTTTCAGCGTCGACGTCGTACCGCAGACGTATAGACATACGAATCTGGGCACACTTCAAAATGGACAGCCTGTCAATCTTGAACGGGCGATGGCTGCAAACGGCCGTTTCGGCGGACATATTGTCCAAGGCCACGTGGACGGGATCGGCATCATCCGCGCGCGCGAATCAGAAGGCAATGCCGTCATATTCCAGATTGAACCGGCCGAAGATCGGCTGATGCGCCATGTTATTCCGCAGGGATCGGTGACCTTGGATGGCATCAGCCTGACTGTAGCCAAAGCAGCCGGCAATCGGTTTAGCGTCTCCATTATTCCGCACACCTTGCAGGAAACTGCATTGCAGTGGAAGCGAGCCGGGGATACGGTTAATATTGAGACGGATATATTGGGAAAATATGTGGACCATCTGCTTGGAATGGGGCGTGCGGATCAGGGTGTTTCTTCAAAGGGGAAGATGACGACCGCCTTTCTTAGCGAGCATGGATTTTTATAAGATCTACAGGAGGGGATGTCAATGAATCAGCCACAACCGTTTGATTTGATCGAGGATGCCATATATGATCTGATTCTGGGCAAACCCATCATTGTCGTCGACGATGAGGACAGGGAAAATGAAGGAGATTTGATTGCACTTGCTGATCGCGTAACACCAGAGGTCATCAATTTTATGATCACTGAAGCAAGAGGATTGGTCTGTGTGCCGATTACGCAGGAGCGTGCTGAACAGCTTGAACTGCCGCCGATGGTCAATCATAATACAGATTACCATGGGACCGCCTTTACCGTATCGGTGGACCATATCTCGACGACGACCGGCATTTCGGCGCATGAGCGGGCGATGACAGTGAAATCACTGATTGACCCAAAATCCGGACCGGCAGACTATCGCAGACCGGGACATATCTTTCCGTTGATTGCCAAGGAGGGCGGGGTTTTGCGTCGCGCAGGACATACGGAAGCTGCTATTGATCTGGCAAAAATGAGCGGGGCCAAGCCTGGAGCCGTCATTTGTGAAATTATTAATGAGGACGGAACGATGTCCAGATTGCCGGATTTGCTGAAATTCAAGGAAAAACATCAGTTGAAACTGATTACAATCCGCGATCTGATCCAGTACCGGAACAGCAAGGAAAAGCTGGTCACTCGGGAGGTAGAGGTCAGACTTCCGACGGATTTTGGCACATTCCGTGCTGTTGCTTATACCAATGAAGTAGACGGCAAGGAACATGTGGCGCTGGTCAAGGGGCAAATCCGCGAGTCGGATCCGGTGCTGGTGCGGGTTCACTCCGAATGCCTTACCGGAGATGTTTTCCACTCCCATCGTTGCGACTGCGGCCCGCAGCTTGAAGCGGCATTAAAGCAGATCAGCGATGAGGGACAGGGGGTTTTGCTGTACATGCGCCAGGAAGGCAGGGGAATCGGCCTTATTAATAAATTGAAAGCCTATGTGCTTCAAGAGCAGGGATTGGACACTGTAGAGGCGAATATTAAACTTGGATTTCCGGCCGATCTGCGGGATTACGGCATCGGGGCGCAAATATTGAAGGATCTTGGCGTTCGCAAGCTGCGGCTGCTGACGAACAACCCTCGTAAAATAAAAGGGCTGGAAGGCTATGGGCTTGAGATTGTTGAGCGCGTTCCGTTGCAAATGCAGGAGAACGAAGATAATACCGCTTATCTGCATACCAAGCAAAAAAAGCTCGGGCATATGCTCCGCTTTGAAGATACAGAAATAACAAACATCGAACAATAAGAGAGGCGGAAAAGAAGATGACAAAAATTTATGAAGGACATTTAGTGTCCAAAGGGTTAAAATATGGTATTGTAGCAGGAAGGTTCAATGAATTTATTACGAGCAAGCTGGTATCCGGCGCACTGGACTGCCTGAAGCGCCACGGGGCTGAAGATTCCGAGATTGAGCTTGCATGGGTGCCGGGGGCATTCGAAATCCCATTGATTGCTCAGAAGCTGGCTGAGAGCGGCAAGTATGATGCTGTCATCACATTGGGAGCCGTTATTCGAGGATCAACGCCGCATTTTGACTATGTGTGCAATGAAGCGGCCAAAGGCGTTGCAGCGATTGGACTTAAAACAGGCGTGCCGGCGGTTTTTGGCGTGCTGACCACAGATTCGATTGAGCAGGCCGTAGAGCGTGCGGGAACCAAAGCCGGCAACAAAGGCTGGGAGGCGGCTGCTACTGCAATCGAAATGGCAAATTTAACGAGGGCTTTGCAGGAATAGCCTTGGCAGGAGGATCATAGTTGTGACGGTGCTTTATAAGCTGGAGGCCTTTGAGGGTCCGCTCGATTTGCTGCTTCACCTGATAGACAAAGCGGAAATAGATATCCATGAAGTATCGATAAGTGAAATCACGGATCAGTACATGGAATATTTGGGCGCTATGCAGGAACTTGAGCTTGATGTTACAAGCGAGTTCCTCGTTATGGCGGCTACGCTGTTGTCGATCAAGAGCAGGCAGCTTCTGCCCAGGCCGCCGCTTGAGCCGGAACATTTTGACGATTGGATGGACGACGATGGACTTGATCCGCAGGACGAACTGATACAGAAGCTCGTCGAATATCGGAAATATAAGCAAATTTCCGAGCAGCTGCGAGAGAAGGAACACGAGCGCAGTCTGGTCTATACAAAGGAGCCTGAGGATTTGACGCCGTTCATGCCTACGGCTCCCAGCAATCCTGTGAAGGGCCTGGAGGTTGCCGATTTGATTGCGGCATTTCAAAAGGCACTGAAGAGGGCGGCAAGACGAGCGTTTGTCGCAACCGTCAAACGGGATGAAATATCGGTCAAGGACAGGATTAACGATATTGTGGATTTGCTGCGTGAACACGAAACGGTAAGGTTCTCGCGGCTTGTCCGCGCTGATATGGAGCGGCATGAGATTGTCGTTACGTTCCTGGCCATATTGGAGCTGATGAAAATGAAGCAAATCCGCTGCTTCCAGCACCAGTTGTTTGAGGATATTGTAATTCATTGGAGAGGGGAAGCGGCAGAAAGTGGATTTTCAGAACTTGAAATCGATTATTGAAGGTTTGCTTTTTTTAGCTGGCGAGGAAGGCCTGAGTGCCAAGCAATTGGCTGAAATCGTTGGCTATGACGCCCCTTTGGTCAGGGATTTGATCTATGATATGAGGCAAGACTTAATCAATAACAATCGGGGTATTCGAATCGCCGAAGTAGCCGGCAATTTTCGGCTTACAACCAACCCGGAGCATGCCCCGTACTTTGAGAAGCTGGCCTATTCGCCCGGCCGTTCCAGTCTGTCACAGGCGGCGCTGGAGACGCTCTCGATTGTCGCTTACCGACAACCGATCACAAGAATCGACATTGAAGAAATCCGCGGTGTTAAAAGCGAGAGACCGTTGCATACGCTTGTAGCAAAGGACTTGATCGAAGAAGTGGGACGGGCTGATGCAATCGGCAGACCGATTCTGTATGGTACGACTAAAGCGTTCCTGGACTATTTCGGACTGGCCAGCCTAAAAGCACTTCCCGAACCCGGAGCGCTCGAACTTAACGATTTGCTTGATGAACAGACGGATTCTTTGTTCGACAGACTGGACAAGCGGGATGACCGGCAGCTGATTCTGGATGAAATTCCAGCCTTCGGCAGCGAAATTGCCGTAGCTTTTGAAGACGAGAAAGAATGAGATTTGCCTGACAGGCCATACTATATCCAACCAGCAATAGGGAAACGAGGTGGAGTCTGATATGCTTCACACAGGTTGGATAGTATGGACGGCGGCAGGTCTTTTTTTTATGCTTCTGATTGTTGCGGCAAGCTCTGAAATCGTGTTTACAAGCCAATTTTTGCGTAAAAGCGATAATGATCATTTTGTTGTTCGCATCCATGCCTTATACGGAATGATAAACTACAAACTTGAGATTCCGCTGTTCCGGTTCAAGGAGGGCAATATCGAGTTTCTTCAAGAAAAAAGGAACTCCTATATGATTGGGGAAAACAAAAATAAAGGCGAGCACAAGGTAGGCGTGGAAACTGTAATGCGCAAACTGGATGAAGCAAGAACCTTGCTGCGGTATACGGATCATTTTACGGTTTGGCTGCGCAAAACTTTGTCCCATGTACGAATTGCTTCATGGGAATGGAACACGACAGTTGGCGCCGGAGATGCGGTATGGACCGCGATGACAACAGGCATGCTTTGGTCTGCTCAGACGGCGCTCCTTGGCGTGCTTTCTCAATTTATGAGGCTGACTGTTGAGCCGCAAACCCGCGTGCAGCCGCTGTATAACCAAACGTATTTTTCCACTGAATGGTCCTGCATAGCTAAAATGAGCTTCGGATATGCTATTCTTGCCGGACTAAAGCTTTTGGTTCGCATTAAAAAGGTGAAAGGAGGCTTTACAGTATGGCAGAACATCCTATTCAAGGCTTAATGCAGACCGCAATGGAAAATATTAAAGAAATGGTGGATGTTAATACAATCGTCGGTGATCCGGTTCAAACTCCAGATGGTAGTGTTATTATGCCGATCTCTAAAGTAGGGTTTGGTTTTGTAGCCGGAGGCAGCGATATTCGTACCGAGCATTCCGATCATCATCAGCATGGCACGGATGCGCATAACGCCTCCGTATCCTTGCCGTTTGGTGGAGGAAGCGGGGGCGGCGTATCGATTACGCCAATCGCTTTTCTCGTTGTTGGCACTCAAGGAGTGAAGGTTGTGCCGCTGGACAACCAGACACATCTGATCGAGCGTGTGATCGATTCCGCGCCGAAAGTATTCGATAAAATTCAAACGATGTTCAAGCATAACGGTACAACCGGCGCGGACATCAGCGATTCCACGGTCCTGATTGCCGATACCGAATAAGCGTATTATCCGGATAAGTCTGTTAAAAACTTATTTGCCAAGCAGCATAGACGCCGAAATCCCTCTTGAGGGTTTCGGCGTTTTTATATTGCCCTCGGCAAGGAATTTGTTGTGAACGAGGGCGAGGGGACATAAGCTCAATTCTAGGCACATATAATGTACAAGACCCTGATGACAAGCAGTGGCTTGGGAAGAAAGTATTCGTGAACATTTGGTTGAAAGCGAGGAATGACGGGTGGTAATTAGGCGAACTGGCAATCGCGCAACAATCGCAATAATATGGTTATGTATATTGGGACTGCTGTCCGTTACCGGCGGAGTGCCTTATGTCGAAGCGAGCAAAGCCCCAGAAGCTCCGGGTGTTCATGCCAAGGCGGCAGCACTGGTTGATGTGGCATCCGGACGAATCCTCTTTTCTCAAAACGGCGATGAACAGATGCTGATTGCAAGTCTGACTAAAATTATGACAGCCATTGTCGCGATAGAGCATGGAAATCTGTCCGACACCGTCAAGGTGAGCAAACGGGCATTCGGCAAGGAGGGCTCGTCCATCTACTTGAAACTGGGCGAGGAAATGACTCTGCAAAACATGTTGTACGGATTGATGCTGCGCTCGGGGAATGATGCGGCGACGGCAATTGCCGAGCATGTAGGCGGCTCAGAAGAGGGTTTTGTCGTGCTTATGAATGAGAAAGCCAAGTGGCTGGGCCTGGAGCATACCCATTTTACAAATCCGCACGGTCTTGATCACAAGGAGCATTATTCGACGGCCAATGATTTGGCCAAGCTTGCGGCCTATGCGCTGCGGAACAATGATTTCCGTGAAATCGTGAAAACAAAGACAAAACAAGTAGGGGAACGGGACTATTCCTGGAAGAATAAAAACAAAATGCTCTTTATGTACGAAGGGGCGGACGGGGTTAAGACAGGTTATACGAAAAAGGCTTTTCGGACATTGGTCAGCTCGGCTACACGCAATGGCCAACAGCTTGCTGCCGTGACGCTCAATGACGGCAATGACTGGGTAGATCATTCCGTCATGCTGGACTTTGGCTTTGAGAATTACCCGCTGCACGATCTGGTCAGGGATGGCCAACGGCTTGCCGGGTACCCGTATAAGGTAGATCGAACCTTCCAGTTCCCGCTGACCGAGGAAGAGCGTTCATTGATCAAGACCAAATTAGTCTTGCAAAACAAGGCGACGACGGATTATGCACTCGGGGCTAGAGGCGGGCTGGAGTTGTATTTAGGTCATGAGAAAATAGGTACGGTTGCGGTTCGGGATTACGAGCCAGGGCTGAATGCGGCGGGCGAAGCCGAGTCAAGCATGGCTCCGGGCAGCCGCTCTATCTCTTGGCTCCAATCCTTGCAGCTGGCTCTGAAAAACTTGTTTAGTTAGGAGGGGCGAATATGGTCAACTGGATTTGGCTGCTATTAATCGTAATCAGCATCGTATTTGCCGCTGCGACAGGAAAGGTGGAGGCGGTGACGGAGGCCGCTTTTGATGGCGCCAAAACAGGCGTAACCGTAAGCTTCGGCCTGATTAGCATTCTCGTATTTTGGCTGGGAATGATGCGAATTGGGGAGGATGCGGGTCTGCTCGCCAAGCTGGCTCGCTTGCTTGGTCCCTTGGTCCGCTTTTTGTTCCCCGATGTGCCGCGCAACCACCCGGCAATGGGCTATATTATGACGAATATGAGCGCTAACATCCTGGGCCTTGGCAATGCTGCAACGCCGATGGGAATTAAGGCGATGCAGGAGTTGCAGAAGCTTAACCCGGACAAGGATACGGCAACACCTGCCATGTGTACGCTGTTGGCGCTTAATACATCAAGTATTACGCTCATTCCAACGACGCTGATTGCGATCCGCATGAATTTCGGTTCGGCGCATCCAGCGGAAATTGTCGGCACGACCCTCATTGCTACCGCAATCGCGACCGTAGCGGCGATACTTGCCGACAGATGGTTTCGCAGGCGGGTACCGCCTCACCAGCTTGCAATAAACAACACAAGCGCCAGCAATCGCAGTGGCGCTGCAGGCGGCTCGAAGGAGGTGAACAGCGGTGTATGAGTTTGTGTCCATGCTCTCGATTTGGGCCATTCCGATGATGATCGTTTTCATTCCGCTGTATGCTGCATTTCACAAAGTACCTGTATATGAATCCTTTGTAGATGGAGCCAAGGGCGGCTTTGATACTGCGATTCAAATTATTCCGCATCTCGTGGGGATGATGGTTGCCATCAGCATGTTTCGCGCTTCCGGGGCAATGGAGTTGATGGTACAAGCTATACGTCCGCTGTTTGACATCCTGGGCATCCCGAGCGAGGTGTTGCCGCTGGGAGCATTGCGTCCGTTGACTGGAGCCGGTTCGCTTGCGTATACGACGGAACTGATCAAGACATACGGCCCGGATTCCATGATCGGGCGAATCGCTTCTACAATTCAGGGCAGCACCGACACGACGCTTTATGTATTAACGGTATACTTTGGCGCTATCGGTATCCGCAAGACACGCTATGCGCTGAAGGTCGGACTCTTCTCTGATCTCGTCGGATTTGCGGCTGCTATAGCAATCTGCCTGCTTATTTTCGCCTGATTTATAACCCAAAGAATGTCTCTGAGGCTTCGGCACAGAAGGCATTCTTTTTATTTTATTTGTGGAAGAACCTCCCACACGAAGGCACTTGCTCGACTTTTCCGAGAAAAAGCAGCGTCCGCTTGTGCTTTCCTTGCCATATAGGTATGATGGAGAATGAGGTGAAAGTATTGGAACGTTTACAGAAAATTTTGGCGCAAGCCGGTGTCGCATCGCGACGCAAATGTGAGGAATTAATTTTGGCCGGACAGGTCGAGGTGAACGGAGAAAAGGTATCTGAGTTGGGCGCCAAGGCCGACCCGGCTGTGGATGTCATTAGCGTGAACGGCAAGGTGATTAAAGGGGAAAAGAAGCTGTACCTGATGTTCAACAAGCCTAAAGGGGTTATTACGAGCGCCAAAGACCCTGAGGGCCGCAAAATTGTATCCGACTTCCTCAAGGATATCAAAGAGCGCGTCTATCCAGTCGGACGTCTGGATTATGATACGGAAGGGCTGCTGCTGCTTACCAATGACGGGCAGTTCGCCAATTTGCTAACGCATCCGAAACATCATGTTCCCAAGACTTATCTAGCTACGGTCAAGGGGGTGCCCCACGGCACAAGTCTGGAGCAACTGGCGCAAGGAATTCAGCTTGAGGACGGCATGACTGCGCCGGCAGAGCTCGAGTATCAGGATGTGGACCCGGAGAAAAAACAGGCCACCATTACAATTACGATTCATGAGGGACGGAACAGACAAGTTCGGCGCATGTTTGAAGCAATCGGACATCCGGTTATCCGCCTTAAGCGAATTCGTTTCGGAGAGCTTGGCTTGCAAAATCTCCAGCGAGGCAAATACCGTCATTTAACGCCGAAGGAAGTGCAGGAGCTGCTGGCTATCGCCGCGAAAGCCGCCAAGTCACATAATATTCATAATAAATAACCGCCAAAGTAACTTCATGTTCGATATAATGTAACATGTAATTGAATGTTTGTCAGGTGGTGAATAAAAGATGGGAGCTTACCGCAAGAAAGTTCAAATCGCGATTTTAATTCTTGTCGTTCTGATCGGCGGTTTTGCCATTGGCAACGCGTTGTTCAAAAACGATTCCAAAGTACCGGGCGTTGGTGACAGTCCCCCCGGTTTTTCATTGTTCGATTTGAATGGAAACGCGCACAATCTTTCGGACTATGAAGGAAAGCCGCTCATCATTACATTCTGGGGCACCTTTTGCCCGCCATGCGTAAAAGAACTGCCGGAGTTTCAGCGGTTATATGACAAATGGCAAAGCAAGGGACTGGAAGTGCTGGCTATAAACCTTAGTGAAGCGGATTTGCCGGTTCAAAATTTTGTGAGCAAACTTAACCTGAATTTTACTGTGTTGCGTGACGTCAACCGCAAGGTGGAACGTCAATACGGTTTGCGCTCGTATCCCACGACGTTCTTTGTCAAACCGGATGGTACGATCTCGGAGATTGCGATCACCGCAATGACGGAGAAGCAGATTCAGGAGCGTGTGGAAAAACTGTTCCAGTCGAGCTAGACGAAAGGGGGGCTCTCTCATTGTTTCAAAACACGAAATGTGAGTGCGGCCATCAAAATCATGTAGGAACCGTGCTCTGCGAATCCTGCGGCAAGCCGCTCGGCGAACAGCTGCTGTCGGACGAGCCGCTTGAGATGCGCTATGACGGGGTTGCACGCCGTTCACAGAAGGCAAACCCTAATTTTATTGATAAGATCTGGAATTTCTTTTCTTCCGTCAAGATCGCTGTTTACTTGATTATTATTACTTTGCTGGCCTCTGCGCTCGGGACTATTTTCCGGCAGGAAAGTCTTCTGAGTGAAGACCCGGCAACCTACTACGAGATTCAGCATGGCACCATCGGGAAAATCTATTACATGCTCGGGCTGTCGCGCACCTATGAGTCCTGGTGGTTTACGACGCTGCTCGTCATGATCGGCACTTCGCTGGTTGTCTGTTCCCTTGACCGGGTACTGCCGCTTTACCGTGCGCTGTCCAAGCAGCAAATACGCAAGCATTTGCACTTTATACTCCGACAGAAGGTTGTACATAAGACGCAAATTTCCGGAGACGAGACAGAGTTCATCAACAAGCTGGGGGAACAGCTGAAGAAAAAGCGCTATCGCGTTCACCAGGACGGAACCGCGCTGCTTGCCGAGAAAAACAGATTTAGCCGCTGGGGCCCATATATTAACCATATCGGCCTGATTCTGTTCCTGCTGGCTGTGCTTGCCCGCAGCATCCCAGGCTTCCAAATGGACATGTATGTAGCGGTACAGCAAGGGCAAACGGTCGAAATTGAAGGGACGCCGTACTACATTAAGAATGAGCAGTTCACGGTTGATTATTACACGGATGATGAACTTCCCGAGCCATTGAAGGGAACTGCCAGGCCCAAGCTTTTCGAAACAAAGGCTGTTCTTTATGAATGCACCGCAAATTGCAATAACTTGACACAGGAGCCTGTTCTGCAGGAGGTTTACCGACATGATATCGTGATGAACAATCCGATGGTCTACGAAGGGCTGAAGGCTTACCAGTCGGGATTTGACGCAACACCTCGTCTTGAGGCTGTCAAGCCGGTACTCATCAACAAGGAAACAGGCGAAGAATTCGGTCCCTTTGATTTGGAGATACGAAACCCCAAAACCAGCTTTGAAGCAGGCCCTTACAAGCTTGAGCTCCGTTCGCAATTCATGGAGTTTGCCATTGATGAGAACGGAGAGCCGACAACTTTGTCCAGAGATCCCAATGCACCGGCTTATTTGTTCATCCTGTCCGGTCCCGGATTGAAACAAGACGGAGAGCCTTATCTGTATTTCCCGAATCAGATTGACAAGTTGCAATTCAATCAGGACGCGATCAACCGTCCGATTGCTGACCGCTTTGAGATCAAGGTCAATGGGATGGAAAATGTCAAGTTATCCGGGCCGATCACCTATTTAAATATCCGCAAGGATAAAGCGCTCCCTTATATTTGGATTGGGGCTACCATATCCATGATCGGACTCATTATGGGCTTTTACTGGCATCATCGCAGAGTATGGCTGCGGGTCGATAGTGGCGTGCTGTCGCTTGGAGCCCATACGAATAAAAATTTCTATGGAATGCGCAATGATGTGGCATGGGCGCTTGGCAAGGCAGGCATTGAGGTTGATCCAAAATCGCTGGATAACGGAGGGAATAAAACGTGAGTTATGTTGAGTTCAGCAGTGATGCTTTTATTGCTGCTTTCTTTTTATATTGCTTCGGTTTCATCTTTTACATGATTGCTATTGGCGGGAAGAAGTGGAGCAATCGTGATCCGAAGGCGCATGTGAAGCGCTGGTCACGGATCGCGTTCATTGTATCCATTCTCGGACTCGCAGCTCACCTGACCTTTTTCTTCACCAGGTGGTATGGAAGCAAACAGATTCCAACGAGCAATATGTATGAATTTATGACCTTTTTGGGCATGGCCATTATGATCGCATTTGTTATTATATTTGCGATCTACCGGACAGCGCTACTTGGCATGTTCGCTCTGCCGCTGACTATTATTATCGTGGCTTATGCTTCGGTATTTCCGCAAGAGGTGCAGCCTCTTATTCCATCACTGAACACGGTTTGGCTTAAAATTCATGTGACGACAGCTGCGCTGGGGGAAGCCTTCTTTGCGGTTGGTTTTGCAGCGGGACTGATGTATCTGCTCCGGGTTGTGGACTTTAAGCAGACCTCAAAGGCAGCCAAGCGGGCACAGCGTTGGGTTGAATTTACGCTTTATGTGCTGATCATCATAATCGGATTCATTATTACCGTGTTTGCGTTCCGCGGGGCTGGCTATGAAGCGGAATTTTTGCAGGAGAAAGTAACAATAGACAACCGTGGCCAGGAATCAACGGCAACAAATACCGTTGTGTATACGATGCCTCCAATCTTTAAACCCTATAATAGTGTAACTACGAGCATGGACAGCTTCCTGGGCATTCAGAAGCCGCTGCTTGAGGCGCCTTCCTGGATGAATGGTGTCAATGCAGGTCGTAAGCTGAACACAGTAGTCTGGTCGATCATTACGGGAAGCTTGTTGTATGGAGTTGCGCGGCTGCTGCTCAGGAAGCGCCTTGGAGCAGCCATTCACCCCTATATGGACGGCATTGACCCTGAAGATCTGGATGAAATCAGTTATCGAGCCATTGCCATCGGCTTTCCGATCTTTACACTTGGCGCGCTCATATTTGCGATGATCTGGGCGAATATAGCCTGGTCGCGTTTTTGGGGTTGGGACCCTAAGGAGGTATGGGCCTTGATTACATGGCTGTACTACAGCGCCTATCTGCATCTGCGCCTGTCGCGCGGCTGGCAGGGACAGCGTTCAGCATGGCTGGCTGTGATTGGTTTTGTCATTGTAATGTTTACCCTGATCGGGGTAAATCTCATTATCGCCGGTTTGCACTCTTATGCCGGTGTCTAAAATTACTGTGATGGAAGGAGCGAGGGCAATGTCAGAACCGATACAACGTATTCTTGTTGTTGATGATGAAGAGCGTATCCGGCGGCTGTTGAAGATGTATCTGGAAAAGGAAGGCTATCAGATTGAAGAGGCGGAGGACGGGGAGAGCGCCCTCAGAATGGCAAGCGCCAATGATTATGATTTGATTCTGCTTGATGTCATGCTTCCCGGAATAGATGGTATTGAGGTGTGCTCCCGTCTTCGTCAGGTTAAATCCACACCTGTGATTATGCTGACAGCCAAGGGCGAGGAGATGAACCGTGTCCAGGGCTTCGAGGTTGGTGCGGATGACTATGTGGTCAAACCGTTCAGTCCAAGGGAGGTCATCTACCGGGTAAAGGCGATTCTGCGACGCTCTTCTGCCACGGCTTACTTGACGAAGGAAGCGAATTCCAGCAATAACATTGTGTTTCCTAACTTGATTATTGAGCATGATGCGCATCGGGTGACCGCAGGCGGTCAGGAGGTTAGCCTGACTCCCAAAGAATATGAACTGCTGCATTATCTGGCGATTTCGCCGGACAAGGTTTTTTCCCGCGAGGATCTGCTCAAGGACGTATGGAATTATGAGTTCTTTGGCGACCTTCGTACAGTCGATACACATGTCAAGCGGCTGCGCGAGAAGCTCAACAAAGTATCGCCTGATGCTGCAGCGATGATTACCACGGTATGGGGCGTCGGTTATAAGCTTGAGGTTCCCAAGTAACGATGGTATGGAAAAGTGTCGTCGGCAAGCTGTGGCTAACCATTATTTTGCTTGTCGCGTTAATTCTGATCACGCTAGGAACGCTGCTGCTGTTCTATGTTGATTTAACGTTTTCAAGTGCGACGCATGAAATTATGGTGCTCTTTATTATTACCGGAGTTATCGGGTTTTTGCTGACCACGTTTTTCGCTT
Source organism: Paenibacillus roseus (assembly GCF_016424485.1). GTDB lineage: Bacteria > Bacillota > Bacilli > Paenibacillales > Paenibacillaceae > Paenibacillus_D > Paenibacillus_D roseus. Next base: position 651,754 of record NZ_JAELUP010000103.1, read on the forward strand.
TTTTTCTGATTACGAAAATTACGCAGCCGCTCGTTCAGCTCAAGAAGGCGGCTGACCAGATTTCCAAAGGAAAGTACCAGACAAGGGTGCCGATCCGCTCCTCCGATGAAATCGGGGAACTGAGCAACACATTTAACCATATGGCCTCAGAACTGGATACGATCATCAAGGATCTGCACCTTGAAAAGGATCATCTCTCCAGCATGCTGCGCAGCATGGCGGACGCGGTTATTACATTTGACGCTGCGGGCAAGGTTATTCTGACGAATCCCGAAGGCCAGCACGTAATGGAGCAGTGGCGCAATCTGGGTTGGACCGAAGGCGGTAACGATGCTCCTGCGATGTATGGAGATGTTCCTGAACCACTCTATGAACTGTATCGCACTGTTCTGCGCGAAGGGCGGGATTTGAGTAGTAAAATCAATGTGCAGGATGGTGTATGGTCTGTCGTTATGGCGCCGCTCACATCGAATGAGACCGTCAGAGGCGCGGTAGTCGTAATGCGGAATGTAACGGAGGAATATAAGCTGGAGAAGCTTCGCCGGGACTTTGTGGCGAACGTATCCCATGAAATCCGTACTCCGCTCTCCATGCTGCAGGGCTACAGTGAGGCACTGATGGATGATATTGCAGCCTCGCCGGAGGAGCGTCATGAACTGGTACAGGTCATCTATGATGAGTCCTTGCGTATGGGTCGTCTGGTGAAGGATTTGCTTGATCTGGCGCGAATGGAAGCCGGTCACATTGAGATGAACTTTCAGCAAGTCGAACTTGGGACGCTGATCCGCCGGGTGCAGCGAAAGTTCCAGGTATACTCCAAGGAACGGGGAATCACCTTAACCTATTTGCTCCCCGAGCAGCCGCTCATTCTGGAAGCGGCAGATGAGGATCGGCTTGAGCAGGTGCTGACGAATCTACTTGACAATGCCCTGCGCCATACAGCGGAGGAGGCTGGTATTTCGATATCGGCCGAGCCGCTCAGCAAAGATGGCAAAGCCTACATTCAGCTTCAAGTAAAGGATCAAGGGGGAGGCATTCCTCGGGAAGATCTTCCATATATCTTTGAACGTTTCTACAAGGCTGATAAAGCTCGCACACGGGGCTCCTCAGGCGGCACCGGACTTGGTCTGGCTATTGTCAAGAACATTGTGGAATCTCATGGAGGGACCATCCAGGTTGAAAGCCAGTTGAATGTGGGAACGACATTCACGATGCTACTGCCGGTGGGCTCGCCATCCTATCCTATCGGAACATAACGAAACCCCCAGGCCATTGTGGCCTGGGGGTTATTGCCGCTCTGTTGAAGGGCGGGATCAAATGCGATTAATATAAAACAATCTCTTTAGCGTTATTCAAATCCGGCAGCTTGGCAATTTCCTGCAGCACCTCACGCGGAACAGCTTTATCGACAGACAGCACCATTACGGCAGCGCCGCCGACGACTTTGCGTCCAACCTGCATCGTGGCAATATTGACGTCATTGCCGCCGAGCAGTGTACCTACGCGGCCGATAATACCTGGTTTATCGCTGTGGGAGACCAGAATAAGATTGCCTTCTGGAGCCACGTCAACCGGGAACTTGTCAATTTGAACGATCCGTGCGCCGTAGCCGTTAAGCAATGTTCCAGCCACAAGCCGCTCTTCGTTTTTCCCGCGCAGCGATACGGAAATCCGGTTCGTGAATCCTTTTGATGTATGGGATTTTTGCACGATAATGTTCACGTCGCGTGTTTTGGCCAGATGCATCGAGTTTACTACATTGACCTGCTCAGAGCCGAGATGATGCGAGAGCACGCCTTTGACAACATAGCGTGTCAGCGACTGAGTATCAACTTCAGCCAGATCGCCCGAATAATTGACCACAATTTCCTCGACGGCTCCCTCTGCGAGCTGTGCGGCGAAACTTCCCAGCTTCTCGCCAAGGGAGAAGTAAGGCTGGAGCTTGTTCAAAACTTCAGTAGGCACCGGAGGCATATTGACTGCGTTGCTGAACGGTTCGTTGCGCAAAATGTGCAGCACTTGCTCGGAAACATCGATCGCTACGTTTTCTTGGGCTTCCACTGTAGAAGCGCCGAGATGCGGCGTTACGATAATTTTAGGATGCTTCAGGAATGGATGATCTTCAGCCGGCGGCTCGACCTCAAATACGTCAAATGCAGCTCCAGCAACGATATTTTGATCAACCGCTTCTACAAGCGCCAATTCATCGATAATTCCGCCGCGTGCGCAGTTGACAATTCTCATGCCGGGCTTCATGATTTCGAATTGCGCTTTTCCGATCATATGGCGAGTTTCAGGCGTTAGCGGTGTGTGGACGGTCATAAAATCAGCATGACGAACGATATCCTCTACACTGGAAAGCTTTACTCCCATTTTCTCGGCTCGCTCTTCCGTCAGGAACGGGTCATAGCCCATAATCTCCATACCAAATGCCTTGGCGCGCTTTGCTACTTCGCTTCCGATTCTGCCCATTCCAAGGACGCCGAGCACCTTATTGCGCAGTTCTACGCCAAGGAAGGATTTGCGGTCCCACTGACCGTTGATCGTTTTGGCATAAGCTTGCGGGATATGGCGCGCCACGGCCATAATCATGGCAAAAGTATGCTCACAAGTAGTAATGGTATTGCCGTCAGGCGCGTTGATTACGATAATCCCGCGTTGGGTTGCAGCAGGCAAATCAATGTTGTCTACGCCAACGCCTGCGCGTCCAATGACTTTCAGATTGGCGCCTGCTTCCATAATTCTTGGTGTTACCCGTGTTTGGCTGCGCACCAGCAGCGCATCGTATTCGCCAATAATGGCAACAAGCTCATCCTCGCTTAAACCGGGCTTTTTATCCACCAATACGTCCTCGGCATCGACAAGTTGCTGAATACCAAGGTCGCTGATTGGATCTGAAACTAGCACTTTGAACATGTCAGGTATTCCTCCCTAGATTTAAGAAAATGAATTGCTGTAAGAGAAAAACCCTCATCTAGCTTCTCCGAGTAAGAGCAACGTAGACGAGAGTTTCATTCGCATCGTTGAAAATTGTCGAATGATTTCGTATGCCCGCATTGCCCTCCCAACAATACAAGGGTGAAAAATGCGGCGCTGTTAACCTCTATTATTTTATAGCAATCTGGTAGACAATTGCAATCCTCAAACTTGCTCAATTATGAATTTTTTTGTTATGATTCAAGCATGTACGGCTTGGCCGGACTCTAGTTATGGGACTAAGGAGAGAGGTCTGATGGAGAACTGGCAAAATATTAGAGCAGAGAACTTGCTGGAGAAGCTGGATCGCGGTGAAATCGAGGCGCGGCAAATTGTCGATATAAGGGAGACTATGGAGTGGGCATACTATCATCTTGAGCAAACCAGACATATGCCGATGAGTACAATTCCGCAGTGTCTAGACGAGTTGATGGGCGATGAAGACCTCTATATCATTTGCGCGCATGGGGTAAGGAGTGTAGCGGTGTGTCGATACTTAAGCGAACAAGGCCGCGGCAACCTCCACAATGTTGCTGGTGGAATGGCGGACGCGGCCTCTGTTCTCGGCTTTCAATATGATTAAGTCGATCCTGAAGTTAACATACTGCGGTTACCCGAAATCTTCTAGCTGGCATCCATATAGAAGAAGGGAAGCTGTGGCAGCAGTTCCTTGTCATATCGAGTCAGTTTGGTTGCGGTGAAATCCCCTTTCCGCACTGCCTTTGTGCCGAGCAGCAGATCGACAACGGCGGATACGGTTTTGATTCTCATTTTGGCAGGCTGGCCGGATTCAATAAACTCGTCCACCCGGACGCTCAAGTCATGCGGATAAAAAGCTTCCAGCGTGTTGCGGGATGACAACTGATCGGCCATAACTTTGTTCTTCACAAGAAAAGGGAGTTTGTTCCAATTCGAGAGTTCCAATACGGACGGTGTCTCGTAATCGCTTGGAACTTTGACGTTAACCGTGGCTCCCCACTTGAGCATGGCGCCATAATATTGTTGTTGGGATTGCAGCGTGTACTCTACAGCTTGCGCATAGTAGGCATCCGTATGTAGAATATCGAGAACCGCTGAAATTGACTGGTCCTTGGAAGCTCCAGCTAGACGATTCGCGGCTTGCTCGAACAGTTTGAGACTTTTGAGGACATTGACCTGCGAATCCGCCAAGAGCGGTGAGACCGCAGGGATGGTAGCAGTCGTTATGGTTTGATACTGTTTCTTAGCCTGTTTGGCCAGTTCTTTGAAGGAGGCTGAGGCGTCGGTAGAACGTCCGTTCTCCAGTTTTTCGATTGCGGAAAACCATTCCGTTTGAAATTCGCGCAACGGTAAAAATACAGTATGATAATAAGAAACCAGATCTTGTTGTTGATAAGCCGTTACTTTAGGACCACCCTCGGCATTGAGATGCTTCATCGGCAAATATTGGGCCTCGATTTTATCGGAGCCGATTTTAACTCCGAAGAAAAAAGCGGCAACCGCCACAATAAGCATGAGTAAAAAGCCGAGACTGAACATCATTTCTGTGCGGGTCAGTCGTTTTTCCATCGTTGTCTCCTTCAAAGTAGGTAGTAGGAATGTAGTGCCAATTTGTTTAATAGTATAGGTGAATCTTGGCGAAAAGGGAATAACATACTTAGATAACAGGCGGGAAGTTATGAGAAAATTCGATATCCGCAAGCTGAAGCTTCGCAAGGTGACTATAGACCAGATCAATGACCGTTTGCTGCTGATTAATCTGTATATGACGCAGGCGCTTACCTTTATTATCGGCATCGTGTGGATTTTATTTCAGCGTCAGAACCCAATTTTATTGTTGCAATTTCCAAAAACATTAAATTTTTTATATTGGGGCGCAGGGCTTGCCGCTGTTGTCATCGTTGTCGATTTGTTAATCTCCAGATGGGTGCCTGAAGAGGCGACAGATGACGGAGGGGTAAATGAACGTTTGTTCCGCAACCGTCCATGGTGGCATATTCTTGTCCTTTCATTTGTAGTATCGGTCTGTGAGGAGTTGCTGTTTCGCGGAGCGATTCAACATGCATTCGGCGCTTATTGGACAAGTATTCTATTTGCGGCCATTCATGTCCGTTATCTGAAGCACTGGATTCCGACAGGTCTTGTTTTTTCCATCAGTTTCGGTTTAGGATGGATTTATGATTTTACAGGCACACTGTGGGCGCCGATTGCCGCGCATTTCATTATTGATGCGGTGATGGGACTCATCATACGTTACCGGAGGGAGTCATGAGCAGAAAGGAACGTTTCCGCGGACGCGGCCGTGCTGGGCGCGGCCGCAAGATGGAAATTAATGAACAGCAGGTCGGTGAGGAGCTGCCTTCACGAAAAAACAAGCACGTTTCAACAAAAAGGCAGCTTACCAAACTGTATTACAATCTTTTGATTGTCTTGTTTGTGTGTTTGGTGGTAGGTCTAGTATTATACGGAAGAAGCGCTTATGAGTAACAGCAACTTCATTCGCTCGATTCTGCAGGAAAGAAACAGGTGAGGCATATGGTTCAAATGGGACTCTTGGTTATGGCAGCATCATTGCTCATCTGGATGCTGCTGGAGGCTTTTAAAATACGCGTTGAAAAAGAAGAGATTGTTATGGAGAAGCTGCCAGCCGAATTTGACGGCTTGCGCTTATTTTTTATCAGCGATATCCACAGACGTGCTATACCTGACCGGCTTATTGAGGCATGCGAAGATGAGGGCGGGGCTGATCTAGTTGTCATTGGCGGAGACATCAGGGAGTATGGCGTCCCGCTGCGTCGTACCCGAGCCAACATCAGAAAACTGAGGCGTCTCGGTCCTGTCTATGCGGTTTACGGCAATCACGATTACGACGAATCGGCCCGTTCGCTACATGCCTTGCTGCTTCAGGAGCAGGCAACGCCGCTTGTAAATGACAACATCGTACTGAAAAGAGGGAAAGATCGGATTGTTCTATGCGGGGTAGATGATCCCATTACCGGGCGCGAGTCCCTTGCTGAAGCTTTTTCCTTCCGAACTGAGAGCAAGGAAACTTCTTCTGATAATCCATTTACCATATTAGTGTCCCATGATCCGAATCTGGTCGATCGGCTGACTGGGGCGCCAGTTGATTTAATGCTCTCCGGGCATACGCATGGCGGTCAAATCGCACTTCCTATTATTGGACCGATCTCCCGGTCTTCTATTGTTAATAAATATTGCCGGGGATGGTTCTCGGCGACGATTAATGCCTCCAATGTTCCTATCCGGCTGCTCGTAAGCTGCGGTTTCGGCACTTCAAGAATTCCCGTCCGATTGTTCGCGCCTTCACAAACCCATTTGCTCATTTTGCGTTGTCCATGATTGCTAAAATAAGGCGGATTGCCAAGCGTAGGCTCAGGGAACGATATATACGCATCTGCATTTTATCAACCATTATAACAAGGAGGCGTATACCATGAGATGGACTGCATTTATGGTCGGAGGAGTTGTTGGCTTGGCAGCTGCGGCGGTATGGGCTCACAAGCGGCCTGCTACTTTTAACTGGATGTCCCATGCGGTTGGCGATGCAATGAGCAACATGAGGGAACGCAGAATGAGCAAAATGATGGAAATGGGACTTGAGTCCTTTGCTAGTAAAGAACATGAATCGAGTACGGGGGCGCATGTCTCCAAAGCTAGCCATAAAGCGGCGAAGTCGTCCGTGGGGAAAATGGCATCCAAATCCCACAACAAGAATCATCCGGAAAGCTGGGAGCGTATTGAGCAATTAGTCGAGAGCGATCCCGTGGCAAAGCGGGAGGCCGAGAAAATTATGGCTGAAAGCTTGACCGAAACAACTCATTAAAAAATCAGGTTAGCAAGTCGCCAGCTCCTTATTTTTAAGGGCTGGCGATTTTTTTTGAACTACGATTAACTCAAATTAAAGCTCAAGCGCTAACCTCTAGAAAAAGACAAGTATCCGATAATCAAATAGCGCATATACATTATTAAAGCGCAGACAGGCATTGAAAATTTTATCCGCATTATTGTAAAAATCCTCAATTTACAGGTAGTGCATTTCGGAGTCAAAAGTGTTAACATAGTTACATATGATGATTTTAATCACATATTATATGAAACTTCATACGTTGTTATAACCGATGCTGCAAAGGAGGATCCTGTCATGAAAATCGAACGGTTGAGCCAGAATAAAATTAAGATTTTCCTGACGTTCGACGACCTGCTGGAACGAGGGATCCAGAAGGATGATATGTGGCGTGAAATCCCGAAGGTTCATGAGCTGTTCAGCGAAATGATGGACCAAGCATATAATGAGCTCGGATTTGATGCTAGCGGGCCGCTTGCTGTTGAAGTATTTGCGCTTCCCGCACAAGGTATGGTTGTCATCGTAACGCGCGGCAAATCGGAATCTCAACAGAGCGCGGACACGGAAGAGGACCAGGACGAAGATGTATATGAAATGGAAGTGACGCTGGAGCACAGCGATGTAATTATGTACGCATTCCGCGATTTTGAAGATGTCATTTCGGTAAGCCATCAGCTTCTTCAAGCGAAGCTTACAGAAGACGGAAGACTTTATTCTTACCGGGGAAAATGGATTTTAACCTTTGACCCCGTCAATTCTGATCAAGGGCGTACAGCTGCGCTCATTGCCCTGCTCGCAGAGTATGGCGATGCCACTTCCTTAACAACAGCGGTCTTGGAGGAATACGGTAAGCTCATTATGGCTTCCGGAGCCGTTGCTGAAATATGCACTCATTTCCAATCCTGATTTCCACATATCGAGCACCGGACAGTAAGTCTGTCCGGTTGCTTTTTTCTTTGACGAAAAAATGAGGCAATATCATCATTTTAAGCATATAAACCAGTTTTACCTTGTATAAAAGTAGAGAGGCGCCGTTTATTATGCTGTTGGACGAGCCTTCTCCTCAATCGAACAATTTCCATGGTTTTGAATTGCAGCATTGACAGATACTAACCTGCGGGGAGAATGAGCAGCCGAAAATAGGTTGCTTCCATTATTTGCCTGAAGTCAGTACGGCGTTATTGCCGTTTGCACTTATAACAGCGAAGGCGGGTGTTAATGAAGCATGTATGAACCGAAGGAAACATTATCGATGCTGGCCTCTACTCAAATCGTAATCGAGGATGCATTAACCAAGCTGGGCTTTGGTGAAGACATGATTGAATTGCTGAAGGACCCGATGCGTGTCCTTACAGTCCGGATACCAGTGAGAATGGACGACGGTCATGTGCGGGTATTTAAAGGTTATCGGGCACAGCATAATGATGCGGTTGGACCGACCAAAGGCGGGGTGCGTTTCCACCCGGATGTCAATGAGGAAGAGGTTAAGGCGCTATCAATCTGGATGAGCCTGAAATGCGGAATTGCGAACTTGCCATATGGAGGCGGGAAAGGCGGAATTATTTGCGATCCGCGAAAAATGTCGCTGCGTGAGTTGGAGCGGTTGAGCCGCGGTTACGTTAGAGCGATCAGCCAGCTTGTGGGGCCAACTAAGGACATTCCAGCTCCTGACGTCATGACAAATTCGCAAATTATGGCATGGATGATGGATGAATACAGCCGTATCAGAGAATTTGACTCGCCCGGCTTTATTACTGGCAAGCCTTTGGTGCTTGGCGGTTCTCACGGCAGGGAGACGGCAACTGCGCGCGGCGTTGCGGTTATGATCCATGAAGCGCTCAAGGTAAATGGCATTGCCCTGCATGATGCCAGAGTGGTAGTCCAAGGCTTCGGCAATGCCGGCAGCTTCCTGGCGAAATTCATGCATGATTCCGGGGCGAAAGTAATTGCTATTTCAGATGTTCATGGGGCGCTGTATAATGAAGATGGGCTTGATATTAATGATTTGATCGACCGCCGGGATTCCTTCGGAGCGGTTACGAATCTGTTCAAGAATACAATTTCAAATGAGCAACTGCTGGAGTTGGAGTGCGATGTGCTCGTTCCTGCCGCCATTGAGAATCAGATTACGGCCCATAATGCTCACAAGCTGAGAACAAAAGTTATTGTGGAGGCTGCGAATGGGCCGACGACCCTTGAGGCGACCCGAATCGTAACAGAACGGGGAATATTGCTTATTCCTGATGTACTGGCTAGCGCAGGCGGGGTCATTGTATCTTATTTCGAATGGGTGCAGAATAATCAGGGCTATTACTGGACGGAAGCCGAAGTGGAGCACAAGCTCCGTGAAATGATGATTCGAGGTTTTAACCAAGTCTATCAAATTCATGAAACCAAAGGCGTAAATATGCGTCTGGCAGCTTATATGGCAGGCGTGCAAAAGATGGCGCAAGCGGTGCAATACCGCGGCTGGGTCTAACTTGCAATACGAAGGGAGGATACAAGCAGGTGTTATTACTTTCCATATTGACAGCAGCCGTCGCTCCCGGTGTCTCTCTGCTTACCTTCCTTTACTTGAAGGACAAATACGACATCGAACCGATCAATATGGTAATCCGGATGTTTATATTTGGAGCGCTGATCACGTTTCCAATTATGATTATCCAGCGCGGCCTGATGCTAGGTCTTGGAGAGTCCCCCTTCGTGTTCGCTTTTATTATTTCAGCCGGCGTGGAAGAAGGCTTAAAATGGTTTGTGCTCTACCATATCATTTATAACCATACGAACTTTGATGAGCCTTATGACGGCATTGTCTATGCTTCTGCAATTTCGCTTGGATTTGCAACGCTGGAGAATGTGCTGTATGCCATATTAGAGCCATCCACGTTTGGTTCACTGCTGATGCGCGCGCTGCTTCCTGTATCGGGACACGCACTGTTCGGCATCATCATGGGCTATTATTTGGGAAAGGCCAAGTTTACGGCGGACCAGCATCACAAGCGAATGCTCATTCTGTTCTCGCTTATCCAGCCGCTGTTTTGGCACGGCTTGTATAACTGGATTATGCTGATTGTCAAAACCAAATGGATGTTCATTATCGTACCGCTGATGATTTACCTTTGGATTAAAGGGCTTCGCAAAATCAAAAGCGCCAATTCACGCTCTCCTTTCAGGCTCGTAAGACGAGAGGAAGAGATTAATTTGTGATGCTTCTGTCTATAATGTCGGTTAGAAGGACAGAAGGAGGCTATTTTGACGATATGGATGGAAGAGTGAAGGTAACCATTCGCTGCAACCAATGCGGTGAAAAGTTTATTTTGCGAGGCCGCAGAGACAAGGGAAAGGTCGACACCGGCTTCAAGCAGTGCATCTGCAGCAATACCGACGATTTTGAAATTGAAGAACTATTCGGATAATGCATAAAGCTCCTTTGCGCAAACCAAACTAAAACCAGGTTTTGCACAAGAAAGGAGCTTTTGTGTTATGTACCAACGACTGAGCGCAGTTTTGTTTCCTCTAGTGGCACTTTTGTTTATCGGGTCCATCTATTGGGGATACCAGGAGCATCAAGAGAAAAACTCCATCTTGATCAAGGCGGAGAACCAGTATCAGCGCGCTTTTCACGAACTGAGCTACAATGTTCAGCAGCTTCATAACCAGCTAGGGCATACGCTGGCAGTAAATTCGACTTCCAAAAATTATCACCGCAAAAGTCTGGTCAATGTATGGCGGTTGACCAGCGATGCGCAAAGCAAAATTAACCAACTTCCGCTCACCTTACTGCCATTCAGCAAGACTGAAGACTTTTTGGCGCGGATTGCCAATTTCTCCTACCGGACCGCGGTAAGGGATTTGAATCAAGAACCGTTGTCTGCCAAAGAACATGAAACCTTGAAAACCTTGTACGCCAAATCCAAGGAAATTACGAATGATTTGCAGGGCATGCAAAGCAAGGTACTGCAACACGGTTTGCGCTGGATGGATGTTGAAACCGCACTGGCCACCGAGCAATCTAGCAGTGACAACACGATTATCGACGGTTTCAAAACGGTGGACAAAAAGGTCGAAGGTTACCCGGAAATTAACTGGGGTCCGTCGGTTTCGGCCATGTTCGAGAGACGCTCTATAAAAATGCTAAGCGGCACTCCGGTTACTGCTAAGGACGTCAAGCATAAGGCTGCCAAATTTCTTGGCGTATCCGATCCGAACCGCATCAAGGTAACGGAGCAAGGACAATCGACGGAGTATGCGACTTACTCAGCAGTACTGGAGCGCAAGGAAGGCAATGTGCAGCTTGATTTCAGCAAAAAGGGAGGCCAACTGCTGCGATTCCTTGATAACCGCGATATTGGCAAGAAGCGGGTGGGAGTGGCGAGAGCGGAGCAGTCAGCGAAGAAATTCCTTGACACGCATGGTTATCCGTCTCTAACTGCCGTCAGCTATGACAACAACGGAAGATCGGTCAATCTCAATTTTGTAGCTATTCAGGGTAAGGTGCTCATTTATCCCGAGAAGCTGACGGTTAAGGTCGGTCTTGATAACGGCGAGGTTGTCGGGATGCACGCGGAAGATTTTGCTTACGAGCATAGGACCAGAAAGATTGAAAAGCCGAAGCTGAGCGAGGCCGAAGCGCGAAAAGTGCTGAACCCCGAGTTTAAGGTGAATCGGACCGAGCAAGCGATTATCAAGAACGAATTGTCCAAGGAAGTTCTTTGCTATGAGTTTATCGGCAAAATCAACGGACAGTTCTACCGGATCTATGTGAATGCAAACGACGGGGTGGAGGAGTCAATTGAACAGATCCCCGGTATTGGAGAAGACAATCTGCCAGCAACCTCTTGACCTGAAATAATGGACCTGAAACAAAGACGAAAGGTACGGCTTCACGACTCTTGAAAAAAGAGACCGTGAAGCCGTCTTTTTCATATAGCCCACTGCAAGCGGGTCATGGTATAATATACCTATACACAGGAGGGAGAGCTTCAGGTTGCAGCCCAAAGTAAATCAAATATTGTATCTGCAAGTCGCCTCAGCAGATGAAGAAGCTAGCAAAATCAACTATAAGGCTCGCATCGCCGATTACAGGGAGCAGGACTTGCTTATCGAGGTTCCGATTAATGAAGAGAACGGAAAGCTCAAGAAGCTGTACCTTGGGGACGAACTGTCCGCTTATTTCCTCAATGAGAATGGCGTGAAGCATTATTTTAATAGCCATGTCCTCGGCTTCAGAGAAGATGTTATAAAGCTTATATCGATTCGCAAACCTGATCCCGATCAAGTAACAAAAGTTCAACGCCGCAGTTTTTTTCGTGTTCCTGCGGAGCTTGAGCTTGCGGTAAAATTGCCAGATCAGACTCGATTTTTGGCATATACCGACGATGTTGGCGGGGGCGGCATTTCTTTTCTCGCCGACGGCAAATGGCAGGTGAAGGAAGGCGAGACGCTGGAATGCTGGATGCTGCTTTCTTACAAGAACGGAAGTCTGGATCACTCCGGCTTTGTCTCGGAAGTTGTCAGGGTGGAGAAGCTTGAATCTGGCCGAATTCAGGTAATGTGCAAATTCGCACAAATCAATGACAGTGAGCGCCAACGAATTATCCGGTATTGTTTTGAGCGGCAGCTGGATTTCAGGAACAGATAGTATTGAAGCGGGTCATGGTATTTAGGGTTGGCCTCTCATGCATAGCAGCCAATTTTAGGGAAAAACTATCCTCAACCTTACAGGAAGAGGGCGGTCGTCCTTGAAACAACAACGTTGGCTTAGGCATACGGAGCGAATCACAGTATGGATTATTATAATATGCGGCATCGTTTTGGGTGGCCTTGTTGTCGCTCAATTTGCTCTGCAATTTGCTGTTGTCCGCGAGTGGGTAACAGGAGTGGACCGGCTTGAAGGGCTGCCCTTTTTTCAAGATATGACGGCACGGCTGTTTATGCTTATTCAGAGATGAAGCCGCAGCGCGGCAGAGGTTGCATAAACTTATAGGCAGACAGAGGGCCGACAGCCCTTGTTTTTGCATCTCATAGCGTGATGTGGTATAATTTTCACGTTGCAGGCAGAGCCTGCTTTTTTCTTGAAACTTGAAATATGAGAAAGTATTATTCGGAATCCATACTTTGCTTCTATTTCTCCGTAGAATGCCCCGCATTGAGCGGAAGCCGTTAAAGCTTAAGAAGAATGCCGCTGACGCGCTTTAGCGTTGCTTCGTCTCTTACTCAAGGAGGAATTTAATCGGTGGAAATGATGCAGAAGGGCGCGGGACTGATCAATATTGCGATTGATGGTCCGGCGGGGGCTGGCAAGAGTACAGTTGCAAGAAAGGTAGCCGAACAGCTTCGTTATGTTTATATCGATACCGGAGCCATGTATCGGGCCGTTACGTTTGGCGCGCTCCGCGCAGGCATTGAGCCTGGGGACAGCGAGCAAGTAGGCAGTCTGGCTGCTTCGCTTGATATCCGGCTGCTGCCCAGCGAGAACGGGCAAAAAGTTGTGCTAGGCGGCGAAGATGTTACGGAACAGATACGTTCCAGGGAAATTAATCTTCGTGTATCGCGGGTTGCTGCGATTGAGCAGGTTCGTACCCGGCTTGTGTCCATGCAGAGAGAGCTGGCCGGTCGCAAGGGCGTCGTTATGGACGGCCGCGATATCGGCACGCATGTACTGCCTGACGCAGAGTTGAAGGTGTTTCTGACTGCTTCTGTCCGCATCCGGGCAGAGCGGCGCTACAGAGAGACCGGACAGGCTGACAGAGTTGACTTGGAACAGCTGGAGAGGGAAATCGAACAGCGGGACAGGTTGGACAGTGAACGCGAGATTTCTCCACTGATTTGCGCAGAGGACGCGGTCGTCATTGACAGTACGTCTTTGACGATTGAGCAAGTTGTGTCGCAAATTGTTGAATTAAGCCGAACCAAAAAGGTGGAGGCGAAGTAAACTATGTTATATCGATTTTGTCGTGCTGCGCTCCGTGTTTTTTTTGCGATTGCTTTTCCCCTGAAGACAACGGGTCTGGATAATATTCCGGATAAAGGACCTGTTCTTCTTTGTTCTAATCATATCAGCAATTTCGATCCGGTTGCCGTAGGCATCAAGCTTCAACGCAAGGTTCATTACATGGCCAAGGCGGAGTTGTTCAGCTTTCGTCCGATAGGAGCATTTCTCTCCGGGCTGGGCGCGTTCCCGGTCAAAAGAGGCGGCGTAAGCAAGGATGCGATAAAGAATTCCATTCAAATGCTTAAGGATGGCAGTGTCATGGGGATATTCCCGGAAGGCAGCCGCAGCAACTCAGGCGGCGCAGCCAAGAAGGGGGCAGCCATGATTGCGCTCCGCAGCGGAGCTGTAATCATCCCGGTAACGTTGATCGGAGAATACAAATGGTTTCGGCCAATGCAAGTAATTTATGGAAAACCGGTTGACTTGAGCGAGTTTACAGAGGATACTTCATCTGATGCGCTTGAGCGGCTTACTGATAAAATCATGAACAAAATTTGGGAACAAAAAAGATCCGCCTAGTCTGTGGCAAGCGATAAATGTGGCTGACATCAATGCGAGGGTTTTAATTTAGGGCGCAACGCCGATATGTGGTTTACATAGCTGGCGCTTGTGAAAAAACGTTTTAAATACTGTGTCCTGGACGTTTCAAATATCAGGTACAGGTTTAAATAAAGTTGGGGTATGAATCGAGGAGGTATTTCAAATGTCAGAAGAAACAAAGGTACAGGAATCTGTAGTAGAGGAAACCGTTGCTCAGGAAGCTGGAGAAATCAGCCAGCAGGCCGCAATGGATCTTGTCTCGCTGAAAAAAGGCGACACGGTCAAAGGAACAATCGTCAAGATTGAAGACAACCAAGCGACTGTTAGTCTTGGATATAAATATGACGGTGTGATTCCGCTTCGTGAGCTTTCGGCTGTTCAGCTTGACAATGCTGCAGAAGCGGTGCAAGTTGGCCAGGAAGTAGAGTTGAAAGTTGTCAGCATTGATGACGAGAAAGAAAGACTTGTTCTTTCGAAGCGTCTGGTTGACGGCGAAAATGCATGGGAGCAGCTTCAAAGCCGTTTCGAAAGCGGTGAAGTATTCGAAGTTGCCGTTGCTGATGTTGTAAAAGGCGGCCTTGTTGTAGATGTAGGCGTGCGCGGTTTCATTCCTGCTTCTATGGTAGAGCGTCATTTCGTTGAAGATTTCAGCGACTACAAAGGACGTACGCTGCGCGTTAAAGTAAAAGAAATCGATAAAGAAAACAACAAAGTAATCCTTTCCCAAAAAGAAGTTTTGGATGCTGAATTTGAACAGAACAAACAGCAAATTTTGTCTTCCCTTGAGGCAGGCCAAGAGCTGGAAGGTACTGTTCAACGCTTGACTCCGTTCGGCGCATTCGTAGATATCGGCGGTGTTGACGGCCTGGTTCACGTATCCGAGTTGTCCTGGCAGCACGTTGCTCATCCGAAGGATCTGGTATCCGAAGGCGACAAAGTAAGAGTTAAAATATTGAAAGTTGATCCTGCAGTAGGCAAAATCAGTCTGAGCATCAAAGCTGCACAGCCTGGTCCTTGGGAGTCTGCAGCTGGCCAATTCAATACTGGCGATGTTGTAACAGGAACAGTTCGCCGCTTGGTCAACTTTGGCGCATTCGTTGAAATCGCGCCAGGCGTTGAAGGCCTTGTACACATCTCCCAAATCGCACACCGCCACATTGCTACGCCTCACGAGGTACTGCAAGAGGGTCAAGAAGTGCAAGCGAAAGTACTGGACTTCAATCCGGCTGAAAAACGCGTTAGCCTGAGCATCAAGGAAACGGAAGAGGCGCCTGAGCAAGCTCCTAAGCAAGAAAGAGCTGAAAGATCTTCCCGCGCTCCAAAAGAAGAGCTCAACAACCCGAACGTAAGCCTTAGCAATCAAAGCATGAGCTTTACGCTCGCTGAGAAATTCGGCGACAAATTGAGCAAATTTAAATAAGTTATCCTCATATTCTGCGCCGCTGCCAATTGGCAGCGGCGCAAGTATTTAAACAGGCAGCTTCACTTTTGGTGAAGCTGCCTGTTCTATATTCCGCATAGTTGAAACGCAACGCTTTAAGCCTTTCTCCTGAAATGTTTTCGCCTGCTTTTACACATAATAGAAGCAGCAGGAGGGATTGGGAATGAACGACGGGTATCTTGCAGGCTTGCTGCTAATAATGATCGGCATTTTGCTGTCAACGGGGTGGAGAAGCCTGATTATACAGGAGATTTCCATTCGGATTGTTGGCTGCGTCTTGCTCGGGAGCCTGTTATTGTCAAGCCAGATGTGGCCTGTAACTGCAAGTCTTGCCATACAAGGAAGTGTAGCCTGGCTCCTATTATGGGGCATCATCGCAGGTGCTGTCTCCGTCTCACGCTCCGGGCTGATGTATGTGGCATTTGGAGCCGCACTCATTGCTGTCGTCTGGTTTTGGAGCGGCAGATTATATTGGCTTGATCCGGTGCTGTATGTGTTCAAACCGGGCTGGGACGGTGTTTTTTTTGCAGGGCTGCTGGCCGGATTGCTTGTTGGCACATTCAAGGATCAATTTGCAGTATTGGCCTGCGCCCTCCCGGCTGGCCAGCTGTTGCTGGGATTAAGCATCGGCAATGGAGGTCATGACATAGGGGGAGCGAATTGGTGGGACCATTTTGTTAGCGCGCTTATTCTGGCACGCCTCACATCCGTAGTTCTGCAGCTGTTTATTAAGCTTGGCTCTAAGCTGGGACTGCACCGATTAAAGGATCAAGGGGGAGAACCATCTTGAGTACATTTTTGCTAAATAATAAGTACACCATTGGTATTATAATGGGCGTACTGTTCGGCTTGCTTGCTCGGCTGTCCATGCTGAGAACGGATTATCGCCAGTACCCGACACATCCTCACGGGAAGATTATCCATCTGTCGCTTGGCATTATTGCCGCAGCCCTCGGCGCTGTCGCGGTTCCCGCTTTACTAAAAAAAGACTATACGGCGGTAACCTTTCTGACGGTTGCTGCTCAACAGTTTCGAGATGTCCGCAATATGGAGCGGGATACACTTACGAAAATTGACGGCATGGAGCTGGTGCAGCGCGGCGCTACCTATATTGAAGGCATTGCAATGGTATTCGAGGGCCGCAATTATTTGGTGATTATGTCGTCCTTTGTAACCAGCTTCACGGCCATCACTCTTAACTGGTACCTGGGGCTTGCGGCAGGCGCGCTGTCCCTCCTGGTTGTTCATCGGCTGCGCACAGGGAAATCGATCTCCCATATCGCTGAAGTTGAATTAGCTCCGGTTCGCCAGGAAGGGGCGGATCTCTATGTCGGAGATATTTACATTATGAATGTCGGATTGAAGTCGAACCAGGAAATTATAAGCGAGCGGGGAATCGGATTGATCATTAAGCCTAACAATCCCAATAGCAAAGCGACGCTCAGCAATTTGGGACAGCGCCAGGCTATTTTGTATGATTTGTCTACAATACTTGGCGTCTATCGTGATGATGGCGAACCGGCGCTCATTCCGATGGCCAAGCTGGATATGCGAGACAGCAGGCTTGGCGTGTTTATTCTTCCCCAGGAGAAGGACCCGGCCAAGGCGGTAGAGATCGCATTGCGCGTTCCGATTCTTGAATCGGCAGTCCGGATGCCGACAGAAGCCAAGGTAAACGAGGAGGGGAATTAGAGAATGGCTGAAATTGTGGCTGTAGTCACGACTAAAAAAGAGATGGTCCGAGGGGGAGTCCCTATTTTTTTTGAGGAAAATCGGGAGCAGGTGGAGGAAACCGCTTTTCTTTTGGAGAAAATATTGGATGCATCGGTTCACGATTTGAAAGACGGTACGCTGATCCTCGTGAACCATCATCCCAAATGAAATGTTAGCCAAGCCAGCGCTTTTTTGCTATGATGGTAATCGTGAGTATTTTCGAAGGAGTGGAATCAATGGCAAGACCCGTTATTGCAATTGTCGGGCGGCCAAATGTGGGTAAATCTACGATCTTCAACCGCGTCATCGGTGACCGGCTGGCGATTGTAGAGGATAAACCTGGCGTTACCCGAGACCGTCTGTACGGCTCTGGTGAATGGAATGGCAAGGCCTTCAGTATTGTGGACACTGGAGGAATTGAAATCGATGGCGAAGATGAAATTATGAAGTCTGTTCGAATGCAAGCCGAGCTTGCAATTGAGGAAGCGGACGTCATTATTTTCATGGTAGATGCCAAAGCCGGTTTGACCCATGCGGACGATGAAGTAGCCCGAATGTTATTTCGTTCAAGGAAACCTGTTGTTGTCGCAGTCAACAAAGTCGATAATTTTAACCGAATGGACGATGTGTATGAGTTTTACAGCCTTGGATTTGGTGAACCGATTGCCATATCCGGCTCACACGGACTGGGTATCGGAGATTTGCTGGAAACGGCGGTTGAGAAGCTTCCCGAGCCCAAGCAGGATGAGTATGATGACGATGTGATTAAGGTTGCGGTGATCGGACGGCCGAATGTCGGCAAGTCATCACTTGTTAATGCATTGCTTGGAGAGGAACGTGTTATCGTCAGTAATATGGCGGGTACGACCCGCGACGCGATCGATACGCCGTTTGAGCGCGATGGCCAGCGTTATGTTCTGATTGATACTGCAGGGATGCGCAAGCGCGGCAAAGTTTATGAAACAACTGAGAAATACAGCGTTATGCGTGCGCTGAAAGCGATTGAAAGAGCCGATGTTGTGCTCGTTCTGATCAATGGGGAAGAAGGAATTATCGAGCAGGACAAGCATATCGCCGGGTTCGCGCATGAAGCGGGCAAGGCCTCCATATTTGTAGTCAACAAATGGGACGTCGTGGAGAAGGACGAGAAGACGATGCAGCAATTTACGCAAAGCATTCGCGACCATTTCCTGTTTATGACCTATGCGCCGATTGTGTTCCTTTCCGCCAAGACCAAGCAACGGCTGCAAAAGCTAATTCCTGTTGTCAATCACGTATCCGAGCAGCATGCGCTGAGAATTCAAACACATCTGCTCAATGATGTGATAGCGGATGCAGTAGCGATGAACCCGCCGCCGTCTGACAAGGGTAAGCGTCTGCGCATTAATTATGTGACCCAGGTAGCCGTGAAGCCGCCAACCATTGTGGTGTTTGTTAATGACCCTGAGTTGATGCACTTTTCGTACCAGCGCTATCTGGAGAACAAGATTCGGGGAGCATTTAATTTCGAAGGTACGCCGATTCGTATTTATACGCGTAGGAAGTCCGAGGAAGATTAGGGGAGAAGAGACTTGTTCGAAGCCGTATTACCGATCATTATCAGCTATTTGCTTGGCTCTGTCGCATTCAGCATCTTGGTCGCCCGCTGGGTAAAGGGTATTGATATCCGTCAGCACGGGAGCGGCAACGCAGGGGCCACGAATACGTTGCGCATCTTGGGCAAAGGCCCGGCATTATTCGTATTTTTGCTTGATGTAGGAAAAGGCGTGCTAGCAGTCTTTATCGGCAGTTGGTTCAGCGGGGGAAGCATCTGGGTTATGGTGCTCAGCGGTCTGGCTTCCATCGTGGGGCATAACTGGCCGATCTGGTTCGGATTCAAGGGCGGCAAAGGAATTGCGACAACTGTGGGCGTTATGCTGACTGTTGCTTTTATACCGGCTTTATATGCCGGAATTGCAGCGATTGTCCTGATTGTCATTACCCGTTATGTCTCTCTGGGCTCATTAGTATTTGCAGCGCTGACTCCGGTGTTCGTCCTGCTGTTGGACAAGCCGCTCCCGCTTCTGTGGGGGAGCCTCGTGCTATGTGCTTTTGCCTTTCTCCGCCATCGTACCAATATTGCCAAGCTTCTGCAGGGGAAGGAAAACAAGCTTGGCGCCAAGAGGATGTGACGCATGACCATTTCTAAAGTAGCCGTACTTGTAGCCGGAAGCTGGGGCACTGCGTTAGCCGCCGTTCTTGCTGACAACGGCCACCAGGTTCGTCTGTGGACACGAAATTCGGAACAAGCTGATGAAATCAACAACCAGCGGACCAACGTGAGATTTCTGGGTGACGTCGAGCTTTCCCAAGGCATCGAGGCGGTAACAGAGCTTGAGGCTGCGCTTAACGGAGCCCAGGCTGTTATATTTGTGGCTCCCTCGGCAGCTATGAGAGAGGTGGCGCGCGCTGCCGCTCCATACATAGGCCGGGATGTACTGTGCATTCATGCCACGAAGGGGTTTGAGAGCGGGACTTACAATAGAATGACTACAATTCTGGCCGAAGAGCTGGATCGCAGCGAGAGCACGCTTGTTGTGCTGTCCGGTCCGAGCCATGCCGAGGAGGTTGTACGCAAGCAGCCTACAACCGTTGTCGTAGCGTCAGCCGAGCAGTATCATGCCGAGTCGGCCCAGGATTTATTTATTAATTCTTATTTCCGCGTGTATACAAACCCCGATCTGATTGGCGTAGAGGTTGCAGGAGCAATCAAAAATATTATTGCGCTTGGAGCCGGACTGTCTGACGGGCTAAGCTTCGGTGATAATGCCAAAGCGGCTTTAATTACAAGAGGACTAACCGAAATCGCACGGCTTGGCGATGCCATGGGCGCCAATATGCTGACCTTTGCCGGGCTCGCTGGCGTCGGCGATCTAATCGTAACCTGTACAAGTACTCATAGCCGCAACTGGCGGGCGGGCTCGCTGCTTGCCAAGGGGCTTGAGGTGGATGAGGTATTGCGTCAGATGGGCATGGTTGTGGAGGGCATCCGCACGACACGCGCCGCTTATGAGTTGGCCAAGCTGTACGATGTCCAGATGCCGATAACGGAGCAGCTCTATCAAGTGTTGTTCGAGGGTAAGTCTCCCAAACTCGCTGTGGAAGCGCTAATGGGACGCGGCCGTACGCATGAAATTGAGGAAGTTACAAAGGCATGGAGCAAACACGTGTAAGGAAGAGTGCCTATCACCATTCCCGTCCCACCGTCATATGATGCTAGCAGCAAGAGAAGCTCTGGCAAATTTGGAGGAGGGAAAAGATGGCAGACAAAAATCTTCCGAAGGACGTTCTCAAGGCGGTAAACAAAAAATCCGGCAAACCGATAACGGAAGGCGCTGTGAAGAAGATCGCCAGTGGAGTCACGCCCAAAACATTAAAAAGCGATGCAGAGCTCCGGCGTCTGATCAAACAGGTATCCGCCATGGCTAAAATTCCGGTGACGGAGCAAACAGTCAATGAGATTATTTCGGTTGTCAAAAAGAACGGAACCAACCTGGGAAGCATGGAACAGTTGATGAAAGCTATGCTGAAAAAATGACGATCTTGTGGACAAAAGCGGATTTTCCTTCAATTGCCGAACAGGCATGCGGAACTGCTTTTGTCCTTTTTTTTAACCAATGTTATAATGTTTGCTATAACGGTTGATTCCAATGAACTTAAGCAGAGCGAATACATAGAGTTAAGCGGAAAGCGCTTATGCAATTTTTGCGTTTGGTGAGATCGG
This sequence comes from Paenibacillus roseus, assembly GCF_016424485.1. GTDB lineage: Bacteria > Bacillota > Bacilli > Paenibacillales > Paenibacillaceae > Paenibacillus_D > Paenibacillus_D roseus. The sequence continues at coordinate 673,025 of NZ_JAELUP010000103.1, forward strand.
GTTCATATTGCTATAAAATTCTTATACTATACTTGTGCAGGGGTAGATTGCTGACATGGATGCTATGACGAAGATGTGGGTCTCGTTTATCGGAATAGGTTTGATGGCGCTTGCTGCTGTTCTGATTACGATTGCCCGTACGAAAACCCGAGGCGCGGTCCGAATTATACTGTCGATTGTTGCATTTGTAGTATTAATATTCGGATTTATATATGGATTTGCCTCTATATTGTGAGGATCAGTACCCCAAGACCAATTGAATCTGCAATAGCATATATACAGAAAGGACGGGCTTGAAACGTGATTGAAATCATTGGAAGGTCGAAAAAAGCAACGGTAGACGCGGAGGCAGGTCTTACACTCCTGGATCTGGCCTTGAAGCATGATGTTGACTGGGGCTTCTCGTGTACCCGCGGCACTTGCGCCCGCTGCCGCTGTCTTGTAACAGAAGGTATGGAATACCTGGAGGAGGTTACCGATGCCGAGTGGAATCGTCTGGAGCAGGAGGAGCTGGATGAAGGCTACCGTCTGGCCTGCCAGGCAGTGATCAAGAATGGCGCTGGTCAAGTGAACGTTGTCAACAAACCTTATTTTTAAATAGAAACAGGTGGATGTGGATGGTTACCAAGGATCAACTGGGAGCTGTATTGTCACTTGTTTCAAACGCTGTCGGACATTCTCAGTGGGTTGTCGGCGGCAGCGCGGGTCTGCTTTTGCGCGGTCTCGTGCTGGATGTCTCCCCGCGTGACCTGGATTTGTATGCTGATGAGGCAGATGCCCTGCTCATTCATCAGGCGCTGGCCTCTTATGCGATTGACAGACAGGAGGAAAGCACGACGGAGCGGTATCGATCCATTTTGAGCCATTATGAGATAGGGGGCTTGTCGGTAGAACTGGTAGGCGGTTTTGAGGTCCGTGCGGGCAATAGCTTGTACAAGCTGGAGGTTCGGGAATTGCTGCTTCCGCTGGGACTGGAGGTTCAGGTTCTTGAAGGCGAAGTCTGCACAGTCGCTCCGCTTGCGCATGAACTGTGGTTCAACCTGCTCAGAAGCCGCGAAGACCGGCTTCGCCAAATCTCAGCTGCGATGGCAGCCGATCCCGCGAGCCATCTTCCGGCCTTTAAAAGGATTGTACAGCGGAATCATTTGACACCGGACCAAATTGAAAGTGCCTATCGCTGGGCGAGCGGCTGGCAAGAGGACAAGATATGAAATTCGATATTACATTCATGCCCGATGATATCACCGTGTCTGTTCTGCCTGGCACAACCGTGTTTGATGCGGCACGCAAGGCCGGGATACCTATCCGCAGCCGCTGTGCAGGAAAAGCCGGATGTCTGATGTGCAAGGTAACAGACCTGGCCGGAAGCGGCCTGTCGGCCATCCTGGACAATGAGCAGCGGAAGCTGGCGGGGATGGAGAAGAGCGGCATCCGCTTATCCTGCCAGGCGAAAATTATGGGAGCGGCTGTGGTGGAGGTACCTGAGGACCCGCTGCGTGCGGCTGTCAGGCGTCAGCTTGCCAAACAGGCGGAAGAAGATAAGCTCTGGTAGCATGCAGGAGGTGAAATGAAGTGAACAAAAGCAAAAAAAGATTATTCGGGCTGATCGTATTGACAGCGCTAAGTACAGTGATGCTCGGCGGATGTATGTATCCAAAGGAAAATCTGGCGCAGAACAAGGCTTCTACCCGTGAAGCAGTCCGCAATATGCAGACTGTTATCGAGCAGTACCAACAGGAAACTGGCATGCTGCCGATTAAGAATAGTACGTCGGAAACACCAAAATACGAAAAGTATATTGTAGATTTGGCCAAGCTCCAACGAATGGCATATATTTCTGAGTTGCCTGGGGTTTCCTTTGAGAAAGGCGGTTCCTACTATTTCCTCATTCAGGATGAGGAGACCAAGCCAACGGTAAAACTGATGGATCTGGTCACCTTTCAGGCTGCTGCTGAAATCCAGGGCTGGGTAGATGCATACAGACGGAGCAATAACGAACTGCCTGTCAGAGAGGAAGCTTATCCGGGCTTTAGCTGGATTGACTACAGCAAGCTTGGCAAGAAGGAGCCGGCTATTCGCAGTATATATTCAGGCATGACGCTTTCTGCGATGATAGATCAGGAAGGCCGGGTTTTTGTGGACTATGGCATTGACGTCATGAAGGCTGTGGAGCGGAGCTCTGAAAATAAAGCGAAGGAAGGCGTTGACCTGCGCGATCTGCTTGTTGCCAGCAGCGAATTCGTGCCGGTCAAATCGACGGCCTATCATTGGATCAATGGCGACCCGCAGGCGGTAGCTGAGGCCAAGTAGCCAGATTTGCTTTTTTGGCGAGTTAAAGCTGCCATCAGCGTTGCAAGTTGAAGGAATGAATTCAAGCCAAACTTGCGTGTAAAAGCATCTTCCGCAGGTTCCATTGACTTTTCTTTTGGTATCGAATACAATGAAATGAATAATTTTACATTGAGATTATGCCTGTGAAGAGAATCCAACTCGGAGGCGTTTTCGCCAGGGAAGCCGTTAGCATGACTTCCCAAGTTGACCGGAATCCGTCCGTTATCGCGGAACCAAGTGGCCAGCGGCATATACCGTTTTGGCAAATTGGGTGGCACCGCGAGCAGAGCGCTCCTCGTCCCAAGGGATGAGGGCGCTTTTTGTGTTTAATAACGGACATTAGGAGATGAAGATGCGATGCTGGACATGAAATGGATTCGCGAACACAAGGAGCAGGTGCAACAAGCCGCAGACGGAAAAGGTATTGCCCTGTCGGTTGATGAACTGCTGGAGAGAGAGCGTGAACAAAAGGAGCTTCTTCAGCAAACGGAAGAACTGCGTTATAAGCGAAATATGCTGTCGGGCCGGATTGGAGAACTCCGGAAGGCTGGGGATATCCGGCAGTCTGATCTGTTAAGGGACAGCGTGAGGGAAATTAACGGAACGCTGGGGAGACTGGAGAGTCAGTTGGAGCGTGTACAGGCGGAGACGGGAAAGCTTCAACTGCTTGTTCCTAATATCGTATCGCCGGATACGCCGCAAGGCCGTTCGGACGCAGATAATGTGGAGATAAGGCGTGTTGGCGAACAGCGGGCGTTTAGCTTCCCTCTCAAGGATCATGTAGAGCTTGGGGAACTACATGGAATCATAGATATTCCCGGGGGGGTTAAAATCGGCGGTACGCGGAGCTATGTGCTGAAAGGGGCCGGTCTGCTGCTTCACCGGGCGGTACAGCAGCTTGCCCTGGATTTACTGGTGCAAAAAGGCTTTACGCCGCTGGAAGTTCCGCTTATGGTGAGAGAGCAGGCGCTGGTCAATACCGGTTTTTTCCCGATCGGAAGGGACCAGACTTTTGCAATTCAAGGGGAAGATAAATGGCTTGTCGGTACATCAGAGGTTCCGCTCATTTCGTATTGTGCGGACCAAATCATCGATGCAGATCAGCCTGTGAGGCTTGCTGGCGTCTCTACCTGCTTCCGTAGTGAAGTCGGTTCGGCAGGGCGGGATGTTCGCGGCCTGTACCGTGTGCATCAGTTCAGCAAGGTGGAGCAGGTCGTCATTTGTGAGCCCGATGCAGCCTTGTCTGATCAGCTTCTGGAAGAAATCACCGGCCATGCGGAGCACCTGCTGCAGCAGCTTGAATTGCCGTATCGTGTTGTAGCCGTATGTATTGGGGATATGTCGCAGAAAACCTACAAGCAGTATGACATTGAAACATGGATGCCTGGGCGAGGCGCATACGGGGAAACGCATTCCTCCTCAAATTTGCATGATTTCCAGGCACGCAGATCCAACATACGCTGTCGCGGCAAAGACGGGAAGCTTGCGTATTGCCATACGTTGAATAATACGGCGGTCGCTTCGCCGCGCATCCTGATCCCGCTGTTGGAAAACCACCAGCAGGAGGACGGAAGCATCCGTATTCCGGAGGCGCTGCGGCCGTATATGGGAGGGCTTCAACTGCTCTCTGTATAAAATGATCCCTTGTTTTATCACATCAGGCTTCGCCGTCAGAAGAAACAACTGGCTGCGAAGCCTATTTGAAAATTTAAGAGTTTACAAGCACCCCTTTACATATAGCTGCTATTTCTATGGTAAAACGAAGCTTCTGTCCTGCAAAAGACGGCAAGCCGTTTACGCTTGTTGTCATAGAGATGAAAGTTTCGTCATATATCATTTCTTGGAAGGGCGAAGCGCCGGCGGTTTTAAAGATTTCAGCAGGATGGTCATAAACAGCAAGTCCGGACAATATGATATTACTAGTCCAAATGTTTGTACGAGTTGCGTCGCATACCCGCTCTTTCGTCCGGTGGATGGCGGCGGACCCTGGCGACATCAGTCCTAAGCCAGTGTTGCAGCAGGAGATGTACCACCTTGTACTCGGAAATTTGATTGGGAGGGGATATTCAGTGGAGAAAGTGGACATTTTCAAGGACATTGCCGAACGAACGGGCGGGGATATTTACCTCGGTGTCGTCGGTGCGGTCCGCACGGGCAAATCGACCTTCATCAAGCGTTTTATGGAGACGGTTGTTTTGCCAAACATCGCTAGTGAATCTGACCGCGCAAGAGCAATCGATGAGCTGCCGCAAAGCGCGGCGGGCAAGACGATTATGACCACCGAGCCGAAATTTGTGCCGAATCAGGCGGTGCAAATTAAAGTGACTGACGGTCTGGACGTCAATGTAAGACTGGTCGATTGCGTAGGATATGCAGTAGAGGGCGCCAAGGGCTATGAGGATGAGAATGGGCCGCGCATGATTACAACGCCTTGGTTCGAGGAGCCGATCCCGTTCCAGGAAGCTGCGGAAATCGGGACGCGCAAGGTCATTCAGGAACACTCCACGCTGGGAGTCGTGGTGACGACGGATGGCACAATTGCTGAAATTCCGAGAAGCTCCTATATCGAATCCGAAGAAAGGGTTATCCAGGAGCTCAAAGAGGTTGGCAAGCCGTTTGTACTGATCGTCAACTCTACCCGCCCTAACAGTGACGAAGCACTGCAGCTTCGCAGCGAATTGCAGGAGAAGTACGATATTCCGGTCATGACCCTGAGTGTAGCGACCATGGGCGAGGACGAGGTCATATCGGTACTGCGTGAAGTGCTGTACGAGTTCCCGGTCCATGAGGTCAATGTCAATTTGCCAAGCTGGGTTATGGTGCTGAATGAGAATCACTGGGTGCGCAGCAATTATGAAAATTCCGTCCGCGACACTGTGAAGGATATTCGCAGACTGCGCGATGTAGATCGGGTTGTCGCGCAGTTCATGGAATACGAATTCATCGATCGGGCGGGTCTCAGCGGCATGAACATGGGGCAGGGCGTGGCCGAGATTGATCTGTATGCGCCAGATGAATTGTATGATCAGATCCTAATGGAGGTTGTCGGTGTAGAAATACGCGGCAAAGATCATCTCCTGCAGTTGATGCAAGAGTTTTCCCATGCCAAGCGGGAATATGACCGTTTCTCCGGGGCGCTCGAGATGGTGAAGACGACCGGTTACGGCATTGCTGCGCCATCACTGGCTGAAATGATGCTTGATGAGCCGGAATTAATCCGTCAAGGCTCGCGCTTCGGTGTGCGTCTGAAGGCAACTGCGCCGTCGATTCATATGATCCGCGTCGATGTAGAGTCCGAGTTTGCGCCGATTATTGGAACCGAAAAGCAAAGTGAAGAGCTGGTTCGCTATTTGATGCAGGACTTCGAGAATGATCCGATCAAAATTTGGGAATCTGATATTTTCGGCCGCTCGCTGCACAGCATCGTACGCGAAGGCATTCAGGGCAAAATAGCTATGATGCCAGATAATGCCCGATACAAGTTGCAGGAGACGCTAGGCAGAATTATTAATGAAGGCTCCGGAGGGCTGATTGCAATCATTTTGTAAGTACGATTTAAAATATTCAGGTTTAAAGCCATTTTCCCTGGAACTCGGAGGGAAATGGCTTTTTTGCTATAAGCCATTTACGCTTCCAGGGGTAATTTGAGGTTGATTTGGTGAAAAATATTGATTTTTTATAGCAACATTTCTATAATGCATGTATTGTGCCAGCTTTTCGAATCGACAAGCTTTGCGCATGACTCACAAATCCGATTGACATAGTAGGGAAAGCTGGTATGATTGTTAATAGAAATTATATTTTTGTAGAGAAACAGGAGGAAACGATCTTGAAAAAATGGGGTAAATCATCAATCTTGCTGCTTATTGCAGCGTTTATGCTCGTTGTTTCAGCATGCGGCAGTAAACCGGCTGACAATACGCCGCCTGCAAGCAATGCGGGTAAAGAGAATTCCGCGGGCGCTGAGAACAGCGATCTTGCTAAACTGAAGGGCAAAAAAATCGCTTTGATTATGCAGTTCAACCAAGGCACATTCTCCGCCCAATACATCGACGGCGTTAAAGAGCAAGCGGCCAAGTTCGGCGGCGAGGTGCAAGTATTCGCTTCCGAGAATGATCTGGGCAAAATGGTAGCAAATCTGGATTCAGCGATCAATCAGGGCTTTGACGCCATTCTGACCGACCATGGCGAAGCGGCAGCGCTGGAGCCGGGAATTAAAAGAGCGGTTGAGAAGAACATTCCGGTGGTTGCGTTCGACGCTGACGTTAACGTTCCGGGTGTGACGGTTGTTTCGCAGGATGACCAGAAGATGGCTGAAGTTACGCTGGAGCAGCTTGCTCAGGATGCAGGTGGCCAAGGCAGTATCGTAAAAATCTGGGTAGCAGGCTTTGCGCCGATGGAGCGCCGCCAAATTGCTTATAAGGCATTCCAGGAGAAATACCCTGATCTGAAAGAAATCTCCGCATTCGGTAACGCTAATAACCCGCAGTTGGACGCACAGCAGCAAATGGAAGCTGTATTGACACAATATCCGAAAAAAGGCGAAATCACAGCTGTATGGGCAGCATGGGACGAGTTCGCTAAAGGAGCTTCCCGTGCAATTCAAGCGGCCGGACGTGATGAAATTAAAGTATACGGAATCGACATGAGCGACGAGGACCTGCAAATCATTCAGGACCCGGCTACTCCTTGGGTAGCATCTGCAGCGGTTGATCCAAAGGATATCGGACGTGTACAAGTCCGTTATGCGTACCAGAAACTGCATGGCGACACAACGGATGATAAGGTTGTATTGCCGCCAACTTATGTAAAACGCGAGGATCTTCCTAAACAGCCAGAAAAGGTTAACACCACAGACCTTCACAAATTTGTAGAAGGCTGGGGAGCCAGCAAGCAGGGCTGGGTGGACTGGATGGAAGAGCTGGAGAAAATCGCTGCGAAATAAAACTTAACAGTAAGGGGGCTGGACGATGAGCGTCATCGGCCATCTTCAAATGGACAACATCGGCAAATCTTTTGCCGGTGTTCCTGCCCTTAAAGGGGTTCATTTCGATATTCGCGGCGGTGAAATACATGCGCTGCTGGGAGCGAACGGGGCTGGGAAAAGTACGCTGATGAAGATTTTGTCAGGTGCGTATACCGCTGATTCCGGACAAATCATTATCGATGGCAAGCCGGTGCGGGTCCAGTCTCCGCTGGATGCCAAGTCATACGGCATTCACTGCATTTATCAGGAAGTGGATACCGCACTTGTACCGGGGTTGACGGTAGCTGAGAACATTATGATGGACAAGCTTGCCACCGGCCGCGTGAAGGGACTTGTACGCTGGGGCAAGCTGTTCAAAGAAGCAGAGGCGGTCCTTGCCCGGCTAGGCGCACAAATCCCTGTCCGCAAGACGGTAGAGGAGTTGTCTCTGGCGGAAAAGCAGCTGGTGCTCATCGCCAGACTTCTTACGGAGCAGGCTCGCTTTGTTATTTTTGACGAGCCGACTGCGCCGCTCAGCCTGGAAGAGGCTGAGCGGTTGTTCCGTGTCATGGAGCAATTGAAGCGGGACGGTATTGGCTCGGTATTTATTTCTCACCGTCTACCGGAAGTCTTCGAGCTATGCGACCGGATTACCGTTATGCGTGACGGCGAGAATGTGCTGAACGCCCAAGCGGACCGGACGGACATGGATCAAGTCATCCGGGCGATGCTCGGAAAAACGCTGGAAGAGGAGTATGTCAAGCATGAGGCCGCTATCGGTAGTATTGTTCTTGAGGCAAAGGATGTAAGACGCGGGCACCATGTAAGAGGCGTCTCCCTGGACGTAAAGAGCGGCGAAATCGTAGCGGTAGTAGGGCTTGTCGGGGCAGGCAAGACAGAGCTGTCCCGGCTGCTGTTCGGGGCGGACAAGCTTGATCACGGTACTGTGAAGGTGCATTCCCGATCCGTTCCGCTTAAAAATCCGGCTGATGCGGTGGAGAACGGCATTGTGCTTGTTCCTGAGGAGCGGCGCAAGCAGGGAATTCTTGTGGAGGAGTCTGTCCAGCGGAATTTGAGCCTGCCGTTGCTCCGGGGACTTTCCAGACTCGGGTTCATTCAGTTCCGTCAGGAATCAGAGCTGGCTGTGAATGTCATCTCCCGTCTTGGCATCAAGACGGCTTCTCCGCTGCTTCCAACGATGCTGCTCAGCGGAGGCAACCAGCAGAAGGTATCCATAGGCAAATGGGTTGAGACCAAGGCTGATGTCTATTTGTTTGACGAACCGACCAAAGGTGTCGACATCGGCGCCAAGACAGATATTTTCCGAATTATCGGGGAGCTGGCCGGCCAAGGCAAGGCAATTGTTTACTTTACTTGTGAATTTGCGGAGGCTCTTGGCATAGCGGACCGGATTATTGTCATGTACGACGGTCAATTGGTCAAACAATTCGCACGCGGCGAGGCAACGCAGGAGCAGCTTCTTTACTATGCGAGCGGCGGAAAGGAGAAACGATGAAAACAAGAGTGCTGGAGTGGCTGTTTAAATACGGCGCATTGCTGGTTATCGGCCTTATCATACTGTTCTTATCGATTATGAACAAAAATTTCTTTACTTACGGGAATCTGACGGATATTTTGCGCTCAATTTCCATTGTTACTTTTGTAGCCATCGGCGTTACGTTCTCCTTGACGGTTGACGGCTTTGATTTGTCCGTTGGCTCTACGGTGTCGCTCAGTACAGTCGTAGCTGCGGCACTGATGGTCTGGTATAACCAGCCTCTGTGGATTGTTATCACGGTTCCAATTGTGCTGGGCGCAGTGATTGGTCTGCTCAACTCCTTTCTTATTGTCAAGGTTCGAATTCCGGATTTGCTGGCGACGCTGGCGATGATGTACATCATTTCCGGGGTTCACCGTACATTCACGAAGGGCTACACCATCTACAACAACATGCAGCTTACAGATGGTACGACCGCCCCGGGCAAGTTCACGGAATCGTTCTTGTGGTTTGGACAGGGCAGATGGCTCGGCGTTCCGGTTCCGGTTATTCTCATGGTGCTTACCGTTATTGCTGTTCATCTGTTCTTCAAGTATACTCGTTGGGGCAGACAAATGCATTTTATCGGAGGCAACGAAGAGGCGGCCCGGTTGTCGGGCGTACGCGTCAAGCGCATCCGCGTGGCTGCTTATGTGGCTTCCGGCGTGTTCGCGGCAATTGGCGGTATCTTGCTGGCTTCCCGGATCGGGACGGGCCAGATCGACGCGGGAGCCCCTTATCTGATGGAAGCGGTAGCCGCTGTGTTCGTGGGCTACTCTGTATTCGCCGCAGGCAAGCCGAACGTCATCGGAACTTTCTTTGGCGCGATTTTGATTGGTGTGCTGGTTAACGGGATGACGATGATGAAATTTCAATATTATGTCAATGACATTATTAAAGGATCGGTTTTGGTGCTTGCGCTTGCCGTCACATTTGTTCATCTGAGCCGCCGCCGCTCATGAGAATTTTGTGAGATTTTTAAAAGGGTCATTTAAAATTTTTAATCTACTTGAAATTCGTATTCGGCTGTATTACTATAAATTTGTTCGGGTTTAGGTATAAAAACCGGCTTTTGGGTTAAACAGAATGATAATGAAGCCAATGGACACCGCCAGGGGAGGTGAATGATATGAACAAGACAGATCTGATTTCGAAAGTGGCTGAGTCAACTGAATTGTCCAAGAAAGATGCGACTAAAGCAGTTGATGCTGTTTTCGAAGCGATTTCTGAAGCGCTGCAAAGCGGCGAAAAGGTTCAACTGGTTGGATTCGGTAACTTTGAAGTTCGGGAGCGTTCCGCACGTAAAGGACGCAATCCGCAAACTGGAGAAGAAATCGAAATCGCTGCAAGCAAGATGCCTGCTTTTAAACCAGGAAAATCCTTGAAAGATCTGGTATCCAACTAAAATATGGTAATCAGGGATGAACGTCCGAATTCAGATTCGGGCGTTTTTAATTATTGGGACAATCATTAGCCGACTTCCAAACATTGCATCAGTCCCTTTACAATTGAATAGTCTGCAATTATAATGGATTAGACAAATGCGGATGCAAGCATCATCATGTACATAGACGCGGGTAGTTTTTATACTGTCGGGGTATGGCGCAGCCTGGTAGCGCGCGCCCTTGGGGTGGGCGAGGTCGCAGGTTCAAATCCTGTTACTCCGACCAGAACATATGGCTTTGTTGGGCTGCTTTCCTGACGGATACCCGCTTTCAGGAAGGCATTTTTAGATTCAGACGTCATTATCAGTTCCGCAGCGGGCTGTACATAGAAGCAGGCTAATAAGCAAAGGAGGAGAAGCTATGGATTCGTCAAGCGAAGATTACATTGTTATCAAGGCTCATGAGCAAGGCGTCCAGGTGATTGGTCTGACCAGAGGACAGAGCACCAAATCCCATCATACCGAGAAGCTGGATCGAGGAGAAATACTCATTGCTCAATTCACGGACCATACTTCCGCAATCAAGATTCGGGGCAAGGCTACGGTTCTAACCAAATACGGAACCGTTGAATCGAACGATTGAGCAGGCATAGCCTGCTCATTTTTTTTGTACAATACAGTATGGGCATTTGATTATACATAAGCAAATTGACCTATACTGGAGGGAACAGGCATGAAAGCTTGGAAACAGCTAGGAGCGGCTGCAATAATAGCCGTTACGGCTTCGCTGTTGTTGTCGGGGCTGCCGCAAGCGGATCTCGCAGCAGGAGGAACGCGGCAGGAACTTGCCGTTTTTAAAGCCGCACAGCCCAATCTGCTAAACTACGATAATGTCATAGAGCTTCTAATCGGCCTGGACTTGCAGCAAAAAATAAAGCGCGTGGATTTGAATCGGGGTGTGCTTGCGATTGATTTGGCGGCCGCCAGACGGTCGACAGCCGAAAGTCTTAACCGGGATATGCTGGAGCTGTTTCGGCTTTGCTTTATTCAAAAGAATAATGTCGATCGTCTGCTTATCCGTGTACTGGACCATCAGCCTCAAGCAGGGCCGGGTAAAGCCGCCGTTGCTCGGGAACTGCTGGTGTCCGCCGATGTCCGCCGGTCGGATGAGGCGCTCGCCGAACTTCTGCCGCTCCTGAACGCAGGTGATCTGCTTGAAGAGAGCTGGAGCAAGCGACTGAGACTTCACTTTACCCCGCTGTGGCATGAGCGGTACGACTTGCCGGAGTGATAAAATTACAGCCGCAGAAGGCTTTTTCGCCTTGTAGCAATATGATAAACAACCTGGAGTAGTTATGCTTCACCAATCAAATTGTGCTATAATAATTTAGATATCAGGCTCAGTATGCTTGACTGTGCTGTTCGGAGGCTTGTCCCATGGAAACTTATCGCATACCAGAAATGGCTAACAAATATATCAATTACGATATGATTCAGAATTATACCGAGCTGCCCGATTTTCCTGATTCACGCGTCCGGCTGCTTTATGCTTTTTTGGCTAATGAATGCAAGAACAAGAAGCACAGCGAGCTGTACGCGTTAGCGGTCGCCCTTATCCAGATGGGACTGGATACACATGATTTGATTGATACGGACACCGGACAAAAACAAGAGAAAGCGATGCGCTCGCGCCAGCTGAAGGTGCTTGCCGGGGACTATTTCAGCAGCCGCTTCTATCATCTTCTCTCCCAGGAGAGTCAGATTGATCTGATCAAAAAGCTGAGCGGGGCGATCTGTGAAGTGAATCGCTTGAAAATGAACTTGTATATGAAGATGAAGCTGCTTCGTGTTACGGCAGAGGAGTACATTCAGACGTGTGTAAAACTGAAAACGGAGCTGTTTGACGTTTTTTCCGGCATGCTGGAAGAAAAAAACGGGCTGCAATGGCCGGCCCTTATGCAGGGCTTTTCCCAGTGCGAGGTTGTTGCTGGCGAGCTGAAGCGGATTGAAACAGCCGAACAGTTCAAGGGGAGCTGGGGATATTGGCATGTGCTTCAAGAGGGAACGGAAGAAGAGAAGCGTATGCTCAAGGAAGATGCCCATGAAGATTCGCTCACACATGATTTAGTGGCGAAATACGATATTCGCAACCATCTGGCCGCTCAGTTGAGACAGGCGGTCGACCATGTCCAAAGCGCGGCCAGAAAGCTGGAATCGGATAAGCTGGTTCAAGAGCTATGCCAGATCGGGGAATCTTTCTTACGCACCCTGCCTTCAATTGCTCCAGCATATAACGAGATGAGGTGACAGAATGGACCCCAAGTCCAAGGAGCAGTTTGTACATTCGGTATTTGAGAGCATCGCTCCCAAGTATGATATGATGAATGATTTGATCAGCTTTCGCCGTCATAAGGCGTGGCGGAAATTTACGATGCAAAAGATGGAAATGCCGCAAGGCGCGACTGCGATTGACATCTGTTGCGGTACGTGCGACTGGACCATTTCCATGGCGGAGGCTAGCGGCAGCGGTGAAATAGTAGGCCTCGATTTCAGCGCGAATATGCTTGATATCGGTCAGCATAAGGTTGACAATCGCAGTATGAATCAGCAGATCAAGCTGGTGCAGGGAAATGCGATGGCGCTTCCTTTTGAGGACAACTGTTTCGATTACGCCACGATCGGCTTTGCGCTGAGAAATGTTCCCGATCTGGTTCAAGTGCTCAAGGAGATGGAGCGTGTTGTCAAACCGGGGGGCCAGGTGGTCTGTCTGGAGCTGTCCAAGCCTTCCTGGCAGCCGTTCAAGTCGATTTATTATTTTTATTTCCAAAAGGTTATGCCGCTGATCGGCAAAGTGATCGCCAAGCGCTATGACCAGTATAAGTGGCTTCCCGAATCTCTGGTTAACTTCCCGGACATCAATCGGCTGGCTCAAATTTATAGGGAAATTGGATTGCGGCATGTTCAAGCCTACCCCTTCATGGGGGGAATTGCAGCGCTGCATATCGGAACGAAAGGATCGGATAGACCATGATTCGCAAAATCGGCATTTTTCTTGAAATGATCAAATTCGAGCATAGTATTTTTGCATTGCCATTTGCTTTTGTCGGCGCCATTCTTGGCGCTGTTGTTTTGGAAAAACGTCTCCCCCTCTGGTCGGAAATCGGCTGGATTGTACTGGCTATGATTGGCGCGCGCAGCGCAGCCATGGGTCTGAACCGGCTGATCGACAAAGCGATCGACCTGCGCAATCCCCGGACGAAAACCCGGGCGCTCCCGGCAGGCTTGCTGAAATCAGGCGAGGTCGTTATTTTCATTGCGATTTCGTTTGTTTTGCTGTTTGCGGCTGCTTTCCGTCTTGATCCGCTATCGGTCAAGCTTCTTCCGCTGGCAGTATTTATGCTAGTCATTTACTCGTATACGAAACGTTTTACATGGCTGTGCCACATCGTGCTCGGCTTAACGCTCGGACTTGCCCCGCTTGGCGGTTGGGTAGCCATTACCGGCCGAATTGATTTCACGGCGCTTCTTTTGTATGTGTCTGTGGCGCTGTGGACGGCAGGCTTTGATATTATTTACGCATGCCAGGATGCGGATTTTGACCGCGATGAGAAGCTTCACTCCATTCCGTCCCGGTTTGGCGTTGCCAAGTCGCTATGGATTGCAAGAATTTTTCATATGATTACGGCGGTTGGCTTTTTCACGTTGTTTGTGTTGACGGATTTAAGCTGGGGATACCTGGCGGGAACGATTATTGCGATCGCCATTTTGTTCTATGAGCATACGCTGGTCAAGCCTTACGATTTGAGCAAGCTCAACGTGGCGTTCTTTACAATGAATGGTGTGCTCAGCATGGTTATTTTCATCTTCACCTTGTTTGACCTGGTGGTGCTGCGCAAATGGTAAGCCAGTCATCTGCAACTGCTGTGAAAAGATGGGCGGTCGGCATTACAGGAGCAAGCGGAGCCATTTATGGCATCCGTCTGTGCGAGGAACTGATGCGACAGCAAATCCATGTTCATTTGGTCATTTCAGAAGCGGGCTGGAGAGTACTTAAGGAAGAACTGGGGTGGGAGACAGCCAGGCGCCAGGATGCGCTGAGCGCCAGGTTCGCCAGTGAAATGGACAAGGGGCTGCTGACCTTCCATCCCAATGCGGATATCGGGGCGACAATCGCCAGCGGCTCCTTCAGGATGGAAGGAATGGTCGTCATTCCGTGTTCAATGGGCTCGCTGTCTTCGATTGCCAGCGGCGCATCGAACAACTTGCTTACCCGGGCTGCGGATGTGGCGCTTAAGGAAGGGCGGCAGCTGCTGCTTGTCCCGAGAGAGACCCCTCTACATGCCATTCATCTGGAAAATATGCTGAAGCTGGCCCGCCTTGGTGTGCGAATGATCCCTGCCATGCCTGCTTTTTATTATCAGCCTTCCTCGATGGATGAAATGATTAATTTTATGGTAGGCAAGGTGATGGACAATATGAATCTGGATCATGATCTTTACAGAAGATGGGGGGACGCTCATAATGGAAACTAGCCGTCCTTTTCGTCTAGGCCGGATTGATTACGCCAACGCATGGCCTATTTTTCATTATTTCGGCGATATGGGCGGGGTAGAGGTAGTGTCCGAACTCCCCAGCAGTTTGAATCAGGCCCTGTTCGCAGAAGAACTGGACATGTCGGCGATATCGTCATTTTCTTACGCGCAAAATGCCGACAACTATTTGATTTTGCCGGATCTTTCTGTTAGCAGCCCAAGAAGGGTCAACTCCATCCTGCTGTTTTTGAAGAAGCCGCTGGAACATGTGCTCAGAGGAAAAATCGCCGTGACCAACACATCGGCGACATCCGTCAATCTATTAAAAATGATTATGAAGCGTTATTATGAAGCTTCGCCAGCCTATGTTACACAGCCTCCTTCTTTGGAGGCGATGCTGGCGGATTCGGATGCGGCGTTGCTCATTGGAGATCATGCGATTAAAGCTTCTTGGGAAAACTCCCGCTATGAAGTGCTTGATCTTGGAGAGTTGTGGCGCAACTGGACAGGCTACGGCATGACTTTTGCGCTTGTTGCTGTTCGCAAGTCGGCAGCGCTCGCGGCGCCAGCCACGTTAGCCAGAGTGTATCAAGCTTTGTGGGAGAGCAAGCAGCGCAGCCTGGTTAATTTGGAACCGCTTGTCCGCAAGGCCTGCACCTTAATTGGAGGAACAGCAGATTATTGGTACCGGTATTTCACCGAGCTCAACTATGATTTTGGGCCGGCCCAGCAAGCGGGCTTGCAGCTTTATTTCAATCTTGCCAACGAGCTTGAGCTGTTGCCGCATAAGGTCGAAATGGAATATTGGACAAATCCTTCTGCTGTACAGGTGAATGAATGAGACTATTGGACTTGTATGCGAAAATGAAACATGATTTAAATGTCATTGAGAGTGAATTGGAAGCGACCATGACGTCGGACCATGCGCTGCTCAGTGAGACATCCTTGCATTTGCTCAAAGCAGGAGGCAAACGGATTCGACCTGTTTTTGTACTGCTGGCCGGTAAATTCGGGAACTACAACCTGGATGAGCTGAAAAAGGTTGCGGTTGCTCTTGAGCTAATCCATATGGCATCGCTTGTACATGATGATGTCATTGACGATGCGGATACGCGCAGAGGACAGTTGACCGTGAAGTCCAGGTGGGATAACCGGATTGCCATGTACACGGGCGATTACATTCATGCCAAAGCTTTGCTGACCATTACGGATTTGCAAGTCCCGCAAGTTCACCAGGTTTTATCCAAAGCAATGGTGCAAATGTGCATCGGCGAGATGGAACAGATTCGGGATTTTTTCAATACAAGACAGACAGTGCGCAATTACTTCCTGCGCATCCGGCGCAAAACGGCGCTGCTGATTGCGATCAGTTGCCAGCTTGGGGCAATTGCGGCAGGATGCAGCAATACGACTGCACAGAATCTGTACCGTTTCGGTTATAATGTAGGCATGGCCTTCCAAATTGGTGATGATCTTCTGGACCTTTGCGGTACCGAGAAGCAGATCGGCAAACCGCCGGGATCGGATATCAGGCAAGGGAATATTACGCTTCCCGTATTGTTTGCTCTGGAAGATCCGGAAGTAGCAGATTCCTTGCTGCCCGAAATTGAACGGATTCGCAATACCGAGGGTCAGGCGGGAACAGTGCGGGCGCTGGAACTGATCAAGCAAAGCAGCGGCATTGCCCGCGCTGAAGAACTGGCAGAACGCTATATCGCCAAGGCTGTCCGCGCTTTGGAGGAACTTCCGACTATTTCGGCCAAGAAAAATCTGACCGACATTGCCGGGTTTATCGCTAAACGAAACTATTAGAGGCAGGGGAATAATGATGGAACAAACCTTTCTAATGATCAAGCCTGATGGTGTCCAGCGAGGTCTTATCGGTGAAATTGTGAGCCGCTTCGAGAAGAAGGGACTGCAGCTTTGCGCTGCCAAGTTTATTCAGATCAATGAAGAATTGGCGGAGCTTCACTATGCGGAGCATGAGGGCAAGCCATTTTATCCGCCGCTCATCGAATTCATTCTGTCAGGTCCAGTCTTTGCAATGGTCTGGAAAGGGGATCAGGCAATCGGATTGACGAGAGCACTCATAGGCAAGACAGATGCTCTGGCCGCCGCGCCTGGGACGATTCGCTCCGATTACGGTGTACATACGAATTTCAATTTGATTCACGGCTCCGATTCCGTAGAAAGCGCCGAGCGCGAAATCGCGCTCTACTTCAAGCCGGAAGAGCTGCTGGATTACGAGCATACAATTCAGCGCTGGATTTAATTACAGTCATGCCGCCTTTCGTCAAGGGGCAAGCTCGAGGGGGAAGCGCATGTGGAGGATCAGGACTTCGCATTATTTATCGCACGCATAAAAGAAAAAACAGCGATTGATTTATCACAGTACAAGGAAGCCCAGATGAAGCGGAGACTGACAACGCTGCGCATGAAGCACGGATACACGACCTTCAAAGCATACTGGGATGCGCTGAATTCGACGCCCAGGCTGCTTGATGAGTTTCTGGACCGTATGACCATCAATGTATCGGAGTTTTGGCGGAATCCGACTCGCTGGGCAGCGCTGGAGAAGCGCTTCCTGCCGGAAATTTTGAAAGAGAACCGCAATCCGAAAATTTGGAGCGCGGCCTGTTCCACCGGTGAGGAGCCCTATACGATTGCCATGATCCTGGACAAGCTCGGGGCTTTGGAGCGGAGCAGCCTGCTGGCTACTGATCTTGACGCGGGCGTCCTTGCCAAGGCGGCGAATGGGGAATATCTTGATCGCTCGCTTAAGGACGTGCCCAAGGGCTATATCGAGTATTTCAACCAACGCAGTAACAACTTCATCGTCTCTGATAAGTTGAAGCGGGCTATCCGCTTCAAACAGCATAATTTGCTCCATGACCGGTTCGAAGGCCCGTTTGACCTTATCGTGTGCCGGAATGTGATGATCTATTTTACTGATGAAGCCAAACAGGTATTATATCATAATTTTGCCAAGGCGCTTCGTCCGGGCGGCCTGCTTTTCGTAGGCAGCACGGAGCAGATTTTCTCACCATCCCAATACGATTTGGAGACGGTGGAGACTTTTTTCTATCGACGTACCCCATAGCTGCTGGACAAGGTATATTCATTTCCAGATTCTCCAATACTAAGCGGCAAACGGCTAAGATGGAGGATCGCAATGGACAAACGCAAAGTGGTAGCCGCTTATCGCTGCGGCTTCATCACCTTACAGGAATGTGCGCAAATATTAGGCCTTGACAGCCTGCAAGTGAAGGGCATTATGGAACACCCGGACCTCGCAGGATCAGGCAAGAGTCTGAACAAACAGCAGACGGTGAGCAGTTGACGCTGTCTATTTTCAACTGCTTTTTCCAACCGAGGGGTATTTTCCAATGGGCGAGATTTTGCCTGGCGGAAGATACCCCTCATTCTTGTCAATCACGAAGGCATATACTATAATGAGCAAAGATATTTAGGGCGTTACAGTTGAAGGAGGAACCAAGTTGAGCTTACGTTATTTGACCGCCGGTGAGACACACGGGCCACAGCTTACCGCAATTATAGAAGGCTTGCCTAGCAACCTGACCCTTGATTTCGAAGAATTGAATTTTCAGCTTCAACGCCGCCAGAAAGGACACGGACGCGGACGTCGTATGCAAATTGAAAAGGATACGGCGCAAATCGCAGGCGGTGTCCGTCATGGCAGAACAACCGGAGCGCCTGTTGCCGTGGTTGTTGCCAACAATGACTGGAAGCACTGGACGTCCGTCATGAACATCGAGCCGATCGAAGGCAGTGACGAGGAGAAGCGCCGGGTGCACCGTCCGCGTCCAGGTCATGCTGATTTGAATGGCGGATTGAAGTATGATCTGAAGGACTTGCGCAACGTGCTTGAGCGTTCCAGCGCGCGGGAGACGGCTGCACGTGTCGCTGTCGGCGCTGTAGCCAGACAGTTGCTTGCCGAATTCGGCATCAAGGTTGCCGGTCAGGTCATTCGTATCGGTGAGATTCAAGCTCCGCCTAACCAACTTCCGATCGATGAGCTGATTGAGCGAACGGAGCAGTCCTCCGTTCGTGTCGTTGACAAGGAAACAGAGGAGAAAATGACCGCTTACATCGATCAAATCAAAGCCGAAGGCGATTCCATCGGCGGAATTGTGGAATGCATTATCGAAGGCGTGCCTGTAGGACTTGGAAGCCATGTCCAGTGGGACCGCAAGCTGGATGCCCGCATAGCGCAGGCCGTTGTATCCATCAATGCATTCAAGGGCTGCGAGATCGGGATCGGCTTTGAAGCGGCTCAACTGAGAGGCTCCCAGGTTCATGATGAAATTTTGTACAATGAGGAGCGCGGCTACCATCGTGCAACGAATCGTCTTGGCGGCTTTGAGGGCGGCATGACCAATGGCGAACAAATCGTTGTGCGTGGTGTTATGAAGCCTATTCCGACCCTTTACAAGCCTCTGCGCAGTGTGGATATCGATACGAAAGAGCCGTTCACAGCTCAGGTTGAGCGTTCGGATAGCTGTGCTGTTCCTGCTGCCAGCGTCGTTATGGAGCATGTAGTGGCCTGGGAGGTTGCCCGTGCGTTTCTGGAGAAATTCGGCGGTGACTCGATTGAAGAAATCCGTGCGAATCTGAATCATTACCTTGAGCAAGTGGGGCGGTACTAGATGAGAGAGCTGACGATAGATTTGGGCGACCGCTCGTACCCGATTTATATCGGGGAAGGTCTTCTGGACCAAATTGCTTCTTATTTCGACAAGCATGGTTTAAGCAAAAAATCTCCGCTGTTCATCGTATCGGATTCCAATGTTGCCCCTAGATTTTTGCCTAAGGTACAGCAAAAGCTGGAGGAGGGCGGTTACCGTGTCGTAACGGCAGTCGTCCCTTCCGGGGAATCCTCCAAGTCGCTGGCGCAGTTCGAGCAACTGATTACAGAAGCGTTGCAGGCGGGGTTGGATCGCAATTCGGCGGTTATTGCCTTGGGTGGCGGTGTTGTGGGTGATCTGGCAGGCTATGTGGCAGCGGCCTACATGAGAGGCATTCGTTTCATCCAGATTCCTACAACGATTTTGGCGCATGACAGCAGTGTTGGCGGCAAGGTAGCCGTGAATCATCCGCTGGCGAAGAACATTATCGGCGCTTTTCATCAGCCGGAAATGGTGTTCTATGACTTGGCTACACTTCAGACACTGCCGGAGAGAGAAGTCAAGAGCGGCCTTGCCGAGGTTGTCAAGCACGGTCTGATTTGGGATACGGAATTCGTGGACTGGATTGATGCCCATGCAGACAAGCTGCTGGCTCTGGACGCGGAAGCACTGGGCTACGCCCTGTACAAAGGCTGCAGCGTCAAGGCAGCGGTTGTATCGCAGGATGAGCGCGAGAATGATCTGCGCGCGATTCTGAATCTGGGGCATACCATCGGCCATGCGCTGGAGGCAGTCGCTAACTATAATGAGCTTCAGCATGGTGAAGCGATTTCGATCGGGATGGTCGGCTCGGCGATCCTCGGCGTAGAACTGGGGGCTCCCCAAGAGGTGTATGAAGTGACCAAGCGTGTTCTCCAGCGGTGCGGGCTTCCGGTGAGACTGCCTGAACATCTGGACACGGATGAGATTATGGAAGCGATGATGCATGACAAGAAGTTCAAGGAAGGCCATATGGTCTACATTATCCCGACAGCGATCGGCAAGGTGGAAATCAACAAGGCGATGTCTGCCGAGAGAGTCCGGGCAGTTGTCGAGCAATTGAAGAAGGAGGGGTGATCCGCAAATGGGTGTTCGCGGTATACGGGGAGCGACAACGGTAGAGCAGAACGAAGAGACGGTCATTCTACAGGCCACAAGCGATCTGCTAAAGGAAATTGTGAAAGAAAATCAGATTATCCCTGATGATATATGCAGCATCTGGATTACAGTGACGCATGATTTGGATGCGACGTTCCCGGCGAAGGTCATTCGCGAAATGGCAGGATGGGAGCTTGTTCCCCTCATGTGCTCGCTGGAAGTACCGGTAAAAGGTAGCCTGGAGAAATGTATCCGGTTTATGGTTCATGTCAATACAGACAAGAAGCAAGGCGAAATTCGCCATATCTATTTGGGCAGAGCGCAGGCGCTTCGTCCTGATTTCAGTGCCAAATAAACCGTTAAATCGGATTGCAGAGGAAAGTCTTGGTTATTTACTTTAGCCCTTTGCAGCAATAACAGTTGACGATTTTTAACTGGATGTTGTATAGTGATATCATAATTTGTTCTATAATCGACAAGATTGAAGGCTGAAGAAGCCTTCGTTCACCGCGGCGATCGTTTGCTGTCAGAGGATGGTGAAGGCCGCCCGCCGGTGAATAGAGATATAAAGTAGCAAGAGTAGATGAGACGAGCTGAGAGAGTTGAGGGAATAGCAACACTGTCTTTGGATGCAATTCGCTTCTGCTTCACCATAGCAGATCGATTGCATGTACGCTTAACGCAGCGTAGGACAGATCCTGTTCCAACTGCACTTCTGATCGTAGATTCGCTCCTGCTGCGGCAGGAGCTTTTTTATTTTCGCTCCTGTTGATCCTTCACTTGAGATAGAAGGCTTTCTCCAATTTCACTGCGAAGCAATGCTTCTCCTCGTCAAGAAACGGCAGAGCCGTTGACGCTTGAAAGGATAATAAATCGATGGAAGAAGGGATCTGACGATGGCAACCGAACTGCAGAAGGTCACTCAATTGGCCGAAAAGTACAATTTAATTCCGATTATTCGCCATGTGATGGCTGATACGGAGACCCCAATCAGGCTGTTCCAGCATTTTTACCGAGAGCGGCGGGCGTTTTTGCTGGAGAGTGTAGAGGGAGGAGCCAAATGGGCGCGCTATTCGTTTATCGGCACGGACCCGTTTATGATGATCTCAGGCAAGCAGGGCGAAATGACCATCGAGCAGCGCGGTGAAAAGCAGGTGTTCCGGGATAAGCCGATTGAGACGCTTAAAGCTTACTTGCGGAGCTTCCGCAGCCCGGCGAATCAGGATTTGCCGCCATTTACGGGAGGCGCAATCGGATTTTTTGGCTATGATTTGCTGCAGTATTATGAGAAGCTGCCAGCTCACCGGGTTGATGACTTGCAGATGAACGACTTGCAGTTTATGTTTTGCGATCAGATTATTGTGTTTGATCACTTCAAGCAGCAGTTGCAGGTGATTGGCAATGTGCATATACCCGAGCGGGCGATGGACGAAGATATTCGCATTGCCTATGAAGCTACGGTTGCGAAGATTACGGCCATACTCGAACGGCTGCAGCAGCCGCCTGCTTATCCGGTGCTGGCGAGCGGCGTAGCACCCACCGATCCGGAGCTTGGCGAGGTGCAGTCGAATTTGACCAAGGAGCAGTTCATTGCCAATGTCGAGCAGGCCAAGGATTACATCCGGGCTGGCGATATTTTTCAGGTGGTGCTCTCACAGCGCTTCAGCATTGAAACGGAAGTTGATCCGTTGCAGGTATACCGGGTTCTTCGCACGATGAATCCTTCGCCATACATGTATTATTTGAAGATGGACGATGAAGTTATTGTCGGCACATCGCCGGAGGCGCTCGTTAAAGTCAATCAGGGACGCGTTGAGACTCGACCGATTGCCGGCACCAGGCCGCGCGGCAAAACGCCGGAGCAGGATTTGCAACTGGAGCGTGAGCTGCTGGCTGACGAGAAGGAACGGGCGGAGCATCTGATGCTCGTTGATCTGGGGCGCAACGATATTGGCCGGGTATGTGAATTCGGTACGGTCGCATGTGATTCCTATATGGAAATCGAACGTTACTCCCATGTCATGCACATTGTCTCCAACGTTTCCGGCAAACTGAGAGAGGATAAGGATTTCTTCGATGCGTTTGTCTCCTGCCTGCCGGCGGGTACGGTGTCGGGAGCGCCGAAGCTTAGAGCGATGGAGATTATTGCGGAACTGGAAAATGAAGCGCGCGGCGCCTATGCGGGAGCGATTGGCTATCTCGGATTTGGCGGTAGTCTGGATACTTGCATCACGATCCGCACGATCATCTTCAAGCAGGGAAAAGCTTATGTACAGGCCGGAGCTGGCATTGTATGGGACTCGGTGCCGGAAAGTGAATACATGGAGACAGTCAACAAAGCGATGGCGCTGCTGAAAGCTATCCGTGCGGCGGAGCTGATGTTCCCGGTTCAGGGCGAGGCTACGAACGAGCGGTCGATCACCAATATCGATTACCACTTGAAGGCTTAGGGGGAGCTTACAATGACAATCACATCTTTAAATATGCAGCAAGCGCTTTCTAAAATTGTAGGCGGCGAGCATTTGACGCGCGAGGAAGCAGCAGGCATTATGGAGATTATTATGAGCGGTGAAGCGACCCCGGCTCAGATTGCCGGTATTGTGACAGCCCTTAGGATGAAAGGTGAGACCGTTGATGAAATTGCTGGCTTTGCCGAGGTAATGCGTGCCAAATCGAGCCGTGTTACGACGGAGCAAGAGGGGCTGCTGGATACATGCGGCACCGGCGGGTCAGGCATTCACAAGTTCAATATCTCAACTGCATCGGCCATTATTGCGGCAGCGGCGGGGATTCGTGTAGCCAAGCACGGAAACCGGGCGATGACAGGCAAAGCCGGCTCGGCTGATGTGCTGGAGGCGCTCGGCGTCAACATCACGCTGACCGCAGAGCAGGCGGCAGCGTGTCTGGACAGTATCGGCATATGCTTCATGTTTGCCCAGCTGTACCATCCGTCGCTCAGACATGCGGCAGGGCCGCGCAAGGAACTGGGCATCCGCAGCATCTTCAATATGCTCGGGCCATTGACGAACCCGGCAGGGGCCGACCGCCAACTGCTTGGCATTTATGAGCGCTCACGGACGGAGACGGTTGCCGGGGTGCTCAAGCAGCTTGGGCTGAAACGGGCTATGGTTGTCAGCAGTCATGACGGTCTGGATGAGATCAGCCTGTCTGCACCTTCCCAAATTTCCGAACTGCAGGGCGGCAACATCCGCACTTATGATATTACGCCGGAGGAACTTGGTCTGCGGCGCTGTGAACTGGGCGAGATAATGGGCGGCAACGCTGATGTTAATGCGCAAATTATCAGACGTGTATTCAGCGGGGAGGAGCAAGGGCCCTACCGGGATATTATTGCAGCGAACGCCGGGGCTTGTATTTATGTAGGAGGAGCTGCGGCATCGCTGACAGAAGGTGTTGGGCGCGCCAAGCAACTGATTGAAGAGGGAGCTGCGGCAGCCAAGCTGGAGCAATTAATACGGACGACAGGAGAGTTGGCCCATGTTTCTTGATAAAATTGTGGATGTCAAGCGCAAGGAAGTAGAAACACTCGGCGAGCAATTTTCATTGCCGGTTTATGAGAAGCAAATAGCCGGGCTGCCGGCCTGTCTCGGCTTCGAAAGAGCGCTGACCACAGGGCGAAAGCGCCAGGTGGGACTTATTGCCGAGGTGAAGAAGGCCTCCCCGTCCAAAGGGCTGATTCGGGCTGACTTTGAACCGGTTCAACTGGCGTCTCTGTATGAGAGTCATGGCGCCGATTGTATCTCCGTTCTCACGGACACCGATTTCTTCCAGGGGAGCAATGATTATCTGACCCGAGTGCGTCAGCAGGTCAACGTACCGCTATTGCGTAAGGATTTCATTATCGATTACCGCCAGGTCTATGAGGCGCGTGCTATCGGCGCGGATGCGGTGCTGCTGATTGCAGCCATCCTGGCCTCCAAGCAATTGTCGGAATACTACGACCTGGCTAAGGATCTGGGCATGGATGTGCTTGTAGAGGTTCACGACCGCGAAGAACTGGAGATGGTGCTGGAGCTTGACAAGGCGACATTGATCGGAGTCAATAACCGCAATTTGAAGACATTTGTGACGGATATCCGCACAACAGAGCAACTGATCGGCATGATGCCCAAGCACGCAACTGTCATTAGCGAAAGCGGCATTTCAGGTTCGGACGAAATTGCCTATTTGCAAGGCATAGGAGCGCATGGCGTATTGGTGGGCGAACATTTCATGCGTCAGGACGATGTGGGCGCGGCAGTAGAACAATTAATGGGACCAGTGTCCGTCCGATGACAGCGGAAGCCGGCATTAAGGTTAAGGTATGCGGATTCAAGGATACGAATATTATCGGCCAACTGGATGGTCTTTCCATCAACGAGGTCGGATTTATACTGGCGCCAAGCCGACGTCAGGTGACGCCTGAGCAGGCGGGAGAAATGCTGCGGGCTGTCCGCATGGTGCGTAATGATCAGGGAGCGCCAATACAGGCCGTAGGTGTAGTCGTCAATGCCTCTATAGAAGAATTGAAATTGATTCTTGCATCGGCTCCGCTGGATGTATTGCAGCTTCACGGCCAAGAGACGCCTGAGTTCTGCGCAGCTGTAAAGCAGCTTGGCGTTAAGGTATGGAAGGTATTCTCACTGTCTGCGGAGCAATCTGCAGGCAGTACGCTGGCGGGGGATCACCTCGGAGACGTATCTGAGAGCGAACTTGCGAGTGCAAGCGCTCTGGCATTGCTTGCCCCTTACAAAGACAGTATCGACGGGGCACTAATCGATACGGCCGGTGGCGGTACCGGGCAGCCGTTTGACTGGAGCAACATACCGGCTTACCGGGAGGCAGCCCACTCACTCGGCTTGCCGCTCTATGTTGCCGGGGGGCTTCATGAAGGCAATGTAAAAGAGCTGCTTGGCTACGGGCCGGACGGAGTTGATGTCTCCAGCGGAGTGGAAACCGACGGAGTAAAGGATATCGTAAAAATCAGGGCATTTGTTGAAAGGGTGAAGAGACCATGAATCACGTACCGGACGAAAATGGGCGCTACGGTAAATTCGGAGGCCGATATGTGCCGGAAACTTTAATGAACGCATTGTTTGAGCTGGAGGAAGCGTTCAATCATTACGCCAAAGACCCGGAGTTTAAAGCGGAGCTGCAATATTTGCTCAAGCAGTATTCTGGCAGACCGACGCCGCTTTACTATGCGGAGAGACTCTCCAAGCACCTGGGGGGCGCACGGATCTACCTTAAGCGTGAGGACTTGAACCATACCGGCGCGCATAAAATCAACAACTCACTGGCTCAGGCGCTGCTGGCCAAACGAATGGGCAAGACGAAGGTTATCGCCGAGACGGGAGCGGGGCAGCACGGGGTGGCATCTGCAACGGCGGCGGCACTGCTTGGTCTGGAATGCAAAGTGTTTATGGGGGAAGAGGACACCAAGCGTCAGCAGCTCAATGTGTTCCGCATGAAACTGCTCGGGGCGGAGGTTGTACCGGTATTGTCCGGGACGCGCACGCTTAAGGATGCGTGCAATGAAACGCTGCGCTATTGGGTCAGCCATGTGAACGATACGTATTACATTCTCGGCTCCGTTACCGGACCGCATCCTTATCCGAAAATGGTTCGCGACTTTCAGCGCATTATTGGCGATGAAGCGCGGGAGCAGATGCTTGCCGAGCAGGGCAAACTGCCTGATTATGTCGTAGCGGCCGTCGGTGGCGGAAGCAATGCGATCGGAATCTTTTATCCGTTTATTCAGGATGAGTCAGTCAAGCTGATCGGTGTAGAGGCGGCCGGGAAAGGCGTGGATTCCGAGGAGCATGCGGCAACGATGACTAAAGGGCGGCATGGTGTTTTCCAGGGCTCGCTCAGCTATGTGCTGCAGGATGATCATGGACAGGTGCTGCCTGCCCACTCGATTTCAGCGGGTCTGGACTATCCGGGAGTCGGTCCAGAGCATTCTTACCTCAAAGACAGCGGCCGTGCCCAATATGAACCGATTACGGATGCGGAAGCGCTCGAAGCGCTCCAGCTGCTGTCCCGCACAGAGGGAATTATCCCGGCGCTTGAGTCGGCTCATGCGATTGCCCAGACGATGAAGCTGGCGCCTTCGCTTGATAAGGATCAGACGATTGTCGTCAGTCTGTCTGGACGCGGCGACAAGGATGTTGAGGCCATCATGGGTTATCTGGGAGGAATATAACGATGAATCATATAGATCAGACGTTTGCCGGGTTAAAGGAGCAGGGCAAGACCGCACTCATTCCGTTCCTGACCGTTGGGGACCCGGATGCGGGAACTACGATCGAAATTATTCGCCAGTTGGAAGCTGCCGGGGCTGACTTGATTGAGCTTGGCGTTCCTTATTCCGACCCGCTTGCAGACGGGCCGGTCATTCAGCGAGCCTCCGGCCGGGCACTCCAGCATGGCATTACCATTACAGAGTGTATCCAGGTTGCCGAAGATGCGCGCAAGTCAGGCGTCAAGCTGCCATTTATATTGTTTACGTATTATAATCCGGTTCTCCAGATGGGACTGGAAAAGTTCTTCGATCTCATAAGCAAAAAAGAAATCAGCGGACTGATCATTCCCGATCTGCCAACGGAAGAGGACGCGGAACTTCGTGCAATGGCGGAGGCGGCGAATATTCACCTTATCCCGCTCGTTGCACCTACCTCAAAAGAGCGCATTGCGCGCATTACCGGGCGGGCCAGAGGCTTCATTTACTGTGTATCCTCGCTTGGCGTAACAGGCGTTCGCTCGGATTTCCACAGCGGAATTGATTCGTTCCTATCCGATGTCAGACAATCGACAGAACTGCCGATTGCCATTGGATTCGGGATTTCCTCCCGGGAGCATGTCGAGCGCTTCTCCAAACAATGCGACGGCGTCGTGGTCGGGAGCGCAATCGTGCGGAAAATCGAGGAGACGCTCCCGCTGCTGCAGAGCGCAGAACACCGCAGGGAGGGGCTTGAGCAAATCCGGCAGTTTGTCCAGGGATTAAAGGGCTAACCTTCTTTCAAAATATAAGGATTTATAAAGTTCCTTCTATAAATGAGCTTATATTTTACCACGAAACGAAGTTTTTGCTTGTCAAAGGACGGCAAAGCCGTTTGCGCTTGGGCTTGACAGCTTGAGGAAATGAATCACCTTGCGGGTGCAGGGTGATTTTTTGACTTTTCAATGACCGCTGGATATGAGAGAATGTGAAAGATAGTGTTTAACAGAAATTTGATGAGGTGATCGTACATGCAGCCCAAGCAAAATATAATTCATCTACCCGTTTACCAGCCGGGCAAGCCGATTGAAGATGTAAAGCGAGAGCTTGGCTTGACAGATGTTGTCAAGCTGGCTTCCAATGAAAATCCGTTCGGTTCTTCGGAGAAAGCGAAGGAAGCAATCATAGCGGAGCTTTCCAATACAAGCATTTATCCGGACGGGGCAAGCGTCTCCTTGACTGCTGATATTGCAGCCAAATTTGACATTGGCACAGACCAGATTATTTTCGGAACCGGTTCCGATGAAGTGATTCTGATGATTGCGCGCGCGTTCCTGACAACGGGTGACGAGACGATTATGGCGGATGAAACCTTTTCCCAGTACAAGCACAATGCTGTGGTGGAGAATGCCACGATTATCGAAGTTCCGCTCAAGGACGGCAAGCATGACCTGCCCGCTATGTTGGCGCGTGTGACAGACAAGACGAAGATCGTCTGGATATGCAACCCGAACAACCCGACAGGCACAATTGTCCACAAGGAAGAGCTGGAGCAATTTATGAGCCAGGTTCCGCCGCATGTGCTCGTTGTGCTGGATGAGGCTTATTGCGAATATATTGAGGACGAGCAGTACCCGGACGGCTTTGAGTTCCTGAAGCGGTACAAGAACCTGGTTCTGCTGCGTACGTTCTCCAAAATTTACGGATTGGCATCGCTGCGGATCGGCTTTGGCGTGGGGCGCCCGGAAACTATTCGTTACATCAATCAAGTACGCGAGCCGTTCAATACGAGCCGGTTTGGCCAGGCAGCAGCCAAGGCAGCACTTGCGGACGAAGAGTTTGTCGCCTACTGCCGTGAGCAGAACAGACGCGGCATTCAATACATTACAGGTGAATTTGAACGTCTTGGTTTAAGCTATTTCCCTGCCTATGGCAACTTTATTATGTTTGATACGAAATTCCCTTCCGCTCAGGTATTTGACGGCCTGCTGCGCAGAGGCGTTATTTCCCGGGCCAGATGGTCCAAGTATCCGACCCATGTGCGGATCACAGTCGGGAGCCAGGAGCAGAATGAGAAGTTTATCAGCTCCTTGGAGCAGGTACTGCAGGAATTGGCGGTGCAAGTTTAGACGATGACCACTATAGCCATTTTCGGAGTCGGCCTGATCGGGGGCTCGCTGGCATTATGCTTCAAGGGCAAGCCAGGGCTTCATGTTATCGGACATTCCGTCCGGCCGTCCTCGGTGGAGAAGTATATTCAGAGGGGGGTTGTGGACGAAGGGACAACCTCGATGAGAGAAGCTGCGGAAGCAGCCGATTTTATCTTTCTGTGCGTGCCGGTAGGCAATCTGGAGGAGTATGTACAAAAGCTTAGCACTTATAAGCTCAAGCCGGGCTGCATTATTACGGATGTGGGCAGCACCAAAGCTTCTGTCGCCGCTTGCGCGCGCAAGCATGATCTTCAGGGCGCTCACTTCATCGGCGGCCATCCGATGGCAGGCTCGGAGCGTTCAGGCGTGGAAGCAGCCAGCTCGATTTTGTTCGAGAACGCCTATTACGTGCTGACGCCTGACCCGTCTACCCCTGCGGCGGCAGTGGACCGCTTGAAGGCATTGCTCGCGGATACGAAGGCGCATATCGTTAGGGTTGATGCCGTGGAGCATGACGAGATCGTCGGTGCGATCAGCCATCTGCCGCATATTATTGCAGCGATGCTTGTCAATCAAATCCGAGGTTACAATGAGGGGAACCCGTTATACGCCTCTCTTGCTGCTGGCGGTTTTCGCGACATTACGAGAATTGCTTCCAGCGACCCGGTCATCTGGCGGGATATTTTGATTAATAATAAGGATGTTCTGTTGTCTTTGCTTGCCGACTGGCAGGAGGAGACGAACAAAGTGATTCAGGTGCTTGAGAATGGGGACGGTGCGGCAATTGAGGAAGCTTTTCTCACAGCCGGACAATTCCGCAGCCAGTTGCCTGAACGCAGGAAGGGCATGATTCATTCCATATTCGAATGCTACGTGGATGTAGCGGATCATCCGGGTATTATCGGCAAGATTGCGACAGAGCTAGGCAATCACCGGATTAATCTGAGCAACCTGCAAATTATCGAAAGCAGAGAGGATGTGCCGGGCATACTTCGGCTTTCATTCCGGGAACAGACTGATCTAGACCAGGCAGTGGAGTTGCTCCATTCGTCCGGCTATTCGACCCATTTCTAAAAAACTGATCTATGTAAAAAGGCGCTGCCTGCACCACGGGTCAGCGTCTTTTTGGCTTAAAACTGAAATCAGCGCTTGACTTCCAGCAAGTAGAAACGCTGTCAAACACTGATTAGGGTTGAACCTTATAAATGAGAATAAAAAAAACCACCCGAATCGGGTGGCAGCACTCATTTCAAGCGCTAAGTATTTGGATAGGAGTGGAGAGAAACCATACTGTACTTTTATTATATGTATACGTTTTCATTTTGTCAATAAGCGTTTTCATTTTTTTTGAAAGCGGATGCATTTATTTGTATTCTTTTGACTTTGTCAACAGTTATGTTTAAAATATTAACATTAATATGATAGTCGGCAGCTAGAGAAAGGGGGAGTCCGATGAAACAAAAAGAATCCAATAAAGAATCTGCGACGAAGACACGCAGAGCAATCATTGATATGCTGAAGCAGCGGGGCGGCATGGATGTTTTGACGCTGGCTTCGGAGTTTTCCCTGTCAGGGATGGCAATCCGCAAACAACTGAATATGCTCGAGGAGGAGGGCGTCGTGACGAGCATTGAGGAAGCCCGTCCGATGGGGCGTCCGGCCAAGCTGTGGGTGCTTACTTCTGCAGCGAATCAGTTTTTCCCCAGCGGCTATTCGGATTTGTCAATCAGCCTGATTCAATCTATAGAAGAGGCTTTTGGTCATTCAGGTTTGGACAGGCTGCTTGAAGTTCGCAATGCCAATATGAAGCGGTTGTATTCGGAGCAAATCAGCGAAACGTACAACTTGAAAGAACGGCTTGTGAAGCTTGCATCTATTCGGACAAGAGAAGGCTATTTGGCTGAGGTTCAGGAGCAGGAGGATGGGAGTTATCTAATGGTGGAGAAGCATTGTCCCATTTGCGAGGCTGCTGCCGCATGCGCGGGACTTTGCAAAAATGAACTGCAGCTTTTCCGGACAATACTTGGTGAAGGGGTTCACATTGAGCGGATTGAACATATTGTATCCGGAGGCAGACGCTGCGTTTACAGTGTTAAGGCTCCATATATTCTCCATACGCCATGATTCACAAACCGAAATCCATTCAACGGGCATCGTAAGCAAGTGTCCTGACGGCGATAGCCTAATAACATTCCACTCCCTAACCAGAGTGGACTTTTTTTTACAAATCTTTAGACCACACCTGAACAGTATGTGCTACAATAGAGTCGTTGCTCTGTTATCTAAAACTCAAATTCGAACGTCTGAATTTTGTCGAATTTCGTTGTTTTTCATCCTCGATTGTCTCTTTTTGCAATTGATACTCTTTTTTTAAAATAGACCGCAACTTTTTGCTTCCCACTCGGTACAACTTTTTAGAATTTACCGAATTGGGAAGATCACTCCGCAGGTCAAGGAGGGTCGCATTCATGACCGATTCCCAGTTAATACGTGAGATTAAGGATGGCAATGTGCAGCTGTACTCGGAATTGATGCGACGCTACCAGCGCAAGATATTGTCCTTTATCTATCATATGCTAAAGAGCGCGCAGCTGGAGCTTATGGCAGAGGATCTGTGCTCAGAGACCTTCTACAAGGCTTACAGAAGTCTGCATTCATTCCGAGAAGTTGACGCCTCCTTTTCAACCTGGCTATATACGATTGCCCGAAATACGGTGCTCAGTGAGCTTCGCAAGCAAAAGAACGGAAATCTGTCGCTTGATGAGTCAGGGTACATACCGGTGGCCCCGTTGGATGCTATCCCCGAGCAGCAAGTATTGCAGAACGAACGCATGCTGCTGGTCAGGGAGGCGATTAACAATCTCCCGGAGAAGCAACGCTCCGCGCTTATATTGCGCGAGTATGACCAACTGGACTATCAGGAAATTGCGAACATTCTCGGGCAGACGGTCAGCTCCGTAAAGTCTTTGTTGTTCCGTGCGAGGGCTAGTGTGAAGCTCCAATTGGAGCCGTATTTTGGAGAACATTTGGCACTGGAAGAATATGAAGGGATGAAGACAAGATGAAATGCCATGAGGTTCAAGAATCACTCGGGGTTTACTGGGACTTGCCAGTACATGACCCCGAACGTGTGGCTATTGATCGACATCTTCAGCATTGCAATTGCTGCATGGAGGAATTCCGCATCTGGGAGGAAAGTGAAGCCATGATCCGAAGCGCTGCCCAGCAAGGAACAGCGGCTTCCGAACCAATGGATGATATTACCCGCAGCGTTATGGACCGCATCTATTCGGAGCAGTCCTGGATGATGCCGATTCATGAGCGCCGCTATCAAATTAGTCGGGTGTTCAAACGCAATGTATCGGCTATAATTGCATGCTGTATGGCAATGTTCGTCAGCGGATTTGTATACTTTTTGTTCGGCGAGAAGACTGACCCTTCATCAATGGCTCATATTACTGGTCTGCTGGATACGGTTAATGCAAACGAAGGCATCTCTTTGATCAGTTCGGAATTTTACCAGGAAATCCCTGTAGCCAGCATTAGTGATCCCTTTGTGCTGAATGTCGTGCCTACTGTGCCCCAATACTGGGTTGCCTTATCGATACTCGGCATCATTATCACCTTGCTTATTTTGAACTGGTTGTCACGTGCACGAACATAGACCGCGTCCCCGGCTTATTGTCCTGGGGACGTTTGTTTTTTCGAAAGAACTTTTGGATCAACCTCAAAAAATCAGTGCTTGATAAACAGGAGAGAGCAGCGAAGGGGCAAAGGAATTCTGGAGAAACGATAGTGATCGGAAGAATCCTTTGCCACGCAGCGTTCCCCTCGCTAGTTGTCAAGCACTGATCTTGGTTTTGAGCCGTTATTTTTATATATAAAGAACGGGGGAGCACAATGAATAAAACGAAAACAATCGGCTGGGTCCGGCACGGCAAAACAGATTGGAATGCGCTAGGAAAAATCCAAGGCCAAACCGATATTCCGCTAAATGAAGAAGGCATTCGGCAGGCTCAGGCGCTGGCAGAGCGGTTGGCGACGGAAGGATTGCAATGGGATGGCGTCGTATCGAGTCCTCTTTCGCGGGCACGGGAGACGGCTCGCATGATTGCAGAGCGGTTGGACATACCGTTGCTTGCCCCGGACAAACGGCTTCAGGAGCGTGGCTTCGGCGAAATTGAAGGCACGACCGAGCAGGAGAGAATCAGCCGCTGGGGCGAGCAGTGGCGTCAAACGTACGTGGGTCAGGAAAGCGATGAAGAGGTGAGGGAACGGGGGTTCAACTTTTTGCAGGATTGGCTCGAACAAGCAGGTATGAACCGATTGCTGGTCGTCTCGCACGGCAGTTTCCTGTCCCTGATGCTGCACACGCTCTGCGACAATCTGGATAAGAGCTATATTGGGAATATGTCTTTTTCAATTATGGACTATAACGGGGAACGCTGGCAGTCCGTATTGCACAACTGCACGCTCCACCTTTGTTAAACAAACTTCCTCGGCAGGTTTAATTTCTCAAATTCTTCCCATAATGGTTAGTACAGCAAGAGGATGTTTAAAGCAATCCTTGCCATACCAATAACCGGAGGGGAGAAGATGAATCTAGCGGAAATGCTCGGCTACGCGGATATCGGCCAGTTGACCCGAATTGCGGAGGTTTACCGCTGCGAGTGCAACAGCCATTCCAAGAACGAATTGATTCAATCCATACTCCGGGCGATTAGCAATAAGGAAGGATTTAAGAACCAGATCCATTCCATGACCTGGGAGGAAAAGAGATTTCTGAATTCTTTGTTGTTTGATTCGCAAAATGCTTTCAGTCTTGAGGAATTGATCGCCCGGGTTCAGCAGAGCCGCTTTGATACTGAACAGCAAGCTCCTAAATCTGTGCAGGATGAGGAAAAGCGGGGGAAGGCGACAGTCAAAAAGTCGAGGAAAAGCAAGCAAGCCGGCATTCGTCAGGAACCGGCCAGCCCCCGTGACCTGGTCGTAAAGTTTAAACAGACGGGCTGGTTGTTTAATGGTCTTACTGGTCCGGGACGCTATCTGTTCCATGTACCGGGAGACTTGAAGGAGCGATTTGGCGAGGAACTGGGACGGCAACTTAGAAGCTCCTTGCATTATGTCGATGAGCCGGAAGGTTTTCGCGACGAACAGGGGCTGGCGGCGGATGATCTTTTGACATTGCTTCAATTTACAGGCAAGCATGAGATTGCATTGAATGCCGAGGGAGCCATGTACAAAAGGATGCTGCAGCAGCTTCTCGACAGCTTGCATATACGGGAAGAAATTCCTGCGCGAGGCGCTTGGCGTTTCGGCTATGGGCGGCGAATCAAGGACTATCCGAACAGGCTGTCGCTGCTTTACGACTATGCTTACTACAATGGACTGTTGATTGAAGACGAGGCTGTGCTCAAGCTTACTGCCAAAGGGCAGCAGTGGGTCGCAGACCGGAGGATGGAAGAGCCGACACTGCTGTACAAGTTCTGGCTTCGTCTCTACAAGGGGGCAGTTCCGAACCTGCTGTCGCTGGCAAGCTGGATTGACAAGCTTGGCGATCGGTGGGTAACGGTTCACTCCTTGGAAGCGGTTCTGGAGCCTTTTATCAAACCTTACTACTATGATACGCCCCAGTCGATCATCGAGCAGCGCATTATCCGCATGATGATGCATGTGGGTCTGCTGCGCATTGGTGAAAAGCAGGGGACCGGGCAAGTGCTGCGCATGACGAAAATCGGTCACGCCGTTGTAGCCGGGGTGTATGTCGCGGGCGATGACAAAATTGAGTTGGAGTAGGCGAGAGCACATTCAGAACTTCGGGGGCAAAAGCACGAAACGGAGCGTCGCATGGTGAATATGCTTTAAGTAGGAGCAGGTTTAGTTGTAGCTAAAAACAAGAGACTCCCCTCCTGCCTGATTTCTCCTGCTGGTTCAGACTGCTGCTGCTGAGAATGAGGCTGGAGAACAGCGTGGTATACAAAAAAGATATAGGATCTCTTGAACGATAGTTTGGAGGTGTATCCTATGGATAAAATGAAAGTGACGTATGAGACGATGCTGGCATTGGCTGCCGAGATGCTGCTTGACGATGCCGTTGTAAAATTTCGCACAGAACGGTTATATCAAGCCATTGATACAGCGCTGGCGGCCGGGGATGAAGACACCTTTAGACGTTTGACTGATGAATTAAAGTCCATTCAGGCATCCTGACCTGTTAAACATTAAACGCATGGATAAAGGCGCCTTGGCCTCTGACTGTTTGAGCAGCAGCGTGGCTGAGGCTGTCTTTTTCTTTTTTCCCTCCGCAAATTGCATGTTAGGGTTGTTCAGTCCCTTATATTCATGTAACATAGCCTTAGCAACCTGATTTTGGGCAAGGAAACAAACAACAGGAGGGGCGGAATTGAAGTTTAATGAGATTGAGAAAAGCCGATGGGACGAGCTGAAGCCGTATCTGGATACGTGTCTGCTCCCGGTTACCGGGTTGATTGGAACGGAAGCGCCGCATAAAGCAACAGCCGAGTTGGAAGGGCTGCGCGATGTGATGGATTTGGTGGAGGTGCCGTT
The DNA here is from genome assembly GCF_016424485.1 of Paenibacillus roseus. GTDB lineage: Bacteria > Bacillota > Bacilli > Paenibacillales > Paenibacillaceae > Paenibacillus_D > Paenibacillus_D roseus. Next base: position 708,495 of record NZ_JAELUP010000103.1, read on the forward strand.
CAAGGGGAGGCTTGTAACCTATCCAGCCTATCATTTTTTTGAAGAGTCGGATGCGCTGCGGCTGGACGAGCTGTGTCGCCGCTTCAGGGCGTCAGGGTTCCGCTATGTCATATTGGTTACGGGGAAGCCGGGACTGAAGCTGGACGGCATTGCGGCCGATCTTGTCATTGCGCCTGCGGAGGATGGGACCATACCTGATCCGACGGCAGTGAAGCAAACGGTTACAGCCATATGGCAGCAGCAAAAAAATGAAAACGAGCCAATAAAAGCGGAATAAATTTTTCTGAAGCATGGAAACCTAGCATCATACAAGGTCAAATGTGACAAAATCTCAACAAATTTTGATGTGATCCTAGAATCATATTCCCAAAACGTCAGGCATATTCTTGACGCTCTTGGACACCTAGGCTATTATAGTTATGTCCTAGTTCGTCGTGTGTTTTGTCATGCGACAAAACGCAAGATACGGTTGGTAAGGGGGGTAGAACAGAAGATGAGTAACCATGAACATCATGACACCGCACATCAGCCTGTCCATCGTAAAGAAATGACGCGTCGTCAGTTTCTGGCCTATACGCTTGGAGGCACAACAGCTTTTTTGGCAGCGGGTCCGGTTTTGCCGATGGTCCGTTTTGCGGTTGATCCAATTTTGACCAAGAAAACAGAAGGTACTTACGTAAAAGTAGTGGAAGAAAGCAAGATTACTTCGGAGCCGCAGGAATTCAAATTCCAGATTCACCAGGTTGACGGATGGTATGAAAGCGATCCGGAACTGGCGGCATGGATTGCAAAGGATGATCAGGGGAATATCTTTGCCCTCTCTCCGATTTGTAAGCATCTGGGCTGTACAATCAACTGGAATACGCAAAAAGACAACCAGTACTTTTGTCCGTGCCATGAAGCGAAGTATACGAAAGAAGGCAAGAACCTGAGAGTCGCACCGAATCCTCTGGACGAGTACGACTTGAAGCTTGAGAATGGCTTTATTTATCTTGGACCGGTTAAGCCAAACACTAAAGTATAAGGAGGGCGTACAATCAGATGTTTAAAGGTATTTACAATTGGATTGACGAACGTCTTGATATAACGCCAATGTGGAGGGACGTTGCGGACCATGAGGTGCCGGAGCACGTTAACCCCGCACACCATTTCTCTGCATTCGTATACTGTTTCGGCGGTCTGACGTTTTTTATTACGGTTATTCAAATTTTGTCGGGGATGTTCCTGACCATGTACTATGTGCCGGATATTATCAATGCCTATGCAAGCGTTGACTATTTGCAGCACAAGGTAGCATTCGGCGGTATTGTGCGCGCGATGCACCACTGGGGAGCTAGCCTCGTAATCGTTATGATGTTCTTACATACACTTCGGGTTTTCTTCACAGGCTCTTACAAAGCGCCTCGCGAGATGAACTGGGTAGTGGGAATGCTGATTTTCTTTATCATGCTTGGTCTTGGTCTGACAGGCTATTTGCTCCCTTGGGACAACAAAGCATACTTTGCTACAAAAGTAACCCTGCAAATTGCAGAATCAGTACCCTACCTGGGACCTTACATTAAAGAATTGCTGAACGGAGGAGAAATTGTAGGTGCGCAAACGCTGACACGCTTCTTTGCAATCCACGTATTCTTCTTGCCTGGAGCATTGCTTGCCTTGCTCGCAGCACACTTCTTTATGATTCGGAAACAAGGGATTTCCGGACCACTATAAGCGAAGGGAGGTTTCTCCATGGCGCATGGCCATAATTCTAAAGAAAAGGTTGTGTTTGTTGGCGACTCGCGTGTCAAAAAAGGCAGCATGGTCAACATTCCACCTGATTTCACTGCTTTCCCGGGAAAATCGGAAGCATTTATTCCTTACTTCTTGCTGAAGGAATGGATGGTTGGTGTGGTCGTGCTGGTCGGATTTCTGGTATTGACGATCGCTCACCCGGCTCCGCTTGGCTATCCGGCGGACCCAATGAACGCGGCATTTATTCCGATGCCTGACTGGTACTTCCTATTTATGTACCAATTGCTGAAATATCCATATGTAGCCGGAGACTATGTTGTGCTCGGGGTAATGGGTATTCCGGGCCTTGCGTTCGGCGCGCTGCTGCTTGCTCCATTCCTGGATACAGGCAAGGAGCGCCGCTTTTACCGTCGCCCAATTGCTTCTGCATTGATGTTGCTGTCTCTCATTTCCGTTGTGTACCTGACTAAGGTATCCTGGGATCATTACCAGGGTCAATTGGAAGCGACTGGCACAAAGCCGGAGCACATTATTCGTGAAGAAAAAGCCCGCGAAGCTTACGAGAAGGGGCAGCCTGCTCCAAGCGTAGTGAAGCGCGCGAAACCGATTGCGATTGTGGCTGAAGATGATCCTGCACTTGAATTGATGAAGCAGAACAATTGTCTATCTTGTCATGCGAGTGACTTGAACGGCAATTCTGGGATTCCGGCCCTGCGTGGCATCGGCGATCAATTCACGAAGGAAGAACTGGCCAATGTGGTCACAAACGGTAACGGTAACATGCCAGCTTTCAAAGACAAGCTTTCCGCAGCTGAGATTGATCAGATTGCAACCTGGCTCTCCAAGCAAAAGAAAGCCGAATAACATTCTTATCCAGAACCTGACCGCTAACGCTTCGGTCAGGTTCTTTTTAAAATTTTTCGTTTCAAGAAACCTAAGGGGTGGCCTGAATGTGAAAGGATTCTGAAGAGGCAAAGCTTGTCTTTGTTCCTGAATTTCCTCGTCGACTGGCATTCCTTAACACTTGATTGATCGCTTCACTTACGGAAAGGGAGAATCCACACATGTCATGGTCATTGCTGCGGTTTTGGGACCGTTCTGTTTTATTAAATCGGGCTTTCCTGTGGCTATTGTTCATAGTCAATGCGGCAGGCACTGTCTATGGATACATCTGGTATTGGAATCAACTGGTTTACACTTATGAAAATCATCCGTTTTGGCAGCTTGTATTTGTGCCGGACAGTCCTACAGCAAGTCTGTTTTTCACGCTCTCACTGCTATTTCTGTTGTTTCCTCCCTCCCGTCCTGGCCGCCTGCTGACCGCATTGCGCGCCGTTCTTGAAGGATTGGCCGTCTGCACCTCAATCAAGTACGGGGTATGGGCCGTGGTGATGATTTTTGCCGGCACGGCCCAGGGAGATCCGCTGGAATGGCAGCATTGGATGCTGGTCGCTTCTCATCTTGGCATGGCGCTTGAAGCTCTCCTGTATGTCCGGTTCATGTCCTTCGGCCGACTTGGCGCTCTCGCTGCCCTGTTATGGCTGCTGCTTAATGATACGATGGATTACACGTTTGGCATCTTCCCGTCCTTGTCCAGAGTGCTGCTGGATGATCTGGATGCGATTGAGGCATTCACTTACAGTCTGTCGTTGTTCAGCTTTCTCGTTACGCTGCTTGCTCTTGCCTTTCGTCGAAGGCAAAACGGGAAGTAGCACTAAGAGTTGCCGTACCGTCTAGTCAAAAGAACGGGTAAAAGGCATAAAGCGGTCTGTCCCCCCATAGGGTAGTATGGGGGGGATGTCCATAATGAGAGGGAAACGATTGATTCGATTGATGGTGGCAGCCTTGCTCCTGTTTGTATTTGCAGGATGGCAGCTGAAAGCGGAACAGGCTGCGTCCAGCAGGGCAGACTCCGCTTTCAATCCAGAGACAATCCGCCTGTATCACCTGTCGGACGAGCTGTATCAGCAGAGCCATGAAGGGAATCGACAATTGGCCTATCGGAGCCTGCTAAGACTTGACAGCTTGTCTCGTGTTGCTGAAGTCCGCAAGCAATACGGGTCAGATGAGGGCTGGCAGGCAGTGGATGATGTTGCCAAGCGGTTAGAGCAGGTCATTCAGAGTGGCAAGCCGCATGGTCAGCTATGGTTTTACAGCTCGCAGCTGATGTTGGCTTATGAGGCGCTTGCACAGGATGAACAGGCTTTATGGTTATCATATAAGGAAGTGCTGCAAGAGGATGTACGACGTGTTTTTTTGGCGTGGAAGCAGCTTGGAAGCCAACATTCTGAGGCCGCGCTGGCCGCGCTCAAGCCGCTTGAAGATCATGTTCAGTTGATTGCGCCTGCGGCTTTAATGCAGAGAGAGCCTGCGCTTGTACGGTCGGTGACAGAATCTCTGTCCTATTCTCGTTCGCTATTGCAAGCCGCGGCTACAGGCAGCGCCGATCAGCGCTGGGCAGAGGCTTCTTTTCAAACGGTATCCGCTGCGATCAATCAATTATTCATCCCACCCGAAGGAGAGGGAGCGGAGCCTGTCTTTACACCAGTGTATCTTGGGATGCCGTGGCGGTGGACGTTCTTGATCGGGTTTGTGGTTTTATCGGTGCTGACGTACTCCGGATGGCGGAAGTTCAAATACGAGCAGGACCGGATCGTGCCGAGAACTGGGCTTAACCGGGATTAAAGCCTTCGCCCACAACATCGTTGACTTCGCTTATGATCATGAAGGCGGCAGGGTCGACGGTTTTTACAATGGTTTTGACCACCTGAATTTCATGTCTGCTGACTACACAGTAGACCATATGCTTGTTTCGGCCGGAGTACGCACCCACTGCTGGCAGCAGGGTGACGCCCCGGTCGATTTCTTTTGTAATACGCTCGGCGACGTGCTCGCCATGATCTGTAATTATCGAAAAGGATTTAACGGAATAGGCGCCTTCCTGAATGAAATCGATGATTTTAGAGGCAATAAAAACGGTTACGAGTGTGTACAGCACTTTTTCCTTGGAGATATAAAAGAGTGAGGCTCCTATAATGATGGCATCCATGGTCAATATAATCTGCCCGATGCTCCAGCCCCTCTTTTTGGACGCAACTCTGGCGATGATATCCGCGCCGCCGGTTGTGCCGCCAAAACGGAATACAATGCCCAGCCCGGTACCAAGCACAACTCCTGCATACAGAGCAACCAGTATATAGTCTGAATCTGTCTTAAATGGCTCTAGCCAGCCGTGGTGTATCAGACCCTCAATCAGGGCAAGAAATACGGTTAATGCACCTGTCCCGATAAAAGTAAGCACCATTGAACGCCAGCCTAGCAGCCGCCAGCCTACAATAAACAGAGGGATGTTGAGCAGCAGTATCGACAGTGACAGCGGCCAGCCAAGCGCATAATTGAGCAAGACGGCGACGCCGGTCACGCCTCCCTCCATCAGCTTGTTGGGCAGTACAAAGTAGTGAAGACCGAAAGCATAAATGGCCGTCCCAAGCAAAATGAAAAATATGGAGCGGACGGGATGAATACCTGTTCCCATATGGTTGTCAACCTCCGTATGCTGATAAATCGCCGCGGACAGCGCTTTTTTTATCGTGCGCTACTGCCAGCCCGGTTATCCGCATTGGAGGATAAAGTGTTTAGCCATTGTGTTCATCGGCGCTTTGCGATAACATATGAAGTAATCTGAATGATTACATTTTAAGAGTCTATATACGTTCAACTAAAGAAACGAAAGTGAGGTAGCCGAAGTGTTAAAGCATTCTGGAGAAGCGAAGCGTTCACCTTTGTTCCCGGATTTCCTCCTTCACTGCTGCTCATTCCAGAAATCCTGGAACAACAGCGATCGGAAGAACCTTTCACACGCAGGCTTTGCCTGACATTCATTCGTTCAACTTATATAGCGGTCGGGAAGGGATCTAAATCATGACAGATCATAAAGAAAAATCACTCGCTGATATTCAGCGCGAAGTTGACGCTTATATTGGGCAGTTCAAGGAAGGTTATTTTAGCCCGCTTGCCCTGCTGGCTCGCATGAGCGAGGAAGTCGGAGAGTTGGCTCGCGAGGTTAATCATACGTACGGAGAAAAGCCCAAGAAGCCTGAGGAAGCGGATAACTCCATCGAGATGGAGCTGGGGGATATATTATTTATTTTGAGTTGCTTTGCCAATTCTCTGAACATTGATCTGACTGAGGCTCATAATAAAGTGATGAACAAATTCAATACACGGGACGCGAAACGCTGGACCCGCAAAGACACAGAACAAGCATAACGTTCGATACATATGCTATACCATCACCTTAGCGCATGTAAGGGAGGATGGTATGGATGAATAGCAAGGAATCGCTAAGAAAAGCCTATGAATCCATCCTTTATGGGGATTTTGAACAGGCTGTATATTGGTTTGAACAGGCGATGGAGGGTGAGCCGGACAATCCGGATTACTTCTATCGCTGCTCGATTACGTGCTTTCGGAGCGGAAAGCTGCACAAGGCGCTTGTTTATGCCCAGAAGGCTGTGGAACTGGATCATGAGCGGGCGGAATACCACTATCAGTTGCAGATGGTAGAAGCCAAACTACTGGCCGACAAAGCGGTCAAATTAATGGAACAGCTGCAGCCGGATTATGTTGCGGCTTTGGCAGCGCTGAACGATGCCATTGCAAAGGACCCGCTAAGTGGTGAGGCGCTGCTGCTGCTGGGAATCGCCAATGGCAAGCTTGGCAGATATGCCGATGCGGTCCGCAATCTCAGACAGCTCTTGAAGCTGCATCCGCAGCATGAAGAGGCGGAGCGCCTGTGCAGGGAATACTCCGGCAAGAACAGAGAAGGCATGGCTCCAGCATGGAAACGAATACGAAAAAGGAACAGGTGATCCATCATGACAGAACGAATTAAAGTTGCCGTTGCTGGCGCAAGCGGACGTATGGGTAGAGAAGTGGTAAAAATGGTGCTGGAGGATGAGTCGCTTCAATTGGTAGCAGCTACAGCTTCCAGTGTCGTTGGTATTGATGCCGGCTTGCTTGCTCACAAGCCGGCTTGCGGCGTGGTCGTTAGCGGAGAGCTGGATGAAGCGCTGGCGAGCACGAAACCGGATGTGCTGGTCGATTTTACGATTCCGAAAGTGGTGTACAGCAATACGATAACGGCGCTCAAGTATAACGTCCGTCCGGTTGTTGGTACGACAGGCTTCACCCCGGAGCAGATCGCAGAGCTGGACAAGCTGTGCAAGGAAAAAGAACTGGGCGGGCTGATTGCGCCTAATTTCTCGATCGGCGCATTGCTGATGATGAAATTTGCCGCCGAAGCGTCTAAATATATGCCGCATCTCGAAATTATCGAATATCATGGCGACCAGAAGCTGGATGCCCCGTCAGGCACGTCCATCAAGACGGCGGAATTAATTGCAGGTGTTCGCCAGGAACTGCGCCAGGGAAACCCGAAAGAAGAGGAAATTCTTGAAGGCGCGCGCGGTGGCTACTACAATGGGTTCCGCATACATAGCGTTCGTTTGCCGGGTGTTTTTGCCCAGCAGGAAGTGGTGTTCGGCGGCTATGGCCAAACGCTGAAAATCCGGCATGATTCGTATGAGCGCGCGGGCTATATGCCGGGCGTGAATACCGCGGTGAAGAAAGTAATGACCTATTCAGGGATGATATATGGTTTTGAGCATTTGATGGACTAGCACAGGAATTTTAGGGGGCAACCAGCGATGAATATAGCATTTATAGCACATGATCGCAAAAAAGATGAAATGGTCAATTTTGTCATTGCTTATGAAACGGCATTTGAACATCATCAATTATATTCTACCGGGACAACGGGTACAAGAATAATGGAGCAGACGGGCTTGCAAATTCACAGATTCATGTCTGGCCCGCTTGGCGGCGATCAGCAGATCGGGGCGCTGGTAGCGCAAAATGAGATGGATCTGATCATCTTCCTCCGTGATCCGCTGATGGCGCAGCCGCATGAACCGGATATTATTGCCCTGCTTCGCTTGTGCGATGTTCAAGGCATTCCCGTTGCGACGAACATCGCCACTGCCGAACTGCTTGTCAGGGCGCTGCAGCGCGGAGATTTTGCCTGGAGGGAGCTTGTCCATAAATATAAGCCGGGTGAGTCGCAATGAATCCGGTTCAAATTGATCTGCTTGCGTTTGGCGCCCATCCTGACGATGTTGAAATCGGCATGAGCGGGACCATCGCGAAGCATGTCGCTGCAGGATTCAAAGTCGGCATTTGCGATCTGACGGAGGCGGAGATGTCCTCCAACGGTACTGTTGAGCTTCGCCGGGAGGAAGCGGCTAACGCTTCCGCTGTATTGGGACTTTCCTATAGAAGCTGTCTCAAGCTCCCGGATCGGGGCTTGACCGGCAGCCCGGAGCAAATCGCCGCGGTTGTAGCGGAGATTCGCAGGGTGAAGCCGCGGATTGTGTTTGCACCGTATTGGGATGACCGTCATCCCGACCATAATGCATGCAGCCGACTGATTGAAGAGGCCGTGTTCAACGCCAAGCTGCGCCGTTATATGCCGGAACTGCCGGCACATCCAATTGAGCAGCTCATTTTTTATTATATTAATGATGTGAAGGACGCAGGTCTGGTTGTCGATGTCAGCCCATTTTATCCCGTCAAGCGCAGCGCGTTAAGCGCCTACCGGTCCCAATTTACCGCGCCGTCCGGCGGCAATGACCAGGTTGCGACCCCGCTGACACAGGGCTATTTGGAAAATGTCGAGGCCCGCGACCGGATATTGGGCGCCTCAAAGCAGATGTCTTATGCGGAAGGCTTTATTATCAAGCGTCCGCTGATAGTTGATTTCTTCTAAATTTATATAGAGTATTTCGAATCGGGGGGCACACAATGAGACCGATGAAAATCGGCATTACCTGTTATCCGACGCTTGGCGGATCAGGGGTTGTCGCAACGGAGCTTGGCAAGCTGCTTGCGGAAAAGGGCCATGAAATTCATTTTATTACGCATAGCATCCCTTTCCGGCTAGGACAATTTCATAAAAATATCTATTATCATGAGGTTGAAGTTAACGATTACTATGTATTCCGTTACCCGCCTTATGATATTTCTTTAGCCAGCAAGATGGCCCAGGTTGCCAAAATGCAGCAGCTTGATCTGCTGCATGTCCACTATGCGGTGCCGCATGCCATCTGCGCGTTCCTGGCCAAGCAGATGATGGATCGCGATTTGAAGACCGTCACGACTCTGCACGGTACGGATATTACAGTTCTGGCGCAGGATGAATCGCTCAAGGATTTGATTCGGCTGGCAATCCGGGAAAGCGACGCAGTAACCGCAGTCTCCCAGGACTTGATCAAGGAAACCCGAGAGCTGCTGGATATTACAGAGCCGATTGATCTGACTTACAATTTTGTTGATAAGCGGGTTTATTACCCGCGCGACATTGGCACCTTGAGAAAGGACTATGCTTCAGACAACGAGAAAATTGTGATGCACATCTCCAACTTCCGTCCGGTAAAACGAGTCAGTGATGTCGTGGATACTTTCGCGAAGCTGAATGAGAAAGTCCCCTCCAAGCTGCTGCTTGTAGGCGAAGGGCCGGAGTTGTCCAAGATTCAATGTAAAATCAATAATATGGGGTTGGAGAACAAGGTTCATTTCCTCGGGAAGCAGGATGATGTCGCCCAGGTCATATCGATTGCTGATCTGATGCTGCTTCCGTCAGAGAAGGAAAGCTTCGGGCTGGTGGCTCTGGAAGCGATGGCGTGCGGCGTTCCAACCATCGGCTCGATAGCCGGAGGGATACCGGAGCTGGTCTCGCACGGAGAAACAGGCTATCTCGCGCCGATCGGAGATACGGAGAAGATGGCCGAATATGCCGTTCAACTGCTCTCGGACCCGAAGCTGTATGCCAAGGTCAAAGAAGCATGCCTGCACCGTGCCCGCACCCGGTTCTGCAATGACTTGATTACCGCGGAATATGAGCGCATTTATTACCGGGTACTCGGTCTGGAAGCGCCGGTTGCAGTAGAGGCAAGCAGTGAGTAACAAGCCGGAGCCGGAAGTGCTTGGTCACCCGCTTTTCCGCTCTGCCTTGCCAGTCATACAAAAACTCACCGTGCATCATTATGAAGCTGTGTTCGTTGGGGGTTGCGTCCGCGATGCGCTGGCTGGAAGAGACATCGCTGATATTGATATCGCGACCGCGGCTACCCCGGAGCAGGTGCTGGAACTGTTCGACCATGTCGCCCCAACCGGATTGCAGCACGGGACAGTGACGGTTATTATGGGAGGAAAAGGGTACGAGGTGACGACGTTCCGCAAGGAGTCGGCTTATGAAGCGTTCCGCAAGCCCTCCAGTGTGGAATTCATCTCTGATTTGAACGAGGATTTGCGCCGCCGTGATTTTACGGTTAATGCGATGGCGATGAGTGAGGATGGGAAGCTGATCGATCCGTTCGGAGGACAAGCAGATCTTCGGCGGGGGCTTATACGCTGTGTCGGAGATGCGGATGCCCGGCTGCAGGAGGACGCGCTGAGGATGCTGAGGGGCCTTCGCTTTGCAGCGGATTACGGTTTTGGGCAGGAGGGGATCGAGCCGTCTACATGGGCAGCAATTCTCCGGCATGGCAGTCTGCTCCGGCACATTGCAATGGAGCGGGTCGGGGTGGAACTGCACAAGATGATCAAGGGACCTCATCCGGATTGGGCCGTGCAGTTGCTGCTTGAGAGCAGGCTGCTGGAAAATACGAAGGAAAAGCTGCCGCTCACAGCTGGTAATATTCCCGTTGCCTGGATGGGACCGTCGCAAGGGGAACAGCCTAGTGAGGTGCTGCTGGAACCGATTGATTCCGCCAGCTGCCGCTGGGCGGCGCTTTGCATCTCTTTTGGACTCAATCCCGAGACTTCCAGATCATTGTTTCAGGCGCTGCGCTATTCCCGGCAGCAATCCGATGAAATCGTCTCGATCATTGCTCTGCACCGCCGAACAGTAAATTTGGTTGTCTCTCAATCCCATTTGGAAGGAGACCTCCTTGCCGAGAATTGGACCCGGATTACGCTGGAGATGGGTAAGGAAGCATCACAATTTTGGCTCGAAATGATCGAACAGGCGCCATGGCTGTTGGAGGGAGACGAGACTCGTTCGCTAGTCGTCTTGTTGCGCAGGTTGTGGTCCGAGCTTCCGGTCAGGGAGCTTCAGCAGCTTGCGGTTAATGGCGGAGACATCTTGTCGGATGTTCGTGTAAAAGGCGGTCCATGGCTGAAAAATCTGCTTTTTGAATTGCTGCTGGATGTGGCGCTGGGCAGACTGCCCAATGAAAAGAAGGCCCTCTTGCAGCAGGTACGCAGAAAGCTGGAAAAGGAGCAATCATGAGTGACGAATTGTTAAGCATGTTTCTGGATAAAGAAGGGGAGTTTCTCTCCGGCGAGGCTATAAGCAAGGAGCTGAATGTCAGCCGTACTGCCGTATGGAAGAAAATCCGCAAATTGGAGGAGCAAGGTTACCTTTTTGAGGCTTCGCGCAAGCTTGGCTATAAGCTGATATCAGTGCCTGACAGGCTGAGTGCCATCGGAATGCGGAGTGTTCTTGGTACGGACAGATTTGGCAGACAGTTGCATCTTTACGAAGCTGTGGATTCTACGCAAACGGTGTTGCGCAAGCTTGCCGAGGAAGGCGCGCCTGAGGGGACGCTTGTCATTGCCGAACAGCAGCTTCAGGGCCGCGGACGGATGGGACGAACCTGGGAATCTCCCAAGGGCAAAGGCATATGGATGAGTCTGTTGTTGCGTCCTAATCTCGCGATCCATTACAGCCCGCAGCTAACCTTGTTGATTGCAGTAGCGCTGTGCCGCTCGTTGCGACAGTCAACCGGCTTGCCAATAGGCATCAAGTGGCCGAATGACCTGCTCGTAGAACGCAAAAAGATCAGCGGTATTTTGCTGGAGTCAACAGCTGAGGAGGAGCGGCTGAACTATATTTTGGCTGGCATCGGCATTAGTGTGAATCTGGAAGAAGAGGACTATCCGGCGGAATTGCTGGACAAGGCCATTTCGCTTCGAATGCTGCTTGGCAGAAAGCTGGACCGGACAACTCTGATCGCACACTTTTTGAAAGAGCTTGAGCACCTGTATGACATTTATTTGCGGGAAGGGTTTGCTTCGGTCCGTACGCTGTGGGAGGCCCTCGCAGTTTCTCTTCATCAACGGGTAACATTGACGACACCGCAGGGCGTTATTGAAGGCGTTCCGGTCGGTCTGGAGGAAAACGGAGCATTGCTCGTGCAACTGGATGACGGTCAACTGAAGCCGGTTTTTTCTGCAGAAATGGGATTGCCGGACTCCGTTTCATAGACGGAGTTCTTTTTTTTTGCTAAAATAGGGTTGCCTAAATGATTATGTGTCTAAATTATGGCTCACAGTTGCTTGTTAATAAGGCTGAGAGACAGTATCCGCAAGAACGGAACTGTACTTGTTTTAGCCGGAGCAGGCGAGTGTAAGGCTGCCAGTTTGACATGATCCATAAGCATGGCGTATTCTGCTCTGAGCCGTTGGGACCGAGACAGAAGGAAGCTCGCACAAACGAAGTTCCTTTTTGGTTTAGGGACCTTTTTAGCAGCGGCTAAAAGGTTTTTTTGTGCATCCTATACTTAAAGGGAGTTGAACGTATGGCTAAACCGCTAACGGTGTTGAAATCCAAACAAATGAAAGATAACAAAGAGCCTATTACAGTACTTACTGCATATGATTATCCGTCTGCCAAGCTTGCTGAAGAGGCAGGGGTAGATATGATTCTCGTAGGCGACTCTCTTGGCAACGTCGTTCTTGGCTATGACACGACAATCCCGGTAACGGTCGATGATATGGTCTATCATACCAGGGCTGTGGCAAGGGGAGCAGGCTCGACATTTATAATAGCGGACATGCCATTCATGTCCTATCATGTAAGCAAGGAAGATACACTGCGAGCTGCATCCAGATTAATGAAAGAAGGGCACGCCACGGCAATCAAGATGGAGGGCGGCGCCGAGATTGCGGACGAAGTCGCGGCTTGTGTCCGCGCAGGCATTCCTGTCATGGGGCATCTGGGGCTGACGCCGCAGTCCATTCACATGCTAAGCGGATATCGGATACAAGGCAAAGATGAGCAGTCAGCGCGCAAATTGCTGGAGGATGCGCTCGCGCTGGAGCAAGCAGGGGCATTTGCTGTTGTGCTGGAGCTGGTAACCGAGCCTGTAGCCGCGGAGATTAGCGCTGCCTTGTCAATCCCGACGATCGGCATCGGGGCAGGGCGGGGATGTGACGGCCAAGTACTGGTGTTTCACGATTTGCTGCAATACGCTTCCCCGTATCAGCCGAAGAAATTTGTGAAAAATTATGCGAATATCGGGGCGACGATCCACAGTGCCATCGAGGATTATGTCAAGGATGTCAAAAACCGCCGTTTTCCGGCAGAAGAGCATGTGTTCACGTCGGCAGGGGCTGGTACAGCGTCGGGACCTGTCTACGGTTCCGCAAAGGAGAATGGCTGATGATCATATGTACGACTATATTTGAAGTCAAAGAAGCTGTTGCCGAGTACCGGCGCGGTGATCAAGATGGTATAGTCGGTTTTGTACCGACAATGGGGTTTCTTCATGAAGGCCATGCCAGCCTGATGCGCCGTTCCAGGGCCGAATGCGGACTGACGGTACTCAGCATTTTCGTCAACCCGCTGCAGTTTGGCCCTAACGAAGATTTTGATCGTTACCCACGCAACGCAGAGCGGGATATTGAATTGGCAAGTAAAGAGCAGGTTGATATTGTGTTTATGCCCGCTGTCCGGGAAATGTACCCTAAGCCGGTCAAAACTACAGTGCTTGTATCGGACTTGACAGACCGTTTGTGCGGAGCGTCTCGGCCAGGACATTTTGACGGTGTAGGCACAGTTGTCAGCAAGCTGTTTCATATTGTAGCGCCCGACAAGGCGTACTTTGGACTGAAGGATGCACAGCAGGTGGCTGTTATCGCCAAAATGACTGAGGATCTTAATTTTCCGGTCGAGATTGTGCCGTGTGAAACGGTGCGTGAGGGGGACGGCCTGGCGCTAAGCTCTCGTAATGTGTACTTGAATGAAGATGAGCGGGCGCAGGCGGTCGTGCTGTATCGGGCGCTGAACATGGCCTCTGAGCTGTCCCAGTCGGAAAGCATGACGCCGGCGAACTTGCGCGACAAGTTGAATCAATATATAAAGGAAGACGCTCCATTATCTAACATTGATTATATTCAGGTTCTTGGGTATCCTGACTTGGCAGAGCTGGATAGCCGTACTCCTTTGAAGGAGCTAAGGGATAGCTGGATTGTAGCCATGGCTGTCAAGTTCGGCAGCACGAGACTGATTGACAATCGATTATTTCCTGGGGAAGAGGTGGCCAGCCATGTTTAGGACGATGATGAAATCCAAACTGCACAGGGCGACGGTTACAGAGGCAAACTTGAATTATGTAGGCAGTATTACCATAGATGAAAATTTGATGGAGCTGGCGGATATCTGGGCCAATGAAAAGGTGCAGATTGTGAATAACAATAACGGCGCCAGACTGGAAACCTATGTCATTCCCGGCGAACGCGGCTCCGGTGTGATCTGTCTGAACGGAGCAGCCGCACGACTTGTTCAGCTCGGGGACAAGGTCATTATTATTTCTTATTCCATAATGACCGACGAGGCCGCGCGCACGCACCAGCCGAAGGTGGTTATTTTGGATGAGGGCAATCGTCCGGCCGAATTGCTGTCGGAAGAAATTCATGCTACTGTCAAATAAGCTTCACATTGTTAATGCTTTGCAAACCGCCTTTTGACTGTATGAAAACAACCGCCAAGACAAAGAATGAGCATACAAACAAATTGCCGTAAGGGCTGTATTTTAATCCGGTGCATGACCAGTCAGCAGCCGGAACTGGCAGCCGAGGCATCTACGCTTTTTCTTCTGTCAAGGAGGATGATCTGTCCATGTTCAGTCATTTGTTTGCGACCATGAATGAGCTGCTTGATGAGTTGATCAAGCGCAATCCGAATGGCGTATTGCAGGGTCAGGATGAAGAGCAGTTTGCGGTGTTGAAGGCAATGAGTGATAAAATAATGGATGAATGGCTAAGTTTCGAGGAGAAAATTGCACTTTTTAAAGATAAAATGCAGGATTCCGATGCCGAAAAGACGAATAATATTACAATGCCGCTCACTGCGGTACTGACAGACAAGCCGCCGGTTCCTGCCGCTTTACAGGCAGAACTGGAGCAGCTTCTATCGAAAGGACAAGGCTATTTCAAGCTCTATATGTTCCCGGAAGCCGCAGATGCCTTTAATGAGGTAATGCAGCGGTCTCCCGATTGCAACCTTGCCAGACTGTTTTTGGCGATGACCTACATGCATATGCAGGAGTGGTACGAGGCACAACGGCATTTTCAGCTGATTGTCGCACTTGCGGATCATCCGAAGTGGCAGGCTCTTGGACTCAATGCGCTGGGCTGCATACAGGCCATTCGCCAAAATCTGGACCAGGCGGAGATTTATTTTCAAAAAGCCTATGACGCTGATCCGTCATTTGAAGAAACGCTAAGCAATCTTCATGCATGCAAGACCCGGGACGGACAGTTATCATTATATTTCGGTAGTGCGAAACTTAGCTGTTTGTGAGAGGGTCGAACCGGATGAAATTTGCAGTATTGGATTTGGAAACGACCGGCAATCAGGCCGATGATGAAATTATACAGGTTGGACTCGTTATTGTTGATGAATTTTTAACGATTACAGATACGTACAGTTCTTTTGTTAAGCCAACGATCGAAATCTCGCCTTTTATAACCCAGCTTACTGGCATTGACGATGCAATGGTTGCTGAAGCACCTCCTGTTGAAGAGGTGCTTCTCGCCATGGTTCCCCTTCTTGCGGATGCGGTTCTTGTCGCTCATAATGTAGGTTTTGACGCCAGCTTTCTTAACCAGGCGCTGGATAAAAGCGGCTACATGCCATTTGTCGGGAGAAGGCTGGATACGGTTGATTTATTGAAATTTCTATACCCATCCTTGACCACTTACCAACTCGGCGCTGTATCCGAGTTGTTCGGCATTGTGCATGACCGTCATCATCAGGCGGACAGCGACGCGATGGCAACAGCGGTGCTTCTGCAAAAGTGCGTTGCCAAGTTGCGCGATTTGCCGCTGCTGACGCTGCAGAGACTGGCATCGTTCTTTCATCCGAATGAGGATCTCGGCTGGTTTATTAATCAGACGCTGTCCTATAAGGAAAAAGAATCGTCCGTGGATGGAGATACCCATTCCTACTTTAGGCAACTTGCTTTGCGCGTGCCCGAATGGACGGAAGAAGAGCCCCCAAGACAGGGACTTGATGCCGCTATCGATCTGAGCGAACTGGAATTCCCGGAGTATATGAATATCGTTCGCCAAAAATTCCGCGAACATGTTCAGAATTATGAGGAGCGAGAAGCGCAAAATCAGATGTTCCAGGAAGTATATGATGCCCTGGAATCGAATAGTCATCTGCTCATCGAAGCGGGTACAGGTACAGGGAAATCCTTGGGCTATCTGATTCCCTCGTTATTTTATGGTGTCCGCAATGATAGAAAGATAGTCGTTAGCACGCATACCATTAATTTGCAGGAACAGATTCGGGAACGCGATATCCCGCTGCTGCAAGCGACGATGCCCTTTGAATTTCGGGCGTCTGTCTTTAAGGGTAGAGGGAATTATTTATGCTTGCGAAAGTTTGAAGGCAAAGTGAATATGCAGGATTTTGCTGCTCCTAACGAGGATCGGCTTACCGCGGCTCAAATGATTGTTTGGTTGGGAGAGACCGAGCATGGCGACCAAGAGGAGTTGCATTTCGGCAATAAAGGCGCTGATTTTTGGGAGACGGTGTCAAGCGATGCAGATTCCTGTCTCAACAGAGCCTGCCCTTGGTTCAAGCGATGCTTCTATCACCGGGCCAAGCAGGAGGCGAACCTTGCCGATGTCATCGTTACGAACCATTCCATGCTGTTTACGGATATTCGAGCGGATCATCGTCTGCTGCCCACTTACGAGCATCTGGTGGTGGATGAGGCTCATCACCTTGAAGAGGTCGCAAGCAAGCATCTTGGCTTGCAAGTTTCATATTTCTCGCTCCAGCATCCGCTGCTGAGATTATACAAGGACGCGAAGAACGGGATGCTCTCGGCCCTGCAGTCCAAGCTGCAAAATGAGGATGACGAGTACGTAGAAGCGTGGCAAGAGACGATTGACAGCATTCAGCCCTATGTGACAGAAATTAAAGAAGGCTGGGAGCGGCTGATGGAGCTATTGTATGGCAGCTGTACAATTACGGCGCCTGCTGATGCAGCCGAGAATTTGCCTGCGGTACTAAGGCTGAAGCCGGATTCATTGCCGGAAATCTGGCAAGAAGCAGGAACGCTGGAGGCGAACTTGCACACGCAGATCAGCCGAATGGCGAAAACAATGGATAAGCTGCTCTCGGAAATCAAGGATCGTGTGGATGATCACTCCATTCAAGCGCTCGTCACGGATTTGAACGGCGTTGTCAAGGATTTGAACAGGCTCAAGGACGACTTGCGAGCTTTCATCAAAATGGAGGATCCATCTACCGTCTATTGGATCGAAGCTTCCGCCCAGTTCAAGACGAAGTCCGTTCATTTGTTTGCCGTTCCGGCGGATGTAAGCGGTCAGCTTAAAAAATATTTTTTTGACACCAAAAAGAGCATCACGCTGACTTCAGCTACCTTATCGGTCCAGAAGTCCTTCCAATACGCAAGTGAGCAGCTTGGCTTATGGGAGCATGAGCAGTCCGGGAAATTGAAGACCGTGCAGCTTCCATCCCCTTTCAATTACAGGGAGCAGGCGCTCGTTATTGTCCCGAGGGATTTCCCGAGTTTGAAAGGTCAAACGGGCGATCCGAATTTTATTGCACGGCTGACAGAATCGCTTGCCGAAGCGGCTATTGAGACGAATGGGCGAATGCTGATTTTGTTTACCTCTTACAAGATGCTGAGGCAGGCTTATGAACCGTTGAAGGAGTTATTGACACCGGCCGGTATCCAGGTGCTTGGACAAGGTATTGACAGCGGCAACCGAAGCAAGCTGACAAGACGATTCCAGCAAAATCAGGCCTCCGTATTGCTTGGCACAAACAGCTTTTGGGAAGGCGTAGATATACCGGGCGATGCTCTGACAACACTCGCGATTGTACGACTGCCATTCCAGCCTCCCAACCATCCGTTAGTGGAAGCTAAGGCAGAATTGCTGACGGCACAAAAGCAAAACCCCTTTATGAAGCTTTCGATTCCTCAGGCGGTTATTCGCTTCAAGCAAGGTTTTGGGCGACTGGTGCGTAGTGCCAGAGATAAGGGGATCGTGTTGATTTATGATACGAGAGTCATTGAAACCAGGTACGGCAAGTTTTTCTTGTTTTCTCTGCCCGGACCGAAAATTGAATCGATGCATGTAGACAAAATCGTGCCGCGAATGAGGGAATGGCTCGCTGCAGAACAAAAGGAGGAAAAAGGATGAAGCAGATGAAAATTTCAGAAGCGGTCGTTCGCCGTCTGCCAATCTACCTTCAATTTTTGAATGAACTGAACAAGCGGGAGGTTCAGACGGTCTCTTCCCAAGACCTTGGGCAGAGACTTGATCTGAATCCGGCGCAAATTCGCAAGGATTTGGCTTATTTCGGTGAATTCGGACGCAAGGGAATCGGTTATGATGTCGTCTATCTGATTGAGAAAATCCGGCAAATTCTCAAGCTCAATCAAACTTTGCATGTTGCGCTTGTCGGGGCTGGAAATCTTGGCCATGCGCTGTGCAATTACAATATGTACATGAATGATAACATGAAAATTATGGCTGTATTCGACGCTCTTCCTTCCAAAATCGGAACCCATATCAACAGCTTGACTGTAAGACCTATGCAAGATCTGAAGCAACTGGTCGATGAGCATAATATTCGAATCGGAATTATTACGGTTCCTGCTGTAGAAGCTCAGAATGTTGCCAATCAACTTGTTGAAGCGGGTGTGGAAGGCATATTGAATTTTGCTCCGGTTATATTGAAGGTGCCCGAAGAAGTGCGTATTCACCATGCGGATTTCACTAGAGAATTATTAAGCTTGGCTTATTACTTGGACTATGAAGGAGAAGAATCACTATGAGCCGCCTTTGGATCGAGAACGGGATATTCGTTACCATGGATGATGAAGCGCTAGTTGTACGCGGACATATGGTCGTTGAGAACGACCTGATTGTTTATATTGGAGCTGACGCGCCGGATGCATCGCTGACTGAAGGAGCCCAAATCATCAACGGAAAAGGCCAGTTGTTCATGCCGGGACTGATCAATACGCACGGTCATGCTGCGATGTCGTTGCTGCGCGGCTATTCCGATGATGAAACGTTGCAAGTGTGGCTGCAGCAGTATATGTGGCCAATGGAAGGCAAATATCAGGATGAAGATACACGGACGGGCACATCGCTGGCAGTACTGGAGATGCTCAAGAGCGGAACAACTACCTTCGTCGATATGTATGACCGAATGGATATCGTTGCCCAGGTTGTGGAACAGTCCGGAATTCGAGCCTGGCTGACGCGCGGCGCGATCGGTCTGTGTTCTGAGGAAGAGCAGCGCGCCAAGCTTGAGGAAGCGATTGCTTTCGCAAAGAATTGGAACGGAAAAGGAGAGGGGCGTATTCGTACGATGATGTCGCCTCATGCGCCTTATACATGCCCGCCTGCTTTTATTGAGCAGTTCGTGCAAGCCGCGCATGATCTCGATTTGCCGATGCATACGCATATGTCGGAGACGCTTGCGGAAGTAGAGCAGAACGTCCGTGATTACGGAAGCCGTCCGGTCGAGCATTTGCTCAAACTGGGATTCTTCTCCCGGCCATCATTCGTTGCTCATGGCGTTCATCTGAATGATGAGGAAATCGCCATTCTAAAAGCGCATCAGGTATCTATCTCCCATAACCCGGCGAGCAATCTGAAACTTGCCAGCGGTGTAGCGAGAGTGCCGGATTTGCTCCGTGCAGGAGTTACGGTTTCGCTTGGCACAGACAGCGCGGCCAGCAACAACAATTTGAATCTGTTCAATGAAATTCGTTTGGCAGCCCTGATTCATAAAGGAGTCAGCGGTGATCCTACAGCGATTCCCGCCCTGACAGCATTGCGAATGGGAACGGTATATGGGGCGAGAACACTCTGGCAAGAGCATGAGATTGGCCGTTTGAAGTCTGGCATGAAGGCGGACTTTATTGCACTCGACATTGAGCAGGCGCATTTTTACCCACAGACGGATTTCATTTCTCACCTCGTTTATGCAGCTTCGGGTCGAGATGTCCGCCATGTATGGGTCAACGGACGCCAGGTTGTGGAGAATCGGCAGTGCCTGTTTATTGACGAAGAACGTGTCCGTCATGAAGCGCAAGTCCGCTTCGAGGCGTTGGGTCAGCGATAATGAGATCGCGTTCCAGAACAAGTCTCATGACGCCTGGGCGCTGGGTGTTGCTTATTGTAATCGTACTGACGATTATCTTTTTGCTTCTGAATTTATATTACCGCTCGACGCAGCAGGATATATGGAAGCAGGAGCGCGAGGCTGAGCAGGTTGCGGCTAAGGCGGCAGGACTTGTTCAAATTACGTCTGCCACCAAGCATATCTGGGATCAGATCGCCTGGGTCGTCAAGGGTACAGATGAAAGCGGCCAGGAGAAGATCGTTTGGGTTGTTGGCGACAAAGCCGATTCCGTCCTCGCATCCTCAGGCGTAAGCAAGGAGCAGATTACGAAGAACGTACAGTCAATCAAGCCGGATGCGGATATTATACGGGTGCAGCCGGGGCTGCTTGACGGGGAAAAAATTTGGGAAGTCTTCTATAAGCGTCACGAAACGATCGATAAATATTATTATGAGTTTTACCGGTTTACCGACGGCTCGTTTGTTACGATCTATAATTTGCCGTCCAAATTCTCAGATGGAACGGAGTAGCAGGGGAAGAAAACAACGCCTGTGCTCCCTTTAATTACTGCCTCTTTCATAAGGATGATTATGATATACTCTGGTATAGATGCTGTGAATGATCTTACTGGCGTTCTATTGTAACAATCCGAAATGAAGGGGGCTTTTTGTAATGCGATTGAAGTGGATACCTACAGTCGTGACAGCCGTAATTACAGCGGCTCTGCTTTTCGGGGGATGGTATATATATCAGAGTACAGCGGTTGAGAAGCCATTCGAAAAGCTGGTTAGCGGTATAGACGGCGTTCAGTCCGTCCAATCTTCGATTGATCGAAATGCAATATCCGTGAAGCTGCAGCTTAAACCGGAGGCCGATATCCAGAATGTCGTACATGAGATTAAGGATAAAGGCGAATCCGTTATTGGCGGCAGGGAACTGAAGCTAAGCTTCGAATCCGCTTCAAGCGGCAAGCTGGAGAAGCTGTGGTCATCGGTATTGTTTCAAATAGCAGAGTCAATGGAGAAGCGAGAGTATTCCGGCATTATTGAAGCGATGGATAAGCTGCAGCAACAAAATTCAGGACTTCAAATTAAGACCGGAATCGATGATTCGAATGTATATATAACCATGCTGGATGGAGCAACTTCCAAATACATTGTGCTTCCGCGGTTTCCGGCAACGATAGGAGCGTGGAGCCATGCGTAATCTATGGAAAGAGTTGCTTATAGGCACAGGCGTGGTTACGGTCGGATTTTTGATGTATATTGGGGTGAATATGCTTCCGGTGCTGCTGGCGGCTATTGTCGGCGGACTGCTTTTCGTCGGTATACGTACGAGAGGCAATCTGGCAACCGCCCAGGGAGGACGCAGAACTTTGCCCAAGGCGGGACAACAACTGTCCTTTGAAGAGATTGGCGGGCAGGAGCGGGCGAAGCAGGAGCTGATTGAGGCGCTGGACTTCCTGGTCAAGCCGGATGAAATTATGAAGTTTGGCATTCGTCCGCTTAAAGGAATTTTGCTTACCGGTCCTCCGGGAACAGGGAAGACATTGCTGGCAAAAGCAGCGGCCCAATATACGAATTCTATCTATGTTGCGGCATCAGGCAGCGAGTTTGTGGAAATGTATGTCGGTGTCGGGGCAGGGAGAATACGTGATTTGTTCAAGGAAGCTAGACAAAAGGCCACTAAAGCGGGGAAAAGCAGTGCCGTCATCTTTATTGATGAGATTGATGTCATTGGCGGCAAGCGCGACGGCGGCCAGCATCGTGAATATGATCAGACGCTTAACCAGTTGCTTACAGAGATGGACGGCATCTATACGACGGATTCGCCGAGAATTTTGCTGATTGCAGCTACCAACCGCAAAGAGATGCTCGATAGCGCTTTGATTCGCCCGGGTCGGTTCGACCGTCATATTCAGGTCGATCTTCCTGACAAGAAGGGGCGCAGACATATCCTGGATATTCACGCGAAGAACAAGCCGCTTGATGAAGATGTAAGTCTGGAGCGAATTGCTGAGGAATCATTCGGTTTCTCTGGCGCCCAGTTGGAGAGTGTCATGAATGAAGCAGCAATCTACGCGATGCGTGATGATAACGAGAATGTTATGCAGCAGCATCTCTCGATGGCGATTGACAAGGTCATGATGGGAGAGAAGACTGACCGGGAAGCTACCAAGGAAGAGCGGGAGCGAATCGCCATGCATGAACTTGGACATGCGATATCTGCCGAGCTCGTCCGTCCGGGCAGCGTATCTACTGTTGCGCTTTCGCCGCGCGGCCAGGCTATGGGTTATGTGCGGCATAATCCCGAGGAAGATCAATATTTATACACGAAGGATTTTCTGGAGAAGCAGATTATGATCGCGCTTGGCGGGGCGGCAGCCGAAGAGATCTTCTACGGCAACCGCAGCACAGGCTCCAGGGGTGACTTTGAACAAGCGGTCAACATCGTGCGTACGATGGTTGAGTCGGGGCTTACAGAGCTGGGAATTATCGATGGCAGCATGATGACGCCTGATTCCTGGGCGAAAATCAGCTCAAGTGTACTGGATAAGCTGATGGACCGCACGAAATCGATGTTGTTGGAACGCCGCCATGTATTTTTAAGCTCGCTCGACATTTTAATCCATGAGGAGACACTGAGTGGGGAACGTTTCAGGAATATTTTTAAAAATCAACCGGATAATGCGTTAACAACTGTATAATTTTGTAATGAAATGCGAACTTTTTTCTACAACTCAAAGGCTATCCTGTCGGATAGTCTTCTTTTCTTGTATAATAGGTAAGGCATAGAGGGTATTTTAAATTTTAGCCGGGTCTGTCTTTGAGCATGCCCGCTGCTATTTCACCACGGAACGCATGCTTCGTCAGAGTATGCGATGTGTAGTTGTGTGGAATTAACACTCTAATGTTTAAATATAACGCTAGGTGGGATTTTGACATGCCAGTACGCAAGGTAGGAGTCGTCGGACTAGGTACGATGGGGCAAGGGATTGCCCAAATGCTTGCATTCAAAGGATTGGACGTATTCGTCACGGAACGCACGCCAGAGAAGCTGGATTACGCGATTTCGAAGATTGATCACAGTCTGGACAAGAAAATTGAGAAGTGGGCGCTTACACAGGCCGAAAAGAAGCTGATTATGAACAGAATTCACAGGGCAGACAGTCTGGCCGAGTTGAATGAATGCGAGCTTGTAATTGAGACAGTAACAGAAGATTTGACTGAGAAAATCAACGTGCTTCGTGAGCTGGATTTGCATTGTTCCCCAGACATCATTGTCGCAAGCAACACGTCTACACTCAGCCTAACTGAGCTTGCCGGGGCTTCCAAATACCCTGAGCGGGTTATCGGCCTTCATTTTATTCATCCTGTATCGAAAATTGATGTGGTTGAGATCGTTCGCGGCTTGAAGACGTCCGAGCAGACGTTTGAGCAGACAAAGCATTTTCTGGAGGAGACCATTAATAAAAAAGGAGTCATGGTGTTTGAATCGCCCGGATTCATTACGACTCGCCTGATTTGCCTCCACATTAACGAAGCGCTGCATGTTCTCGAAGAGGGCGTGGCGTCAGCAGAGGATATCGACAGCGCTATGCGCATCGGATACTCTTTCCAGCACGGACCGTTTGAAATGTGCGACCGCTTTGGTCTGGATGCGGTCGTCGCAGCGCTGGACAATATGTTTAGAGAGTATGGAGAGTTAAAGTACCGTCCGTCCATTGTATTGAAGAAAATGGTTCGCGCAGGTCATCTCGGGGTGAAAACAGGAATCGGCTTCTTCAAATACAACAAGAACGGAGAACGGATATGAAAGTACTCGTAATCAATGCCGGAAGCTCCTCGCTAAAATATCAGCTGTATGATATGCGTGAAGAGACTGTCATGGCAAGTGGACGCGTAGAGAGAATCGGAATGGATTCTTCGATTCTGACGCATGAGGTGCCGGGCAGACAGGAAGTTAGAGATGTTAGCGAAATTCTGGATCATGTGACCGCCGTAAAACGGGTTGTCGACATTTTGGTCGACCCCCAGCATGGCGTATTGTCCGCTATTAATGAAATTCAAGCTGTCGGCCACCGCGTCGTGCATGGTGGAGAGAGCTTTAAACAATCTGTTATCGTGACGCCTGAGGTAAAGCTGGAAATCCGCAGGCTGTTCGACCTTGCGCCGCTGCATAATCCGGCGCATATGATGGGAATTTCGGCTGTTGAAGCGAATCTGCCGAATGTGGAGCAGGTTGTCGTCTTCGATACCGCATTTCACCAGACGATGCCGCCAACTGCTTATTTGTATCCCATTCCGATGGTGCTGTATCGCCGCCACAAAATCCGCCGCTATGGTTTCCATGGCACTTCGCATCATTATGTGAGCGATCAGGCGGCCCAATTGCTCGGCAAGCCGCTCTCCGAAGTGAAAATGGTATCCTGCCATATTGGCAACGGAGCGAGCGTAACAGCAATTAAAGAAGGCCAGTCCGTAGATACAAGCATGGGACTAACGCCGCTTGAAGGTCTGATGATGGGTACGCGCAGCGGTGACATTGATCCGGCGATCGTACCTTTTACGATGAACAAAGAGGAGCTTACGCTCAGTGAAGTTAACTCCATGTTAAACAAGCACTCCGGGCTGCTGGCTATCTCCGGAATCAGCAGCGATATGCGGGAAATTGTGCAGGGTATGGATGAAGGGGACAAAAATGCGCAGCTAGCATTCGATATGTATGTATATCGACTGCGCAAATACATCGGCGCATACGCAGCCGCTATGAACGGCCTGGATGTGCTGATCTTCACTGCCGGTGTAGGGGAGAACTCCGATCGTCTGCGCGCTTCCGTCTGTGAAGGATTAACCTTCCTCGGTATCGAATTGGATGAAGAACTGAACAAGAAGCGATCGAAGGAAGCCCGCTATATCTCGACCGAGAATTCGCGGATTAAGGTACTTGTTGTGCCAACGAATGAGGAACTGTTGATTGCACGCGATACGTACGCGCTTGTGCAGCAAGCTAAGCAAGCTTAATCGCCAGGGAGGTTAGAGCTTGACTGAGAAACAAAGGAATCGCATTGAAGGGCTGACCTCATTTATGCAGGAGGGGGGGGTATATACCCCTCTTCTTTTGCTGCAAACGTATCATGAGCTGGGACTGACCGATACTGAGCTGTTGCTGCTGATCCAACTGATGGGCTTCAAGCAGGCCGAAGGGGTTGATTTTCCGACGCCGGAGCAGCTTGGGCAGCGCATGGGGAAGACCACGCAGGAGATCGGCCAACTGCTGCGCCGACTGATGAAGGAAGGCATGCTGATGATCGACGAGCATCGCGACCCGGTCAGCGGCATGCAGTGGGAACGGTACAACTGGTCCGGTTGGATGGATCAGGCAGTAGAGCTATACCTGAGCCGTTCCCGTGCTGACACGCTGGAGAGCACGCCAAACCGGGAGAACGAGGCATCACCGCCTGTACCTGAGATCAATTTGTACACATTATTCGAACAGGAATTCGGTCGTCCGCTTTCACCCATGGAGCTTGATATGATCAGCGGTTGGCTGGACGAGGACAAGTTCTCGGATGATTTGATTCGTTTTGCGCTGAAAGAAGCGGTTTTTGCCGGAAAGCTGTATTTCCGCTACATCGATCGGATTTTACTGGAATGGGGCCGTAATCGCATTACGAATGTGGATGAGGCCAGGACTCATACTCAAAAATATCGCACTGGAAAAGGCTGAGCCGATGGCTCGGCTTTTTTTCGGCTTGGCCGCATCCGCGAACCGCAGTCCGTAAAGATTTCGTTGAACCGGTGTATTTACGACTTTCCTCATGTCAAGCATATTTTAAAATGGGAAATCAATAATTTAACATATAAGTAAACTGTTTACTTATCGGTTGTTATTGATTTACAATAAAATGGATTCACAGGGAGGGGGGAGTTTATTCATTGGAGGGGCAGGAAGAAGAAATTTATTTGACGCACCATGCTGCGTATCAGTCTTTGCTTGGCAGCAAACGCTTATTCATTGATTTGCTGCATTATAAATATTTGCTGACCGATGTTCATGGCTATCATGAAACACAGCTTGAGGGCTTGTCCAACCTGATTGGCGTTATATTTTTGCTGGAGCGCAAAACGGAAGTTCATGCATTCATGGAAGAGCTGGGGCGCCTGACACAAGTGCTTGAGAAGCTCCCAATCAGTTTATTCCGGCTCTTCCGAACCTGGATTAGAATCGCAACTAACCAGGGGCTGTCAGACGCGCAAAAACAGCAGGTAAATGAAATCATTAACCGCTTCACCGAGCCAAAGGAGGTCAGCATCTTGGTAGTCCGGTTAAAGAAGGCGTTCGAAGGGATCGGGTATTAGCAGCGATCGAAAGAATCCTCTGCCTGAAAATGATCAAGCCCGTCCCTTCAGCAACTCCCAGCGATACACGTATTCAAACAGAAACTCAAACGCCTCCAAGTGACGCTTTGCTTCAAAGGCATTGGCTCCCCAGGCATAGATGCCGTGCTTGCGCAGGAGAATTCCGGGGATTTGCGGATTCAGGCTCTCTGTGATCTCAGGCACGATGCGCGGGATGTCCGCGTAATTAGATACAATCGGAATATCGATGTGCGCCTCTTCCTCCCAAATATTAAACGCCTTTATCAGTTCCACGCCATCAACGGGTACGGATCTACGTTCCCAGAACCATTCGGAAATGACGTTATTAAATACACTGTGTGTATGGAATATCGCACTGCAGCCGGTTAGCCGGTAAATCTCGCAATGAATGAGCGTCTCGGCAGAGGGCTTGAGCCCGGTGCTCTCACAGGGCTTGCCGCTTTGGTCTACGAACAGGAAATCCTCGGGTGTTTGCAGCGATTTGTCTTTGCCGCTAGCTGTAATCGCAAAATGAAATTGCTCTGGGGAATAATCCCCGACCCGAACGGACAAGTTGCCGCTTGTTCCGGCAAACCATCCGCGAGCGGCAAACAGTGTTTTCACGTCTCTCAGCTCGGCAAGCGACCTCTGCTTGTCTTCTGTTGCAATTTGCTGGAATGTCATCGATCAGTCATTCCTTTCTTCAAGGAGAGAGGATGTCCGCTGTAGATGGGCAACCACATCATGGAACGTCTCATAAGGGATATACGGCAATCCCAGCTCCTTGCATTTTTCTGTTAGATGCGATCTGGAGAATACCAGATCTGCCAGTTTTGCGCCTTCAAAATCAGTGACGCTGTCCCCAATAATAATCCGTTCGTATTGTGCTGGGTCAAAACGGCGCATAATTGTCGGTTTGCACATGCCGCAATGATTGCTGCATTGATCGTCACAAGGATGCGGCCATGTAATTTCAACCCTTTCCCCCGTAAAGTCACTGCCGTTGCAGAAGATGCGCTCCTCAGGAATATCAAAGGCGGAGAGGACCGGGTAGATGAAGAAATCAATGCCGCCGCTAGTGACATAGAACAATATTTGCTGCTGCTTGCAGTAATTCAGCAGCTCTTGAAAGCCGCTGCGGATACGGACATTCGTGACTGCATAATCCACCACTTCTTTCTGCATGGCAGCTGGGAGGAGGCGAAACAACTCGCTCACGCCTTGACGAATGGATTTGCGCTCGGTGATGACATCATTAGCAATTTTCTCCCAGCCATCCGGGTTAAAATGCTTGATAATCGCGATAATGTTGTCATTCTCGGTAATCGTGCCGTCAAAATCACAAAACACAACTTTTTCACGCGGTACGGACTGACTCATTTCCTGATCCCCCAAAGTGCAATTGCTTGCTCCAGTTCTGGATGCTGCTTCGCTTTTTCCTCCAGTGGGACATGATTCATAGCGGCTTCAATGGCTTGTCGGAAAGCATGTCCGCCTGCGACCGTTCCCATCGGGTGACCGTGTATGCCGCCCCCTGCATTGACGACGACGTCCAGTCCGAAGTCCTGCCAAATGAGTGGCACAATGCCGGGATGGATCCCCGCTGACGGTACCGGCAAAGTTGGCTTGACCGGAAGGGCAGCGTCCAGCAGCGCTTCCTTGACCGCAAGATTTTCTTCCTTCGGCATTACGACCGAGCCATAGGGAGAAGGGAATAGCGATAAATCGGCGCCGGCTACACGCATTAGCTTGCCAAGCAGCAGCGGAGCGGCAATGCCGTAATGCCGAGAAGGATATAACGCGCCTGCCAGTGCAGGGTGAGCCGCAATCGGGACGGTAATATCCGGGTTGCGGCTTAGCTCATGCAGCACGTCATAACCGTAAGACAATACGTTAAAGAGCAGGGCGTTGGCCCCGGCATTAATTGCCTTTCGTGCCTGGCTGATGAGCTGCGAGGTCGGACCGGTCAGGTTGACGGCATACAGCAGCTTCTGCCCGGTCTGCTCACTGGCTCTGCGTGCTGCATCCATACAGACTTCAACCCGTTTCTCGATGGGCGTCAGCGGATTTTCAAACAAAATTTCGTCGTCCTTGATCAAATCAACGCCGCCCAGCGCCTGTTTATAAAACTGCTCGCGCAGATTGTCCAGATCATGCCCGACCACAGACTTGAAGATGCTCATCAGCAGCGGACGGTCATGCACGCTTAGCAAATCCCGTATACCTTGAAGACCAAATTTCGGCCCCGGGAATGCGGACAGAAACTCTTCGCTGAAATCGATATCGAGCAGCTTGATTTTTCCATCCATGGACAGCTTGCCGAATACAGTAACAAGAAGCGCCGGAATGTCGCGACTGAAATTAAGGTCCGGGTAGGCGATCCGAATATCGGCATATCGTTCGCCTGGCACATCGGATTCGTGTACAGCTACTTCTCTCACAATGCCCAGATGCTTCTCCATCTCGGCTTTTTGCGCTTCCGGAAGCTCCGTCCAGCTGCCCACTGTCAGCCCGACAGCGATGGATTGCGCTTTTTTATGAAAATCGGCCTTGTCATCGAAGCTGCGATAAGTGGCTACACAGTAACTGCTCATCCCTTGCTTCCTCCTTCAATCATCGCTCCCAGCTCGGCAGCACGCTCGGCAGAACGGAAGATCGCTTTGCCGATTGCTTCTGAGACATGATGACTGTTGAGCAGCTCAATCGCAGCCTGTGTTGTACCGTTCGGGGATGTGACCTTGCGTCTTAGCTCAGCCGGTTCTTCGCCTGTGGACTTCACCATATTCGCTGCGCCAAGCACAGTTTGAATGGTCAGTGTACGCGCTGACTCGTCATCGAGCCCGAGCTTCTTGCCGGCATCAATCATTGCTTCCATCAGGTAGTAGATGTAGGCCGGCCCGGAACCGGATACGCCGGTTACGGCATCCAGAAGCTTCTCTTCCTCTACGATAGCGGTAATTCCAACAGATTGGAAAATCTCCTCGGACAATGTGCGCAGTTGCCCGTCCACGGAATCAGAGTAGCAAATGCCGGTTGCGCCAAGGCCGATCGTGCTGGAGGTGTTCGGCATCGTTCTGACAACTGGAATGCGTGCCTCCAGCAGTTGTTCAATCGTACGGATCGACAAACCTGCGATAAGCGAAACGACAAGCTGGCGAGGCTGCACAAAATGCTTCAGTTGAAGCAATGCGTCCTGGGCATCCTTTGGCTTCATCGCCAGAAAAATAATATCGGCTTCTTCAAGACTCTGCTGCTTGGCTTCCTCCGTAGACGGAGTAATGACATGATAACGGTCATGAAGTTCCTTCAGACGGTCCTGATTGTGGCGGTTGATCATCGAAATCTGGCCGGGCAAGGTTAGCCCGCGCTCCAGCAGGCCGCGAGCGATGGCTTCAGCCATAGACCCTGCGCCGAAGAAGGTCAGCTTCAGCTTGCTGATTCCAGCATTAACGGATAGTGATGGTTCGCTTGCTGACATATAAAAATCTCCTTTCGATTATCCCCGAATTTGGCCGTTGCCAATAACGAGATATTTGGTAGATGTGAGCGCAGGCAAGCCCATTGGACCACGGGCGTGCAGCTTTTGCGTGCTGATTCCGATTTCCGCGCCATAGCCGAACTCAAAGCCGTCGGTAAAGCGGGTGGAAGCATTGTGATAAACGGCTGCCGCATCGACGAGCTGCAGGAAACGCGCAGCATGGTCTTCATTCTCGGTCACAATGCACTCCGAATGCATAGTGCCGAATTTCGAAATATGGGCCAGCGCTTCATCCAGCTTTTGCACGACGCGCACATTAATAATGTAGTCATTATACTCGGTCGCAAAGTTTTCCTCTGTAACCGGCGTTCCGTACCCAAGCAGCTTCAATGTTGTCTCACAGCCGCGAATTTCCACGCCCGCTTCTTTCAGACGTCCGGCGATTTCCGCCAGATGCCGCTTGGCAAAGGCTTCATGAACAAGCAGCGTTTCAATAGAGTTGCAGACGGACGGCCGCTGTACTTTTGCATTAAAAACGATATCGCTGGCCATCTGTGTCCGGGCGCTTTCGTCAATATAAGTATGGCAAATTCCGGCTCCGGTCTCGATGACCGGTACGGTGGCATTCTCAACGACATTGCGGATGAGGGAAGCTCCGCCACGTGGAATAATCACATCCAGCAGCCCGTTCAGCTTCAGCATCTCATCGACGGATGAGCGGTCTGTATCTTCGATCAGCTGCAGAGCGTCTGCCGGCAGAGCGGAGCGGGAGAGGGCTTCGTGAAGCACTTCGATAATCCGCTTGTTCGAGCTGATTGCCGCCGAGCCGCCGCGGAGCACGACAGCATTGCCTGTCTTCAGGCAAAGTCCGGCCGCATCTACCGTAACATTCGGGCGGGCTTCATAAATAATGCCGATCACGCCGAGCGGAACCTGAATTTTGCGAATGCGCAGCCCGTTTGGCCGCTCGAAGCTCTCCAATTCCGTACCTGTAGGGTCAGGGAGCTCCGTAATTTGACGCAGTCCTTCGGCAATGCTGACAATCCGGTCCTCGGTCAGCTTGATCCGGTCGAGCAGAGACAGGCTGGTGCCATTCTCGCGCCCGCGGTCCAGATCGAGCTGGTTGGCTTGAATAATGGATTGCTGTTCGGTTACGAGTGCGTCTGCCATTAACAGCAGCGCCTCGTTTTTTTGCGCGGTTGTCAGGGAACTCATCAAAGCTGCGGTTTGTTTAGCACTGGCGGCTTTTTGTCTGACTTCACTCATATTGAATCCTCCTTAATATATCTTGTACAACGATTTAGCTTTATTTAAAAGCGACCCATTCATCGCGGTGGATGACTTCGATTCGGGATACATCAAGGCGTTTGCTCACTTCGTCCGTGCTAAGGCCAGCTGCTGCTTGAACTTGCCAGTAAGCGTAATTGACAACCCCGCGTCCGATCGTGACGCCTTCGTGATTTTTCACTTCAATGACATCGCCGGGATGGAACTCGCCCTCACTATGGGTTATTCCAGCAGGGAGAAGGCTTTTGCCTTTGTTCAGAATGGCAGCTTCGGCTCCTTCATCAATCGTCACGGTCCCTTGCGGGGAGGAGTGGAAGCCGACCCATTGCTTCTTCATCGGCAAGTTATGTTCGGCTGTATCAAAATAAGTGCCGTGTCCCTTCCCATTGACGGCGTCGAGCAGACCGCCCTCTCCCGGGAGCCGGCCTATAAATGCCGGAATACCGCCGCGCATGGCGATTCGGGCTGCATCGATCTTGGAGCGCATGCCCCCGGTTCCCACGCTGGAGCCGGCGCCGCCAGCGATGCGTTCAATATCTTCGGAGATCTGGTCGACCCGCTCGATTCGTGTTGCCTGCGGGTTGGTTCGCGGATCGGCGCTATATAATCCATCCATATCAGTAAGGATAATCAGTTGTCTGGCTTTGACCAGATTAGCCACAAGAGCAGATAAAGTATCGTTGTCGCCGAACTTGATCTCGGCGGTCGCAACGGTGTCATTTTCATTAATTATGGGCAAAACATTGCGGGATAACAGTTCATTCAATGTCATCAGCGCGTTATGAATTCGTTTCCGGTTGGAAAAATCCGAGCGAGTCAGCAAAATTTGTGCGACGCCGATTCCATTTTGACCGAAGATATCCTGATAGGCCTGCATCAGCAATGCTTGGCCGACTGCAGCTGCCGCCTGCTTCTCATGCACCAGCCTGGGCCGGTTTTCAAAGCCGATTTTGCGAAAGCCTGCGGCGATAGCGCCGGAGGTGACAAGCAGCACTTCATAACCGGCCCGATGCAGAGCCGACAGCTCATCTGCGAAGAACCGGATACGCTCAAGGTTAAGACCTCCCTGGTCGGAGGTAAGCGAGCT
Source organism: Paenibacillus roseus (assembly GCF_016424485.1). GTDB lineage: Bacteria > Bacillota > Bacilli > Paenibacillales > Paenibacillaceae > Paenibacillus_D > Paenibacillus_D roseus. The sequence goes on from NZ_JAELUP010000103.1 coordinate 740,912, forward strand.
GCTTCCGATCTTGACTACTATTCTTTCTCCCATGTGATCACTCCTGTGTGCAGCCTCAAAACTTCCCGGAAACATAAAAAGACCCCCGTCCAAAAAAGGACGAAAGTCATTGCTTCCGCGGTACCACCTTTAATTGATGAAGCCTGCCATGCAGGTTCATCCAGCTTGTTGCCCGGGTAACAGCGGGCATACTGTCCGGCTTGGACCGGCCGTTCGGAGTCTAGGAGATAAACATGCTTCACGGTTGACTCTTCCAGCCTGTGGAGTCAGCTCTCTGGACGCGAATGAAAGGCAAGTTTAAGGGACTCGTCATAACGTTTCATATGTCAATTCTTATTCTCACAAGCATATCACGACTGGCGGAACGTGTAAAGATTCTACCTGAATACGCCAAGCGTTCCAATCCGTCGTACAGCTTCGGCCAGACGCTCCTCCGAGGTCAGCAGTCCGAGCCGGACGTAGCCTTCGCCATTCGTCCCGAATCCAATGCCCGGTGCAACGACGACGTCTGCCTGCTCGAGCACCAGATCGGCAAACTCCGATGACGTTGTCCCAGCAGGCACTGGCAGCCAGCAGAAGAAGGAGCCTCCGGGCCGGGCTGCCTTCCAGCCAATTTCGGCAAGCGCAGCATAAACGGCATTCCGTCTGCTCTCGTATATGGAGCGCAACTCATGCACGCAGTCCTGCGGTCCGGTGAGCGCCACGGCTGCTGCTTCCTGAATACCGCCGAACAAGCTGCAATAATAATGATCCTGTATCAGATTAATGGAAGCGATCATTTTGGCATTGCCGATCGCAAATCCGACACGCCAGCCCGCCATATTGTACGTTTTGGAGAGTGTATAAATCTCAAAGCCGACTTCCTTAGCGCCAGGCGTCTGAAGGAAACTGACAGGCTTCTCTCCGTCGAAGCCGATTGCGCCGTACGCAAAATCACTGACAACCGCGATCTGGTGCCTGGAGGCGAAGCGCACCGTCTCTTCATAAAAAGAACTGTCGGCAACCGCACCGGTCGGATTATTCGGATAATTAATGAACATCAGCTTGGAGCGATCAGCTACAGCAGGGTCAATGGCACTGTAATCGGGAAGAAATCCGTTCTGCTCGGCAAGCGGCATAAAGGACATTGATGCCCCTGCAAGGGCAATACCAGACCAATAGTCCGGGTATCCAGGGTCAGGAACAAGGCAGATATCGCCTGGGTTCAACAGACATTGGCTGATTTCCACAAGACCTGTTTTGCCGCCAAACAAGATCGCAATCTCGGTTTCAGGATCAACCTTAACCCCGTAATCTTCCTTATAGCGTTGCGCAACCGCTTCTTTGAGGAAAGCATAGCCCCTAAACGGGCTGTAACGGTGATACAACGGGTTCGCTGCCGCGCTTTGCAGCGCCTCTACAATATGAGGAGGCGTGGGGCGGTCGGGATTGCCTTGACCGAGATTGATGACGTCTTTGCCTTTGGCTGCCTGGGCGTTTGCTTTTTGAACCAGGGAGGCGAAAAACTGCTTCGGCAGATTTTTCATCCGTTCGGCTGGCTCACCTATTTGAATAGTAGGATTAATGGTCATTTTTAACACTCCACATCGTGCAAAAATATTGATTTTAAATGTACCAGATTTATGCACGGGTGTCGAGCTTTAAAAGGAAGGCGGAAAAAAATATGCCTGCTTAAGCAGCAGGCAGTCCTACCTTGCGAAGGAACGGCTTCAAATCCGGCTTGAAGGCGAGAATATAGGGTTTGCGGCCGGCATCAAATACGAGTAGTGAAGCGGGCTTATCCGGACAGTAGAAGAGGAAGACATCCGTCGTACTCACTGTAATGCCGCCCGTTTTTATGGTAACGGGATGTTCCAGCGGAATGCGGAATACATAGCCGCATTTATTTTCCGGCGTAAACTGCGGAGACAGTCCGGTCACTGAAGCCAGCCAGTCGGTCGCATACTGTTGAAATTGCTGGTCGTTTTCTATCGTTTTGACGACTTTGCCAGCCTGAATATCGAAGACTTGAACAGGCTTTGCCGTTGGCGTTCCATGAGCTGAAGTTGTACCGGGAGAGACCATCAGCAAACACATTAAACCAAGGGTAAAAGCAAGCAGCCCTTTTTGGAATTGGATCATCATCATTTTCATCTCCTTTTGAAAGCATCCTTTTTACTGTTCCCATCTTGACAATGATCCATGAGAGGCTATGCTAAATATGTAGGAATAAGATTTGATAATGAGGATTGGTGGGAGAGGCTTTGAACAAGGACAAGTTTGAAGTGGCCCTAATTCAAATGCACATTGAAGCAGGGGATACGGAAGCCAATTTTGCAAGGCTGCAAGTGAAGCTTCGTGAAGCGGTATCAGGCGAGGTAAAGCCGGATGTCATCCTGCTCCCAGAGATGTGGAACACAGGCTATGCACTGGAGCAGATTCATGAGCTTGCCGATGAAGAAGGGAAAGCGACGGATGAATTGCTGTCTGCGTTCAGCCGAGAGCATCAGGTGCATCTGATTGGCGGCTCGATCGCGGAGAAGAGAAGTGAAGGCGTCTATAATACGGCTTATGTATATAATCGTGATGGCGAGAAGACTGCGGATTATTCCAAGATCCATCTGTTCCGGCTGATGGATGAGGAGAAGCATCTTCAAGCAGGCGACAAACTGGGTGAGCTGACCATTGAAGGCACGCAGGCAGGCTTGATGATCTGCTACGATATCCGATTTCCTGAATTGACCCGGAAGCTGGCGCTTGGGGGAGCCAAAATACTGTTTGTCCCCGCCGAGTGGCCACATCCCAGGCTGAATCACTGGCGTACGCTGCTGACGGCACGGGCAATTGAAAATCAGATCTATGTCATTGCCTGCAATCGTGTCGGTACAAGCGGAACAACGCACTTTTTCGGACATTCCATGATTATCGATCCGTGGGGTGAGATTATCGCCGAGGCTGGGGAAGAAGAGGCTATTGTGCGGGCGCAAATTGACGTCTCGCTTGTGGACGAGGTTCGCACCCGCATTCCGATCTTTGACGACCGCAGGCCGCCGCTTTATTAAGTAGCAGAAGCGTTTTTGGGCCAAGGCGTATCCTGCTCGTGCTGGTCGACGGTAGCCTTCATCGTCTGGATGAAGGCTTCTGCCGCTTTGGAGAGATAACGCCCCTTGCGGCTGGCAATCACCAGCGTTCTGGACGGAGCAGGATCGGCAAGCTTCAAATACGCGGGAGCAAGCTGGCTCCAGCCCGCACGGGCGACCATCATCGGCACGAAGGCGATGCCCATCCCGGCAGCGGCAAGCGACTGAACAGTCTCAATATTCGTGCTTTCAAACACGATGCGAGGCTCGAAGCCGGCTTGTTGGCACAGATCGAGCGTAATTTTACGGAAGCCCTGGCCTTTTTTCAAAATGATGAACGGTTCATGGCGGAGGTCTTCAATCCGGACGCCTGCTCCGCCGCAGGCATCGCCAGTTTGGGCGAGACGATGCTGGGGAGGGACGGCAAGGCAGATTTTTTCTTCTATGAGAGGTTCCCAAGCAAGAGAAGGTTCCTGCAAGGGCAGAGACAACAGACTGAGATCGGTTTGCCCGCTGGCCGTAAGCTGCTCCAGTCTGGATGAACTGTCCTCAACAAGCACAATTTCAATCTCCGGATAGAGGGATTGAAAAACCGGCAGCACGAGCGGCAGTATATGGGCGCCGGTAATCGGGAGGCTGCCTACGACAAGGCGGCCTTTGCGCATGTGGGCCAAATCGTCCATCTCCTGCTTGAGCTGGTCGACGGCATCGAGAATGGCTTGCGCCTTTTCGACAAAAGCAGCGCCCGCATGGGTCAGATCGACCGAATTCGTCGTCCGTCTGAACAGCAGGACGCCGATTTCTTGTTCCAGCTTGGATAACTGTTGGCTTAAAGAGGGCTGGGCGATGTGAAGCTTCTCGGCTGCTCTGGAAAAGTTCTTCTCCGCAGCAATTTGTATGACATAATGCAATTGGCGCAGCTCCATAGCGCAGGTCTCCTTTACAATAGAAGGATTTATATAAGTTAATAAACTTTATAGGATTTTTGGCAATAGTTTAAACCTATCAACGTTATAGATATTATATCTTAGAACAATGAAGAAAGAAATGATAAGATAAAGCTACGAATTTTTAACGTCAGAATGACGAAATGCTGCCTTTGCATACTGCTTTGCGCCTTTAAAGGGAAAGCGGCGGATTTAGCAAGATCACAATTACGGGGTGAAAGAAATGACAAAGAGAACCATGTTTGAGAAGATTTGGGACAATCATGTTATTCATCAGGAGGAAGGCAAGCCAAGTGTAATCTATATTGATCTGCACCTGGTTCACGAGGTAACGTCTCCGCAGGCGTTCGAAGGCCTCCGTCTGACAGGTCGCAAGGTGCGTCGTCCTGATCTGACATTCGCAACGATGGACCATAATGTTCCTACCAAAGACCGTTTCAATATTACAGATCCGATCTCCAAGCAGCAGATTGATACGCTGACGCAGAACTGTAAGGATTTTGGCGTCACGCTTTACGATCTGGACAGCATTGATCAAGGCGTTGTACACGTTATGGGTCCTGAGCTGGGACTTACTCATCCGGGTAAAACAATCGTTTGTGGCGACAGCCACACCTCTACGCATGGCGCATTCGGCGCGCTGGCCTTCGGGATCGGAACAAGCGAAGTTGAGCACGTGCTGGCGACCCAGTGTCTGCAGCAGTCCAAAGCAAAAACGATGGAAGTCCGCTTCAACGGAAAACGCAAGCCGGGCGTTACGGCAAAAGACCTGATCCTGGGTGTAATCGCCAAATATGGCACAGACTTTGCGACAGGCTACGTGCTTGAATATACAGGCGAAGCGATCAGCAGCCTGTCGATGGAAGAGCGCATGACGGTATGTAACATGTCTATCGAAGCTGGCGCGCGCGCAGGTCTGATTGCACCGGACGAAACAACATTCGAATACTTGCGCGGTCGCGAGTACGCACCGCAAGGGGAAGCATTCGATAAAGCAGTAGCCGCGTGGAAAGAGCTGACAACTGACGAGGGCGCAACTTATGATACAGTTGTCGACTTCGATGTGGACAGCCTGATTCCGCAAGTAACCTGGGGAACAAGCCCTGGCATGGGTACAAACATTACTTCGACTGTTCCTGTACCTTCCAGCCTGCCGACTGAAAACGAGCGCAAAGCTGCCGAAAAAGCGGTTGAATATATGGGTCTCGTGCCTGGAACGCCTATGACGGAAATCGAAATCGATTATGTGTTCATCGGCTCCTGTACGAACGGACGGATCGAAGACTTGAGAGCGGCTGCTGAAGTTGCGAAAGGCTACAAAGTCAGCGAGAAGGTTACTGCGATCGTTGTACCTGGCTCTGGCCGCGTTAAAATTCAGGCAGAGAAGGAAGGTCTGGACAAAATTTTCGAAGAAGCCGGATTTGAATGGCGTGATGCGGGCTGCTCGATGTGTCTGGCCATGAACCCGGACGTTCTGAAGCCTGGACAACGCTGCGCTTCCACTTCTAACCGTAACTTCGAGGGACGTCAAGGCCGCGGCGGACGTACACATCTGGTATCTCCGGCAATGGCAGCTGCAGCTGCTATCAAAGGCCGCTTCACAGACGTTCGCGAGTGGGAGTTCAAGACGGAAACTGCTGTATAATGTAAACAAGAGGGGATGGATACAGATATGGAACCATTTAAAAAACTGACCGGAATCGTGGCTCCTGTAGACCGCGTCAACGTAGATACAGATGCGATTATTCCAAAACAATTTTTGAAGCGCATCGAGCGCAGCGGCTTCGGCCAATTTCTGTTCTATGAATGGCGCTTTTTCGAAAGCGGAGAGGTGAATCCGGACTTCGAACCGAACAAGGCTCGTTATGAAGGCGCATCTGTGCTCATTTCCCGCGCCAACTTTGGCTGCGGATCTTCCCGTGAGCATGCTCCATGGGCCATTCTGGACTATGGATACAAATGCGTTATTGCACCTTCCTTTGCAGATATTTTCTACAACAACTGCTTCAAGAACGGCATTTTGCCGATCAAGCTCAGCGAGGAGCAAGTTGAAGATTTGTTCCAGCGCACAGCTGCACATGACGGCTACAAGCTGAATGTTGATTTGGAGCATAAGAAAATTACAGACGATCATGGCCTTGAAATTAACTTTGATCTGGATGAACACCGCCGTCAGTTTCTGCTTCAAGGATTGGATGATATCGGTCTTACGCTCCAGCATGAAGATAAAATTTCGGCTTATGAAGCTTCCCGTGTCGCCTATTAATTGAATTTGCTGCACAAGACTAAACCTTATACCACCATGAAGAACAGACCCCGAATATTTCGGGGTCTGTTTTGGAATATGCACAACGTCGGATTGACGGTGGATTTGCGAAGTGGGGGACAGGGGAGAGTATTGGGAGCTTCGATCAGATCAGGACGGGGAATTTTAAAATACGTAAATTTTACCTCGAAACGCAACTTTTTCTGTCGGAGATCGTCTAATAATTGTCTGAGAATAGTCGAATGCGGCAATTCGATACGGCCAATTATGCAACCGAGGTGAAAGATGAAAAAGCTAGTTCATTTGATGTTGTTGGTGTTGTTCGTCGTTGTTTTATGGCCAAGCCAGGGTCATGCCGCCACCGCTCCCAAACTTTTTCTCGACGGAAAAAGTATTGTGCCCGATGTTGACCCCATTATTGTCAAGGACTATACACTGGTTCCCGTTTCATTCATTGCAACCGGGTTGGGCAGTGGAATTGAGTACATAGCCCAGACCAAGACAGTTACCATACATAACAGTACGACAAACATCGAATTAAAGATTGACAGTCAGACTGCAGTTGTTGATGGACAAACAGTCAACCTTGATGCCGCCGTCCAGTTGCTAAAGGGCAGGACGATGGTGCCGCTCCGGTTTGTAGGCGAGCAGCTTGGGCTGAATGTAGAATGGGTGCAGGAGACCCAGTCTATCTATTTGACAAAAAAACAGGCTCCGCCTGAAGAAGACCCGTCTCAGAACGGCGAGCAGCCTGACCCGCTGGAAACCGTTGGAGCAAGACCTGTGCCAGCGGACGCAGTCGGCGTGGTGAAGGGGATTGAATTTGACGGTACATCGGCTATCATTATAAGCTATGACGGAGAGATTTCACCTAACGAGGCGTTTACTTTGCAAGGACCGGACCGGATTGTGCTTGATCTGCCTGCAGTTGCCTTTGCCCCGGAATTCACATCGGGCTTTAAGCTGGCTTCTTCAGGCGTTCGCAGCGGGGAAGGCAGGCTTGTGGTGGAGGGTCATCCTCTGCTGAATCAGGTGCGTTACAATTCGACGGAGGCCCCGTCTGCTGTTCGTCTTGTGCTGGACCTGACACAGGCATCCACCTATACCGTCAACCAGGGTAATGGCGTGATCCGGCTTGATCTGACAGGAATACCGGAAACGGACCAGCCTAGCCAGCCTCCAGTTGGGGACAAAACTAACGGCGTTTTTCGAGTTGTCATTGACGCGGGACACGGCGCCCATGACCCGGGAGCCAAGAGTGCTTCCAATCGCACAGAGAAGGAGTTTAATCTTGGCCTCGCTCTCAAAGTACAAGCTCTGCTGAAAAAAGAAAAGAATATCGAAGTGTACATGACCCGTGAAGACGATACCTTTATGGAACTCAGCGACCGGGCCAAATTCGCGAACGATTTAAAGGCTGATATTTTCATTTCAATTCATGCGAACAGCTTTGGTACGACTGCAAGAGGTACAGAAACTTACTACAACCGCGATGACAGCAAGGGATTGGCCGATATCATTCACAAGCATTTCTTAAAAGGGACAGGCCTGCCTGACCGGAAGGTGAAAAAGGCGGGATTCGTCGTCATCAAGCAAACGACAATGCCAGCTGTGTTGCTGGAAGCCGGATTTATCACCAATAAGGAAGATGAGAAGATATTGTATGATGACGCGGCACAAAATCGCATGGCTGAAGGAATCGTTGCGGGAATCAAGGAATACTTCAATCAGAAGTAGCCGTAAGTCTCTGAAGTCTCATTCAAAACAGGAGGACTAGGATGAAATTGAAATGGTTAATGCCGATTGTATTGCTTGCAGTTGTAGCCAGTGCTTGTGGAAATCCGGGACCGGGCAATTCGGGTCCGACGACAGGGACAGGCCAGACGGAAGAGCAGCCCCCTGCAGATGTAAAGGAAAAACAAACGATTCAAGTATTCTATACGGATGATCAACTGCTGGAGCTTACGCCCCGGGATGCAGAGATTGAATTTTCAAATGAGCAAGAAAAGATAGAAGCCGCGCTGCGGGCATTGCAACAAAACAGCGCTGACAATGAGATATCGCTCTGGGAGCATGCCATATTCAATTCCGTCACGATCAAGGACGGTGATGTAACGGTTGATCTGTCTTTGCCTGAGGAAGCGCGACTGGGCGCTCCGGGAGAATTGCTGGCGCTTGAAGCGATTCAAAATACGGTGTTCCAGTTCGATGAAGTCAAGACCCTTGATTTACTGCTCGACGGTCAGGCGGTAGAAAGCCTGATGGGGCATGAAGAACTGGAGCATCCTTTTAAAAAATCAAATGGTGAGGAGAAATAGATGATGCTGAAATCCTGTTATAAAGTTCTATCCTCCGCTGTAATTTTATCCTTGCTGGCCGGAACGGCCGCCTATGCGAATGCTGACAATGCTGTTGGCAGCGCTGCGGACAATGCGGCGTCGGCCCCGGTTCAAAAGCCGGCTACGCCGTTCTCTGACGTAAAGGCTGGTCACTGGGCGGAGAAGCATATTGCCAAGCTGAATCTGCAAGGCATTATCCAGGGGAAGGGAGCAGGCAAATTCGGAACGAATGACAATGTATCGCAGGAAGATGCGGTAATACTGGCCATCCGTCTGATGGGCAAGGACTCACAGGCGAAACAGGATGACGCAGTTGTCTTCCCTGAGAATTTCAAAGTATCCGAATATGCAAAAGGATATATTGTACTTGCGCTCCAGGAAGGACTGTTGGACAGAACCGAGGAATTCAAGAGGGCGGAAGCGGATAAATCCGAATGGGGCAAACGCACCGCGAGCCGAGAGTGGGTAACCAAGCTGCTGATTCGTGCGATTAATCAGACGAAGCTCGCCGAAGAGCTTGTCGATGCAAGCTCCCAATTCACAGATAGCGGCGATATTACCGAAGGGTATAGCGGTTATGTGAATGCGGCTGTCAACCTGAAGCTGATGAACGGCGTTTCGGCGACGAAGTTTGATCCTAAAGGGCTGATCACCAGAGCGATGATTGCCAAGATGTACAGTCTTGCAGAAAGCTATTATCCGGTTAATTATGCGAACCAGTCTACAGGCTTGATTACGGGCTTGACGGAAAATTCGATTACACTGTACGATACCGAGAGCAATTCGGAGAAATCTTACCCGATCAGCAAAAACGCGCTCTACTACCGTTTCGATTCAGAGTCGATTGCCTCCGCATCGGAGCTTACCAGATATGCCAAAGCGCTCGTCATTGCTTCCGAGGACGGGGCGGCCTACATTGAAACGCTTGATGATGATGCCAAGGTCGAGACGTTGCGCGGCGAAGTGATTCGCGTCGTGCCGGATGAAAGCAAGCTCTGGATGTTTGTGGACAATAAACCTGCTGAAATTGCTTATAGCAGCACTCTTGAAGTTAAAGATTCGAACGGCAATAAGCTGCAAGTTACAGACCTGGCAGCAGATGCTACCATTGAAGTGACGCGAGACACCTTCCGAACGCAGCCATTGGCGGTATCCATCCAGGTGCAAGGCGCGAAAATCAATAAAAGCGGCACAGGCAAAATTACGGCGGTTTCCGATTCAAGCCTTACAATCGAGAGCGAAGACGGCAGCGTCACTGAGACTTGGGGAATTGCCGAAAGCGTGCTTGTGACTTGGAATAGAGAAATCAAGTCCATTGCCGATCTGGCAGTCGGAGATATTATCAGTTACGAAATTAAAGCAGGGCTTGCAACAAAAATTAATGTAACCAGTACCGTAGTTGGGAAGACGGTCACAGGTACGCTCCAACATATTGACTCGGACAGCAAGACGATCAATTACAAGCTGGATGCAAGCACGAATACATTAAGCGCCAATTATCTGGCTGCCAATGTGCAAGTGATTATTGAAGGAATCAACCAGGCTACGGTGAGCGACCTTGTTCGAGGCGATCAGGTCAAGCTGACAATCAATGATCAGGACGCCGTGACTAAGATTCAGGTTGTGAACCGCAGGGTGGAGACGGTTAACGGGGCCAGCATTTTGAACTATGATGCAGACTCCAAAACGTTGACGATCCTGGATTCCGCCGGAAAGCCGACTGCGGTTCAACTAACCGGCAATACGAAGATTGAGTATAACGGGTCTTCTTTGGCGCTAAGTTCAGCCAGTAATTTATTGCTTAAAAACCGCAAGGTTACGATCGGATTTACAGAAGGCGTCGCTGTTTACGTGAATCTGGTGAACAGCTATACAGGGACATTGTCTGATATTAACCAGACAACGAATCAGCTCACGATTTCCTTTGAGACAGGCGGAACGATGAAAATTCCGTTTGATCAACTGTCTGTAGAAATTTACGAGAAGACGTCGTCCACTCTCTCCGATCTTAAAACAGGGGATCGTATTACGGCATTGCTCGGACCGAACCAGGATAAAGTCGTTGCCATTCAGCTTCACCGCATTATTCAACAAGAGGTCGTATCTGTCGATACTTCCAATAAGAAAATCAAACTTAAGGCACAGGATGGCTCTGTAAACGAGTATTCGGTAGGCACAAACATGAGACTGCTTAATGACAAGGGCACTTCAGTTGGTCTGAATGTATTTGGCGCTGATCAGGTGGTCAATGTGCAATTTGTGGGCAGATTGCCGGGCAGCATTCAGCAGGTTGAAGTTACATTCGGCAAAGTGACTGCTGTAGGTTCTGAACAGCTGACAGTGGAGACGCTCTCCGGCAGCAAACAGAATATCAAGCTTGGCTCTAACTTCCGGGTGATTCGCAATGGTTCATCCAGCACTAATGTCTCGTCCGTTTCTGTCGGAGATTATGTGGACATCCGCAAGAATGAAGAGGAAGCTCTCATTGTAACGGTGAACTCGGGTACGGTGAGGAAGTTCAGAAGCTACATCGCTTCGAGCAAGGAGATGTTCGTATTTGCCTCTTCATTGAATGACAACAACGTCCGTTATGTATTGTCCGATGATACGAGAGTCATTATAAATGGCAGTTCGTCCTCTATGCAGGAATTAAAAAATGGTGATGAGATTACGCTTTATTTCATCAATGGGAAAATCGCCCTTATCGTGAAATCATAAGCATGGGGAGAGGCGTTCATTCATTATGAAGCGCCTCTTCTTTTTGTACCTGCACAAGGCGCTGGCGCTTGCAAAACGGCTTTGTTTTGCATATTTTCAGGTCGGATGCAAGAACTGTTCACACTTCCGAAAATTTATAATAATAGACTTGCGCAGAGTGATATTTTTCGCTACACTTTGAACGAAGCCCACAATAGGGAGAGAGTGAGCAATGAACGCAAAACAGATGCGAGAGATACTGGATGTAATCGCGGAAATGTTCCCTGACGCGCATTGTGAGCTGAACCATAGCAATCCGTTTGAACTCACGATTGCTGTACTCCTTTCGGCTCAGTGTACGGACGAGACGGTGAATAAAGTAACGGCCGACCTGTTCAAGAAATACAAGCGTCCCGAGGATTATCTGAGTGTCCCTCTTGAAGAGCTTCAACAGGATATTAAGAGAATCGGTCTGTACCGGAATAAGGCAATGCATATTCAGAAGCTGTGCAGACTGTTGCTTGATAAATTTGACGGGCAAATTCCGCAGGAGCATGACAAGCTGGTTGAGCTGCCGGGCGTTGGCAGGAAGACAGCCAATGTTGTCATGTCCAATGCTTTCGGGGTACCGGCTATTGCCGTGGATACGCATGTGGAGCGTGTATCCAAACGTCTGGGTGCGGCCAAGCCGGATGATTCGGTTCTTGAAGTGGAGAAGAAGCTTATGAAGCTTGTGCCTCGGGAGGAATGGACGCTGACGCATCACCGTCTGATTTTCTTTGGGCGCTACCATTGCAAGGCGCAGAATCCGGCTTGCAGTATATGCCCGCTGCTGGACCGCTGCAAGGAAGGGAAACGGCGTATGAAGCCGACAAGAAACAGGAAAGATAAGGAAGGTACACCACTACAACGTTGAGAAAAGGATGGGTCACGATGAAATGCATTTCCGTATATACAAATAACTTTGAGGCGTTTTCCGATATTTATGAGCAAATCCTGGCGGCGCCCCCGGAAGAAAACGAGGACCTGGTCTTCGAAGGTATTACTGTAAGCGGCTCGGGCGATGTTCCAGAGCAATATATCGAAAGAATGCGCGTGAAGCCTGAGGTTGTTGTGATGAAGGAGAAAGGAAAAGGCATTACCATTTTGCAGCACGGTAATGTATTTGAAATCTGCCTGCCGGTTGACAGCGCTGACGCGGGGTAATTTATGACGACAGACTGTACAATGTCAAAGACAGAATCGCTACTGACAGAGCTTGCCTCCTTGATGGAGGCAGCAGGCGATCTGCTGCATGCCCGCCAGGTGCGGGAGTTGAATGACAAGCAGCAGGCTGGCAAGCTTACAGTCGCCTTCTGCGGTCATTTTTCCGCGGGGAAATCCACGCTCATTAACCGGTTGTGCGGTACAATGCTGCTTCCTTCCAGTCCAATTCCCACCAGCGCAAATGTTGTCTCCATTCGTTATGGGTCCCCTTGTGCGACCATTACACGGCTCGAAGACGGGAAGGAGAAGCAGGTTCAGGTAGCCCCTGATCAGCTCGAAGCCTACTGTGTGAACGGGACCGACTTTAGCTCGGTTGATATTACGTATCCTTTGGTTCATGTTGGAAAACAAACGGTGCTCCTGGATACGCCGGGCATCGATTCAACGGACGACGCTCACCGGATGGCGACCGAATCGGCGCTTCATTTGGCGGACGTCGTTTTTTATGTGATGGACTATAACCATGTGCAATCGGAAATTAACTTCTCCTTTGCCAAGCAGTTGAAGGATTGGGGGAAGCCGCTTTATCTTATCGTCAACCAGATCGACAAGCATCGCGACGTGGAGTTGACTTTTGATCAGTACCAGCGTTCGGTGGAAGAGGCTTTTGCCAACTGGAATCTGGAGCCAGCCGGAATTATATATTTGTCGCTGCGTCAGCCGGAGCATCCTTATCAGCAATGGGAGGCGCTCACGTTGATTTTGCAGCAACTGGAGACGCTGGCGGGACCGCTGAATGAGACCAGTGTGGCCGCCTCTGCCCGTCATTTGGCACAGGAGCATATCCGCTGGCTGGAAGCGGGCCAGACAGGGGAGCGTGAGCGACTGCTTGCCGAAGCGGGAGGCGAGGAAGAGCTTGCTGTTGTCAGGGCGGAGCTTGCACAGCTTGAGGAAGAAGTGCAAGAGAGCAAGGCAGCCCCGGAGAAGCTCAGAACACGGCTCCGGCTAGAGGTACAGTCCTTGCTGGATAATGCCAATATTACACCTGCTGCGACCCGCGATCTGGCCCACTCCTTTCTGGAGAGCCGCAAGCCCGGGTTTAAGACCGGATTTTTGTTTGCCGGTTCCAAGACAGCAGAGGAGCAGCAGAGCCGTCTGGATAAATTTCACGCGGATTTTTCGTCCAAGGCGGAAGCCTCTATCGAATGGCATCTGGCTGATTTGCTGCGCAAAGAAGCCGGTCAAATCGGCTGGCGCGACGAATCGCTCGAAGAGCGGCTGGCTTCGCAGTTAAGCGGTATTGTGACGCCGGAGTCGCTGGTGTCGCAAATTCAGCCAGGCGCGGTATTCAGCAACGAATCCACGATGAATTACTGCAAGGAACTGGCTGCCGCCGTTAAAGGGCAGTTCCGCAAGCGGGGGCTCGACATCATCGACGAGCTGGTCGCAGTTGCCCGCGCCGCAGGTGACGCAGCGGCGGTGCAGACACAGTCGCGCATAGCTGCGCTTGGCGGCGAGGCGCAGGCGCTCGGCGCGCTGGCTGCGCTGGACGCCGCGCTAGACCGGCAGCGTCAGCGCATGCAGCCGCTGCTGGCCGCGCCGCCGGCGCTGGAGCCGCTGCCGCGCCCTGAGGCGCCTGCCGCAGCCGCTGCGCCGCAAGGCGCTGGCGTGGCGCAGCCGCCGCAAGCTGCGCCTGCCGCAGCGGCTGTGCTGCGCGGCGACATAGCGGCTGCGCACGGGCGCGAGGCGCAAGCGCGCGGCCGGGATAGCGCCGCCGCTGCGCTGCTGGCGCCGCAACGGCAGGCGGCGGCGATGCTGGAGCGCGCGGCCGGGCTGCTTGAGCCGCACGAGCCGCTGGCTCAAGCCGCGGCATCGATGCGCGGCAAAGCGGCGCGCCTGGCGCAGAGCCGCTTCACGATCGCGCTGTTTGGCGCATTCAGCGCGGGCAAATCTTCATTCGCGAATGCCCTGATCGGGCAGCGCGCCTTGCCGGTATCGCCGAATCCGACAACGGCGGCGATCAACCGCATCGTCCCGCCGGACCGCGAATACCCGCACGGCTCGGCCAAAATCGTCATGAAATCGCGCGAGGCGATGCTGGATGATGTTCGTTACTCCCTCGCTCTGCTAGGGGAGGATGCGAAAAAAGCTTCGGTTGCAGAGCTGCTGCGCATGATCAAGTCACTCTCGCCCGGTGCGATTCATCCGGGAGGACGGCCTCACTACAGCTTCCTGAAGGCCGTACTGCAGGGCTGGGAGGAGATGGAAGGCCAGCTTGACAGTCAGCTCAAAGTTGATGAAGAGCTGTATAGAAGGTATGTAGCCGAGGAATCGAAATCATGCTTCGTACAAGAAATTGAACTTTACTATGATTGTCCGCTGACGGAGCAGGGGATCGTGCTGGTCGATACGCCGGGCGCGGATTCTGTCAATGCCCGTCATACGGGAGTCGCTTTTAATTATATTAAAAATGCCGATGCCATCTTATTTGTTACGTACTACAATCATGCATTTTCCCAGGCTGACCGCCAGTTTTTGATGCAGCTTGGCCGGGTGAAGGACCAGTTTGAGCTTGATAAAATGTTCTTTATCGTTAATGCGGCCGATTTGGCGGCGGATGAGAAAGAACTTGCCGGCGTATTGTCCCATGTGGAGGCCAACTTGCTGCAGCATGGTATCCGTAATCCTCGGCTGTTTCCGATCGCCAGTCTTGCAGCCCTCGAAGGGAAGCAGGACGATGATTCGCAGCTTCAGGAACAATCGGGCATTGAGGCCTTCGAGCGTTCCTTCCTGAACTTTACTTCAGGTGAGCTGGGGCAGTTGGCGGTTGCTTCAGCCGAGCAGGATATCAGCCGTGCAATCCAGTCTGTAGCCGACTGGATTGCCTCTGCCGAAGGGGATGAAGCGACCAGGCAAGCAGAGCGTCTCCGTCTCCAGCAGGAGGCTGCCGCGGCACAGGAGCAGGTGCAGCTGCTGCAAGGGACCGTTCCTTTTGAGCCGCTTGCCCAGGAGCTGAGAGAACTCCTGCATTATGTGCTGCAGCGTCTCCGTTTCCGCTTTGGCGATCATTACAACCATGCCTTCAATCCATCTGCCTTGCAGGATGACGGCAGGGATATGAAAAAGATGCTCTGGAGCTGCTGGCTGGAGCTTCAACGCCTCTTGCAGAGCGAACTGTCCGAGGAAATGCTGGCTACCTCACTGCGGATGGAAAAAACGATGAAGAAGCTTGCCGTGCAGACGTATGATGCCGCAGTCCTGGAAGCGTCCAAGCGATTGTCCGGTTTTGCTCCCGCTTCTCTGGAGCCGCTGGAGTTGCCTACGCTGGAAGTTGGCGAATTGTGGCAGACGGATCGTGTGGAACTCAAGCTGCTGACTTCCCGTTTCAAGAATCCAAGGCAGTTTTTTGAGGGAGACGGCAAGTCGCTGCTTCGAAAAGATTTGGAGAGCATCATCGAGGCCCCGCTCAAGACCTATACCGATAGCAAGATAGAAGCATGGCACGAGAGTTATCGCGAACTGTGGCGAAAACTGTTGGAGGATGCCGCGAATCAGCTGGCCGTCGGGATCGACGGTCATAAGGACCGCCGCTTGGCATCACTAAGCGCCAATATCGATCCTGCCCTGCTCCAGGCGCTGCATAAGCATTTGCTCGAAATCAGGAATGATTCTTAGCCGTTGCAGGCTGTTCAATCTTATACGGTCGTGTTTGAAGCACCACCCCCGTCAGCAAGGGGAGTGGTGCTGTTTTGTTTTGCGGCGCAGGGAAGGAAAGCCGTCCGTCTACGCTTGATCTTTTGGACAACATGGGCAGTCCCTGTGTGATGCCAAAAACGGAGCATTTGGCACCTTTACATACCAATTTGGAATATTCGAAAGAATACCCTGCCATCTGTCTGCAATTTGTGAACAAATCGTGTCTTAGTTCCAAATATGGTCAGATCAGATGTTTGCCGTCTAGGGAGGATGCTGTTAAGATTCTCTCATGTCTAAAATTTTGTAACGGGGAGAGAGTTCATTGGACGTCTTTAAGCAACTGAAAGACTATTATTGGCCGGAACGCAGGCTTCTGGCGGCATCCATTATCAGCCTTATTTGTGCGACTGCGCTGGGACTAGTCTATCCGCTCATGCTGAAAACCCTCATCGACGACGCCATATTGGGCGGTCAATTTGATCTAGTTCCAACAATTGCTCTGACAGTTGTAGGCGTTGTCATTTTGAAGGGCCTTTTGCAGTTTGTACACGGTTTCTTCGGGGGGCGTCTTGGCAACCGAGTCGCTTACAGGCTGCGCAATGAGAGTTACAAGAAACTGCAATATTTGTCCTTTCAGTACTATGACAAAGCCAAGACCGGTGACCTGATGTCCCGGTTGACTGCCGATCTGGAAGCGATCCGCAATTTTGTCGGCTTCGGATTTGCCCAAATTTTGAATATGATTCTGATGGTTCTGTTCGGCGGTGCATTGATGATCTACATCAACTGGCAGCTGACGCTGATCACATTTGTAACGATGCCGCTGCTCGCTTTAACAGCACTCAGATTTGAGAAAAGGATTCATCCCGCCTTCCAGGAGATGCGGCTGGCGATGAGTCATCTGACGACCGCAGTACAGGAGAATATTACGGGCGTAAGGACGGTCAAGTCCTTTGCCAGGGAGCCGCATGAGGTCGGCAAATTTTCCGAACGGAGTGAAGAGTACAAAGAAAACCAGATCCGCGCGGCCAAAATTTGGGGGAACTACTTCCCGGTCATGGAACTGCTGGCAAGCTTATGTATCGTTATTCTTCTTGTCGCAGGCGGCACACTTGTCATTAACCAGCAGCTGCTGCTCGGAGAACTGGTCGCCTTTTTCAGTCTGATCTGGTATATCGTATCTCCTATGTGGGGACTTGGTTTCCATATCAACAACTATACGCAGTCCAAGGCATCAGGCGAGCGTGTGCTGGAACTGTTCAACCAGTACGTTCATGTCAAAAATGATGAGCGTGCCGTTACGCTCGAGGATGAAAAGGTGAAAGGCCATGTTTGTTTTGACAAGGTGACTTTCAGCTACGAGGGCAAGCAGCCGGCGCTCAAGGAACTGACCTTCGATGCTCCTCCGGGCAAGGTTATCGGGCTTTTAGGAGGAACTGGCTCAGGGAAATCAACGGTCAGCCAACTGCTGATGCGGGCGTACAACATTCAGGAAGGCCAGATCACCCTTGACGGCCACGACATCCGCAAAATCGATATTGCCAGCCTCCGCAGCCAAATTGCAACGGTATTCCAGGAAACCTTCCTGTTCTCCGCCTCCATTCGCGACAACATTGCCTACGGGATCAATGAGGTGACGATGGACGAAATTATTCGGGCATGCCAGCTTGCCAAGGCGCATGATTTCATTATGGAACTGCCGCTAGGCTACGATACAGTGGTCGGGGAGCGCGGTCTCGGCTTGTCGGGCGGCCAGAAGCAGCGGATTGCAATCGCCAGAGCACTGATCAAAAATCCGCGCATTCTGTTTCTTGACGACGCGACAAGCGCCGTGGATATGGAGACTGAGCATGAGATCCAAGCAGGTTTCCGCGAACTGATGGCAGGTCGAACAACCTTTATCGTTGCGCACCGGATTTCTTCCCTGCGCCATGCCGATGAAATTATAGTTCTGGACAACGGTGAAGTTATCCAGCGGGGAACGCATGAAGAGCTGATCGCCGTGCCGGGACATTATCAGGATACTTATCATATTCAATACGCCGATCGTCCTGTGCAATCCAATTCCGTTGACGGGGACGGCAAAGAAAGAAGGGTCGCGCATTGAGCCAGCAGCAAAGCAAAGCCTCAAGCAAGCGGGAACGCTTTGTATACGAGGATGATGAGGTTATTGAAAAGCCTTTTAACTGGGCGCAGCTAGGCCGTCTGTTTCATTATATGAAACCCTACAGAAAGCAGCTTTTGCCGATTATTATCACAATGATGATACTCGGAACAGCCACACGGCTGGCGATCCCGGCCTTGATTATTCTCGCCATCGACGAAGCGATCTGGCCGAAGGAAGGCAGCCCGAGCATGACGCTGTTGTACACGTATGCTGCAATTATGCTGGCCTTATATATTATCCAATGGGGCGCTAACACGCTTCGCATTCGGTATACGAACATTATCGGGCAGCGCATCATCTATGATCTGCGTCATGATTTGTTCAGCCATATCCAGAAGTTGTCCTTCCGCTTCTTCGACAAGCGCCCGGCCGGTTCGGTGCTGGTACGGGTTACGAATGATATTAATGCCCTGCAGGATTTGTTTACCAACGGGGTTGTGAACCTGATGATGGACTGCGTGCAACTCGTAGGCATCGTCGTCATTTTGCTCCTTTGGAATTTCCAACTTGGCGCTGCGGTGATGATTACCGTACCGCTGATGTTTATCGTCTCGACCAGCCTGCGCAAGCGCATCCGCTTTGCCTGGCAGGATGTGCGGACGAAGCAATCGCGCATTAATGCGCATTTGAACGAAAGCATCCAGGGCATCAAGGTGACGCAAGCGTATGTGCAGGAAAAGAACAATATTCATTATTTCGACCATATGAACAAAGTCAATATGAAGGCCTGGCACAAGGCCTCGGCGCTCAACCAGACCTTTGGTCCGGTGATCGAGATTACATCGGCAATCGGCACGCTTATCCTGTTCTGGTACGGCTCTCATCTGATTCAGACGAGCGTCATTACAGTGGGCGTCCTGGTCGGCTTCGCCAATTATATCGGCAACTTCTGGGACCCGATCAATCGTCTGGGACAGATGTACTCCCAGTTGCTGATTGCGATGGCTTCCTCCGAACGCATCTTCGAATTTATAGATGAGAAGCCTAGCGTGCCTGAACTGCAGGAGCCGAAAAGACTGAAAGAAATTGAGGGGCATGTCAAATTCGAAAATATCGTATTTGAGTATGAGGCTGGCCGTCCTGCACTTAAAAATATTAATCTGGAGGCGCAGGCGGGGCAGTCGATTGCGCTTGTCGGCCATACAGGTTCGGGGAAAAGCACAATTATTAATTTGCTCTGTCGTTTCTATGACCCTGTGCAAGGGCGCGTACTGATCGACGGGCAGGATATTCGCGATGTTACGCTGGAGAGCCTTCGTTCCCAGGTCAGCATCGTGCTTCAGGACACCTTTATTTTCTCCGGCTCCATTCGTGATAATATCCGTTACGGCAGACTGGATGCTACTGATGAAGAGGTGGAACTGGCGGCACAGGCGGTTAATGCGCATGAATTTATTAAGTTGCTGCCGGACGGCTACGACACTCAGGTAGAGGAGCGTGGCAATGTGCTATCCATGGGAGAGCGACAACTGTTGTCCTTTGCGCGTGCGCTGCTGGCTGACCCGAGGGTTCTGATTCTGGATGAGGCGACAGCCAGCATTGATACCGAGACAGAATTGAAAATTCAGGAGGCGCTCAAAACACTGTTGTTCGGACGTACCTCTTTCATCATTGCCCACCGTTTGTCAACGATTCGCCATGCGGACAAAATTGTCGTGCTTGACCATGGCGTCGTTATGGAAGAAGGCAATCATGATGAATTGATTCGTCATAAGGGAATCTATCACGGCTTGATTGAGGCGCAATACCGTTTTCTGTCGGCTTAGACGCAAGGAAGCTGGCTGAAACCAGCTGCGGCTCCTATCATTTAAGCTTGACTTTATCCGTAAAAAACCTCCACAATGGAAGAAAAAGATCGTGCTCCCGGCGCTTGCCGGGAGACATTCGCTTCCAGGAGGTTTTTTCTATATGTTTGGTTCACCACTCTCTTCACATGCTGTAAAAATGCTGCTGCTCGGCTCCGGAGAGCTTGGCAAGGAGGTTATTCTGGAAGCGCAGCGGCTTGGTGTGGAAACGATTGCCGTTGACCGTTACGATCATGCTCCTGCGATGCAGGCGGCGCATCGCTCTTACAGCATTGATATGCTGGACGGACAAGCATTGCGGGAAATTATTGAACGGGAACGCCCGGATTATATTGTGCCTGAGATTGAAGCAATCGCTACCGACATGCTTGTGGAGCTCGAACAGGAAGGCTATCATGTTGTACCGACCGCAAAAGCGGCCAGACTGACAATGGATCGTGAAGGAATCCGCAGGCTTGCCGCGGAGGAGCTTGGATTCCCGACCGCGCCGTACCGGTTTGCCGAATCGCTGGAGGAGTTGCGGGCTGCTGCCGCCGAGCTTGGTTTTCCCTGTGTAATCAAGCCGATTATGAGCTCATCGGGCAAAGGCCAGAGTGTTTGCCGCAGTGAGGCGGAGCTTGAAGGTTGCTGGAATATGGCGCTTGAGGGCGGGAGAGCCAAGAAACAGAAAATAATCGTCGAGGGCTTCGTCCGCTTTGATTCCGAAATCACCTTGCTGACGGTCCGTTCTGTCTCCGGTACAACCTTTTGTGCGCCGATTGGCCATATTCAGCAGGATGGAGACTATGTGGAATCCTGGCAGCCGCATCATGTTAGCGAGGCTGACCTTGAGCAGGCGCAGCAAATTGCGGCTAAAGTGACCGAAGCGCTTGGAGGGTATGGCATTTACGGGGTGGAGCTGTTTTTGACCCGGGATGGCGTGCTGTTCAGCGAAGTATCGCCGCGTCCGCATGATACCGGCATGGTCACGATGGCAACTCAGGACTTGTCGGAGTTTGCGCTGCATGTACGCGCCATTCTGGGCTTCCCGATTCCAGGGATAAGACTGCTGACGCCGGGTGCAAGCAGCACGCTGAAGGCAGAGCGCGAGCAGTCGGATTTTCGAATCGGCGGGGTTGAACAGGCATTGGCGCTTCCGAATACTCAGGTGCGCCTGTTCGGCAAGCCATCCACGAAGCCGGGACGTCGGATGGCGGTTGCCCTAAGTACAGCGGAGGATGTGGAGCAGGCCCGGGAGACGGCAAGACAGGCGGCCGGTCTTTTGTATATCGAATAATTTGTTTACAGCATTATAGGACAGGGTGCAGGGCTGCATGGTGATTCCGGGGCAGTCCTGTTTTTTATTGAATAAATAGAACATGTGTTCTATAATTATGATGCATAATTTGCAAATTGCGCCAAGAACATATATTTTAAAATATACAAGCAACGATTTGATGCGTGCCGGGACGGTCACTCGTATGAGCCGGTTTGAGCATGTAAATGATTTCGGGAGTGAGATAGGAAGGGGAGACGACACGTATGAACAAGCGTTCCAGGGGCGGGGCCATTCTGTGGCGGACAATTGCAAGCGCCGCAGTGCTGGCAAGCTTGCTGCTGCTGTTCGGTTTTGCCTACGCTGTGAGCGATATTTTGAGGCCGCCTGCACTGGTATTGGGAACTGAGCCCCCGTTGGCAGGTCAGCAGCCGCAGCTTGGCGCCAAGGAAGAGCTTAAAATCGTCGCCATTGGCGACTCGCTGACCAAAGGCACAGGCGATGCTACCGGTGAGGGTTATGTCCGTCGGGTTGTAGCCGGATTGTCGCAGAAGCTGGGCAATCGGGTCAAGCTCGTTAATAATGTGGCCATTAACGGCTTGCGTACCGATCAATTGATTGACAAGCTTCAGCAGGACGCCGGCATGCAATATGCGCTGAAGCAGGCGGACCTGATCCTGTTCACGATTGGCGGCAATGATTTGTCCAAGCTTGCGCAGACTGCATTAAGAACGGACAGCGGCACTGCGGATTTCGGTGCAGAGGAGATCGGCAATCAGCTTTCGGACGGGCTTGGACGGCTGGATCAAGTATTCCAGTTGGTGAACCGCGCTAATCCTGATGCCCGGGTTGTCTATGTTGGGCTGTATAATCCTTTTTATCCGATACCGGAGTTGCGTTCAGGCAGCCTTCAGGTACAAAAATGGAATGACAAAGCCTACGAGCTCAGCTTTTCCTACCCGAATATGAAGCTGGTTCCGATATTTGACCTGTTCGAAGATGAGGCGGGCACTTATCTGGCTTCTGACCGCTTTCATCCAAATAGCGAGGGCTATGCCCATATTGCGGAAAGAATTGTCCAAATGCTGCACTAGAGGAGGCAAGATGGATGGCGACAGATACTCAACGATCAAATAGAAGCGATGCGGCAGTACTTTCTGTAGAAGGGCTGCGCAAACGGATCAAGGGAAAGTGGATCATACATGAGGTCAGTTTTGATGTGAGGCCCGGTGAAATTTTCGGCTTCCTCGGACCTAACGGCTCCGGGAAAACAACGACGATCCGGATGCTGGTAGACCTGATCAAGCCAACCGGAGGGAAGGTGATGATTGGCGGCTACAATGTGCAGAAGCAGCCCGAGCAGGCGCTGCGCCATGTAGGCTGCATTGTAGAGAATCCGGAGGTCTATCCGTACTTGAGTGGATGGGAAAATCTGGACCATTTCGCCAGAATGCAGCCGGGGATCGGCCAGGACCGTATTCAGGAGGTTGTCGATATCGTCGGCATGGATCAGCGGATTCATGATAAAGTGAAAACCTACTCGCTTGGGATGAGGCAGCGGCTTGGAATCGCGCAGGCGCTGCTCGCGCGCCCAAAGCTGCTTATTCTCGACGAGCCGACGAACGGCCTTGATCCCAAGGGTATAAAAGAGCTGCGGGAGTTTGTCCGTATGCTGGCGTCCCAGGGAATGAGCCTGTTTATTTCCAGTCATCTGTTAAGCGAGATCCAGTTAATGTGTGATCGCGTTGCGATTATAAACGGAGGGCGCGTGCTTGCGGTAGGAACAGTGAGCGAACTGATCGACGAGAATGCCAGCTATGTGCTGTGGCAGGTAGACAGGCGCGAGCAGGCGGTGGCATTGCTCTCGGGACTTCAGGAGGTTACGCTTCTTGGGCAGGGTGAGCACGGGATCGAGGATGCCGTACTGACGGCGATTCCCGACGCGATTATAACTACAGTTGCTCCGGGAGCAATTCCCGGTATTGTTCAAAAGCTGGTAGCCGGCGGCATCGGCGTCGAAGCTGTCCAGAAGGTTTCACCGACA
Source organism: Paenibacillus roseus (assembly GCF_016424485.1). Lineage (GTDB taxonomy): Bacteria > Bacillota > Bacilli > Paenibacillales > Paenibacillaceae > Paenibacillus_D > Paenibacillus_D roseus. The sequence continues at coordinate 764,393 of NZ_JAELUP010000103.1, forward strand.
CTGGAAGAATTATTTCTGAAGCTGACGGAGGGAGAGGGCATTGTCTAATTTGCTGCCGTTAATCCAGAACGAAACATTGAAGATCTGGAAGAAAAAAAGATTCTTTGTCATCCTGTTCATTCTCGCCATCCTTATTCCGATATTTACCTATGCCCAAATGCGAATGGCAGAGAACAATAAAGATAAATTTACCGATTGGCGCAGCCAGCTTATTCAGCAAATTGCCGACTATCAAAATGCGCTGACGAGTGACCGAATTCCGGAAGAGTGGAAGCAATACCGTAGAATTATGGTTCAGCAGCTGACGTATTATCTGGAAAATGATGTTGATCCCAGTGCGCCCAACGCGGTAACCTTTACCCGTGGTTTTATGAATAATGCGGTGACATTATTTATTCCGCTCCTTGTGCTGGCGATCGGTTCGGACCTGATTTCGGGGGAACGTTCCAGCGGTACGATAAAAATGTTGTTGACAAGACCTGTCCGAAGGTGGAAAATATTGCTTTCCAAGCTGGTGGCGCTCATTTTTTATATTTCCCTGACGATTATTTCCACGCTCATTCTGTGTTATGCTATATCAGGCGTCTTTTTCGGGTACGGGGGCTGGAAGCTGCCGGTGTTTACCGGCTTTATAATCAACGGCGCGGAGGTGGATACCAGCGGGGTTCACGCGGTGCCGCATTGGCTCTATATTTTAATGCAGGCAGGTCTGGCCTGGTTCTCGGCCGTTATTGTCGGCTTGCTGGCCATGATGGTATCCGTACTTGTGCGCAGCACAGCTGCCAGCATTGTAACGATGATGGCGACGATTATTGCGGGTACGATTCTCTCCAATATGGCTGCAGCATGGGATAGCGCCAAATATATCTTTTCCGTAAACCTTCAACTGACGTCCTATCTCGAGGGGGCGCCGCCGCCAATTGAAGGAATGACGATGCTGTTTTCAGTCGGCGTGCTTGCGGTTTGGGGCCTGATTGCCCTGATCATCTCGTTTGGCGTCTTTACGAAACAGGACATCTTGAATTAAAATAGCTTGAAGTGACAGATTAGCAAGGGGGACGCATATGACCGAGCAGCTTGATATCTTTGCCGCAGGCCCGCGGGCCTCGGACGGCAATTACGGCGCTGATGATATTCAGGTACTTGAAGGGCTGACAGCCGTAAGAAAGCGGCCAGGGATGTATATAGGGAGCACGACTTCGTCGGGGCTCCATCATCTGATATGGGAAATTGTCGATAACGCGGTAGATGAGCATTTGGCCAAATACTGCGATGCAATAGAAGTCGTTGTGCATGGCGACCAGTCCGTTACAGTCAAGGACAATGGACGCGGCATCCCGACTGGCATGCACAAGATGGGGATTCCAACACCGCAGGTTGTGTATACGATCCTTCATGCCGGCGGTAAATTCGGCGGCGGGGGATACAAGAAATCCGGTGGACTGCACGGAGTTGGCGCTTCGGTTACGAATGCGCTGTCCGAGTGGCTGGAAGTCGAGATTTACCGTGACGGCAAAATACATAAGCAGAAATTTGCCTATTGGGTAGATGGGGATGGCAAAGAGCATGTAGGCGAGCCGGTTACCGGACTCGAAGTGACCGGGAATACGAATCGGACCGGCACCAAGGTAACATTCAAGCCGGATGCGCGTGTATTTCACGGCAATATAACGATAAATTTCGATACACTATCCGAGCGTCTGCAGGAAATTGCTTTTCTGAACTCCGGGCTGAAAATCGTTGTTAAGGACGAGCGCTCAGGCAAGCAGGAGCTTTTTCATTACGAGGGCGGGGCGCGAGAATTTGTCCAGTTTCTGAATGAGGAAAAAAATGTGCTGCATGATGCGGTTCATTTTGTCGGGGAAAAGGACGACATTGAAGTTGAAGTGGCTCTCCAATATAACGATGGCTACACCGAGACGATTGCTTCCTTCGTCAACTCGATTCCGACTCGCGGCGGCGGTACGCATGAAACGGGCTTCAAAACCGCTTATACGCGAGTGATGAATGACTATGCCCGCAAAAATGCGCTGCTCAAGGAGAAAGATAAAAATCTCGACGGCAATGATCTGCGCGAAGGTATGATGTCGGTCATTAACATCAAAATGTCCGAAGTCGAATTCGTGGGACAGACGAAGGATCAACTGGGGAGCGCCTCGGCGCGGAGCGCGGTCGATGCCATCGTATCCGATAAGATGCAGGTCTTTCTGGAAGAAAACCCGCAGGTCGGACAGTCGCTGATCAAAAAAGCGATCCAGGCGAGCCGCGCCCGTGAAGCCGCGCGTAAAGCGCGCGACGAAATCCGCAGCGGCAAGAAGCGCAGTGAAAGCTCCAACCTGAACGGCAAGCTGACGCCTGCCCAGTCCAAGGACTATTTGCGCAATGAGCTGTTTATCGTAGAGGGCGATTCTGCCGGTGGCTCGGCCAAGCAGGGACGGGATTCCAAGCATCAGGCGATTCTGCCGCTCAAGGGCAAGCCCCTTAACCCGGAGAAGGCCAAGCTTGCCGATATCCTCAAGAATGAGGAGTATAAAGCGATCATTTCTGCAATTGGGGCCGGGGTTGGACCTGAATTCGAAGTGTCCGAGACCAATTACAATAAAATTATTATCATGACGGATGCGGATACGGACGGCGCGCATATTCAGGTGCTGCTGCTGACGTTCTTCTACCGTTACATGAAGCAATTGATCGACCAGGGCAAAGTATATATCGCCCAGCCGCCGTTGTACAAAATTACGCGGAAATCCGGCAAGCTGGAGACTGTGCGCTACGCCTGGACGGATGAGCAACTGAATAATTACTTGAAGGAATTCGGCAAAGGCTATGAAATTCAGCGTTACAAGGGACTTGGGGAGATGAACCCTGATCAGCTGTGGGATACCACAATGAACCCGGAAACCCGTATGCTGCTGCAAGTTCAGATTGAGGATGCGGCCAAGGCGGAGAGAAGGGTAACGACGCTGATGGGGGACAAGGTTGACCCGAGGAAGCGCTGGATTATTGAGAATGTCGATTTTCAGGAATATGAGGAATAGGAGGATAAAACGCCATGAGTACATTGGAACAGTTTCTGCCGGCGTTTCTTGAAGAGGTCGTCGGCGACCGCTTCGGACGCTATTCCAAATATATTATTCAGGACCGGGCGATCCCGGACGTTCGCGACGGCCTCAAGCCGGTGCAGCGTCGTATTCTGTATGCGATGTATGATTCGAACAATACGCCTGACAAACCATACCGCAAGTCTGCCAAGACGGTAGGGGATGTCATGGGCAACTACCATCCCCACGGCGATGCTTCGATTTATGAAGGCATGGTGCGTATGGCGCAGCCTTGGAAGATGGCGCATCCGCTTGTAGACGGACACGGCAACTGGGGATCGATGGATGATGATCCAGCTGCAGCAATGCGCTATACGGAGGCCCGCTTGTCTCCGATCGCGATGGAACTGTTGCGCGATATTGAGAAGCGCACGGTGTTGTTCAAGGATAACTTTGATAATACGACGAAGGAGCCGGTCGTGCTCCCGTCCCGTTATCCGAACCTGCTGGTTAACGGCGTTAGCGGGATTTCTGCCGGATTCGCTACAGAGATTCCTCCGCATAACTTGCGTGAGGTTATCGACGCATGTATTGCGTTGATGAACAAGCCTGGCATGAATCTGGAAGAGATTATGGAAATTGTAAAAGGGCCAGACTTCCCGACGGGCGGCATGATTATGGGCGGGGACGGCATTCGTGAAGCGTACACCACAGGCAAAGGCCGTATTTACGTCCGTGCTAAAACGGATATTGAGGACCTGCGGGGCGGCAAGCAGCAGATCGTTGTCACCGAAATCCCGTATCAAGTCGTTAAGTCGAGACTGGTTACGGCGATGGAGAATATTCGCATCGAGAAGAAGGTCGAAGGAATCGCCGAGGTGCGCGATGAGAGCGGACGGAACGGGACACGCATCGTTGTCGAGCTGAAGAAGGAAGCCGACGCCCAAGGCATTCTTGCTTATCTGCTGAAGAAGACGGACCTTCAAGTTACGTATAACTTCAACATGGTGGCCATTGTCAACAAGACGCCGAAGCAGCTTGGCATTATGGATATGCTCGCGGCCTACATTGATCACCAGAAGGAAGTCGTCACCCATCGGACACAGTATGAGCTGGAAAAAGCCGAGGATCGCGCGCATGTGTTGGAAGGGCTGGTCAAAGCACTCAATTTGCTGGACGAGATTATTGTCGCGATCAAGGCATCCAAGAACCGTCAGGATGCGCAAAACAATCTCGTCGCCAAGTTTGCGTTCACAGATCGTCAGGCCGACGCTATTTTGACCCTTCAACTGTACAGATTGACGAATCTGGAGATTACGTCGCTGGAGAAGGAGCTGAAGGATATCTCTAGGAAGATTGCCATCTACAAGGCGATTCTGGAGAATGAGAAGAAGCTGCTTGGCGTTATCCGGGAGGAACTGCTGGAAATCAGGGAGAAGTACGGAATTGACCGCCGCAGTGAAATCCGCGGGGAGATTGAAGAATTGAAAGTCAATCTTGAGGTTATGGTGACACCGGAGGATGTGCTGGTCACACTTAGCCAGGACGGGTACATCAAGCGCACCAGCATGCTGTCCTTTACCCGTTCGGGCGGGGAATTGGAGAGCGCAGGCGTGAAGGAAGGGGACGTGCTCCGAAATCTGCTTGAGGTCAATACTATTGACAGCCTGTTGCTATTTACGCGCAAAGGGCAGTATTTTGTACTGCCTGTCCATCAGATCCCTGAGTTCAAATGGAAGGAGAACGGGACGGCTGTTGTCAATGTCATCCCGCTGCCGAAGGAAGATGCGATTGTCAGCATCATTCCGGTGAAGGATTTTGAGCAAAGCGCATCGCTGGTATTTGCTACACGCAAAGGCCAGGTGAAGCGAACGGAGCTTAAAGATTACCAGTCGAACCGCTCGACAGCCATTACCGCTTGCAAGCTGGGTGAAGGCGATGAAGTCATTACGGTTGCTTTCAGCGACAATACGAAGGATATTTTGCTCGTCAGCAAGCAGGGAATGAGCATCCGCTTCCCTGAGAGTGAAGTAAACGCTATGGGGCGTGTTGCCGCTGGCGTCAAAGGGATTCAATTAAAAGACCAGGATGAGATTGTTGCCGCTCTGTGGGTATCTGGCGATGAGGGCGAAGTGCTTGTCGTAAGCGATCTTGGTTATGGCAAACGGACACTGCTATTGGACTATCCAGTTCAAGGACGCGGCGGCAAAGGCATTCAGACCTTTGAATTCAAGGAAGGCAAGCGGATCAGGCCGAATGGCAGCGAGCTTGTCGGTGCGCTCTGGTGCAAAGAAGAAAGATGGCTGACGCTGCTGTTGCAATCCGGCGAACTGCATCCGGCTGTTTCCACAGAAAAAGCCCCTCTGGATGAGCGGCGCTCTGTTGGCAGGCTGCTGGCCGCTATGGACAAGAAGGACCGCATAACGGGCTTGTTCGTCCGGTCTGAGCAGGCGTAAGCACATTTTAATCATAGGGACGATGCGGCGGATTGACTTTATCCAGCAATTCGAGCATCGCTTCCAACATGACCCGCAATGGTACAGGCTCATCAAGCCGCTCCAGCCATTGGGGGTCTTTTATTAGCCCGGATTCCACAATTCTCTTTACTACCTCCGATTTCTGAGCCTCCATGTGGACGGCCTCCTCTCTGAGCATTCGAGCATCGTCAACATATTATACTCAAGGATATGTCTAAAGCTGTCAAAATGTTCTCTATCGTAGCGATTAATCGCGCAAAGTATTAATCCCATTAATCTTTTTTTCGACATTTTCAAATGATATAATGATCGGTAGGAGGTGGGTAATCCCATGCATGCTGCTGAATTTGCAAGGCTATGGATGAAATTCTCGAAGGAATGGAAAAATTACCTGGAGGATGCGTTAGCACCACACCTGACGGAGGGTCAGCTTAATGTACTGGAGCTGCTGCTTGAGCATGAACCGATGAAGCCTTCAGACCTGCTGAAATATTTGGAGACGACTCCCGCTGCGATTACGACCTTGCTGGACCGGATGGAAAAAGGCGGTCTGATCGCCCGTTCCAGGGACCAATCAGACCGCCGTATTGTATGGATCTCGGTAACTACAAAGGGGCTGGAGGAAGCCAAACGCGGCATGGAGCTGCGTGAAACCTACATCCAGAATGCTCTGGACCGGATTTCCGGCCACAATCAGCAATTGCTCGTTTATTTGCTCGGCAAGGTTGCGAACACAAGCAAGCCTTTTCCGGTGAGCGGAAAGATAGATTCCGCTATTTAAGCATGGAATTGAGCCTTTTAGTTAATAGGTTGAGAGAGCTCTCGAGCTGTTTGTAATCGCCTGCTGCGAGTCCTGGCTGATTGCGTTTGGACAGCGTTTCCTCTACAGGGAGAATCCGATACTGGTTAAGACCGTTCTGCTTATATTTATACACCCAGGTCGGTATCGGCTCAATCTTCGTGAATTCAACTTCCCCCGTCCCGTGCTGCTTGCGTACATGAATACGGAAGATGACGCCGTAATCCTTGAAGTCGCCCTGCTGATTGGATATAAAATTTCCCATTGAATAAATAATGACAGAGCGTCTGGCGCTGCCGTCAGCATTTACAGTGTCGACAACCTCATAAGGCTGAACAACGTGGGGGTGAGAGCCTGCGATAATATCGGCGCCCGCTTCAATGAGCTTGTGAGCGATCCGCTGTTGCTCTTCATTGGGCTGGAATTGGTATTCAATGCCGAAATGAAGATTCACCGTTATAAAATCCGCTCCCTCGGCCTTAAGCTTCTCAATATCCTCTACCATACGCTGTTCATCAATCAGGGAGACCAGATACGGCTTTCCTTCCGGAATCGGAATTCCGTTGGTGCCATACGTATACGCCAGAAATCCCATTCTGATCTCATTTTTTTCGATGATAACGGCTTGGTCCGCCTGAGCCTGAGAACTGGCCGTACCATTATGGATCAAGCCTTGCTCCTTAAGGGCTGCAATGGTACGAATGACGCCCTTTTCGCCACGGTCCAGCGCATGGTTGTTAGCCGTGCCAACGATATTTATTCCGCTCTTTTTCAAGGCTTCCGCCATTTCTGGAGGGGCATTAAACAATGGATATCCGGTATACTTCAAATCCTCGCCGCCAAGCGGAACCTCCAGATTGACGATGGTCCAATCTCCCTCTTCCAGAATAGGGCGGACTTGCTCGAAAAAAGGGTCAAATATATAACGTTTGCGCTTGCTGTCATAGGAACCGGGGTACTGGGGCGTATGCATCATGACGTCGCCAGCAGCAATCCATACCGCTTCCGTAGTCCGGTCCTCTTCCGGTCCGCTTGTATCCGGGGTCTCCTCAAGCGGCTGATGGGATTCATCAGTTGGTGGATTGGCTGGTGTCTGAGTACTGTTATCGCTTGTTAGCGGCGGCCGTGATTCTCCTGGTGTCTGAGCACGAGTAGGGCCGAAGCAGGCGCTCATGACAAGCGTGAGCAAGATCACGATAACGACTGTTCGGATGAATTTCATAGCGGCTCCTCTCCCAGCATCTTGCCGGTCGACTCTTCCAGCACGTCTGCATCCCATAGGCTCCATGGCTTCTCCAGCGGCGGAATACTGCGGAACAGCAGGCTCTCCCTGGTAATCGGATGATCCACCCGGATCGACGTCGACCAAAGTGCAATGTTGGAATGTCCCGACTTGCCTTGGCTGCTTCCGTATTTATGGTCGCCTGCCAGCGGACAGCCGATAGACGCCAATTGAACGCGGATCTGATGCGGCCTGCCGGTGTGGAGTTTGACAGCGACAAGGCTGTGTTTGCCGTCCGAGGCGACAATTGCATAATCCAGCAGTGCTTCCTTGCTCCCGGTTACGGGAGATGGATAGCATGCGACTGTATTCGTGCGGCTGTCCTTAACCAGATAGTGCTTCAGCCGGTCAGCATTTTTGCCAGGGCGTCCGGTTACGACGGCGGCATATGTTTTGTTAAAGTTCCTGGAGCGGACAGCTTCGGACATGCGTGAAGCGGCCTTTGAAGTTTTGGCAAACAGCATAACACCGCCGACTGGACGGTCAAGGCGGTGTACGAGCCCGAGAAATACGTTCCCGGTCTTATTGTAGCGAAGCTTTAGATCCTGCTTGAGCAAGGTGAGCATATCCAGATCGCCGCTCTCGTCTTCCTGGGACGGAATGCCTGGCGGCTTGACGACAACGAGCAGATGGTTGTCTTCATACAAAATCGGGATATCCAGCGCTCCCTGCGGGTGTTCAGCCTTCATTATACGGACTCCCAGCGGCCCAGGATGCCGCAAGGCAGATTCAGGCCGGACTTGGTAATCGGCAGACCAATTTCCCCGCAGGTTATCGTCCCTTTATGCTGGCTGCCGATAGTCAGGTGCAGCAGATTGTGCAGAACAGAAGGAGAGAGACCGGTTGTATAGGAATTGATCAGAACGAACAACGGATTGTCCGACAAAATGGTCTTGCATGATTCCAGGAACGGGTAAAGACTCTGCTCCAGCTTCCACATCTCGCCGCCAGGCCCGCGTCCGTAGGAAGGAGGGTCCATAATAATTGCATCATATTTATTGCCGCGGCGCTGTTCCCGCTGAACGAACTTGAACACGTCATCAGTGATAAAACGCACGGGCCTGTCCTCCAGACCGGACAGCTTGACGTTATCTTTGGCCCACTGGACCATTCCTTTTGCGGCGTCAACATGGCAGACTTCAGCGCCGGCTGCAGCGCAAGCGACTGTCGCTCCACCGGTATAGGCAAACAGGTTGAGGACTTTGATCGGCCGGTTGGCGTTTTGAATTTTATTCATCATCCAGCTCCAATTGACGGCCTGCTCCGGGAACAAGCCGGTATGCTTGAAGCTGGTCGGACGAATCTGGAAACGAAGCTTGCCGTATTCAATGATCCAGCTCTCAGGCAGCTTGGTATTGTTCTGCCACTGGCCTCCGCCGGAGGAACTTCGGTGATACCAGGCATCCGCGCTCTTCCATTCCTTGACCGAAGGGTTCAGCGGCCAGATAATCTGCGGGTCTGGCCGCCGCAGTACGATATGACCCCAGCGCTCAAGCTTGTCCCCGTCTCCTGTGTCGATTATTTCGTAATCCTTCCATTCATTAGCGATATACATGTGTAATTCCTTCCTTGGTTGCGAATTTGTACCCGATGCCGCGGACCGTCATCACGTAGACCGGGTTAGCCGGGTCGGGTTCGATTTTTTTCCTTAAGTTGCTGATATGCACCATTAGCGTCCGGGTATCCCCGTTGCTTTCAGCCCCCCAGACGACTTCATACAAATGGTCAATTTGGACAGCCTTGTTTGGCCTTTGAGCCAGATAGGTAAGCAGGTCAAACTCCTTGACGGAGAGTGTAGCCTGACGTCCATCGATATGTACGGAACGTGCATCCAGGTCAATGATCATGCCGTCAAAGACCAGCATACATTCTTCCTGAGCGCCTTCAGCCATTGCCTTTCGTTGAAGCTCCAGCCTGCGCAGATGCGCTTTTACGCGCGCCACAAGCTGGCTTGGACTGAAGGGCTTCGTAATATAATCGTCGCCCCCGACAGTCAAACCGTGTATAATGTCGTTATCATCACTTTTACAGCTGATAAACAGAATCGGTACGCTAGAATACTTGCGCAGCTGTCGGCAAACCTCTATGCCGTCCATATGTTTCAACAATATATCGAGGATCATTAGATCCGGTTTGACTTCCTGCTCTAGTCGGAGGGCATCGTTCCCGTTGTCAGCGACATGAACGGTGAAGCCCTCACGGGCCAAATAAAGACCGATCAGTTCTGTTATTTCGGGCTCGTCGTCGACGACTAAAATATGCGTCTCTTTCATATTTTACCCCTCCCGCTTTCTCGACTATTATAACGAATGCAGGACTATTGAAGCAATTGCCTTTTTTCGGAGGAAGACATGCACAGATCATTCCTATACATACCTTTCGCAGCGGCGTTGCTCGTGCTGCTCGTCTTGCAGGGCTGTGCTGCCCCGCTGTCAGGCAAGCCGTATCAACATGCTGTCCAGGGTGAAATGGACTTGCGAGACGCCGATCTGGAGCGCGAGCCTGTCAAGCTTCAGGGGGAATGGCGGTTTTATCCCTATCGTCTGCTTGAATCCCAGTCCCTGAGTCTGGATGAACTCTACCAGCATGTTGAGGTTCCGGGGTCATGGAACAGTTATTTGGAGACAAATTCCAGCTTTAAGAGCGGGCTTGGGTACGGTACCTATGTGCTGCGATTTCAGACTCACCCGGGCGACTATATATTGTCGCTGCGTGTCCCGAACATATCCAGCTCCTATAAGCTGTGGATAGACGGCAAGCCGATGGCTTTCGGCGGCGTTGTCGGGACGGACAAGGCATCTAGCGAGCCGGATCAACTACGGGACATCGTTCCTTTTTACAACGGGGATGGGGAGCATGAGCTCATAGTTGAGGTGTCCAACTTTTTCCATCGGCGCGGCGGAATCTGGACCGATTTCTACCTGGGCGGCGTTGATGCGGTGAATGACATCCAGACCATTGAGGCCGCCGAGCAGATGGGGCTGTTCGGCAGTCTTTTTATGATCGGTTTTTATCATATCGGCTTGTTTGTCCTGCGAAGACAAGAGAGGTTTACACTTTATTTCGGACTGTTGTGCCTTCTCATAGCGCTAAGAATTGTCGTAGTGGGCGATGTATTCATTATGCAATGGCTACCGGTATCCTGGGAGACCTCACACAAGATTGAATACATCTCGTTTTCGCTTTCGCCGCTGTTTGGTTATTTGTACGTTTACTTTTTATTCCCTGCGGATGCTTCCAAAAGGATTGTGCGCTTGCTTGCAGTCGGCAGTTCGCTACTATTTCTGTTTGTCCTGCTGGCGCCAGTGGAAACTTTCTCCAGGCAACTTTGGCTGTTTCAGTCTTTTGTCATTATGACCGGTTTGTTCGCACTCATTGCACTGGTGCTGAGTGTCAAGCGTAGAAGAGCGGGCAGTCTCATCGTATTGACCGGAATGTTCGTATTTATCCTGTCTGTTATCAATGATGTTTCATTTTATAATGAATGGTTCGGGATAAGCGATATGATTCCCGCCGGATTATTTTTCTTCATTATGATGCAGGCGTTTATTATATCCAACCGCTTCTCTCATGCCTTGCACAAGGTCGAGGAGGTGTCGGATGAACTCAAGTCGCTCAACTTGCAGTTGGAGGAAAGAATTGCCGAACGCACCCAGGAACTGCTGCAAACAAATGAAGCGCTGGAGAAGAGCTATGAGGAACTGGAGCGTCAGGAGGGCTCAAGAAGACGGCTGCTGACGAATATCTCCCATGACCTGCGGACTCCAATGACGCTGATTCAAGGCTACCTGGAAGCGATGCAGGATGGCGTCATCAAAGACCGGCAGGAGCAGGAGCACTATGTACGGATTATGCTGGATAAGTTGAACGGCTTGAACCGGCTCATTTCCGATTTGTTCGAGCTTTCCAAGCTGGAAGCGGGACAAGTATCTTTTCACCACAACCTGGTCAGACTGGATGATTGGGTGGAACAGCTGCGAGGCTACTACATGGTAGATATAGAGGGCAGGGACATCCGCTTTAGATGCGAGTTGCTTGACACCAGCACGCAGCCGTCAGCTGTCTGGCTCTGGATCGACGAATTCCGAATGAAGCAGACACTGTCCAATCTGGTTTATAATGCGCTGACTCACATGAGTCCTGACGACGAGCTTGCACTAACGTTCCGCTACGATCAGCAGCAGGCGACTGTAGAGGTAAAAGTCGCGGATACAGGCAGCGGAATTCCACAGGAGGATTTGCCTCATATTTTCGAGCGCTTCTATAAAAACGACAAGTCCAGAAATTCTGCTCAAGGCAGCGGCAGCGGGATCGGTCTCGCAATTGTGAAGGAAATTATTGATGCTCATCGCGGTAGTATTGCTGCGGAGAGCATTTTAGGGGCGGGAAGTGTATTTACAATTACTTTGCCGGCAGAAGTCAAGGAAGTACTGAAATAAAGAAAAGGATGCGTAAGCATCCACGGCCTTGATTTTGACTACAAACCGCTTTCTTTTGATCCTCACGCTCCCAGGCTGCACAAGCTAAGCTTTCTCGTACAGGATATCTGGTCTTCTTGTCCGGCCGGCGCCTGCAGGTACAAGTAAGTGCTTGATTTGAAAGTGATCGGGAAGGAACTCAAGAAAACGTCTTCATTTGGGGATAGCGAAACGTTTATTCGACCTGTTGCAGAACTTTAATCATTTTGTCAATGGAGCGCTTGCGTTTTTCATGATCCATGTTGTTGAGAAGCCTGAAAATTTCTACGGTATCGGACATTACCGGGCTGGCTTGCCCGCTTTGCTCGCCTCCGATAATGTAATCGAGGGATACTTCAAAAAAATTGGCCAGCTTGATCAAGGTTTCATATACGGGCTGGCGGTTGTTGATTTCATAGTGGCTATAGGCAGAACGAGTGATGCCGACACGTCTGGCCACTTCTTCCTGCGAGATATTTTTTCTAAGTCGCAGCTCTCTTAATCGATCTCCCATCGTCATGTGATTACTCCCTTACGAGCATTCTTTTTTTAAAATATAAGCGTTTATAAGTGGCTTATATTTCTAAGCGAAACGAAGCTTTTGGCCGTCCCTTGCAAAGAACGGCAAAGCCGTTTACGCTTATCACCCAATCCTGTGCTGATTGTTGCAATAGGCTTGAAGTATGAAATATCTGTTACTATTAATTTATGATACAAAATGTATCATTGTCAAGTGTGAAACAAGATTTTATATAAAAAGAAAGGGGATTTATGCGGAATGAAGTTGACGTTCACATGTGATTGCGGCAATGAAGTTCGTTTTTTTGGAACGGGAGATGTCAATGAGCAGGGGATGGAGGCGGTTGATCTGGAAGATGATGATCGGCTGCGCGTCGTTGTCGGCGATGCCGGATTGATACTGCAGTGCAAGTTTTGCAATAACCGATATGCCATTGACAAAAGTTTAAATACGTGATAAGATATATTATCTGCTTGAATTTTATGAGATGTTTTCACATAGATAACCCGATTCACACTGGAGCGGTCATTGGAGCCGCAAGGATGGAAGAGAGGCAGGGCTTTCGTTGTTTTAGGTTTTTGAAATATCGTTTATCAAGTAGGATCATAAGGCTGCTCTGGAGAGCGGCCTTTTCTATTTTGACAATTGCCGTGTTTTCGACGGTACTGGACATGAAAATTATGGGAATAACCCGACTAAAGTCCAGTGTTAAACCAAACTATGGACGGATTTGAACCCCGATGAAATTCGGTATGATATAGCTATCGCAAGCTTGACAGCAGCGTTTTGCTTGAAAACCCAGGTTACGCAAAGATCATGCTCCATTCTTAGCTTTTTAAAAATGTCCGGAGGGGTTCAGAAATGGAATCGGTTAAGTATGCAGAACAGGAGCTCGCTGCTGGGTTCAAGAAAAATAAGCCGCTTACCGTGTTTCTCGCACTGTTGTGTCCGGGAGCGGGGCATCTGTATTTGGGGGAACCGTCACGCGCAATCTGGTTTATGACTCTGTTCTTTACCAATAGTATTTTTCTGATTTTCACCCTTGAAAGTCTGGGGCAGTTCAGGGCTCTAATTGCAGCATGTCTGTTTTCCGTTGGAGTTGTTGTATATGCGATCAATATCTTAAACGCTCTCCAACAGGTAAATTTAGTCAATGTTATGGACCAACTGAAATACTTTGAGGAGACAGAGGCTGACGGCAGGTACTAGGCAAGCGGCCCGGGAAGAACCTTTCACATGAAGGCTGTAGCCTAAATCCGTACAACTCATATAACAATTGCAAGAATTAGCTATTCCGGCATAAGTGGTCATGAAATATCCAACCGTATTTAGCAGCGTCCTTCGCTGCTAAATACGGTTTTTTTTATTTTGCATTGTCAGGCTATTGCGAAACTGCTCGGGAGCGATTACAATTAAATTAAGTTGTATGTACAACTAATTGAAAAACAATAATTATTATGAATTTCAACCTACCATGTACGTACATTTAAGGGCAGTTGTTAAAAAGGCTTAGTCTATATAATCGTAATTATAGGAGGAACGAAGATGCTCATTTCACGGAAACATGTGTTTTGGTTCGTTACAGGCAGCCAGCATCTATACGGGGCAGAGGCGTTGGAGGAAGTTGGACGGCATTCGCAGGAGATAGCGGCTGAGCTCGACGGCTCGCCTTTTGTTGACGGGCATATTGTTGTTCAGCCTGTGGTGACCACCCCTGAAGAAATCTCTGCGGTCTTGCAGCAGGCTAATGCTGACCCTGATTGTGCAGGAGTCATCACATGGATGCATACGTTCTCGCCAGCAAAAATGTGGATCGCTGGATTATCTTTGTTGCGCAAACCGCTGTTGCATTTGCATACGCAATACAATCGGGATATTCCTTGGGACAGCATCGATATGGATTTTATGAATTTGAATCAGGCTGCCCATGGAGACCGGGAATACGGTTTTATAAATGCAAGGATGAATGTGCCGCGCAAAGTGGTGGCAGGCTATTGGCGCAATGAGGGCGTGCAGCGCAGAATCGGCGCATGGGTGCAGACGGCAGTGGCTGTTGTGGAAAGCCACAATCTGAAAGTGGCCCGCTTCGGGGACAATATGCGCAGTGTGGCCGTAACTGAAGGCGATAAGGTAGAAGCGCAGATTAAGTTCGGCTGGTCGATAGACGGATACGGTGTAGGGGACTTGGTTCAATATGTCAATGGGGTTTCCGCAAATGAGCTGTCAGCGCTTCTGGATGAATATACGGAGCGTTATGAGATTGCAGCGGCCGTGCGCAATCAGGAGTCAAGCTGGGAGGCCATTCAGGAGCAGGCGAGAATAGAACTGGGGCTTAAAGCTTTCCTGCAGGAGGGCGGATATAGCGCCTTTACAACGAGCTTTGAAGACTTGCATGGATTAAAGCAGCTTCCCGGATTGGCAGTTCAGAGGCTTATGGAGCAGGGATATGGCTTCGGCGGGGAAGGAGATTGGAAAGTTTCAGCTCTTACTCGTACGATCAAAATCCTGACCAACAATAAGCAGACTTCCTTTATGGAGGATTATACGTACCATCTTGAAGAGGGAAATGAACTGATACTCGGTTCCCATATGCTGGAGGTATGCCCGACAATTGCAGCGGATCAGCCACGCCTTGAGGTGCATCCGCTAGGTATCGGCGGCAAAGCCGATCCTGCCCGAATGATATTCAACGGAATTGAGGGATCGGCGCGTAATGCGTCTCTGGTCGACATGGGCGGTCGTTTCCGGCTGGTCATTAATGAAGTGGAAGGGGTAGCCATACAGCACGACATGCCTAAGCTGCCTGTAGCCAGGGTACTCTGGAAGCCGGCGCCTTCGCTTTCCGAATCGGCTGAGGCCTGGATTTACGCCGGAGGGGCGCATCATACGGTTCTATCCTTCGCTGCTACGACAGAGCAGCTTCGCGACTGGGCTGAATTCGCAGGCATTGAGTGTGTAGTTATTGATCAGCACACACGGATTTCTGAACTGAGAAACGAACTGCGCTGGAATGATTTGTACTACCGTCTGAAAGAGCGTTGATCTGCCCATTTTCATGAATCATGATTCATGCTCAAACTGAAACCGGCCATTCAGAGTTGCTCTGAATGGCCGGTTTATTTGGTTTCTCTCCGCAGTTAGTCCGTTTGCAACCTGCTCTTGCGCGCAGTCCGGTTGGATAATACCGTAAGGCTGACAAGGGTGACGAATACGGTAGCTCCCATGTCTGACAGAATGGCGATCCACAAGGTCAGGAGACCAGGGATTGTCAGCAGCAGGGCAATCAGCTTCAGGCCCAGTGCGACAATAATGTTGAAGCGGATAATCCGGTTAACCAGCTTTGCAATTGAGATCGCTTCAGGCAGCCGGCCGAGATGATCCTGCATCAGCACAATATCGGCTGTCTCAATGGCGCTGTCCGAGCCTTTGCCCATGGCGATGCCCAAATCAGCGGATGCCAGCGCCGGCGCGTCGTTAATGCCGTCGCCAATCATTGCGACTTTGCCTTCCTTGGAAAGCTCCTTGATTTTGGCGGCTTTGTCTTCCGGCAGCATCCTGCCATAGGCTCTTGTAACGCCAACCTCGGAAGCGACACGCTCTACAGTAATTTGATGGTCGCCACTCAAGATGACAGTCTGGTGAATACCGCTTCGTTTAATGGCATCGATGACAGCGCTGCTCTCCTCGCGAATCTGATCGGCTATGCCGAATAATCCGAGCACTTGCTCTTGGTCAGCGGCAAGGACGATGGTAAGTCCTTCGGCTTTCAATGCTTCAGCCTGCTTGAGCACCTCGTCGTTTAGAGCTGTTGGAGAAATAATTTGCTCATTCCCTACCCAATAGCGCACACCGTCCACATTGGCGGCGACACCTTGCCCGGCTATGGCAGTTACTTCTTCCGGCTGGGTATACACGACGCCTTTGAGTTCTATCTCCTGCATAATCGCTTTGGCAAGGGGGTGGCTGGAGGAGGACTCAATCGCAGCCGCTACACGGTAAAATAACGGCTCATTATAGACAATGGTTTCCTGAACTTTTGGTTTGCCTTGGGTCAGCGTCCCTGTTTTATCAAAAGCGAGCGTATTGATTCTGCCGAGTTGCTCCAGGTGAACGCCTCCTTTGACCAAAATCCCGTTCCGCGCATTTCGTGCAATGCCTGCGACAATTGCAATGGGGGAGGAGAGAATCAGGGCGCAAGGACAGCCTACAATAAGGACGGCTAATCCCTGGTACAGCCAATGCTGCCATTCGCCCCCGAGAAACAAAGGCGGGATCACTATAACAAGTGCAGCCATCGCCATAATGAGCGGCGTATAATATTTGGAGAAGCGGTTAATAAATAGCTCCGTAGGTGTTTTGGTATCCTGTGCCTCCTGAACCAGATGCAAAATTTTGGCCAGGGAGGAGTCTTTGTACGGCTTCTCAATCTGTACGATCAGCAAGCCTTCGTTGTTGACACTGCCGCCAAATACTTGATCTCCGGAAGTCTTGTGCAGCGGCAGCGATTCGCCGGTAATCGCCGCTTCGTTCACGGAGCCGGCCCCTTCAGCGACAATGCCGTCGGAAGGGATTTTCTCCCCCGGCTTTACCTTGACAAGCTGTCCGGCTTGCAAGGATTCAATCGGTACGACGATTTCGGAAGCGCCGTCCAGCACAGTAGCGGTCTTGGGCGCGACTTGAAGCAGTTTTTCCATCGAGTTGCGAACCTTCGCCATGCCTGTGTCCTCAAGCATTTCATTGAGCCCGAATAAAATGGCTACAAGCGTTGCTTCCTTCCATTCGCCAATGGCGACTGCGCCGATGAGTGCGATAGTCATCAGAGTATCGATTGTGAATACGAAGGAAAACAGATTCTTCAATCCTCTAATAAAGGTTTTATAGCCGCTCAGTACGATAGCTGTCAAATATACGGCGATCAGAGCAATCTCGGGAATGCGGCCATCAAGCAAAAAAGAAAGTCCGTATAGCACAGTTGATACAATAAGCAAGTTGCGCATCAGACTGGCTGCTCCATGGCTATGGCTATGTTCGTGATCATGTCCATGCGCATTATGACCATCATGCGTATGCTTATGGGAAGAGTCATGTCCGTGCGCAAGCTCCTGACGATTATGAGCAGAGGAAGAAAGTTCCTCCAGATAAGCGCCGTCGCTTTTCAATATTTTTTTGACTTTATCCAAAGAAACCTGAGGGTCAAGCGAGAGCTTGGCAGAATTGTAGCTGAGTCGGGCAGTATCCCCGTATTCAAGCTTCCTGATCTGCTGTTCCATCGTTTGTGTACAATTGGCGCAAGAAAGACCTTTAACCCGATACTCGTTCATGGCATAAACCTCTCTTCATTACTAATATGAATATATGTTCATATGATAAAATTGATAAACAATTTTGTCAAGCCTGTATTTGCCACGAAACTATTCGTAAGAACTACAATTACCTATATCGTTTATGGTATAATCTTGGACATATTCTATACACGGACGGTGGTGTAAAACTTGGAAAAAACGTTGCATGACACCTGCGAGGAAACCTGTTCCGGCAATGAGCTTGATCTTGGGAAAATTAAGGGCAACCTTATTTCGCCCTCTACGGCTTTGGAGGTGTCTGACTGGTTCAAGGCGCTTGGCGATCCGACCCGGGTCAAAATTATTCATGCCCTTCTGCAAAGCGAGATGTGCGTACATGATTTGACGCAGGTGCTGGAGATGGGGCAGTCAGCGGTGTCTCATCAACTACGACTGCTGCGAAATGTACGAATGGTGAAGAGACGCAAGGTAGGAAAAACCGTGTATTATTCCGTTGACGATGACCACGTGGAGGAGATTTTCGGCCAAACGCTCCAGCATGTAAAGCACGATTAGCCGCCATATGTTCATCTATACGCGGGGTACAGGGAAGAGGGGACAGATATAGTCAAACGAACACCCCGTATCTCTAAGTACAGAGATACGGGGTGTTCACATGGGTAATTTATTCAGATGACTCCGAACTGCTTGCTTCGCCTGAGCTTCCGACAGCTTCTTCCGCCGGAGCCTCGACTGCTGATCCCTGTTCAGTTACTTGCGGTTCCGCTTCTTTCTGCTCATCTTGCTTCTTGTGAGCTTCCATCAAAAGCTGCTGGCCTTCCTGCTGAAGGTCTTTAAGCGCTTCCTCGAGCGAAACATCGCCCTTCGTTACCGGTTCCAGCTTTTGCTTGACAAGCGAGTCGAACTGCATGTAAAAGTCTTGTGGAAGATTGTAATAACTTCTGAATAGCGTAGACTCCGTTGGCTTCAACTCATAGAAAGCCTGCAAATTATGGCCTTCATCATCTTTGAGATAGCCGGTGCGGGTGCTCAGATTACCGGAGTTATACGATTTGGATTTCACACGGGCATAATCATCCCCATGAATATATTTGATAAAGTTCCAGGCTTCCTTGGAGTTCGCAGACGTACTGTTAATGGCAAAAATCTGGTGAAATCCCGTCGATGTCGTGTAGTCCGGATTACTTGGATCGACAGGTACTGTCACGAGATCCCATTCATAATTGATTTTGTCCTTCAGCGCGTCCTTGGCTTGCTTTAACTGATCCAGCATATATGTGCCCTCGACCATCATAGCCATGCGTCCGGAAATAAACGGGTCCCGCATTAGATATTCCTCGTAATTATTCCAATTCCCGCCCATGTTAGCATCCTGAAAATAAAGCGTGTTCGATTTCTGGGCCTGGAGAGCCGTATTGAAAACATTTTGCCAGGCAGGCGTATCGATCATCAATTGCTTGCCGTCGGCGTCAACAAAGCTGAGTCCAAGCGTTGTGCCAATATTCATGCCTAGCTGGAACAAGCTGGAATCATATCCTCCTTTGAAGCCATATATCCGTTCTTCCGGTGAGCCGTCAGTCGGGAAGCGGGCAGCACGGGCCAATACATCCTCCCAAGTCATCCGATCAACAGGCAAGTCAACGCCGTGTTTTTCGAACAGCGTCTTGTTATAATACAAGGCCTGGCTGTAATAGGAGGGAGACAGACCGTACAAGTTGCCGCCGCCTTTTTCCTTCAGGAAGTCCAGCATGCCCGGAATCAATGTTTCCGTATTGTATTTATCTTGCTCAATCAGCGGTCCCAGGTCAAGCAGTTTGCCATCTTGGCTGAATTTTTCATATTGCTTGGCATCGATGAACAGGACATCCGGCTGCTTCTCATCAATAAGCTGTTGGAATTTAGCCTCCCGTTCTTCTTCTGTCTCCGGCTCGCTGTTCCCCCATCTATTGCCCTGTGTGATAACTTCAATCTCCACATTCTGATTGAGAGCGGAATACAGCATGCCGTATTCGTTGTAGAAGGATTGTTCGTCATAATACATCACTTTCAGAGTCGAGTTTTCCTCGGGCTTTCCGCTATTCCCGCCACTGCTGCAGCCTGCAACAAGTGCCATCGCCAACATCCCTACAATTGCCAACTTCCCCTTTTTAATCACTTTGCTTTTCCTCTCTCCTTACGCATTTTTTAGGATAACAACCAAAACTATGAAACTATCTCTGAAAATTATTATAGCATTCTATGTAAAGGATTTCCAAATTGATTCCCTTAAATTTATCTTAAAATTTGCTGAATTATATTTAAGTTTATTCAAGCAATGTTGTCAGCCCGATCATCGTTATGGTACCGACAATGAAAGCAATGGTGGCAGGAATTTCATTGCCGTCCCCGTGGCTCTCGGGGATCAGTTCTTTGTACACGACATACAGCATGGCGCCGCCTGCAAAGGCAAGTCCGTACGGAATAAGGAAATCCAACCTGGATGCGAACAGATAGCCAGCTACGCTGGCCAGCCACTCCGTAGAAGCGATAAGCACAGAATAGAGGAGGGCCAAACTTCTGGAAGTACCTTGCGTAATGAGGAACAGAGCAACAAGGAACCCTTCAGGCACGTTTTGCAAACCGATTGCAAGGGTGACCAGCCATCCGAGGTCTGTATCTTTGGAAGCCAAACTGACTCCTGTGGAAAGTCCTTCCGGGAGATTATGCAGCACCATCGCCATTAGAAGCAGGGAGTAGCGACTGCCATTGGAGGGTGGAGCCAGTCTTTGGGACTTGTTGAGGGAATGGTCAGGATCAGCATGGGGGATGTAAAGCTCCAGTACGGTCAGCAGCAGTGTGCCGAGCAAAATTCCTGCTGTGAGCACATATATATTGGATAGGCGAAGCGCAGAAGGAATTAACCCGTAGGTGGAAGCGGCCACCATAATGCCTGCTGCATAGGCAAGCAAAATATCTTTGCCGCGGTGAGAAACATGCTTGAACAGGAGCGCTGGCAAAGCGCCTAGCACCGTGCAAACAGATGCGGCTACAGATAACTGCACAAAATCGTTCATGGTTATCCTCCGGCACTTGAGATATACCAGATTATATTGTACAAGTCCCTGTTTCATGCCCAAAAACAAGAACAGCAGCCGATTTCGATGCATGTGGAAGTATGCAATATCGACTGGCAACGGGAATGTGAAGCAGCCTCTTATCCACGTCGGACAAGAGGCTATCAAAGATTCGCAGCTTACATATAGTTGGCGTTATTTGTGCTGGAGCATTATCGGCCACAATTCCGGGCTATCGTAGCCCAGACGCCACATGGCGACGCCGGCCAAACTATAGTTTTTGGCAAGCTTCAGCCGGGCTTGTACAGTCTCCGCCGTTTCAGCCCAAAATACATAGGTATACCCGTTCTTCAGATACGTATATTTGGTCTGGCTGAACTGGCTGTCATACGAGGCAAGCGCTCCGGTCTGGGCAATCAGTGAAGGAATATCCTTCATCGGTACAGCTCGGCTGGAGATGATCCGGCTCTGGCTATCAAGCTTCCATTCTCTGCTATAGAAGGGAATGCCAAGGATAAGCTTGCTGCGGGGGATACCGTAAGACAGAAATTCCTGTATGCCTTCCTCTGCCCACTTCAAACCCGATACTGAGCCTGGGGAATCGCTGCCGGACCAATACTGATCGTAAGCCATGATCATGATATAGTCGACAGAAGCGGCAAGCTTCTCACTGTCAAAGGCGGTCAAGTGGTTCCAAGACAGGCTGCCGCGCGGTACATCAATGGTAACCAGCAAATGATTGGCATGCGCTTGTTGTGCAAGCTTGGCCACGAAGGCGGAATAGGCATTCCGGTTCTTCCCGGACATCAATTCAAAATCAATATTCACTCCGGCAACACCGAGTGCAGACAGCCTGCTTACAAGGGCATCAATAAAGCGCTCCTGCGCCTTCGCATCCTTTAGAAAAGCTGTGGTAAGCGCCGCATCAAACTGGTTGTGAACAAGCGGGAGCACCTTGATGCCCTGCTGTTTGAGCTTCTGCGCGAGTACTGCATCGGAGTTGTCCGTCAGCTTCCCATCGGCGGAAGAGAGCTCAAACCAGGTTGGCGAATTGAAATCCAGCCCTTGCGTCCCGGATAATTGCGATACAATCGTGGAGGAAGCGGAAGATCCGTTCCATCCGAGATATAGAAGCTGCTTGGGATTGCTCCATATTCTACGTCCGTCTGCGTTCACGGTATAAGAGTCGGAGTATCCTGAAGCCAGTTTGATGGCGGATGATTTCAGGTGGACATAACCGAGCGATTGGCTGCCCTGCTTCACCTGCAAGTAGGGTACATTGGTCCAATAGATCTTGTTGTCTTTCACAATTTGAGTTAAAGCTGTCGATTGTGCAAATTTAACGGCGTTGTCCAAACTGAAGAAGGTTCCCAACTCGCGTCCATTTTGTAAAGCCCGGTATGGGGCAGTGGTAGAATGAACGATTAAGCCGGTCTTCAAATTGCGGACTGCGCTTCGGGGCTTCTGATCGGCCGCAGCGATTGCATCGTACAGATAACTGTAGACTTCGCCGGAAGGCTGTTGATCGACCAGCAGCTCATAAATTGGGGCGGACTTGCGCTGCTCCTCCTTCATGGAAGCGGAAAGGTTGTCCCATACCCAACTGTTTGATACCTTGTTCATTACATGAGAGCCTGTCCATTTCGCAGCTTCTTTTTTCGCTGCCGCCAAAGTGGAGAATCCCCAGCTGTTATAGGTTTTATCTCCTTGGTAAAGCTGATAAGTCGTATAGTCGCTGTATACCCAGCCGGGCTGCTCCAAATCGCGAATATGTACGTCCTTCATCGTTTTTGCTTTGTTCAGCGCCTCGCTATACGTTCTGTATTCCCAGTCGGTGCGGCTTGTCCCATCCTGATAAACCTTGTAACGCGGGTAATTGTCCCATACCCATTCGCGTCCGTTAATCCGCTCGACATGACTGTATTCAAAGTATTTCGCATAGCCGACGGCCTGATCTTTGGATACGAACTCCTTAAGCAGATTGTCATTTTGATATACCCGGTATGCTGTCGTACCGGCTGCTGCATGGGCGAGGGGACTGAGTCCGCTTTGAATGCCCAGCAGGAGCATCAGCGCTATCGCTGCCAACCATTTTCTACTGTTCATGCTATACTTCGCCACTCTCCTTCTATAAATCTATTACGTTAGACGCTGTCAGAAGGGGAGAGTTACTTGGGAAATATAGCCGAATAGCAGGAATATGCCCCGGATATTAAAATAAGCATCAGCGCTCCTGCCAAAAGGCAGGGTACTGATGCTTGTTGCTTCAATAACTATGAATCTGAAATTTCTGCAAAAAACTCCTCATCGTCCGCATCCAGTCGAATCTGGGAACGGAATACCCGAAGCTGGTACTGCTTGTACATATACTGCTCGACAGCTTCGAGAATATTGGATTCAACGAGGTACTGGCTGCGCTGATTGACCCACACCTCTGCCGTGAAGCCATGCTCATCATCGATGGACAGCTCTACCTCTACAGCGGAGTATGGCACGCCTTTACGATCAGCCATATGCATAATTACAGCGTTGATCAGCTCATCGGTAAAAATTTTCATCATATTTAGAAAGGTCTCCGGTTGTCATCTACACGTTTTTTGTTATTCCGGAAGTAATTGAATATTGCGCGTATCGCAACAAACAGCAAGACGATAGCGAATACATTGATCAGCAATCCGAGAATTTCACCCATAAAGCCCATGCCGCCGAACAATCCGCCGAACATCATGCCGGCAAGTCCGCCGATCATCAAGCCTTTCATAAATCCGCCGCCGCCGAACAGTCCGCGGTTAGCAGTAGACCCTGTCGTCGCAGCTTGCGATTTCGAAGCGGTGGAAGCATCGGATTTCTGTACATTTTCCGCAGGCTTCTTCGGCGTCTGTGTAAACCCGGAGCGGCCTGATTTCATTCCGCCTCCTCTTTTGGCATCAGCACTGTCCGGCACAGCAAAGGCAAGGAACAGTGTAAACGCCATCATAAGCAGCATCAACTTCTTCATCTCTTTCTTCTCCTCCTAATGACATTAGATGGCATGGTTGCCGAAACAGCCGTGAACAGCAATTGATCCCTGGCGTGTTTAGCTACGTTGCCTTAACCATAGAATACGTCTAATATATAATCAGGTTTCAATTTTTTTTGAAAATATAAGAATGGCTCAAAACCAAAATTAGTGGTTGACCTCCAGGTGGAGGGGACGCTGCGAGGCAGAGGATTCTTCCGATCGCTGTTAAAGCCCGATTCCTTTATAGGATAGAGGCTAGCAGGGGGAATCGGGCTTTCAAGGCGACCACGTTCGTTTCTCCAGAATTCCTCTGCCCCTTCGCTGCTCTTTCCTCGATGTCAACCATTAATTTTTAGGTTGAGCCATAAGAATTTATAAATTTTCTTTTTATAAATGGCTTCTATTTCTCCGCGAAACGAAGTTTTTGCCCGTCAAAGGACGGCAAA
>NZ_JAELUP010000103.1:788781-939306 GCF_016424485.1 Paenibacillus roseus
TCGTTTACGCTTGAATACTCAAAAAAATTTCTATACGGGAGTGTAGATCAAAATGATAGATAAAAGAGGTAAATACTCGTATGAGGTATGCTAAGCCCTATATCGATTATTTGGTGGAGTTTCATGGAACGCGGGATTATTTTGAATGCCACGAGCTTCTGGAGGAACATTGGAAGGAGCAGGGGACATCTGATCCGTATGCGGATACGTGGGTAGGTCTGATTCAGATAGCGGTGGGTCAGTATCATCATCGCAGAGGAAATGTGAAGGGTGCGGAGAAGTTGTTTCGGCAGGCAGAGCGGCGTCTTAACCCGCAATTGCTGGAGCAGCTTGGACTGAGCGGGCAGGCTGTCGCAGATATGGTCAGAGGCAAATTGCAGGAACTGTCGGCAGCGGGAGAGCCGCCGCCATTCAGGGACATGGATTTGCCGTTCCGCGATCTTAAGCTGGAGCGGGAATGTCGGGAACGGACGACTCTTGCGGGATATGGCTGGTGCAAGCCCAGCCGCTGCGACGGCCAGCTCGTACACAGGCATACGCTCCGCGACCGGAGCAGTGTGATTGCCGCGAGAGCGGAGGCCTACGAGCAGCGCCGGGCTTCAGAACTGGCGGGGGAAAGGCAAAAGTCGGAAGCAGACAGCTAATCAGCGAGCAGGGTGAGGAATATATTGTTCTCTGATTAATCAGCTCAACCAAAAAATTAGTGGTTGCCCTCTAGTAAGGAGGGAACGCTGTGGCAGAGGATTCTTCCGATCGCTGTTAAAGCCCGATTCCTTGATTTCATGGAGGTTAGCAGGGGGAATCGGGCTTTAAATGCGAGCACTATCGTTTCTCCAGAATTCCTCTGCCCCTTCGCTGCTCTCTCCTCGATGTCAACCACTAATTTTGGTTTTGAGCCGATTAATTTTGTTGCCGGATCAGGCGAAGGTGGTTCGTATAGATTTGCTGGTCGCTCTTTAAAGAGAATTGCCCTTTCTCTGCGGAATAATCAACCTTGAGCTCCGACTCGAAAAAAACTTCATGGCGTTGCTCGAAGAGGAAGGGAATGGGCTGGCCTTCACCTGGACGGTCATAAGGGCCGGGGCCTTCCACCAGTTGCAGTGCAGGAACGCCGCTAACAACGCAGCCGCAGCCTTCCGTATCGTAAAGCAGCTTTAATTTGGCATGTTCCGGCTCAAGCAAGGGCAGTAGCTTGGCTTGCGCAGCTTCGGTAAATACAATTTTCATCCAAAGGACTCCTTCAGGGTTCGAATAAATTTGATTATACGTGCGGTAAAAAGTATGATCAAGAGGTAGTACTGAAAAAGAAAGGCGGGATGAGTTGTGGCGACGAATACCGAAAAAGCATTGGAGAGATTTCGCGAATTAAACAAAACCATCAAGAGCTATCATGAGGCGCTAAGCGTACTATATTGGGATTTGCGCACGGGCGCGCCGCGCAAGGGCGTGGCCAGCCGTTCGGAGGCCATCGGCGTATTGTCCTCCGAGGCATTCAGACTGACGACTTCCGATGAAATGGGCGATTTGTTGGCTCGTCTCGGGGAACAGGAGACGTTGGGCTCGCTGGATGAAATCAACCGCAGACTCGTCTCCGAGAGCAAGAAAGAATATGATAAAAGCAAAAAAATTCCTCCCAAACTGAATGAGGAATACGTTATTCTCACTTCCAAGGCAGAGAGCTACTGGGAGGAAGCCAAGGAGAACGACGATTACGCCAGCTTTCAGCCCTATCTGGAAAAAATCATTGACCTGACGAATCAGTTCATCGATTTGCGCGGCGTTAACGGCACACGCTACGATACCCTGCTTGATGATTATGAACCGGGATTGACGACAGCCGAGTTGGATGAAGTGTTCGGGGGGCTGCGGAGCAAGCTGGTTCCACTGGCTTCCGCGATTGCCGCTTCCAGCCATCAGCCGGAAACGGCGTTCCTGCGTCAGAACTACAGCCAGGCGGCACAGAAAGATTTCAGCTTGTACATACTGAAGCAGATGGGTTATGACTTTGAGGCCGGACGTCTGGATGAGAGCGTTCACCCGTTTGCAACCGGATTGAGCCCAGGGGATGTGCGCATTACAACCCGTTACCTGGAGGATGATGTGACCAGCGCCCTGTTCGGAACGATCCATGAGGGCGGGCACGCGTTGTATGAGCAGAACATCAGGCAGGAGTTGGTCGGCACTACGCTGTGCGATGGGACCTCTATGGGGATTCATGAATCCCAGTCCCGCTTTTGGGAAAATGTCATCGGCCGCAGCCGTCCATTCTGGGAGCGGTACTTCGGAGAACTGCAGAAACGCTTCCCGGGCCAGCTTGATGTGCCGGTGGAGCAATTCTATCGCGGCATTAACGTCGTGCAGCCTTCCCTGATCCGGATTGAAGCGGACGAGTTGACTTACAACCTGCATATTATTATCCGTTACGAAATTGAGAAAGCGATTTTCAACAATGGCGTCAAGGCTAGCGAGCTTCCGGAAATCTGGAATGAGAAATATAAGGAATACCTTGGCATCGTGCCGCCGAACAACCGTGAAGGCGTGCTGCAGGATGTCCACTGGTCCGGCGGAGCGTTCGGCTACTTCCCGTCTTACTCGCTAGGCAACATGTACGCCGCCCAGTTCACGGAGACGCTGGAGCGCGAATTGCCGAACTTGTGGGAACTGGTAGGCAAGGGGGATTTGCTGCCAATCAAGACATGGCTGAGCGACAAAATTTATCAGTACGGCAAATTGGAGACACCGTCGGAAATCGTACAGCGCGTAACCGGCAAGCCGCTTGATCCGGCTCATTTGGTTCAATACCTGGAAACGAAGTATAAGGATATTTATAGGCTGTAAAAAATTATGCCCAAACCGTATGTTCATCCATGATGAATGTACGGTTTTTTTTGATCCAAGCTCCATCCGAAAAATGGCACCGATCAGGCATAAGCGGCATAGGCTGAATCACTGACAGACTTTATTGGAGGGATGAGCTATGCGTCGAAAGAGTACGGCTGCGCTGCTTGTGCTGCTGCTTCTGGCAGGCGCTGTGCTGGGCGGATGCGGGAAGGATGCGGGCGGCGGCAAAACCAAGCTGACGGTAGGCGAGGTTACACGTTCGATATTTTACGCGCCCCAGTACGTTGCACTGAGCAAGGGTTTCTTTGAGGATGAGGGTCTTGAGGTTGATTTGGTTTCGACCTTTGGCGGGGACAAGACGATGACGGCGCTATTGTCCGGCAATATTGACATTGGACTTGTCGGTTCAGAAACATCCATTTATGTAGCGCAGCAGGGGGCAAAGGACCCGGTTATTAATTTTGCACAGCTCACACAAACCGACGGAACGTTCCTGGTGTCGCGGGAGGCGGTCAACGGCTTCGACTGGAATGACCTTAAAGGGTCGAATTTCCTCGGCCAGCGCAAAGGCGGCATGCCGCAGATGGCAGGCGAATTCACATTGAAGAAGAAGGGCATCGACCCCAAAACGGATTTGAAACTGATTCAAAACGTGGATTTTGCCAATATTCCGGCTGCCTTTGCTTCCGGTACAGGTGATTACGTACAGCTTTTTGAACCGCAGGCGTCGATTTTTGAAAAAGAAGGGCGCGGCCACGTTATTGCCTCCTTTGGCGCTGAGAGCGGTCATCTTCCGTATACGGTATATATGTCCAAACAAAGCTTCCTGAAGAAAAACAAGACGGCGGCGGAATCGTTTGTCAAGGCGGTTCACCGGGCACAAATTTGGGTGGAGCAACATAGCGCAGAAGAAATCGCGAAGGTGATTAAACCGTATTTTGAGGATGCGGATATGGATATTGTCGTTACGGTTGTCAATCGCTATAAAAGCCAGGGCTCTTATGCATCCGATCCGATCATCGACGAGTCGGAGTGGAACAATCTGCTCGATGTGATGGAGGCTGCAGGCGAATTGAAAGAGCGAGTGGAACACAGCAAGCTTGTGGATAATTCCTTTGCGGAGCAGGTATTGAAATAATTAAATTGAACGAAAGCAAGCTTTATCAGCGTCCTCCGTTAATACCAGCACACAGACGGGTCAGCAGGAGAGCAAGGAGGAAAGCGAATGAGACCGGTACTGGAATTAAAACATGTCTCTCATGTTTATGTAAGCGAGAAGGAAGCCTCGCTGGCGATAGAGTCTGTCGATCTGAAGGTTCAGCCTGGGGAATTCATCAGTCTGGTTGGCCCAAGCGGCTGCGGTAAAACGACTCTGCTCAGTCTGCTGGCCGGTCTGTTGCTGCCGACTGAGGGCGAGATGTTGTTTCATGGGAAGCAGGTAAAGGGTCCGTCGACGAAGGTTGGCTATATGCTGCAGCAAGACTATTTGTTTCCTTGGCGGACCATTCGGGAAAATGCACTGCTGGGGCTGGAAGTTAGTAAACAGCTTACTGACAATGCCGGTGAACGGATGGAGCAACTGCTTGCGGATATGGGGCTGGATGGGGTTGCAGACCGCTATCCGCATGAGCTGTCAGGGGGGATGCGCCAGCGGGTGGCGCTCGTGCGCACGCTTATGGCCTCTCCGGAGGTGCTGCTGCTGGATGAGCCGTTCTCTGCACTGGATATGCATATCAAGCTGCAGCTTGAGGATTTGGTTCAGCTTACACTTACCCGTCTGGGCAAGACAGCGGTCCTCGTCACACATGATCTGGCGGAAGCTGCGGCGATGAGCGACCGCGTGATCCTGCTTGGCAGCCGCCCCGGCCGTATCCGGCAAATATTCGATATTCCCCCGGATATCCGGGAGCTGCCTCCAACCGCAGCAAGGCGCAGCGCCGGCTTTCAGGATCTTTTTGATTCCATCTGGTCGGAGCTGGAAGCCGAGGAGGGGGAGGAGGCCGATAGCCCATGAACAGCATGCTCAAACGGCTGCATGAGAATTACCTCACTGGCCGGAAAAAACGGACGGCAGCCGTCATATCGGTTCGGGTACTCATACTAGTTGCCTTTGTTGGATTGTGGGAGCTGGCCGGAAGGCTGGGCTGGATTGATGTGCTGTTGTTCAGCTATCCAAGCAAGCTATGGGATCAGCTCTATACAACGATGCTTGATGGTACGCTGCCGCCCCACATTGCGGTCACGGTTATGGAGACCGCTGCAGGTTTTGTGCTAGGTACACTGCTTGGCGCGGCGCTGGCAGCGCTGCTGTGGTGGTATCCTTTTTTATCCCGGGTGCTGGATCCTTATCTTGTGGTGCTCAATAGTATGCCGAAGGTCGCGCTTGGCCCGATATTTATCGTTGCGCTTGGTCCTGGCTTTTTGTCGATCGTTGCCATTACACTCTCGGTAACGGTCATTATTACGACACTTGCGATTTATAATCGGTTCCGTGATATTGACACCAATTATGTCAAGGTGGTGCGGCTGTTTGGCGGCTCGCGCAGCCAGGTGTTCCGCCTTGTGATATTGCCTGCGTCGTTCCCCGTTATTATCTCGACATTGAAGGTGAATGTAGGGCTGGCCTGGGTTGGGGTTATCGTAGGTGAGTTTTTGACAGCCAAATCAGGTCTCGGGTATTTGATCATTTATGGCTTCCAGGTATTTAATTTTACGCTTGTTCTTTCAAGTCTTGTCGTCATTGCCATCGTCGCGGCGATCATGTACCAACTGGTTGCATTGCTGGAGGAGAGGTTGACTAGGGGTTGGAGAGAGCGTTAGGATTAGGTTAAAAATACTTGCGAGGAACAATGATATGGGGATACGAGTCATTAAGACAGCATTGGCCGCACTTGCTGCTATCTATACAGCGTTGTATCTTGAGCTTACTCCGGCCTTGTCGGCGGGTCTGATTGCAATCCTTGCTGTAGAGGTCACCCGGATGAGAGGCATTCGAATTGCTTTTGTCCGTCTGGTGGCCTCTATGGTGGGATTGTTTTTTGCTTCACTTGTTTTTTTACTGTTCGGCTTTGAAATTTGGGCGCTATCTATCTTTGTTCTCATTGCATTCCCGATACTGTCCCGCTTTAACCTCAAGGACGGAATTGTGGCCAGTTCGGTCATCGTCTTCCATATGTTCGACCGTCAGGAGGTGAGCTGGCAGCTGATCGGCAATGAATTTATGCTGCTTATTACGGGCCTTGGCTGGGCGCTTATCGTGAATCTGCTCTATATGCCAAGGGAGGATAAGGCTCTGAAGAGCTGCCGCAGTCTGACCGAGCAATTGTTCAACAGGATTTTCACAGAGATGGGAAACACCTTGCGCAACCCGGCCCATCTGTGGAACGGCGGGCAGCTTCTGGAGGCGCATGATGCGATTGAACAAGGGCTGCAAAAGGTCGGAAGTTACCAGGAGAACCGGATTTGGGGCTATGAAAAATATTGGCGCACCTATTATGAAATGCGCAGAGAGCAGCTCGAATCGATCCAGCAGATGCTCCCGCTGCTAGCGCTGGTCTATGAGAAGCTGCCGCAGGGCGAACTGCTGGCGGAAGTGTTCGACTCTTTGTCTGAGGAAGTCATGTCGGATGTTTATGAGGGCCATGCTGAACAGGAGCTTGAAGAGCTGGAGGAGATATTCCGGGGCATGCCGCTTCCTGTGTCGCGGGAGGAATTTGAGATACGCTCTGCGCTGCTTCAGCTATGCCGGGAGCTGGAACGTTTTCTTTCAATCGCTAGAAGGTGGAAGAAGAGAAGGCAGGCACAGCCGTCTACGCTTCAGGCAGGAAGTTAGCACTCCAATGGAACATGCAATTGGCCTGAAACTGGCAATTTTCTTCATGAAAGATTTGGTTTGGAAGTCTTGAGACTGGATATGCGGCATAAATTTATAAGCAGTTAATATTTCTTTGGCCCAAGTTTAATCAACATTTGCCTATGCCCTGCATACACTTTAATTGAATGATTGTATGGAGGAGGTTAATTCAATGACAATTGCAGATAAACAGCTTCAAACCAGAGAGATCATAACCAAAGCTGTCTGCGGTAAAGGTCGTAAGTTTTCTACGGTAACGCATACCGTAACGCCGCCTCATCATCCGACTAGCATATTAGGTGCATGGATTATCAACCACCAATATGAAGCGGTAAAGGCTGGAGACGGAATTGAAGTTATCGGTACTTATGATATCAACGTATGGTACTCTTACGACAGAAACTCTCAAACCGACGTAGCAAAAGAAACCGTATCTTATGTAGAAAGCGTTCCGCTCTCTTACCTTGATCCGAAACACAGAGCTTCGACGGAGGAGGTGGCAGCCGAATCGACACAGGAGCCGAACTGTATCGAAGCTACCATCTCATCCAACGGAACTTCGGTCATTATCCGCGTTGAACGGGAATTCGTCGTGGAAATGATTGCCGAAACCAAGGTGTTTGTTGCTGTCCTTCCTGGCGGCAGCGACGACCTGGACGGTAAGGATTTCGAGTATGGGCTTGCAGACGACGGGGATTTCGAGGACTTGGACCCTGACCTTCTGGACGACGAGCTGTAAGAGCGGATGTCTTGCTTGTAGTTTCTATTCATAGTATGCAGTACCGTTTAGACGGTCGAGGGCGATAGCCCTCTTTTTTTTAAAAATAATCAGGTTTACAACCTCTAGTATAGGTAAACCGCCGCGGTGCTGTCGAGAGCAAGCCGCGGACATTCAGCTTCCGATTCAACCTCAATTATTGAGCTGAAAAGGAAGCTTTTTAGATTGGGCACGCAAGAATTTGGTGCGTAAGAAATGGAAGAACTTTCGGAGGGTGACGCATATGGGCGGAGTATGGATATGGAATGGCAGCACCTTGAATCAACTGCACCGGGTGGCGGAGCATCAGTCAAGGTTTACGTCTCCGTCCGCGTCGGTTGCGGCCTCACATTTGCGAGAGTCGGCTGCGCAGGCGGCAAACCGGACTGGAGCGGGAGTATTCGGCGATTCGAGGGAAAGAGTGGAAAGATATGCAGTTGCGAACCAGCGGGCTATTATTTATTGGCCGGAGTATGAGGTTCAGGCAGGGGAATTGAAGCGGAATAAGGAAGAATTAGTATATTATGGAAATCTTCGTGAGCATGCAGGAAAATGTCCTTCTCTGCCGGACCCGCACAAGCCAGGGAGCTTGCCGGGACATATCTGGCTGCTTAATGAGGGCGTGTGTCGGCTGTCCGTCATGACAAAAACCGGGCTGCAGATGCGTCTGGGCAAGGCGGGCGTGAGATGGCTGGACAACATCGGAAATGGTGCAGGGAGGCCAGATAGCGGAGAGAGCGTTTATCGATTTTTTCGCGTTGCTGTGTTCCATTTGGAGGTGTTGGAGCTGGAAAGAGTACACTTGCCTGCCCGGTCGCTGCGGGATATGGCAGGATTGTCTCCTTCAGCGTCTGCCATGGCTGGCAGCGGCAGCCTTGGAAGCATTGCTGGGGCAGCAGCCGCTCCGGCCGGGCTTGGGCCGGAAGACCCGCTATACCGCCGCGTAGCCCGCACGGCGGTACGCGCGCTTTATGCGCTCGGTCTCGACCTGGGCGAGGTCGTAGTCGCGCTGAACGATGACGGAAGAACGGCTGTCTCTTCCGTCATCGTGCCGCCGCCGGATGCCCGCGGCGGCCTGTGGCTGGCGGCGGCTGAACGCTTCGCCGCCGCGTGTGCCGCGGCCGAAGAGGCTGCCGCGGCACAGGGTCCGCTCCTGATCGGAGCGGACCCTGAATTCGTCCTGCTGCGCGAGGACGGACGAATCGTCTCTGCCGCGCGGTACCTGGACCCGCACGGCCGCATCGGTTGCGACGCCGTGCCGGTCGGCCGGCGTCTGCACTATCCGGTAGCCGAGCTGCGTCCGGCCCCGGAGACGACTCCCGCCGCCCTCGCAGCAAGCTTGCAGCATTTGCTGCATCAGGCTGCTGCCCGCATCAGCGGCAAAGGGCTGCGCTGGCTTGCGGGAGGGATGCCCGTGCCTGGTCTGGCGCTGGGCGGGCATATCCATCTCAGCGGGGTGCCGCTGACGAGCCTGCTGCTGCGCGCGCTGGACAGCTGCGTCGCCTTCCCGCTGGCGCTGGTGGAGAGCGCAGGCTCGCGGGCCCGCCGCCCCCGCTATGGATGGCTGGGCGACTATCGCCTTCAGCCGCACGGCGGCTTCGAGTACCGGACGCCGCCCAGTTGGCTCATCTCGCCCGCCGCCGCAAAGGCGGTCTTTGCGTTCGCGTTGCTCGCCGCCCTGGAATATCGGACGCTGGGCTGCGCTACCGATTCATTGCCCGCCGCCAGAGAGGAACTGGTGCACGCCTATTACAGTGGAGACAGGAAAATGCTTGCCGAGGGGATGGAGCCTTTCTTTGAGCGGATCGCGCAGACCGCCAGCTATCCGTCGCTTGCGGAATGGATGGAGCCGCTGCTTCGTGCAATCCGCAGGGGAGAGGAGTGGGATGAATCCCGGGACATCCGGGTCAAGTGGCGCATCCCGCTCCGGTAGATCAGGCCGTCAGCAGATATATTGGCCGGGTCAAAAAGACGCGGCTTGTTCAAGGGGACCGACACGACCGACACGAAGCAGCTCTGCCTTCCCTCTCCTGTCTGCTCTGTCATTCCCTCAGGCTGCGGTTATCTGATATAATGAAGTATCCATAGATTTGAGGGAATAGATGATACGATCAGGCAGGGTGATATTATGGCCGGCTACACGCCGATGATACAGCAATATCTCGCCATCAAGGAACAGGCGAAGGACGCCTTTTTATTTTTCCGACTAGGCGATTTTTATGAATTGTTTTTTGACGATGCGGTGCTCGCTTCCCGGGTGCTGGAAATTACATTAACCGGCCGTGATGGAGGCGCTGCGGAGAAAATCCCGATGTGCGGCGTCCCGTTTCATTCGGCAGAAGGATACATATCTAGGCTTATTGAGAAGGGCTACAAGGTGGCCATTTGCGAACAGGTTGAGGACCCGTCAGTGGCCAAGGGAGTCGTCCGCAGGGAGATCGTCCGCGTCGTCACACCGGGTACAGTGATGGAGACGAAATCGCTGGAGGGCAAAGCGAACAACTTCATCGCCGGGATCGCGCAAATCGGCAGCGCCTATGCGCTCGCTGTATGCGATTTGTCTACGGGTGAACTGTACGTCACTTCTTTCCCCGCTTCGCTCCAAATGTTGAGCGATGAGGTGAATGTCTATCATCCGTCGGAGATGGTTGGGGATGCTGAACTGCTGGAGGCGGTGAAGGAGCAGTTCCAAAGCTGGAATCGCCCGCTGCTGATGACTCCGCGCGAGCCGATGGCTCAGGAGGGGCTGGAACGGCAGTTTGGCAGGGAGCAGCTTGCATCGCTTGCGGAAGTGAGGGTAAAGGCCGTCAGTGTACTGACCGGCTATCTGGATGAGACGCAGAAGCGCTCACTTGGTCATATGCGGGTCATTCGAGCTTATGAGCCGAACCAGTATATGGTGCTTGATCCGTTTACCCGGCGCAATCTGGAGCTGACGGAGACTGTCCATGAACGGCGCAAGAAGGGTTCGCTGCTATGGCTGCTGGACCGCACCGAGACGGCGATGGGCGCAAGGCTGCTGCGCCGCTGGATTGACAAGCCGCTGCTCAGTGCAAGCAGCATCGAGGCGCGGCTGGAAGCAGTGGACAGGTTGTATAACGATCTGATGCTGCGGGATGATCTGCGTACAGAGCTGAAGGAAATCTATGACCTGGAGCGTCTTGTAGGGCGGGTAGCATTCGGCAGCGCCAACGCCCGTGATCTGAATGCGCTCAAGCAATCGCTTCAGCATGTGCCGTCCCTTGCTCAGCGCTGCGCCGCATCCTCGTCAGGCACTTTGGCGCAGCTTGTAACGGGTCTTGACGACTGCTCCGATCTGGCGGAAATGGTGGGAACCGTACTGGTGGAAGACCCGCCGGTATCGCTCCGCGAAGGCGGGCTTATTCGCCCCGGCTATGATGAATATCTCGACCGGCTTCGTGAAGCTAGCACAGGCGGCAAAAAATGGCTTGCGGAGCTGGAGAAGCAAGAGCGTGAAGCTACAGGTATCCGGACGCTGAAGATCGGCTACAACAAAGTGTTCGGTTATTACCTGGAGGTCACAAAGGCCAATCTGTCGCAACTTCCGGAAGGCCGTTACGAGCGCAAGCAGACGCTTGCCAATGCCGAGCGTTTTGTGACTCCGGAGCTGAAGGAGAAGGAGCGGCTTATTCTCGAAGCGGAAGAGAAGATGGTGGACCTCGAATACGAGCGGTTTGCCGAGCTTCGCGAGCATTTATCCTCGCATCTGCACCGGCTGCAAAAGCTTGCGGAAATTGTTGCGGCCATCGATGTGTACCAATCGCTGGCTACGGTCAGCGCCGAGCAGCGCTTCGTCCGTCCGCAAGTTAACGACAGCTACGATTTGAACATTGAAGGCGGCCGCCATCCGGTTGTAGAGGCCGTAATGGGCGGTACGACGTTTATTGCCAACAGCACTTCGCTGAAGCAGCAGCAGTCCATGCTGCTCATTACCGGACCGAACATGGCGGGCAAGAGTACGTATATGCGCCAGGTTGCTTTAATCTGCATCATGGCCCAGATCGGTTGTTTTGTCCCGGCAGATGCTGCTGCAATGCCGCTGATTGATCGGATTTTTACACGAATCGGGGCAGCGGATGACCTGATCGGCGGACAAAGCACCTTCATGGTTGAGATGAAGGATATTCAGGTGATGACCGAGCAGGCGACCGCGCAAAGCCTGGTTATTATTGATGAACTGGGACGCGGCACCTCGACGGGAGAAGGGATGGCTATCGCACAGGCCGTGATTGAATTTGTACATCATCATATCGGCTGCAAGGCGCTGGTATCCACGCATTTCCATGAGCTGGCCCATCTGGAGGAATCGCTTCCGGGACTTTCCAACGCCTGCATGGCTGTACAGGAAAGCGGAGACCGTGTAACCTTCCTTCGCAAGCTCGTACCGGGAGCAGCGAGTACTAGCTATGGCATTTATTGCGCGCAGCTTGCAGGCTTGCCGGGCAGCATCATAGACCGTGCCTATCTTCTGCTGCAGAGCAGCGAAGGCTTGTTGTCGAAGACCCGGCCTGTAGCTGGAGCAGCTTCTCAAGAAGTTTCATCCGTAGAACGGGCTAGTCGTGGCCATGGGGCGGTAAACGAGGTGCGGGATGATCGATTGTTACCGCTCTATAACCTCGAAGCTGCGGCAACAAGCGAGGTGGTCCAGTTGTCCCTGTTTGCACCTGCACCTGCTGCCGAGAATTCCCAGGAAAAGCCCAGGAAGCCGTCCAGGTCCGATAAGCTCGCCGAAGATTTGAAAAAGCTGGACTTATTCAATATGACCCCGCTGCAAGCGATGCAGTGGATTAGCGATATGAAGCAAAAAATGGCCGAATAATCCCGCAGCAAAGGAGGCGCATCGTAATATGGCTAAAATACATGTGCTGGACGAACAGCTCGCGAACCAGATTGCCGCAGGGGAGGTCGTGGAACGGCCTTCTTCGGTTGTCAAAGAGCTTGTGGAGAATGCAATCGATGCGGGCAGTTCAGCTATTGATGTGGCGATAGAGGAGGGCGGATTAACGTTCATACAGGTGAGGGATAACGGCTCCGGTATTGAGGAAGAAGATCTGGAGACCGCCTTCTTGCGCCATGCGACAAGCAAGCTGTTGAGCAGCAAGGATTTGTTCCGGATCGCCAGTCTGGGCTTTCGCGGCGAGGCGCTGCCAAGCATCGCGGCTGTCGCTCGCGTGGAATGCGTCACGGCTGTTGATGACAGCGGGCTTGGTACCCGCCTTGTCATGGAGGGCGGCAAAGTGATAAGCCGTGAAGCGGCGGCTGCCCGTCAGGGCATGGAAATGACTGTGAGAGATTTGTTCTACAATACGCCTGCAAGGTTGAAATATATGAAATCCATTCAGACGGAGCTAGGGCATATCTCTGATTATATCTACCGGCTGTCGATGGCTCATCCCGGTATCGCCTTTACGCTCAAACACAATGGCACGAGCCTGCTCCGAACGCTAGGCAACGGGGAGCGCCAGCAGGTGATCGCCGCAGTGTACGGCACGACGCTGGCCAAAGCTATGCTGCCGGTGGAGGGCGAGCATCCCGATTATGATTTGCGCGGCTACATTTCCAAGCCGGAGCAGACACGAGCCAACCGCAACGGGATGACCACGATTGTCAATGGCAGGTACATCCGCAGCTTTGCGTTGAATCAGGCGATTCTTCAGGCGTATCATACATTGCTGCCGATTAATCGCTACCCGATGGCTGTGATTGAAATCGGCATGCACCCGTCGCTCGTCGACGTAAACGTCCATCCGTCCAAAATGGAGGTTCGTTTCAGCAAAGAGACGGAGTTGAAGGAATTTGTCCAGCAGTCCATCCGCAAGGCGCTGGGGGAGCAGGCGCATATCCCGGAAGCGGCGGTCAGCAGTGAGCGCTCCAAGCCTGTTTTTGTGCAGGAGCAGATTTCTTTTCATCGGCCGGAGCCGAAAGATCAGTGGGGGGACTTGCAGCGAAGCTCTGCTGGAGGACCTTCCCAGAGAGGCGATTTTTCGCATGGAACAGCAGAGCAGGCTCCCGTAATACCGCCTGATGCTGCTCGGAAGCTGTACAAGCCTTCGGAACGGCTGTCGGCAGGTGATTTTCTGCGGGAGACGGGGGAGCATGATGTTTCTCCACGTGCTATCCCCGGCCAGCAGGCCTCATTCGGACAGCCCTCCTGGGCGCCGGAAGCTGGCCGATCTAGTGCAACTGCTGTACCCGGTACGCAGGAAGAGGCGTCAAATGGACAGCAGAACGGCTGGAAGCGCGACGAAGAGAGCGGCAGAACGGCAGGCAATGCCAACGCGGGGGCCTTCCCTGAACTGTCCTGGGTAGGGCAGCTCCACGGTACTTATCTCATCGGACAGAACGAATCGGGGATGTACCTGATTGACCAACATGCTGCCCATGAACGAATTCATTATGAGTATTACTATGAGAAGTTTGGCAGGCCGCAGGAGGCCAGCCAGCAATTGCTGGTTCCCCATACGCTGGAATTTACGTCCGTCGAGGCGGAGTTGCTGCGGGAACGGATCGATCTGTTCGAGCAGGCCGGCGTGGAAGTGGAAGCCTTCGGTCAGAATGCCTTCCTTGTCCGTTCCCATCCGCAATGGATGCCCAAAGGGGAAGAACTGGACGTGATTGAAGAAATTGCAGATTGGATATTGACCGAGAAAAAAGCGGTGGATATCGGGAAGCTCCGTGAGAAGGCGGCAATCCTCTGTTCCTGCAAAGCCTCGATTAAGGCCAACCAGCGCTTGTCCCGTGAGGAAGGGGAGACGCTGATTCAGCGGCTTGCGGCATGCAAGCAGCCTTATACGTGTCCGCATGGAAGGCCGATTGTGGTGCATCTTTCGACCTATCAATTGGAAAAAATGTTTAAGCGGGTGATGTAATGATTGTAACGACCTCTTCATCCCCCGATACGGCAATCATACATGACGCTCAGCGGTTGGCGGATGAGCTGGGCGCCCGTTATGCTGAGAGGGGAAGCCATTCACTGAAGCGGCTGGGGACCAGGCATAAAGACGAGCAGATTCTGGTCGTATCCGGTCACGACGTCCGTTATTACGACGGTCAGGAACCGCCGTTGTTTTTTCATCCGAGCATGGCCTTTGTCCGGGTCAAGCGGCTGCTGAGAGGGGAAACCGACTTGATGCTGGAGGTATCCGGGTGCGTGGAAGGCGATGAAGTACTGGATTGTACGGCAGGACTTGCCTCTGATTCATTCGTATTTTCCTATGCGGTCGGGCCGCAGGGCAGAGTGACTGCGCTGGAGAGCGAACCGGTACTAGCGGCACTTGTCAGGGAGGGTCTGCTAAGGTATGATACCGGGATGACTGACGCCAACGAGGCTATGCGAAACATTGAGGTTGTCTGTCAGAATCATGAGACATTGCTTAGCTCGCTTGACGACGATAGCTATGATATCGTATATTTTGATCCGATGTTTCGGCAGCCTATCCATGCCTCCAACTCGCTTGCGCCGCTCCGGCAGCTCGCCAATCATAGTCCGCTGTCGCCAGCCTCGGTAGCCGAGGCCAGAAGGGTTGCGCGCAAGGCAGTAGTGATCAAGGAGCACAGGGGAAGCGGAGAATTCGACCGTCTCGGTTTTGAGAAGCGGTCTGTCAACACATCAAAAATTGCTTATGGAGTGATCAAGATTTGACCAGAGAGCAGCAAGCAGACAAACCAAGGCTGCTGGTGCTCGTCGGACCGACAGCGGTCGGCAAGACGGCTTTCAGTCTGGAAATTGCCAAAGCATGGAATGCCGAGATTATATCCGGAGACTCCATGCAGGTGTACAAAGGGATGGATATTGGAACCGCCAAGCTTCCGCTTGAAGACCGGGAGGGAATCGTACATCATTTAATTGATATCTATGAGCCGGACGAGCCGTTCTCCGCAGCGGAATTTCAGACGCGTTGCCGCAGCCTGATTCAGGAGATAACTGCACGCGGCAAGCTTCCCTTTATTGTAGGCGGAACTGGTCTTTACGTAGAATCGGTTTGCTATGACTTTCAGTTCTCCGAGGTTGGTTCGGATGATGCCTACCGTGATGAGTTGCAGCAGCACGCAGTAGAGCAGGGCAATGAAGCATTACATGAACAGCTTAGGCTTGTTGACCCGGAGACGGCCGGACGGCTGCATCCGAATGACGTCAGGCGGGTAATTCGGGCGTTGGAGGTGTTCAGGCTGACAGGCGCTCCCATGTCGGAGCAGCTTCGCGGCCAGAAGAAGACATCGCCTTACAATCTGTGCATTATCGGGCTTAACATGGAACGTGACCGATTGTATGAACGGGTGGAGCAACGCATCGATCTGATGATGGAGCAGGGACTTGTGGCGGAGGTTGAACAGCTTCTGGAGTCCAGCGTATCCGATAAGGCCGTTGCCATGCAGGGGCTCGGATACAAGGAAATCGTCCCTTATTTGCGCGGGGAATGCTCGCTTGAGCAGGCGGTTTATCTGCTTAAAAGGGACACCCGGCATTTTGCCAAGCGGCAGCTTTCCTGGTTCAGACACATGCAGGATCTCAACTGGGTAGAGCTGGACAAGTTACAAAATTTTAATGACGCCCTGTCAATTATTCATGGTATAATAGCAGGAAAGTTTAGAGACTAGCTCGAATATACATGTATTCAATCTTACCATAATGGAGGTAACGGCCAATGAACAAATCGATCAACATTCAAGATACATTTCTTAATCAGCTGCGTAAAGATAGTGTTCCGGTAACCGTCTATTTGACGAACGGTTTCCAGATTCGCGGCGTTATCAAAGCATTTGATAATTTTACGATCGTTATCGACAGTGAAGGCCGTCAGCAGATGGTATACAAGCATGCCATCTCTACCTTTACCCCGCAGCGCAACGTGTCGTTAATGCAAGATTCCAGCAGTGAGTAGCAGCGTTTATCAGTCATATTTTGAAACTTTTTCATAGTATCATGCGTTTAAAAGAATAACGGACTGCAGAGCAACCGTTTTGCGCCAGTCGAATATACCGGCTTCTTGCCGGGTTCTCCTGGGGCCGAGAGGTTGTTCTTTTCATTCCGCCTTTCGAATGCGAAGGAGATTTTTAGTTTATACTGTCAGCAATAGAGATAGGCGCCCTCAAGGGCGCCAAGGAGAAGGGAGTCGGCTCATGGCAGAACGTCAATCATCAGGGCGCACGGCACCACAGAAAAAAACGACGAAGAAAAAAGGGAAACGTAAGTTTACGCTCCGCAATACGCTGATCGTATTATTTTTTACAGGGGCTCTGGTAGTCCTGTGCGGAATTATCGGATATTTCATTATCACCTTAAATGGCGAGAAGATTTTGAACGCAAATAAAGACCAGTTCAATTTTGCAGAGTCTTCCGTTGTTTACGACCGGGATGGCAATCAGATTTTGAAATTGTTCACGGATGAAAATCGGGAGAATGTAGAATATTCACAAATTCCCAAGCTGCTGGCCGATGCTTTTGTAGCTGTCGAGGACAGACGTTTTCGTGAGCACTCCGGCCTTGACTTTATATCAATCGGTCGGGCTGTCGTCAAAGATATTGTGGCCCGCAGTGCGGTAGAAGGCGGAAGTACGATTACGCAGCAGCTCGCTAAAAATATGTTTTTGAGTCATGACAAAACGATTTTGAGGAAAGCAACCGAGGCTTCAATCGCACTTGCGCTTGACCGCAATTTCACCAAGGATCAGATTTTGGAAATGTATTTGAACCGAATCTTCTTCGGCCAGCGCGCGAGCGGCATCAAGGCGGCGGCTGAGCTGTATTTTGGCAAGGAAGACCTTAACGATCTGGAAGTATGGGAGATTGCTACGCTGGCCGGAATTCCAAAAGCGCCAAGCGCGTTCAATCCGCTCAGCAACCCGGAGAAGTCCAAGGAGCGTCGTGCCGTCGTACTCCAGCTCATGTACGAGCAAGGGCTGATCACGAAATCGCAGATGGACGAAGCCAAGGCAGTTGATTATGACCCGGACAAAGCGAAGCGTCCGAATAATACCGTCTTTATGGCCTTTGTTGATTATGCAATAGACGAGGCAATGCGCGTGACGAATAAGACAGAGGAAGAACTGCGTCTTGGCGGTTACGAAATTCATACGACGTTGAATGTCAAAGCGCAGACCATTATGGAAGATGAATTTAAAAATGACGACAACTTTGAAAAGAGCGGTGACGAGCAGAAGGTCCAGGGAGCGATGATCGTGGCCGATCACCGGAATGGCGAGATAGAGGCTATGGTTGGCGGTCGTGACTATGCGAAGAATGGCTGGAACAGGGTCGTTGTGCCTCGACAGCCTGGCTCTTCCTTCAAACCGATCACTTCTTACGGCCCGGCGTTGCAGTCAGGAAACTGG
Source organism: Paenibacillus roseus (assembly GCF_016424485.1). Classification (GTDB taxonomy): domain Bacteria; phylum Bacillota; class Bacilli; order Paenibacillales; family Paenibacillaceae; genus Paenibacillus_D; species Paenibacillus_D roseus. The sequence goes on from NZ_JAELUP010000103.1 coordinate 806,586, forward strand.
TTCCCGTGGTCGACATTGCGGGATGATAAGGAATGTTTCAACGGATATTGCCCAAGCGACTCGAATCGGAACAAATATATCGGTCCGGTAAGCATGAGCCAGGCTATTAAGGAATCCCGCAATTTGCCTGCCGTATGGCTTCTTAATCAGATTGGGGTCGGCACAGGATTGGAGTTTGCCAAAAACCTGGGCTTTAATCTCAGTTCGGAAGACCGCAACCTGGCCATTGCGCTGGGAGGCTTGACGCACGGCGTTACCCCAATGGAAATGACGCAAGCCTATAGCGTGTTTGCCAATGGAGGGAAATCGGTTGACTTGCATACCATTACGCTTATCAAGGATAAAAACGGCCTAACGGAATATGAATATAAGGCTCCGAAAAGCAAGCAGCTGATGTCGCCGGAAGCCGCTTGGTACATGACGCAGATCTTGCAGGGTGTCACCGAGCAAGGCGGGACAGGGGCCCGGGCGAAGGTGAGCGGCAGACCGGTGGCAGGCAAGACGGGAACAACGCAGCATGGCATTCCCGGCCTGAAATCAGCAGCCAATCGAGATGTCTGGTTTGTCGGCTATACACCGGAATGGACAGCCGCTGTATGGATGGGCTATGACAAGACCGACAAGGATCATCTGCTCAAGAAGAGCAGCGGACAGACTGTGGACTTTTTTACCAAGGTAATGAACGCGGCAATGAAAGATATGCCGAAGAGCAGCTTCAAGAAGCCGTCAGGCGTGAAGGAGACGAAGCCACCGACGGGGGTAAACGGTTTTAATGCCGTTTATATTCAGGAGCGAGGCGATGTCCAATTATCCTGGACAGCAGTAGAGGGCAGTAATGTCTCCTACCGGATATACAGGAAGGAAGCGTCTGAACCTGATTTCAAACGTATTCTTGATCAGGTGGATGCGATTGCTGCCGAAGATATAAGCATTGAGCAAGGCAAGTCATATGAGTATTATGTGACGGCTTATGATGCGAATACCAAGCTGGAGAGCGCAAGCTCTGCAAAAGTGAAAGTTGATATTCCGATTGAGGAAATTCAGTTGCCAGATGATGTACTGAACCCTGGCGATCCGAATGCGCCTGGAAATGGTCAGCCTGAAGACGGGGGGAATGGCCAAGTGCCGCCAGACGGCACAGGTCAGCCTGACTCGGGCAATCCAGAGGGAGGCCAAGGCGAGACTCCTGGGGGAAGCCCCGGAGGGGAAGCTCCTAACGGCAACGATGGGGAATCTGCCCCCGGTTGGCTGGATAACGGAAATAGCGGGAACAGAAACGGAAACGGAAACGGCCAAGAGAACAATGCCAGAGGCAATAAGCCGGGTCGGGGAAACAACAGACCGGATGCAGGCAATCCTCATGAAAGTTCGAGTACATCAATTGTGCCGCCACAGGAATAAGATATATGCTAATGGCTGCTGCCGTCTCTACGGCAGCAGTTTTTTTGAAGATATAAGAATTTATAAAGTTTCCTTTGTAAATAAGGCTCAACCTAAAAATTAGTGGTTGACATCGAGGAGATAGCAGCAAAGGGGCAGAGGAATTCTGGAGAAACGAACGTGGTCGCCTTTAAAGAACGATTCCCCCTGCTAGCCTCTATCCTATACAGGAATCGGGCTTTAACAGCGATCGGAAGAATCCTCTGCCACGCAGCGTTCCCTCCTTACTAGAGGGCAACCACTAATTTTGGTTTTGAGCCTTTTTATAAATGGCTTATATTTCAACGCGAAACGAAGTTTTTGCCTGTCAAAGGCCGGCAAAGCCGCTTACGCTTGGTTTATTTTGGTGTTTGGCTGGAGATGGACGTTAAGTTGTGGTAAGCTTTTTTTATAGATAAGAAAGTATAAAATGAAGTTATAATGGAGATTCTTATCTTTCTACGCTTCAATCGACTGGCGACGGCTGTATCAACATTTAAGGGGGCCGTCGTATCCTAACGGAGGGGTACGTTCCGTATGAAAAGAAAATTTTCTGACCGGGCGAATTGGCGTCGTATTCTCCGGAAAAGTTACTCTTGCCTGTCTATGGACGGCGATGAATTTAAAGGTCTGGTTACCTTTTACCGCATCCATGATTTGAGGGAGCCATTATGGAAAGAATATAACGGTCGCAGGTTATGTCTGGCTGACAAAGGATATTTATGGATGCAGCATTTCCCGAAGGGTGAACAGTTTGTCGTGACGACGATGTTTGATGACAAGGGCCGTGTTGTGCAGTGGTATATTGATGTATGCAAAAATCAAGGCATGACCGATCAGCAGGTTCCCTGGTTCGATGATATGTATCTTGATGTTGTGGTGCTGCCAAGCGGAGAGGTCTTTCTGATGGATGAGGATGAACTTGAAGATGCGGTTCGCAGCGGCGACGTGTCGCACAAGGATGCGAATATGGCGCGCAAGACGGCAGGCAAGCTGCTTTCCGCTATACGCAACGGGCGTTTCAGGTATTTTACCCTCAGTTTGAAGCATCGTAAAACACTTGCAGACCGCATGGGCGGATATCAGGGATCATGATGAAGGATACTCGGGGGAATGTGCTTGCTGCTACTGTTTTGCCCGACATGAGCAAGCGCCGCGGCCGCCCGTTCAGGTTGCTGCTGCGCGCTTTCATTGTGTTGACCGCTGCTGTAGCAGGATGGAGCGGCTGGATGGCGTATTCAATTAGCTGCTTCCGTGATGTGTCCCCGGAGCTGGTGACCGATACCGGGATTGTACTCGGAGCCGCCTTATGGAATGACAAGCCGTCCCCCGCCCTCCGAGAGAGGCTGGAGATGGCAGCCCGCTTGTACGCAGAGGGTAAGTTCAGCACGATTATTGTTTCGGGAGGCCCTGACCAGAACAGGTCGGTTCTTTCCGAAGCTGAGGGCATGCGCAATTATTTGCTGGACAAGGGCATTCCAGAAGCAGTCATTCTGCTGGAGCCGGATTCAAAGACGACCTACCAGAATTTGCTGTTTAGCAAACAGATAATGGAGCAACACCATTTGCAGAGCGCGACTGTAGTGACGCACGAATATCATGCGGCAAGGGCCAAGGATATCGCGAAGTTCGTAGGCATCCGGCCGCTTGCTGTATCTGGCGCTTCTTCAGTTGTGCTTTCCAAGACGTATAATCATTCCCGAGAGTATCTTGCTTTGACGAAGTGGAAGATAGACAAGCTGCTGCTGAGGCTGGGATTTTCTGCGCCTTTATAGCGGCTGGCTGCTTGCTTGTGCAGGTCAACCGGAGTGTCCCGTGTCTTTTGCAATTGTACTAATAGGACAGGCAAAGCCTGAATACATTGGTAATGCGGTGAAAAATAGATCCGGTTCGCAGCCTTGTGCGCTGACCGGATGCCGACGTTGCAAAGGATGGGGATGCTCTGATGAATCCGAATACAGTGAGCAGCAGCGTACAGAAGAACGGTACCAGGCCGTCGAGACAAATTAATGTTGTGCTGCGCAGCCATTCTCAGGCAGCAGCCGTGCTACATGCAGTGGAAGAAGTTGAACCTGCCCAGGCTGCGATCAAGGCTCCTGCTCCCAATGACTCCTTCCAGGATATTCAGAAGGAGCTCGATCATATGGTCGGGCTGGATAATGTAAAGACGCTGGTGTATGAAATTTATGCGCTGCTGCAAGTAACAAAACTGCGTGCGGAGGCAGGACTGACTGGGGGCTCGCACGTTTATCATATGATTTTCAAGGGCAATCCCGGGACGGGCAAAACGACGATTGCCAGAATCGTTGCCAAGCTGTTTCAGAAGATGGGCGTGCTCGCGAAGGGTCACCTGATTGAAGTCGAGCGTGCGGACCTTGTAGGCGAATATATTGGCCATACGGCGCAGAAAACGCGTGACCTGGTCAAGAAAGCGCTCGGTGGCGTTTTGTTTGTTGATGAAGCCTATAGTCTCGCTCGCGGCGGGGAAAAGGATTTTGGGAAGGAAGCGATTGATACGCTTGTGAAGTCCATGGAGGACCACAAAAATCAATTTGTATTAATATTGGCTGGCTATCCGCTTGAGATTGAAAACTTTTTGCTGACCAACCCCGGGCTCCCTTCCAGATTTCCGATTCAGATTGAATTTCCCGACTATTCGGTGGATCAACTTATACAAATTGCTGAGTTGATGGCCAAGGAACGGGAATATAATCTGATGCCGCAGACGCTGTTCAAGCTGCGGGAGCATCTGATGCAGGAACGGGGAGCAAGCATCTATGCGTTCAGCAACGCGCGTTACGTGCGGAATGTGATCGAGCGGTCCATCCGCTTTCAGGCAGTGCGGCTGCTTGGACACTATACATCCAGTTCACCGGGAAAGCAGGAGCTTATGGCGCTGCGGCCCGAAGATTTGAAATGGGAAACTAAAGCTAATTAAGGAGACAACGAACTTCAATGCGTCCAACGACCCATGAGACCGACTATGAGCTTCACGATCGCGCGGTGCTGGTGAGTCTTGTTACTCAAGCAGTAAAACGCAGCGGCATCAATACAGAGCATTCCCTTCAGGAACTGGTCAATCTGGCCGAGACGGCGGGCGTCGAAGTGCTGACGACTATAACTCAGAATCTGGAAACGCCGGATACCAGATGGTTTATCGGCAAAGGCAAGGTCGAGGAGCTTCGGGCAGCAACTGGAGAGCTTGGAGCAACGACTGTCATCTTTGACCAGGAACTGTCCGGCGCTCAAGTGCGCAACCTGGAGGAGACGCTTGATTTGAAGATTATTGACCGGACACAGCTTATTCTGGATATTTTCGCCCAGCGCGCCAAGACGCGTGAAGGGATTATCCAGGTGGAACTGGCGCAGCTCAGCTACTTGCTGCCGCGCTTGTCTGGTCACGGGAAAAATCTGTCCCGACTGGGGGGCGGAATCGGCACTAGAGGGCCGGGTGAAACGAAGCTGGAGACCGACCGCAGACATATTCGTGACCGCATTTCAGATTTGAAGTCGCTGCTGCAAGAGGTTGTACGGCATCGCCAGTTGCACCGGGAGCGCCGCCGCAAGACGGGTATTACCCAGGTTGCGCTTGTAGGTTATACGAACGCCGGTAAATCAACGCTGCTGCGCGAGCTCACAGCTGCAGATGTCTATGTGGAGAACCAGCTTTTTGCTACACTAGACCCAACTTCCCGTACCTTGGAGCTTCCAAGCGGCAAAGAGGTTATACTGACGGACACCGTTGGTTTTATTCAAAATTTGCCTCATGATCTGGTAGCGGCATTTCGCGCTACACTAGAGGAAGTTTGTGAGGCAGATCTCGTTCTTCACGTTGTAGACAGTTCCTCGGAGATGCGTGATGAGCAAATGAAGGTTGTCCAGGGCATACTCGGTGATCTTGGAGCGGCAGACAAGCCGCAAATTACAGTGTTTAACAAAAAGGACGCTGTAACCAATAGAGACGAATTTATGGCCGGTGTCGATTCGATTTGGATCAGTGCGTTTTCGCGGGATGATTTGGACCAGTTGAGTAACATGATTCAGCTTCGCCTGTCTGGTGACACGATGACCTTTGCTCTGCCGGTCGACCGCGGAGACCTGATTGCGCTTGCTTACCGCTGCGGAGAGGTAACCGGGCAGCAGGTTGAAGAGGACAGGATGCTTCTGACCATTGAGCTGAATAAACAGGATTTTCAAGTACATGGTTATAAGCTGCGCGAATATATGGAAACGTAAGGAGAATCAAAGATACATCGTGAATAATCAGGAACGATCAGGCTGGGAGCTGCTGGAGCAGTGGGCGGAGCATGCGGAGGCGCTTGCTGCGCCCCGGCTTCGGGAGTTGGACCGAACAGCAGAGCGCAATCATTGGAAAGTAATCAGAGCGTTTCAAAAATTTAAGGTCAGTGATTTTCATTTTTCCGGCTCGACCGGCTACGGTTATAATGATCGGGGACGTGAAGTGCTTGATGAAGTATATGCAGAGGTATTTGGAGCTGAAGCAGCGCTTGTAAGACCCCATTTTGCTTCCGGAACGCATACGATCAGCTGTGCGTTGTTTGGCGCGCTTAGACCCGGAGATGAGTTGCTGTACATTACAGGGAGACCTTATGATACCCTGCACAAGGTAATTGGCAACGAGGGAGACGGCAACGGTTCGTTAAAAGACTGGGGCATTACATATTCAGAAGTAGCTTTGCTGGAGGACCGGGGGATTGACTGGGCCCAGGTTGAACGGTCAATCAGCAGCAAGACTAAGGTAATTGGCATTCAGCGCTCGCGCGGCTATGCATGGCGCAGCTCCTTGTCTGTTGCAGAAATCGGCGAGATGGTTAAAAGGATAAGACAGCTAAAACCGGATTGCATCATATTCGTAGATAACTGCTATGGAGAGTTTACGGAGGAGTTGGAGCCTACCCAGGTAGGTGTGGACTTAATGGCAGGCTCTCTGATCAAAAACCCTGGCGGCGGTCTTGCGAGTACTGGCGGTTACATTTGCGGACGCGCGGATTTGGTCGAGAAAGCTTCCTACAGGCTGACAGCACCAGGCATCGGGGGAGAGGTCGGGGCTATGCTTGGCACATTAAGAGCAACCTACCAAGGTTTGTTTCTTGCTCCGCATCTCGTTGGACAAGCTCTGCGTGGAGCAGTGTTCGCGGCTGCCTTGCTGGAGCTTTTGGGCTTCGATTCGAATCCCTCCTGGGACGCCCAACGCTCGGATTTGATTCAGGCTATCCGGTTTGGCCGCGAGGATGCGCTGATTGCATTTGTACAAGGAATTCAGCGGGCTGCGGCTGTTGATGCGCATGTCGTTCCTGAGCCGTGGGACATGCCCGGATATGATTATCCGGTTATTATGGCTGCCGGTACGTTCATTCAAGGGGGCAGTCTGGAACTTTCAGCCGATGCGCCGATTCGTGAGCCGTATATTGCCTATATGCAGGGCGGGCTTACTTATAGCCACGTGAAGTTCGGCGTGTTGACTGCACTTTTGGAGATGCAAAAACGCGGAATTATTGTGATTAAACCTAACATGACTTGACATGTTTTTGGTAGGGAGTTACAATAAAAACATATCACAAGGATTGGAAGGTAGATGTACATGGCTGACGAAATACGCAGGAATATGGCATTATTTCCTATCGGAATCGTTATGAAGCTGACGGATTTAACTGCGAGACAAATCCGGTATTATGAGCAGCATGAATTGATTGTACCCGCTCGTACGAATGGCAATCAGCGTCTGTTTTCATTTAACGATGTTGAGCGCCTCCTGGAAATTAAATCATTGATTGAGAAAGGCGTTAATATCGCCGGCATTAAACAAGTTATGAATCCGGTTTCCAAAGAATCTGAGGAAGCTACGGTTATTACAGACCAGACGGAGACCAAACGCAGGGAACTCTCGGATACACAACTTCACCGCTTGTTAAAGCAGCAGCTTCTTGAGAAGAGACCGGGTAAAGCTTCTCTGATTCAAGGCCAACTATCCCGATTTTACAGTACCAGGCCTTAAAGGTTTGGCTAAGGACCGGATAAAGGTGTAAAGCAATGAAGGCTAGAGAAGTCATTGGCAAAGCAGCCAAATCATAAAACCAGATCAGGTTGAAGGAGAGGATTCTGTGAGCTTTACTAGAGAAGATATTACCCGTATCGCAGAGGAGCAGAATGTTCGTTTTATTCGTTTGCAGTTTACGGATTTGCTAGGTACGATCAAAAATGTGGAAATTCCAGTGAGCCAATTGGAGAAGGCGCTCGACAACAAGATGATGTTTGACGGCTCTTCCATCGAAGGTTATGTGCGTATCGAGGAATCCGATATGTACTTGTATCCGGATTTGGACACCTGGGTTGTCTTCCCTTGGGTAACGGAAAATCGCGTTGCCCGTCTCATTTGTGATATCTACATGCCGGATGGCACGCCATTTGCCGGGGACCCACGAGGTATTCTAAAGCGCTGTCTGAAGGAAGCGGAGGAACTGGGCTATACGGCAATGAATGTTGGGCCAGAACCGGAATTTTTCCTGTTCAAGACGGACGAGAAGGGTAATCCGACAACGGAACTAAACGACCAGGGCGGCTATTTTGACCTCGCTCCTACTGATCTTGGCGAGAACTGTCGTCGTGAAATCGTACTGACACTTGAAGAGATGGGCTTCGAAATCGAAGCCTCACATCATGAAGTAGCCCCTGGCCAACACGAAATCGACTTTAAATATGCGGATGCCATCAAAGCTGCTGACCAGATTCAAACCTTTAAGCTGGTTGTGAAGACTGTTGCCCGCCAGCATGGGCTGCATGCAAGCTTCATGCCAAAGCCGCTGTTTGGCGTAAATGGTTCAGGTATGCACTGTCACCAGTCCTTGTTCCAGGGCGACATAAATGCCTTCTATGACGAGAGCGACAGGCTGGGCTTGAGCCAGACTGCCCGTTACTATATGGCAGGACTGCTTAAGCATGCCAGAGCGTGCGCGGCTATTACTAATCCGGCTGTAAACTCCTACAAGCGTCTTGTACCGGGCTATGAAGCTCCTTGCTATGTTGCCTGGTCTGCCAGCAACCGCAGCCCGATGATCCGTATCCCGGCTTCTCGCGGGCTGAGCACTCGCGTCGAGGTGCGCAACCCTGATCCGGCGGCTAACCCGTATCTGGCTCTTGCAGTTATGCTTAAGGCTGGTCTGAGCGGCATTAAGGAAAAGTTGAGCTTGCCGGCTCCAACAGACCGCAATATCTATGTGATGACAGATGAAGAGCGCTCTGATGAGGGTATTCCAAGTCTGCCGGCTGACCTTAAGGAGGCGCTGGAGGAGTTGCTTCGTGACGAAGTAATTTGCGATGCGCTCGGCGACCATGCACTCGCACATTTCTACGAGCTGAAGGAAATCGAGTGGGATATGTACCGCACCCAAGTTCATCAATGGGAAAGAGATCAGTATTTGACTCTTTATTAAGATCGAAGCACTAATGGTTTGCATATTGAAGCCCGTATGGTTAATGCTCATCAAAGCATTAGCCACACGGGCTTTTTTGGACTATAAAAGTTTTATAAAGGCTTCGAAATTTTACGAAAACGAAGCTTTGCCCGTCAAGCCACGAAAAAAGCAGTTTTGAAAATATCTTTAGGAAATATGATCAGTATCGGTAGCCATTGTTAGAGCCATTACTTCTTATTAAAAGATAAACAATAAACCCGACTATCGGAAAGAATAGAACTGCTACTACTGCCAATAGAGCGAATTCAAAGCTGCGTCCGTTGCGTGTGGCATCCCGGTATGTCCAGACACATAGCGCAATGTGGAAAATAAGAGAAAACAGCATAAATAGAATTGAAAATATCCCGGCGACACCCCATGCTGATGCCATAACATCACCCCGTTAATTCTTTTATAAATTATAAAATCTGCTCAAACCAAAATCAGTGGTTGACCAATAGCAAGGATTCGCAAACAAACTTCTGCCTGTCAAAAGAGATGAGATCGTTTACGATAATTTTTATACAAGAAATAAGCAGGGGGTTTCCTTATAAATTATAAATATCCAATGTTTATTTTAAGTGCTAATTTAAACCACGCTGTTATTTCGGGCGTCTATTGTTAAAAATAGTGATTAAAGGTTTGGGCTTCAAATATTAGAAAACAATCAACAAGGGGTGAGCATATGCGCCGCTATCTAACTATGATTTTGCTTACAATCTTTATCTCAAGTTGCGGAACGAATACGCAGGAGCCTAACTTGACGAAGTGGGAGGTTAGCCCGTTATTTGTGTCGGGTCCATATACGATGATCGGGAAGGAGGGGCGTTTGGGTTTTATTTATAGTGATAACGAGCTTAGTCGCTTTTATCCAGGGAAGCAGCAAAAGTATATGTGGCACTTCTGGGGGAGTGATCCGCAGAAATCACAGGCAAAGCTAGGTAAAGAGGTTAAAGTCATAGCTGTCAGCAAAACTACGGGAAAAGAAATGGAGCTGATGAAAACGAAGGTTATGCAGTCCGGATCTTATTATGTACAATCTGAAATTTGGGATAACGAGCCGGCATTCAGAGTGCCGTCAATGATGTCATTGCCATCCCCTGGTTTATGGCGTCTTGATGTCTATATAGACGACAAATTGTTTGACAGCGTGGTTGTTCGGGTGCATAAGAAAGCTTGATAGCCAGATTCAATTAATTGTTAAAGATACTAAAATGTCCCGCGTGAAGAACCGCGGGACTGTGATAGCGCGGAAATTGATAAATTTAAGTCCTTTTTAACGCTTCAACCTCTGCCTCAAGTTTTAGTTGCCGACGGTTAAGGATATCAATACTATGTTCATGAGTATTGAATTCAATAGTTGTTTTTCGTTCAAAGCTTTTTTGGGAGGCTTCATTTTGCTTGGCGGTTTCCAATGTTTCGAGAACAGCTTGCTTGATCTGTGACGTATTCGTCTTGACAACATGCACGTCCGTCTCCAGGTTCCCAATGCGCTTGTCCATACTGTCTAATTTAAGGTCAAGACCATTAAATCTATCGCTAAATTTTTCATCCAAGTGATTAATTCTGGTATCCATGGCGATGATTTTGTTGTCTATGTCAGTGATTCTGGTATCCATGCTGGTGATTCTGGTATCCATGTTGGTGATTTTGTTATCCATGTTGGTGATTTTGTTATCCATGCTGGTGATTCTGGTATCCATGTTGGTGATTTTATTATCCATGTCATTTATTTTGGAGTTCACTTGATGCAATGAATCCAGTATATGCTGCAACATTTGGTCACTCATAGCAGTTCCTCCATCCCGGTCTATATCCATAGTAACAAATTTGAATAAGATGATAAACCCTATTAAAAAAACCGCAGTTTACACCGCGGGCTTTTGTGAGTAAAAATTTTTGGCGCAAGGTTATTGCGGGGTATTAGTGAATATCGCGGAACAAACCAACTACGCGGCCTAAAATCGTTACCTTTGTAAGCAGCAATGGCTGCATGGTTGAATTCTCAGGTTGAAGGCGGATATGGTCGCGTTCTTTATAGAAGGTCTTAACAGTTGCTTCGTCGTCTTCAGTCATCGCAACTACAATATCTCCGTTATTAGCCGTTTGCTGCTGGCGTACGATGACATAATCGCCGTTATGAATGCCTGCCTCAATCATACTATCGCCAACGACATTAAGCATGAATACTTGGTTATCTCCGACAAAGTGGCTCGGCAAAGGGAAGTATTCCTCAATATTCTCCGTAGCTGTAATAGGAACCCCTGCTGTGACACGACCGACAACGGGAACCTTGGCTACATGAACAGGAAATGGAATTTCATCTTGCTCCTGATTCAGAATTTCGATGGCACGTGGCTTGGTCGGGTCACGACGAATCAGCCCTTTCTTCTCGAGACGGTCCAAATGACCATGTACTGTAGAACTGGAAGCAAGTCCTACCGCTTCGCCAATCTCCCTGACGGAAGGAGGGTAGCCCTTTTCTCGGACTTCATTCTTGATAAATTCCAGTATCGTCTGTTGACGGTTAGATAATTTCGACAAATTGCATTCCTCCAGAGAAACCATTCTTGTGACAAATTATAGCACAGAACCGGAGTTCGCACAAACATAAGTTCGTTGAATGAAAGTTGAGAGTAAATGTTCGCTTTTTGTATTGACACAAACAGATGTTCGAGTTATTCTATGAATTAAGAACATATGTTTGGAGTGCTGATAATGAACTGTGGAATCTATTATCAATCGATGAATGAACTGCGTTCTTCTTCAAGCAGCATAAATGCCCGGGGGGATAACGCAAGTACTGCTGTAAAGCATCGTTTTAGCCAAGCATTGCTTGGTCTGGCAGGCAGGCACTTAGCCGGGGGAATCATTGCGGTATTACTGTTCTCATCTCTGTTTTCTTTCTTGTTTATTGTTCAGTCCAATGCTTCTAATTATCAAGATGTTACTTATAGCAAGGCGGTTGTACCCGATAGTAGATTTGTTATCGTATCGGCCGGTGATACTTTGTGGGAAATTGCGAAGCGTTATAAACCTAAGGACGCCGGACTGGGACAGTTTGTATATGAGCTCCAGCAATTCAATAATATTAAATCTACCATCATTCACGCAGGTGATATTATCCTCATCCCCGTTAAATAGACCGTTGCTCCATCTTCTTTAATGTAGTTGGTTTTTCTTCATTTATTTCTTTCTTAGCAGGATTATTAATTTTGCCCGATTGCTTCGTCGACGGAAGATTCGTTTCTCTAAGCTTATTTGATCTCTCGTATGCTTGACACTGCTCTGTGAAAATGTCAAAGTAGAGAATGGATAGATTTTTAAGACCTATAGAAAGAAGGTCGCAGCGAGAAACGTTCCAGGAGGTCATTGAAGTGGAGAAGCTGATTGCCCGAATTAATGAATTGTCAAGAAAAAATAAGTCCGTGGGGTTGACGGAAGAAGAGAAGGCGGAGCGGGATATACTTAGAGAGCAATATCTTACTATCTTTAAAAATAATTTCCGCAACCAACTTGATTCTATCGAGTGGACGGATGAAGAGCCGCCGCTAAAGCATTAGTATAAGGATGTCTACAGCCAATAGATAGGGAAATGGATACTTGCCCTTCTATTGGATTTTTGATGTATGCGGATAAATTGTCGTCTTCATTACTGTTATGAAGCAAGCTCGCTGCCGCTTGAGTACCTGTTGTTTTAGTTGTTTTATTGGAAAGTTCCGGTACCTATGTTCAAGTTGCCGGTATTGCATTTTAATTAGGGGAGGCCGCATTATGTCCCGTTCCTGGGAACGGATGGTTCGCAAGAATACATCTGTAGTCAACAAGAAAAGAAAAAAACAAGGTGGAAATGGTTTTATCTCGGAAGCCAATCGTGTTGATCGCTTTAAGGGCCGGAATATTATTTTACCGCTGGCCGTCATTTTCTTTACAGGTTTCTATGCTTATATCAGCTTTATTGCAAGGCAAGCAGCAGTGGGAGATGCAGGCAATACAGACACTTTGTATTGGATAACGATTGCCTGTTATATTTTGCTGTCGCTGCTGTTTTTCTTCCGCCGCCCATATTTAAACGTTGCCAAGGAATTTGTCCAGACGCGCCGTTTTACAGGGGACAAGATGCTTCGCGCCAATGGCATCAAACAGATTAACGTGCAAGACGGGTATGTTGTCATTGAGCAGGTGAAGGGGCCAAGCTGGGTGTTTTCCAGATTCATGAACCGTTTCCCTACGAATGATATGGCAGAGCGCTTGAAACAGTTTGCGAAGGATAACCAGATCGAATTTGTAGAAAAAGCTTAATTGTAAGGGGAGAGTCGGCATTATGAGTAAGAAAGCCATTTTATTTGATTTGGATGACACCCTCTTGTGGGATGATCGCAGCGTACAGGAAGCATTTGATGCGACTTGCAGAGCGGCTGCGGAAAGAACGGGCATTGATCCGGTCGCTTTGGAAAAATCTGTCCGCGAACAGGCCAGGGAGCTTTATAGTTCTTATGAAACGTACCCGTTTACAACCATGATCGGTATTAACCCGTTCGAGGGGCTTTGGGCGAATTTCCGGGAAGGTGAGCAGGAAGAGTTTCGCAAGCTTGAGGCGCTAGCACCAAGCTATCGCAAGGCAGCCTGGACACAAGGGCTTAAGGTTCTAGGTGTGGATGATGAGGCGCTTGGAGCGGAATTGGCAGAGCGTTTTCCAGCAGAGCGGAGAGCAAGAGCGCTGGTATATGATGATACGTTCCACGTGCTGGATGAGCTAAAGGATAAGTACAAGCTGCTCCTGCTGACAAATGGTTCTCCTGATTTGCAAAGAGAAAAACTTTCTGGCGTACCTGAAATTGCTCCTTACTTCGACCATATTATTATTTCAGGCGAATTTGGAAGAGGAAAGCCTGATGCTGGTATCTTCAGACACGCACTGGAAAAGCTCGGCATCGAGCCGGAAGAAGGTCTGATGGTTGGGGATAAGTTGACGACCGATGTTATTGGCGCTCTCGGAGTAGGCATGGATGCAGTGTGGATCAACAGACATCGAATCTCACGCAGCGATGAAATTGTACCTACCCATGAAATTGATGAACTGAAAGAACTGCTTGATCTGCTAGCTGCTTTATAAAAAGGTCATTATCGGGCATAAGCAAAGCCCGTCTCCAGGTGAGACGGGCTTCATATATAGAGCTTCCAGATATCATACTAATGAGACCGACTTATTTTTGAAACGAAGGGTCTTGAAACGGCTGTGCAACCCAGCCTGCCGGCTCAATGAACAGGCGCACCGCAACAATCTGGCGGTTCTCCATCAAGGTGAAGAAATGCGGTTTATTCTCTGGTACGGAAATAACGTCCCCGGCTTCCAGTTCGACGTCAAAGTATCCGACATCATCAGTTCCTTTAATAATGAAGATTCCACGACCGGCGATAATGGCGCGGACTTCGTCTTCGGTATGAGTATGAACTTCCTCAAACTTCTTCAGAATCTCATCCAGGTTAGGGGTTGCGTCGGAGAGGGCTACAATGTCCCAGGTTTTATACCCGCGACGCCCTGCCAAATCATTGATTTCGCTTTCGTAAGTAGAAAGAATAGCTGCTTTATCCTCATCAGAAAGCACAAATTTATCTTGCAGCTCGGTTGAAAGCTTGGAAGCATCCCAATGCTCATAAAGCACTTCCTGCTGGTTTAAAAATGCCCGCACATTTTCCTCGCCTTTAATTCGCTCCTCTGTATTGCGAATCCGAATTTCAGCCATCGTATTCCCTCTTTTCCTATGTGAGATAACGTATATGGTTATATTATAAATCAAAGCAAGTTCACTGTCGACTCAAATTCCCTTTTCACAAAGGAATAAGTCTGATAGACTAAGGTTTAATGATTCGTTGGAAGGAAGTTCGAACATGACAAAACCTACATTAAAAGATCTCATGGAGAAGCGGATTCTCATTTTAGATGGCGCCATGGGTACAATGATACAGCAGGCTGATTTAACAGCAGAGGATTTCGGAGGCGAGGAACTGGACGGCTGCAATGAAATGCTCGTTCTAACACGACCGGATGTTATTCAGTCCATTCATGAACAATACTTGGCAGCCGGAGCGGATATTATTGAGACGAATACGTTCGGCGGAGCCAGCGTCGTTTTGATGGAATATGACATCCCGGAGAAGGCGAGGGAAATTAACCTGGCTGCTGCAGCGCTTGCACGCGCCGCAGCGGATAAATATTCTACGCCGGACAAACCCCGTTATGTGGCGGGGGCGATTGGTCCGACGACCAAAACGTTGTCTGTAACAGGCGGGGTTACTTTTGACGGGCTAGTAGACAGCTATTATGAGCAGGCAGTTGCTCTTATGGAAGGCGATGTTGATGCGCTCCTGCTTGAAACCTGTCAGGACACGCTGAATGTGAAAGCGGGAAGTATCGCAATTCGCAAGGCTTTTGAAACGATAGGCCGCAAGCTCCCGATTATGATTTCCGGTACCATCGAACCGATGGGTACAACGCTAGCCGGACAAAATATTGAGTCCTTCTATATTTCATTGGAGCATCTGGAGCCGGTTTCTATCGGACTTAACTGTGCGACAGGGCCGGAATTTATGCGAGATCATATCCGCTCCCTCAGTGAAATTTCCAAAGCGGCGATCAGCTGCTACCCGAATGCGGGTCTCCCTGATGAGAACGGCCAATATCACGAATCACCGGAATCACTTGCGAAAAAAATTGCTGCCTTTGCAGAGCAGGGCTGGCTTAACATGGCCGGCGGCTGCTGCGGAACGACCCCTGCGCATATCCAAGCGCTTGATAATCTGTTGGCTTCTTATGAGCCGCGCAAGTTGGCGGGGACGCATCCACCTGCGGTATCAGGCATTGAGACGGTGTACATTGAGAATGACAACCGCCCTTACATGGTTGGTGAGAGAACGAATGTACTTGGCTCCCGCAAATTCAAACGTCTTATTGCAGAGGGGAAATATGAAGAAGCAGCCGAGGTTGCCCGTGCACAGGTGAAGAACGGCGCTCATGTCATCGACGTTTGCCTTCAGGACCCGGACCGTGATGAAACCGAGGATATGAGCAAGTTTCTGGAGCTGGTGGTAAAGAAGGTCAAGGTTCCGCTCGTTATAGATACGACTGATCCGAAGGTCATCGACATGTCGCTCAAATATACGCAGGGTAAATCGATTATTAACTCGATTAACCTTGAGGATGGCGAAGAGAAATTCGAGCATGTTGTTCCAATTATACATCGCTATGGCGCTGCTGCTGTTGTTGGTACAATCGATGAACGCGGGCAGGCGATAACCAAGGAAGACAAGCTGGAGGTTGCTATCCGGTCTCATGATTTGCTGGTGAACAAGTATGGGATGAAATCCGAGGATATTATCTTCGATCCGCTTGTTTTTCCGGTCGGTACCGGGGACGAGCAATATATCGGTTCGGCGAAGGAGACCATTGAAGGCATCCGGCTAATCAAGGAGTCGCTGCCTTCATGCCAGACGATTCTCGGAATCAGCAACATTTCATTCGGCTTGCCGGAGGCTGGCCGCGAGGTGCTTAACTCGGTATTCCTTTATGAATGTACAAAGGCCGGACTTGACTATGCAATTGTCAATACCGAGAAACTGGAGCGTTATGCTTCGATCCCGCAAGAGGAGCGCCGCTTGTCAGAGGAGCTGCTCTATAACACAAACGATGACACGCTTGCTGCTTTTGTGGCCGCTTTCCGGAACAAGACGGTCGTCAAGAAAGAAAAGGCAAGCAATCTGACCCTGGAGGAGCGTCTTGCCTCTTATGTAGTCGAAGGAACGAAGGAAGGGCTCATTCCTGACCTTGAGCTGGCACTCAAGAAGTATACGCCGCTGGAGACTATCAACGGCCCGCTCATGAGAGGGATGGAAGAGGTCGGCAGATTGTTCAATAACAATGAGCTAATCGTTGCAGAGGTACTGCAGAGCGCCGAGGTCATGAAAGCTTCGGTTGCCTTTTTGGAGCAGTTTATGGAGAAGAACGAATCGGCTGTTAAAGGAAAGATCATGCTGGCCACCGTTAAGGGCGATGTGCATGATATCGGCAAAAACCTGGTCGAAATCATACTCTCCAATAATGGTTACAAAATTATTAACCTGGGAATCAAAGTGCCGCCAGAGCAATTGATCGAAGCTTATCGCAAAGAACCGGTCGATGCGATTGGACTGTCAGGACTACTTGTCAAATCCGCACAGCAAATGGTCATCACTGCGCAGGATTTGCGGACAGCAGGGATTGATGTTCCGATTCTGGTAGGCGGTGCGGCATTGACCCGGAAATTCACGAAAAACCGCATTGGGCCTGAGTATGACGGTCTTGTTTTGTACGCCAAAGATGCGATGGATGGGCTGGATATTGCCAACAAACTGACGGACAAGAATCACCGCAAGCAGTTGGAAGCAGAACATGCGGCGCTAAAGGAGGAAGGGGCGGTTGCAGTCATGGAAGCGCCGGCGCTGCCGAAGCTGACCCGTATTGAGCGGTCCAAGGTATCTCTGGATGCGCCGATCTTTACCCCGCCTGATCTGAACCGGCATGTGCTTCGCAACGTGCCGATCAAGCATATTGTGCCTTATATTAATATGCAGATGCTGCTTGGACATCATCTTGGCGTTCGCGGCAAAGTCGAGCAGTTGATTGCCGAGGGGCATGAAAAGACGATCCATCTTAAAGAAACGGTGGACAGCATATTGAACGAGGCGGCTAACGAAGGCACGATCCAGGCGAACGGCATGTACCGGTTTTTCCCGGCTCAGTCCTCGGGCAATGATATTATTATCTATGATCCCGAGACACAGACCAAGGAAATCAAACGATTCAGTTTCCCGCGTCAGCAGGTCGAGCCGTTCCTGTGTCTGTCCGATTATTTGAAGCCGGTAGAGGGCGGAGTCATGGATTACGTCGGCTTTTTGGTGGTGACAGCAGGCGCGGGGGTTCGTGAGCAGGCAACCCAGTTAAAGGATCAGGGCGACTATCTGCGCTCCCATGCGCTGCAGTCGGTAGCTCTAGAAGTTGCCGAGGCACTTGCTGAGCGTGTCCATCATATGATGAGGGATATTTGGGGCTTCCCGGACCCACAGGAAATGACGATGAAGCAGCGTCTTGGCGCGCGCTATCAGGGCATTCGTGTCTCCTTCGGATATCCGGCGTGTCCGAACCTTGAAGATCAACAGCCGCTGTTCGAGCTGATGAAACCAGAGGATATCGGTATAGAGCTGACGGAAGGTTTTATGATGGAACCGGAAGCTTCTGTATCTGCGATGGTTTTCGCACACCCTGAAGCACAGTACTTCAATGTAGAAAAAGCTTAATTCTCATACAGGGCCGTCAGAATCGCTTGCAGCCAAGCGGTCCTGACGGCTTTTGCAAAGTCTGGGTTCTGTGACCTCATCAAGCGTCAGCCATCGGCTTCGATATCGCCAGGAAATCGGCTATTGGATAAAGTGAATTTCCCGCTTTCCCGGGAAATCGCAGAAAACGACAGGAAAAGCTTTTTTCCAGTGGATTATAGGAGACGGTGAAATTATAAGGCGAATATTTCAGAATTCTTTCGCGAAATATCGCCGGTTGTGTCGGGGCTGCATTTGCCTGTCAAAGGACAGCAAAGTTCGTTTACGCTTGCTCTAGCCAATCAAACACATATTCGCTAAACTTAACAGTATGGGGTGAATTGCATGCTGAAGAAGAAATCCTTACTTGAACTTATAGACGATCTGCGCAAGAATGAAAATATTGTAAATTGGCATGAAATACCGCCTCAGGAAGCACAGACGCGGCCAATCCCGGAAAGTGTCGACCCCAGAATTCGGGAAGCGTTGCACAAGCGCGGCATAGTTGAGCTATATACGCATCAGGAAACGGCATTCCGTATTGTCGCTGCACAAGAAAATATTGTAGCGGTAACGCCTACAGCATCGGGGAAAACGCTTTGCTACAATCTGCCCGTACTCCAGGAAATTGCCAGGGATGATTCAAGCCGGGCGCTGTACTTGTTCCCTACGAAGGCACTGGCTCAAGATCAAAAGAGCGAATTAAACGAAATCATTGACGAGATGGGCATTGATATTAAGAGCTTCACTTATGATGGGGACACTTCGCCCGCGATCCGCCAGAAGGTTCGGCTAGCCGGTCATATCGTAATTACAAACCCGGATATGCTGCATTCGGCTATTCTGCCTAATCATACGAAGTGGGTTAGTCTTTTCGAAAATCTAAAATTTATCGTCATTGACGAGTTGCACACATACCGGGGAGTATTCGGCAGTCATGTTGCGAATGTCATTCGAAGGCTGAGACGAATATGTAAATTCTACGGCAGTGATCCGACTTTTATTTGCACATCAGCTACAATTGCCAACCCGAAGGAGCTTGCCGAGCAGTTAACGGGCAACCCCATGCGATTGATAGATGACAACGGCGCGCCGCGCGGACGGAAGCACTTCGTCTTTTACAATCCTCCAATTGTAAACGCCCCGCTCAATATTAGAAAAAGTTCTACCATAGAGGTAAACAACCTGGCAAAAGAGTTTTTGAAGCACAAAATTCAGACGATCGTCTTTGCTCGTAGTCGTGTTCGGGTAGAAATTATTTTAAGTCATATACAGGAACTGGTTAAGAACGAAATCGGTTCAAAGACAATTCGTGGCTATCGTGGCGGATATCTCCCGAAACAGCGACGCGAAATTGAGCGAGGGCTGCGGGACGGAGAAATTTTGGGCGTGGTCAGTACGAATGCGCTAGAATTGGGCGTAGATATAGGGCAACTGCAAGTATGCGTGATGACCGGATATCCTGGCAGTATCGCCAGCACATGGCAGCAGGCAGGACGTGCAGGGCGCAGGCATGGGGAGGCCTTAATAATAATGGTCGCTAGCTCTACGCCGATTGACCAGTACGTTGTGCAAAACCCGGAGTACTTCTTTGACCGGTCGCCGGAGCACGCCAGGATAAATCCTGAGAACCTTCTCATCCTTGTCGATCATATGCGGTGCGCTGCGTATGAACTGCCGTTTAAGGCGACAGAAGAATTCGGTCCGCTGGATGTTACGGATATTTTAGAATATCTCCAGGAAGAAAGGGTTCTGCATCGAAACGGCGATATGTTTTACTGGGCCGCGCAATCTTTCCCGGCAAGTGAAATAAGCTTGCGTTCTGCATCCCAGGAAAATGTCGTAATCGTTGACCAGTCTAACGTCGCGGCGGTGAAGATTATAGGCGAAATGGATCGGTTTAGCGCGATGACCCTGCTTCACGACGAAGCGATTTATTTGCATGAAGGTGTGCAGTATCAGGTGGAACAGCTCGACTGGGACCATAAAAAGGCTTACGTGCGGGAAGTTGATGTGGAGTATTATACGGACGCCAACCTGGCTGTTAACTTGAAAGTGCTGGAGATTGACCGGACGAATGACAGGGGACAAGCGGCTGTAAATTATGGAGATGTAGCCGTAAACATGATCCCGACCATTTTTAAAAAAATCAAATTGACCACGTTCGAAAACATTGGTTCAGGGCCTATTCACCTGCCTGAAGAAGAACTGCACACCAGCGCTACATGGCTGGAATTAAAGCAGGTTGACCCGGAAATAGGCACAAAGACGCTGGAGCAATTGTTACTGGGAATCGCAAATGTATTCCAGCATATTGTGCCTGTGTTAGTCATGTGTGATCGAGGGGACGTCCATGTAACGCCACAAATAAAAGCAGCCCATACAGGGCTGCCGACAATTTTTATATATGACCATTACCCCGGCGGTATCGGCCTGGCAGATGACGTGTACAAAAGATTCGACGAAGTGCGGGAATCGGCCAAGAATTTGATACGAAGATGTCCTTGCAAGGAGGGTTGCCCGTCATGTATCGGTACGGAAATAGCAGGTATGAACGGAAAACACAGGAGCATGCAGCTTTTGAGCCTTCTATAATTTCAAATATAGGAAAATGAATTTTCACAGGCTGATATCGTTATCAAATCAACTGCTCGGCCAGGAGCAGGCGCTGGTCATGCTGGAGCAAGTGGGGGTGGGGCAATGAGCAGTATGAGAGAGCGGATGAACCGGCTGCGCGGCTCGCAGGAGGCTGTTACAGAGGGGCAGCCCGCAGATCAGCCCGAAAGTGCGCAAGCAGTTGTACCGGCGAGTGCGCGTCAAGAAACAGCGGCTGGATCTTCGCTGGCCGCGGCTGTTAAAGGGGACGACCATGAGGCTGTATGGACAAAGCTTCAGGTAACGGAACGGGGCAATGAATGGGGGAGTTTCCTCCAGCGGGAGGTCCGTTATTCGCTCGAGCATCGGCATGGACATCATATGCTTTCGGAGCTTGCTGATACAGCGTTACATTTAAAAGCTTTTCATTCCGATGAAAGCGGACTGGCCGCACCTGCTATGGACAATTTGCTGTTTCTCGATCTGGAGACGACCGGACTCGGGGCGGGAGCCGGCAATATCCCGTTTATGGCAGGTCTTGCCTTCGTGGAAGAACGGCAATTTGTCATCATACAATATTTGATCCGCCATCCGGCGGAGGAAAGAGCGATGCTGGCGGATTTGCAGGATCGCATGGACTCCTTTCAGTATCTGGTTACTTATAATGGACGAACTTTTGACTGGCCAGTGCTTGCGGGAAGATTTATAATGAACGGGCTTGACCGCGCAGAGCTGAAGCTGAAGCATCTGGATTTCTTGCATCCATCGAGAAGCATTTGGCGCAATACGCTTGCCTCCTGCAAGCTGAGCTATGTGGAAGAGGAACGGCTCGGCATTCACCGTGTGGATGATGTGCCCGGCTCCGAGGCGCCTGCCATTTATTTTCAATTTCTTGCCGACAGCAATCCTGCCCCGCTGGAGGGCGTATTCGTCCACAATGAGCTGGATATGCTGGCGATGGCTTGCTTGTCCATCCGCTTCGGCCGTTTGCTCGATAACCGGATTGCAGGTGAGAGATATGCGCCGGAGAAGCCCGAGGAATGGATACGGACCGGATTGTGGCTTGAGCGGATGGGGCAGACGCAGCAGGCGGAGGCGCTCTTTCGCATCATAATGGAGACTGACCCTGAGGGTGAGCCGAGTCTGCTGCTGCTTGCGGCCAGAGACAAGAAGATTGGAAATTGGGAGCGGGCTGTGTTATTGTGGCAAAAGGTAGCGATGAAAGGGCATGTCTTGTACACTTCTGTATATGAGGCGCATATTGAGCTAGCCATGTATTATGAGCACCGGGCCAAGCAACTCGATACTGCGCTAGCTTATGCCAAGGGGGCGCAGCGGGTTATCAGCGATCGCGCACATCTGCATCGTGCAGATGCCAAGCGGCGTGCCGAACAGGAAGCATTATCCAATCGCATTGAACGGCTGACGCGGAAATTATCCCGCTAGGCTGGAGGGGGAGGCAATTTGTCTGTACAAAAATTATCCGCACCAAAAGGGCTTCTGATCGATCTGGACGGTACGTTGTACCACGGAGAACGCAAAATAGACGGCGCTGATGAATGGATTGTCAGCCTGCGAGAGGCAGGCCTGCCGTATTTGTTCGTCACGAACAATTCCACCGCCGCGCCGGAAATCGTTGCAAACCGTCTTAGCCGGATGGGCATCCCGGCAGCAGCGGAGGATGTGGTGACCTCAGCGCAAGCCGCGGCGGCCTACATTGCCCGTATCCGTCCCGGCGCTTCGGTTCATATATTGGGCGAGACGGGGCTTAGACAGGCCGCAGCCTGCGCTGGGCTTAGGCTGGAGCCGGAGGGACGCCCGGATTTTGTCCTGCAGGGCATTGATCGGGAACTTACCTATGAGAAGCTGAAGCGGACCGTAGCTCTTCTGCTGGAGGGGGCCGAATACATACTGACTAATCCGGACGTACTGCTGCCATCCGATGATGGGCTGCTTCCCGGAGCGGGCTCGCTCTCGGCGCTGCTGCAGACGGCATCGGGAGTAAAGCCGACGATAATCGGCAAGCCCTCCAATATTCTCGTGGAGTTTGCGCTTGACCGAATGGGCCTAAAGGCTGGCGATACCTGGATGGTAGGCGATAATATGGCTACCGATATTGCTGCGGGAAAGTCCGCGGGCTGCGGCACTGCGCTTGTACTGACCGGACTCACAAACACCGGTAATCTTGACCATTACCGGGAGCAGACCGGAATTGAGCCGGATGGGATTTTTGCTGATTTGCGCGAGTTGAATACGTATATTTTATCTTTGCTCGGGATATAAGAGAAGGAAACGACCCTGACGAACAGGAAGGAAGATGACCGATGCCAGAATGGCCGGAAATGGAAACCTACCGCAAGCTGCTGACAGGCACGGTGGCAGGTCAAACAATACAGACGGTTGAAGTAACCCGGGACAAGACCGTGAATATCCCGGCGGAACAGTTCAAGCAAGAACTTGAGGGGCGCATGATTTGGTTCGTAGAGCGCCGCGGCAAATATATTTTGTTTCACCTTGATAACGGAAAGCGCCTGCTGTTGCATCTGATGCTGGGCGGTTTGATGTATTATGGGAGCGAGGATGACAAGCCTGACAGAACGACTCAGGTAGTCTTTCAGTTAGATAAAGGGTATTTATATTTTATCGGGTTAAGATTAGGTTTTCTGCATTATTTGTCCGTCAAGGAAGTGGAGGAGAAGATTGGCAGCCTCGGACCAGACCCGTTCGACAAGCGTCTCACGCCGGAGGCGTTCAAGGCCAAATTCCGTGGCAAGCGCAGCACGCTCAAATCTGCACTCGTGGATCAACAGTTTATTTCCGGTATCGGAAACTGTTATGCAGACGAGATTGCATTTACAGCCGGTATTCGTCCAGACGCGAAAATCGCTTCGCTCACTGAAGAGACGCTTGACGGCTTATATGCGGCCATGCACAAGGTGCTTCAGGATGCTGCAGCCAAGGGCGGCTACATTGAATTGCCTTTTACCAAGGATGATCAGTTGACCGGCGGTTATAACGAGCATTGTCTCGTCTATGACCGTGGAGGAGAGCCGTGCGTCCAATGTGGAACGGAGATTGTCAAGGCGGAGCTTGCTTCGCGTAAAGTCTTTTATTGTCCGAATTGCCAAAAGGAGAGCTAGTTTATGCCGCGATTCGGCAGCCATGTCAGTATAAGCAAAGGGTATCTGGAAGCAGCGAAGGCAGCGCTCGCCCAGGGCGGGAGCGCGTTTCAATATTTCCCCAAAAATCCGCGCAGCCTTGCCGTCAAAGCGGTAAATCAGGGTGACGCAATGCGCTGTGCGGCATTTTGCCGGGAAAACGGGCTGCTATCCATTGCCCACTCGCCTTATCCGGCCAACCTGGCTGTCGAAGATTCGTCCAAGCAGGAGCAGACCGTCGCTTCCTTGATCAATGATCTGGAAATAGCCGAGTTATGCGGCTCGGTCGGGGTTGTGGTTCATTTTGGCATTTACAAGGGGAAAGACCCGTTGCAGGGTTATAAAAACATTATACAAACCTTGGACAAGACGGTGTTGCAGTGGCAAGGGAGGGCCAAGCTGCTTATTGAGAATCAGGCCGGCGATCATGCGCTGATGGGCACTACCTTTGAGGAGCTTGTACAAATTCGCGGCCTGACCCGTTGCCCGGATAAAATTGCCTTTTGTCTGGATACCTGTCATTTATTCGCCAGTGGAGTGTGGCAGGAGCCTGAAAATCTTAAGTTTGTTGACCAGGCTCGCAAGCTCGGCTATATGGAACATTTGGCGGCTGTACATATGAACGACTCTGTTTACCCTTCGGGTTCGCAGCAGGACCGACATGCGGCGGTCGGTGAGGGATATATCGGCGAACCCGGCATTCGCGCGTTCCTCAAACTTCCCGAGCTTAAGGATATTCCGGTTGTGCTGGAGACTCGCAAGGATGCCAGCGGGACCCATGGGGAACAAATCAAGCTGCTGAAGCAGTGGATGGAGTAGAGGAGGGGCCGGCCATGATACATGTTTTTCTTGATGATTACAGGCGATGTCCGGAAGGGTTCGTATTGGCTCTCAATGCAACCGAGTGCAACATGCTAATTGACGGAGAAGAAATCGGTATTTTATCGCTTGATTTCGATTTGGGTCTGAGCGAGTTGACGGGAATGGAGGTAGCGCGGCATATTGTCGAGACCGGGCGCTACCCGAAGGAAATTTATTTGCATACTTCAAGTCCCGCAGGTAAAATGCAAATGTACAAGCATCTTTCCGAACATGCTCCAGCAGATACGATCCTGCATTTTGGTCCGATGGCGGATGCGGCTGAGGCGCTCAGGAGCTTCGGAGAGAGACAGTAATAACGAATGAAACAAGGCGCTGGTTTACAAGCGTAAGGCAGAATGGGATCTGTCAGAGCGAAGGCTGCGCGTTTTGAGGATAATAAGGTGGGGATAAGCAATGATTCATTTGAATAATCTGCATTTACGCCGTGATGAGCGTGTCATTTTGGATGGTGTTACTCTTGATATCAATCCGGGGGAACACTGGGTGATTCTTGGAAAAAACGGCTCTGGCAAAACGACTTTGCTGGAGATGATTACCGGTTATATGTTCCCTTCCTCGGGTACAGTGGATGTGCTTGGCAATCGCTTCGGCCAATGTGATGTCCGCGAGGTTCGCAAACAAATCGGATATATCAGCCAATCGCTGATTGAGAAACTGACGCTCGCTGATGCAGTCTGGGAAATTGTAGCGACAGGGGCATTTGCCTTCTTGCGTTTCTATCAGGAAATTCCACAAGAGGTGAAAACTCGGGCGCAGGAGCTTTTGAAGGGGATGGGTCTCGGTCATTTGATTTATCAGCCGTTAGGCTCACTTTCGCAGGGGGAGCGCAAAAAAGTGCTGCTCGCCCGTTCCCTGATGGCAGACCCGAAGCTGCTGATTATGGACGAGCCTTGTGCGGGTCTTGATTTGTATGAGCGGGAAAAATTCCTCAAAGAGCTTAACCGGCTCAGCCAGCAAAATATGACCGCAATCTATGTAACGCATCATATCGAGGAAATTACCCCGCTCTTTACACACGTAGCGCTTATTCATGAGGGCAAAGTTGCGGCAGCGGGACCAAAGCATGAAGTCGTTACAGGTGAGCTTCTTAGCGATGCGTATGACTTGCCGATTGAAGTTGAATGGGCGCATGAGCGGCCATGGATTCGTGTCCGCAACCAGGGTGATGCCCTGTGAGCCGTTGGATCGGTACGGCCAATCACGGATTCGCCTCATATGCAATGGAGGAACTGAGGCGGCTATTTAAGGAGATTAAACTTCAGCAACTCAGCAGCGGGGAAGTGTTCAGCTTTGAGGTGCCGGAGGATCGGGAACAGGTGCTTACAGAGATTGAGGACCACGAGCCGATATTTTTGCGACATATTCAGCCTGTTGATCATGTAATCACGTTTAGCGAGGATACCGACGACTTGGAGGAACTAGTCGACATTGTCCGCGATGCGCGCAAGGTATTTGAAGGAAAGCGAACAGCGGTTCATCTGCGTCGGGTGGAAAACAGTCCGTTCCCGTATTCGGCTGCGGATACCAAGGCTGTCGTAGAAGCAATTCTCATCGACATCGGCAGCGAGCTTTCGCTCCAGCAGCCGGAGCAGATATTATCGCTGTACGCGTCCAAGGATAGTCTGCTGATCGGCTGGGGGACGCCGCGTGAGCTATTGTCAGATTGGCCTGGAGGAGCGGTGCGCTTCCAACGCGAGGAAGGTCAAATCTCTCGGGCTAAATTCAAATTGCTCGAAGCTGAACGGACCTTCGGGATTAATCTGGCCGAGCACAAGCGGGCGCTGGATATCGGGGCAGCGCCTGGCGGCTGGACATCCCTCTTGCTTGACCGGGGGCTCGACGTTACGGCAATCGACCCGGCAGAGCTTCACCCATCGCTCGTCTCCAACAGACGGTTAACATATCTTAAAAAAAATGCATCGGAAGTCAAATTTTCTCCGAATTCGTTTGACTTGATTGTATGCGATATGAGCTGGAGTCCGATGCAAATGGGCAAACTGGTGCTTGACTTAAGCCAGGCGCTCTCCAGCGGGGGCGATGCCATTGTAACGATTAAATTAATGCATCGGAAGCCGCTGCAAACCATTCGCGACGTCATGCAGAAGTTACAGGAAGTATTTATAATCCGCAAAGCCAAGCAGTTATTTCATAACCGTGATGAAATCACGTTGCTTTTGGAGAAACGGTAGTCCGAAACGGCCTCTGAGCGGATATCAGTGAAATTTAACGGGAAAGCATCCCGAATCAAGCGCATTAACGCTTGGATTCGGGGTGCTTTTTTGCTTTTGCCTGTCAAAGGACGTAAACCCGTTACGCCTGGCGCAATGAAGGGAATATTTGCTGCCACAAAACCAAGGAGGAACATATGCATACGCAATGGGAGCAAGGAATGATCGTGAATGAACGCTATAAAATTGCCGGAATTGCCGGACAAGGGGGCATGGGAACCGTATATATGGCGGAGGATTTGCGTCTTCCAGGCAAGCGGTGGGCGCTCAAGCGCATGGCAAAGCCGCAAGGAGCATCAGGTCATCTCCGGGAAGCCAGGCTGCTAATGAAGCTGTATCATCCATGTCTGCCTGGGGTCGCAGATTATTTTGAATGGGACGAAGGCAGAGAAGCCGTACTGGTGACCGAATATTTGGAAGGCTGTACGCTTCGGGAATATTGCAGCCAAAGAGGATTGCCGCTTCCGATGCCGGAATTGCTGCCCATTGCGATTCAGCTTGCCGGGGTGCTGGACTATCTGCATCGTCAGACACCGCCTGTTATTCACCGCGATCTGAAGCCATCCAATATCATGATCGAGGCGGGGGGCACAATCAAGCTTATTGATTTTGGCATCGCGCGTTCGTTTCGATGGGGAGCTTCAGAGGATACACAATGGCTTGGGACGCCCGGATTTGCGGCTCCTGAGCAAAGCGGCGGAGCGCAGACGGATGCCCGTACCGATATTTTCGGACTGGGGGCTCTGATTTATTATTTGATGTTTGGACATATTTACTCCCAAGGTGCCAGTAATCCTCAGACAACGACTGCAAGCAGGCAGTTTCCTGATTTATCCACACTGCTAACCCGGATGCTCTCGCCTGACCCGGAACATCGTCCATCATCGGCAGCAGAGGTTAGTGAATCGCTGGTCACCTTTCAGCATAGCTACATGAGGATTGTCGGCGCCAGCAGCGCTTCAGACATTACAAGGCCCCGTGGAAAACGAGTCGTTGTAGCTTCGCTTGGACAAGGCTCTGGCGCCACCTTCATAACGCTGACGCTTGCGAAGCTGCTGCTAGCCAGGTGCACTAGCTGTGTTGCTGTCGAGCATCCACTCCATAAGCCGGAATGGCGGGCATTGCTTGCTTTCTCGGGACGACCGCAGCGAAGTCGGCTTGGGCTGCAGGCCGAGCCGCTTGGCTACGAGCTGTGGAAGGAAGATAGAACGAGATGGTACACGCTAGCATATTCAGGTCGTGATGTCAGGGATTCGTCATCCAGACTTGAGCGGCTTCTCGATTATCAAACGGAGGAAGCTGAGGTGACTCTGATTGATATTTCGGGGCATTGGCGCAGCCCGGAATGTGCAGCGTTGCTGGATGAAGCGGACTATGTCCTGTTTGTTGCGGACCCCTGGGTTTCTAAATGGGGGGTGAATTCGATAGACGGCTATTCGAAGATCGCAGAAGGGAGAAGTCGTCGCGGCTTGCTTACAAGTTGGCTAGCGAATAAAGACATGGAATTCCCACAGCGCAGGCAATGGATGGGCCTGCTGCCAACTTCCCCTGTTGCTTGTGTGCCGCAGCTTGCCTTTGCTGCATGGACGCAGTGCCTTTGGGAAGGGCGGTGGGCAACCGATTATCCCCGATGGAAGCGGGAGTTGCAATTGTTGTTGCATCCAGTAATAGACCAATTCATACAATAGTTAGCTTGCTTATAGCTGCTTGACTTGCATTTCATCAGCGTGTTCTTTATCATAAATTTATTACAGGCTTGGGTATGCCGTGGGCAGGCAACCCTGAGTGCGTCATTGCAGGCGCTGCTGTATGCAACTTGTGAAATTAGGTGATTAATATATGGAACATGAACGTTTGCTGGTCGTGGAAGATGAAGATAATATTGCCCGTGTCTTGCAGCTGGAGCTGGAGCACGAAGGTTATACAGTAGGGAGAGCCGAGAACGGGCGCCAGGGGCTGGAAATGGCAGCTACCGGGGAATGGGATTTAATGCTGTTGGATGTGATGCTGCCAGAGCTGAATGGCATTGAAGTACTGCGCCGTTTGCGTAATAATGGCAACCAGATTCCGATTATTTTGCTGACAGCAAGAGATACGGTGCCGGACAAGGTCAGCGGCTTTGAACATGGCGCCAATGATTATATTACGAAGCCATTCGCAATGGAAGAACTGCTTGCGCGGGTTCGGAATTTGCTGCGTATCTTCCAGCAGAAGGGCAAGGAGGAGGGCGGAGCGGATGTACTCAAGGTAACGGAGCTGACAATTGAGCTTCGTACCCGCAAAGTATTTCGCAAGGAAGTGCCAATCGAGCTTACGCCAAGAGAATTTGAATTGCTTGTTTTTCTGGCGGAGAATAAAAATCAGGAGAAATCCCGTGAGGAGATATTGTCGGAAGTATGGGGCTATGACTTTATCGGGGAAACGAACCTTGTCGACGTATATATCCGTTATCTGAGGCAAAAAATCGATAAAGGATTTCGCTATAAGCTGATTCACACCGTACGCGGCGTCGGATATATGCTTAAGGAGCAGGAATAATGACACTGCGCAAACGGTTTACGTTATTCACGATTTTTTGGTTAATTTTTATTCTAATTTTATTTAACATTTTCGTTTATTTTTATGTAATTAAAATTACATCGCGCAGCGAGGAACAGCTGCTGATGAATAAAGTCAATTTGCTGCTGGAGAACAAGCGGATTCAGCAGATGTCTTCCCTTGACGATCCTCATTTACTCAGTGAATTTTACAATGTAAATGAAATGATCCGGATTGTCAGCTCGACTGGCAATGTCATTAATCAGATCGGCTCAGATGAGGAGTTGCTTTCGATCCCGGTTAGTTTCAGCTGGAACAACTCTTCAGGCATAGACAATTACGGCGGCAAACGCGTCGTCTACCTGAGAGTGCCGCTCTATGACAAGAACATGAATTTGACCGGCATGCTGGAGATTGTGCGGAAGCTTAATGTGTTGGACAGCTACTTGCAAATTCTGGTCGGTGCGCTGATCGTGACGAGCCTTGGCGCAGTGCTGTTTGCGATATTTGGGACCTACTGGTTTACCTCCAGACTGCTTGCCCCCATCTCGCATATGGTGCAGACGATGCGGGAGATTGATAGAAGCGGGAAACTGAGGCGAATTGAGATCAACAGCAACGAAGAGTCAGCAGAGCTTCAACAGTTGATTCGAGCGTTCAACCAGATGATTGAGCGGCTGGAGCGCACATTTGAGAAGCAAAAGCGATTTGTCGCCGATGCTTCTCATGAGTTGAAAACTCCGCTTACCGTTATTTCCAGCTATGCTGGTATGCTCAAACGCTGGGGAAGGGATGACGACAAGGTCCGGGACGAGGCGATTGAGGCCATTTCCAATGAAGCACAGCGTCTGCAAAACCTGACGAAATCGATGCTGATGCTGGCTGAGGCCGAACAAGAAGACTGGCTGAGATTGAGTAGTTTTGATGTGGTGAAGGTTCTTGATGAATTGGCGGGAATGCTCAATACGACTTTTCAGCGTACGATTCGCGTTCAGTCCGAACGCAGTGGCGTTACCATTGTGGCGGACAAGGACAAAATCCGCCAGCTGTTCGTGATTTTGCTTGACAATGCCATCAAGTACAGCAAGGAGCCGATTTCGATTACAGTCAGCTCCAACAAAAATTCGGTTCGGATTGATGTAAAGGACAAGGGAATGGGCATACCGGAGCAGGAAATTCCCCATTTGTTCGAGCGCTTTTATCGAGTTGATGGCGCTCGCAGCAGAGCAACAGGCGGCGTAGGACTCGGGCTGGCCATTGCCAAGCGGATAGTCGAGCTGCATAGCGGCAATATTGATGTGTTCAGCAAACCGAAT
The DNA here is from genome assembly GCF_016424485.1 of Paenibacillus roseus. Classification (GTDB taxonomy): domain Bacteria; phylum Bacillota; class Bacilli; order Paenibacillales; family Paenibacillaceae; genus Paenibacillus_D; species Paenibacillus_D roseus. The sequence continues at coordinate 837,545 of NZ_JAELUP010000103.1, forward strand.
CAGGGAACGACAATAGTGCTGCAATTCCCGAAAAAAAATAATTGACCGGCATATAGCCGGTCAATTATAAAATTGAATCATTTAAATTGTCAGAACATCGCGGCTGGTTTTAGGAAATAACTCTGCGAGCAGTCACGTAGTTGCTTTCCCAATGCGGGGAATTCAAGTCGGAAAATTTGACGCCGCCATCTCCATAGGTATGCAAAATTTTATTATTGCCAATATATACAGCTACATGCGCAATGGATTTACCTCTGGAAGGCACTTTAAAAAAGACAAGATCGCCTTTCTGCAGATTGGCCTTCTTCACGGTAATCCCTTTTTTAGCCTGATCTTGGGATAAACGAGGCAGTGAAATACCGTTCTTTTTATAAATATATTGAGTAAAGGAAGAGCAGTCGAAAGACGCGGTGATTCCGGTCGGTGCGCCGAATACATACTTTGTTCCCAAATATTTTTTTCCGATGGCAATAATATTATCGGCCTTTGCGGAAGTTGTCGAGGCCGCATACGCTGCCGGGGCTTGTCCTGCTATGCCGGTCGCTGATAATCCGATTGCTGCGAACAGACCTGTAATAATCACTTTTTGAATCAGTTGGGACTTAAGCATGATTTAATTCCCCCCATAAATTTTTGAGTTGTAGTTCCTTCGCCTCATAACTATAACAGAGATAAGATTCCCTAATTTATAACAAGGAGAGAACGGAGTTTGATTCCGCACGGGTTTGAGCACTATTATGAGAATTAAATGAGATTTTTTTAATGTATAATGAGAGGAGATTTATATGACTTTTCGCGCGGCGGCAGTACAATATGAGCTAAAGGATATTTCATCCTTTTCCGAATTTAGGCATCAGGTCATTCATTATGTGAAAAATGCCCTAGAATATGGGGTGCAATTTGTACTGTTCCCCGAATTCATGACGACGCAGTTGCTCTCGATTGGAGATGAAAGCAATGAAGCATTTCCTATCGCAAGACTGCCGGAATTCACCGAGGCTTATACAACCTTGATGTCCGGGCTGGCACAGCAATATGATCTTTATATCATCGGAGGGACGCATATCGTCCAGACCGGTTCCGGTCTTCGCAATACAGCCTTCCTGTTCCACCCTGACGGCCGGATTGATACACAGGCGAAGTTGCATTTGACGCCTACCGAGGTAGAAGAATGGAACATGACGCCAGGGGATGGGCTTGAAGTGTTCGATACCAGATACGGTACAATCGCTATGCTGACCTGCTACGATATCGAGTTTCCAGAGATCGTCCGGATGGCCAGGGCCAAAGGGGCGGATGTGATTTTTTGCCCGTCCTGTACGGACGATCGCCACGGGTTTTACCGTGTCCGGTATTGCTGTCATGCGCGTGCTGTTGAGAACCAGGTATATATTGTTACGACCGGGACTGTCGGATCGCTTCGCAAGGTCGACTTTATGCGGGCAAATTATGGTCAGGCTGCAATTATATCTCCGAATGATATCCCGTTCCCGCCGGCTGGCATTATTGCGCAGGGGGAGATTAACGGCGACATGCTCGTTGCAGGCGATTTGAACGTTGACTTGCTGGAGAAGGTGCGCCAGGGAGGTTCTGTCACAACATGGCGCGACCGCAGGACAGATCTTTACCCGGATTGGTAATATGCGATTGTCAATATAGTGGGGAGGATGATGCTTCGTGTGGAAGGAAATGTATGTCTTTCTGGAGCAAAAGCCGCTCCAAATTGTGATCCGCAACTACACGGAGCAAGACTTCGAGCAGATGATTGCGATCCAGCAGGAAAGTTTCCCACCCCCGTACCCATCCGACTTGTGGTGGAAGCATGAGCAGCTTAAGCAGCACGTAAGCCTTTTCCCTCAAGGAGCGCTTTGTGCGGTGGCTGACGGCAAGCTGGTCGGCTCAATGACGGCATTGCGGGTAGGGAGCGATCAACTGCAAGGTTCCCACACATGGGAAGCGATAGCCGATCAGGGATACATAAGAAATCATGACCCGTCCGGGGATACGTTATATGTGGTGGATCTTTGCGTTGTTCCGGCATTTCGCAAAGCCGGAATCGGCAAATGGCTCATGCAATCCATGTACGAGGTTGTTGTGCATCTGCAATGCGACAGATTGCTTGGGTGCGGAAGAATGCCAGGCTATCACCGTCATGCGCATGAGGCATCCGCTCAGGAGTATCTGGACAACGTAGTTTCTGGCATATGGGAGGACCCGGTCGTAAGCTTTCTCCTGAGGTGCGGCAGGACGCCTGTTGGCGTAGCGGAAAATTATCTTGATGATGAAGAATCAGGTCATTATGGCGCGCTTATGCAATGGGTGAATCCCTTCATAACTATAGATAGAGAGGAAGAATGATAGAATGGATTACTACCGTATTACATCCATTCAAGACTCTTATTTTCCGAAAATGCACCGTTTGATGCAGGAGGTGTTTCCTCCCGAGGAGGTGCTGGAGTTCAGCCTTTGGGAGGAGCCTATCCAGGATCCCGGTATTCATGTATACGTAGCAATTGCAAATGGAGAAGTCGTGGGGGCTACTGAATACCGCTATTATCCTCATTTCAGGACGGCAATGACCGATTTTACAATTATCGGCAAGCCAGGTCTTGGGATCGGCCGTTTTCTGCTGAAAAAGCGTGAGAAGGATATTGAGCGCATCGCCAGCGAGTCGCGCACGGTACCGATCGGAATGTTTGCCGAAATTTACGATCCGTATCGAATTGAGTACAGCTTTGGCGGAGTCACACCGATGAATTCTTATGTCAGAAGAGAAGTGCTGTCTCATATTGGATACCGCAAGCTGGACTTCAGCTATGTCCATCCTTCGTGGGATCATCAAGGTGATGCGGTGTCTGGACTTGATCTGAGCTTTCTGCCAGCTGAAGAAGAGCTTGGCAGCTTGCCTGCAGAGCTTGTCTACAACTTTCTGACTGAATATTATTCCGCCCTGCCTAATAAACCGCAGGCGTGGAATGATATGATGGACGGGCTGAAAACCAAAAACGAAATCGCGCTCTTGCCGCTGTAAAGGATGGCTGTCGTTCATGACAAGACTTACGTTTCTAGGAACAGGGGACGCCATGGGTGTGCCGAGAACATATTGTGACTGCGAAGTGTGCCAGGAAGCCAGAAGCAGAGGGGTAAATCGGAGACTTAGATCCTCTTTGCATATTTGCGACAAAGTTAGCGGAGACACGCTCATCGATTGCGGTCCTGATTTTGGACGGCAGATGGAACTGGCGGGTCTGCGTGATGTGGATCGTGTCCTGATTACACATGCACATTTTGATCACATTGGCGGATTGGTCGAATGGGCGGATGCATGCCGCTGGCTAAACAAAAAGGGTCAGCTCTATGCGCCGCAAATCGTGCTGGATGAGATTTCTGCCCGTTTTCCGTGGCTGAACCGTTCGTTAGATTTGTATTCCCTTGACGAGGGTTTGCAATTGGGACATTGGAAGGTGAAGAGCTGGAAGGTGAATCACGGAAAGAACGGCTACGCATTTGCCTTCCGCTTTGACCATGATCAGACAGGTACAGCCTGGGCTTATTGCTCGGATGCTATATCTTTAACAGAGGAACAGCTTCAGCCGTTGTTTGGGCTGGAACTGCTCATTCTGGGTACTAGCTTTTACAAAGAGCCGTTCCCGATTGAAACGAGATCTGTCTATGACGTTCAAGAGGCAATGGAGTTGATCTCTGTTATTCAGCCCAAGACGACGATCCTTACCCATTTATCTCACGATCTTGATCTACAACGCGAGTATGCACTACCGGAAGAGGTTACATTTTCCAAAACCGGAATGACTTATTCGTTCTTGGACGGAACGCCGCTCGTATTTTAATACGGTTTGCGAGCACTGTCTTCACTGCCTAGCTCACTTGAAGACAGTTTACTTACAGAATAGTGCCGTTTTCAATAGCAAAGGTATCTCCCCAGGCAGGGTTGGCTGCAGAGAAGATACCTTTTTTGTGATTAATCCTTGCTTTGTATAACAAGCAATTTGCCGCTTGAGATCGAAATATGCCCGGTCTTTTCTCCAAGCACATTGCTGATGCCAAGCGATTGGCCCATGGCCAAGGTGGCATTGTGGAGCGGATATTTGAAACCTGTCAGATTAATACCGTCAACCTGTTCGGTCAGAGGCAGAAGGGACACGGTCGGGTGATCCCCTTTGTTTACGGAAAGTTTGTTTGTTACGAGCCGGATTTCGTTGTGTTCATCCATAATAACGGCTTCAATGCCGGCAGCAGCCGCCTGAACGAGCAGATGCACATTAGCCAGCGAATGATCAAATCGTGTACCAAGCCCACCGACAATTACAATTTCACTAGGCTGCTGCTCGACTGCCTTCAGGAAGGCCAACTCAGTATCCGTATAATTCTTGTCAATGGCGTCGCAAGCCAAGGTTTGCTTGCTTCCCCTTTCAATCTGCTTTAATTGAGCTTCTGTCACCGAATCAAAGTCGCCAATCGACAGATCCGGGCTGATTCCGTTGCGAACCAGAAACCAGGCGCCGCTGTCAGCCCCTATAATATAAGAAGCGCTGTTAGCCAGGAACAATGCCCACTCTCCCAAGCGCCCGCCTGTAAAAATCACAATTTTACTCCCCATGTATTACACCTCGCCTATTTCGATTGGAATACGGTTGCCGATGCTGCTGACGAGGATAGGCTTTCCGGCTGTTAATGAACCAAGTTCAATATTCATGACAAGCAAGAACCAGACAACCGTAATGCACAATGTGCAAATGCCGATAACCAGCTTTTCTGTGGCACTTCCGTTGGAGAACAGATGCATGGCAAGCTTCAGCTTGGGGATAATCAGTGAAGGAATGCCTTCGCTCCCGAAGCAGTCGCCCGCCAAATGTGTCCACCAGCCGATAATAAATCCGGTAATTGCCGCCTGTGCAAGCTCCGGCTGCTGTCCGGCAAATGAGAGCAGACCGATTGTTAGAGCTAGCGCGAACTCTGGCGTATGGATAATGCCGCGGTGTTTGACCAGAGGTAGCAGCAACAGACTAATGCCTGCAAATGAGGCGATCCAGTGCCAATCATTGAGATAGGCAGCGGCCAGGAGGCCGGCCCCTCCGGCAATCAGCACCAGATTGCGCAAGCGCGACAGCAGAAGAAACACAAGTCCCCCGCCAAGCAAAAATGGGCCCGCCGCAGCCGCACTAGCCGCATAGGGAGACCACAACGGATTGATCCATGCATCCCAGGATATCCAGTTGAACTTGGCAGCGAGCCATAAGGCAGTAAGAATCAGGCCGATTGTTAAGCAAGCGCCTGAGGCCGCGCGCAATCTCTTGCGCTTGCGTGCGGAGAATTGGATCGTTTTGCTCGCTGTACTTGTTTTATGGTCAATATCAGGCGCCAGACCGCCGATGCCGGCGCAGGCTGTCAACATGAGCGCAATCACGGTATGATTCCAGTCCGATACGGAATAAGATGCGCTCGTATAGACAGCCATCGAGCCGGCAGCGAGCGCGAGTGAGAGATGTCCTTTCTTGTTCAATTCTTTTCATCCTTTACCTTTCATGCTGAGTTATACGTGCTGCGATCGTAACTCTTCTATTTTAGCGATACTTGAACAAAATTCCAATCAGAGATTTATGGGTTGCGAGAATGATGGGGCGCCGCTACAATGGGAAAAGACATCAAAAGACGCTATTTGCTAAAACAAGTCAAATGGTGTAGAAGGGGAGACGGGGGAGTCAGGTCGTGGATTTGGATATTTTCAGCTGGTTCAGCATTATCGGCACCATTGCTTTTGCGGTGAGCGGAGCAATTGTAGCGATGGAAGAGGAGTACGATATTTTAGGGGTATTTGTGCTCGGACTGGTGACTGCCTTCGGTGGCGGTGTTGTGCGCAATGTACTGATTGGAATGCCGATAACGACATTATGGAGCCAGGGGCTTTTTCTGAAAACAGCAATTATCGCAGTGTTAATCGCTTTCCTGTTGCCTATTGGCTGGATTCAACGCTGGCGGCGAAGCGAGGCGCTTTTCGACGCAATCGGGTTATCTGCCTTTGCCATTCAGGGGGCACTGGCCGCTACAAGCATGCAGGTGCCGCTTAGCGCTGTCATTGTAGCGGCTATGTTGACAGGAATCGGAGGCGGTATGATCCGCGATTTGCTTGCCGGGAGAAAGCCGCTTGTGCTGCGGGATGAAATTTATGCCGTTTGGGCCATGCTTGGCGGTGTCATGATTGGCATAGGCTGGGCAACAACAACCTGGCAACTGCTAGGGTTGTTTGTGCTCATTATTATTTTCCGCATGCTTTCTGTCCATTATAAATGGAAGCTGCCGCGCCGCTCGCTCAAGCAGGTTGCCGCGACTTCCAATGATAAAAAATCATAAACCGTTACTACACAATGTGAAAGGGGCAACACCATGAAACGGGTATTGTTTGTGTGCTTGGGAAACATATGCCGGTCTCCGATGGCGGAGGCAGTGTTCCGCAATTTAGTGGAGCAAGAGGGGCTTGCCACCCAGATCAAGGTGGACTCGGCCGGGACCGGCGACTGGCATTTGGGCAAGCCTCCTCATGCCGGGACAAGGAGGCTGCTTGACAACCGAGGCATCGGGTATGATGGGATGAAAGCCCGCCAGGTAAGTACCGATGATTATGAGCAGTTTGATTATATTATTTGCATGGACAGCCAGAACGAGCAAGATGTGAAAAAGTGGCTGCCAAAGCAGCAGCGCATTCAAGCAACGACTATGAAATTTATGGACCTGTTGCCTGAAAGGGGCTTCACCGATGTGCCGGACCCGTATTATACCGACAACTTCGATGAAGTATATGAACTGGTCGAGTCCGGCTGCAAGCGGCTGCTGCTTAAGGTCAAATCCGAGCTGGCTGCATAGCCCATTGCAGCGCTTCGGGAACCTGCTTCTGCCAGAAGCCCCACTGGTGAAGGCCGTCACGCTCCGAATAATGGAGCTTTGCGCCCTTCTTTTCCAGCAGGGGCTTCATGCTGCGGTTCAGCGCCACGAAGTCAAATACGCCGCTGTCTGTCTCGTAGGCCGTTTCTTGAAGGCCAACGGACATAAACATATGCAGCCATGCCAGTGAATCCGAATAGGCCTCTACAATAGCCTGTGAAGCAGGGTAATAGGCCCCTGAGAATGAAATAAGAGTAGCAAAGCGCCGCGGATATTGCAGCGCAATATGAAGTCCGACAGTTGCTCCCAGCGAATCGCCGGCCAGTACGATTTGATCTGCCTCATTGCGGACAGAATAACGGGAAGAGACGAATGGCAGCATTTCCTCCACAAAAAATTTTACATAATCATCGTGACGGTCGCCGTCCGGGGCATATTCGGCTGTGCGTTTCTGCTTATCCACATCCACTCCGACAATAACAAAAGGCTCCATGTCCTCTTCAAGAATAAGCTTGTTGGCCTGTGTTGCAATTCGGCCAAAATTGAAAAAATCCTCGCCGTCCTGACAATATACAACCGGGTAACTGACGATTTCATTGTAGCCCGGCGGCAAAAAAATGCGAAGCTCGCGCTCACGCTCCGGGAGATAACGTGAGGAGACGGTTTCTTTGACAATTGTCCGCTTCAAATAATCACTCATAATTCTTTCTCCTTTTCCTGCATGGTTTTCTGAAGATTTGGGTAAACAATAGGAGGGATTAGGCATTCTAACGGTCTTTTTCCGCTATTGTACTATTCTGTACTATGCTATTTTTTGAGCTGTATTACAAACAAAAATGCGTCTGAAGATCGAAAAAATAAGATAAAATAACACTTTTTTCGATTTTTCTTTTGACCATTCTTCCTAAACAGGTTTATAATAATTCTATAACAGCTTTATGTGATATTCAAATATCTTTATTGGGGTGAACGTTCATGACCAAGGTTCCTTATGAGGTTCAGACAGAGCCGGTAACACCGCTTTCTATTCTGTCTCCTGAAGGGGAAATTATTAATCCGGATTTGATGCCGGAACTTAGCGATGATCAATTGAAAGAAATCATGTACCGCATGGTATTTACCCGTACTTGGGACGAGCGTGCAGTCAATCTGGGGCGTCAAGGACGTCTTGGCTTCTACGCCCCAGTATCGGGACAGGAAGCTTCCATGGTAGGCAGCGAGTACGCGCTGAAAAAAGAAGACTTTGTTTGTCCAGGCTATCGCGATATGCCTCAGCTCGTATGGCACGGTCTGCCATTGTACCAGGCATTCCTGTATTCCCGCGGACATCAGCATGGCGGTCAAATTCCTGAGGATGTAAACGTCTTGATGCCGCAGATTATTATCGGCGCTCAAATTTTGCATGCGACCGGACTTGGTATGGCATTCAAGAAGCGCGGCGAGAAGCGCGTTGCGATTACGTATACGGGTGATGGCGGTTCGTCCGAAGGCGATTTCTACGAAGGTCTGAACTTTGCCGGCGTATTCAAACTTCCTGTGATCTACGCCGTTCAAAACAACGGCTATGCGATCACGACGCCATTTGCCAAGCAGACTGCTGCTCCATCAATTGCTCACAAAGCGATTGCTGCCGGTATCAAAGGTGTTCAAGTAGACGGAATGGACGTGCTGGCTGTATATAAAGCGGTTGCTGATGCGGCCGAGCGCGGACGCAACGGCGAAGGCGCAACCTTGATCGAAATTTTGACTTACCGTTTCCGTCCTCACTCCATGGCGGATGATACAACCAAATATCGTACCAAGGATGAAGAGGCGGAATGGGCCTTGAAGGACCCGCTTGTTCGTTTCGGCAAGTTTTTGGAAGCAAAAGGCCTCTGGTCGGAGGAAGATTCCGCCCGCGTGAAAGAAGAGGCAAAGGCGACTGTTAACGAACATATCAAGAAAGCGGAAGCGACAGAGAAAATGACTGTTGTCGGCCTGATTGATTCGATGTTCGAAACGACGCCGCAGCATTTAGAAGAACAAAAGGCCGATTTTGAATAAGGGGGAACCGTCAACATGGCTCAAATGAATATGAAAGAAGCAATCCGCGACGCAATGCGCGTGGAACTGAAGAAAGACCCGAATGTCCTTGTTTTCGGGGAAGACGTAGGTAAAGTCGGCGGTGTATTCCGCGCTACGGAAGGTTTGCAAGGTGAGTTCGGTGAAGACCGCGTATTTGATACGCCGCTTGCCGAGTCCGCGATTGCCGGTCTTGCTGTAGGTATGGGAATACAAGGATTCCGTCCGGTTGCGGAAATCCAGTTCGTCGGTTTCATATATGAAGCGCTCGACCAAATGTTCGTTCAAGCTGCTCGCATGCGCTACCGTTCCGGTGGTCGCTACAACTCTCCAATCGTGTTCAGAACACCGTTTGGGGGCGGTGTTAAAGCGGCTGAATTGCATACTGATTCTCTTGAAGGTCTGGCGATCCAGACTCCGGGTATTAAAGTTATTGTTCCATCCAATCCATACGATGCAAAAGGTTTGCTGATCTCGGCAATTCGGGATAATGATCCTGTATTCTTCATGGAGCATTTGAACTTGTACCATGCTTTCCGTGCAGACGTGCCCGAAGAGGATTACACGGTGCCAATCGGCAAAGCAAATATCGTTCGCGAAGGAAGCGATGTAACGATTATCGCTTACGGCATGATGGTGCATTCTGCAGTTAAAGCTGCTGACGAATTGGAAAAAACCAAAGGCATCAAGGCAGAGGTTATTGACCTTCGCACATTGCTGCCGCTGGATATCGATACAATCGTGGCTTCCATTCAAAAAACAAACCGCGCAATCGTTGTTCAGGAAGCGCAAAAAACTTCCGGCGCTGCCGCGGAAATTATTGCTCAAATCAATGAAAAAGCAATTCTGCATCTGGAAGCTCCTGTGCTTCGCGTAGCAGGCCCGGATACCGTATATCCGTTTGCTCAAATTGAAGATGCCTGGTTGCCTTCTCCGGCCCGCATCATTACAGCAGTGAACAAAGTTCTGGAGTTTTAATTGATCAGTAAGGAGGGAACCCAAGGTGGCAAAATTTGAGTATCGTTTTCCTGAGCTTGGCGAAGGTTTGCACGAAGGCGAAATTATAAAAGTGCACATCAAAGCAGGCGACACTGTAACAGACGAAGATATCATCATGGAAGTACAAAATGACAAGGCGATCGTAGAGGTGCCTTGTCCGGTTAACGGCAAAGTGCAAGAAGTTCTCGTTAAAGACGGACAAGTATGTCATGTCGGCGAAATTGTAGCGATTATCGATGCAGAAGGCGATATTCCTGAGCAGGCTGCTCCGGCTCAGCAGGAAGAGGCCGCTCCGGCAGCGAAAGCTGAGGAAAAGGCTGAAGCTGCTCCGGCAGCATCTGCGCCTGCAGCAGCACAAAGCGCGCCTGCTGAAGCTGCTGGCCTGATTCTGGCTACTCCAAGCGTGCGCAAATATGCCCGTGAGAAAAGTGTAGCGCTGGCTGGCGTTACTGGCTCCGGCAAGAACAACCGCATTACCCGTGAAGATGTGGACCAAATCGCAGCAGGCGGAGGAACATCTACAGCTGTAGAAGCTGCGCCAGCAGCAAAAGTAGAATCCAAAACAGCTCCGGCGGCAGTCCAAACAGGCGATCGTCCGGAAGAGCGTGTACCGTTCAAAGGCATTCGCAAAGTAATCGCGGGCGCAATGTCCAAGTCCGTATACACCGCTCCGCATGTTACCCTGATGGACGAAGTAGACGTTACTCAACTTGTTGAGCTTCGTACGAAAGCGAAGCCGCTGGCAGAGAAGAAGGGCGTCAAGCTGACTTACCTGCCATTCATCGTCAAGGCGCTCGTTGCTGGACTGCGCGAGTTCCCGATCTTGAATGCGACATTGGATGAGGCGAACCAGGAAATCGTACTGCGCAAATATTACAACATTGGTATTGCAGCGGATACGGAAAATGGACTGATCGTGCCTGTCGTTCAAGATGCTGATCGCAAGAGCATCTGGATGATCGGCAGCGAAATCAAGGACCTGGCTACACGCGGCCGGGATGGCAAGCTTGCTCCTCATGAGTTGAAGGGCAGCACAATGACCATTACGAACATCGGCTCCGCTGGCGGTATGTTCTTTACTCCGGTTATCAATTTCCCTGAGGTTGCTATTTTGGGAACCGGACGCATTTCCGAGAAGGCCGTCGTTAAGAATGGTCAGATCGTCGCAGCACCTGTTATGGCTCTTTCCTTAAGCTTCGACCACCGTCTCATTGACGGCGCTACAGCTCAAAACTTTTTGAACTACATCAAGCAGTTGCTCGCTGACCCTGAGCTGCTTGTAATGGAGGTGTAAAGGGTATGGTAGTAGGAGACGCTTCACTGGATATTGACACATTGGTAATTGGTGCAGGACCTGGTGGTTACACCGCAGCTATTCGTGCTGCACAGCTTGGGCAGTCTGTTCTGGTTGTAGACAAGGAATATGTAGGCGGCGTTTGTTTGAACGTCGGCTGTATCCCTTCCAAGGCGCTGATCTCTGCTGCGCATCAATACGAGGCAGTTTCCCACGGGGAAGCGCTCGGGATTAAAGCTGAAAACGTTTCGGTTGATTTTAGCAAAGTTCAAGAGTTTAAAGGCAATGTCGTCAAGCAGCTTACAGGCGGTGTTGGCGCGCTGTTTAAAGGAAACAAAGTGCAGTATTTCAATGGTGAAGTGATGTTCATCAATGAAAATGAAGCGCGCGTGTTTAACGATCAGGAAGCTCCGCGCTACCGCTTCAAAAATTGCATCATCGCGACCGGATCTCGTCCAATCGAGCTGAAAGCATTCCCGTTTGGCGGACGCATTTTGTCTTCGACAGGCGCACTGGCTCTGTCCGAAATTCCGAAAAGCCTCGTTGTTATCGGCGGCGGCTACATCGGAATCGAGCTGGGTCAAATGTACTCCAAGTTTGGCTCCAAAGTAACTGTCATTGAAGGTACAGACTCCATTCTGGCCGGATTCGACGCAGAAATGTCCAAACTGGTAACCAAAAAGCTGAAAAGCCAAGGCGTGGAAATCGTTACAGGCGCTCAAGCAAAAAGCGCTGAGCAAACAGATAATGAGGTTACCGTTACTTACTCCGTAAACGGCGAAGACAAGCAAGTTACTGCAGATTACCTGCTCGTAACGGTTGGACGCCGTCCAAATACAGATGGGGAGCTGGGTCTCGATCTGATCAACCTGAAAATGAACGAGCGCGGATACATTGAAGTTGATGATCAATGCCGCACCAGCATTCCGCATATCTATGCAATCGGCGATATCGTTGCTGGACCGGCCTTGGCCCACAAAGCTTCCTACGAAGCAAAAGTGGCAGCTGAAGCCATTGCCGGACAACCGAGCAAAGTCGATTACAAATGCATCCCGCTGGTTGTCTTCTCCGATCCGGAGTGCGCTAGCGTAGGATACAACGAGAAGGAAGCAAAAGACAAAGGCCATAATGTTAAAGTTGGGCGCTTCCCGTTCAGCATCAACGGACGCGCATTGTCGTTGAATGCTAAAGAAGGCTTTGTTAAAATTGTTTCTGATGCAGACAACGGCCTTGTGCTGGGCGCGCAAATCGCTGGTATTGAAGCTTCCAATCTGATCGCCGAAATGGGTCTTGCTATTGAGATGGGCGCAACTGTGGAAGATATCGCCCTGACCATTCATGGCCATCCTACTTTGGGTGAGATTGCGATGGAAGCCGCTGAAGTTATTCTCGGACATCCGATTCACACAATCGTAAGATAATTTCATATCATACAATATGAATTAAACAGCAAAGAGGGCCTTGGACGCGCAACAGAAGCGTTCAGGGACCTCTTTTATTTCACCGTGAAACGAAGCTTTGCCCCGGCATGAGGAAGGCAAAGCTGTTTGCGCTTGATATAAAACTTCAGGAGTTTCCCTTTATGAGAGGAGCCATTTAAAATGGAGGAGAATGCCCAAAAGTCATGCCAGTCTTCGCGTTCTGTCATGACACAACTTATCTTTCCCTCCGATACCAATCATCACGGGACGATGTTTGGCGGAAAGGTAATGGAGTATATCGATAAAATAGCGGCAATTGCCAGCATGCGTCATGCCAGAGCAGCAGTGGTTACGGCCTCCAGCGACAGTCTGGATTTTGTTGCGCCGATCCGGCTTGGCGAGGTTATTGAGCTGGTTGCCTTTGTGACCTGGACCCATAACAGCTCTATGGAAGTCGTCGTCAATGTCCATTCGGAGAATCCTTTGTCAGGCGAGAGGAAATTGACGGTCACGGCATTTCTTACCTTTGTCGCATTGGATGAGCAAGGGAAGCCGGTGCGCGTGCCGGAGGCCGTCCCGGAGACGGAAGAGGAGCGGCGGGTGCACAGTGGTGCGCCGGGGCGCTATCAGCTGAGGAAACAGCGCCGGAACCAGCGGCAAAGCCCGATCTAATCAATTGGCCAGCAGTAAGCGCAACCAGGCTCCTTGCCTGCTTTTTGCCTTATAAGCAAGGGTCCTGCAAGTCTGACTGTACCGTGTGAGCGGAAAAAGTGATATGATAGCAGTAGGAGTTACACTAGAGGTGAGGTGTGGTTTTGAAATCTTATTTGGATTTATTGCAGGACATTATGGATCATGGTGTATTTAAGGAGGACCGGACAGGGACGGGGACGAAGTCGATTTTTGGCCGCCAGCTTCGCTTTGATCTGTCCCAAGGCTTCCCGTTAGTGACGACCAAGCGGGTTCATGTGAAATCGATTATACATGAGCTGCTTTGGTTTTTAAGCGGGGATACCAATGTCCGTTACTTGCAGGAAAATGGTGTGCGCATCTGGAACGAGTGGGCGGATGAGAACGGCGATCTCGGTCCGGTATACGGCTCGCAGTGGCGCGCATGGCAAGCGCCGGACGGCAGAGTTATCGATCAGATTGCCCAGGTGGTAGACAGTATCCGCCGAAACCCTGACTCTCGCAGACATCTTGTCAGCGCATGGAACGTAGCAGAGATTGACAATATGAAGCTGCCTCCTTGTCATTTCGTATTCCAATTCTATGTTGCGGGAGGGAAGCTCTCCTGCATGATGACGATGCGCTCCTCGGACTCATTCCTGGGGCTGCCCTTTAATATCGCGCAATATGCAATGCTGACACATATGATTGCCCAGCAATGCGATCTGGAGCCGGGGGAATTCATTTATTCCGGTGGGGATGTTCATATTTATAAAGACCATTTCGAGCAGGTTGAGCTCCAGTTAACCAGAGAACCGTTTCCTCTGCCGAAACTTGTCATCAAGCGCAAGCCGGATTCGATTTTTGATTACAAATATGAAGATTTCGAAATTGTCGGCTATCAGCATCATCCGACGATCAAGGCTGCAGTTTCCGTGTAGCTTGCTCGTAAAAGGGTAAGGAATGGCAATGCTGCAGGATGCAAGGGATGCAAGGACCGTACAATTGTTGCAAGCGGCCTGAGGCAGAGTGAATGACAGGGATTGGAGATGCAAATAAACGTGGCTATTATATTGATATCTGCTATGGCAAAGAATCGGACGATTGGCATCGAGAATAAGCTGCCGTGGAAGCTGCCGGAGGATATGGCTTTTTTTCGCCGCACGACGACTGGCAATACGGTGCTGATGGGCCGCAAGACTTTCGAGTCCTTCGGAAGCCGTCCGCTTAAAAACAGGCTCAATGTCGTCATGACCCGCAGCGCCGATTATGTTCCCGAGGGATGCGAAATTGTCCACTCTGTTGCGGAAGCGCTTGACAGATACAGCGGAGCGGATTTGTTCGTCATCGGCGGCGAGGAAATCTACCGGCAACTGCTGCCTTATGCCGACCGGATATTATTGACGGAGATTGACGAGGAATTTGAAGGCGATTCGTTTTTTCCGGAATTTGCAAAGAATGAATGGGAATTGATTGATTCGGTGAAAGGGATTAAGCACGAGGATAATCCGTATTCCTACTACTTTCAGACCTATCAGCGTCGCCAGTGATTAACGAACAATATGTCACTTAGTGCAAATGATTATACGGATAATCCATGGGTGTAGATATCGCTTAGATGCTAGGATGTTATATAACACTTTCTCGATTTTACAGCCAAAATGCTGGCTGTTGAAATAGATAACCTTTGCAGATATAGTGTGATTACAATTGTCTGGTGAGTACGAGCGATAGAGTCTGGATAGGCGACGGCATCTGTATGGCTTCCAGATCGACAGCGGGACTGGACTCACCGGAATAACGGATGGGGGAACGCGATCATGTCTACACCTACAGGATTTATGGAATATAAACGCGAGCTGCCAATTGACCGCGACCCGGCAGAGCGTGTTCAGGATTGGCAGGAATTCCACAAGCATATGTCCAGCGAGCAGTTGCGCACACAGGGCGCACGCTGTATGGATTGCGGGACCCCTTATTGCCATACCGGCATTGAGCTGCCTGGAGGTACATCAGGCTGTCCTGTTAACAATCTCATTCCTGAGTGGAATAATCTTATTTATCGCGGGTTGTGGCGCGAAGCGCTCGACCGTTTGCACAAAACGAATAATTTTCCGGAATTTACGGGCCGCGTATGTCCTGCCCCATGCGAGGGGTCATGCACTGTTGGCTTGATCGGCGATTCGGTCACAATCAAGACTATTGAGCATGCCATCATTGAAAGAGGCTTCGAAGAGGGCTGGGTTGTGCCGCAGCCTCCGAAGGTACGTACAGGCAAACGGGTCGCGGTCGTGGGCTCCGGGCCAGCCGGACTCGCCTGTGCGGCACAGCTGAATAAAGCGGGTCACAACGTGACCGTGTTCGAGAGAGCCGACCGGATTGGCGGGTTGCTCGTATACGGAATTCCGACGATGAAGCTGGAGAAGCATGTTGTTCAGCGCCGTGTAGACATCATGGAAGCCGAAGGCATCGATTTCGTAACGAATACAGAGATCGGCAAGGATGTCTCTGCCGAACAGCTTGTCAGCGACTTTGACGCTGTTGTACTGTGCGGGGGCGCAACAAAGGCGCGTGATGTTCAGATTGATGGTCGCGAGCTGAAGGGCATTCATCCGGCAATGGACTATCTGAACGGTACAATCAAGAGCTATCTGGATTCCAATTTGGAGGACGGCAACTATATATCGGCAAAGGACAAGAACGTCATTGTTATCGGCGGCGGCGATACCGGATCGGACTGCGTCGCTACGGCATTGCGCCATGGTTGCAAATCCGTCACGCAATTCGGTACGCACGCAAAGGCTCCGCTGGAGCGCGATACGGTGAACAACCCTTGGCCGCAGTTCCCGAATGTGTATACGCTCGATTATGCGCATGAAGAGGCGAAAGCGATTTTCGGTTCCGATCCTCGTGCGTTCTCCGTACTGACGAAGAAGTTCGTCGGAGACGATAACGGCAACATTAAAGAGCTGCATACGATTCAAATTGAACGGACCGTCGATGAGACCGGAAGAAAAATCTATAAGGAAATTCCAGGCACCGAGCAAGTATGGAAGGCTGATCTTGTGCTGATTGCAGTCGGCTTTGAAGGCCCGGAGAAGACCTTGATAGATCAATTGAGTCTGGAACAGGATCGCTGGTCCAATGTAAAAGCGCGTTACGGCAAATATACGACTAATGTGGACAAAGTGTTTGCGGCTGGCGATATGCGCCGCGGTCAGAGTCTCGTCGTATGGGCGATTAACGAAGGCCGTGAAGCAGCGCGTGAGGTGGATAAGTACTTGACGGGTTCTTCGGTACTGCCTTGATCTTTTAATGGTTTAATATTCAAATGCGCAAGCTTCATTTGATTAATGGCATTTCTCGCCAGAAGAGAAATAGCCTATAATCAGATGAAGCTTTTTTAAGCCCAACCTGAAAATCAATGCTTGACCAACAGGAGAAACCAGTGAAGGGCAGAAACCGCGAAACGAAGCGCTTGTCAGAGGGCGGCAAAGTGGTTTACGCTTGCCGTCATGTCTGTTAAGATCATCATATAGATTGAATGGTACTGCATAGATAGAGGGAAAGAGGGAACAAACGTGATAAAGTATGGTTCGGATCGGGTAACCTTTCTGGAATTTGCGTCGTTTACACCGCGTCTGGAAAAGCGGGATCATCAGTGGATCGATGTCGAGCTGAGGTTTGAGCTTAAAAACACAAGTGCGGATGAAGCACCGCAAGATTTGATTGACTTGACGATTTTGGTCATTTGCACGCATAACGGCCAGATCGCGCAAATCATTCCGTTAGATGAAGGCTGTGACTGCGAATATCAGTTCACTGCTGGGGAGAAGGAGCAGATTACAGCATATATACAGTCTGAAGCTGTACAGGAGCGCATCCGGGCGTGCAGTTAAGGTAAATGAAGAAGGGATTCATACCTCGCTATGGAGGTAGAATCCCTTCTTTATTGCAGTTATTCCGGTTTGTTGCCTGCATTAGGATCTGGCACGAAATTGGATTTGAAATCCGTATACAACAAATGAGTGACCATACCCGATGAAGCGTGATGCAGGTCATGACAATGGAACATCCAGTCCCCAGGATTGTCGGCTTCAAATGCAACAACATACTCTTCTCCTGGTTTGAGATTCAAAGTGTCTTTAATGATTGGCGAACCTTCCAGCGGCTGGCCATTCTTGCTCAGAACTTGGAAAAAGTGTCCATGAAGGTGCATAGGATGCTCATCTTCTTTGGAATTGTTCACAAGTTTTACTTTGACCAGATCACCTTTTTTGACTTTAATCGCCTCGGTATTAGGATACACTTCGTCGTTAATCGTATATATTTGTTCGCCTTTTTGCTCTTTGGTGTTCAGGTTCATTGTATATTCCAGGTCATACTTCTGATTCAGCGAGAATTTCGCTTGTGAAGCTTGACCATACTTGGCAATATCCAGTGTTGGAAGCTCTGCTGATTCATTCGGTTGATCTTTCGGGCCATCGGACCCTTCGTATTGGATCAAAGCTTTCATTCCTTTGACGGCATCTGCAGTTCCATGCTCTTCAATATACCACTCGCCGGGATTGTTAGCTGTAAATTCGATATCGTATCTTTCGCCTGGCGCAATGTCAATGAGTTGATCCTTAATTAAAGCCGGGTTGTTAATAAGCTGCCCGTCGGTTGAGATCACTTTAAATTCCTGGCCGTGGATATGCAGCTTGTGGGACATAAATCCTGCATTGATTAATCGAATACGCACTTTTTCATCTTTTTTCACAAGCAATTTATTAAATTGTTCACCGACTTTACCGTTGATCGTAAACAGATCATACATACTATTCATATCATGTCCAGCAGGGACGGATGATTGGGTACCGGAATTTGCAGATTCGCCCATATCCATGTTGGAATGATCCACGTCGGAACTATCTGAACTCGACGTATCTACTCCTGGCATGTCCATATTTCCTGCACTATTCCATTCATCTAATACGAGTGTGTAATCGCGATCTGTTTTAATATCGTCCTCCACAATAATTGAACCGTACAAACCGCGGTCTACTTGATTTACACCGTCTTGATGCGAGTGGTACCAGTAAGTGCCCGGATCATCCACTTTAAACTCATAGGTGAATGTTTCTCCCGGTTGTACGGCATTCTGTGTTACACCAGGTATACCGTCCATTTCGTTAGGAACGGGTATGCCGTGCCAATGAATAGTGACCGGTTCAGGGAGTTCATTTTTAAGGTTTACTTTTAAGACCTCGCCTTTTTTGACACGTATTTGAGGGCCAGGGACTGAGTTGTTAAAGGTCCAAACCGGAATGCTATTGCCGGAGCCTGTATCCAGAGTAGCGGCTTTTGCCGTCAAGTTAATTTCGCTTCCTGTCAATACTTCCATATTCCCGGTAGGCGGTTGTCCTTCTACAGCACCGCTCTCTTGTTTTGCGGGTTGATCCACTTTGGAATGGTCCATGCCTTCCATGTCTTTATTTGAAGAACAAGCCGACAGGATCGCTGCTAAAGCCCCAGTCAGAATAAGCAGTTTGAAAAAATTCTTTCGTTTCATAATAACCTCCGCTTGTACAAAAGTAATGTTCATGAGTTCATCTTACCCATTCGATGTGAAGAAGCTGTGAAGTTAAGCTGTCAATCGATGTGAAGAAACTGTGAAGTTAAAATCTCAACTTTGTGCGACCAAGCTGGGCATTTCTAATTTTTGGGTTGACAAGGTTTAAGCAGTAGCTCTACGCTTGTAAGCAAGGATATGATTACAATTTAAAGGGGTTGGCCTCTGTCATGGACACTACTATACATCGTTATAAAAACGACGGAGAATCTGTGTATCATACATGGTTTCTAAATAACGATGATCGCCTCAAAGCATTTCGTACGATCCGAAAAAGCTTATCAAAGGTCATATTTGAAATAGAGAATGAAAATTTTGGAAATGATTTCAAAGGATCGAGTTTAGAAACGGTAATTACGGCTATATCCGAGCAAAAACAAGTATTTGAAGGGGCTGCCCATGCTTTTTTCTGGAAGCCTAAACTTAGAATTCCCGATATATATGAAAATGAATCCAACAAACGGGCATTTGGCCGCTTTTTAAAAAGCTGCCTTGAAGCATCAAATGAAGCCCAAATCGTTAATGAAATCCGTCTATTGGACAGTCTAAAGATCAAAGGGCTAGGGCCGGCTGTTGCCAACATCTTGTATTTTCTCCAACCTACGTTGTTCCCGCCTTTTAATACAGCTATTGTTAACGGTTTTAATCTCTTATTCCAGCAGAAGATAAAATTGGGCTCCTGGGAAGCTTATCTTCAAATGAGAGATATAATTATTCAGGAAAATAATCGACAGAAAAATGCATTATCGAAAGATTTGGGAGCATTTGCAGGCTTATTGTTCGAGATTGGCAATAATCGATTAATTATTGAACAAAATGCCGACCAATATATTGAATCGTTGTTGGAGAAACAAACCAAAGCAAATGCGAAGCGGCATAAAGAAGTTGCTGCAGATGAGCATGAGGAGCATACACATTCCGAGATGCAGTATTACTTGGCAAAATTGGGACAATCATTAGGGTATAAAGTGTGGGTAGCCAGAAATGATCATAAGCGGCAGTGGAATGGCGTTCGAATAGGTGAATTCTCGATGAAAGAATTGCAATTGCCGCATCTGCCGCCAGCCGTTTACGATACCGTTTCCCTGATTGATATTTTGTGGATAGACGATGAGAATAAAATCATCGGAGGATTTGAGGTTGAGAAGAGCACTTCCATCTACTCTGGAATTTTAAGACTAAATGATTTATCGTTATCTATTGAAGAAGAGGTAAGTCATTTTTATTTGGTTGCTCCCGAAAACAGGGAAAAGGAAATTAAGGCTCAGTTATTGAGACCTTCATTTCAAACGGCTGGTTCATTATCGATTGCATACATATTATTTAAAGATTTGCGATGCGACTGTGAGGCGATGTGCAAGTTCGGACATGATGCTTCTGTACTCAAAAAGATTTCCAAATGTTGTTGAATTGTTGATCATGAAAAACATAGCAACCCTCTTCGTTTCCGCGAGCAGCATTTTGCTGATATAATGACTGTAAAGTTCCTGTAAGAGAGGTCTGTGGCACATTGAAACTAATTATTGCGGAGAAACCAGATCAAGGGGCGAAGCTGGCCTCCCCTTTTAAAAATAAAAAGCAACAAGGATATATTGAAATATTACCAAATGACACCTTTCCCAAGGGGGCGCTTATAACATGGGCAGTTGGACATGTTTGTGAACTGGTCCCGCCCGAGGAATACGATCCCGGCCTCAAGAAGTGGAGCTTGGGCTCTTTGCCAATATTGCCGGATAAATTCAAACATCGCGTCACTCCTTCAAAAGCCAAGCAATTTCAAGTAATTAAGTCGTTATTGAAACGTTCGGATGTCGATGAAATCGTTCACGCTGGAGATGCCGGGAGGGAAGGGGAGTATATTGTCCGCATAGCGGTTCAACTTAGCGGTGTGAACAAACCAATGAAACGGCTTTGGATATCCTCTTTGACGCCCAAGGCTGTTGAGCAAGGCTTTTTGAATTTAAAAGATGAACAGGAAACCCGTTCTTTATATTATGAAGCTGTCAGCCGTTCCTGCGCGGACTGGCTTGTAGGAATGAATGGTTCAAGAGTATACTCGCTGCTGTTTCAACGCAGGGGTATTCGGGAAGTGTTCTCGACAGGTCGCGTTCAAAGCCCCACATTGGCTCTTATCGCGGCCCGAGAAAAAGAAATTCTAAATTTCAAGCCTGAACTGTTCTGGGAATTAAAAGCTAAATTTTTCATGAAAGATACTCTGTATGAAGGCACATGGTTTCACGGGGAGCAGTCAAGATTTTCAAGTCGGGATGAAGCCGAGAATGTCAGAAGCAATTGTGAACATAAACTCGCCGCAGTAAAGGAAATTGAGACGGAGCGAAAAGAATTTCAACCGCCTCAACTCTTTACCTTGTCTTCTTTGCAGGCATTAGCCAACCAAATATACAAATATTCTCCCCAGAATTGTCTGAATGCGTTGCAACAGCTTTATCTGGAAGGATATATCTCCTATCCAAGATCGGATTCTGCCTATGTTACGCCTGAAGAAGCAAAGCAATTCCCTGACATCCTGTCGAAGCTTAGTCATCAAGATACGTTCAAGCAATATTTTCCTTTGCCCATTCAATCTATAGCCAATAACAAAAGATTCGTTAATGCCGCGAAGGTAAGCGATCACTATGCCATTATTCCTACTGAAGTGGTTCCGCAGCTAAGTCGATTGAAACCGGATGAACGCAATTTATACCAGTTAATTGTTAAGCGGCTGATTGCAGCGCACTATGATAAAGCAATTATCGATTATTCACGGTTAATTACTATTGTAGGCGAGAAGGAAACTTTTCTGACCAAGGGGAAACTTATCGTGCAGGAGGGCTGGCGGAAAGTTCTGTATGATCAGGACTCCAAGGAGGACGCCGAGATGGATGTGTTGCCTCCGCTGGAGCAAGGCGACACCGGTACAGTTGAAGAATTGCTTGTAAAAGAAGGAAAGACGCAAGCTCCCAAACGGTATACAGAGGGTCAGCTGATTACTTTAATGAAAACGGCCGGGAAACACCTTGAGGATGCTGAACTGGAGAAAATTCTTGAGAAGACTGAAGGTTTGGGCACAGAGGCTACGCGTGCGGGGATTATATCCGTCCTGAAGGATCGCAAATACATTGAGGTAAAGAAAAATATGGTGTATGCGACCAGTAAGGGGATGATGTTGGTTGATGCTTTGGGCGACAGTATACTGGCATCTGCTGAAATGACAGCCAAGTGGGAGCAACGACTTCATGAGGTCGGGCAAGGAAAAGCCTCCCCGCAGTCGTTTATGGAACAGGCACGCAAGCTGTCACAGAAAATTATTGACGAAGCGATTCAAAATTCAAGCAAGTGGGCGTTTACGGCGAAAAGTCTAGAAACTACGGTGCAGCCTAAAAAAATGAATAAAGGGTCCGATAGCCTAGGACTTGGTCCGTGTCCGAAATGCAAAGCACAAGTTTTGGATACGGGGTATGCTTACAGTTGTTCTGCCAAGCCGGGATGCAATTTCTCTTTCTCGAAAAAAGTGTTGGGTAAAGCGATAACCGAAACGCAAATAAAGAGGTTCCTGGAGAAAGGGAAAACAAACTTTATTAAAGGATTTAAAAAAGGCGAGAAAACATTCGAGGCCGCGCTGTTCTGGAAAGAGGAAGAGGGAAAAGTCGGTTTTGAATTCAGGTCAAAATCCTTGTCTTGACAAGGCTCAGCGGGGCAAAGGAATTGTGGGGAAACGATCGTGCTCGCTTGCCGCTATCCCAAGAATACTCTGCCCCGCAGCGCTTCCCCTCGCTATGAGGAGTAAGCCGCTTTCCTGTATTGTTCAATCGCGGAAGGAACCTCACGAAGCTGCTTCAGCAGCAGGAAAGCGCCTCGGGGCTGAACATCAACGGGTACGACATTATAGGCCCATTCAGACAGCGCCTCAACATGGATGGCGTGAATGCCTGCTGTCAAAGCAGGCATCACATCCGTCCGAATGGAATTGCCGATCATCCACGTGTGGGCACGATCGAATTGCCCCTCTGTTAAAATTTGCTCCAACGCCTCATTATTTTTGTGATGCCGGACGTAGATGCGAGAGCCAAAATACCGCTCCAACGCGAGTCGTTCCACTTTGCGCTGTTGTATAATCGGCTCGCCCCCGGTATACAAGTGCAAGGTATGGCCTTGCTTTGCAAGAGCGTCCAGCGTTTCCTCCATATGGGGATAAGGCTCCGCCTCATAGTCAAACACACTGACCCCAAGCTTCCACAATGTATCCTTCTCAACGGCAGAAGCGGCTCTACCGTACTTGTCCGTATAATAGTCATACGTTGAAACCAGCGATTGCGGAAAATGATCGATCAGAAAGCCGAGCTGACTGACGCTCTGAATATCAATTTCCACTTGTTTTTGACGGATGTCCTCTTCGGTAACGCCATAGCCTTCAAACCATGCGTGCATCAAAGAAACAAACCGTTCCAGTACGTTAAAAAAGTATTTATTGCAATGAATTAAAGTATCATCTAAATCAAAGATTAGCGTCTGTCGCATGTGACTATCTCCTTTTGAATCCTTCTTCAGAATGTTCTCTTTTACAATCTACCTGAACCCGGAGCCAGCGTCAAACGTATAAAAGAATGTTGGAATTCGCATAATGAGGGCGGAGGTGAATCCGATGCCCATTAATCGAAGTGAAAAAACAGAGAACCAGAACAATGAATCCCGAATGAAAGAAGAAGCGAGAACGGTGAAAGGCCAAAAAGCCGCTCAAATCCCGCCGAATCTGAACGGAATTAGCAAGCAGCCTTAAATGGGGCCTATACAAGGGTTAAACACAGCATAATAGAACTTGAGCAGCAGGGGAGCGTCTTCTCATCGCTTCTCTGCTTTCAATATGAAAATATGGAATTGGTCATCGAAATCAGATTATGCATATTTAAGGCGTTTGGCTTCCAGGTCACTCTTGATGAAAGCAATGCGCTTGCGTACATAGAAATCGTGGCTGGCGCCCTTCAGCTCTCGCGGTGTGATCACCTCCCCTGCACCGTTATCAATAATTGTGAGTCTTCCATCAGAATAAAACTTGAAAGTCAAATCTCTAAACGGACGGTGTTTCTCGACAAACCGATAATGTTCGCAGTTTTGCATGGTGATCATCCTCCTTGTAAACTGGGATTGGAACGTTCGTTCTTGTTTTTTATTATAGCAAACATTCGTTCGTATGGAAAGTATTTTTTATTTACCGTAAACTAGATTTATAGAATGAAAATGTTAGGAGCACATGCCATGATAAAGATTGATCATTTGACCAAGCAAATCCCCGGAGGACCCACAGTGCTCTCTGATATCAGCTTTGTTGCGCATAAAGGCGAGTTCGTCAGCATTGTCGGCGCCAGCGGAAGCGGCAAGAGCATGCTGCTGAAATGTCTTGCGCTGCGAGAGAAGTGGACGACGGGAAAATATACGGTCGAGGGCGTGGATGTCCTTGCCAATTTTTTTACCGGGCAGAGCAAAATCCGCAGAGAGTTTGCGTTCCTCGAAGAGAAGCCGATTTTGTCTCCGAGCAGGACGGCGCTGAAAAATGTGCTTGTGGGCACCAAATATCAGACGCCCGCCTGGCGGATGTTGACCGGCATGGTTCGCAATGACGATTATATGGGCGCTATGGATACGCTGGAGAAGCTGGGGCTGCTGGATAAGGCCAAGCAGAAGGCGGAACAGCTCAGCGGCGGAGAACGGCAGCGGGTTGCAATCGCCAGAGCGCTCGTTCATGGAGCTAAGGTTTTGCTGGCCGACGAGCCGATCTCAGGACTTGACCCGCACACCTCGGAGCAGATTTTGCGCGATCTGAAAGCTCTGTGCCAGCAGGGGCTAACCGTGGTTGCCGTCATTCACCAAAGCGAGCTGGCAGAGAAATTCTCTGACCGTATTATCGGCTTGAATCAGGGCAGGCTTGTACTGGATGTACGCGGACGCCGGCTGACAACTGCGGAGAAGCTCCAGTTATGAGGATCGTATATCGTCCGATCCGTAAACATGAGCTGCAGCAGGCTTATCAACTTGAAAGCGCCAGCTATCCGGCAGAGGCGGCCGCAACGCTGGAAGCGTTTCACTACAGACAGGAGAGGTTCCCGGACTATTTCTGGTCAGCTTGGGACGAGGAGAATGGGGCTCTTGCCGGAATCGCCAACGGCATCCGTACATCTGCGCTGGATTGTTCGGATGAAGAAATGAAGGGCGCCCATCAGGATGACGAGTCCGGGATGCGGTTTTGTGTGCTGACGGTAGCTGTTGACGCCTCGTACCAAAGATTAGGGATCGGGCGTGAACTGATGATTCGTCTGATTCAAACATGCAGGCAGGAAGGGCTGGAAGCGATTATTTTAATGTGCGAGCAGCATCTGATCGCTTTTTACGAACAGCTTGGCTTTGCATACCGTGGAGAATCCTCATCACAGCATGGCGGAATAAAGTGGCATGAGTTGTCGCTTGATCTGGCATGGAGGCAGGCAGCAAAAGCATACAATGAACCATCCTAACCGTTAGGCAGGTGTCTATTGTATGGCATTCACATTTGCAACTCCAGCTGTAATTCAGCCCACTCGTCTCACATATCCGAAGATTGAGCTCTGGATTCCCGTTGTGCAGGGTGTTTCTGACCGCCAAGTGCAAAACACGATCAATGAGGCTATTCGTGCCGAAGCCCACAAGCTGATTAAGAGTCAGGGCTCTCTCGACGACCCGCGAGCGGAGATGTTCGGTTGGTTTGAGGTCAAGACCAATGAGAAAAACGTCTTGAGCCTATCCTTGTACAATTATGCGTATACGGGCGGCGCGCACGGGTTGACGCTGCAGTTTTCGCTCACTTTTGACCTGAAGACAGGAAAGCAGTACACGCTGTCCGAACTGTTCAAGCCCGGCAGTGATTATAAGAAAAGGCTGGATTCCATTATAGCCGCACAAATCAAAGCGCGCGGGATTGAGCTGCTGCAGCCGTTTGAGGGCATTCGCCCGGATCAGGATTTTTACATTGCTGATCGGTCTCTTGTCATCTATTTTCAGCTTTATGAAATTACAGCTTATGTCTACGGTTTTCAATATTTTCCGATTTCAGTCTACGAGCTGCAGGATATTGTCAACGAGCAGGGGCCGCTTGGCGTCATGCTGGTAAACAACTAATGGAATTCTTTGATTTAGTGATGAAAAGTCCTCGCCCCCCATACATATAGCGTTAGGGGGTGGGGGATATGTTCAATATACTCGGCGGCGTATTGCTGTTTGCTGCTGTGTGCGGGATTGGCCTGTTCCTTGCCGTTGCCGCGCAGCGGCAAGCGGGCAAAGGTACGCAGAGCAGAAGCTCTGTGACTCCGTATTTGCAATATATCCAGGATAAGCATGCGCTTAATGCACTGGGCTATGCCCAGCAACTGCGGCGCAACTGGAGCGGCTTTGGCACCTTTAGCGCATCGTTCACATCGATGTCCATACTCGCCGGGGCCGCTATTTATTTTGGCCCTGTATTTTCGTTGACCGGAGCGTGGGGGTTTAGTGTCGCGCTGCCATTAGCGGCAGTCTTAGCATTTCTTGTGGGCGCAGCGAATGCGGAACTGGCTTCTGCGAACCCGACATCGGGCGGCTGTTATCACTGGGCGCGGGCCAGAGGGGGAAAAGCATGGTCCTGGGGTGCGGCCTGGCTCAGAGGGCTTTCCGATCTGGGCTTGTTTATTTTGTTTACGGGATTTGCCGCCCAGCTTCTTCACAGTTCGGCAGCAGGTTACCTTGGTTTCTCAGAGGGGAGGATTTCCTTTCTGCTTTGCGCCGGATTGCTGCTTTTTACACAAGCGCTCGTTGTCCTGCAGGGTCGAACGATTGTCAGAGTTTTTATGAGGCTGGGCGTATGGGTTCAGGTTAGCATCGTAATGGCGATTGCCGGAGGGCTATTCCTTTTCATTGGCCCCCGTCTGCAGCCTGCCGAGTATTTGTTCTCGTTTGATCCGGGCGGGACGGGGGAGGTTGGCTGGGGACATATGCTGGTGTCCCTGCTGTTCATGTTCAGGCTCTTTATTGGTTCGGATGCTGCTGCTTATACAATGGAAGAAGCAAGGCAACCTCAGCTTCACGTTCCCTGGAGTGTTTATCTTGCGCCGGTTTACGGTTTTATTTTCGGCTATGTGCTGATGACGATCATGGTCCTGACCACAAGCAGTACCGGGGGGCCTTTGTATAACAATTTCTTCATGACGCTGTTGTCAGGTCGCTGGGGCGCTTGGAACGATTGGGCAATGTCGGCCATTTCTGCGGGCATGTTTGCGGCGCTGTGGGGCAGTGGATTAAGTGTGCTCCACACCAGCTCGCGCCTGTGGTTTGTCTTCTCGCGCGATCGCAAATCAGTAGCGGGACGCTGGTTCGCCAAAATTCCCCCGCACAGCCAGACGCCGGAGCGGCTTATTATTTTGCTGACGATTGGGGCCTTCGCCGCTTTTGCCGTGCTTGTAGCCGTCCAGCCCTGGCATCATGGAGAGGGCAACGCCTGGCTGTGGCTGCTAACGGGACTAACATTGATTTGCACAAGCGCCGCATTCGCGATTCCGATTGGGTTGCATTTATCCAGGAGGTTGCGCTGGAGGGAAGCAGCGCCTCCATGGCATCTCGGGAGGCTTAGCCTGGCTGTTCATTGGCTCTCATTTGCAGGTTTGCTGCTTGTGGTTGCAGCGACGGCCTTGTACATTTCGGGTATATCCGCCATAATTGCCGCACTGACCTTTCTGTGCGCAGTTGTGACGGCACAGCTCCCGTCGATCAGAAGACGTCATCCGCTTCCTCCACAGCCCGTTACGCGGGAAGAGTTGCTGCGGATTGAGCAACAGTACCGGCATATTTAAGCGAAGGAGGCTGGAGCTTAACTGTGCTGCCAGCCTCTTAAGTCATCTTATACACTTCGCGAATCGCATCCTCGATATCCGGTTCCTTGACGCTCAGGTCCTGAATCGGCAGCTTCTGCGATAGCTCCGAGATGAGCTGCGCGGCAGAAATCCGGCTTTTCTCAAACTGGTACCAGACTTTCAGTCCATCCTGCTTGATAATTTCCGCTGCGGGATGCTCTAAATCGTCAAAAGGCTGCTGAAGCTCTACGACGAGCAGTCGATGGGGAGCCAGCTTGCGGATCAATGAAGCCATCGGGCCATCCTCGACCACTTTGCCGTGGTTGACAACAACCAGCCTAGTGCACAGTTGTTCTACATCGTCCAAATCATGGGTTGTCAGGATGACCGTTACCCCTCGCTTGCGATTAATTTCCTTGATAAAATGGCGGATTGCATGCTTGGCGTCGGCATCCAGACCGATTGTCGGCTCATCGAGAAACAAGACGGACGGAGAATGCAGCATTGCCGCCGCGATATCGCCCCGCATCCGCTGCCCAAGTGAAAGTTGACGCACCGGCGTATGGATAAACTCTTCCAGCTTGAGAACATCGCTGAGTATGGACATATTTTCTTCGAAAGAGGTCTTGTCGACTTGATAAATGCGCCTCAGCAGTTCGAATGACTCGCCAAGCCGCAAATCCCAATAAAGTTGAGTCCGCTGCCCGAATACGACCCCCAACTTGCGTACGACCGATTTTCGATCGGCTTGCGGGGAGATGCCGCATACTTTGATTGAGCCGGATGTTGGATGCAGAATACCAGTCAACATCTTGATGGTGGTGCTTTTACCAGCACCATTGGGGCCGATATAGCCGACGATTTCCCCTGGGGCGATAGAGAAGCTGATGCCGTCCACACCGCGGACGGTTTTCTTCTCGGGGAACAGCAGGCCTTTGAGCGCTCCACGCAGTCCGCTTCCTTTTTTGGCAATGGTATATTCTTTCACCAGATCATGAACTTCAATAACGGCTTCCATATTACTTGCACCTCGCTTTATTTATGAGCCTGCACTTTCATAACTTCTCATCCCTCTGCGGAAAATCCATTGCGATAGCATGAAGCAGGCAAGTCCGACAGCAGGGGTAGCCAGCGCGAAATTCAGCGGAAGTTGGAAGCTCTCACTGCCTTTCCCAAGAAACTCGGCCGCCGGATAAAAGCTAATGAACCCGATAGGAATGATAAATGTAAAAATGACCTGCAGCACGTAAGGATAGATGCCGAGCGGGTACATCGTTCCTCTCTCCAGCATGGAGAGTGTAAAGCCTACCATGGAGGCATTTCGTTTCGTCCAGAAGGCAATTGTGCCGAGGCTGATGAATAGTGATGCGCGAATCAGCACGCCGCCAATAAGGACAAGCAGCAGCTTGATGATATTTCCGAGCGTCCATTCGAATCCGACAAGTTGACAGCCATAGAGGAAAATAATGAGACCGGGAATACAATCAATCAGTCCAATAAAATTCACGTAGCTTGCAACTAACTGGAAAAAGACACTCATCGGCCGCAGCAGCAGACGGTCGAAAGTACCTTGAATGACCATATTGTCAATTTGCCACGTATTGATGAAGAAGACGACAAGCATGCCATGGCTCAGCAGCCCGAGCCCGTACAGAAAAGCCAATTCCGGGAAGTCCCAGCCATTCAGCGGCTGGAAGCGGTCGACGATAATTTTCAGCATCCAGATGCCTGAGAAGTACTGAATCGGAATCATCAGCAGCCAACTGAACAAGAAGAGCGGGTATTCAAGCTGCCGCTGAACAGCAAGACGCGCGAAGCAGGCGGCAACGGAGAAATAATGGCGTATAGTGGTTACCATCTTGCGGAATTCAGCCTCCTTGAATTAAAGTCTTTGATTTGGAGCGTCTCCAACCGGCTGCAAGCAGCAAATACAAGAACACAACCCAAATAAGCTGGATCCCCATTGCCGTCAGTGCCTCGCGTACTCCAATATTTCCAATATAGATGCCCAGCGGCGTCTGATAGGTATACTGGAAGGGGAGAAACTTGGATATTGTCTGAATGCTTTCGGGAAAAAACCACAGCGGTACAATGCTGCCGGACAATACCCGGACGATGCTGTCCTTGACCATGCCCATATTGCCGAGCTCCATCACCCAGAAGGCAATCAGTCCGACCAGTGCGCTCAGAAGCCACAAAATCGCGTAGCTTAGCAAGCAACTGGGGATGAATAACAGGAAGCCCAGAGGGGAAGCAGGCCATGGAACGCCAAACAACAGCGCGGCGAATACAAACAAGGGAATGACTTTGTTGATCATAGAACTGAGCATACTTCCGATGTCATCGGCCAAGTAACAGGCAAGCAGCGGAATTGGCCTGTAAAAGTCGGTAACAATTTGCCCTTCTCTAATCTTGTAATAGATTGTGTCTTGCACATCGCAGACAAACACGGAAGCTAGCATAATGGACAGGATAGTGTACGAGGTTAAATCCTGAAGCGTAAGTGCCTGGACTTGGCCTGTATCGCCTCCGTAAGCGGCTTTCCATAGAAAAACCGATGCCAGCATCAAAATCAGATTGGTGCCGACCGATGCGAATACCTCGAAGCGATAGGCGAGGTTGGTGAGCAGTCTCATTTTTGTGATGTACCAATAGGCTTGCAGCATAGATGACCCCCTGAATTTCTTCCGTTTGTAAATATTTATCAGTATAAGGGAGTCTAATAATGGTTGCAATAAGAATTTTTTCTATAATTAGAATCGGATAAATGAAAAGATAGTGGAGTAAAGGAGTGAAACGGAATTAAAAATAGAATAAAAAGTTAAAAATAAGAAATAAAAGAAATACTGTCCAGCCTGGCGGCAGAGAGGGATGACGAATTTAAAGCTTCACTGCTGTACTTGCGGCTCTTCGTTTCGGACATGGCAAAGAGCAACAAAAAAGACGGTTTAGGCATATAACCTAAAACCGTTTTTTTACAACACAAACTTTTATAAAATTTCCTATAGATGGCTTATATGTCACTGCGAACGAGGTTTTTGTCGCCCAAGGACGGTAAAGCCATTTATGCGTAAAATCAAGAAGTTATTACAAGAGCATTAACAGATACGAAAATACCTTCCGATAAGAAGGTAGAGTATACATATGATCTTGAAAAAAGAAATATAATATGATATAATGATACGAATGACCAAAACATTACATTCCAATATTAACACAAAAGAAAAGTTTTGTCAACGTAATGACATTTGGTACCGATCGTCTTTTGTTACTTTTTATGGAATTAATGTTTGGCGGTAGCTGTGACACAAAGAGGGGTAAGGTTTGCGGATCTTGGTATTAAGGTGGATGATGAGATGGACGAGAAGCTTTCTTTAATGACGAATCCGAATCAGGAAAATGACGATGGGTATGCAGATGATTTGTCACTGCCTCCCGGCATGAATATCAATGATCCGGTACGCATGTATTTGAAGGAGATCGGCAGAGTGGGGCTGCTGTCCGCCGACGAAGAGATTGAACTTGCCAAACGTGCAGAGCAAGGTGACGAATTTGCCAAACGCAGGCTTGCAGAGGCCAACCTTCGTCTGGTAGTCAGCATTGCAAGGCGTTATGCAGGCCGAGGAATGCTGTTTCTGGATTTGATCCAGGAAGGGAATATGGGTCTTATTAAAGCGGTAGAGAAATTTGACTATACAAAAGGCTTTAAGTTCAGTACCTATGCAACTTGGTGGATTCGCCAGGCGATTACGCGGGCAATTGCCGACCAAGCCCGCACGATCCGGATTCCGGTACACATGGTAGAGACCATCAACAAATTCATCCGGGTATCCCGGCAATTGTTGCAAGAGCTTGGACGCGAGCCGTCACCGGAGGAAATTGCCAAGGAAATGGAGCTTTCGCCGGATAAGGTTAGAGAGATTATGAAAATTGCCCAAGAGCCGGTTTCGTTAGAGTCTCCGGTTGGAGAAGAGAATGACTCCAAGCTGGGCGATTTTATCGAGGATCAGGAAGCAATGGCTCCGGCCGATTCGGCAGCTTACGAACTGCTCAAGGAACAGCTTGAGAATGTGCTGGATACGCTCACTGAGCGGGAGGAGAATGTGTTGCGGCTGCGATTCGGGCTCGATGATGGACAACCACGGACTTTGGAGGAAGTGGGCAAATACTTTGGCGTAACACGTGAACGGATTCGGCAGATTGAGGCCAAAGCATTGCGCAAACTAAGACATCCAAGTCGGAGCAAGCAGTTGAAAGACTTCCTCGAATAAAAATGTACAAAATGTGAATACAATTTTTTCAAAATCGTTGAAAAAAGTTCGATAATGTGTCATAATTGTGACTATAAATGGATCGCTTTCATTAGGGAGTGGTAGTTATGATTAACAATTTGACACATTCGAACCGCGATAACGCGACAGAGGAACGCAATGTAAAGCCGTTAGTATTTCTGATGACCGTCATGGCCTGGCTGACGTTGGGTATTGGTGTTGTTTTATGTTTGCTCAATCTTCACTATTTCAGTGACCAAAACCTTCAATTGATGATCGGCATTGGCTTCTTGGTGGGGAGCGTTCAAATTTACGTTATACGCACCGCTATTCATCTGGTCAATAACCGTGCATCCAGTTCGAAGAAGCAAACTTGACGAATCAAAGGAATATGGCAATGAACAGGGCTGAAGTGATTACGCCAAGGGCGATCACTTCAGCCCTGTTGTTTTTAGACGGAAGTAGGGTGTTAGCAGGAGGAGTCTTGATACGCTCAAGCTCGATAAGGGGGAGATTGGCGTCATCGATTGGCAGCTTTGCAGAAAAAGGAGCAAATAAAAACGCGGCACGAAAATTAATTTTCGGCGCCGCGTTTTTATTTATATAGGCAATAGCTTCATCAATGAGCCACTGTATTGTAAACCATAATCCAGATTGACCCGGCTACAACGGTAACGACAATAACCAGAGCGAGCAGGAGCGCCAGCAAATTGTAGCGTGGCTTTTTTTCTTCCCTCAAGTGCATAAAGAAAAGCATCTGAACCAAAAACTGCATGATCGCTGTAATCATAATTACCGCGATTGCTGCGTTGCCGGTCATCCAGCCTTGCAGCACGACAACCAGTGGGATGATCGTCAGCACAATCGACAGGATAAAGCCGATTGCATAGGACTTGACTGAACCGTGTGATTCACCGTGATGATCATGGGAACCATGCTGGTTTGCATTGACGTTTGCCACCTACATCACCCCCATCAAGTAAACAAACGAGAAGACGAAAATCCAGATAATATCAAGGAAATGCCAGTACAAGCTGATATTGTTGACTTTGCGTTTAGTCTTCACGTTCAAGCCGTTGCGCTTGAGCTGAATGATCAGACCGGTCATCCAGACAATTCCGATGGTGACGTGAAGACCGTGCGTTCCTACCAGTGTATAGAAAGCGGTAAGGAATGCGCTTGTGGAGATGGTAGCACCCTCATTAACCATGTGAACAAACTCGGTAATTTCAAGCGTAAGAAACGCAATACCGAGAATGCCGGTTACAGCAAGCCAGCCAATCAATCCTTTTATTTTGCCAGCATTCATGGACAGCACTGCCAGCCCGCAGGTAAAGCTGCTCGTCAGCAAGATAAATGTTTCGGCAATGACGCCAGGCATTTGGAACAATTCGTGCGGACCGGGGCCGCCGTTAAAGTTCCCTCGAAGTATGATAAATGTTGCGAACAAAACTGAGAACAGAATGACGTCTGTAATCAGGAACATCCAGAAACCCATTGTTTTTAATGATTCGTGCTCTTCCTCATGTGAATGATGGTGAGCCGTCTGTGCAGCCGCATGATGTGCCATCAGCCTGCCCCCCTTATCGAAGCCTCGGTTTTCTTGATTTCATCTACAGAGATATAATAGCCGTCGTCCTTTTGGAACGAACGCACAATCATTGTTACGGCAACCCCGATCAGACCCGGGATGGCGAAGAACATCCAGCCGAATACAAAACCAAAGCCTGCAACAAACCAGCACAGTGATTGAATAAACGGAATTGCAGAGTTGTCTGGCATATGAATCGGTTCGAGCGGAGGCTGAGGCGTTGGCTTACCAGCCTTGATGCGCTCTTTCTCTTCCCACCAGGAGTCGACCTCTTGAATTTTTGGCAATGTGGCAAAGTTGTATACAGGCGCAGGAGAAGGCGTAGACCATTCCAGTGTGCGGCCGTTCCACGGATCGCCATTAACATCACGCTTGTGAGTTTTAATGCTGTACGCAATTTGCCATACCTGGAAGAGGAAGCCGATACCCATCAGGAATGCGCCTGTGGTAGATACGATGTTGAGCGGCATCCAGCCCATATCCCAGCCTTGTCCCCAATCGTACTCGTTGACACGGCGGGTCATGCCCATTAGACCAAGTCCGTATTGCGGCATAAAGCATACATAGAATCCGATATTCCAGAACCAGAAGGCCCATTTGCCAATTCGTTCGTTGAGACGGAAGCCGAACATTTTTGGCCACCAGTAGTACAGCCCTGCGAAGAATCCGAATACGACACCGCCGATCAGCACCTGGTGGAAGTGCGCGACCAGGAAGTAGCTGTTGTGGAACTGGAAGTCGGCAGGAGCTACAGACAGCATTACCCCGGTCATACCTCCAATAACAAAAACCGGGATAAATGAAATTGCCCACATCATCGGAGTTTCAAATGTAATTTTACCTTTGTACATCGTAAACAGCCAGTTGAATATTTTAACCCCTGTCGGGATAGCAATCAGCATCGTTGTCACTGCGAAGAATGCATTGACATTCGCTCCGGAGCCCATGGTGAAGAAGTGATGAGCCCAGGTAAAGAACGAGAAGACTGCGATACTCATCATTGCCAGCACCATAGAGGTGTAGCCAAATAGCTTCTTCTTGGAGAAGGTGGCGAAAATCTCCGAGAAAACACCGAATGCCGGCAGAACCACAATGTAAACCTCAGGGTGACCCCACATCCAGATCAAGTTGATATACATCATCGGGTTGCCGCCGCCGTCAAGCGTAAAGAAGTGTCCGCCTGCGAAACGGTCAATGAACAGCATGGCCAGTGTTACAGTCAGAATTGGGAAAGCCAGCATGATGGTCAGAGAGCTTGACAATACCGACCAGGTGAACATCGGCATTTTCATCAGCTTCATGCCCGGCGCACGCATCTTCAGAATCGTGACGACGAAGTTGATACCTGTCATCAAGCTACCGATACCGGAGATCTGAATACCCCAGATATAGAAGTTCTGTCCGACGCCAGGGCTGTGATCGATCCCTGATAGCGGCGGATAAGCCAGCCAGCCAGCATCAGGAGAACCCCCGATGACGAAGGACATATTGAACAGCATCGCGCCCCAGAAGAACAGCCAGAAGCTGAGAGAGTTCAGGAACGGGAATGCAACGTCCCGGGCGCCGATTTGCAGCGGCACCATAATGTTGAACAGACCGAACATGAATGGCATCGCCATAAACAAAATCATAATGACGCCGTGTGTAGTGAAAATTGCGTTATAGTGTTCAGCATTCAGGAATTGCATATCTGGCATCGCCAATTGGGTTCTCATCAGCAGCGCATCGACACCGCCGCGGAACAGCATTAGAATTGAACACAGGATGTACATAATCCCGATTTTTTTATGGTCTACAGTCGTGATCCAATCTTTCCACAGCCATTTCCATTTTTTGAAGTAGGACAATGTGAAAACAATAGCCACAAGT
Source organism: Paenibacillus roseus (assembly GCF_016424485.1). Taxonomy (GTDB): domain Bacteria; phylum Bacillota; class Bacilli; order Paenibacillales; family Paenibacillaceae; genus Paenibacillus_D; species Paenibacillus_D roseus. Next base: position 873,080 of record NZ_JAELUP010000103.1, read on the forward strand.
GTTAGTACAATTGCCACATCAGCGCCGTAAATCAGCGGGTCGCCGGTGACGAAAAATTCAGACGCGAATGTCTTGATATTTTCCCACATAATGGACTTCTCCTCCGTTCGAATATCACGCTCTAATGGCCGGCGTGTGTTGACTGTGCCGCATTATGCGAAGAATCAGCATCCTCACTGGTTTCAGGTTGGACAGGTTTCTGCTTTTGTTCATTGCTGGAGACAGCGCCGCCTCCGTGATGATGGCCTTGACTGCCTTCAGGCACATACTTGGTTACAATTTTTTGGAACAGGCCTTCGGGGAAGGAAGAGAATTGCTGCTGCTCTTCAACACTCGGCTTCTGAAGCTGTTCATAGCCGTCAGTCGTTAGGGCATTGCCAGTTGCTTTCACTTCTTTGACCCAAGCGTCAAACTCATCTTTCGTAGAAGCCTCAGCGACAAATCTCATTTGAGCGAAATCTTTTCCGCTGAAGTTAGCGCTGCTGCCAAAATATTTCCCGGTCTGATCCGCTTGAAGATGAAGTGTCATCGCCATGCCGGACATCGTATAAATCTGACCGCCAAGCTGTGGAATCCAGAATGAGTTCATCGGCGCATCCGAAGTGAGCTCGAAGCGGACCGGAACATTGTCAGGGAACTTGATGTAGTTCACGGTTGCAATGCCTTCCTCCGGATAGAGGAACAGCCATTTCCAATCCAGTGAAGCGACCTGAATCGTGACGGTCTTTTCAGCGGACTCAATAGGGCGGGAAGGCTCTAGTGCGTAAGTATAACGAACAGTTACGGTAGCAAGGATCGCAATGATAATGATCGGGATGGCCCACCAGGTTACTTCCAGTCTGGTATCATGCGACCATTTAGGTTTGTAGTCGTCCTTGCGTCCCGGTTTGTCGCGGTAACGCCAAACGATAAATCCCGCAAGAATAAGTACAGGAACGATAATTACGGCGCATAACAGGGTCGTGATAATAATCAGGTCTTTCTGCGACTGCCCAATCGGCCCCTTAGGGTCAAGCACGATGTACTTCTCGCTGCAGGCTGACAGCAACACAGTCATCAAGAGCAGCGGGACGGCAGCAAAGATTCTTTTGGCCAACCGAGACTTTTTCAACGTTTCTCATCTCCTTATAAACTTGGTGTTGCTTGAAATACGGCTTTGCTGCAAATACAAGCATCAATAAGTTGCATGCTTAATGGCTGACTTATATTTTCACGCAAACACGGCCGCTTGCCAAGAGCTGGGCGGGGATTGCGTGTTAGCGCATTTCGATTTTCAATTATGGTACCATCTGCCTCCCCAGTTGCATGTGATTTTAATCACATGCCATCAACAGCATAGCGGGGCGCGGTTTCTCTGGCCGTCTGTTGCGTCTCAAGTCGTTATGTCCCCTCCAATTTTATTAACATCTTGTTCCCTGTCTTAAACGCACGCCCGGTCTAATAGTATTTGGAGGCGCTTGAAATAAAGATAACAGATTTCTGCTGATTTGAACTGACCGTAACAATCATTTCATGAATTGTTCGACAAATTGTAACGAAAAGATTGCGAAATTGTGAATGCATACGTATTCATAAGAAAAAAGCTTGATCTAAATAGGAAAATTAGAAGCAGGATTTAGGAGTGGAAGTCGCGAAATGGACAGGAGTTAGAGATGTTATAGACGCAACGCTTCATTATAAAATGAAAATAAGGTGGTTGTTAATATGGACAACTTGGGGAATCTGGAGGTTATTTCTAATATCAAGGCGGAGTTGGGGGAAGGCCCGGTATGGGATGCGAGGTCTGGCGCCGTCTATTGGGTTGATATTGAGGGGAAGCGTTTCTTTAGCCACAACCCTTCTTCGGGTCAGCTTGAGGAGCATGACGCGGGACAGCGCATAGGCGCTGTCGTTCCGCGTGAACAGGGCGGTTTTATCGCGGCACTGGAAAACGGAATCTTCACTTATGATCCGGCAAGCAGGGAATGGATAGAATGGTCCGACACGGAGCGTGATCTTACCGGGAATCGATTCAATGATGGCAAATGCGATGCCGCAGGCAGGCTGCTCGCAGGCACCATGTCCACAATTGGGGAACCGAAAGCAGGGGCGTTGTACCGGTTTGACCTGGACGGCCGTGTGGATCGGCTCGAAGAAGGAGTTTCTACTTCGAACGGTCTTGCCTGGAGCCTGGACAATCAGTTCCTCTATTATATTGATTCCAATACACAAACTGTCGCCGCTTTTGATTATGACCTGGAGAGCGGAACAGTGAGCGGCAAAAGAACGGTAATTGAAATTCCGAAAGAGGCGGGGACGCCAGACGGCATGAGTATCGATGCGGAAGGCATGCTGTGGATTGCGCATTGGGGAGGCTTCAAAGTTGCGCGGTTCAACCCGCAAACGGGGGAACTGCTGCAGGAGATTCGTCTGCCTGCTCCGCTTGTGACATCCTGCGCTTTTGGAGGGGAGCATCTTGATGAGCTTTATATTACAACAGCCCGGGTCGGCCTCTCTCAGGAAAAGCTGGAGCAGTATCCGCTGTCCGGGTCATTATTTAAAGTCAAACTTGCCGTAAAAGGGACCCTGTCCATTCCATTTAAAGGCTAGTTTAATGCTTGACTTGCAGGCAGACAAAGAGACCTCCGTGTTGGCGCAGAAGGGAAGTCCCTTTTTGTGCAGGAAAACGGAGGTTTCTTCATGTAAATAATCTAGCCTTGAAGCGCTGGCTTCAACCCCGCGATCAGTTCATCGAGCCTGGCGGCGTTGGCTGCATACATGCGTTTGGCATTCTTATCCCTTGTCGATAGAGCGAACAGCTCCAGATCAGCCTGCAGCTTCTTCATATTAGCCAGCAGCAGCGCTTTGCTCTGTGGAGCCGGAACCTGAAGCTTGTCATCGTACAAATCAACATAAAGCTGCTGATAGGCGTCCACCTGGCCGATAAATACATTTTCCACGGTAATTCCGATTTTCTCAAGCTCTGTATTTAGCCAGCCACGGTTAAGCCCGAGTGTTGAGAGCGGCTCATCCATAATGTTGCCGTCGATAATGATTGTCTGTGGCTCGACCTCATTAACCAGCTTGACGCCAAGCTGGCTGGCGGTCAGCGGTTGCTTGTCTTTTTTCAGCAATACGCTGAGCTCACCGTTCGTCTCCATAACGGCAAATTCCACATCCGCCATATTAAAGACGCTTTTGCCCCGGAGCTGTTCCAGCAGCTCATCGGCGGTCAGCCGCTCCTTCTTCAGGTTATCCTCCATGATCTTGCCGTTCTTGATAATAATGCGCCCTTTGCCTTCAAACCAGTGACGAAGCAATTTGCTTTTGAGCGTCAGCAACTCGACAGTGAAGGGGACTATGAACCAGACCAGCAAGGCAATGAACCCGTGGATATAATGGGCTTCAATATCAGTGGAAATGAATCCCGCCAGTTCGCCTAACGTGATTCCGAGTACATATTCGAAGAAGGATAACTGTGAAATCTGTTTTTTTCCAAGCACTCTTGTCATCAAAAACAAAATGATCAGAGCGCTTAAGGACCGCAATATGATATTTACCCACATCGGCACAAGCTGTCAACCTCCTTGCATGGCTTCGCCATCGTAATGGATAGAAACGGCATGAGCGATTGCCGGAATGCTCTCGCCTTGCTGCATGGCAAGCGGAGACATCAGCGCTCCTGTTGCCACGACAAGCAGTTTGCGAATTTCTCCGCGGTTCATTCGTTTCATCAGGTGGCCGTAAGTTACGACCGCACTGCAGGCGCAGCCGCTGCCGCCAGCCTGTACCATTTGTGTATTGTAATCATAGATCATCATGCCGCAGTCCTGGAAATCGGTCTTATGTATCGGGATTCCGTGCTTCTCGAACAAGTCATTCGCCAGCCCGTGTCCGACTTGGGCCAGATCGCCAGTGACAATCATATCGTACTCCTCCGGCCCGATCCGCAAATCCCGGAAATGCGCGGTAATTGTATCGACGGCAGCCGGAGCCATGGCTGCTCCCATATTGAACGGATCTTTAATCCCCATATCGATAACCCGTCCCATTGTAGCGGATGTAATGACCGGCCCTTTGCCTTTACTGGCAACGACAGCAGCCCCTGCTCCTGTAACCGTATACTGGGCGTAAGGCGGCTTCTGCGAGCCATATTCGGTTGGATAGCGGAACTGCTTCTCGGCTGTGGAATTATGGCTGCACGTACCGGCAAGCACATGCTTCCCGCCCCGTGTATTGACAAGATATGCGGCCAAAGCAAGGCTCTCCATCGATGTTGAGCAAGCTCCGAATACGCCCAGGTATGGAATGCTCAGCGTACGCGCAGCATAACTGGTGCTTATAATCTGATTCATCAGATCGCCGCCGATAAAAAAGTCAATCTGTTCTTTCAACAGTCCTGCTTGTTCGATCGCTAGCCGGGCAGCGTCCTCAAATAATACTTTCTCCGCTTTCTCCCAGCTTTCCTGATTCAATAAAGAGTCGCCGTGAATTAGATCAAAGTCATTGGCAAGCGGCCCGCGGCCTTCAAATGGCCCGACAACCGCTGCTGTCGAGGCGATAACGGGTTTGTTATTGAATACCCATGTCTGATGACCCTGCTGCATCTTCACCCACCTCCCATGGCTAGTTTGACGATCATATGAATGTTCCCAACGACAAAGGCAGCGACCGTTCCGAACACAATAACCGCTCCGGCCAGTTCAAACATCATTGCGCCCGTGCCCAGCACAAGTCCCTCGCTTCGATGCTCAATAGCTGCCGAGGCCATTGAATTGGCGAAGCCTGTAACCGGCACGGCGGACCCTGCTCCGGCCCATTGGCCGATCTTGTCATATAGGCCCAGACTCGTCAAAATCACCGAGATTAAAATCAGGACCGCTACAGTAGGGTTGCCGGCCTTAACCTCGTCCATGCCTCCCCAATGAACAAAGGCCTTTGTGATTGCTTGACCCAGTACACAGATAAGCCCGCCGGTCAAAAAAGCGCGCAGCGAGTTTTGCAACGTCTTGCGCGCAGGTTGTTTGGCTAGCGCCATGCGCTGGTATTCCTGTTGTACGGGAGTCAGTTTTTTCAATTTATTATTCGCCATGTCAGTTCCTCGCACGTAATAGATGTTGTTGGATTTGCTGTCATTATTCCACCATCGGCAAAATTTATGAATGCTGCGACTTGCAAACCTGGATGAAAGTTGAATTAATTTCCTGTTTTTCTCCGCCCAAAGGGTGGAAAGATAGGTAGGTCGCCATTAATTGTTTGGCAAATACAAAAATAAAGAGGGATGAACGATGACTGTAGCAAGCCAAGTTAAAACCTGTGTTGCATCTTTGAAAAGCGCTCAAGCGAGCCTGGAGCAATTTGCTCTGGCTACTCAAAACCAGGAAGCTAAAACGTTGTTCACCAACGCTGCGCAACAAACACAGCAAATTGTTGACCAGGTCTCTTCCAGAGTCCAACAGCTCGAAAACGAGGAGCCGCAATATAAAGGATTTTAAAACATTGACGATTAAAAGGAGCTTTCCTGCTAAATCAGGGGCTCCTTTTTAACAATCACCGAATATTCATGTTGCGATGAACGCTTCCGTTTTAGATTTGCTTTATGAGAGGAGTATATATGAGAAGCATAAAGATTATGGTTGCCATTATGCTGCTTGGGTTGGCTTGCAATGCGGAAGCGTGGGCCGCTCCCAGAAAAAACCGGGATTATTATGAAGCGAGGGGAGAGGTAGTATGGGAGGTTCCGGGAAAAAAGAAAGTGATCGCCCTGACCTTCGATGACGGCCCTGATCCGAAAGATACGCCTTATATTCTGGATTTGCTAAAGCAGTATCACGCAAAAGCTACTTTTTTTGTGATTGGCAACAAAGCGGGGAAGCATCCGAATCTGTTGAGGAGAGAGATGGAGGAGGGGCATGAAATCGCCAATCATACCTACACCCACCATTTTTTCAATCGGTCTTTTACAGCCGAGCGCATTCACAATGAGATTGCCAAAACTCAAGAGATTGTATATTCCGTAACAGGACATAAGCCTAGTTTGTTCCGGCCTCCCGGCGGCATGTTTGACGAGGCGGTTTTGCGAGTTGCTAAACAGGAAGGTTTAAAGACCATTATGTGGTCTTGGCATCAGGATACACGGGACTGGTCCCGACCCGGGGTCGGCTATATTGTAAATAAAGTATTGAAGAATGTTCGTAACGGGGATATTATATTGCTACACGATTACGTAAGCGGCCAAAGTCAGACGGTCAAAGCGCTGCAGAAAATTTTGCCCGAGCTCAACAAATTGGGCTATGAATTCGTGACCGTTTCAGACCTGCTGTCCAGTGCCAAGAATATGGTTCCCTCTATGAAATAATACTGATCTTTGCAAGCTCTGGCTGCCTGCAAAGATCAGGTTGGCCGCCTACATAATCGGCATGTTTGAATGAAAGAAGGAACAGGGATGGACACATCATCGTCAAAACAGCCCTCAGGCTGGCTGAAGCAAGGGGAAGGGAGCAGTCTGGAGGAGGTTAACAACACGGTTTCGATTCCTGCGGGTTCCGGTTTCTGGAGGAAGTTTTTTGCGTTCTCCGGGCCAGGCGCATTGATCGCCGTCGGTTATGTTGACCCTGGTAACTGGGCGACGTCCATAGCCGGAGGCAGCCGATACGGCTATTTACTGCTGTCGGTTGTTCTCATCTCCAGCCTGATTGCCATGCTGCTCCAGGGACTGGCTGCCAAGCTCGGTATTGCTACAGGGAGAGATTTGGCTCAGGCAACTGGGGATGGACTCAAAAAGCATTGGGCCATTATATTATGGCTGCTTGCCGAGTTGGCGATTATGGCGACCGATTTGGCAGAGGTAATCGGGTCTGCGATTGCGCTCAATCTGCTTGTTGGCATGCCGTTGCTGCTTGGTATTGCCGTTACGACAGTAGATGTGATGCTCTTGCTGTTGTTGCAAAAGAAAGGGTTCCGGCTTTTGGAATCCATCGTGATTGTGCTGATGACCACAATATTCGGTATTTTCGTTTTTGAAGTTATTGCATCAAAGCCGCAGTGGTCTGAACTGCTGGCTGGCTATATTCCAACTTGGCAAATCGTGACGAATCCCGAGATGCTGTTTGTTGCTCTAGGTATTCTAGGGGCGACTGTTATGCCGCATAATTTGTATTTGCACTCATCCATCGTCCAGACGCGCCAATATGATCGAAGCAAGACCGGTCGCCGCGAGGCGGTTAAATTTTCAATGCTGGATTCCTTGGGCTCGCTCACGGTTGCTTTTATAATCAACTCCGCCATTTTGATTGTGGGTGCAGCCGCCTTCTATGGCAAGGGTTTGGATGTGTCCGAGATTGAGGGGGCCTATCATTTGCTCAGTCCAACCCTGGGAGTTGGCATTGCCAGCACGTTGTTTGCTGTAGCGCTGCTTGCTTCAGGTCAAAACTCGACTATAACAGGGACGCTCGCAGGGCAGATTGTAATGGAGGGGTTTATTCATATTCGCCTTGCGCCATGGCTTAGAAGGATAATCACGCGACTTATAGCTGTTGTTCCTGCTTTTATTGTGACGTGGATTGCCGGGTCCAAGGGGCTTGGAGAACTGTTGCTGTGGAGCCAGGTTGTACTGAGCCTGCAGCTTCCCTTTGCCGTGATTCCGCTGGTAATGTTCACGGGCAGCAAGCGCAAGATGGGGTCGTTTGTGAACTCCCGTCCGGTGCAGCTTGCGGCATGGATGTCGACAGCGATTATTGTCAGCCTGAACATTTTCCTTGTCGCCTATATTCTATTGACCGGGCACGAGTTGGGGTAGAAAAAAGCAGCCACATCAGGCGATTGCATACCTGCATATGGCTGCCTCCTTTTTGAAAGTTAAATTAATGAGAGGTAACGACAGCTTCGCCCGAATCCGCTCTGACCAGCGCGTGCTTCTCCCAGGAGCGACTGCGCCAGCGAAGGGCCATAATCACGGCCCGCAGCCATTCATCGGCGGCAATGGCGAACCAAATGCCAGCCAGCCCCATATCGAGCTTGAAGACGAACAGGTAGCCTAGCGGCACGCTCATGCCGACCATTGTGAACATGCCGATCCACAGCGGGAATTTGGCATCGCCGGATGCTCTGAGCGAATTGACGATAATAATGTTAATCGTGCGTCCAGTCTCCAGCACTATGCTGAGCAACAGGACATTGGCCCCAAGCCGGATGACTTCCGGGTCATTCGTGAAGATGGACATTAGCGGTTCCCGGAGTATAACGATGAAGGCGATCATGACAAGCGTTGCAATACTGGCAGAACGGACGCTATTCCATACCCGTAGGTAGGCAACCTGAGGGTGTCCCGCTCCAACCATCCGGCCGACAATGATCGAAGTTCCAACGCCAATGGCCAAGGCAAACAGGTAGATGAACATCGAAATATTGGCAGCGTACTGTCTGGCAGCCATCGATGCTTCACCAAGAAAAGTGGCATAGAACAGGAACATAATTTGACAGGACTGATACATAACCTGTTCCAGGGCTGATGGAACACCTATCTTCAGAATCTGGGAAATATGAGCTTTGGATAACGAAAAATAATGCTTGAACTCAATTCGCACCGCCATAATGCGATACAGCAGCCAGAAAAAGACGACAATGGCAATTGCCCGGCTGATTACGGAAGAAATTGCGGCCCCCTGCACACCTAGCTGAGGCATGCCGAAGTTGCCGAAAATTAAAGCATAGTTTCCGATAATATGAATAATGTTCATGCCAAGGGAAACTAGCATCGCTTCCTTCGTGAATCCGTGTACGCGGATAATAGCCGCCAAGGAGTTAATAATCGCCTGCAGGAAGATCCCGCCTCCGACAATTGCCAGATAGCTTTTGGCGTATTCCAGAATTTCTCCTTGAAGGTTCAGTGTAGTGAGCATCTGTCCGCCCACTGCGACAAAGACTGCACTTATGATCAACCCGATAATCAAGTTCAGCGTGACGGCAAGCGCGGATATGCGCGAGGCTTCAAAAAACTTCCGCGACCCGATATATTGGGCAACGACAATAGAGGCCCCATTGCCGATGACCTCAAGAATGAGAATGGCAATATGCAAGTACTGGTTCGCTGCTCCGACGCCAGATACGGCATTGTCCGATAATTCACTCAGCATGAATGTATCTGCCATGCCCATCATCATAAATAGAAATATTTCGAGAAAAATCGGCCAGGTCAGGTAGAACAGATTAAACCCCTTGCCGGTTTGGTCGGATTTATGAGTCTCTGGTTGTTGTTGTGCGGCTGTCATGTCGATTAATCCTTCTTTCCTCGTTCAATGTTGCAAGTTTATGTAGCAAGCCTTAAATCAAGACGTATCGTAGCATAGAAATGAACAGTTTGCACCAAAAATATTTTCATTCCAAATACCTTATAAATATGTAAATAACCTATAATAAAATCGCTTAAAATGAGCGGAAAAGATAAAAAATAAGCTATTTTATAAATATAAAATGGATAATATAGAGAAATAATTATTATTTTGAAATGAAAGTGATTAAAATAGACTGGCATGTTTGACAGTGGAGTGCTAAAATCCAAGAACGCGAACACTTTGCATCCGTCCCTCACAAGGCGGAGCAGATGGCAACTGAAAGGATGAGAAGATTGAATATTACGGAATATCAGGTTGAGTTGGTCAAAGACCCGTTCGGCATTTTAAGCGGAAAGCGATATGAGTTTTTGCTTGATTTGGAGCTGGATGAAGAGGACGAGCTTTATTCTCCCCACGGTATATATGTAAAGGCAGTATATATGGTGGATGATGAGGGGGGCCGCATTATCAAACATGAACTGTACGAGCGGACGACGAACCGTTTTCTGTCGTATGATCTGGAGGATGATGAGCTGGCCGAGGCTGAAGCATTCTGCTTGGCGCATTACAAGGAAACTGAGGAGTAACAGACAAGGCAAGATTGCAGGGAGGGAAGCTGGATGCCGCAATTAACCGTACGCGGAATTGATAAGAATGTACTGATAACCATTAGTAAACCGCTGCTAAAGGATATGGCCCAGGTCTGCGGGTGCGGGACTGATAATTTTACAATCGACCGCCTTGAGGTAACGGCAACTGGAGAAGAAGGGGTGGCGGCAGTCTACCCGTTTATCGAAGTCGCCTGGTTCGAGCGTGGGAGGCATGTGCGTGACGAATTGGCGAGAACGATTACGATGCATGTCCGGTCCGCAGGTGTAGAAGAACTCGAAATTGCCTTCAAGGTGTACCGGGAAGATGGCTATTACATAAATGGAGTTTCCTGCGCGGCAGGAACGGGATTTGAACCTGGGAAGCAGTTTGGATACAATAGTAAATAACGGGAAATGTGAAGTTGGCTATCCCGAATTATCCTGTTATTTATAGGAGGCTGTATCTTGGACATTATATTTCACGGACATTCGAGTGTACAGATTACGTCAGGAAGCCATTCGCTTATTATCGATCCTTTCATTACTCATAATCCGCTGGCAAAAGTCAAGGTGGAGGACATTAAGGTACAGTATGTAGTCTTGACCCACGCGCATGAGGACCATATCGGAGATGCGGCTGCCATTGCCAAAAACAACGATGCGACAATTGTGTCTATGGTCGAACTGGCCAACTATTTCAGCTGGCAGGGCGTGAAGACACATGGGATGAACCTTGGGGGATCGCGAGAGTTTGAATTTGGACGACTGAAGCTGACACAGGCCTTCCATAGCTCGGGTGTAACGCTTGACCAGGACAAGAACATTATGTACATGGGTATGCCAAGCGGTCTGCTGCTAACAATCGAAGGAAAGACGATTTACCATGCAGGCGATACGGCCCTGTTTGGCGATATGAAAATGTACGGCGAGCTGAACCGTATTGATCTGGCGTTTTTGCCGATCGGAGACAATTACACGATGGGACCGGACGATGCGTTGATCGCGGCCAAATGGCTGCAGGCTGAGCTGACAGTACCGGTGCATTACAATACGTTTGATTTGCTCAAGCAGGACGGCCAGCTTTATGTGGACAGGCTGGCAGAGAACGGATTGAACGGGAAAGTCGTTCAGCCGGGTGAGTCATTTACGCTGTAATGGAGGGTGGATAGGCAATGGGAGATGAACGTTCATTTCAATATGCGACAAATTCCGCAGAGACTAGAATTATTCGGGGCAACATTCATTATGCATCAGCAAATCAGCCGCAAGGGACAATTGTCATTATTCATGGTTTTAAAGGATTCAAGGACTGGGGCATGTTCCCGTACGTAGCGGATCGGCTCTCTGCACAATACGATGTCATTCGATTCAATCTCTCACGCAATGGCGTAGGCGAATCTCTGACTGAATTTGACGAGCTGGAGCAGTTCGGCCGTCAGACGTTCAGCGGCGATCTTGAGGATCTGGGCGCTTTGCTGGAGCGGGTTCGGACGGGAAATCTTCCGTTGGAAGGACGGCAGCCAACTGCCGACCGACTTGTCCTTCTTGGACACAGCCGCGGGGGCGGGGAAGCGATTCTGTGGGCGCTCGATCACCCGGACACTGTTCACGGCGTCATCTCCTGGAACGGTTCGGTCCGGTTCACGGACATCTTCGGTGAAACGGGGCTGCAGGAAATACGGGAGCGGGGAATCGCGTATACCCGGAATGCCAGAACAGGTCAGATGATGCCGCTGGAGCGGGTGATTGCCGACGATCTGGAGCAGAATAAGGCGCGTTTTCATATCACAGAGCGGATCACGGAACTCAGGGTACCGCTTGCGCTCATCCAGGGGGATCAGGATTACCGCAGGCTGATCGAAGGCTCTGAACAACTTGTCGAGCGAAGACCGGATATTGAATGGATTTCGATAGCGGGCGGCGATCATACCTACGGCGCGAAGCATCCGTTCCAGGGTACGACTCCAGCCCTTGATGCCGCGATCGAGGCGACGCTCAAGGCAGTTGGCGATATTCGATAAATTTCAAGTTTATATGGTTAGGAAATCGACCACTTGTGCCCGTGATGCGGGCAGGTGGTCGATTTTTTTGATTGGATAAATAGCTGCTATTGCTCGTCAAGCACGGCAAAGCCGTCTGTGCTTGTCCCTTACTTCTCTCCGCTGTTTTCCCCGTTAAGCCCCATTGAGGTATACACGCCAAGCACCGATAGCCGGGTAAGCTGCAGAGCCATATAGTGCGGAGAGTATATCATATTTTGGGACAGCCATTTCTCAATGATGCCTTGCGTCGAATAGCTGATGTAGTCCAGCAAAATATCGAGCGGAATGAGCAGTTTTTGATCCCTGCTAATTGTGGCGCTCCGCGAATAAAAGCTGTCGCGAATGACCTCTAGCATTTTGGAGGTATAAAATGACGACGGCATTTTGCCCAACATTACGCGATAAAATGTTTCATGGGCAGCCAGGTGTTCAAAAAGCGCGACAAAATAAGGATCAGGCGTATCGAAATCAGGACGGTAGGTATTCGTGTAGCTGAGTGACAGTTCGCTAAGCACGGATAATTTCTCTTCGACAATTTTTTGCAACAACTCCTCCTTATCGACATAATGGGCGTAAAAGGTCGAACGGTTCACATTAGCCCGCTCTGTAATATCCCGGATAATAATGTCCTTGTATTCCTTTTCCTTGCAAAGAAACAAAAACGCTTCCACGATCATTTGCTGAGTGCGGCGAACCCGTCGATCGGCCTGCATATGGGATCCAGTCATTTTGATTCCCTCCTAGTAAACATCATATGAGATAATAATGTCGGATAAACAACAAAACAAAGGTAAAAACTCTCTCTTACATCCGCCTACACCTAAAAACGTAACGTATGATTATGTTCAGGTATTCAGACAAATAGACTAGGCTCTGTTGGTTATACGGCAAAATATGAAATATTGATTGTTGCATCCGGTAGATTAATAGCTATGATAATAAATAAATTATATAAAATCAATCGGAATTAATTGATTTGATTTTATGAGGGAGGTTCAACACATTTTGAGAGGAGAAAAGTTTCTCCGCAGTTTGAATGACGGGCGCAGCGTATGGCTCGAAGGGAAAAAGGTAGAGCACATTGCAGAACACTCGGCCTTCAAAGGGACGCTGGAGACCATTCGGGGACTGTTCGATACGTTGGATGACCCAGGATTAAGAGATACAGTTGGATTTAAAGTTGAGGGCCGTGACAGTTATGCTCATAGTTCCTTTCTTGTTCCATATACGCAGGAACAGCTTGCCCGCCGAAGTAAATCGTTCAGCTATTGGTCCAATGAAACGCATGGCATGATGAGCCGGCTCTCGGACTATGCCAGATCGATTATTACAGGCTGGTATGCGGCACGGGGACAGCTCAAAGCGCTCGACCCGCATTTTGAAAGCAAAATTACCTCCTATTACGAAAATGCCAGAGACAATGATCTATTTTTGACAACTGCCATTATCGATCCGCAAATCGATCGTTCCAGCAACCTGAGTGACAGCCGTATCGCCGAGCGCTTCCTGCATGTAGTGAGGGAGACGGAAGAAGGCATCGTCGTTAGAGGGGCGAAAATGATTGCGACAGGGGCGCCTTATACACATGATTTTGTGATCTTCTCATTCCTGAAGTTCGATGCCAAGGACGCCAAGCACGCACATGTGCTGATCGTACCGGCGAATTCGCCCGGATTGCATATTGTGTGTCGCGAGTCCTTTGCTGACGGCAGCGAGCACAACCATCCGCTTAGTTCCAAATATGATGAGATGGATGCCGTTCTGTTCTTTGATGATGTGCTGATCCCGTGGGAGAGAGTGCTGCTGTACGGGGACTCGGAGAAGGTGCTTGCGCTGCGGGCGAATAAAACAGCCAATGCTCTCGCCTTTCACCAGAATGTCGTCCGGTTCGTGGCTAAACTGGAATTTGTCACAGGCGTTTCCATGGCGATTTCGGAGTCGATTGGCGTGACCGGCTTTCTTCATATTCAGGAGAAGCTGGGCGAGCTTATCGGACAAATTGATATTATTAAAGCATTGATTATCGCTTCCGAGACACAGGGCAAACACGATGAATCGGGCGTATACGTTCCAGAGCTGTCTTATATCCATACCGCCCGCAATATTGGCACCAAGTTTTACCCGCGGGCAATCGAGATTTTGCAGCAGGTGGGAGGGGGCGGATTCGTTCAGGCGCCTTCCGGCATAGAGGACTTCTACGGGCCGATTTCTAAGCTGATGCATCTCTACTTTGAAGGGGCATCGGTTAGCGCGGAGAAGAAAGTGCAACTGCTCAAACTTGCCTGGGATTTGGTCGGCAGTCCGCTAGGATCCCGGCATGAGTTGTATGAACGCTTCTATGCGGGTGATCCGGTGCGGGCTTTTGCCAACCAATATGTCGAATTTGACAAAGAACGCCTAATTGATCCGATCTGGAAGCTGCTGAAGGATACAAGCAAGAGTGGTCCGATAGCCGTGAAATAATATGACATATACGGTTCCAAAAGGAACTCGGAGAGAAGAGAGGGAAATCGCATGGAGCTGTTTTGGTTCATCCCGACCCATGGGGACGGGCGATATTTGGGAACAAGGGAAGGCGCGCGGGCGGTCAGCTACAACTATTGCAAGCAAATCGCCCAGGCGGCTGATGAATTGGGATTCAGCGGGGTATTGCTGCCGACAGGGAAGTCCTGTGAAGATGCCTGGATTGTAGCCTCAACACTTGTACCGGTGACGGAAAAATTAAAATTTCTGGTCGCAGTTCGACCGGGTCTCACTACCCCGACGATTTCGGCAAGGATGACGGCCACGCTGGACCGGTTTTCCAAGGGCAGACTGCTCATTAACGTAGTTACCGGGGGCGACCCGGTGGAACTGGCCGGAGATGGCTTGTTCCTGAACCATGATGAACGTTATGAGCTGACGGACGAGTTTTTAACCATATGGCGCAGAGAACTGTCAGGAGAACAAGTGGACTACTCAGGCAAGCATCTCCAAGTGGAAGGCGGAACCGTACTCTATCCGACTATTCAGAAGCCGTATCCGCCGCTTTATTTTGGGGGATCATCGGACGCGGCCATGGACGTTGCAGCTGACCATATCGATGTCTACTTGACCTGGGGCGAACCGCCAAGCCAGGTGGAGCAGAAAATCGAGCGCATGCGCAAGCTCGCCGCACAAAAAGGCCGCACGCTGAAATTTGGAATTCGGCTGCATGTCATCGTCCGAGAGACGGAAGAGGAAGCATGGCAAGCTGCAGATGAACTGATTGCCCACCTGGATGAGGAGACGATTGCCTCGGCCCAGCAGATTTTTGCCAGAATGGATTCCGAAGGGCAAAGACGGATGTCGGAGCTTCATAAGGGAGATCGGTCCAAGTTGGAAATCAGCCCTAATCTGTGGGCAGGCATCGGCCTTGTCCGGGGGGGAGCGGGCACCGCTCTTGTAGGCAGTCCGGACAATGTGGCGGCCCGGATGAAGGAGTATGCGGACCTTGGCATTGAAACCTTTATTCTATCCGGTTATCCGCATCTGGAGGAAGCATACCGGACAGCGGAACTGCTGTTTCCTAAGCTCCCGCTTGGAAAGTCGGATAAAAACGAAGATCCGGCTTTTATCAGCCCGTTCGGAGAAATGATTGCCAGCAACAAGATTCCAGTCTATAAAAGCAAGTAACGGATTTTGGAAATTAGTATGGTGGGGTTGTTCATTTGAAGCCGTGAAGTAACATGCGGCGGATAAGGGACAACCTTTTTTACGATTATCTTTGCTTGCAGGCAGGACTGAGCGATTCATTGGCGTATTAAGTTTGAAGACATAAAAAGGTGTGTACAATGCTAACAAGGCCAATTATTCATCTTTTTTGCAAAAGGAGGGGATTATGATAGTGATTGCAACATTCTGGATAATCGCCGGTTGGCTGTGCGGCTGGATGCTGCTGCTCTCCATGCGTCTTCTCAAGCCGCCGGAACGTTATCCTGTGCAGATTGGGCAGCAGAGCGGCATGGGGAAGGATTATATGTTGACGTTGCCCGCAATGTCGGTTGTGATACCCGCCCGGAATGCGCCCGACAAAATCGGGGCGCTGTTGTCCTCGCTTGCGAAGCAGACGCTGCGTCCTGCGGAAATGATTGTCGTTGTCGACGCCGCCGAAGATGAGACTGCCATTATTGCAGCAGCCTCGGGCGCATCCGTGGTGACCGCTGGGGAATCGCCGGAAGGCTGGGCAGACAAAAGCTGGGCATGCTGGCGCGGAGCCCATGCTGCCAAAGGGGAGGTGCTGGTCTTCCTTGATGCAGATACTGTGCTGGAGGCGGATGGGCTGGAGAGGCTTGGGCTGGCGTTCCAAGAGAAGGGCGGTTTTTTGTCCGTACAGCCTTATCACTGGATGAAGCGGGCTTATGAACGATTGTCCGCCTTCTTTAATCTGATTGTCGTGTTTTCCGTTGGCAGTGGGCAGGAAGGCGGCGCTTTCGGTCCCTGCGTTGTGTGCGGAAGGGAAATGTACATGGATGCCGGCGGTCATCAAGCGGTGAGCGGTGAAGCGCTGGAAAACTATCATTTGGGCATCGTATTCAAGCGGCAAGGGATGCAAGTCTCAAACCGGCTGGGCAGGGGATTGATCGCTTCCAGGATGTTTCCTGACGGATTGACCGGACTGATTGGCGGCTCGCGCAATAGTTTTTCCGGAGGGATTTTCGCAACTTCTCCGATCAAGCTGATGGCAATCAGCATATGGATTGCGGGGGCCGTATCAGCAGTAACGCAATGGCTGGCTATTGGTGCCGACCCTTCTGGTCCGGCTGTCCTTGCAGGCGCGCTTTTTTATCTTGCGTATGCGATTCAGATTGTGATGATGCTCAGATATGCTGGAAATTTCAGCTTTGCCGGGCTGCTGTTCCCGCTCCCGCTGTTGGTGTTCCTGCTTGCATTCATCCTCTTGGTCTATCGAACCTTTGCCCGCGGCAGAGGCAATTGGAAAGGCAGCAGGTCAGGTCCTGCAGGACAAGCGGAATAAGCGGCAGTTTGCTAAATGTACATTTACAAGGATAGTCAAAATGTTTTATAATGCTTATTAATGAAGGAACGGAAAATTTAATACGATTTCATTTTGGAGGAGCCTGTCACAGCGGGCTTCTCTTTGTCTTTTTCGGGTGTTTTCCGTGCTCGTGAGAGAAGCTTTGTGGTCGTGCATGTCCAATGAAGAGGAGAGAGCGGATGGAATTTATTTGGTATCTGATGTTGATTTTGTTGTCCACGAAGCTGGCGGGAGATTTGGCGGTTCGTCTCGGTCAGCCAGCGGTGCTGGGCAAGCTGTTAATCGGGATCGTACTTGGTCCGGCGGTGCTCGGCTGGGTGCAGGAGGGAAGTTTCATCTATCAATTTGCTGAAATTGGCGTGCTGCTGCTCATGTTTATTGCAGGCCTTGAAACCGATCTGGAGCAACTGAAGCAGAACTGGAAGTCTGCATTTGCCGTTGCGATAGGCGGTATTATTTTACCATTCGTCGGGGGTTACAGCAGTGCGATTGGCTTTGGCTTTGACCAGCATCACGCTTTGTTCTTCGGCATTATATTCTGTGCGACATCCGTAAGCATATCCGTTCAAGTGTTGAAGGAAATGAACCAGCTCGGTTCCCGGGAAGGGACAACCATTCTGGGTGCTGCTGTAGTAGACGATGTACTGGTTGTCGTTCTGTTAGCCGTGTTGATGAGTCTGATGGGCACTGGCGGCGATATTTCACTGGGCTTGCTGATCGGCAAAAAGCTTATTTTCTTCGTCGTTATTATAATCGCAGGCTGGCTGATTGTCCCGAGGCTGATGAAGTGGCTCGCACCGCTGCGAGTGACAGAGGCTGTCGCAAGTACAGCGCTGATCGTATGCTTTGGGTTTGCTTATTTTGCCGAATGGCTGAATATGGCGGGGATTATCGGGGCGTTCGCAGCGGGAATCGCAGTTGGGCAAACCGCGTACAAGCATACCGTGGAAAGCAAGATAGAGCCGATCGCATATGCGGTGTTTGTTCCCGTCTTTTTTGTCAGCATCGGACTGAATGTAACCTTTGTTGGAATTGGCAGCCAGATTGGTTTCGTGATTCTAATTACAATTGTAGCGATCATTACCAAGCTTGTCGGGGGCGGACTTGGAGCCAGATTGACCGGGTTTGGGGCTCGTTCTTCTCTGGTGATCGGGGCCGGCATGGTGTCCAGGGGAGAGGTTGCCCTGATCATTGCCGCCACCGGATTGCAGAGCGGTCTGCTGCTGCCCGAATATTTCACATCAATCATCCTGATGATAATTGCCACAACGCTGGTCACGCCGCCGCTGCTGAAAGCATTATTCCCGAGAAAGCAAGCATCAAGCTCATCTTAAAAGGATATCCGCTTCACTTGACGGCGATTTGCCGCATACAATAGCCCATAACCATAGGTTGATACCTATAATTCAATTGAAGGGCAGGGCTAAAAGCATGGCAACTTCTTATATGGATTACACATCGCCGTCCGTGCGGTTTAACTATGATTTGAGCAACAATCCGCTGTATAAAAAAGATGATCGAAACTATATCAATGAATTGTCGATCAAGCAGTTAAATACGCTGGGCAATACCTCGTTGCTCGATATATTTCTAAGCGAAGGCAATGTTATTGAACCGCATTACCATCAGAATGCCTCGGAACTCGTATATTGCATTTCCGGCGCTGCGGTCGTCTCTCTTATTAACCCGTTTACGAATGAATTGCTCAGTTATTCCATTCGGCCTGGGCAGGTGGCCAATGTGCCCCAAGGCTGGTGGCATTATGAGGTAGCTACAACGGATCATACGCATCTGCTTGCGATATTTGACGCTCCTGTCCCGGAGGTTATACTGGGCTCCGATATTTTGCGCCTGACCCCCGCCAATGTGCTGGCTCACTCCTACTGCCTGAATGAAAAAGAGGTAGAGGAAACGCTTGCCCCGATCAAGCAATCCGTGTTTATTGGACCGCCTGCAGGCTGCAAGCAAAATCAGACCCGGGCTCTAAATGCTGCCGCATACGATATCTACCCCGGCTATAATCGCCATATTGCACCGAATCCGGCCTATTTCAATTCGGGATATGACATCTCGCAGGGCGGCTATACGTATCCATATCCCCAGCGTCCTGTTATCGGAAACGGCGGCCGTGTTCCGCTTTATTAAGGTTTTTTGCAAGGTTATGCTGAAAAATACTTCACATATTTTAAAAATGGTGTATAGTAATAATAATACTATTCCTATGAAATTAATATGCTTTTAAACCGTTGAATGTCGACCGGACAAACGGAGGCGAGCAATCTTGTTTTGCTACGCCTCTCTTTTTACAACAGGGGCTGTCGCTGGAAAGTAGGGCGGGAGCTTCTTCTATATATGAAAACGAACGGAGGAGCAGCAATGAATATTGATAACATTGAAGCCTTTGTACACGTCATCCATTTTAACAGCTTTAACAAGGCAGCCGATGCGCTTTTCCTGTCACAGCCTTCGGTCACGGCAAGAATTCAATCTCTTGAGCGCGAGTTGGACGCGAAGCTGTTTGAGAGGATGGGCAAGCAGTTCACGCTAACGGAGAAAGGCAAGCTGTTCCTGCCGTATGCCCAGCAAATTTTGCAGTCCTACAAGAAGGGCAAACAGCAAATCAAATATCAGAAGACGATGCAGGAACTTCGAATCGGCTGCACGGTCTCCGTTTCTAATTATATTCTTCCAATTATCGTACCTTCTTTAAAGCAGCATTATCCGGATCTTCGGTTCAAGCTCGTTACAGCGCCCAGTGAAACGGTGGTCAAGCTTGTGCAGGACAAGGATATTGACATCGGATTGGTACGCAATATTACGCATCCGTTGCTCGATTCCTTTTTGTTCTATGAGGACGAGATCGGCTTGTATGCAAATGCCGAACATCCTTTTGCAACCAAAACCGACGTCAGTATGGAAGATGTCAGGCAGGAGCCGCTCGTATTCTTTGAATGCGGTTCTATTGACTGGATGAGGCTGCACCGGATGTTCGAGACTTTGGACCGTCCGCCTGTCATTGATTATGAGGTTGACAATCAGGAGACTGCCAAGAAGCTTGTACAGGCGGGGATGGGCATCGGCTTCCTTCCGAAACTGTGCGTAAGGGAAGAAGTGAAGTCCGGCTTGCTTGTTCCTGTGCCCGTAAAATCACTGGGTATTCAGACGCTGCGCACCAATCTGATCGCCTTGAAGGGGGAACAGCCCGGACTGACACGGCTGCTGCTGGAGTTGAGTAAGAAAATTTAGAAACGAAATCCATGTTTGGATAAAAGGATTCAATCCATGAATAGAAAACGATGATTGTTAGAGCATTGACCATCTTCATAACGTGGTGCTAGACTTTTTACATGGCCAAATTCCAATTAAGCTTATGGGTTTAAAATGAGTTTTAAAAGCCATACGCAACCTCCTTAATCTTGCATGTACGGCTTACGGCAAGCACGGAATAGCGGACAAATATTTTCGGAAAATATTGATTGACAATTTAAAGAATGAATGGTAAATTAAGTTCATTATACTCTAATTCTTAGTATTCAACTGGGAATTATATGTTATAAATAAGGGAGTCAACCCACAGGAGGAAATGATATGAAAAAAGCATCAGTTATCGCAGGAATATTGGCATTATTTTTAGTGATTTCAGGGTGTGGCTCTAGTAATGGATCTGGTGGCGGCAAGACAGACACAGGCTCCACGGGCGGATCAGAGCCAGCGAAACAGGTGAAGAAAATCATTGTCGGAACAGGCACAAAATTCCCGAATGTCTGCTTTATCGACGAGAATGGAAAGTTGACCGGCTTTGACGTAGAACTGGTCAAGGAAATTGACAAGCGTCTGCCAGAATATGAATTCGAGTTGAAGACGATGGAATTCTCCAGCTTGCTGCTCGGTTTGGAAACCAACAAAATTGACTTTGTAGCGCATCAAATGGAAAAGAATCCCGATCGCGAAGCGAAGTATCTTTTCACCAAAGAGCCATATAGCATCTTCTTAACGAAGGTTGCAGTCGACAAGGATAATGACACCATTCAATCCATCCAGGACTTGAAGGGTAAAAAAGTTTACACAAGCGCTACAAGCAACCAGGCGTTCTTCCTGCAGGAATATAACAAGAAGAATAACGATCCGTTTGAAATTGTCTACTCCAGCGGCGCTGCCAATGATCTTGTGAATTTGATCAAGAGCAAGCGGGTAGATGCGACAATAACAACAGATTTTGCACTGCGGTTTTACTTGGATGCCGATGGCAAGCAGGCGCTGAAGACGGTCGGCGAACCGCTGATCCAATCCGATGTATTGTTCGTACTGCGCAAGGATAGCCAGGAGTTGGCCGACAAGATTGATGAGGCGGTCAAGTCCATCAAGGAAGACGGTACCTTGGCCAAGCTGAGCATTGAATGGTTGGGACAAGACTTTACCAAAGGAATAAATGAAGCAAGCAAATAAGCAAAGTATTCGATAGCAACACACTTTAGGTCTTATGGAAGGGGGGCGAGAACGTAATGGGAAGAAGATTCGAGTTCGTTTACATTCTGGATTTTATTCCAAAGCTGCTGGGTTATTTGCAAATCACATTGTTTATCGTTGCGGCTTCAGTGGTGTTGGGGCTCGTGGTCGGCCTGATTGTCGCCCTTCCACGGATGTATAATATTCCGGTGCTCAAGCGTCTGTCTGTGATCTATGTATCTTTTTTCCGGGGGACGCCGATTCTGATTCAGTTGTTTCTGATTTATTACGGGCTGCCTGAGCTGTTGAAAGGGATATCGATTGACGTCTCCAAAGTACCTGTACTGGCCTTCGTTATTTTCACTTATGCCCTGCATAGCGGGGCATTTATCTCCGAAGCTATCCGCGCCGCAGTCGGCGCGGTCGATCGGGGGCAGGTGGAAGCGGCTTATGCCATCGGGATGTCGGGTTTCGAAGCCTTTACCCGAATTGTTCTGCCACAGGCGGTAGCGATATCGTTGCCGGTATTTGCGAATGTTGTAATTGCCAATCTGAAAGACACATCGCTTGCTTTTACATTGGGAGCGATGGAGATGACTGGAAAATCACAGACGCTGGGCTTGACAACCCAGCATTTCATTGAAGTGTATATTTCGCTTTCATTGATTTATTTCGTCGTCAGCGTCATTCTGGAGCGGCTGTTCCAGCTTGCTGAGCGTCGAATGTTAAGATATCAGCCGGAGCTGGCCAGTACGCCATCAAGAAAGCGTCAACTGCCGCGCCTGTTGCTGCCGCAGTTTAAGAAAGGGGGAGAGCAGGCATGAAACTTGATCCGGGCTTTATATGGACTTCTTTTGTTGCGTTGCTTTCCGCATTGCCGATGACGCTGTTTATTACAGTAGTATCCGTGGGAGTCGGTTTTGTAATCGGCTCTATCATTGCATTGCTTCGCATTTACAAGATTCCTGTGCTGCAGCATATTGCGGCATTTTATGTTACTTTCATTCGCGGGACACCGATGCTTATGCATCTGTTTCTAATTTATTTTGGGCTTCCGGCGCTTATAGATGCCATATCTGGCGCTTTTGGCTGGACATTTACGTCGGCATCGATTCCGATTTTGGTTTTTGTTCTGATATCTTTTTCCATTACTGCCGGGGCTTATCTGTCCGAAGTCATTCGTTCAGGTATTTTGGCCGTTGACAAAGGCCAACTGGAGGCTGCTTATGCAATCGGCATGAAAACTCCGCAGGCGCTTTGGCGCATCGTACTTCCACAAGCCTTTGCAGTCAGCCTGCCGAACCTGTCAAACTCGCTGATCGGAATGCTGCACGGCTCATCGCTTGCCTTTACGGTGACTGCGGTTGAGATTTTCGCGAAAGCCAATATCGTGGCGACAACCAACTGGAAATATTTCGAGGCTTTTATTGCTGCCGCTCTTCTGTATTGGGGCATTACGGTGTTAATTGAAAAGGGTGTTTCTATACTAGAGAAGCGCATTAATGTGTACAACCGAGGAGGGGTAGCATGATTAAACTGACTGGCATCAAGAAGAGCTTCGGCAAGCAGGAAGTGCTGAAGGGGATTGATCTGACCGTGGAACAGGGTGATGTCGTCGCTATTCTCGGGCCTAGCGGCTCGGGCAAGACAACGTTGCTGCGCTGCATCAATTATCTGGAGCGGCCGAATGACGGCGAGGTTGCCATTCACCAGTTCAAGGTCGATTGCAAGCGCGCTTCCAAGCAGGATATTCATACTTTACGCCAAAAGACGGCTATGGTGTTCCAGAACTATAATTTATTCAAGCATAAGACAGCGCTTGAAAATGTGATGGAGGGCCTGGTCATCGTTCAGAAATTGCCGAAGCAAAAAGCTCGCGAGCTTGCGGTACAGGCGCTGGAGAAGGTGGGACTTGGCAACAAGCTGAATGAATATCCGAGCCGCCTTTCGGGCGGCCAGCAGCAGCGGGTCGGAATTGCCCGGGCGCTGGCGCTGAACCCGGAGATTATTTTGTTCGATGAACCAACCTCTGCCCTCGATCCTGAGCTGGTCGGCGAGGTGTTGGCGGTTATCCGCAAAATTGCGGGTGAAGGCATCACGATGATTATTGTAACCCATGAAATGGCCTTCGCCCGGGATGTCGCTAGCCATGTCGTGTTCATGGATGACGGTGTCGTGGTCGAGGAAGGTCCGCCGCATCAGCTGTTTGGCACACCTAAGGAAGAGCGGACCCGGCAATTTCTCAAACGGAGCATTCAGGAGTGGAGCTATTCCATTTGATTCATAATAGAAGTACATGATTATTACAGAGTCGGCACGCATACATGCTGCCGGAAGGGGAGCGAGCATTATGGGACTTAAATTGAGCATTTTGGATCAAAGCCCGATATTTGCAGGAGAGAGCGCCGAGGAGGCGCTTCGTCATTCACTGCAGCTTGCACAACTGGCCGAGGAGCTTGGCTACAACCGGTTTTGGGTATCTGAACATCATGATACGGAACATGTGGCAGGCTCTTCTCCGGAAGTGCTGCTTGCGTATTTGCTGGCGCATACGAAGCATATTCGTCTAGGTTCCGGCGGAGTTATGCTCCAGCACTACAGCCCATACAAGGTAGCCGAGAATTTCAATGTGCTGGCTGCTCTTGCTCCGGGTCGGATCGACCTTGGGGTAGGCCGGGCGCCGGGAGGTCTGCCGCGCTCGACGAGGGCGCTGCAACGCGGCGTTGCCGAAGCGCAGGATTTGTTGGAAAAGTTGAAGGAGCTTCAGCTTATTCTGGATCATAATTTGCCTGAGGATCATCCGCTGCATGGGCTGCGCGCAGCTCCATTGCCTGCGGTTCCGGCCCCGGTATTTGTACTCGGCACAAGCGTAGGCAGCGCCGAGATTGCCGCCGAGCTTGGCTATCCATACGTGTTCTCGCAATTTATCAATACGGACCAGGAAGTGGCCCGCCAGGCGTTCACCGTCTATAAAGAGCGTTTCAATCCAGTCAGAAGCGAAGCGCCGACACCGATTTTGGCTGTAGCGGTAATCGTAGCCGACACTGATGAGGAAGCCCAGGAGCTGGCAAGTCATCAGAAGCTGGTGAAAATTCATCTCGCGAGCGGCAGAACGATAACGGTTGCCAGTATCGAGCATGCCAATGAGTTCGGCAACCAGACTAATGAAAGCTTTACAATTGAAGAAAAGGTGCCTGAGCTGGTCAAGGGCTCGAAGGAAACAGTGCGCCGGAAACTGCTGG
The DNA here is from genome assembly GCF_016424485.1 of Paenibacillus roseus. Classification (GTDB taxonomy): domain Bacteria; phylum Bacillota; class Bacilli; order Paenibacillales; family Paenibacillaceae; genus Paenibacillus_D; species Paenibacillus_D roseus. The sequence continues at coordinate 897,728 of NZ_JAELUP010000103.1, forward strand.
AACTGCAGGAGCAATACGAAGTAGAAGAAATTATCGTAACTACGCCGATTAAAATCTTTGACAAGCGGATAAATTCATTTAAGCTGTTGAAAGAGGCCTTTGCGGAGGTCGCTGAAAAACGGTAGAGGAGGAAACTGCAGATGGGAAATGCTGAGCTGAAAGCCGCATCGCTAGAACTTGAGCCCAGACTGGTGGATATCCGCCGCGAGCTGCATCAGCACCCTGAATTGTCCAATGAGGAGTATGAGACGACGGCGGCAATCCGGCGGTGGCTTTCGGAAGCAGGAATCCGCATTGCCCCGTATTCGCTGAGAACGGGACTTGTAGCTGAGGTGGGAAGCGAGGAGACGGATGGTCCGATTATTGCGCTCCGCGCGGATATCGATGCGCTTCCTGTTCAGGAAGCGACGGGCTTGCCGTTTGTTTCTGTATACGAGGGCAAGATGCATGCCTGCGGACATGATTTTCATACCGCTTCCCTGCTTGGCGCAGCGTTGTTGCTCAAGGAGCGGGAAGCAGAGCTTCAAGGAAAGGTACGGCTTATCTTTCAGCCGGCCGAGGAGAAGGCAACAGGTGCGCAGCAGGTCATTAGAAGCGGCGCTTTGGAGGGCGTGCAGGCTGTATTCGGACTGCACAACAAGCCTGATTTGCCTGTCGGAACGGTGGGAATCAAGTCCGGTCCGCTAATGGCAGCGGCTGACGGCTTCAAAATCCAGGTAGACGGCATTGGCACGCATGCGGCTGTTCCGGATGCAGGCATTGACCCGATTGTGGCTGCGGCTCACATCGTCACGGCGCTGCAATCGGTTGTCAGCCGCAATGTCAGTCCGCTTGATAGTGCTGTTGTCAGTGTGACAAAGATTCATAGCGGGAATTCCTGGAATGTTATCCCTGACAAGGCGGTTATGGAGGGGACGTTGCGCACATTCGACGAGCGCGTTCGCAAGCGGGTGAGGGAGCGGTTCGCACAGGTCATCGACGGCGTTGCCTCCGCCTTGGATACGACGGCGCAGCTTAACTGGATACAAGGCCCGCCTCCGGTGTTGAATGATTCGTTGCTTGCCAATCTGGGCAAGCAGGCGGCTTCCTCCGCGGGGCTTGAGGTTGTGGAGCCTGTACCATCCTCTGCCGGGGAAGACTTTGCATTTTATCAGCAGCAGGCGCCGGGTCTGTTTGTTTTTATGGGTACGTCCGGGACGCAGGAATGGCATCATCCGGGCTTTACGTTAAATGAGGATGCGTTGCCATACAGCGCCAGATTTCTGGCTCAGCTTGCTCTGGATGCGCTGAAGTCTGAAGAACTGCTGCGCAAGGGAGAGACGGTCGTCGTATGAGCAACGGCGGCAGCTATGATGTGATTGTTGTAGGGGCTGGTTCTATGGGAATGAGCGCCGGCTATCATCTGGCGCGAAGCGGGCTTCGTACGCTGCTTATTGATGCCTTTGATCCTCCCCATCAGGAGGGCAGCCATCACGGAGAGCCTCGTCTCATCCGACATGCGTATCATGGCGGGCCGGCCTATATTGCGATGGCGCTGCGCGCGCATGAGCTTTGGCGTGAGTTGGAGGAGTTGACCAGGACAGAACTGCTTGTCCAGTCGGGGGTGCTGAACCTTTCCGCAGAAAGTATTTATTCCTACCAGCAGCGTGTGGAAGACGCCCAAGACTTGGATCTTGGCATTGAATATTTGAATGCGGATGAAATCAACAAGCGTTGGCCTGTTATTCAGCTAACGGATGATTTCAAAGGGTTGTATGAGCCGCGTGCCGGTTACCTGTACAGCGAGCAGTGCGTAAGATCGTATAGACAAGCCGCGCTGGCCGAGGGAGCAGAATTGCTCACCTATGCTGAGGTCGAGCATATCGAGGTCAATGAGAGGTTCGCGGCTGTGAGGATCAAGGATGGGCGCACATTCTATGCTGATCATGCTATCCTCAGCGCGGGTGCTTGGTTTAGCACACTGAAAGGCTTTATCGACTTGCCGATTCGTCCGGTGCGGAAAGTGGTTGGCTGGTTCGAACCCTCTACTTCGGCCTTTGATGCCGACCGTTTCCCCGGCTTCACGCTGAATAGTCCGTATGGCGGCTATTATGGCTTTCCAAGTATCGGAGGAGCGGGACTGAAGATCGGAAGGCATGACACCGGAGAGGGATGGCTGCCTGGGCAGCCGCTCAAGCCATTTGGCAGTCTGCCTGAAGATGAGGGCGATTTGCGTGCTGCATTAGAAGCTTATATGCCGCAGGCGGCGGGCACGCTGCTTCGAGGAGCGGTGTGCAAGTATGAGTTTACACCGGATGATGATTTTATAATCGACCGGCATCCGCAGTATCCGAATGTGCTGCTGGCGGGTGGGTTTTCCGGGCACGGGTTCAAGTTTTCCAGTGTGGTCGGCGAAATATTGGCCGATCTTGTCAACAAGGGTTCTACAAGCTTGGATATCAGCAAATTTGCGGTATCCCGTTTTCATTCATTGACAACAACGAGGTGATGATCGTGGCACAACCTTCTGCTATTACGATTCGCGAAGCCGAAGAGGCCGATAAAGAGGCCGTGCTGCGGGTAGTGCTGGAGGCGTATCAGCAGTATGAACAAAAGCTCCCCGAGCAAAGCTGGGAGCAATATAAGGAATCCATTCGCTTATCCGTGCGCGAGGGCAATCCGAAAGCAAGGCTTATTGCCGAACTGGACGGAGAAATTATAGGAAGTGTACAACTGTTTCTATCTTCCGAAGCGGCATACGGGAGAGCCGATTTGCACATCGACAGTCCCATTATTCGTTTCCTTTCCGTATCGCCCCAGGCGAGAGGGAAGGGAGTTGCGACGCTGCTCATCAAGGAGAGCGCAAGACGTTCGCTCGAGCTTGGGGCATCGCTGCTCTACTTGCATACCTCCGATATGATGGAGTCAGCTGTAAAATTGTATGAGCGACTTGGCTTCGAACGTGCGCAAGACAAGGAATTCTACAGCGGCAACACACTGGTCAAAAGCTACAAGCTTCAGTTGCTGGATCATCCGTTGCTGAAGCAAGTGCTTTAGCTGCAGGCAACCTTCTAACCCTTCAAGTGCAAGTTTAAGCATAATGCCAATAGAGGAGGAAGTAAGATGGCAAACCGTAAACAGTTGAAATTGGGTGTAATTATTCAAGGTGTCGGAGGCAATATGTCAGCGTGGCGTCACCCTGATGCGATAGCTGATGCCAGCATCAACATCGATTATTACAAACAGCAGGCTTTGACTGCTGAAGAAGGTAAATTTGATTTGGTGTTTATCGCAGACGGTCTGTATATTACGGAGAAATCGATTCCTCATTTTCTGAACCGATTTGAGCCCATTACAATATTATCGGCCATCGGCGCCGTTACATCCAAAATCGGTCTGGTTGGCACGCTTTCCACTTCTTACAGCGAACCGTTCACAGTAGCCCGCCAATTTGCCTCAATCGATCATATCAGCCGGGGCAGGTCGGGCTGGAACGTCGTAACCTCCCCACTTGAAGGGTCTGCCTCCAACTTCAGCAAAGCTGAGCATCCTGCGCACCCCGAGCGCTATCGGATTGCTGAGGAATACCTGGAAGTCGCACGCGGGCTGTGGGACTCGTGGGAAGATGATGCTTTCGTACGCGACAAGGAGAGCGGACAATTCTTTGATCCCGAGAAGCTGCATCGCCTGAACCACAGTGGGGAATTTTTCTCCGTGCAGGGACCTCTGAACATTGCCAGATCCCGGCAAGGGCAGCCGGTCGTCTTCCAGGCTGGCTCCTCCGACGCCGGTCGGAATCTCGCAGCCAAGTCCGCCGATGCTGTGTTCACTGGACATGAGACGTTGGAATTGGCACAGGCGTTCTACGCGGATGTCAAAGCGCGCGCAGCCGCCCAAGGCCGCTCGGAGGATAATATTGTCATTATGCCGGGGATCGGAGTAATTGTTGGTGAGACCGAGGAGGAGGCCGAGCGCAAATATCAGGAGATGGTAAGCCTCATCTCTATCGAGAATGCAATCGATTATTTGGGCCGCTTCTTTGAGCACCATGATTTCTCCCAATATCCGCTTGATGAGCCGTTCCCGGACCTGGGCGATTTGGGCAACAACAGCTTCCGCAGTACGACCGACAAGATCAAGCAGGCTGCGCTGGAGCAGGGACTAACGCTTCGCCAGGTAGCGCTGAATTCGGTTGCGTCAAGAAGCAAATTCATCGGCACGCCGGAGAAAGTTGCGGATTTGATCCAGCAATGGTATGAGGAAAAGGGAGCCGACGGCTTCATTATCCATCCGGGCACGCCTAACGGGTTGCAGGATTTCACGCGGCTGGTTGTTCCGATTTTGCAGGAGCGCGGCATTTTTCGCACGGAATATGAAGACGATACATTAAGAGGAAATTTGGGACTGACTGTTCCGGAAAACCGTTACACAAAATCCAGGAGGCTAGAACATGTCAGCAACTAAAAAAGTTGTTCTATGGAGCAAAACAGGTTGTCATTACTGTGCAGGCGTAAAAGATTTGCTCAGCAATCATAATATTGCTTATGAAAATATTAGCGTAGACGGCAATGATGTGCTGAGAGATGTGCTGGAAGTTAAATACGGAGTACGCCATGTGCCGGTTGTTGAGGTTGGTTCGGCTGACGGCAGCAGCTATGTCGGGTGGACGAATTTGAATCTGGAAGAACTTGAAACGCTTCTTCACGCTTAAGATTTGCAAACTCATACCCAGTACGTTAGTATCTGTAAGAAAACCTCTCATTAAAAATGACGGAGGGGCTGTCCCAAAAGTGTTCGCACGGTAGGGGAACATCCCAATTTTTAAGCGAAAAGGACCTCAAATTCCACTATAAAGTGGAGGTTGAGGTCCTTTTTTTCGATGAAATTCGGTTTTAAGTGAGGCTAGAAAAATCACAAATTGACTTTCGGGACAGCCCTTTTTTTCATACGCTGGCTTTGCCTGACATATATTCGATCCTTTTATCAGTTTGATAAAATATTTATTTGTTGTAACCTTACATCGATGTTAAATAAATTTTCTTTATATGTTAAAATAACTTTCATACAGGTAAAAAGATACATATAGATATAGGTCGATGGAGGGGGATGTCATGTTTGATTGGTTAGGATGGAGGACGGGGATGCCGCTATGGTGGTCCTATCGGCTTAATTCCGGTATGAAGGAGGATGTCGAAGAGAGCTTTGAAGGCATTGCCCAGACTCGTAAGGCACTGCTCCAATCATGGGCGGATGACTGCTGGGGACATCTGGAACGCCTTGCCTCACAGCTCGTGCAGTTGCAACGAGCGGGAGATAGGCTTGATGGTTTGAATGTCGGGCTGGAGCCGCTGTTCAGAGAGACCTATACGAGAGCAGGCGATTTTACAGAACTGTTCATGTTGGACACGAGTGGAAGAATAGTTCACACAACTTGCGGTGAGCGTGCAAATCATTCGTCCGAGATTGGCAGGGGGCTCATATATACGGAGGCGCCCCCGGAAGGGCAAAAATGTTTGTACGGACCGTATGCCGACCCGGTTACTTTGGCGCTTGGGCCGCGATCTTCTGCCTTCCATGACAAAATGACACTGATGTTCCTGCTGCCGCTCTCCTGCGACGGGAAACGATGGGGAACGCTTTGCGGACGGGTCCCCAATGACGTCATCGGCGATTTAATCCAGCGCGAATCCGGTCATATCTATCCGGATTCGGGGGACAACTATATTTTTATGGCCAAGCCGGGCTTGCAGACCGATATCCAACCGGGTACGGCATTATCCAGAAGCCGGTTCGAGGATCGAACCTTTACTCATGGCGAGAACCTTAAGGACGGTATTACGACCGCGTGGGGCACCGTAACGGTCACAGAACATACTGAACTGGAGCTGATATTCACCGACCCGTCTACAGGGGAGCTCCATCCTGGGGTCGCGAATACAATTCGCAACGGAAGCAATCTGTATGTAGAGTTTCCAGGCTATTCGGATTATCGCCATATTCCCGTAATTGGGAAAGGGGTAACCTTCCAGCTTCCTCATTGTCCGGATGTATGGGGCATGATGTGCGAAGGAGATTTGGAGGAAGTATACCGGCTTCGCAGTATTTCTTACCGACAAAACCGGCTCCATAGCGGGCTTGCGGTACTATTCACATTTTTGATGGTCGTGGGCATGTACGTCCTGCTGCCGCTTGTCTCTGTCGGAACGGGGGCAGCGCTGGCCGGACTCATTACTGCCGGATATGGAATTTTAAGCATTCGGCTGTTGCACAGGAGAAGCTCCCTTCGGGTTGTCCAGCAGCTGCGAAATATTAACCGTTTTATTCGGATTAACGCCGAGGGCAGCGGTGACCTGACGCAGCGTCTGGATACCGGGCAGTTTGATCAGGATGAGATTCGCGAGTTGGCCAAATGGATTAACAATATGATCGACTCTCTGGAGGGAATCATGCTGCAGGTGAAAATGACAGCTGGAGACGTGCTGTCAAGCCAGACGCGAATGAGCCAGTCGACGTCTTCTACAGAAGGAACAGCGCATTCCGTTAATCAAAAAATCCATGAGATGATTGGCAGCCTTCGTCACCAACTGAAGGATATTGAAGTTGCCAAAGATGTTGCCAATCAGATGAGAAGCACCCTCTGGGAGTTAGAAGAGCAGGCATCTGGCCAGATTGCCGTTGCGCGTAGCGAGGTGGATCGGATTGGGGACAAGATGGATCATATTGCGTTGAAGGTGAAGGAAACGAACAATACGATTACGGCATTCATGGAGACGATGCAGGAAATTCAAAATGTGCTCCATGTCATTGAGGAAATATCGAGCCAGACAAATCTGCTTGCACTAAATGCCTCTATTGAAGCGGCCAGAGTAGGCGAGCACGGCAAGGGGTTCAATGTCGTTGCAACGGAAATCCGCAAGCTGGCAGAACGGACAAAGGAATCAACGGATCACGTAAAGGGCATTGTGCAGCAAATCTATTCGAGTGCCGGCCGCGCTTTTGCTTCCATGGAAGAGGGGAACCAGGTTGTGGCCGAAGGTACGGCGCTTGTATCGGCAGCTTCAGAGCTTCTTGGCGGAGCACAGGCTGAGGATACGCTGAAAACCAGGGTTGTGGACGAGGTTGTGACCTTGATGGAGCAAATTGCGGCAGTCAGCATCGAAAGCCGGCGCGTCTCGATCGATGTGGAATACAAATTGAAGGAATTGGCTCATGTCATGAATCATGCTCGCAATACTTCCGGGCATGTGGAGGCCATTGCCGGGGTGTTGCAGCAGTTGGTTGGGCAGTTCCGGCTGACCGATACACGGAGAAGATGATTCCGTTTTCTGCAGACCTGTTGATTCGCAGTTGCTATAAGAAGAGGGGAGTCATTCGGTATAATTGCCGGATGGCTCCCTCCTTTTTCTTGTTGAGCTTGTTTGACATGAAACCAAAAGGTGTTATATACTAAGCGAAACCAAAAGGTTTCCTAATTGCCGCTAGCTGATGAATGGGACTGGCAATAGCAGCAGGCATTCAAGCAAGGCGAGCAATAGGACGAGTCATGAAGAAGTGAATCGATTTTGATAATGACAGGAGGACTATTCAAGTTATGAGTGAACATATGGAAAGCCGGTTGCCGGATATACGCAAGACGGTTGTTTTTAACGCCTCTATCGAAAAAACATGGGAAGCTGTTGCAACCTCTGAGGGGCTGGAAGCCTGGTTCATGCCAAATGATTTTGAGCCTGTGGAAGGTCATGAGTTTCATCTGAATGCCGCGCAGTTCGGCATGTCTCCGTGCACAGTCATTGAAGTTGACCGACCTAATCGGCTGGCATTTCGCTGGGGCAAGGACTGGACAATTACGATGGAGCTTAAAGATTTGGGCGGGAAAACGGAATTTACATTGATTCACTCCGGATGGGCTGCTGACACGGTAACGGAATTTGGAGATTCGCATACCGTCATCCGCGGCCGGATGGAGGGCGGCTGGGAACCGATGGTCGATAAAAGGCTGCGCGCGCTGGTTGAGGGTCAATGACGGCTCCACTGCCGAAGTACGATGTCTTCCAAGCGATTGCCGACCCGACACGCCGCAAGCTTATGGAACTATTGTCGGGCGAAGAGCTGTCGGTGACGGCGCTCAGCAGTCATTTTCCGATTACCCGTACAGCCGTTTCCAAGCATTTGCGTGTTTTGCAAGAAGCCGGGCTTGTCCGTGAGCGCAAGGCGGGCAGAGAGACGCGCTACTCCTTGCAGGCAGCCCCACTGTTGGAGCTGAAGCGCTGGCTTGGCTTCTATGAGCAGTATTGGGACAACAAACTGGCTGCTTTGCAGCGCCTGGTGGAGTCCGAGTAATACGATTTACAGGGAAATGTTGACAAATCCTGGTGTCAGATAATAAAATGTCTTCAGGTGTTATATTTTGGACAACCAAACGTATGGAGGTCTTATTTTCTTGAATCTAATCGGGGAAATAAGACCTTTTTCTTTCCGGGTCTGGCTACTTGTCCGATTGAGGTTGTTTGGTGGAAGCGGGGGAACGGAATGTCTTCAGGCACACGATATTTAGAGCGTATTCAAGACGGCAGACAAGTATGGCTAAACGGGGAAGTTGTCAAAGATATTCCGCGGCATCCCGCATTTCGCGGGACTGTCCAGACGATTGCTTCCGTCCTTGACCTGCAGGACGATCCGGTTGTAGGCCCGCAGTTGATGTTCGAGACAGAGACAGGCGTCAGGGCGAATCTGGCCTATCTGGTGCCTGTCAATAAGGAAGATATTATCCGGCGTGGACGTTCGTTCAAGATCTGGTCGGATGCGACGTTCGGTGTAATGAGCAGAATTGCGGGCTATTATCGCTCTCAAATTACAGGACTGTATATGAACCGTCATCTGATTGATCAGGAGCAGCCGCATTATGCCGAAAGAATTGAAAAGTATTTCAATTATGTCCGCGATCACGATCTGCTGATCGCCTCTGCCGGACATGACCCGCAAATCGATAGGAGCAAGCCCGCCCATGAACTTGGGGATTTGTACACCGCTGTTCGCATAGTCAAGGAGACTGAAGAAGGGATCGTTGTCCGGGGAGCGAAGGTGCTTGCTACCGGCGGGGCCTATCTGGATGAAATCATGGTTGTACCGAATTCCAGAAGAACAGCAGCCGAGAAGCCGTATGCGCTGTTGTTCATTATTGCTGCGAATACCCCCGGCGTTTACCAAATCAGCCGTGAGTCGTTTGCCTCCCTGGACGAGGAAGACCATCCGCTAAGTTCCCGTTACGATGAGATGGACACCGTACTTGTGTTTGACGATGCGTTCATTCCGTGGGAGCGGGTGATGGTGAAGGAAGATCCTGATACGTTGTGGAGGCTGCGCACCGACCCGGTCTCAAGTTTATATGGCCAACATGAGATTATCGTCAGGCTGGCAAGCAAGCTGGAATTCGTACTGGCTGTTGCCGTTGAGCTTGCGGAATCGATCAGCATTACGAAGTTTGCTCATGTGCAGGAGAAACTGGCGGAGCTGGCTTTTCAGGTGGAGTCGGTCAAAGCGTTATGGTATGCAGCCGAACACAGATCGGTTCTTCACCCTCTAGGGGTATGGCTCCCAGGCAAAGAAGAGCTTGTTGCAGCGAGAAACTTGGGCACCAAATATTATCCGAGAGCCATTGAAATTTTGCAGCAGCTTTCGGGTTCAGGCATGTTGCAGGCACCATCGCGGCTCAGCGACCTGAGTGGACCGCTCGGCTCTCATTTGCAGAAATATTACCGCGGCGCTGACCGCGGCGCGGAGGAGCGGGCCAAGCTTCTGAAGCTGGCCTGGGATTTGGTTGGCAGTCGTCTGGGAGCCCGGCATGAGCTGTACGAGCGTTTTTATTCTGGCGATCCAGCGCGAACTTACGCGGGTCAGTATGTGGAGTACGACAAGCGGGAACTGATTGATCGTTCAAGAGCTGCATGTATCGGCTCAGCCGGTTTCCGTCAAGCTGATGCCTGATGTATTCGCGGCATACGTCCGCTTGTGCCGGAAGCCGGGGCGTTGATCCTGGACGGATGGAAGGAAATCCAGTTGGAATCCGTATAAGCCTGTACCATGTATCCATTAGTAGATGCATGATGCAGGCGTTTTGTTTTTAGAAGCAGCGGGATCATGGAGATTCAGGTCGCTTGCTGTAAACGGACGGCGCCTGTCCACTCCACTTCCTGAACTGTCTGGAGAAGTACAGGGCGTCGCTATATCCGACGGAGGACGCAATCTGTTTGATGGATAACTGGCCTTCTTGCAGCAGCTGGGCGGCTCTCTCCATACGGATTCGCAGCAAATATTGCATCGGAGATAGTCCGGTTGCCGCGCGAAACATTTTGGATAGATAGGTTCGATGGTAACCCAGTGACTTGGCAATATGGTCGATCGACAGCGGCTGGGCGTATTGCAGGTTCAGCCAATTGATGGTACGGGATATTTGGCGCTGTATGTCCGATTCCGTGACTGCTGCCGGAGCGAGCTGCGCATTGTTGGCAAGCGCAAGTCTGTACAACAAGAGCTGCAGATGTCCCGATGCTTTGAGATCAGCAAGCTGAGGGTAGGCCGTATCTTTTAGGGCGTCTTGCATGTTGCGGTATTCAGCCATGATCTGCTCATCCGGTTCCGCATGAATGACACAGTTGCCTTGCACGATTCCGATATCCGCCATCAGGGCGACATGATGATAAGGGGTAAAGGCTGCCCATGCATACTGCCATGGGAAACGTGGATCGGCGGCGTAACTGACCAGCTTGCCCGGCATGATGACGAAGGTGTCGCCTGCACGGCAATTGTAACGCTTGCCGTCAGACTCGAACCAGCCCTTCCCTTCGATAACTGTATGGATCAGTACATATTCATGGACTGTAGGGCCAATCCGGTGTTTGGCCTCAGGCTGGGCTTCTCCGCAAAAGAGAACGGAAAGCCCGGATTTTCGCAGGGAGGCATTGAATTTCACATGATACCAGCGATGTTCCTTCATCCTCGATTTCACTCCTTGGTTGGCAAAGAAACAGACTGGAAGCAATTTTATTATACAATATCATACTTTTCAAAGTGATCCATCAGACTACAAATGTCCATATATATCTTCATTCCTTCCATATTCCTCAATGACGCCATTCCCTATAATAAAAATATTCGGAGCTAATCCAATACAATTACAACATTCAAGCCTTCACAGGAGGGACCAAAAATGTCCAAAATTACATTTCTCGGCGCAGGCAGCACCATTTTTGCCAAAAATGTACTGGGCGATTGCATGATGACGCCATCCCTGCAAAATTTTGAGCTGGCTCTGTTCGATATCGACATGCAGCGTCTGAAAGATTCCGACCAAATTCTGAGTAACTTGAAAAAAACATTGGGCAGTACGTGTGTGATTAAATTGTATTCCGATCGCAAGGAAGCGCTGCGCGGAGCCAAATATGTGGTCAACGCGATTCAGGTTGGCGGCTATGACCCATGTACGATTACGGACTTTGAGGTTCCGAAAAAATACGGCCTGCGCCAGACGATTGCCGATACGGTCGGCATCGGCGGTATTTTCCGCAACTTGCGCACGATTCCGGTCATGCTTGATTTTGCTGCTGATGTGCGGGAGGTCTGCCCGGATGCCTGGTTCTTAAACTACACGAATCCGATGGCTGTGCTGACCAATGTCATGAACACATACGGCGGCGTACGCACCGTCGGCTTGTGCCACAGCGTGCAGGGCTGTGTATCCGGGCTGTTCGATCTGCTGGGAATGGACCATGGAGGCGTCCAGGCGAAAATTGCCGGCATCAACCATATGGCCTGGCTGCTGGAGGTGACGAAGGACGGCAAAGACCTGTACCCGGAAATCAAGCGCAGAGCCGCAGAGAAGCAGCGGGAAAAGCATCATGATATGGTACGACTGGAAATGATGCTGAAATTCGGCTATTACATTACCGAGTCGTCGGAGCACAACGCTGAATATCATCCGTACTTTATCAAGCGTCAGTATCCGGAATTGATCGACCGCTTCAACATTCCGCTGGATGAGTACCCGCGTCGCTGTGTTAATCAAATCAAGCGTTGGGAGGGACTGCGCGAGCAGTTGATGAACAGCCAGGATCTGGAGCATGTGCGTTCAGAAGAATACGCTTCCTTTATATTTGAAGCGATGGAGACGGATCAGCCGTTCAAGATCGGTGGCAATGTGATGAACACCGGCTTGATTACGAACCTGCCCAAAGAAGCTTGTGTCGAGGTTCCGTGTCTTGTAGACAGCTCCGGGGTCAATCCGACCTATATCGGGGATTTGCCGCCCCAATGTGCGGCGCTGAACCGGACCAACATTAATACCCAACTGCTTACGATCGAAGCTGCGATTACTGGCAAGAAAGAGCATATTTACCACGCGGCGATGCTGGACCCGCATACGGCCGCGGAGCTGTCTATGGATGATATTGTGACCTTGTGCGACGATCTGATTGAAGCGCATGGAGACTGGCTGCCGAAATTCGTATAATACAGCTTTGTGACAAAGAAGACCCCGGCCATACGCGCTGGCGATCAGTCAGGCTCAGTCTGACGGAATGCCTGAGCGGACGGAAGGGGACTTTGGTTTGGAGCGAAGTTTTTGCTCGCGAAACGAAGCTTTTGCCTGTCCAAGGACGGCAAAGCCGTTTATACCTGACGCCTTTATTTATTTTTTCAGATGAAAGGGTACGGTCGCCACGACAACATCTTTCTGGTAGAACAGGTGCGCCCGCAGCAGCAGGCTGGTCTGGTTATGCAGCAAATTATGCCACCAGCTTTTGGTGATGAATTGCGGGATAAGCACTGTAATTTGCCCGCTATTGCCGGTTTTCCACTCGACTGTTTCAATGAATTTCAGCAGTGGCCGGATGACGCTGCGGTAGCTGGAACGCAGCACGATGAGACGGACGCCCGGATTCCACTCCGCCCACTTGCGCTCCATGCACTCGATATCCTCATCGTTAAAGCCAACGTAGACGGCGACCACCTGATCCGTCAGTGAGCGAGCATAGCTGATCGAGTTCATAACGACACGCGTGATGCCGGCCACTGGAACAATGATGGTGCCTTGTGAAGTGATCGGCTTGTCGATATCAAGCTGAATGCGCAGTTCATCAGCAATATTGGCGTAATGGCGGTTGATCCGATAGAAGATCCAGATGACGACAGGCAGGAAGATGAATACGATCCACACTTGTGAAAACTTGGTCACGATAAAGATCAGTGTAATGAGTAGTGTCGTCAGCATCCCGATGGTGTTCATTACAAACTTGGAAAACCAGCCTTTCGGCTTCAGTCTGATCCAGCGAATCATCATCCCGAGTTGGGACAGTGTGAACGGGATAAAGACACCGACAGCGTAGAGCGGAATAAGGCTCACTGTGTTTCCGCCGAACGAGACAATAAGCGCTGCCGATAACAGGCCGAGGAACAGGATGCCGTTGGAAAAGCCAAGCCGGTCGCCACGCGCCATAAATGCCCTGGGCATGAATTTGTCTTTGGCAAGCATGAAGGCGAGCAGTGGAAAGGCAGAGTAGGCTGTATTGGCTGCCAGGAACAGAATGAGCGCTGTGCTGCCTTGTATAATATAGTAGAGCACGCCGCGTCCGAAGACAGATTCCGCGATTTGGGAAATGACCGTAGATTGCTCTGCCGGCACAATGCCATATCCGTACGCGAGCAAGGAAATGCCGAGAAACATCGAGCCAAGCAGCAATCCCATCATGACCAGTGTCGCAATTGCATTGCGGGAAGCAGGCTCGCGGAAGTGAGGCACCGCGTTCGAAACCGCTTCAACACCGGTTAGTGCGGAGCAGCCCGAGCTAAAAGCCTTTAGCAGCAAGAACAGACTAATGCCGGACAAAGCACCATCCGCGCCAGGCGTAATATGGCTGACCATTTGACCGGTCAAATACCGATAAACTCCTGCTCCAATCAAAATAAAAACGACTACAACAAATAAATAGACAGGAATAGCAAGCACCGAGGCGGATTCAGTCACACCGCGCAAATTCATCAGGGTCAAAAAGCCGATCATCGTCAGGGCAATCCACACACGATCGTCATGCAGGGACGGAAATGCGGATACGATAGCATCCGTTCCGGCTGATGAACTGACCGCTACAGTGAGAATATAATCGACCAGCAGTGAACCTCCTGCAAGCAGTCCGGTTGCTGTGCCCAGGTTATCTTTGGCGACAATATAAGCGCCGCCTCCAGCCGGATAGGCTTTAATCGTCTGACGATAGGAAAGAATTAGAATGAGCAGCAGGCCAAGCACGGCAAATGATATCGGAATGGAATACCAGATGGCTGAAATACCGATAGTCATCAACACAAGCAAAATTTGCTCCGTGCCGTAGGCGACAGAGGACAATGCATCCGAGGATAAGACAGCAAGTGCTTTGAGCTTGCCGAGCTTTTCTCCCTCAATTGCATTGCTTTTCATGGGGCGACCAATAAATAATCGTTTAATTTGGCTAGCCATAGCCTTAAAATCCTCTCTTTCGTACGCTTACGGAGTTAGCTGACGGATTCGGACACGAAAGAATGCCCTACGCCAGGAGTTGCTCTGGCGATTCACCCCGTAAGCAGCTGTTCTGAGTGAAAGAGCAGATTTTGCTGCTTGTTCGGTTCCCCCGTTCCTGTTTGCAACAGGACTCAGCGTTATTGTGATTACCAAAGAATGATACGCCTTGGCATGTGTGCTGTAAAGGAACAAACGAGAGCGAAAAGGCGATAAAAGATGCAGATTTGCACCGTTAAAGCGGTTACATATATATGGCTCGCTGACGGGCTTGCATTAGATAGCGATCTCGTGAACTTTCAACGAAAATGGTTGATCTTATTAAGTTTTCATGAATGGCCTATTTTCTTCCGAAGAGTTTATTTAAATGGTATAATACGTGCACAAGCAGGCTTAAAGAACAAAATATTGAGTTTATGAAACAAAGGAGAACCTCATGACGCTAGAGCTTTATATCCATTTGTATCAGGACTGGCTGGCAACGGTCAAAGAAATATTTGCAGGATCGGGACAGCCGCTGCCTGATCACGCTACAGACAAGCAAGTCGGACTGGCTTACTATATTCAGAATGCAGCCGATCTGGAGGAAGCAGAGAGACTTCGTGCTTCCAATGAAGAGCGGCTGAATGAAATCGAGCGTACCATTCGTGCTAATTTTGAGCAGGTCATCCTGCCGGATATTTTGCGACAGACACGCTATGCCGGGGACGTCTTCCGCTTCAAGTGGGTCTTCAATCAAGGCGAGCATATTATTGAAGAATGCTCGGAGTACCGTATTTCGCTGTAAAGGGGCTAAACAGTGTCTGACTTCCAACCCTCCATTTCCCCCTCAAAATAATACTCTGGTGCTATGTACAAACGGATGTAATTTAATTACAATGAAAGAAAGTTATGGGCTTGATCATGTGTGGCATGGTCAGATCTGCTCCTGAAGGGGGAAATTGTTCAGGTGCAGGATTTCCAATGGTTGTGCCACGTTACCTGGTCCGCGATGTAAAAACTCTCCTTTATTACGAAATGCAGCTTTGACCTCCGCATTACATAATTACTTCAACTTCCTGGCTTCCTGACTTCGTGCAGTACCTTCTATAAATATTGGCCCGTTTCTCTTCATCCTTATCCGGCTCCTGTGGGGGAATGCTCTTAGGCTCACAGCAACTCCAATCTTTAATCGCAATCCACTTTAGATTAGAGGTGAGTTAATGAATGGCCGTATGTTGAACCTTGAACCGTTTCGCAAGGCGCGAGAAGGTCGTGTGCTTTGGCATGCCAACATCAATGAAGACCAGCACTGGAACGAAAATCCGCTGTTTCCGTCATTTGCGAAACCTCAGCACACCTCATTAATCGAGCAGCAGGAGCAACAATTGTTATGGATCGCCGAACCGGAGGATGTCGTTTGGCTGCTGCATGCTCCCGATGCGCAGTTTCTAGCTGATATCAAGCGGCATAAGGGGGAACTGCCGCATCTTTGTATAAGCCGGGACGCAGGCGAGGTAGCGGCATTTATCGCAGGCGCTGTCTCTGGATTATGCACCTTCATGCCCTTCATGCTGACCCCCGAATTTGTAGTGATGGCGGAGACGCACGGCTGGAGGCTGATGAATTCTGACGCCCGTAAAGTCAAGGAACTGAATAGCAAGTACACGACGCGAAGACTGGCTGAGGAGCACGGATTTGCTGTAACGAATGGCCGATTTTGCATGAATCTTGAGGAACTGGATGGGGCCTATCAGGCATTTCGCGAGGCTGGATTCGACCAGGCTGTGCTGAAGCAGGCATATGGCTCATCCGGCAAAGGACTCACAATTATTGAGAACGAGCATAAATTCAAGCAGTTATCGGTATATATTCGTAAGCGAACAGCTTCATTTGAGCTGCTGCTGGAGGCGTGGCACCCCATCCGCCAGTCACTGAACGCCCAATTATGGATCGAACCTGATGCCGTTCATCTGCTGGCGGTCACTGAACAGCGAATTAATGCCTACGGCGTCTATATTGGCACGAACTATGCGCCGCACTATGAAGCGGATGTCATCGGACTATACCGCACGGAAATGCTGCGTCTTGGCGAGGTTCTGCGAAAGCTGGGCTACCGGGGAATTGCCGGGATTGACTCGATAGTTGATCATACCGGCACGCTGTACCCGGTCATTGAAATCAATGCGAGGTTTACACAGGTGACCTATCTGCTTCCGCTTATTGAATCTCTTCTTCTCCATTATCGGCATGTTGAGAGCCGCTATATTCGTCTGGAGTCGAGCGACAGGCTTGCTTTTGAATCGCTCAAAGAGAAACTGGAGTCTGTGCTTCGTCCTGATTCTGACCATCAATTCACAATTTATACGTTTGCCTGCAGCCAAGAAGCTGAGAAGTGCATATACCGTATTTTTGTCCTGTTCTACGGGAATGAAGCGTCAAGACTGCAAGAAATGCTGGAAGTCTTCGAACGTTTCCCGGCTTTGCAGGAACAATCCGCCCCTATTTAGGCCGCCTTCGTTGGCCCTTTCCTTTTAATTCCCGTGCCCGGATGCTTTTCATACTATTCCGCTCATCAATGAAAAGGAGGACGAACAGTTGCAGTCACAGACGGTAACGCTGCTCAGTGCGGGGAACTCGCTTGGCGTATACATACCGGCAAAGCTGTTGCAGCTCCAACTTCGCAAGGAGGGGATACAAGCAGACATCTACATGCTGGAGCATCTCTATGATGATGAGACCCGGGAAAATATTCCCCGCTATCGCAAGGCGTTCCATGACAGCTTCAAGGTGGCCAAGACAGGCTACAAGCTGGCAAGGGACAGCCGCAGCAATCTGGATGAAGGCAAAACCGCTGCGCTGCTGGAGCAGTGGAGGCAGGAGGGAAGACGAAAATTTCTGGCGCTGACCGGATTCTGGATTCCTGTTTTGGAGCGGTACCAGAATATGCTCGGCGGGACGGGAGTGGATATTCGGCTCATTCGTCTGGATGCCAGTGATACGCCGTCCTTCTCCGTCTATGGGGATGCTTGCAGCCAGTTCGCAAATATCTGGCTCTACCCGCACGGGGAGGAACGGATTGCGCAGACGATAACGGTTAGCGCCAAGGAACCGGTCTCCTTTGAGAAAAGAGAGAGACGCTATCTCATCCATGGCGGCGGTTGGGGGATCGGCACGTACAAGGACAAGATTGCCGAGCTGGAATCTGCCGGAGCGGCTTTGCATATCGTCACCTATTATCGCGAAGGAACTCAGCTGGCCCCGCATGACAGAGGGCAACACCGCTACTATTTGCTCGACCCGGACTGGAGCCCGTGGCACCGCAATGCCGACGGCGAATTTGATTTTCCTCCGTTTGCCGAAATTGATGCAAGCCAGCCTTATGAATTCGGGGATTCGCCTGATTATCCGAGGGTCTTTGAACTGATCCGGCAAAGCACTGGCATTATCAGCAAGCCGGGGGGAGCGACACTGCTGGATTCATTGGCAGCCGCCACTCCGCTTATTTTTCTAGAGCCGTTCGGAGAGCATGAGAGGTCGAATGCAAGGCTTTGGGAGTCGCTGGGTCTGGGCATCTGCTATGAGGCCTGGCAGGCGCAGCATTATTCGACGGATGTGCTGGTGCAGCTTCATCAGAATCTCTTGCGCGCACGGGATGAGGCTGGCAATCTGCTGCATGAAATTAAGAAGGGGAGGTGATGTTCCGCCTAAACGAGCGCGCCCGGCAGATTTTGCAGCGATACTTGATTTGTGCATAGTCGGCAAGTACCGAATCACAACGATATCGACCATTAGGAGGTCAATTTATGTCTGTGCAACTTCAAAAAGAAAGTATTTCGCCATCACTCAGCAAATCCATGCCCCGTTGGATTTGGCTGCAGCTTTTGGAGGCTTGCAATCTGAGATGCAAAATGTGCTATGAATGGGGAGACAACGGAGCTTACAAGGAAAGAGGGGTATTAAAGCAGTTAGATATTAACGTCGTTAAACAAATTATCGAGGATTGCAGTCCGGCCAAACCTTACTACGATCTGTTCGGCGGGGAACCGCTGATGTATCCGCAAATTGACGAGGTGCTGGCCGCGTTAAAATATTATGGCAGCGAGGTTGCCTTCCCGACCAACGGGACGCTGCTGGAGAAGCATGCGGAGATGATCGTCGAGAACGAGCCGCACCGCGTCTGGATTTCCATGGACGGACCGGAGGAAATCAATGATCAGCAGCGGGGCAAAGGCGTGTTCAAGCGGGCAACCCGCGGAATTGAGAAGCTGCATGCGCTGCGCGAGGAGAATGGCAAGCAGTTCCCGAAAATCGGAACGATCTTTATCATTACTCCGCTTACTTATATGCATGTGGAGGAGTTGTTCTTTAGGAGTATTGATATCACGAAGCTAGACCATATCAGTCTGGAGTTTCAATCTTTCATTACGCCTGAGGACCACGTCAACTATCGAAATATTCTGAAGACGCAATTTAATGTGGACACGCTGGCTGAGGGCTCCAGGGGATTTGTTCGCGAACTGTCGGAGTTCAGCGAGATGGATGCGAAGGAGATCACCAGACAGGTGCGCAACATTGAGCAGTATTGCAAGGAGAAGGGAGTCTTCTTTAATGCCTACCCGTCCAATATGACAGAGGAAACGGTAGAACTGTATTTCAGCGGAAACAGCGACAAGCTTCCTCATGCCAAAAAGCGATGCGAATTTCCGTGGTTGAGCACGGAAATTAACGCCAGAGGGGATGTCACCTCCTGCCACGCCTTCTATGACCTGTCGCTGGGCAACGTCTATGAGCAGCGGCTGCTGGACATTTGGAACGGGCCGAAGTACAAGGAGTACCGAAACTATTTGAAGCGCAATTCTTTTCCGATCTGTCAAGCCTGCTGTCTGAACTTCAAGACGACTTCGGCCAAATAAGGAGGGTGAAGCCGCCGTGATGAGCATTAAACAAATCGGTGTCCTGGGATGCGCCCGGATAGTCGAGCGCGCACTGCTTCAGCCTGTCAGGCAGTTGGAGCATCTGAATGTCTATGCCGTGGCGGGCAGCTCAGAGCAGAGAGCCAGCGCCTATGCGGACCAGCATGGCATTGCCCGTTCATTCGGCAACTATAAGGAGCTGTTGGCCTGCAAGGAAATTGATTTTGTTTACATTGCGCTCAGCAATGAACTGCATCAGGAGTGGGCCATCAAGGCGCTGCAATACGGCAAGCCTGTCCTGGTGGAAAAGCCGATTTGCCTGAATACAGAGGAACTTGACGAACTGATGTCCGTTCAATCGGCGGTTAAGCTCCCGGTGCTGGAGGGGCTGATGGTTCAGCATCATCCCTGGCAGCAGGAGCTTAGGCGCATAGTAGAGGAACGTCCTTACGGCTGTGTGACGGGTGTCAAGTCATATATCGCAGTACCATTTCAGGACCCGCAACAGCTTAATTATCGGAGTCTCCCGGGGTGCGGGGGCGGTGTCTTCTACGATCTGGGCTGTTATTGGCTGCAATTTATTCAAGCCATTTTTGGACTGAATCTGGGATGGCTCAATGCGCAATCGGCATTTGACGGTCCGAACGGCTGCGATTGGTCGTTCCGGGCGGAGCTCAATCTGGCGGAGGGCGTCCGCGCTGAACTTCTCACTTCATTCGAGCTATCGGCCGGCTCGCGGCACACCATAGAATTCGAGCATGCGACGGTAACGGTCGAGCCGTTTTTCCGTCCGAGCTTCGGAAGCTATAAGATTGCTATTCGTGTGCAGCGAAAAGGAAACGGGGAAACGGAGAAGATTGTCTTCGGTGCGCAAAATTACTTTACCAATCAGTTGGCCTTTTTCTCCGATGTCATGGACGGCTTGCAGGTGAACATTCCGCTTCAGGACTCCTTTGCGCGGATCGAACTGCTGGAGAAGCTGCTTCACAATGCGCGGACGAAAACACAGCATCACCCAGTTAAAAAGGAGGCGTTCTTGATGATTCAAATCATTATGGACATTTTATGCGAAGTGAAAAACGCTCCAGAGCTGCGCGCTTCGTTGAAGCCGCAGACCGATATCATTCAGCAGGTCGGGCTGGACTCCTTGCAAATGATCAACTTTGTGTTGGCGATTGAGGATGCATTCGACCTGGAAATCGACTTTGAGACATTCGACTATGAGCATATGAGCTCAATCGAGCGTCTGGCGGGCTTCCTGGAGCGGGAGAAGGCAGCGGCCAGCTAAACTGCGGGCGAATGAGTGGTGCAGACTTCTCGCAGTCCGCAAGTGCTGCCGGGATAAGTCTATGGAGACAGGAGGAGCGTCCATGCAACCGAAAACACAAATAAAATTCGACCGCAACACCTTCAACAATATGAAGCGAACGATTCAGAACATGTCCCGGGCAAGCCGAGCGCTGAAGCATGACCCGACATTTGCGCTGGATATTCCCGATGATGTCGGAATCAAACTGAACAATGGTTGTAATTTGCGGTGCAAGCATTGCTTCGAATGGGCAAGCGAAGGCTTCCATCATGGTATGGCCAAGGAGGTCAAAAATCAGGAGATCGAATTTTCCTTGCTGGAGAGCATTCTGGAGCAGACGCGCGAACGCAAATCGAGACTGTACCTGTGGGGCGGAGAGCCGCTCTTTTACAGCAAATTCGATGAGTTGTGCGAGCTGTTGGCCCGCGATCCGCGCAATACGACGATCTGCACGAACGCTCTGCTGATTGAGAAGAAGCTGTCTTCCATATTGAAAATATCCGAGGAGATGACTCTTCTGATCAGTCTGGACGGATTCGAAGCGGAGAATGATGCCATTCGCGGAAAGGGAACCTTCAAGAAGGTCGTCCAGGCGGTGAATCGGATGCTCGAATTGCAGCAGGCAGGGGAATACCGCGGCCGTATTTCGATCAGCCTCACCATAAGCGACTCCATGGTCACGAAGTTGTACGACTTCATGGAATATTTCGAAAAGCTTGGCGTAGATACCGTCTATTTCGTATTTCCCTGGTACATCCCGGAGTCTATCGCTTCGAGAATGGACGAATTTTACGAGGAACACTTTCATTGGCTGGACGCGATCGGGCAGCAGCAGCGCTACAGCTGGCATTCCTTCTCTTTCAGCGTATCAGCTGTCAATATTCCGGCCTTGCAGGCAGAGATGGAACGCATTAATAGGCGAGTATGGAGCCGGAGAATCCGTTTCCAGCCAGCGCTGGAGCCAGGCGAGGTGAGCGACTTCATCCTCGGCTCGGAGAAGCCGGCCATGAATCGTGCACAGTGCCTGTCCATTGCCAATCGTCTGGACGTCATGCCAGACGGCAAGGTGAACCCATGCAAATTTTTCCCGGAGTTCACCTTGGGCGATCTGAACAACGCTGGTCTGCAGGAGGTGTTCCACGGCGACAATTTCCGCAAACACCGGGAAGTGCTGGGGGGAGGGCTGACGCCGGTCTGCTCGCGCTGCGTACTGCTGTATAATTACGGAAGATAAGAAACAGGCCTTCAAGTAGATCAATCATAAGAAACAAGCCGTATAATTCGGGAAATTATACGGCTGGATTTATAGCCAAGGCAGAGAGATCCAGCGTAAAGCTGTCGCTTGCCAGAAGCTGAAAACATTCCATATCAATTCGCTTCAGTTCATAGCATAGGGGCAACAGCTTGCTCCGTTTTACTTTGCCTGTAAACACGGCTTTGGCAAAAGCATTTTTTATTCGTTCGGCCAACTGGCTGCATGCATCCAACTGTGTTATTAGCTCGGCGGGGCCTCCTGCAAGCTTCAAAAAGCGGTTAAACAAATATCTGGAGCCTGCAATCAGAGACAGCGTATGCTCCAGTTTCTCATAGAAGACCTTCGGCTGTTCCGGCTCTTCCTCGATTAGCTGCCCAATGTGATCGTAAAGGTGGAAGTCATCTGCCAAAGTTGCGCGCCAGTTGTTGAAGCGGATGGCGAGCTCGCCCGGCAAACGCTGGGGACGCCATTCTTCAAGATGTACAAGCGTTATCTGGTGTGTCCACTCCTGGTTCCCAGTGGCAATCGCATTCTTAATTGCGTTGCTGTCTACGTAATCGCAAAATTCGGGGTAGTTATCCTCCAACAAATAGAGAGTCTTGTCACCGTCTGTCCGCATAGCCTTGAGAAATACGGAATGAATAGCGCCTGCCTCCAAGTAATCCTTGCCGAATATCCAGTGCGGCATGTAGTCGAGATTGACCCATATATAGACAAATTGTCCGCTTTCCAAGCGTTCCGGCAGCACGATATCCAATTCTTCTACAGACGTAATTTCGATATCTTCCAGCCGGACATTAAAGAGTCCGATATCCTTACGGGTAGCTGAGCTGCCTTCAAAAGTCCAGCGATTCTCATTTTGCACAAAGATATGATTATAGAAAAGCTGCGTGCTTTCGTAGGCATTGTAGAACAACAGCTCTACGGGAAGACGATGCTCTTCAAGCAACATCAGAAGCTGAATTTTGCGGCATTCATAGAATTGCTTGACATGAGTCATAAGCTCGGACATACAACCACTCCTTTGGATTCGATCGGGTTAAATCGCAGTTTAGCTTGTAAGTCAGGATATCTATTGAATTCATGCAGCACGATTCGCTTTTATGCCAGAATTCGAATCCCTCTTACATCCAGAAGCCTTGATAGCAATTCGTTCTCTTCCTCCACGATCATAGATAACAGCCCGACAATGGTTCCTATTAGTTGCGGTTTGTTGGTCAGCATATATTTAAGAGCGGTATTGCGCATGAAAAGAGCTTTACGCTCAAGATTTAGAAAGTCCTGTTTGAGTTCACTATTGATGGTCACGATTTTGCCAAGCCTTTGCAAGCGGCCGT
This sequence comes from Paenibacillus roseus, assembly GCF_016424485.1. Classification (GTDB taxonomy): domain Bacteria; phylum Bacillota; class Bacilli; order Paenibacillales; family Paenibacillaceae; genus Paenibacillus_D; species Paenibacillus_D roseus. The sequence continues at coordinate 921,045 of NZ_JAELUP010000103.1, forward strand.
TCATTAATTTTTTATGCTCATATATGAGTTGCAATGACCGGATATCGAGGCAATCCTTTCCTGCCGCTTGATAGTAGGGCATAAGCTCTATAATGGCTCTGCACGCATCCAGTCCATAGGCAACGTGCAACTGCCGATTTCTTCTCAGTATCGCTTGCTCCTGGGGGCAAATGGACAATTGATATTCAGTCAGCGACTTGATGACATATTGAAGATCAAAGTAGTAGTCGGCTTCGAATTTTGTTATTTGCAGGACCTTGGGATAATGCTCTGTAGGCACGGCTTGAAAGGCTAACTGGAATTGATCAAAAGAAATTTTTCCAAAGCTATAATAATCGTCAAAGAAATCAGCAATTAGAAAATACTTTTCAGTAGGGCAATACCCGTAAATTAATGTAGGGTGCGGTCTATGAATGTGGTTGTAAAAGGACTTGTGCTGAGGAATGTAAAAGCTGTCCAGGAAAGAAATCGCATAAATATCGTTATCTATGCAGTCTATGAAGGGTTTTGCTACATCCTCGCCAAACCATCTTTTAAAGGTCGATATCAAGATTTCATCTGTTATGGAAAGCACGGTTTTATGAACATATCCGTCATCACGAAAGCGAATAAGCAATTTATCATTGTCAACCACAGGCTTTTGTTCAAAAAAAATCTGAATAAAATTGCTGTATACCCAATTTTCATAGGAGCGTTGCGTACTTAAAATGGACAAGGCATGGGCATGCTCGGGCATAACCGTAACAAGCGGACGGTTCACTGCTAGTACCTTCATTATTGATACCCCTCTCATTCACCTTTGTTTAACATAAAATAAATTAAAATCTAAATAAGAAAAACTATAGTAAATTTAATATACGCTTAATAGCAAAAATCATCAATAACCTTATAATCAAAAAGTCTGTACGGCAACCGCTTGACTGATTACCATACAGACTTTTTAATTTGCGCAGAGGAAGAGGCAGCTTGGTGTACAGCATATCGTTTGGGTGCCATACTATTCTCACGCATACGAAGGATGATCATTTTTTTTCATTTATTAAATTTTATAGAATAAATTGTTTAACTGTGTGGAGGATTGGCCTTGGAGTTCATTAGATTCTTCGAAATTCTGAAAAAGGATTGACAGGTTTTGCTTGTGAGTATTATAGTAACATAGATAAAACACAGTAACTTGGTAGGAATTAATGGGGGCATGATTCAAGCCTGTCTCTGCTGTGTGCAATTTTACGCTGGAAAGGGAGAAAAAGAAATGGTAGAAAATAATCTGTTAAACGATCTCCAGACAAACTGGATCAGCTTGCTTGTATCGGCAGTCATCATCGCGTTGCTGATCTTTCTGGGCAAGAAGCGTGTAAGCTTCGGCAACCGGGTTCTCATTGCCATGGGACTTGGTTTGATCGCGGGGATCAGCTTCAACAAGCTGGAGCTGCAATTTCAGGGAGTCAGTACGATTGGCTCCATTTACATCAATCTGATTCGTATGATTGTTATTCCGCTCGTGTTTGTCCTTGTCATTAATAGTATCATTTCCATTACAAATCTGGCTTTCCTGCGTAAAATCGGCGTGAAAACCATCGCTTGGTTTTTAGGTACTACAGGGGTAGGCGCCATCATCGGGCTTCTGGTTGCAACATTGTTCAATCCAGGCTCCGGTATTCCGGCAGAAACGCCTGAGGACTTCAAGGCGCGCGAGGTTCCAACCTTCTTCCAGGTTATTCTTGATCAGTTGCCTTCCAATCCGGTAGCAGATGCGGCAGGCGGCAAGGTTGTTCCAATTCTGATCTTTGCCCTCTTCCTTGCCATTGCCATCGTGAAGGTCGGCAGCAAAAAGCCGGAAGCTGTGGAGCCGGTGAGGGCACTGTTCGCCTCACTGACTGAGGTGCTGCACCAGGTTGTCAAATTCGTGCTTCGCTTTACGCCTTACGGTGTCTACGCGCTGATTGCGGTTATGGGAGCCAAATACGGCTGGGAAACACTTGAACCGCTGGCGATGCTGATTCTTGTCAGCTACATTGCGCTTATTCTGCACTTTGTATTTGTATTCGGCGGTCTGGTTACCTTTGTCGCCAAGGTCAACCCGCTTAAGTTTTTAAAGAAAGCTTATCCGACCATTGCTGTAGCTTTCACCACTCGCAGCAGCTATGCTACGCTGCCGGTGAACCTCGAAGTCATTACAAAGCGTCTGCGCGTGTCGCCACGTATTGCAAGCTTTGTTGCTCCACTCGGCGCATCGATGAACTTTAATGGTTGCGGCGGGGTATGGCCGGCGGTCGTTGCAGTATTCGTTGCAAATGTGTTCGGAATTGAATTAAGCTTAACCCAGTACATACTGATTGTACTTGTCAGCGTGATTTCCTCTGTTGGAGTTGCAGGCGTCCCAGGTCCTGCTTCTATCGCTACAACAGTCGTGTTGACTGCAGTTGGCCTTCCACTGGAAGGGATTGCGATCGTGGCTGCAGTAGAATCCATCATCGATATGGGCAGAACGGCTGTCAACGCGACAGGCACAACCGTGACTTCTTTGCTCGTAGCGAATGCAGAGGGTGAGTTTGACCGAGAAGCGTTCGACCGCGATGAAGAGGATCAGTTGGAACTTAGTCCGGTTTAATAAATGTAAGCATGTCCATATTCTGACATGAATCCTGTAGAAGACCTTTGGAGCCATAGTGCCCCGGAGGTTTCCTTTTTTTTAGAAAACAGGTAGTCGTCTTTAATAGTAACGGAGGTTTCGTTTTGCCATTTACGTTTAGCCACCCGCTATATGCCGCGCCGCTCTCTGCACATCTGCCGGCGCGGTTGAATCTTGATCGAAGAGCCCAACAACTTATACAGCCATGGGGCTTGCACAGTATTCGCGAATGGGCAATATTCATTGTGTCAGTCATTATCGGGTTTTATTCTCACATTGTGGTGGATGGTTTTACTCATGAGTCGGGATATTTCGCCGTACGTATGGAAGGACTGCAGCAGGCTTTGTTTGGGCTTCCCATATTCAAATGGCTGCAATACAGCCTGTCCATACTAGGGCTGCTGGTCGAGGCTGCAATTATTATTCACTTATTACGAGCGGCAAAGATGCGACCGCAGGGGCACGAGGGCAGGGTAAGCAGCAGGTGGAAAGCAGTATACTGGCTTTAATCGGCTAAAATCGATTTTTGGTTGCCGCTAAGCCGATGTATCAAAAAAAATATGATTTATTTTTTTTATTTAACCAGCATTTTACCTTGTCTGTTTATGCTTGTAAAAGCTCAGTTATAACAACTGAAGTGAGACGAATAAATTAGGAAAGGTAGATTTGCAAAATGTCAAGAACAGTATCGATCAGAATAGCTGCGCCGGGAGATGTGTTGGCGAACGCCGTTATTACATCCAACGGCACTACGTTGTTATCGGGAGGCACAAGACTGACAAAGGAATTGATTGAAAAATTAAAACGATTCGGCGTCGCTACAATCTCGATTAAGTAGGAATTAGGGTGAACAGGGGGCTTAACCATAAACAAATTTTTAGCCTTGTGCGAAAGCACAAGGTTTTTTTCAAAATATAAGCCACGCCTGGCTTTCGTTTGCATAATATTTCTTGGACGTTTAAAATCAGGATAGCAGATGACTTCGGATTGTATAAGCATACAGAGAGCGAGAGATGCGGATGAAGGTTGATCAGCATGGGGAAAACGGCAAAATCAAAGTGATAATTACAGGGGCTACAGGCATGGTGGGTGGAGGTGTGCTGCACGAATGCCTGCATCATCCTGATGTAGAGCAGGTACTGGTCCTCGGCCGGAAATCTTGCGAAATACGCCATCCCAAACTGAGGGAAATAGTTCACACCGATTTGTTCGATGTGTCTCCTGTCAAGGAACAACTCAGCGGCTATAATGCCTGCTTTTTCTGCCTGGGTGTCTCGTCGATCGGCATGAGTGAAGCGGAGTATACTAAAATTACATATGATTTGACTATGCATGTGGCAGAAGCGCTCGCTGAATCGAACCCGGATATGGTATTTTGCTACGTAACAGCGAGCGGGACGGATAGCACCGAGCAGGGCAGAAGCATGTGGGCGCGTGTAAAAGGAAGAACCGAGAATGCGTTGCTCAAGCTGCCTTTCAAGAGCGCATACATGTTCCGCCCCGGATATATCCAGCCGACCAAAGGCCTGCAAAATACGCACCCATATTATGCTTACGTGTCCTGGCTGTACCCTGCTTTGAAGTTGCTCATCCCGGCTTATGTCACCTCCCAAAAGGAAATAGGCAATGCCATGATTCATGCTGTAAACAGAGGATACGAATCTTCAATCCTTCAATGCAAGGATATCGCCAGACTGGCCGAGCCTGCTCGTTGATCGGTCATAGTCTGCCGCCAACCACACGTGCTTTCCACATCTAATCTATGAGTTAACAGGCGATGAAGAGCATGAAGAAGCAAATTTGATAACAGTGAGAACAAAAGGTGACACGCAAGCTGTCACCTTTTGTTTGTTACAATCGAATCAGACAGCGATATACACAGAGAGGAGTCAACCATGAAGCGAAGCGACCGGCTGATGGCGATCGTGCTTGCGCTAGGCCAACACAAGGAGACTGCCGCATCACTTGCAGACAAGCTGGAGGTATCAAGACGAACGATTCTCAGAGATATCCAATCGCTCACCGAACTTGGGGTACCTGTGTATGCATTGAACGGTGTCAAGGGCGGTTATCGTCTGATGGAGGGCTATACACTGCCGCCTCTACAGTTGGACACGAATGAGGCATTGACGCTGCTGCTGTCGCTGGACAGTATGACGGCTTATGCAGACACGCCGTTTAACAAGGAACGCTGGACAGTGATGGACAAGGTGAAAAGCATTTTATCACCGGAAACGTTGAACAAAGTTGCGCCGCTGCTGAAGCATATGACCGTGGAAGTGCCGAGGCGCAGCTACACGGTACCTCATCTGTCCCGGCTCATGGAACTGACAGCACAAGCCAAATGGGTATCGGTCTTCTACCGTTCCCAGTCTCACCAGCGGACACTGCTGATCCGGCCACAAAGAATTTATGCCGCGCACGGTTTTTGGTATTGTGAAACCTACTCCCAGATCCATCGAGAGGAGCGCTTGCTTCGTGTCGACCGAATGAGCCAAGTTGAAGAAGCAGAACCGCCGCCAACTTTACCCGATTTACCCGAGTTGGGACAGGATTATGTATTGCAACAGGATTATGTATGTGAAGAGAACTCGTCGGGAGGGTTAGATGCAAGTAAGCGCAATTTTCCAGCATTAGCCCGTACAAGTTTTACGCTTAAAGCAAAATTGACATACAGGGGAATGCTGGAGGTAGAACGGGACGAGCATCTTGGCGAGAAGTTGGTGATGATTGCGGAGGATGAATGGCTTCTGGAGGGTGAACTGCCGGTTTCTGAATGGGACTGGACAGTGAGGCTCTTTTATTTCCTTGGTACGGATGCATACATAATTGCTCCGTCAGCATTGGGTGAAGCTGTGGCAATTAAAGCCAGAGCGACATTGCGCCACTACAGCAACACTGAAAAGGAGAATAGATCGTGAATAACCAATTGTCTACAAATCCATTAAATCGCTATGAGGATGCGGCTGCTTTATTGTCGCAGATTGGTATTTTGCCGCTGGCTCCACTTATTCCTGAGCATCCTTCCTTGGTCAGTCTTACTTCCAAGGATCAATGGCATACGGATCTGCCATCTGACCCCTGGGGCTGGCGTGTACGCTTTCCGTCGAGCGGCGCTGCAGCGTATGGGAAATTTATAAAAAGCAAAGCTGTGCTGATTGATCGTGACTGGTTTCCTTTGGTCGTAGCGGCAGCGGGCGGCAGAGGCACAGTAGAGCAGCGCTACCGCGACGGTCTTATTTCAAAAACTGCCAGAGATATCTATGAAATTGTGAGTCAGGAGGAAGGAATTGATACTCGCAAGCTTCGCCAGGCGAGCGGTATGAAGGCGAAAGAGGACAAAAGTGCTTTTGATCAGGCTGTAACGGAATTACAGGGAACGATGGATATTGTCATATCGGGAATCCAGCAAAAAGTGAATGAAGCAGGAGAAGTTAACGGTTGGAGCGCAACGGCCTACCAGTCTACGGAGCGCTGGATGAGCCTGCATAGACTGCAATTTGAGGCGCAAAGCAAATCAAGAGCAGCAGAAGAGCTTGTATCCCGGCTGGAAGAGGTTTGTACGGCAAAAGCACTGGCTTTTCTCAGAAAGATACTTTCCATTTAGATATTATTTAGAATTGAGGAGGTTTTGTTAATGACAGACACGAGAAGGCTTCTATCTAAAGCTCACGATTACATTTACAGCAATGCTCGTCTGCTGGATCGCAGACGTTATGAATTTCATTTTGGGAATGGAACGGCAGAGGCGGTTATTGATGCTCTGCGTCCTTATCAGAACCGGGATGGCGGGTTTGGGGGAGCGCTCGAACCGGATATCCGCGATCCGCTCAGCCAGCCAGTACCAACGGAGTTCGCTTTGCAGGTGATGGACGAGGTCGGGTTATTTGATTCAGGTATTCTGGAAGGTGTACGATTATATTTGAAGAACGTTGCGATCAGCGGGACTGGCGGCTTCCCGAGAGCGCTCAGGAGCATTAATTTGGCACCTCATGCCCCATGGTGGCAGACCGAAGACGACACGGGGCCGTCTCTTAATCCGACAGGTCTGATTTTGGCTAAACTGTACAAGCAGCAGGTTGTTACATCCTTTTATGAGGAGGAGTGGTTCCTGCAATCAGATGCCTATTTCAGGGCAAATATGCACAAGGCCGACCAGAAGGATTACCACGATGTCATTCAATGCATCGCCTTTGTGGAACATGCCCCTGGAGACGCCGCTACCGAGCAAATGACGGGACTGTTAACAGACTGGCTGAAATCCGAAGATTTGGTTCAACGAAACCCATATGCCGAAGGTTACGTACAAAAGATACTCGACTGGTTCCCTGCTCCGGATTGCTTTGGAGTATCGGGCATACCTGAAGCAATCATCACCAGCCATCTGGATGCATTAGTCGCCCAGCAACAGGAGGACGGAGGCTGGATGATTCCGTGGCCAGCGCTAAGTCCGGCTTGTTTGAGTGAATGGCGCGGTATGGTAACGGTCAACAAGCTGCTTATATTAAAGGCATATGGCAGTCTGTAAGACAACCAGCACGCCAGAGCGAAGGTAAAACGGGTAAGCAAGGATCAGAGAAAGAGACATGGCAACATGCTTTTCTTTCAGTTACTCAAGGAGAGCAGACGATGAACATAAAAAACAAAGAAAAGCAGAAAGTCTCCCAACAAACTAGTGTGAATTGGCGCACATTTTATCATGTGCTGAAAGAAACCAGACCGCCCAAACTCACTCTTGGTCTGGCTATCTTCCTTAGCATTGTTACAACGCTTGCCGGTCTCATTGTCCCGCTGCTTCTTAAAGGGCTGGTGGACGGATTTTCCGAGGCTTCCCTGTCCGCTTCGCATATCGGATGGATAGGGGCAGCATTTCTCGCCCAGGCGCTTGCCGGAGGGCTGTCTGCCTACTTGCTCAATCGGTCTGGTCAGCATATGGTGGCTGGCATTCGCAGAAGGCTTTGGAGCAAACTATTGGTTCTTCCGGTTCCTTACTACGACAAGAACCGGACAGGAGAGACGGTCAGCCGTATGACGAATGATACGAATGTTGTACGCACACTCATTAGTGACCATCTGACCAATTTTGCGACAGGACTGGTCGCTATTGCCGGTTCCGTCACGTTAATGCTGGTATTGGATTGGAAGATGACATTGGTCTTGTTGTCCGCGCTGCCGGTGACGATGTTTGTCATGATTCCACTTGGTCGAAAGATGCACCGCATATCCAAAGGCTTGCAGGATGAAACTGCAAAGTTCAGCGGTGTGCTTAATCAGGTGCTGATGGAGATTCGGCTGGTGAAGCTGTCCGGCTCCGAGAAGATCGAGCAGCGCAACGGGGAGGGCGGGATCAAGACGTTATACGGTTTCGGTCTTAAAGAGGCAAGGATACAGGCAATGATCGGACCATTGATGTCTTTCGTCATGATGGCTATGCTTGTCGTCATCATCGGCTACGGCGGCATGAGGGTGGCCTCAGGCGCGTTGTCTGCGGGGGACTTGGTCGCTTTCATCCTGTATCTCGTACAAATCATTATGCCGGTCGGGCAAATTACCCAGTTCGTGACCCAGCTTCAGAAGGCGAGGGGAGCGACTGAGCGGATCGTCGATACACTGGGGGAAGCGGAGGAAGACTTTGCTGGTGGTGTAGTGCTTGAGAATCCTCAGCGTCCGATAACGCTTGAAGGGGTGACATTTGCTTACGAGGAGAAGGAACCTGTCCTTGACCAGGTCAACTTTGTCATTGACCCTGGCAAAGTAACGGCCATTGTTGGGCCAAGCGGAAGCGGCAAGACGACATTATTTTCGCTGCTGGAGCGGTTTTATCTTCCTCAGGAAGGCGTTATTCGCATCGGGGACGAACCGATCAGTACGTATACCTTGACCTCCTGGCGGAGTGCAATCGGTTATGTATCACAGGAAAGTCCGATTTTGGCAGGGACGATTCGTGATAATATTATCTACGGACTGGAGCGGGAGGTGAGCGATGACGAGCTTAAGGAAGCGGCCAGGCTGGCTTATGCCGACCAGTTTATCGAGGCATTTCCGGGGAGCTACAATACTGAGGTAGGTGAACGAGGCATTAAATTGTCCGGAGGCCAACGCCAGCGGATAGGCATTGCCCGGGCGCTGCTGCGTAACCCATCGATTCTGATGTTGGACGAGGCGACCTCAAGCCTGGACAGCAACTCCGAGAAGTACGTTCAGCTTGCGCTAGAGACATTGATGAAAGGGCGGACAACACTGGTCATTGCCCATCGATTGTCAACTGTAATCAATGCCGACCGGATTGTGTTTCTGGATAACGGAAAGGTCACGGGCACAGGAACCCATGAGGAGTTGTTGGATACCCATGAGTTGTATCGCGAGTTTGCCCAGCGCCAGCTTCACATAAACGGAGTTACTAGTGAGCGGTAAACAACGCAGCCACCGCCCTTATGCAGTTTGTCTGCATGAGTACGGTGGCTTATTAGTTCCCTGAGAAAGGAGCATTTGCCCGTCACTGGATGCTAGAGTTGCTTACGCAGTCAATCTCAAATCTCTTCATTGCCCGGCCAACTAATATGGATGGACGTGCCTTCACCTATATGGGTGTGTAATTCGATTTTGGCGCCAAGTGCTTCTACAAGCGCTTTGCTTATGGCCATTCCGAGGCCAGTGCCTTCCGAACGGCTTTCGGAATCGATTCCCCTGAAATACCGCTCAAAAAGCCGGTCTGCAGTTTGTTCGTTCATGCCTTCACCGTTATCAGAGAAAGTGATAATAACGCCGCCAGCTTCTTGCATTTGTAAGGATACAGTCAACGTAGTTCCTTTCCGGTTGTGGAGGAACGCATTGGCGACGAGATTATCAACGATTCGCTGGAACCATGGCTTGTAGATGGTTAAATATACGGGCTCGACCGCCGGCACAAAACGAATTCCCCCTTCTCTGTAAAGTGGGTGCTGTGCCGTCTCAAGGAGCACTTCATTCAAATAATTATTCATCTCCACAACTTCCTTCGATGGCGCCTCTCCGCCACTTCGTAGATGGTAAGTCAAGGTGAGATCATTAATTAGCGCATCCATATGGGAGGATTTTTCCAAAATGACTTTGGCGAATGAACGAACTTCATTAGTTGTCCAGTCATAAGTATCGGTTTCCAGCATATGAGCATAACCCTTGATAGAGGATAGCGGTGTCTTCAAATCATGTGATACCCCTGCGATCCATTCGTCGCGCAATTGCTCCGTTTCTTTCTGCAGTTGCTCATTGCGGCGGAGTGTTCCGGAGAGCGATTCAAGAGAATGGATGACATCCCCATAAACGTGGTATTTGCTTTTTCTTCGGCCGCTTCGATTTAGACTCTTTGGTTTCCCAAGTGAATTGGCAGGCTCCCTGAATTGTCCTTTATCCAGCAGACGCAGCCAGTTCAGGACATGGACGACAGGGGAGCCGATTCGGTTGCCAAACCAATAGGACATGACCAATAGCAGCAGCATAGCGGCAATCACCAGAGCTCCTATTCCTATAGCCAGTACTTGTACCTCTGGCGCCATCACTGGCTGTTCACCAGGACCGTACCCTGGGAGAGGAGTACTCAATACCCAGGTTTCTCTTGTGTCAAGGTTATATTTCGTATGGATCTCAGCGCCGTATCGGTCAGGGTAAATGGATCTAAGCACCATCTCGGGTACGGAAAACCGACTGATGGCCTGCTCCGGTTTATTTAGAGACGCAATTTCCACGCCATCTGCAGCCAGCAATTGCAGCCAGGCTTTTTGCTTCTTCAGTTTCTCTAGCATCTCTCCAGGCAAAAGAATATTAACCCCGCTTCGCTTTCCCGTCTCAGCAAGCTGTTGCAAAAAACCGTTCCCTTGATTGGTCTTCCCGTAAATAAGTGTGTGGGTTATACCGTTCTTAATTTGAATCCAAATTGCTAATTGATAAGGAAAGGGACGGTGCTGCAACAAATAATCACTGAGCTCGCCGGGGTCATAAGAGTTTGGAACATCCGGCGGTGTAAAAAAAGCGTCTGTCACCTTGCCGTTGTCATCAATCCGCTGCAGCCAGCCGTCTGTTTTCTCGATTGCCTCCAGCAGCTTGGGATCAAATGTCCAATTTTTCCCTTCAGCCCGGACTGTATCCACTAACTGGGACAAGCCGGCAGTTTGGAAATCCCGTTCCGCCTGAATTTCTGCAAGCTGAATGATAATCCAGTAAAATACAGCACCGGACAGCGATAGTAAAATAAGTCCAAAACAGGCGAGCCATCCGACCAGTCGCAGAGTAAGCCGCCATTTAACGTTCATAGTTAGATTCCCTGTTTGCTACCAGCTTGTAACCAAGTCCTCGAACGTTTACCAAAAATTCAGGTTGGGCGGGGTTGCGTTCAATACGCTCCCGGATGCGATGGATATGGACCATCACTGTATTATCGTCACTCAGACTGCTTTCTCCCCACACACGCTCATACAGCTCACTTTTCGAAAAGACGCGATTAGGATGTTTGCACAAAAACAACAGCAATTGAAACACAAGGGAAGGGCAGGGGACAGGCACGCCTTCCACCCTTAGCTCCGCTGCTGCTTCATTAACCTGGAACCTTCCAAAATCCAAAACGGATGAGTGTCCTGTTGAGACAGTAGTGGCGCTTTTCAGAGAGCGGCGTAGCAGAGATTTGATTCTCGCGACAATTTCCAGAGGGTTAAAAGGTTTTGTCACATAATCATCGCCCCCTACAGCGAAGCCTGACAGCTTGTCAAAATCCGTGGACCTTGCGCTCAAAAATAATATAGGTGCATCCGTATGTCTCCGCATAAGAGGACAGACTTCAGTTCCGCTCATACTCGGAAGAGTCACATCCAGTAAAATAAGGTCATACGGCTTCTGTTCGCATAGATCAAGTGCCATTTCAGCTGTCGTTGCCTTATCAATATGCTGGAATCCTTCCTTTCGCAGTACCGTCTCCAGCAATTGGAGAATAGCTTGTTCATCATCCACCAAAAGAAGGGTGCTGTCCTTCACCACTACATCTCTCCTTGAAATTTCGTTGTACAACTATTTTACCACTACAAGAGAGGGGTAATACAAGATTAACAGAACCTTAATTCTTTGCGGTGCGGACCAAAGTTAACGTCGTCAAAGTTGGCGATAAAGCAGCAAAGCTAAGTTAGGCCTGCTCATATTTTTTGTGAATTTTGTTGAATGCTTAGCGAGACTATATACTGTTTTTATTGTCTAAACAGAGCGTTGTCATTATCCCTTTTACTCAGCAAACATTTATTCTCGTGCTCTTCTGATAGGATTTCAAAACTACTGGAATTTCAAAAATAAAATCGAAAAATCGATGCTTGATTTCTAGCAAACGTAGTCGTTGCCGTACAGAGACTCTTCCTGTTTATTGTAAAGCCGAATGCCTTTATGGAATTATGAAGGAGGGCAAAGGGAAATGGACTTTAAAGACGGCGACTGTCATTAAATTTGAATGGTCAGACATCAGTGAACGAAAGAACTATCTTACAGCTTGCATACAAAGCGTACCTAATGCGTGATGAGCTGAAAGCGGACGATTGCCACAGTTGAGCCTAAAGCAAAATTCATCCCAGTAAAGCTGTAAATATTTTGCCCCTATACCGTGAAAGGTGTGATTGATCCAATACCTTGCATCTGATATAACACGCCTCAAATATAAAGAGCGGTTGTCGACTTCAAGCGAGAGCGGACAGGAGTTAACAGCAAGATCCCTCTTTGCAATATGGTTGCGGAAAAATAGAGGCTGCAGCACTGCTGGCATTCCCCGATTATTCATGAAAGCTGGATTTGCAATTTTAAGTTTCAAGTAATTTACAGGATTAATGAGTGATTCCTTGTATGTATTGAATAACGCAGGTTTAAGCGGTGATTTCAGTGATTTCAAAGACAGATTCTCACATGGAACGGCTTTCATTAGCAGATCATTTTTTTTTGAGAGAGATTGCAAAGAAGCCGACATGGCAATGATGGAATGTTCTCTGGGGTCTTTTCTAAGTGACTGGCGTCCCGCATCTCCATAAAATCCAAGCTGTGCTTGAACTGAACCAAAAAGAGGGCGCTCCATATCCATCATACTAATTGCCATCCGTACTCTCTTGAGCATAGACCATGCTGTTTTATAGGAAACCTTTAATCGTTGTTGAAGCTGCACAGCATGAATGCCGCCGGGGCGGGACATCAGTTGCAGGGCCGCGTACCAATTTTCCAAAGATGTGCGTGTGTGCTCCATAATCGTGCCGGTTGTAAGCGAAGATTGATAGCGGCAATTGGCACATTGAAATAGAGGTGCTTTGCGTGTACGAATGGTGTAAGCCTGTCGATGACCGCAGCGTGAACAACAGTAGCCGTTCGGCCATTTGGAACGAAAGAAATAGGTCAAGACCTCATCGCGCACAAAAACAACTCCCTTCTCTCCCAAATACCCATCTTCAAAATAAACAAGCTAGCAGCCAATATAAAAGTAGAACGAATGACTTTTGGATGGGGACGCCGTGTCATTTTTCTTCCTTATATTTTACATTATAACAAACATATGTTCCTATATCAAGACTATTTTAACGAAAGCTCCCTTCTTTAAGCAAGGCATTGGAATGCAAAAAGCCTTCGGCCCAGAAATAGAAAGGTAGGAAAGGTATACACAGGAAAAAAATACAGAGGTAAGAATAGACAGGTAGGAAAACATGGGTATGAAAAACGCAGGTAGGAATAGCCAAGTTCATTATGCTGAGTAAAGGGAATAGTGACGATGGTTATGAAGGGGGACAAAAAGAGGAATATTCCGGATATAAAAACCTAAAAATTACCATATGAATTCAACTATATACGCAAATATGCGTAAAATATGCGCAAATAAAGCATCCAGCTAAACATACACCATGATCGCAATTTGCAGCAGTGGTTAATAAGGGGGAGATGTTAGCGTTATTGCTGCTGCAACCTTTATAATATGGAATAGGTAAAAGAAGAAATGTGCTCATTAATAGCGCCGGGTTCGGGATTACGAAAAGTTTGTTCGAGCTGACTGTGGAGGAGTGGGACAGTGTGCTGAACGCCAATCTGCGCGGTGCGTTCTTGTGCGGCAGAGAGGCGGCAAATCAGATGAAAACACAATCCGAAGGCGGCAGCATCATACATATCGCCTCAACGCGGGCGCTGATGTCAGAGCCCAATACGGAAGCATATGCGGCATCCAAAGGAGGGATGGTTGCTCTTACCCATGCAATGGCTGCCTCTCTAGCCCCATATAAAATTAGGGTGAATAGCATCAGTCCGGGGTGGATTGAAACCAGACACTATGATGAGCTGCGCAAGCAGGATCATAACCAGCACTGGTCCGGACGTGTGGGACGTCCGGAGGATATCGTTCGGGCTTGCATTTATCTGACGGACTTGAATAACGATTTTGTTAATGGCACGAATCTGATTATTGACGGCGGCATGACGCATAAAATGATTTACGAGGAATAAATTCCGTCATTTAACCGTTGCTTGGCTGGTAGACAACGTATCGGATCTGTCCCGGAGGAACCAGATGGTTGCCAGTGCCAGGCAGCTTGCAAGCGTTCCGTATATGAAAATCGATCGAATGCCTAGCATGAATTCACTCTGCAATAAAAGCGAACCCATGATTGTAACGCCGATAGCTGTTCCTGTATTGCGCGAAAACATTTGCAGCGAAGTAGATATTCCGCTTTGGCTAGCTTGAACGAGCTGCTGCGCGCCGATTGTGGTAACCGTAAATAAAAGCCCGAATCCCGCTCCTTGAACAGTCAACGCCAGTGTTACATAGATGAATCCGGTGGATGGTCCTAGAAAAAGCAGCATAATCCCTGATGCGAGCAACGTTAGATTGCTTGCCAGCAGCAACCGGGCGTAGCCGTAACGAAGCACCCATTTTCCTGCGGGGACGGAACTTGCCATCCAGCCGACGGATATTCCGAGCAGGGATAAGCCGCTGACAAAAACAGAATAGTTCAAATGCTGCAGGAACAGGGGAACATAGCTGGATGTGCCATACAAAGCCGCGCAAGCGAGAAAAGAATTAATAATCATCCATTTAATTTTCGGCAGCTTGAGAAGCGGCAGTGGGACAATTGGAGAAGGATGGCGCTTCTCGACCATCCAGAATAGCCAGAGCAACCCCGCACCTAAGGAGGCGTACATCCATGGAAGCCTCTCTACGGTTGTTGCCGCCAAGACAAGGCTGACTCCCCCAGCAAACAGAACGGAGCCCCATACATCGACGGAAGCTTTGCGCGGCTCGTATTCTTCCTTGTAACCAAGCAGACAGATCAAAGCGACGATACATACTGGAATGTTGATTAGAAAAATCCATCTCCAGCTTGCCACTTCTATAAATAGCGATCCCAGCAGCGGAGCCAGAACAGCTGATAGCCCCCACATTGCTGAGAATATGGCCTGTATTTTGCCCCTTTTCTCTACAGAGAAGAGATCGCCAGCAATAATCAGCGGGAAAGGCAGCATGAAGCCTGCTCCCATGCCTTGTACAGCCCGATACAGAACAAGTTGAAGCATGGTGTCGGCAAGTCCGCACAGCACGGACCCCAATAGAAAAAATGAGATGCCGAAGGCGAATATTTTTTTGCGTCCGTACAAGTCCGAAATGCGTCCGGCAACCGGGGTCAACACAGTTGAAAAGATCATGTAGGCTGCAAAGGACCAGGCGTACAGGGAATAGCCGCCAAGCTCTTCTGCAATAACAGGCATGGTGGTGTTCGTAATGGTTGCATCCATTGAAGCTACGAGCATTGCCAAAACAATACTGACCATGATTAATAATCGTCGTGATTTCATAATTGCCTCCCGCCGGCGAGCTTAAAGCCTGACGTTTATAGTTATGCCTGTTGTTTCTTTTGAAGGAGATGGCCGGCTATTTTATTCCCATGGAACCGTCCGGTCTCGATGAAGATCTCATTCGCTTCATGACGGGATGCGACCACACCAGCCAGATAGATGCCTGGAACATTGGTTTCCATGGTCTCCTCATTAAAGGTTGGATAGCCTTCTTCTTCCATAGTGACCCCGGATTGGCCCAGAAATTTGCGATCGGGATGGAACCCGGTCAGCGCCAATACGAAATCATTGGTGATGCGGTCAGTACCTTGAGCGCTCTCGATAACGACTTCCGTTGGCGTAATTTCGAGCACTCTGGACTGGAAACGAATGTGAATCCGCTCTTTGGCCACTTTGCCTTTGAAAAGGGGGAGTACCCACGGCTTGATGCTTGGAGAATAGTCTTCGCCCCTGTAGACGATGGTGACCTTGGCTCCGACTCGCTCCAACTCCAGCGCAGCGTCGATGGCTGAATTGCTGCCGCCGATAATAACAACGTTCATTCCCGTGTAAGGATGAGCTTCCTGGAAGAAATGGGATACCTTCTCAGTCTCTTCACCAGGAATACCAAGCAGGTTTGGATGGTCAAAGTACCCGGTTGCGATAACGACATGTTTTGCATGATATGTGTGAGGAGTACCGCTTCTGCGGATGCTGGCCAAGGTAAAGCCCTGCTCATTACGGGCAATGCTGTTTACGGTCTCGTAAGCGTTGATTCTTACACCGCTTCGTAATGCCACGTTTCTATAATAATTGAGAGCCTCCAGGCGGGATGGTTTGTCATGTGCGGTGGTGAATGGGACGTTGCCAATTTCCAGCAGTTCAGGGCTACTGAAAAATTGCATGTACACCGGATATTGCGAGATAGAATGGACGACATTGCGCTTCTCAATGATTAACGGATTTAAGCCCTGCGCCTGCAGTTCCAATGCTGCAGCAAGGCCGCATGGGCCGGCTCCAATAATAATAACTTGTTCTTGACTCAACTCCACCTCGGAATGCATACAAAAGTTCCTCCTTCAAAAATACTCAATACGCCCATTGTACATCTGCGCTGGCCTGAGAAGCAATCATTTTGAGAAGTTTACTTGTTAAGGAACTGTGCCGGTATGCCTGTACGTTCTATCTTGAATTGAGGTATAATAAGGGATATGGTCAAGCAATGGGCGGTGTCATCTCTGTTGCTGCAACTACAAGCTGAAGGGGGATACGAGATGCGTTGTCGTTTTGTCATAGAAGCCGTAATGATGGCAACATACGGACAGCTTATGCTGCCTGGCCGTCCGGTCGATTATGTTATCCCGTATTCGACCATTATGGAACTGTACGATATGAAGAGCGGCCCGGACCCGATAATGGATGATCCTGAAGATGATCAGCATGTGAAGATAAAGATTGGGGAGCTGATTGCCTTTTTCGAGGAGCCCCTTAATCG
Source organism: Paenibacillus roseus (assembly GCF_016424485.1). Classification (GTDB taxonomy): domain Bacteria; phylum Bacillota; class Bacilli; order Paenibacillales; family Paenibacillaceae; genus Paenibacillus_D; species Paenibacillus_D roseus. The sequence continues at coordinate 937,976 of NZ_JAELUP010000103.1, forward strand.
GAAAAAAATTGAACGCGCGCTCCAGTCTCCGTGGAGAGAGAGTTCTCCGCTGCTTCTGGACGAGGATGTATCCTTTACGGTTGTCAATGCAATGGATAATGCTCATTATGGCGAGTTTTTTGACCCGATTGAGACAGAGCAACTGCTTACTGCGATGAAACTCAAGCTCCCGTTGTTGTCGGATCAGATTGAGCTGCAGGATCGCATCATTGAAGCTGAGGTTCCGGTGCAGGTGTATGATATTGAAGATTTCGAGTTTGCGGTGGAGGAAGGGATCTCCCTTCAGGATTTGGAGACAAGTCGGGACGGGTAATCGTCATACAAAGGAGGCTGGCTACTTATGAATTTAGGTTTGCGAGGAAAGAAAGCGCTTATAACCGGAGGCAGCAAAGGGATCGGATTTGCGACGGCCGCAACATTTGCCAAAGAAGGGGTTCAGGTAGCGATTGTCGCCAGAAATCCGGATGAGCTTGAGGCTGCCGCCGCAGAAATCCAATCATTGTCCGGTCAGGAAGTCGTATGGATATCTGCTGATGTTTCGATAGAGGAGGAAGCGCAGAGGGTGGTAGAGGAAGTTAACCGACGTCTGGGCGGTCTGGATATTCTGGTGAATAATGCCGGCACTTTTGCGGCAAAACCGTTTGGGGAAGTAGGTACGGATGCTTGGACAGCGGATCTGGATTTGAAGCTGTTTGGAGCCGTTCATTTTGCGCGTGCGGCGTTGCCTCATATGCAGGCAGCCGGAGGAGGAGCTATCGTAAATGTAACGGCAGTCGGAGGGAAGACGCCGTCGGCTTCATCTCTGCCGACTTCAGTCAGCCGTGCGGCGGGTCTTGCGCTAACCAAGGCGATGAGCAAGGATCTGGCCGTCAGCAATATACGGGTAAACGCCGTGTGCATCGGGCTTGTTCGCAGCGCCCAGATTGAACGTATGTGGCAAGCCAAGGCGCCAGATACGACATGGGAGGAATTCGCCCGTGACCCACAGCATAACATTCCGCTTGGCCGCATCGGGGATGCGCAGGAAGCCGCGGATGTGATAGCTTTCCTGGTATCTGACAGGGCCTCTTATGTAACCGGAACTTCAGTCAATATCGACGGCGGAATGGCTGCTGTACTGTAACTCCTGATGCTTATACATACGTTTAAATTCAACAGCCCGTAACGTCTGTACGGTCTACTTCACAGACGTTATGGGCTGTATTGTTAGGCTAAAATTTGAAACCGTATTCACGTATTCATTATTTTTATCCATAGCTGTTTTATTGTTTTTTTGCAGTTTTAGTGGCCAAAATCGCGTTGTTTGTGTCGCACAATAGTAGTTGTGCGAC
>NZ_JAELUP010000104.1 GCF_016424485.1 Paenibacillus roseus
AACTAGAATTTAAAACATTAGTAGTTTTATTAAATTGTCCTGTATATAAAAAATTTGAATGTGATTTTATTATACCTAAACGTAAAAGAGATGGGTTAACTTTATATGTCATATTATAAATAAAAAAATTTAAAATATTAAATGTAAAAAGAAATTATTATTTTTTCTTTTTTGCCAAACGCTTACCCTTCTTTTTTTTTGCATGACCTGTATAATTTCGTGTAGGGGACATTTCACCCAATTTTAAACCTATTAATTTACTTTTCAAAAAAGAGGGTACAAATCGTTGACCATTATAAATAGCAATTGTATGTTCTTTCATAAAGGGATAAATTATAGAAGATCTAGAATATGTTCGATAAAATCTAGAAATATATTCTTTAGTTATAGTATTATTATTTCTTTTTTTTATTAGTCGTTTCTGTTTCATTTCCCTTTTCATTATGTCATTTACTTTAGACAAAAGGTGATAATGTAAAAATCCATTATTTTTTGTAGTCATAAATTAATTATTTTCTACTTTTAAATCTTTTTAAATAAAGATCACTCCACTTTCTTAATTTTCTTGTTTTTACACCTAAAGCAGGTTTTCCCCATGGTGTATAAGGATGTTTACGACCAATAGGAGCTTTTCCTTCTCCTCCTCCATGTGGATGATCTACAGCATTCATTGCAGAACCTCGAACATGAGGACGTTGTCCTAACCACCTAGCACTTCCTGCTTTTCCTAAAACAATAAGTTTTTTTTTCTGATTACCTAAAACACCAATTGTAGCCCAACAACTATCCGGAAAAAATCTTTTTTTTCCAGATGGTAAGCGTAAAGCAATATAGTTTTTATATTTAAATAATAAAGTAACTTTAGTTCCAGCAGAACGAGCTAATTGACCACCCTTATTTGGATGAAATTCTATATTATGTGCAGTAAATCCAATAGGAATATACTTTAAAGGCAACGAATTCCCTTCACTTAAATATGCTTTTGGTGAAGATAAAATAATTTTACCTATATATAAATTTTGAAAAGTTAATATATATTGTTTATCACCATCTATATAATGTACAAGTGAAATTAAACAATTTCTATTTGGATCGTATTCAATTGTTTTTATTTTTCCAGGTACGCCTATTTTAGAATACTTAAAATTAATAATACGATAAATTCTTTTACAACCTCCCCCACGATGACGACTTGTAATGATACCTCTATTATTTCGACCTTTTGAACGTAAAAATCCAAATGAATTTTTCTTTAAAGGTTTTAGATTTTTCGTTAAAATTCGAGTTAAATTTAAACTCAATTTGTGACGACGTCCTGGAGTTATTGCTCGAAAATGACGCATAAAACAATGAATAAACACGAAATCGATTAGATGTTGCAATAGCAACATCTAATCGATTTTTTTTTACTTTTTTTACTTTAGCTTTAATTTAATGAATTTTTTATTGTCTATTAATAAAGAAAAAACATATTCATTAGTAGAATAAATTAGTCCTTTATTAAAATAATATTTCTATTTGTTTAATAAAAGGAGCAAAAAT
>NZ_JAELUP010000105.1 GCF_016424485.1 Paenibacillus roseus
GAACTTCACCACTTTATTGTTGCTGTCTACTTCGTAAATGCCGATGTACTTGTTGACCACCGGATCAACGCCCGGAATGTTGTTGCCCGGCGTATACGGATTGATTACGCCAACGCTCGGAGCGGAGTCGCCCGCTTTTGGCGTTGCAATCTTGCTCGACGACACCTTCACGACCAGATGGTTGCCTGTTTCGACTGGAATTGGCGGGTTGGTCGGAAGCTTGGTCGTATCGGGATCAGTTCCAGGCTCTGGCACAGGCGTTGGATACAGCTCCGGCGCCGCTTCCGGCTGCGGACGAACATCCCCTTTGCCCAGTACGATTAGAGTGAACTTCACCACTTTATTGTTGCTATCTACCTCGTAAATGCCGATGTACTTGTTAACCACCGGATCAACGCCCGGGATGTTGTTGCCCGGCGTATATGGATTGATTACGCCAACGCTCGGAGCGGAGTCGCCCGCTTGCGGCGTTGCAATCTTGCTCGACGACACCTTCACGACCAGATGGTTGCCTGTTTCGACTGGAATTGGCGGGTTGGTCGGAAGCTTGGTCGTATCAGGCTCGTCCCCTGGTTCTGGTACAGGCGCAGGACTGAACCCAGGAACGAATAAAGCTGCAGTTTTAAACGACCAGGTTGTCAAATCTGCAATGCCAGCATATAGAATAAATTGGCTGTTGCGAAATGCTCCGCTGTCGATTTGCACTGCATAGTCCGTTTTCGGTTCAAGGCAAGAGTTTCCAAATTCATTTTTCACATTAATGATCAGATTGGAATCAGTCACGTAAGCATTCGTACTTCCAACCGTGAATGTGCAAACTACGGAAGCATCGGAGATTTTGATTATTTTGACTTTCTTATTATTTACATGATACACAGCCTGATCAAACGTTAACACCAGATTATCCCCTGGAGCTACCCCGGTTTGACCCGGAGCTGGCAAGTACGATATGGCTATCGGTCCCAGAGGCTGCGCAAGCGTGGTGAATGTCCAGGTTGTGTTATCATCAATGCCTTCATAAGATTGGTCGGAAGCATTCTTGAACGCCCCGTTTTCGATTTGCACATAATAGCTAGTCCCATATTCAAACAAACCGTTTGAATCCGGAATGACCAGCTTTGTTGTGACGACTTTGCCGTTCACACTCAGTTCGGCAATATTGTCAACATAAATTGTCTTTACAATGCTGTCGTCAGAGCTTTTTTTAATCCATATTTTTTTACCTGCTACTGCTGTTACGTTCTGGTCAAAAGTAATCGACAGCTCCTGAGAGCGCGGCACATTTGCAGCGCCATTTGCTGGCGAAAGCAATCTTATTGCAGGCGCAGTAGGAACGTATTCGGTCGAGAAGCTCCAAGAGCTTGAATCATTGGAATACGTTTCGTTGCCCTCTTCATTTCGATCGATTTGAATATACCCGTCCAAACCGCCAAAGTCGTTGCCTGCAAGATCTGCAAAAGCGCCCCGATCGATATTGACCGCATAGTGCCAGTCACTCCCCAGGCTTTTGCCCAGATTGATTGTTACCGTAGAGCCATTAATGGCTACCTTGCTTGTATCGCTGGCTTCAACGCGAGCCTCGATTCCCTCTTCCCCATATTGCTCGGAACCGTGCTCGTAAATTCTCGGCCCTTTAACTGTAATATATTTGCCTGCCTTGGCTGCTACAGGGTCATTAAAGGTAATGACAAGCGGGGCGTCCAGCGCAACATCCGTCGACTGATTAACCGGCGACAGCGAAATCGGCTTGAGCGCCGTTTCATCCTCTTTAATATTCGAGTCGTAAAGCAAAAACTGGCTGAAATACAAAATCTGATCCTCATTATTCGGGTCCACGATATACAATGCGATATATTTCTTCGTTCGCGAACCGACGCCCGTCACATCATCCTGCAAGTGGTAATTTCTTATCACATCCGGTTCATCCGGCGACAGACGATCCCCTTCAACAGGCTGATGGATCGGCTGATTAGAGATTTTGACCGCAAAATCATAGTTTAAATCGACCGCCGTTGCAAATGCTGTTGAACCTGTTTGAGTTCCAGGCACAGGCTCGTCCATCGTTGAAGCCGGCAGCGGTCTGCTCCACTTCGCATAAAGCGTCGTATCCCCGATCACTTTATCCGATTGAAAATCCCACTTACGCCCAAACGTTTGATCCTTGTACCAACCGGCGAAAGTATAGCCTTCAAGGATCGGAGGCTGCGGCGCGGCGATTTTGGAGCCCTGGAGCACATCCGTTAGCGATGAAACCGCGCTGCCTCCTAGCGAATCGAACGTAACCGCATATTTCGAAAGCAGTTTTACGGCCCGAGCTGTTGGAATCGTGAAGCCGCCCATAGCCTTCGGATACCGACTTAGAGAGTAGGATTGACGTTGCCCCGTCGCAATATCGATTACGCTCATATTATGGGTCGAATAGTTTGTCACAAACAGGGTTGTACCATCCAGACTTACGGTAATGGCATTCGGAGCAACTCCCCCGGTTTGAAGTTGTTTGACGACTGTGTTGGTTTGCGTGTCAATGACATCCACTATGCCCTGCCATTGCACATTTTGTCCGACATAGAGATGTAACCCGTCCGGGCTTATCTCGATCCCTTCAAAGACTTGGTCTAATCCTCCTGTACCGGACAGCTTGATTTGCGCTTCTTCCTTTAACGTTGCCACATCAATGACCGAAACATATTTGCCAGTTGAATCAATGGCGTAAACTTTTGTCCCTTGCGGATTTACGATCATCCCCCCGGGATTTTTACCTCTATATTCGGTTTTTTCCACCAGATCGGTAACCGTGTCAATGACGGTCAAAGCACCATAAGTGGGGGTTCCATTGTTCGTAGAAACATAAATCCGATTCCCTACATTGAGAACGCTTGATCCGAAGTAGTTGTGCGGCAAAGGAATCGTCTTGCTGACGCTTAAAGCATCCGTGTCAATGACAGTAACGGAGGTGCCTGTCGATACATAGGCTTTGCTGCCGTCCGAATTAAATGCGATGCCTTGCGCCCCGGCCGACACAGGAATCTTGTTGATTACCGTATCGGTCGTCGTATCGATGACCGATACCGACTTGTCATTGTAATTGCCAACAAAAAGCTGAGAAAGATTGGGATTTAGAACAGCGCTTACGGGGCCGATATTGGAGTCCTTATAAGCGCCTAACCGAATCTTTCCTTTTTCAATGTAGAGGTCGTCCAAGTCAACGACATCGACAGCCCCTTCTTCGGAGCTTGGAATATAGGCCTTATGAAGCAGGGCGACCTTCTTATCTTCCCACTTCGCGTACAAGGTCACGTCGGCGGTTACGCGATCCTTATAGAAATTCCAGCGAATATTGGCGTCAGCGTCCTTGTACCAGCCTCCGAACTTCAAGCCGCTAAGGGTTGGAACAGGTTCCATTCGTTGAATAAGATTATCTGCTACGACATTGGTCAGCGGTGCAACCGCGCTGCCTCCTTGCGAATCGAATGTAACATTATATTTAGGCATATTCCTTGTTGCGACAGGAATCGAAGCCATAAACCGTCTAAATTCGCGTAGTGAAATATTATGGCTGAGATCGATGGTCCGGATTACACCTCTTGTGTCCGTATCCACTACAGCCAATTTGCTGTTATTGACGTCCAATGCATACAAGTATTTCTCGTCTGTCGAAAGACCGCCGTTATTGATTGATGCCCTCGGCCAAGTAAAGTTAGGCCTTACGTCATACTTATAGTCGTTAACGAAGTCATAAGCGTTAAAACCGACTGACGTAGGCATATAAACATATAATCCGTCTGTACTGACATCTAATTGTTGGGCAGATACATTCAATTTATTTTCCACAGTTAAGGAAGCTGTATCCATAACCCATAAGTTATTGACGCCCACTTTGCTGTAAATATAGAGTTTGGTGCCTTGAGGGTCACCGGTAATTAATTGTGGGAAGTTGAGTATATCCATCGATTTCTCTACTGTGTCGGTATCGGAATCGATGATGAGCAGCTTGCCGTTGCCGTTATTATCCTGGGCAGTAACATACAATTTATTTTCCGCCGCGAATAGGGAAAGCGGCGTCATGCTCAATTGGATCGTATCGACGACTGTCAATGAGACAGAATCAATAACAAAAATCGACCCTTGGTAGCTTGCAACATAAGCCTTGCTCCCATCCCAATTGAAGGTTACTAAATCAGGATTTAGTTCCACAGCAATTGTAGCAATGACTGTGTCCGTTGACGGGTCAATTACCGAAACCGAACTGTCAGCGCCATTCGTAATAAAAACCTGGGTTCCATTCGGATTGTAATCGACAGCGTTCGGATTTTTTCCGACTGTAATCTTTCCTTTTTCAACCGTAAAATCCGACAAATTAACGACATCCACCGTTCCATTCTCGGCGCCGCTGGGCATATTAGGAATATACGCCTTTTGAAACGCGTCCGGAGTCGCAGAATCAGCCGATACATTGCCCGGCCATACCGGAATCATGCCCACAAGCAAAACCAGGACATGAAAAAGTACCAAAAGCTTTTGCCTTGCTCTCATCATTCTTGATGTCATCCCTTCAAATGAAATTGCTTCCAATTTGTTCATCAATCGATTATAGCTGGAGGGTCTCATAAAATCCTCAAAACGGCATTTGCTTTTCAAATACAAAAAAGAAGCAGAGAGAATTTAATCCCCATGCTTCCCTGCTTCTTGGCTATTTCCTGCGAACCTGCTTCTGTCCCAAATAGGATGATATCCGGCTGCTCAACTCTTGCGGCAGCTCAAGTCCCAACTCTCTGCGATAATCTTCCTCGAACCGCGCATAATGTCTGGCGATCTTCTCCTTGAATCCGCGACTTGCGTAAAGGTCCATCAAGATGCCATTCATTTCTTCATGCAAGGGATATATGGCCAGATACGAATCAAGCCTATGCTCCGCAGCGTTCCAATTGTCCTGTGACAAATCCCGTTCAATCAAGCTTCGGGTCAGCGCCGTATATTGTTTGCCAAAGGCTTCCTCATGCGAAACTTTCCATAAATAAGGCTTGCCTTCCAGCAGTTGTCCCCGGTACATGGAACAGAGCCGCTCCATCTCCCTGTATTCGGCAAGCTGCCCGGCACGAGTCAAATCAAGCCGTTGATAATCCAGAACGTCGACATTCATGTCCCCTGTCTCCAGTATGTACCCTTCGCCTGTTTTCTGAATATCCAGGCTTATGGCATGCTCTTTCAACATTTTCTTGATTTGATAGATCGTTTGATGCAAGCTATGGGACGCCCGTCCTTCCTCTATATCCGGCCAGAGCAAGTCCATAAGCTGCCATTTGCCAATTTCCCGGTTGGCATGGCAGAGGAAATACGCAAACAATTCTTCCGTCTTGCGGGTCTGAAAACGGATCAGCGCTCCTTCCGAACTGCGCACCTCGAAGCTGCCGAAACACTGGATCGCAGCATGGCGCGGCTTCTTCTCATTTGAGGCGGGTAGAAGCTGCAAAGCCATGCGCTCCGTAATCCGCTCAATGGCTGCTGGAGTTACAGGCTTCAAAATATAATCCAACGCATTGACTTCGAATGCTTCCAGCGCGTAATGCTTGTAAGCCGTTGTGAACACAATTTTAATTTGCCTCGATATTTCATGAATTTTTCGTGCAAGCTCAAGCCCATTCATCTTGGGCATTTCCACATCCAGGAATACGATATCGGGCGTGAGCTCCGGCATGCTAGCCAACGCTTCAAGCGGATTAGTGAAAGCTCCTATAATCGTATAGTGCAGGTTTCTTCCAATGACAACCTTCATTAATTCCAGACTCGGCTTCTCGTCTTCGACAATGACAACGTTAAACAAAACCGCCCCTCCAACCGTCCTGCAGTCTATTTTAATGCGTTCCACCCTTTTTTAAAGATCCCTGCCCTGAGGCCATCGGCAAATACAGAATGACCTTGGTTCCTTGCCCCACCTCAGAATCAATCGTCAATGACGCGCCTGGGATGGAATCGAGACGTCTCCTGATGTTGGAAATGCCGATTCCCTCGCTTGGCCTTTCGCCCTTGGACATTTGATAGAGGAGATCATCCGAAATGCCTACGCCATCATCTTCAATGACAAATTTGATATGATGGTTTCCTTCGTGAATGGTCAGCGCAACACGGCCATATCCCTCCTTCTCGAACAGTCCGTGGCGAATCGCATTCTCGATAAAAGGCTGGATGCATAAAGAAGGAATTTCTATAGAGTGAAGGCTTTCGTCAACTTGGCAAACAAAATCAAACCGCTCACCGAAGCGAGCCATTTCAATCTCGACATACGCGTGAATCAGCTCCAGTTCCCGGTATAAAGGAACGTATAAAGTAGAGCGATCCATCTCCAAAATGTAGCGCAAATATTGACTGAGCATGGACAAGAGATAAGCCGCCTTTTCTCCGTCCGTATAGCAAAAGGAAATTACGCTGCTCAAGGCATTGTACAGAAAGTGCGGCTTGATCTGAGCTTGGTGGAACGCATGTTCATTGCGAATCGCTTCCTGAATCGACGTTTTCATCGTAATCAGCGTTTGAATTCTGGCAATCAGCGTCTCTCCGTCGAACGGCTTGGTCACATAATCATTCGCCCCGGCCCTGAAGCCCAGCGCAATATCCTGTGGCGTGTCCTTGACTGTCGCAATCAGAATAGGCAGGTCAAGGATGGAATACTGGCCGCGCAGCGCCTTGCAAAGCTGGATACCGGATATCCCCGGCATCATCACATCCAGAATGACAAGATCGACCTGCGGATGCTCTTCCATTTTATCCATGGCTTCTTTGGCAGAAAATGCCGCTATCACATTATAACGATGCCGCTTCAGAATATTCAGCATCATATAGATGTTAGAAGCTTCGTCATCTACGATCAGAATCGTGTGCTCATGCTGCTCCAGAACATCCAGCGGGCCATCGGCAAAAGCAATTCTCTCCCGATCCGCAGCGGCGTATGGCGCTTCATAATAAGCCTGCGGCCGTTCCGCGCACGGCAGCGTGAACGTCATGCACGTACCCCGCCCAACCTCCGACCAGTTTACCCGAATTGACCCGCCCATCCCTTCAATGAGCTTCCGGCTAATATACAGGCCTACTCCCATGCCAGTATATCCATCCTGTGGCAAAGGGCTATCGAGCTGCTCAAAGTATTCGAAAATCGCTTCATGCTTGTCCTTGGGAATCCCGTTTCCTGTATCCTCGACCGCAATGCTTACCGTCTGACCAGTTACGCTTGCCTTCACAAGAATGGTTCCTTTGTGCGTATGCTTGATCGCATTATGAACCAGATTATACAATACCTGACGCAACCGGTTCTCGTCGGCCAGTACCCAAACCTCTGGACCCACTTGGCTATCCAAGCGAACAGCCTTGCCTGCAAGCTCGAATTGCAACACATCGCATACAATTTGCGCCGCTACCCGGACATCCACAACCGCCTGCTGCAAACGCAACTCCCCGTGTCTTAAGCGGGTAACATCGATCAAATCATGGATGAGCATGGACAGCTTGACCGACGTATCCTTGATCAGCCACAAATTTTGCTTTTGCTTCGTAGACAAATTGCCCCCATCCTCCTCCAACAGATAGGAAGCCATATTCAGAATGCCATGCAAAGGCGTCTTGAGCTCATGGGACGTGTTCATCAAAAATTCGTCTTTAAGCTGATTGGAGACTTGCAACTGATGGGATAGGGTCTCTGCTTTCTCGTAAGCATTGGAGAACCGAACCGCAAGCAATATATTCATGAAGACGACAAAACTGATTACCCCGAATTTCCCCGCTAAATCGGTTGGGACCAGACTTTCGGAGTACAGGCTTCCGTCAACCAAAAAGACCACTAGCGAAAGGCTTCCTCCAATAAATAACCCCAGTTCCTTACGTTCTGCTGAGCCGCCCGGACTCTGGATATACAAGTACACCATTCTGCCAATAATGAAGAGAACAGCTATGCCTATATATAAGAGGAAAATAAATTTCGCTTGAATATGCACACGGTAGGGCAGCGTCACAACTGCTGCCATATACAAAACGATCGGACCCAGCAACAGCTTCATGGCCCGACGGGACATGAGACGGGTCTCAACGGAACAGAACACGACGATGATTACCGCTGCGCTCATAAATTCGCTGAGATCAAGCAGCTTGTAGGTGATATCAAAAGGAAGCTCGGGCCACACCCTCTGCAAAATTTTCTCCCCGTAGAGCGCTTTTTCCAACATGATGAGCAGCAAATATAGGCCAATAAGCCAATAGGCCTTCTCTCTTCGCCCAAGGAAGTAAAAGCTGAGATGATACGCACCGAACATGCCCAGTATCAAAATAATCCCGATATCGGTGCCGAGCTGGATTCCGTTAAGCTTTAACACCTCTTGATCAAGGCCGAACGAAATCGAACCGGCGATCCCTTCGTTGACAAATACATAGTTAGACACTTGAATGACGATTTCGATTTGGTTGGAATCGGTATGAAAAAAAGCTGTATACGGGGTGTTGCCAGGTTGGTGCGCCGATTCACGGATTGCAGGACGTCCGCTCTCGCCCTTCAGTTCTCCGTTCACGAACAACTGATGGGACATGCGGATGCTCCTTACTTTTAACCCTAAAACCTCATCCCTCACTTGATCTGAAACCAGCACGTTCAATCGGTACGTGCCATAGCTTTTGCGATGGTTACCGTCCTTTTCCGACTTTGCTTTCCATGTGCCAGGAACGGATATATAGGCAGCCTCCAGATGCGTTCCCGCTCGAAAATCGGCAGGATACAACAGCTCGCCCTCATAAAATTCCCACACTCCATTCAGGTTGACCCAACCCTGCTTTTGAAAGTCCCATTGCGATAAATCATATACCCCACGCTTCGCGGATGGTATGTTCTGATAAGGCACCGTCTGGGTATAAATAAGGGCAAACAACGCGATGGAGAGCGAAAAAAGCAACCCGATGCCGATAATCTTGTGATAATTCCCCCTTATCAAGACATAATCCCCTTCCCCGAATCCAACTAATCTATCCATTCTACCAAAGCAGGCTCACAAAAAACTCATTTGCAGCAAAGATACATCGTAATAAATTTAGCTTTATAGCAAATCGTTCCTTAACCTGATAGGTTTATTCTACATCGTATAGCTCTCCGAAAATACTGGAATACTGAAAAAATTTTCCCCTTATACATCAGAAGCCTGCCGCGCGGCAGGCTTTTGCGGTTCGATTATAACCTCAATCTGGAGTGCTACGATAAAAATGCAGTCGAAAAATACCCTCATATGAAATAAAATGAAAGCTAACGAGGGGATGAGAACCAATGAATCGGTACGATAAAGCATTTAAAGAAGAAGCCGTAAGATTGAGCGATGAGATTGGACCAAAGAAAGTCGCCGAGCAGTTAGGCGTAGCCTACCACACCTTGCAGGATTGGAGAAAGCGAAGAACCCTGCACGGCGATGGCGCGCATATCGGGAGCGGGCGCGCTTATGCATCTGCCGATAAGACTGCGCGTGAACTCGAATTAGAAAGGGAAATAGGCGAGTTGCGCCGTGCGAATGAAATTCTCAAGGACGCACTCGGTTTTTTCGCAAAAGACCGGAAGCGGTAAAGGCATGCCAGCTCTATGCTTACATCCGTGAACGACGGGATCGATGGACCGTCAAGGAGTTGTGCGAAGTACTTGCTGTCAGCGAATCGGGCTATTATCGTAGCTTGAAGCCTACGCCCCGACAGGAACGGCAACAACGCCTTCTGGTCAAGATTAAAGAAATCATCGAAGAACATGAAGACAACAGCAATTACGGTGTCCAGCGTATTCTGCTGGGGCTGTCACAACTAGAGATCACGACCAGCTATAGCACCGTCTATCGCATCATGAAGAGGCACGGCCTGCTGAAGAAAGTGAGGCGCCATCCGAATGGCATTACACGCGAGGATGCCGCAGCTCAAAAGAGCCAGAACCTGATCCAGAGAGATTTCACATCCTCAGCACCCAACCAGAAGTGGCTATCGGATATCACTGAAGTTCCTTGTTCAGACGGTAAGCTCTATCTGTCTGCGGTACTGGATTGTTTCAACGGAGAGATCGTGGGTCTCGCCATGGACGACAACATGTCCAAGGAACTGTGCATCCAAGCCTTTGAGAACGCCTGTAAAGCAAGAAATGCTCGCGGAATGATTGTTCACAGCGATCGAGGTAGCCAATTTACAAGTCATGCATTCCGAGCGTGTCTGGCTAAACGAGATGCCGTTCAGAGTATGAGCGGCACAGGGCGTTGCTATGACAACGCAAGGATGGAAAGCTTTTTTGCTACGCTGAAGAAAGAAAAGCTATACAAGATCAAAACCGAGCACTATCCGATGGCCTATATGAAATCGGTCATCTTCAGATACATCATGGTCTACTACAACAGACAGCGGATCTACACCACGAATCCTGGGGGCTGGCCCCCAGCTATTTATCGCGAAAGAATGCTGTCACAAGCAGCTTAGTAACGGAATTTCTGTATGAGTGTGTTTTCAAACTGCACTTTTATTGACAACTCCAGATCGTGCGTTCGTGGGGTAACAACTGGGACGAACTAGCGACTGGATCGGCTACACTTAGTTGGACAGAGAATATAAGGGCTAGTAGAATGAGCAGATAAGATGAAGGAGCGGATCTACTATGC
>NZ_JAELUP010000106.1 GCF_016424485.1 Paenibacillus roseus
AAGTCTATAGGATAAGCCCTCGACCGATTAGTACTGGTCAGCTCCACACATTGCTGTGCGTCCACCCCCAGCCTATCAACCTCGTCGTCTTCAAGGGGTCTTACATACTGGGAAATCTCATCTTGAGGGGGGCTTCGCGCTTAGATGCTTTCAGCGCTTATCCCTTCCGTACATAGCTACCCAGCGGTGCTCCTGGCGGAACAACTGGTACACCAGCGGTACGTCCATCCCGGTCCTCTCGTACTAAGGACAGCTCCTCTCAAATTTCCTACGCCCACGACAGATAGGGACCGAACTGTCTCACGACGTTCTGAACCCAGCTCGCGTACCGCTTTAATGGGCGAACAGCCCAACCCTTGGGACCTACTTCAGCCCCAGGATGCGATGAGCCGACATCGAGGTGCCAAACCTCCCCGTCGATGTGGACTCTTGGGGGAGATAAGCCTGTTATCCCCAGGGTAGCTTTTATCCGTTGAGCGATGGCCCTTCCATTCGGTACCACCGGATCACTAAGCCCGACTTTCGTCCCTGCTCGACTTGTTGGTCTCGCAGTCAAGCTCCCTTATGCCTTTGCACTCTTCGAATGATTTCCAACCATTCTGAGGGAACCTTGGGGCGCCTCCGTTACTTTTTAGGAGGCGACCGCCCCAGTCAAACTGCCCGCCTGACACGGTCCCTCCACCCGATTCAGGGTGGCAGGTTAGAACTCCGATACGATCAGGGTGGTATCCCAACGGCGCCTCCTCCCACGCTGGCGCGCAGGTTTCAACGGCTCCCACCTATCCTGTACAGATCGTACCCAAGTCCAATATCAAGCTGCAGTAAAGCTCCATGGGGTCTTTCCGTCTTGTCGCGGGTAACCTGCATCTTCACAGGTATTAAAATTTCACCGGATCTCTCGTTGAGACAGCGCCCAAGTCGTTACGCCATTCGTGCGGGTCAGAATTTACCTGACAAGGAATTTCGCTACCTTAGGACCGTTATAGTTACGGCCGCCGTTTACTGGGGCTTCGGTTCACAGCTTCGGGTTACCCCTTACCGCTCCCCTTAACCTTCCAGCACCGGGCAGGCGTCAGCCCGTATACTTCGCCTTACGGCTTCGCACAGACCTGTGTTTTTGCTAAACAGTCGCTTGGGCCTTTTCACTGCGGCCCCCTCGGGCTATTCACCCTACCGAGGCACCCCTTCTCCCGAAGTTACGGGGTCATTTTGCCGAGTTCCTTAACGAGAGTTCTTCCGCGCGCCTTCGCATGCTCTGCTCGCCTACCTGTGTCGGTTTGCGGTACGGGCACCTTGATCTCACTAGAGGCTTTTCTTGACAGCCTGAACTCATGACCTTCGCTACTGCAATTTTCGCTCCCCATCACAGCCCAGCCTTATGATGTGCGGATTTGCCTACACACCAGCCTCACTGCTTGGACGGACATCCATCAGTCCGCGTCACTATCCTTCTGTGTCACCCCATTGCTCAAACAATCTTCGGTGGTACAGGAATTTCAACCTGTTGTCCTTCGACTACGCCTTTCGGCCTCGCCTTAGGTCCCGACTTACCCTGAGCGGACGAGCCTTCCTCAGGAACCCTTAGGCTTTCGGCGGACAAGATTCTCACTTGTCTTTTCGTTACTCATACCGGCATTCTCACTTGAATACAGTCCACCTGTCCTTCCGGTCAGACTTCTA
>NZ_JAELUP010000107.1:0-80194 GCF_016424485.1 Paenibacillus roseus
AAGGAGAAATGATTGAAAAGTTAGATTATAAAATGTTTGCCCATAAAGCTCTAATTATACGAAATTTAGTTCTCAAATATAATATAAGCGAAGATGAGAACATATTGCCAAGATTAAAATTTCTGATTCAAGAATTGTCTGAACTGGAGGAAAATTATTACTATTCCTGTTTGGAGCCTATAATAAACACTCTGGAAGTGACTATTCCAAATCCAAAAAAAGAATAAGGTAATATTCGAGTTGCACGATAAGGCAAGGGACTCGATCACCCCTTGCCTCCCCAATTACAAAGTGTACAACGGCTTGTCCCACTAGTAGTCGATTATCTATTCCATCCCACAACTAATCCACAAAGAACTAAAATTTATTCTTGATAAAGTCCGCGACATCATCTATTTCGGGAAACAGATTGGCCTTGTTTATAGAAAATCTCTGTAGCTGCTCGAGAATTTCCGCTTTATTATCCACAATATAAACCACCGATTTGCTTGCGCTGTCCTTGTATCTCAGCGTATTCAGTGCCAAAGAATTGTCCTCTGCGAGGCCGCAGATAATAAAGGCGCCATCTTGTTTGATGATACGATTATTCGCCTTTGGAGACAAAACCACAAAACAGTTTAACAAATCCTCCTTGTTCACTTCATCCCTGAACGCAGGCTTCTCGCTCTTTACTTCATGAAGCAAACGGTCTATCTTATAATTAAATTCCCTCTTATCAATCTCGGGATCGGCTGCATACTTGGAAAAACTCGCCTGATCTTCACTACTAAATAGCGGCAGACTGGCAAGCAATGAGATCGTGTCACTGTTCGGATACTTAATATTTTTTCGGTCGACTTTAAAAGCGATTATTTCTCCGAATGTCCCGCTATCCTGCTCACATGCAAAATACATCGCAACTAAAGGATTGCGAGTGATGTCCAATAATCTTGTGGGCAAACCGTAATGCTGCATATGTACCAAAACATCCAAATGGGTTTTAATTTTTTCGAAATCTTGAGGACACTGAATCTTTAATTCGTTATACATATCACACTCATGCTCTCTCCAACTCTTCCTCCTCATTACAGAGGGAGTGAGCGTGAAATTGACCTGAGAATGCCCGCGGTAATAAAACCCGTCATTATGTATGCCAGTCTTCTTGATTGATTGGTTAAAGTCTTCAATTGATCTGACAAAATGGATTTCCACCCGGGATTGATTAAATATGATACTGCCTTGGGAAACGAGATAATCATCTTTCGAACCGTATTCAGCACCCAACCCTTGAATCAAGTCCTTGACGATCCCCTCCCTGTCACCTGAATTGCTGGCGGATCTAAAAATCCAATTCAATAATGCCTGCGCTTCCAGGTAACTCAGCGAGTCTGGATCTCTATATTTCAAGCTATTGTCAATAAAATCGGACAACTCCGCGGCCAATGTAGCTTGTTTAGGATAGGATTTGCCATACAGCTCAGCGAAAGGCGAACCGGCCTCTTTGAGCCTCGCATACATCTCTTCCTTCTTGAACTGCAGCCTGAGGAATTGTCCAATATCACAATACCCATCCTTCAATAGCTTGTCAGCAAACATCATCTCACAAGCTTTTTTTATATAAGGGTTCTCATATGGATTTGTAAAAAAGAAGAAGAAAAAGAAATCCATGCACCTCCATATTGTTTGCCAAAATTAAAATTACCCCTGAAATGCTTTCTCCAATTCCGCAATATCAAACTTTTTCATCTTCAAAAACGCCTGCGTGACGCGGTTGCGCTGATCCTGTGTTCCATTGCTCATGATCTCTGACAACCTGCTCGAGGTGATCTGCCACGAAAGACCATATTTGTCCTTCAGCCAGCCGCACTGCTCCGCCTCCGGGACTGCCGACAGCTTGTCCCAGTAGTAGTCGATTTCTTCCTGCGTCTCACAGCTGACCAACAGAGAAATCGCCTCATTGAAGGTAAAGCCATGATCCAGCGCGCCATCCATCGCCGTAAACCATGTCTCCTCCAACTGAAAGTCGCTGAACATAACGGTACCTTCCTTGTTCGGCCCCTGACCGGCTCCGTATCGAATCAGCGATCCGGCTTTGGCATTCTTGAACACGGAGAGATAATATTCACGGGCCTCCTCCGCCTTTCCGAAGTTATCGCCGACGAACAATAAGGAAGGAATAATTTCCGGCCGCGGCTCTCCCTCCGGATTCGTGAGCATAAGCTGCCATGTGACCCCATACTTGTCCTGAATCCAGCCAAATCGTTCGCTGAATGGATACTTGTCAATCGGCATCAGCGCCGTGCCGCCATCAGACAGCTTGTTCCAAACCTCATCTATCATGCTTCTGGCGTTCTCTTCCCTGGACGGATCGAAATTAACGATGAATGAAATCGAAGGATTAATTTTAAAGTATGGCCCTGCTGAAATGGCCATAAACGACTGTCCCCAGATGCTGAATGAAACCAGATCGGGATCGCCTGATGGTGTTCCTTGCAATGTTGCCGTGCTCTTGATTGTTGAATTTGGAAATACAGAGCAATAGAACTCCGCAGCTTCCTTCGCCTCTTTGTCGAACCACAAATGCGGGATGATCGGTTGAATTTTTTTAGTATCGCTCATGAAATTCTTCCCCTTCTTTCATCAACAGTCAGAAGCTTTTTCTCCTGCCGGCAGTGTTCCTCATCCTTATCCATTATCGCTGCCTGCCAGCGGATGCTTGGACAGCAAGTTGTTCAATTCTTTCATGAACATATCAATATCCTTGAACTGCCTGTACACCGATGCAAAGCGGACATATGCGACCTCATCAATCGGGTACAACTGCTTCATGACAATCTCGCCAATAGCAAAGCTTTCCACCTCGGCCTGGGCTGTTGTGCGGAGATCCTTTTCGACCTCGGACACAATGACCTCCAGCTTCTCAATGGATACCGGTCTTTTCTCACAGGCGCGGATCAGCCCTCGCAACACTTTGTCTCGGCTGAACTCCTCCCGACTGCCATCCTTTTTGATGACAATAAGCGGTGTTTCCTCAATCATTTCGAAAGTTGTAAATCTTCTGTTGCATCGCTCACATTCGCGTCTGCGGCGAATCGATTTGTTTTCATTCGCGGGCCGGGAATCAAGCACCTTCGTGCCGCCGTTATCACAATAGGGACATTTCATAAAGTTTCTCCCTTCTTTTCCTATTTGTTTAGTGATTAAGGATTGTTAGGTTTTACCATACCTTTTATTAATATTTATTGTATGAAGTCTGAAACTGCCGCACATAATACTGTTACCAACCGCAAGGAGGTGAACAAGAATGAGCTCACAACGCAGCAGCAACCAATTGGTAGTGCCGGAAGCGAATGCAGCTCTTGACCAACTGAAATATGAGGTTGCACAAGAACTGGGTATCGCGATCCCACAAGACGGTTACTACGGCAATGTAACTACTCGTGACGCTGGCTCCCTTGGGGGTTACATCACTCGTAAACTGGTACAAATCGCCGAGCAATCCCTTGCTGGTCAATACAAATAATTTCGTTCTTTTCCAAGAGCTTTGGCTGTCCGCAACCGATATGCGGCAGCCAAGGCTTTCTTTAACTTCAAGAGCTAAAAAGAAGGGTATAACTCTTTATATTTATTATAATAATAAATCACTTTCTGTACATAACGCCTCGTCTCGCCATAGGGAATATCATGAGCGGTGTCAAGCTCGCCGTCCCAGACATTGTCCTTCAACCATTGGTTAACCTTGCCGGGACCTGCATTATAAGCGGCAATCACAAGCGGCCTTCTTTCCTTGAACTGCCTTTCAAGCGACTTAATATACCAGGTCCCCATCTGAATGCTTATGTCTGCGCGGTGATGAATATCATCGAGCGTGAGATTTGTGAAATTGGCTTTGGATGCAATCCAGCCTGCCGTATCAGGCATAATCTGCATAATGCCAAGCGCTCCCTTGGGGGATTCGCGCCCAGTCTCAAAATTGCTTTCCGCTCTTATAATTGCCGCTACCAAATACGGATCTACTTCATAATTTAGTGAACTGGCCTTAATGTCGTCTATGTAGTAAATGGGGTACATCCATCTCCCCATCCAATCAGACCGAGCAAAGAGCAAAATTATAAATCCAATGAACAATAGCAGCAAAAAGCGCTTCTTGCGAAACATCCTCAGCATCGAACCAAACGCTCCCACAATGTTTCAACCTGGCTTCTGGTTTCCTCCAGTGTACCGCTGTTGTCAATAACCCAATCGGCCCGCTGCCTTTTCAGCTCAATATCCATTTGGGCCTCAATTCGGTTAACCGCCTGTTCCTCCGTCATCCCAGGATGGCGGTTTAGCAAGCGTATAAGCTGCTGCGATCTCGGTACATAGACGACAACTACGCTGTCGTATAGCTTGTCCTGCCCGGTCTCATAGAGCAGCGGCACATCCGCAAATATCGGCACATCGGGGAATTGTGCCTCATGTTTGGCTATCCGTTCCCTCATTTTGACACGAATGGCTGGATGCATGATGCTCTCCAACTGCCGGCGCTTGTCCGCATCGTGAAATACAATCTCCCCGAGTGCGCTCCGGTTTAATGTTCCGTCCGTCTGAAGCACCTCATGTCCGAACAAATCGACAATTTCGCCTAGCGCAGGCTCACCAGGGAGGACAACTTCCCTGGCGATCTGATCAGCATCAATAAGCGCCGCCCCGCACTGGACCAGCATCGCTCCAACGCTGCTTTTGCCGCAGGCGATCCCGCCAGTTAATCCGATTTTCATGCTTCACCTCAATCCTGTTTCATGCGATTTGATCCAGTCTATCTCTGTCTATTGTGTCCTACAACAGCTTAAAGCACCCCATAACGATAAGCATGACTCCCGGTAAAAATGATAAAGCCTTCATACGGCTGGAATAGGAGAATTTAAAACCGATTCGAATTCCTAAATAAAGAAACATTCCGCTCGAAAACGCGATTAGAAGTGCTGTCAGCAATGGAGGGAAACCGAGCAACGCCGCACCCAGACCAGCACCGAAAGCATCAAAAGACAGCGCGCAGCCAAGCAAAATGGCCTCAGACGGAGAAATAATACCGGATCGGTCAACATCCGCTGCCTGTGGCGAGCGCAAAATCTGAATCACAAGGCCAAGCCTGCGAAGCTCCAACTGTAGGACAGTCGCATTCTTGATGACAGCTGCCGTGGCCGGACTCGCATCCTCATTTACAGCTGCCGTCCAAACATCCCCATGTCCCTGGACTCTTGCTTGCGCGGCAGAAGCAGATCCCGCCTCTTCTAAAGACTCTGAACGTTTGTTGCGAAAAAATTGAAAAAGGGACAATACCCCAATTCCGATCAATATGAGAGCGCCAATCAGCCCTGCAATATGCGGAGAAATATAGCCAGCCATCCACTGGCCGAACAACATGGACAATAATATAATTACACCTGAACAGCTTGCAATAATCAAAATCGACAAAACCGGGATACGGATTTGCCGCAAACCGTAGGTTACCCCGACGCCAAAGCCATCCAGACTGACCGCAAAGGCCAGCAGCAGCAGCGTGAACACATGCAACAGCATCGAATTCCCTCCCTTATAATGGGGGCCCTATACTAGCGCCCATGTCTGATAACATCATATGCCGGGAGGGCAATGCCGTGCATGGCAAAACTTGCGTCACCTGTTAAATCAGTTTGCTTTCTGGCGTTCTTCGCCTTTCGTCTGCTGACGTGGAAGAGGTTGACAATTCATACAGACATGCGTCCCTCTTCCACCTACGACAGACTTTTGAATCGTACTTCCGCATTGCTTGCAGTCTTCATTCTGACGTCCGTATACCGCCAATTTATGCTGAAACATTCCCATCTCGCCTTGCCCGTTCACATAGGACTTGATGGAGGAGCCGCCCGCTTCTACCGCACTGCCCAGGGTTTGTCCAATTGCAATGTGCAGCCGCTCCCAATCCTTTGGCTTCAACGTCTCCGCAGTCCGTTCGGGATGAATACCCGCCATATACAAGGCTTCATCTACATAGATATTGCCTAGTCCCACGATATATTCCTGATTCAACAGCAGCGGCTTGATCTTCGTAGTCCGGTGTTGCAGCTTGTCTCGCAGCGACTTTAGTGTAAATGCATCAGAGAGCGGCTCGATGCCCAGCTTGTTTAGCGGAGGAAGCTTAAGCTCCTCCCCTGGCTCAAACAGATGCATCGTACCGAATTGTCTGACATCCTTATATCGAAGCTCGGTTCCGTCATTGAAATGGAATATGACGTGTGTATGCTTCTCTACCGGCTCGTCCTGTCTGTAAAGCCCATAACGTCCCTCCATTCGCAAATGCGAGACGAGAACCAACCCGTTCAATCGAATAAGTAAAAATTTCCCTCGCCGCCCGACATCTCCAATCGTGCGGCCAGCCAGCATCGCGGCAAAAGCTTCGCAATCGCTGGGACGTTGTATAATTCGCGGCAGATTGACCGATACCCGCTCGATTGTCTTGCCAGCGACAAGCTCCATCAGTGTGCGTCGGACTGTCTCCACCTCCGGCAACTCCGGCATCTTCGTTTCACCTCTGTCCATTCATACAGTTACAGTTTTTTCTATAGTCCATTATACCTGATTCCGGCTATTTCGTCTCATACCAATTGGCGCCATAGCTCACATCCGCCCGCAGTGGAACATCGAGTTCGATTGCGCCTGCCATAACCTCCGGCACAAGCTTCTCCATAATGGCCAATTCATCCTCCGGCACTTCAAACACCAATTCATCGTGTACTTGCAGCAGCATCCGGCTGCGCAGCTTCTGTTCAGCAAGCTTCTCGTTCATCCGCACCATCGCCAGCTTGATAATATCGGCCGCGGTACCCTGAATTGGTGTATTCATCGCTGTGCGCTCCGCGAATGAACGCAGGTTAAAATTCGATGCCTTGATTTCCGGCAAATATCTTCGTCGCTCCAGCAGGGTGGTCACATAGCCGTCCTCGCGGGCTTGAGCGACAATATCATCCATGTACTTTCTGACGCCCTTGAACGCGACAAAATACTGCTCGATGAACTGGGCCGCTTCCTTTCGCGTAATATTCAAGTTCTGGGAAAGCCCGAAGTCGCTAATTCCGTAGACGATACCAAAATTAACAGCCTTTGCTTGCCGTCTCATGTTCGAATCGACTTGATCCGCAGCCACGCCGAATACATCCATTGCAGTCTTCGTATGAATGTCCATATTGTGGATGAATGCGTCCTTCAAACCTTCATCCCCGGATATATGCGCCAGCACCCGCAGCTCAATCTGTGAATAATCCGCAGCCAGAATGAACCAGCCAGGTTCGGAAGGAACGAACGCTTTGCGAATTTTGCGGCCTTCCTCCAGCCGAATCGGGATATTCTGCAAATTAGGAAACTGGCTGCTAAGCCGCCCTGTTGCGGCAATTGTCTGGCGGAAATAGGTGTGTACTTTGCCCGTGTCCTTGCGAATTTCCTTCAGCAGTCCCTCCACATAAGTCGATTGCAGCTTCGTCAGCTGACGATAGTGCAGAATCGAGGGGATAATGCCATGATACGGCTCCAGCCTCTCCAGCACATCGGCGTCGGTTGAATAGCCGGTCTTCGTCTTCTTGACAACCGGCAGCCCCAGCTTGTCGAACAGCACCTCACCGAGCTGTCTGGTTGACCCGATATTAAATTCCATCCCTGCGTATCGGTACACCTCATTCATGGAAGAGGTGATTTTCCCTTCGATCTCTTGGCCAAGCTGTGCGATGGTATCGCTTCTGACTTCGATTCCCTGCTTTTCCATACCAGCCAGAATGGAGGACAGTGGCAGCTCCAGCTCATAAAAAAGACGATGCATGCCGCTCTCCTCTAGTTCCCGCGCCTGCAGAGGCGCAAGCCGGCGCACAGCCTCTGCCTTGCGGGCCAGATGAACATGCAGAACCTCTTGATCCGGCACCTTGAACTTGGCGCCCTTGCCGTACACGTCCTCATCCGCAGGCACATGCGGCAACGAATAGCGGGCGGATAAGCCATTGAGTGTCTGGCCCGAATCAGAAGGATCAAGCAGATAAGCGGCAAGCTGAACGTCAAATGTTGTCCCCTTCAGCTTGATACCATTCCAGGCGAGCGCCAGCTCCGCTTTATGCATATCATAACCTTGCTTGAAGGCCTGCTCGTCCTCCAGCCACTCTTTGAGGAGCAAGCCTTGCTCGGATAGCAACAGATCGGCAGGGACAACGTATGCCTTCGTATCTGTAGCCAGCGCGATTGCCAGCAGGTCGGCATGATGCGGGTTCTCACCGGTCGCTTCGATGAGTACCGCCTTCACCTGCTTCAGATCATCAACAAGGGCCTGAATCCCGTCGGCCTCAACACTAACCGTCTCAATCGCCGACTCCTGTCCCTCTTCGCCTGCGCCGTCCGAACCGGATGCGCTGCCGGACGGCAAATCCAGGCGCTCCAGCAGCGACTTGAATTCCAGCTTGCGGAACGCCTCGGACAGCTGATACGGCTGGTAGCCGCTGTAAGCCATCTCCTCGACGCCCTGTTCCAGCGGAACCTCGCGAAAAATCGTCGCCAGCTTCTTGCTCATCAATGCTTCTTCCCGATGCTGGTCAACCTTCTCCTTCATTTTCCCTTTCAGGCTTCCGGCATTGGCCAGCACTTCCTCGACCGTACCGTACTCATGCAGCAGCTTAAGCGCTGTCTTTTCGCCTACTCCCGGAATGCCCGGAATATTGTCGGAAGCATCTCCCATCAAGCCTTTGAGGTCGATAATCTGCTCCGGAGTTAAATTGTATTTCTCCCCCACGGCTTCCGGCGTGAACCGGTCGACTTCACTGACACCTTTCCGGGTGATGGCAATGGTCACCTGATTTGAGGCCAACTGCAGCATATCCTTGTCTCCACTGACGACCAGCGTCTGTACGCCTTTTTCATCCGCGATCCTGGTCAGAGTGCCAATAATATCATCGGCCTCGAAGCCGCCCAGCTCATATTGGGCGATTCCGAAGGCCTTCAGCAGCTCTTTGATCAACGGGAACTGCTCGGACAGCTCGGAAGGAGTTTTTGCCCGACCGCCCTTATAATCCTCGTAGCCTTCATGGCGGAACGTTATTTTACCCGCATCAAATGCGACCATCATATGCGTCGGCTGTTCCTCCTCAATCAGCCGGAGAAGCATCGTCGTAAATCCGTATACCGCATTCGTATGCAGACCTGCTGAATTCGTCAGCGGCGGCATTGCATAGAAAGCCCGATTCGCAATACTGTTGCCGTCAATTAAAATCCATTTATCCATAAGGGACACCTCACCCGTTAACTTGTCTGAAACTATCATACCATAGACACCGCTCAAAACCGTAATACGCGCAGGCATTCCCCGTTTTAAATGAGAAGCTTTTAATGCGCTGGAATCACGCTGGTCCCAATCTAATAATGAAAAAAGCCACCCCTCTGCGATAAAGGAATGGCTTGCTGCAAATTGATAAAACGATCGCAACGTACAAGCAAGATGTAATTTGGGGTGCAAAAATGCCTAGTCGTTCAAATCCGGCCGCTTGCCTGTCACCAGGTAGACAACGCTCTCCCCAATATTCGTGGCATGGTCGGCAATACGCTCCACGTACCGGCCCACAAAGCTCAGCAGCATAGCCTGGGACACGACGTTCGGATTTTGCGTCATCAAGGTAAACAGCTCACGCAAAATCTGGCTGTAAAGGGCGTCGACGTTATCATCATCATTCGCCATTTTGTAAGCCAAATCAATATCCTCGTGAATATAGGCCTGGATCGATTCATAGATCATCGTTTGGGAGATCGAACCCATCTTCGGAAGGTCGATAAGCGGCTTGATCAGCGTCTCCCCTTCCATCCGCAGCACAACTTTGGCGATGTCTACCGACAAATCGCCCATCCGCTCCAGATCGCTTGCCATCCGGAAGGCGACCAGCACACGCCGCAAGTCCTTGGCGACCGGCTGCTGCGTCGCAATGATCTTCGCTCCAACTTCAGAGATTTGATCTTCAAGACTGTTTAACTCCGAATCTCTCTTAATAATCGCTCTGGCGCTTTCCTGATCGAGCTGCTCCAGCGCCTTCATGGCATCATGAAGCACTGTCTCCACACGACTGCCCATCTCCAGCAGCATTGATTTCAGTTGCTCCAATCCATCATCCAAATCTTTACGCACGATCATCTGTAATTCTCTCCTTTATCCGAATCTTCCCGTAATATATTGCTCAGTGCGATGGTCGACCGGAGTGGAAAACAGCTTTTCCGTCGGAGAGCTTTCTATAACTTCTCCATTCAGGAAAAAAGTGGTGTAATCCGACACACGGGCGGCTTGATGCATATTGTGCGTAACCATTACAATCGTATAGTCTTTCTTGAGTTCCTGAATCAGTTCTTCGATCTTCAAGGTGGAAATCGGATCGAGCGCAGATGTGGATTCATCCATTAGCAGCACTTCCGGGTTAACAGCGAGCGCCCTGGCAATACACAGACGCTGCTGCTGGCCGCCGGACAGCCCAAGCGCTGATTTGTGAAGGTCATCCTTCACTTCATCCCATAGGGAAGCGCCGCGCAGGCTTTTCTCTACGATCTCGTCCAGTTCCTTTCTCCCTGGCTTCCGATGAAGGCGCGGTCCGAAAGCAACATTCTCATATATGGATTTCGGGAACGGGTTTGGCTGCTGAAACACCATTCCGACCCGCTTGCGCAATTCCTCTACGTCCATTCCCGTATCATAAATATTCGTACCGGACAGCTTGATTTCCCCATCTACCCGGACGGAACTAATCATATCGTTCATTCGATTCAGCGTGCGCAAAAAAGTTGATTTCCCACAACCGGAAGGGCCGATCAGCGCATTGACCGAACGCTCGGGAATCGAGAGCGAAATTTGTTTCAGCGCGTGAAATTCGCCGTAGTGGAGCTGCAGCTCGTTCACCTCGAATTTGGTTGTCATGATTTTCGCCCCCTTTAACCGAATCGTCCTGAAATGTAATCATCTGTCTGCTGCTGCGAAGGATTGGTGAAGAGCTTCTGTGTATGGTCATGCTCAATCAGATCGCCCATATAGAAAAAGGCCGTTTTGTCCGAGACCCGTGCCGCCTGCTGCATGTTGTGCGTGACGATAATGATGCAGTAGTCCTGCTTCAACTCGGTAATCAGTTCTTCAATCTTGGCCGTGGATACCGGGTCCAAGGCGGAGGCCGGCTCATCCATTAATATAATTTGCGGCTTGACCGCAATGGAGCGGGCGATACACAGGCGCTGCTGTTGACCGCCGGAGAGAGCGAGCGCGGACTGATGCAGACGGTCCTTTGTCTCCTCCCACAGCGCTGCCTTGCGCAGCGAGCTTTCCACAATTTCGTCCAGCTGCTTTTTATTTTTAATGCCATGGTAACGCGGACCGAAGGCAATATTTTCGTAAATCGATTTGTGGAACGGATTTGGACGCTGCCATACCATCCCGATTTTCTGCCTCAGCAGGACTACATCTACTTTGGGATCAAGGATGTTGTCCTCCTCAATCCAAATCTCCCCCGTCACCCGGGCGCCGCTAATCAGATCATTCATCCGGTTCAGACTGCGCAGAAAGGTCGATTTCCCGCAGCCGGAAGGGCCGATCAGGGCCGTAACCTGTTTCTTCTCAAAATCAAGCGATATATCGCGAACTGCCTGCTTGCTGCCATAATAAACACTCAAATCTTTTGCCGACAGCCCAAGTTCCTGTGTTGCCTGCATCCAAGACCCTCCTGACAATCAAATTCCTGAATATTGACACGCATTCATGTATTCATACAGCCGCCGCCTGACGCTGTCTAGTTCACTTATTTGCTGGCCGTCAGTTTTTTGTACATATAGCGTCCGAACCATCGAGCCGTAAAGTTGAACAAAAGCACGACAATAACAAGCACAGCAGAAGCTCCTGCCGCAATTTGTGCAGCATCCGGGGCAAGCCCTTCGCTGTTGATTTTCCAAATATGAACCGCCAGCGTCTCCGCCGGACGGAACGGGTTGAGAGGAGATGTCGGACTGAGCGGATTCCAGTTGGAAAAGTCTAGCCGGGGCGATGTCATCCCTGCAGTAAACAACAGGGCAGCCGCTTCACCGAATACACGTCCGGAAGCCAGAATCGTACCAGTTATAATCGTCGGCAGCGCAATCGGCATCATAACGCTCGTGATCGTCTTCCAGCGCGACAAGCCAAGCGCCAAGCTGGCTTCCTTCTGCTCGCGCGGCACACCGCGAATCGCTTGTTCCGTAATACGCACCATCAGCGGAAGGTTGAACACCGTCAGTGCGAGCGCACCGGAGAACAGGGAGAAGCCAAGCCCGAACAAGTTAACAATAACCAGCAAACCGAACAAGCCGACCACAATCGAAGGGAAAGAAGACAATACTTCCACAATCAGCCGGATAAAATCGGTAAAGCGACCCGGCTTCGCGTATTCACTCATATAAATCCCAGCCCCGACCCCAAGCGGAACCGTAATGATAAGGGTAAGAACAAGCAAAAAGAGCGAGTTGAACAGCTGTGGGCCGATTCCCCCGCCAGCCTTGATCGTCTGTGGAGCCGATGTGAGGAAATCGAAACTGATATGCCCGATTCCGCGCACCAGTATAAACCCGAGCAGGCCCGCCAGTAGCGCAACAATAAATACAGCGACAGAAATAATTACAATGGTAGCAACACGGTTCGCTGTTTTGGCACTCATACTTTCGATCTCCTTTCCAACCATCTAACAATAAATACGAATACGAAGGTCATTGACATCAAGATCAAAGCAAGCGACCATAATGCGCTATTATGCGGTGATCCCGACACGGTATTCCCCATGCTAAGTGTAATGACACTCGTCAATGTCGAAGTTGATTCAAACAGCGACTTCGGAATATGCGGCGCATTCCCGATTACCATCTGAACAGCCAGCGCTTCACCAAATGCCCTTGAAATCCCCAACACCACGCCTGTTAGCAAAGCGGGCAGCGTAGTTGGCAATATAATGCGATAAATCGTCTGCCAGCGTGTCGCGCCAAGCGCGTAGGAGCCTTCCTTGAGGCTGTGTGACAAGCCAGCGAGCGCATCCGCGGCAATAG
This sequence comes from Paenibacillus roseus, assembly GCF_016424485.1. Lineage (GTDB taxonomy): Bacteria > Bacillota > Bacilli > Paenibacillales > Paenibacillaceae > Paenibacillus_D > Paenibacillus_D roseus. The sequence continues at coordinate 13,060 of NZ_JAELUP010000107.1, forward strand.
TCGTAATGGTAGGCAAAATCATAATTGAAAGTACCATCGCCCCTGCCGCAATCCCTATCCCTTGTCCCGGAAATACATCACGAAGGAACGGAACGAGAACACTTAGTCCGATAAAGCCGTATACAACCGATGGGATACCGGCGAGCAGCTCTATAACAGGCTGCAAGTAACGACGCCCGACGCCCGGCATAATCTCCGTCATGAAGATCGCTGCGCAAATGCCTAACGGCGCAGCAATGAGAGCAGCCAGAATCGAAGTCGTGAAGGAGCCTACGATAAACGGCAATGCACCGAAGGCAGGCGGACTTCCTTCAGGCGCCCACTTCAGCCCGGTCAGGAAATCCAGCAAGTTCACATTAGGCAAGAAGAATGTGCTGATTCCTTTTGATGCTACGAAGTAAACCATCGAAAAAATGGTAACAATCAGAAAAAAAATACAGAGCAGCGTGTAAATTTTCCCTACCCATTCCTCAGCAATATGAGGTTTGACGACTCGTTGTTTATCCTGCATAGGCAGCAAACCCTTTCATTGGTAGTTCATTCGAGAAAACATGTATGTGTATTCATGCCGAAGCCGCACAGGATAATTTCTTCAAAAAGAAGCAGACCATCTCCGCCTCAAACCGGGTCTTTCTTTCGACTTGTAAAGTCAGCGGGGATGATCTGCCCTATTTGCTTCTATTGAATTAAGAAGGCAAGCTAATCGCTTCAGAAGGTTACTTTTGCGTTACAGTTCCGTTTACGTCACGGGAAATTTTCATTTTAGAAGCCGGAATGTAGCCAAGCTCAACTACATCATTGTCTTGAACCTCGGGTGAAGTCATGTAATCCAGAAACGCTTTTACAACTTCATTAGGCTCGCCTTTTGTATACATGTGCTGATAAGCCCATACCGGATATTTTCCGTCAACTACGTTGTCTTCAATTGCTTCTACGCCTTCATACTTAACAGCAGTAACGGATTGATCCAGGTAAGACAATGCAAGGTATCCGATTGCGCCAGGCGTTTCAGCAATCAACTTCTTAACGTTACCGGATGATTCTTCTTGAATTGCTCCTGGAAGATCCTCAGTGCTTTGTCCAAGTGCGTACTTTTCAAATGTTTTGCGAGTACCGGAGCTTGCAGGACGGTTGACCAGAACGATCTTTTGATCTGCTCCGCCGATTTCTTTCCAGTTCTGCACTTTGCCTGTGAAAATGTCAACCAGTTGTTGTTTGGTCAGGTTGTCCAGACCTACTGCCGGGTTAACGACAGCTGCCATTGCAACTACACCTACTTGATGGTCAACAAGAGCTTCAGCTTTGCTTGCATCCGCATCTTTGAACTTCTCTTCTGCGAAAATATCCGAGTTACCGATATCTGATTGTCCTTCTGCAACTTGCGTCAAGCCTGTACCGCTGCCTCCGCCTTGCACGAGAACCGTAATTTTGCTGTATTCCGATTTTTCCATGAACTTCTTGGATGCTTGTTCAACAAGCGGTTGAAGCGCCGAGGAGCCTACAGCCAAGATCGAACCTTCCAGTTGTTTAGTTTCTGTCGGTTTGTTCTGATCTCCGGATGCGCCCTGGCTTGCATTGTTTCCTTTATCCCCTGTTGTATTGCTTGGTGTGTTCTTGCTTCCTCCACAAGCTGCAAGCGTGAAAGTCAATACAATTGCCATCAACAATAACAAGCTCTTTCTCATTTCAAACGTTTCCCCTTCCGTGTTCACGGTTTTATTATTTACAGACTCTATTGTACGGTAAACAAATTAATTCAATATTTTCGTTTTGTTAACGGAACAACAAAAGATGCGTAGAATATTGAATAATTTTTCAATGTATCATAGAATTATTCTATAAATTAAAAATGGAAAGTGCGGAATGTAATGAGCATATTAAGAATGCGAATAATTGTGCTGATCGGGAAGCTAAAAAAGGTGACCGCGGTTGCCGAAGCATTGAACATGAAGCAGCCAACTGTCAGTTTTCATTTGAAGAAGCTGGAAGAAGAATGGGGAGCAAAGCTGTTTGAGTTAAAGGCGGGCAAAGTTTTATTCACAGAAGCTGGCAGATTGCTTCATTATTACGCTCAACAAATTGTCAGCAGCTCCGATGAAGCTGAGAGGCGCATGCAGGAATTGAATACGACTTCACGCAATCGGCTCGTCATTGGATGTCCGGACGTTGTCAGCCAGACATTGTTTGATCGTCGTTGGTTCGAAGAGACGTCTGCAAATCTGACCAAGGAGTTTGCAATTGCGGTTCAGACCGGGGAGCCCGGTTATCTGATGGAACGAATGCTTGCCGGAGAAATTGATCTGGTCCTCTCGGCCAAAGCAGGACTTCTAAAAGGACAGGCTTACACAGAGGAGATGGAGTACAGGGGGAAACTACTTGTTGTTCATTCGGAGCAGCTTGTGCAAATACCGTTGTCTCTGCTTCTGCCTGCAACCCACCCTTTGATGGGGGTGGAGTCAGTCAGACCGTCCGATATCGCTCATTATCCAGCCATCGCGCTCGGCGAGCCTTCCATACAAGCCGCCGTTGCACAATGGGAAGCGGACGTCCAGCTTTCCTTGCGTCCGATAATGGAGCTGGATCAGACGAGCCTTGTTATCAAGGCGGTTGTTGAAGGAATGGGAATTGCCATTGTCCCTGAACGGATCACAGCTCAGGAGTCCGGGCTTGTAACACTTCCTTTGCCGGGGGACGCTCCTCCCTGGAGCATCATCGCATCCTGGGGGCATCATCATTGGAATCCCCCGCTGCTGCGCAAAGCCATTGATCTGCTGAAACCTTAACTTTCTCAGAAGCAATGCTATAAAAAACGATAACGAAAGAATGTCATCGTTACTATGCAATTATGTTAAGGCAATGTTAAACTCACTCGTTCTCCGGTATTGCTCAGGCGTTACTCCAATATGCCGCTTAAATACACGACTGAAATGAGCCGGATGTTTAAATCCAATCTGGTATGAAATATCGGTTAGCTTCATCTCTGGATGCATGGTGATCAAAATGCGTGACTGGTTGATGCGCCTTTCGAACAAATAATGAAAGATCGTCGAACCCGTAACCTCCTTGAACATCTTGGACAGGTACTGACGGTTCAGATGGAGAACATCCTCTATATCCGACAAGTGAAGATCCTCCATATAATGTGCTTCAATAAATGAAATGATGCGCTGGACATGCTCCAGCTTCTCTGAGGCATGAGCCGGGGCTGGTCTGTTCAGTTGCTTGCATCTGGAATAAATCAGCACGAGAAGCTCGTAAAACTGCAGATGAAACTGAAAATAGGAAACCGGATCATGCGGACGGTTGGAATCGTTCATTTTCAGCAGCAGGCGTTCGACCGCTTCACGTTCGCTTTCCGCCAGTTGGAGACGAACATTTTGCAATCTGCGAAAAGGTTCCGTCACATCGATTCGCCCCGGAATCATCATCATTTCCTGGGCATACACGGGATCAAAATGAAAAATGCTCCGGATATATGGCTTTCCGGGACTTATATTCGCGCAGTGCAATGTCATCCCATGCATCAGAATCAGGTCTCCAGGTTCCAACTCATAGATTTGATCCCCGATCAAATATCTGCAGCTTCCTTCATGAAAATAATAAATCTCATATTCAGCATGGGAGTGGAACACCGCTTTGACCGGATTATCGCTCTTGTAGCCAAAGCTGATATGCTCATGCTTCAAAACGTTCCGGAAGGCAGTCATCAGGCTGGCTCCTTTCAAAAAGAAGATACCTCATTATTTCAGATCCCACTCCCGCTGCCGGGGCAAAATCACATGATTGTAAAGCGACTGATCATTTTTCTTATTTTCAATAGTAAGGTGAAATAAGCAGATATACGATAACGCCTGTGGCGCTTACATACAACCAGATTGGCATCGTCCAACGGGCAATCTTGCGATGGCGCTCAATTTGCATGTTGAAACCATGGCTTACAGAAATTAGCGCCAGCGGTACATTGACAATAGCCAAGAGCACGTGAGAGATAAGAATGAAATAATAGATCATCTTCATCGTGGCGCTGCCGCCAAACGGAGTCGGCTCTGTCAAAAAGTGATACATAACGTAGGTAATCAGGAACAGAGCGGTGGAAACAAAAGCCCACAATATAAAATTGCGATGCACATTGATGTTGCGCTTCTTAATCGCAACGAGCGAAATGACAAGGAAGCTGAACGTGAATAGATTGTAAATCGCATTGAGCATCGGCAAAATCTTCACATCGAAGCTCACTTCCCGATCATACGCCGGGAGAAAAAACAATAAAGCGATTGTACCGATGAGCACAATGGAGAAAATCGTAATCGGCAACGTAAAGCTGCGTGTTTTTTTCATTCCTACACCCCTTAGTCAATATGAAACAAGCCATAGCGGACTGAACGTGGAGCACTGCTTCGCCGTACGGCAACCCTATTTTATAAGAATAGACAATCTCTGCGAGGGAAACAACCGTTTTTTTATAATAGTTCTAACAGTTTTTTGAATAGTTGCCTACGCAGCCTCAACTAACCCATGCTTGACCTTTAGCTTTGGGAACATGAATACAGTATAATAGGGGAATAAAGAAAGTTCAGAACAGCGCAGCTTTTATGTGATTTTGCAAAGGGAGATATCGCCCATGGAATACACGAATGAAAAAGTTCACTATGAAAACCCTCTTTTGTCATTACGGGTACTCATGGTCAACCGCGAGAAGGAACTGATGATCGCCTGGCACTACCACCGTGAGGTCGAACTGCTGCTGGTGGAGAACGGCACGCTTGAAGTTTATGTAGATGATGAATTTTACTGTCTTCAGGAAGGCGACCTGGCCATTATCGGCCATTCCCAGCTTCACCGCGACCGCAGTTCGGGCGGCCCGCTTCAATATGTTGTTCTTCAATTTGATCTGGAGAAGTTTTTTGATCACAGCACTATGCCTTACATCCGCTACTTCTTTGAATCGGAGCACCCGCTTAGCCGAGCCAATTATATTTTCAAGGAAAAGCCAGAGATTCGTAAAGAAATTGCTGATATCGTCCGTGAAATTCATAAAGAGACGGTGGTCAAGGAGAACGGGTATGAGCTGGCTGTTGATCTGCTAATTAAAAAGATCATCCTGCTGCTGCTGCGCAATGACCAGCGCAAGGTGCTGACCGAGCAGGAAAATTTTGACCGGATGCGATTGAAAGATGTGCTGCGTTACGTGGAATCGAGACTCGGGGAGAAAATCTCCATCAAAGAGGTATGCAAGCTGGCAAATATGAGCTACTATTACTTCGTTAAATTTTTCAAAAAAACGCTTGGCATGTCCTTTACCGAATATGTGAATTATCGGAAAATCAAATGGGCCGAGAGACTTCTGGTAACTAAAGACCTGAGCATTGCCGAAGTTGGTGACCAGATTGGAATGCCAAACATGGCTCACTTCTACAAAATGTTTAAAAAATATAATGACTGCTCACCCAAGGAATATCAAAAACGGATGTTTGCCACAAAAAAAAGCTCGTCCTCTTTATAAAGGGGAGACGAGCTTTTTGGGCATTACCAGCTTGTAGCCGACACCGCGGATCGATTCAATCTGAACCGATTGCTGGCCTAGCTCAAGCTTTTTGCGCAGAGAGCTGACATGCACGTCCACCGTGCGCTGTCCGCCGATATAATCGAAGCCCCACACCACATTCATCAGGTCGTCTCTAGTAACAACCATGCCCGGGCGCTGGACCAGATATAGCAGAACTTCAAATTCCTTCGGACGCAAGGGCACTACTTCTCCATCAAGCACAACCTCGTACTTCTCCGGATAGATAGACAGCACGCCTGCTGTAATAACCTTCTCTGTCTGTTCCTTGCCGCGTACTTCCTCGTTCTGGGAACGGCGAAGCACAGCAGATACCCGGGCCAGAAGCTCCGCTACTCCAAACGGTTTGGTAATATAGTCATCCGCTCCATGCTTTAATCCTTGAACAACCTCTTCCTCGGCATTACGTGCAGTCAGAATAACGACTGGCGTTGCGATGCGGTTCTGACGCAGCTTCGTCAGCACTTCAAAGCCATTCATCCCAGGGAGCATAATATCAAGAATGATGAGGTCAAAGCTTCCTTGCAGCGCAGTTTGCAGACCTTCGGCTCCATGATCCACGACAGTCGTTTCATATCCTTCCTGCATCAGGTTATAAGAAAGCAGCCGGGCAAGGGTCGGTTCATCTTCAATTACAAGCACCTTTTGCGACATGTTAACCTCCAGCTTTTACGACTTGAATCGCAATGAATACCGCCAAAGCGGACAGGATCATTACTCCCAGTTTACAATACATTTATAAAAATTAGATTAAACTAATGTAAACGAATTGTAAAGGTGTTGTAAATCTACTGCAGCACCGGCAGCTCAATTGTAAAGGTCGAGCCTACGCCAACCGTGCTTTCCACCATAATGGTTCCTTTATGAAGCTCCACCAAGTGCTTGACAATGGACAAGCCAAGCCCCGTACCGCCTGAACTGCGCGAGCGAGCCTTGTCCACACGATAGAAGCGCTCGAAAATGCGCGGCAAATCCTTCTTCGGTATGCCAATGCCGGTATCGGAAATCCGGATGCGGATGTACTCGTAATCTCCCTCTTGATTGAGCAGCCCCCCCTTATTATACAGAGGTTCCACACTCACCGACACCTTTCCGCCCTCAGGCGTATAATTGATGCCATTGGACAGCAGGTTCATCAGGATTTGCAACAGACGATCCTCATCTGCCTCTACATAGATGCCTTCCTCTACCCGCATATCGAGAATAATTCGCTTCTTGGCTGCTTCTGCTGAGATCACCTCAATCGTCTTGGCAATAAAGCCAGACATTTCGATCGGGGAGAAATGCAACGGCACTCTTCTCGACTCCACCTTGGATAACTCTAGTATGTCTCCGATTAACCGGTTTAGCCGCTCGCTCTCATCGAATATAATTTGCAGGAAAGAGCGCGAAATCTCCGGGTCGTTCACAGCGCCGCCCAGCAGCGTTTCCGCAAAACCCTTGACGGCGGCAATTGGTGTCTTCAGCTCATGAGAGACGTTTGCGACGAACTCGCTGCGCATCCGCTCAAGCCTCCGAATTGCCGATACATCCTGCACAACGAGCAACGCTCCACCGAATTCTTCCCTGGCATGAAATACAGGCACCAAGTGCAATTCCAGCAGGCGCTCGACCGGGAAGTAGAAGGTCAGTTCCTCCTTCAGGTGCTCACGAAGTTCCAGCCCTTCCTGAATCATTTTGGCCAATTCGTACTGCTGCTTGGCTTTTGTATAATGGCGTCCTACCAATTCCTTTGCCGAGAAGCCGAGCACTTCTTCCGCCCGTTGGTTCATCAGAACAATTTTTCCGTCACGATCAATCATGACGATACCGTTGATCATATTTTCAAGCACGCTCTCCAGTTGGGTTTCATTTTGCCTGATCTGGTGCATCTGCTCCTGAAGACTCGCCGCCATCGCATTGATGGACTGCCCCAGTTCCCCGATTTCGCCTTTGTCAGGGTCGGTTACACGGGCTTCATACTGATGATTTTTAATCTGCTTGGCGACCTCCGATATTTGCTCCAGCGGGCGAGTCAGTCCCTTTGCAATCCGGTAGCACAAGAAGGCTGCAATAATAAATAAAATAAGCAGTCCGATCAGCAGCACCGTCCACATCTTGGTAATGCTGGCTTCGACCTCGCTCAAGCTCATAGCCAGACGCAGCATCGGAGAAGAGGAGGGTGAAGCCGGATCAACAGGGATCGCCACGTACATAAAATTGGTTTTGGTCGTTTCGCTTAGACGAATATCCCGGCCCTCTCCCGTTTCACGGGCCATGCGGATTTCATTGCGATCCTTGTGATTCTTCATCGTCCGCGGGTCATGATCCGAATCCCCGACGACTGTTCCGTCAGCAAGGATGAACGTGATGCGTTCGCCGGTAACCTTCTGGAAGCGCTGCGCCTCACTAGTAAAATAAGTATACTTCTCCTCCATTTTACCATTCGGCCAGTCCGTCTTCGACAGAACGACCTTCATCTCGCGCACCATGCTCTGCTGCAAATTATCGAGATAGTTTTCCTTGTAGGTTTTTCCGATGAACAAGCCGGAGGCCAGCACCGACAATCCGATGAGTACGATCATCATGGTTGTTAACCGAAAGCGAAAGCTGTTCAAGAAGATGCATCCTCTCTTCTGACCTAAGTGTGATATAGATGACGCCTTTTATTTAACTTGTTCAACATATAATGAAATAATGTGGCAGCCGGCTGTTGAATAAGAATGGACAGCACCACCGGAACAGCCGTCAGCGGACTGAAATACCCCATCGCCAGGACAATGCCAAGTGAAATATTGCGCATGCCCGTGGCATAGGAAATGGTTGCGGTCAACTCCTTGCTGCCGAAGGCCAGCGAGCCGACATAGCCTGCCGCATAGCACAGCAGAACGAGTACAATGACAACAGGAATGAGCTTGACCATATCACTGCCAAGCTGATGTACAAATGGCTCAATTGCAACGGAGTTAAGCAACACAACAGCGACAAAACATAGCTTGGCAATCGGGGCGGTATACGGCTTGACCGCAGGATTGATTCTGCCCTTGCTGAACTGGTTGAGCGCAACGCCGATTACAGTTGGCAACACGACAATAATCAGCAAATCGAGCATGATTTTGGCAGTATCCACCTCAACTCCCTGTCCGAAGATGGCTTGGATACCCGCAGGCACCAAGACTGGGCTAAGCGCCGAGTCCAGCACAACCAGACAGAGCATGAGCGGCACGCTGCCGCCCGATAGTCCGACCCATATGACTGAGGATACGCCGAATGGAATGAGCGTGAACAGCACAAACCCGACCGTGTACGGGGAGTGGGCGCCGAACAGCGCCGCCCCAATCCCGTATGCCAATAGCGGAAGCAACAGATGGGCAATCAACATTGCCCATAGTACAGGCAGCGGGCGCATCGCCACGAGCTTGATTTGCGAAAGTCCGCAATCCAGAGCCATCGTCAGCGTGACGAAGGCAAATAGGTAAGGCACCCATTTTACAAAGGAACCAAGCGCATCTGCAAAAAGAAATCCCAGAATCAAGGATCCAGGGATTATGATAAACATCCAGCGTTCAAAATAATGGTTAAATGCAAGTCCAAAAGATCGCGTAAGTCATCCCTCTTTTTATTTAAATACAGGCTCCTTGAACTGGGACAGCTTCTCGAACGAATTCTGCTCCACATCAGCGTGAAGGCTGTTGCCATGGGCATCCATCGTTACAATTGCAGCAAAGCCTTCTGTCTGGAGATGCCACATCGCTTCCGGAATGCCGAATTCCATAAAGTCGACGCCATTCACGTTCTTGAAGCATTCAGCATAGTATTGTGCTGCGCCGCCAATTGCATTCAGGTAGACCGCTCCGTGCTCCTGAAGCGCCGCCAGCGTCTTCGCGCCCATGCCGCCTTTGCCGATTACAGCACGGATGCCAAACTTCTTGATAATGTCCCCTTGGTACGGCTCCTCGCGAATGCTTGTTGTCGGTCCTGCGGCCTTCACCTGCCACTGATCGCCTTCCTTGAGCATAACAGGCCCGCAATGGTAAATGACCGAGCCATCCAGGTCAACCGGAGCATCATGATCGATCAGATGTTTATGCAGCGCATCGCGGCCGGTATGCATTTCCCCGTTGATGATCACAATGTCGCCGACACGCAGATTTCGTACCTGCTCTTCAGTAAATGGCGTATTCAACACGACCTCCTTGCGCTCGGTCGCTCCTTCCTCAGCATCCTCCGCGCTGTTCGCCGGCTTGGACTGCATCGGGACTTCTTGGCCTTCAGGATATAGCCATTCCTTGATCTCGCCTGTCTCTGCGCTGAGCAGTACGCCCTGACGGCGGTAAGCCCAACAATTATATGCCACAGAGACAAAGAAGCTCGCGGGGAGACGGTTCATGACGCCCGCCTTGCAGCCGAGCAGCGTTACCTGCCCGCCGAAGCCCATTGTACCGATGCCAAGCTTGTTGGCATTCTCCAAAACATATTCTTCCAGTCGCTGCAATTCCAGAATCGGGTTCGTATCATCAACACGGCGGAACAACTGCTGCTTCGCAAGCTCGTAGCCGGTTGTCCGGTCGCCGCCGATGCCGACGCCGATGAACCCGGCGCTGCAGCCTTGTCCCTGCGCCTGATAGACGGCATGCATAACGCATTTGCGGATGCCGTCCAGATCACGACCCGCCTTGCCGAGCCCTTCCAGTTCGGTTGGCAAACTATACTGGATATTTTTATTCTCGCAGCCGCCTCCCTTGAGAATCAGGCGGACATCAATATCGTCCTTGTCCCACTGCTCAAAGTGAATGACCGGTGTTCCCGGTCCGAGGTTGTCTCCGGTATTGGCCCCTGTCAAGGAGTCAACGGAGTTGGTGCGCAGCTTGCCGTCCTTCGTTGCTTTGGCAATTGCGCTGCGAATTTGCTCTTTCATAATAAGCTGGTTGGCTCCAACCGGCGTGTGCACGACAAAGGTAGGCATTCCCGTATCCTGGCAGATCGGGGATACGTTGCATTCGGCCATTTCGATATTCGTTGCGATGGTCGATAAGGAAAGGCCTGCTCGAGTGGCGCTGTCTTCTGCCTCCTGAGCAGCCTTAATAGCCTGGCGAACATCTCCCGGCAGGTTCGTTGAGGTTTCTACTATAAGTTGATAGACGCTGTCTCCAAAACGGTTCATATCGTCCTCGTTACTCCTCTCTCTCTGGTCGCATTTCAGCTTTACTATTATAATAGCATAGTTAGCCCTTTTTGAGCATGAAAGGAAACAAAGTTTACAAGCAGGGAGTTTTTAATGATGGAGAGCCATTTTTTCGCTTATTTGTACCGTCTTCGCTATATTAAGCGCTGGAGCCTGATGCGCAATACGACCAAGGAAACTGTAGCCGAGCATTCCTATCATGTGGCGTTGCTCGTCCATATGCTATGTGAAATCGGCAATCACCTGTTCGGACGCACGCTGAACAGCGACCGCGCCGCCGCGATGGCACTGTTCCATGATGCCGCTGAAGTATTCACCGGGGATATTCCGACGCCAGTCAAGCATCACAATCCGAAGATGCTTGCCAGCTTCCGCGAACTGGAAGCGCTCGCTGCCGATCGCCTGCTCGGGATGGTACCGGAGCCGCTGCGGGAGGCTTACGCCCCGTTGATTAGGGCGTCAGGACATGACAAAACGGCAGAATCAACGGTTGATCCTGCCGATCTTGAGTTGCGGAAATATCTGAAAGCAGCCGATCTACTCGACGCTTACCTGAAATGTGTATCCGAGTTGTCCTCCGGCAATCGGGAGTTCGCTGTCGCCAAGGGACAGACCGAGCATTCGCTCGCCAAACTGGAGATGCCGGAGGTCGAATGGTTCCTCACGCATCTTGCTCCCGGCCTTGGCAAAACGCTGGATGAACTGTCCGAATCCTGAATTTCCTCCTAAGTCCCAGAGCGCAGTTCCAGCACCGCCTTGCGAATCGCAGCGTACAGCTCCTGCCATTGCGGGTCTGCCCCAGACACCGGTACGTCCGGCTGTGTAACAGCAGATGAGGAGGCCGGGAGCTTCCCGTGCTCTCCCGTCACGCTGTCTTCGGCGCCATCACGCTTGCCGCTGTCCGGCCGGTTATTGGCAGTCAGCCGGTTATTTGCCGCCGCCTGCTGTCCGTTACCGGCAATCTGCTCGCGTTCTTCGCTCATAGCTCCCACCCCTTTGTCTGGCCCCTTATTTCCGACTGTCCGCCACCCGGATAGCTCTTTTTCAAGATTCATGCCGGATTACTGTCCCTAATTACCCGCTCAACCATGTTTTACGCAACGTGAACAGTTCCCTTAATTCCTCATGGGACAGTTCAGTGATCCAACTTTCAGAACTGTTGACGACTTGTTCATTCATCGCCTGCTTGCGTGCAATCATATCATCAATTTTTTCCTCCAGCGTGCCGAGCGTTACGAACTTGTGAACCTGAACTTCCTTTTGCTGCCCGATTCGGAAAGCCCGATCCGTCGCCTGATTCTCCACCGCCGGATTCCACCAGCGGTCAAAGTGGAAGACATGGTTCGCGGCAGTCAGGTTAAGCCCCGTACCGCCCGCCTTCAAGGACAAGATGAAGGCGCACCGTTCCTGCTCGGGATTCTGATAATCGGCAATCATCGCATCGCGTTCCGCCTTGGAGACGCCGCCGTGCAGGAAGGGCACCCGCAGTCCGAGCAGTTTTTCAAGCTCAGCCTGCAGCATGCTGCCCATATCAACAAACTGGGTAAAGATCAGGCAACGCTCCTGTCTCGCCGCGATTTCCTCCACCATCTCCAGCAGCCTTGTCACTTTGTTGGAGCGCTCCGCCTCCCATTTGGCTGCGCTTCCCTTGTGGTCCCTCAGCAACAAGGATGGATGATCGCACAGTTGCTTGAGTCTGGTTAAGGTCGCGAGGATCAATCCCCGCCGCTGCATCGGCGTCAGCGTGTTCAGCTTCTCCAGCAGGCCGCTGACCGTATTCTCATACAGTGTCCCCTGTTCAACCGTCAAGGAAATATAAGTCTTGGCTTCATGCTTGTCAGGGAGCGCGAGCGCAATCGCCGGGTCCTTCTTCAGACGGCGGAGCATGAATGGCTGCACCCAGCGCTGAAGCCTGTTAATCAGCTCTTCATCTTTGGTCCGCTCAATCGGCTGTACGACTTCCCGCCTGAATTCCGCCAGCGAGCCAAGATAGCCGGGATTCATGAAATCATGAATGGACCACAGTTCCGTCAGCCTGTTTTCCATCGGCGTCCCTGTCATTGCAATCCGATGGCAGGATGGAATCTGTCGAATGGCTCCCGACTGTTTCGTGTAGACGTTTTTGATATTTTGCGCCTCGTCGAGACAAAGAGCATTCCACTTGATGCTGCTTAGTTCCTCGTTATCAAGCGGGGCCAGCGCATACGAGGTAATGACCAGATCCGCATCCGAAGCTGCCTCGCGGAATTCGTCTCCCTTCAATCTCCGAGGGCCGTAATGAACGAAGACGCGCAACGCCGGTGCAAACCGCTCCAGTTCCTTCTCCCAGTTGCCAATCACCGAAGTCGGGCAAATAAGCAGCGACGGCCCTGTCCACGCAGTTCCCGGCCTGGACGCAGCCTCCTCTTTAATATGCAGCATATAGGCGGTGAACTGGATCGTCTTCCCCAGTCCCATATCATCTGCAAGGCAGCCCCCAAGTCCGAACCTTCTCAGGAAGACAAGCCAGGACAGCCCTTGCAACTGGTAAGGCCTTAACTCACCGTGGAACGAGGCAGGCTTGTCGATCAGCGGCAATTCACTCGTCTGGCGAAGCTGGGTGAGCCAGCGCTCCAGATGAGCATTCAGCTCCACCTCGGCCTCAATTCCGGCTCCTATCAGCTCTTCATCCAGATAACGGTCCGGCCAGCCGCCGCGAAGGTGGAGCTCCAGCATTTCGCTGAGGGAGAGCGATTTCTTCTCTCCCTTGGTCTTCATCCAGCGGCGGATTTGCTCAATATCATCATGGTTCAGATAGACCCATTCACTGCGGATTTGCACAAGCCTGCGCTTCTCATCGGCCAGCCGCAAAAACTCCTCCTCGGTCAGATCCAAGTTGCCAACCGCAATTTTCCAGTCAAAATCGACGATTGCATTCAGGCCAAATACAGGATCGGACATGGAGCCAACGGATGACTTGATGTTCGCTTTAAGCCGCGGCTTGCGGATTCGCACGGCCTCCCACCAGGCCGGGAGCAATAGCGAGCTTCCGGCCTCAAGCAGTCTCACGCTTCCTTCCTCCAGAAACAGCCACGCTTCCTGATCGGTGAGCGATTGCTTCAGCAGACTCCCCTTCCCTGATGCAAGCGGAGGGTAAGCTTCAATCCAGCGGTGAAGCTCCTTGTTCAGCCTCTCCTGCAGGAGAGGCTTCCAATGCTCTGGCAGACTCTGCCCTTCCGTCTCCACGGGCAGCCATTGTTCCCCATTGTAGGCAAGTGCCACCGACAATGCTTCCTCCTGGCGGCTTTGCAGCAGGAGCTGGAACTTCCAGCTCCTGTCTTCCTGCGGCTCTGCCAGCCGCAATGCAATACGGAAAGGCGTATGATCCTGCTTCCAGCCGATCCGCGACCACCAGTCCTCCTTGTCCCGGATGAGGCTGTCGCCTTTGCTCCTGTCCATCCTTGCGGACAGGAAGGACCAAGCGAGGCGCGCTTCCCGGCTGCTCTCAATCGCCTGATCTGCCGCCAGGCTCAGCCATTCATCAGCCAGCCCCGGCTTTAGCCCCTCAGCCGCGGCGGCATGTCTCCAGCGTTCATAAGCCTCATGCTCAGCCTCTGGCAGATGCAGGCTCCACCTGGAGCCGCCCCCCGTCCAGCCGGCCGGACTCGGGGCATACCAGCCTTCAAGCAATGCTCGATGGAGCAACGATGCCGCTTCGATGTACAGTGCCATCCGGCTGCTCCATTGCACCTTCATCAGCCTCGCATGGACAGGCATCGCCAGATAATCGACAGCCAGCAGCGGAGGCAGCAGCAGACCGTTCATGCCCTGCACGTTCTTTTCTTCGATCTCAGCCCCGTACCAGGAGCCCTCATGCCAGGCAAACATAAGCTGCTTCAAACGCTGTACCGAGCCGTTCACATTCCTGTAGCTGAGCCATAGGCCTTCATTGTCTAGCCAACTCCCGTCCACAGCCCAGACGATGCGTTCTGCCGCTTTTATCATGACATGACCTTCCCTTTCCACAACTCCTCCTGAAATGCCCGGAGCCGCTGATATTTATCGGCAATGCGGGACACATAGCGATTCCATTTTCCGGTCTGGCCTTCCTCCGTGTACAGCTTCTCCAGCTTCTTCATTAGCCTGACCGCGGTTCGATACCCTTGCCGGTTGCGTGCCAATATCGCCTCATCCACAGCTTGATGATACAGTGGAATAAGGCTTGCGGGCGCAGATTTGCTCACTAAGCGTAAATCCCCCGCATCCAGTTCATCCGGACGGATGCCCAAATACAGTTGCAAATCCGCCCATTCCTCATATTGCGCCGTATGAAGCCAATGCGCCGCCAGCTCATGGTACGAAGCAGGCAGGAAAGCAATCAATCGGTCATTCCACTCGGCCTGACCGCCACCGCCAATCACATCCGCCTGCCTGCACAAGGTCAAGTATGGCCTCAGCACTCCCGAGTTCCGGCTGCCAGCAAGCTTTTCATGCAGGTAATCCATCCATAGCCTAAATCCTTCCCACAAGCGCTCCTCCAGTCTGCGGTTGACGAACTTGTATACGAGCTCCGAAGTCCGTTCAAACTCCGTCTCCTGCATTCGACGCGCCGCTTCGGCATCGTCTCCGTCGACCATATCCAGACAGGCAAGAGCCGCCTGCACGAACGCAGCCGGGCGCAGCCGCTTTGCCTGCGGAATATCCTGCGAAGCCGATTGCTGGCCCGTTATTTCCCCTTCATTATGCTCAACCTCTGCCAGTACAGCTTGCAGAAGCTTGCGCTCGCCTTGACGCCAGGCCATATCCACGGCCAGCTTCTCAGTCAGCGCATGATACAGCAGATCCCATCGAAGCAGGCTGGACGTTACACTCATTGCTCGCTGCCGCAGCGTAGAGGTGAGAGACTCCAGCCAACGCTCCTCTTCCTCTCCCAAGGCGGACGGATACATTCCTTGCGTCAGCTCATAGAAGTTGTGAATCCACGGGTCGACCGTGCGGTTGAAAGACAACTCGTAGTAGTAGCGACTATAACTGTCCGTTGCCTCATAGGCCAGCTCTACCTGCTCCAGCACAAATTCGATAGCATGCATCCAGTGCAGCCGCTGCCGAATTCTCTCCCAGTGCTTGGCCGTGCTCTTCATCTCTGACAGCACCGCCTGCAGCGGATGCAGCGACTGCTTGCAATGCTTCCACATTTCCCCGTACATTTTGAAGAACCATTCTCGCCATACATCAGGTCCAGCCTCATCCGGCGGACGCTTCGCAGCCAATTCACGCTTCATGCGCTTTTGCTCGATTGTCCCTTCACTGACAAGATGGCGGTACATCTCCTCCGAATCAAGCCCGATCAACGCACAGTATTGATAGAAGACCGCCGCCATATGCTTGCAGTAGCCTGCATATTCACAGGTACACTTGCTGTATCCGAATTCATCGGTATGAAGTACAACTGCATATACGCTGCTTCCGTTTACCGCCCCGTATATGGAGTTCCCTTCTATAACCTCTGTCGTCATTACTCTGCGGTTGCAATAATAATCCCACCCGTTGGATAGTATATGCCTCGGCATCTGGGAGCCGAACTGCTCCTCCAGATAGGCCATCTGCTGCTGATCCAGACGTATTAGTCTATCCATGCTGTTCTCCCCCATCCGTTTGGTATTGCCGCAGACATAACTGAACTAATGCCCGGACGCAAGCCCGAGCAAGACAGCATTAGGGCATCGTCAGGACGCCCTATTTTTTATTCGGAATATGGATGACAATGGTAATTTTTTGCGACTGGTCCAGCTTGACTTGAAGCTGTCCCTTATACTGTTCTACGATCTTGCGGACAATCGACAAGCCCAGTCCCTGATGCTCGCCGCCCTTTGTCGTATAGCCTTCCTCAAACCATGAGGTTTCCTTAAGCACATGCGCTCTCTCCGTGTAGTTGGAGACAATGAATTCAAGCTGTGAACCGGCGGACCCTGACAACTCAATGAGTCGCTTATCGTCTGGATAGCGGCTCACCTCATCCAGGGCATTGTCAATCAGATTGCCCAGCATTCGGGTCAGATCCAATGATTTTACACCTAATTCCAGTGTCCCCATCCCTTCAAAGCTGCATGCGAGCCGGGTCTTCTGACCGGCAGCCTGAGACTGCTTGGAGCGCACAAGCGCCGCTATTGCCGGATTATCGATTGTGATCAACTCATTCAGCTCATGTACCTCGCCGCTTAAATCCACTGCATACATCTTAAGATCTTGAATCTTGTTGAGCGTAGCCATAGAATGCATCGTCTGAACATGATTGATGAAATCATGACGCTGCGCCCGGATAGAGTCATACAGTTGATTCATCTCCTCCAGGTACGTCTCCTGGGCTTCCCTGACGACCCGATCTCGTGAGGTTCGAAAGACTCGTAGCGCAATCCATACGATGGCGCCGCTCAGCAGCGAGACAATAGCAATAATCAAGCCGACATTGAAAAATTGACCGTCCAGCGTCTCCTGTATGGAGCGATAATCGGAAACAATGCTGAGCACATATCGGCTTAACGGCTGACCTGTCTCATCCAGAATGCTGGCAACCTTGCTGATTTCAACAGGAACAAATTTTTTCAGCACATGCCTGCCATTGATCGTCGTATTGATCGTCATGGATTTGTTCGTTTCAAAAACTTCGGCAATATACCCGGCATCCGCCTGCTCCTGGTACTGGTAAGCGCCGAATATGATCGGCTGCTGGGTAATATGCTTCAGCTCTTCGCCGCTTTCCGTCTTCGTCGTCAGTTCCCCTAGCGGGAACGTCCTGGGATTGAAGGCGGTAATTTCGAGGATGGAGACATTTTCCTGCAATGTTTGGTCAATCAGCTTGTTTACGCCGGTAATACTCTCATATTGCTCCTGCATCTCATAGCTGACATACGGATCTGTAATATAGTTGGTGGAGCCGTCGAAATAATAGCCCCATTTGCGTACCTTGCTCGTATCAGTCGTAGCAACCTCATATGGTCCTGTCCAGAAGTTCTTGAGCGATTGTCCCCACTCAATCGTGACATTCTGTTTGTCAAACAGCTCGTTGAAAGCCTGGTACCACGGTTTCCATGTCGATGTCTTGACATTCAACTGCTTGGGGTCAGAGGATCTGTACAGCACAATATCATTCTCTGTACGTTTGAGCAGGGTAATATGCAGGACGCCGAGCCGCTCGCTAAGTTCAACCAACTGCTCGTTGCTGACTTTCTCAATATCCGGGTCCAGAGCATATTGCGCGGCGATAGCCGCCGTCCTAAGCCCGCTGCCAATCAGCTCCTGGTATTTCTCCGCTCCGAGCCTCGATTGCTCGACCGAAATTTCGATCTGCTTGGCAACAGAGCTCATTTCGTGGCTGAGACTCTCTTCAAGCGATCGCTTCGTTGTATAATAATAGACCGTGTTGTTGATCAATAACAGCATCACGATCACAATGGCAAGCAGCAGCCATCTGTTTCGTCGCATCATCTGTTACAACCCCTGTGGAATATTTCACTACGGAAAAATTATTGCCGTTTTTTCAATAAACACCGAAGAACCCATTTTCTTTCCTGCCGCTTCTTGTATTTGGGCAAGGAACGATAGATATCGACTGCCTCGCGGTAAGCCCCAGCCGCCTCATTTGAACGTCCGAGTTGTTCATAGATTGTCCCGAGTCTGTAATAAGCTTCGCAGGAAGAGGAATGAAGCTGTCGGAATGTATCCAGGTAGTGCAGCGCCTTGTCTGTGTCTCCAGTGGAGTGCAAAGCTGCCAATCGCAAATACGGCTGACCGTACTTGACTCTCGGATTAATGCTGAGCCCCTTCAATATGGCCTCCTCGCCACGGCTCTTATCACCAGTATGAAGATAGGCCGTACCCAGATCATTCCAAAATTCCGCCGAGTCTTCCATGACATCTCCGATCGACTCCAGCCACTTGCGGGCTTCCCGGTAATTTTTCTTTTCCATATAAAGTCTGGCTACATCTTGCTTGGCCGTAACATCGCCGGGATTCAGCAACAACTGCTGACGGAGCTTGGCTATCTGGCTTCGCCGCTTGAACGGACGCACCAGACTGGGCGTCAAGCCAATGAAGCGCCGATCAATAAAATAAACGATGACGAGCAATACAATGATAGCGATAAAAGGATTGCCGAATAGCCACCACAAAAGTGGAAACAACAGAAACTTTCCCATCTCTTCCCCTCCGATGCTTCATCATATAATCATAACATAAATGGTGACAAATGTTGATTCAGGAATTTAGAATATAAGTAGCATACATACAGGAGGTTCAAGCAATGAACAACGAGTGGAGCCGATTAAAAACAGAGTTGCCTGAGCTTCTGGAACAAAGCCGCAAGGAGGCGGCTCATGGTCAGGTAGCCGAATATATTCCAGAGCTGGCCCATGCCCATGCCTATGGATTGGGGATTACAATTGCAGACCTTCAGGGAAATGTCATTCATGCGGGCGAACACGAGCTTCCCTTCACCCTGCAGAGCATCTCCAAGGTGTTTACACTGCTGCTCGCACTGATGGACCACGGGGAAGAGACTGTTTTCGCTAAAGTCGGCAAAGAGCCTACGGGCGACGACTTTAACTCCATGCTCAAGCTGGAGCTTGTAGAGCCGGGCATACCGTTCAACCCGCTTATAAATGCCGGCGCAATCGCGATATCCTCCCTGATCAAGGGCCGTACGCCACAGGAGAAATCGGGCCGGGTACTGGAGTTTTTCCATACGATTGCCGGGGATAACAGCCTCGCTGTCAATGAGAACGTGTACTTGTCGGAAAAACGCACAGCGCACCGCAATCGTTCGCTCGCTTATTTTCTGAAGGAAAATCAGGTACTGGAGGAGGATACGGATGTGGAGGAAGTGCTGGATATCTATTTCCGCCATTGTTCAATTGAGGCCAACTGCGCTCACCTGGCCGCCATGGCCCTGATTCTCGCTAATCAGGGTGTCGATCCGGCAACAGGCGCACAACTGATTCCGAAGCGGTATGTCCAAATCGCCAAAACTTTCATGATCTCCTGCGGAATGTACAATGCCTCCGGCGAGTTCGCGATCCAGGCTGGCATACCGGCCAAGAGCGGCGTGTCAGGCGGTATTCTGACGCTGGTCCCCGGACGCTATGGCATTGGCGTGATCGGACCTGCGCTAAACAGCAAGGGCAACAGCACTGCCGGCGTGCATTTACTTGAATCCCTTTCCCTGTCTTATGGATGGAGCATGTTCTAGGCAGGCAAGTAAACAAAAATTCACGAGGCTCCAAGGTATGTTTTTCAGTCAATTTGCCAACATAAGGTTAGCGTTCCAAATAGACTGGAGGAGGAGGAAGAAGCATGAGCCCGTCTTCGAATCAAAGCAAGCAAACATTCCCGCCACAGCATCAGATGCGGCAGCCAGGGCTGGAATCCGAGATGAAGCCTCTGCCTGTATTTGAATCCGACCACTATCGTGCCGGCGGCAAGCTGGGGGGCAAAACCGTATTGATCACAGGCGGAGACAGCGGAATCGGCCGAGCTGCTGCCGTTGCCTTTGCCAAAGAAGGCGCCGATGTAGCGGTTGTATATTTAGACGAGCATGACGACGCAAGACTGACGCAAAAACGAATCGAGCAGGAAGGCAGACGATGTCTGCTCATATCGGGCGATGTAGGCGATGAGCGCTTTGCCAAGCAGTGCGTCAAGGATACCATTGACACTTTCGGCAAAATCGATGTGTTGGTCAACAACGCCGCTGAGCAGCATCCGCAGCAGAAGATCGAGGATATTACAGCCGAGCAATTGAACAAAACGTTTCGAACCAATGTATTCGGCTACTTCTATGTCACGAAGGCAGCTATGCCTCACCTGAAGCAGGGCGCATCCATCATCAATACAGCCTCCATTACGGCTTACCGTGGCAACGCAACTCTGCTTGATTATTCCGCCACAAAAGGAGCGATCGTCGCCTTTACCCGTTCGCTTGCCGTGAACGTGGCCGAAAAGGGCATTCGTGTCAATGGCGTCGCGCCAGGACCGATCTGGACGCCATTAATTCCTTCCACCTTTGATGAGCAGCAGGTGTCCACCTTCGGCTCGGATACGCCGATGAAACGGGCCGGGCAGCCTGCCGAGTTGGCAGCCGCCTACGTTTATTTGGCTTCAGACGACTCCTCGTATATGACAGGACAGATGATGCATATTAACGGGGGCGAGGTTGTTAACGGATAGTCCGCATCCCATGTTAATCAAGAAAACGGCTGCGCTGCTCCGATGTGGGCAGCATGCAGCTGTCCTGCTTGCCGAACCAGCGATAGCGGTTGCGCGCGAAAACTCCGTAGCCATACTCTCGAACAAAACCAGGAATCATAATAAGCGCTGCCCCCAGCCGCCATGGCCATGGCAGATACCGGCAGATGCGCGCAACCGCATCCGTCTTCACATAGCACTTCTCCCCTTCAATCAGCACAATGCCGTCCACATTTTCTACTTCGTGAACCTTCATTAAAGCTTCACCAGTATTACTCTGCTGTGCAGCGAAACGAAAATATCCGCGCGGGTCTCGCTTCAGAATAAACTGTACACTGCTGTTGCAAAAGCTGCATACGCCGTCATACAACAAAATCGCCCTATCATTCACAGGTAGCTCCCCTTTTATACTTAAGTATATCTTATTTTGAGCGCCATCTGAACTTTTCATGTAGAAACAAAAACGGCCGGTCTGCTTGAGACGGCCGCTTGCAATGGATTTCATTAAGATGTAGATACCGAAGCACTCGCTTTGCTTTTGTTTCTCAATCTGCCAGCCAGAAGAACAAGCACAACTACCAGAGCGCTGAATCCCCATTTAATGGCGGAAATTTCACCAAATATGCTGTGGAGCAATGGCTCTTCCTCAATCATTTTGGCCGCTGTAAAGGCAAGCACCCCTGACCCAATGTAAATGATAAACGGAAAACGATCCATCAGTTTCAAAATCATCGTACTTCCCCACACCACAATCGGCACACTGATCAGAAGACCGAGAACAACTAGCACATAATTCCCGTGAGCCGCACCGCCGACTGCCAGCACATTGTCCAGCCCCATTGCCGTATCAGCAATAATGATCGTGCGAATTGCCGCCCATATGTTTGTTGACGTCTTCACTTCATGAGACTTATCTTCCACCAGCAGCTTGTAGGCAATCCAGATCAGCAACAGTCCGCCAACAACGCGCAGTCCAGGAATTAGAAGCAGCCATACAACCACGATTGTCAACAAACTGCGAATGGCGATCGCACCGAAGGTTCCCCAGAATATAACCTTTTTTTGATTTTCCTTCGGCAAATTCCGTGCTGCCATCCCGATTACAATCGCATTATCCCCTGCAAGTACCAAATCAATAATTACAATTGCCAGCAAAGCTGACCAAAATTCCGGTGAAAAAAGCTCCATTACCGAGCACTCCCTCTACATAATATAGTCTCTCGTGAAACATAAGGAATTATCGGAGATAAAATCTTATATTTCTTTAAAATCTCCACATGTTGTGTATTTCAGTCATCATTTCATTGTTTGGGCTTATCCCTCCTCGGAACATAAAAAATGACCATTACCGCGCACGGTAATGGTCATCAAAAAGATAAACCTTTACCATGCGGTAAAGGTCTGGCTAACAACGGAACGCTGCCAACAAAGCCGGAGGCAATTATCCTCGTGAATTGACGACTTTGTTGTAAAAGCTACTCCCCTTTAATAAGACAATTTTTACACAAGGCAGGAAGTTCGTCAAGAACAATTTTTGGAAAAGCATAATATATGGAAATGTCCATAAAAAAGCCTTCCGATTATCCTGAGGCAGGAAAACAGGAAGGCTTAATAATCAGCCGGGGCGAACGCAATTAAATCGTGAGTTCTCCGAGCTTGATCAGTTCGACAACAGCCTGGGAACGGCCTTTGACATTTAGTTTTTGCATGACGTTGGAGATGTGGTTTCTGACGGTTTTCTCACTGATAAACAATTGCTGCGCTATATCTCGTGTCGTTTTGTCCTGAACCAACAACTCGAATACTTCACGTTCACGATGCGTCAACAAAAATTTGCTTTTGTGCTCGCTGGCCTTCAAAATGAGTCACCCCTCCTTGCGTGGGTTTTTGTGGTATAACAAGGTTAAGGGATACAGTCAAAATATAGTATGAAACAGATTACAGAGTGGTGCGGTAAGGCTTAAATTTGGGCACTGCCAGCGTTGCCCTTCATACTCGGCACAATTTAATACCAAAAAAAACAAGCGTTACTTAATAAGGCATCGCTTGTTTCTAAACTTTATATGTAATTTCCATCGTCTCGAAGTCGACTTTGCATCTTGCTTTAAGCATACAATCAATTCCAAGTATTCCGTCAAAGCCATAAGGCTCTTGTATAGAACCGAGTTGGATCGAAAGTTCGTTTAAAGCAATACTCTCAATTTTAAGTTCAGGAATGGCTTGCTCATAGCAAATTTCGCTTGTTCCCCTACTCCATACATTCGCTTGGCCCTGCCATTTATGAAATCAATATAGACACCCATCTGAGCAAGCACATCGGTATCAAAAACCGTTGCTGCACATCCTGTATCAAACAGGACGTTCTGTACACAACCGATTGATTGTTATGAGTCAAAGTCAGGGAGACAATAGGCAAGCCGTGCTGAAGTTGTATCTTCATGTCCGTTGCCTTATACCTGAGAAAAACCCTTCAACAACTTCAACATCACTTCGACTGGTGTGGAATACATATAACTCACGTGTCGGATGCAATTTTTGCAAACGTTTACACCCATTCCATGCTTCTTGAGGATTGTCGTAGTCCTGAATAACAGCCATTTCCTCTAATTCGCGTATACGATCGTTGGAGCTTGCTTTGATTGCCTCCAACAATACAAACCGATTTGGATGAAATTTGGTAATTCCCCCCACTTCATCGGTTTCACCTCGCTTTGGTTGTCCTTACGTCATTATATCATAGATGTTGGGATCGATTTGCTATTGAGCCAAAAAAGCTCCGAACAAAAGATATAAGCGTTAACCTGCAAAAGCGGGTCAACGCTTATATCTTGTCCAAAGCTGCTCTCTAACATCTTCAAACGATCACCGTGCTTGAGTTCTTTCGGGAAATACACGCTCGACCATTGCGTTGAATTCGGCAATCAGACCCTGAATCGGATGTCCGGCACGTGCCTCATCCATATAGCTGGTCATACGCCCTACAAAATCAGGATTTGTGGATACAAACACCTGTTGAGTGTCCGGTTTCACTTTTTTGACTTCCGCCGCAATCTTCTGCTTCAAGTGATCGGTAATCGCCACATCTGTACCTGCTGAATGGGTTCTAGTTGTCCCTGGCGCCCGAGAATCATGAAGATTCACAGCAACATAAGCATTTTTGTCGCCAAGCATAACATAAGCCGATTTGACTTCCTTCAGAGAGACAACACGGTTCGCCGCGGATTCGCTTACATCGATTTTGTAGTTCTGATGCGCGCCAATAACATTATTGCTATTCAAGCGGCGTCCGTTAACGCGGTTCATTTCATTTGCTTGATCATTGGCAAAACGTTTATTTGTAATGATCCGGTTGCCATTGGCATCCCGAAGCACACTGTTTTGCTTAAAGCTCTTGTTCCCTACATCCCCCTGGTTGCTTGCGCACCCTGCTATCATGGCGGTCAAAGCAACACATGCGGTCAACGCAGTCAAGCCACGTTTAATCATATCAATTCCTCCATTCCGTCTTGTTGTCCCTCATATCGTGTGGAAGCGAAGGATTTCTTATACCACCAAAACATTGGCAACTTGAGGTTGACATTTGGTCGCAATTTGTGTACATTTAACTCAAATTAGCACCTGGTACTAGTATCAAGTTTTAGAACCTAGGAGGAGTAACTTATGACACAAGGGTTTTACTCCGCTCGCGCGGCTATTACCGCCATTGGCACTTATGTGCCCGAGCGTATAATTAGCAATGGTGATTTGGAAACCATGGTAGATACGAATCATGAGTGGATTGTTCAGCGGACCGGGATCGTGGAACGCAGAGCGGCTGCGGAAAATCAATTTACAAGTGATATGTGCTTTGGCGCGGTACGTGATATGTTAGCACGCTATCCGGTAACCGTCGAAGACGTCGATTATATTCTTGTCGCTACAACTACGCCGGATACGTTCTTTCCTAGCGTAGCATCGCGCGTTCAGGCCGAGTTTAATATTGCATCAAGCGGAGCAATCGACATTCAAGCAGCCTGCTCCGGCTTCGTTGCCTCATTGCAGACGGCGGCAGGCCTGCTGGCTTCCGGCACTTGCCGTAAAATTCTTGTCGTTGGGGCCGAGACGCTTACGAAGATTACGGACTATACAGACCGATCCACATGTATTTTGTTTGGGGACGGGGCCGGAGCTGTTTTGGTGGAAGCGGATCAAGCAGACTCGTTCCTGGCCGCGTATACCAAAACTGAAGGCAACATTGGACATCATGTATACTGCTCCAATCTCTCCGATCATGTAGGCGGCGTTCCGATTGACCAGAAAGGCAAGCTTGTCCAGAATGGACGCGAGGTATACAAATGGGCGGTGACACGCGTCTCAGATGGCGTTAATAAATTGCTGGAGCAGCAGAGTCTTACTCCCCGGGATATCGACTGGTTTATTCCGCACAGCGCAAATTTGCGTATTATTGAAGCAGTCTGCGAGCGTACCGGAATTACAATGGATCAGACCCTCTATAGTCTGGTGCATTACGGCAATACATCGGCAGCTTCAATTCCGCTGGCCCTCGACCTTGGGATCAAGGCAGGGAAAGTAAAGCCCGATCAGCAATTGCTGCTTTACGGATTTGGCGGCGGATTGACCCAATCGGCCCTGCTTCTGAAATGGACTCTCGCTTCTTGATCTGAATACAATGAACGGGCTATTGCCTGAAGTGCATAACCCCACGCCGCCTTCCACATCCCGACATAGGTTATATACTAGGAGAAGTTGGCCTTATAAGCGATACGGATGCAATGTGGAAGGCGGGGTTTGGCATGAGACTATTGTTTACGTATTACGTCCCCAGCGGAGGGGTCGAAACCTTGAACCGAACCCGCTGCATAGCCTTGATGAAGGCTGGTATTGAAACGCACTTGCTTTATTTGCAAGAGGGGGCGGGAAAGCAAAACATTGCAGACATTCCTCTATTCATATCCAACCTGGATCATGAAATTTCATCGCTCATTCAAACGTATCCATACGACGCCATTATTTGTACAAGCGATTATTTAATGCTGCCCCGTCTGCGAAGTATGGGCCATACGGGGCACATTATTTTTGAAGCGCAAGGCTTTGGGATGATCAGCCAAGCCAGAGAGTTGATGGGGGAGGCCGCTCCATTTATTCGAAGCTACGCCAATGCGGCAATGTGTACCCCTACCCCCCACCTGATGCAGCTCTATCACGAATTTCTGTCCGGCTTTCCCCAGTTTTTTATTCAAAATGCCGTAGATACCGAAACGTTCTCATCACAGCGTCCCGACAACCAGTTGGAGCCGGCCCATGGACCTGTTCTCGCATGGGTAGGCAGACTGGAAAAAAATAAAAATTGGCTGCTTTATATCGAGACGGCTGTCGAACTGATCAAGAGCGTTCCGAATTTGCAGCTATGGATGTTTGAAGACGCCAATCTGTTTGAACCGCAAGAGCGGGCTTATTTTGATAGGCTTGTCTCATACTACCAGTTGGCCGGACGATTGACGGTACGATCCAATATTCCCCACCATCAGATGCCTCTATATTTCTCGGCGATTGACCAATCCGGCGGTCTGCTATTCTCTACCTCGCATGTCGAAGGCTTTGGCTATGCAGTTGCGGAAGCCATGAGCTGCAGTTGTCCGGTGCTTGCGACCACTTCAGACGGCGTACAATTCTTTATTAAGCATAATCGGACTGGTAAGCTGATCATGGAGCATAACCCCTCCCTTGCTGCTATGGAGGCTCTGGAGCTTATTACGGCAAGTGAGTTGCGGGATCAGATCAAGAGCGAGGGCCGGCAGCATATCCGGGAGCATTTTTCACCCCACCGCTATGTAACCGATGTCTTTAATATATTGCGGGCTTTGGGTCTACCTTTGTGATGAAACGCAATGGCCGGTTCGCAAAAATTCCGAATCAATACCGCACTTGTCCGTGCCCTGCTTGGTCATCGTGCCATATATTGATTTGGAACGACAGCGGGAATGGAGGTGAATACTCATTTTACCTTTAGTGTCGATCGTCATACCTTTCTATAACTGCCCGTACATTGAACAATCTGTAAGCAGCGCATTGCATCAAACCTACCCCAATATTGAAGTCATTGTCGTGGATGACGGCTCAACCATGCATCAGGAAAGGCTTGCTCCTTACCATTCAAGCATCCACTATATTGGTAAAGCCAATGGAGGTACAGCAAGCGCCCTCAACCACGGATTTCGTGTCGCAAGCGGCAAGTATGTGACGTGGCTGAGTTCCGACGATCGTTTTGTTCCGCACAAGATTGCCTTTCAGACCGCATTCATGGAGCAAATGGGAGCTCAAATCAGCCACACTGATTTTGACGTCATGAATGAACATGGGCACATTACCGTTAGGGGCGAAGGCATGAAATTTCCTACAGCCCGTTCCTTTATTGATTCGTTTCGCCGGGTATGTCCCGTAAACGGCTGTACGATAATGATGAGACGGGAGCTGCTGCCTGCGCTGGGATGGTTTAATGAAGGGCTAAAGTATACGCATGATTATGAATTATGGATTCGCGTCATACTCTCCCGGGTCGATTTTCATTATATCAACCAGCCGTTGACCGTTTATCGCCGACATTCAGGCATGGGGACCGTACGCTTTATGCCGCAAGTTCAACAAGAGCTGGCTCTCATTCATCAGCAGTATGGCGCCATGCTGGATGCGCTAGTAGCCTCTATCCCGGGATGAATCCGGCGCTCGGAAACAAGAATAACAGCTGCCCCGCAAGCAATCCAAATTGAGGGCAGCATAACAGGAAACGCGAGACGCATCCAAAAGCTTTGCCGCTTATGGATGCGTCTCGCGTTTCCTGTTGACTACTCGATCCACTGTAAACATTAACAATTTTGCCACAGCAGTTCCTGTATGCGGCTCCTTTCCGTGCTGTCAGACCTTCACCTTCCAAGACGTACATGGACCAAAAGGTCTCTTATGGAGTCACGGAAAGGAATGTGCGGCCTCCATCCCATCTCCTGCATCGGCCTCCCGTCCTCAGATGCCGGTGACGGCGCAGCTGAGCTGCCGATCTGAATATCAAGCGGACATAACGCAAGTTCTGAAAAGGTGTCGGCTACTTCTCCAAGCGTAATCATCCTGCCTGATACAACCGGATAAATGATGCCGGGCTTTCCTTTTAAGAGGATCGTTTCGTAGGCTGTCATCGCATCGCGCACATCCAGAAAATCCCGCTTTTCAGTTCGGGAGGAAAGTTGAAAGCTTGAGGTTTGCAAAGTACTGCAAGCTTCTTCCCTCTGAACCGTATAGCGTGCAAGCAGACTGCACAGCCCGGTGGAACGACCAGGGCCTATGAGGTTGGAAGGCTGGGCAATCAACACTTCCATCCTGTACAACTGCGCCCAGCACTGTCCAATCAACACCTGAAGCGTCTTGCTCATCCCGTAGGGATGGGACGGCTTGGGAAGTTCATCATCCTGCGGAAGCTTGAAGCGCAGCATTGAGCCGGCGATAAGCACCTTGACACTCTTCTTGAGGGAGTGGGCTGCATCTAGCAAATATGCTGTTGCAAGCAGATTCGTCTCCATGTAGGCAATCGGATCCTGCCATGATGGCTTTACCGCGTTCAGTCCGGCCAAATGGAGAATATAGTCCGGCTGCGCCCCGTGAATCAGCCGATTCACCTGTTCCCTGTCAGTCAATTCGCAGGTTCGGGACTCTACAGCTGCCGGCCATTCGACTCTTGTATTCGCAGTCCGGGGAGAGCCGGAAGCAGCAGTACGTACTGCTGCCGTCACCTTCATCCCCCGTGATGCAAAGTACCGGCAAGCATGCTCCCCGCAAAACCCGCCGGCCCCTGTAACAAGTATATGTGGTCCTGTGCTGCTCATATGTCGCTCATCCATTGCGCCAATTCCGTCAGCATTTCGGCATATCTTTTAACCTCAAACTGCCAGTCTTCCCGAATGGGGCTGAGACTGCGATCAATGACAATATCCGAATCGGTCACAATCGTCACTTCGTCATGGCCAAGGTGCTCTTGCATGAGCAGCAGCAGCTCATACTTGTTGATCGTTTCCGGAGCTGTCAGTTGAACAAGCCCGCCGATATGCGGATTTTCAATCGCATATTCCATAGCCTTTGCCAATTCAAGTGTAGTGACTCCATTCCATAGCACCCGTTCATAGCCTTTTATTTCTCCCTTTTGAGACAAAAACCATTGCATAAGACCGATACCGTTACTGCGTATCTCAGGACCAATAATGGAAGTGCGAATTGTCAAATGCGGTCCGGTGCGCAGTTCGCCAAGCGCCTTTGTACGCGCATATACGGTCGTGCCGTCAGGCGTATCAGCCTCTGTGTAGCTGCCCTTTGCACCGGAAAACACACAATCTGAACTGATGTGAATAAGCCTGGCTTGACAACGATCTGCCAAATGGGCCAGCCAGTGAGGCAGAAATCCGTTAATACGGTATGCCATTAACGGATGGTTCTCGGCCTCCTGGTTTAGCATACCTACAGCGTTCACAATTACATCCGGCTGCTCGTCGAGCACCAGCGCTTCGACCGCTTCATAATGAGAGGCATCGAGAAATCTTCTTCCCTCGACAAACGGCTCGAAGCCCTCCGCACGGGAAACCCCGGACTGTCTGCTCGTATAAACAACCTGGAAGGATGAACGGGACCTGAAATACCGCACTATCAAATGTCCAGCCATTCCGTGGCCTCCGATGATCAGCAGCTTCATGCGAGGAAGCCTCCCCGAATCAGCATTCTGCGAATCTCCGACTTATCCATCAGTCCTTCGCTGGAGCAGAAACTCTCAAAATCCACTGGCAGGCAATGCCTGTAATGCTCCTTTAATCCGGGAATTTCCAACGGAGGCAAGATGACGAGATACTGCTCATCGTATACCACCGTGCTTTTGCTCTCAAAGTCGGTGAGCAAAATCTCATGCAGCTTTTCTCCAGGTCTTACTCCGGTTTCCACCATGCTTACCTGCTTGCCCATTTTCTCCATTAACACCTCAGCAAGGTCGGTAATCCGGCAGGTCGGCATCGTCATCACATAAATCTCACCGCCTACACTTGCTTCTGATGCCTTGAACAGCAGGAAGATGGCTTCTTCCAGCGTCAGGAAAAATCGGGTCATTTGCATGTCAGTGATGCGAACCTGATTTTTATGCCGAATCTGATTCATGAACAGATGCACGACACTGCCGTTCGTCCCCAGCACATTGCCGCCCCGTACACAGACGAATTTCGTTTCCGTCCGCAACAGGTTGGCATAGACAATCAGCTTCTCCCCGATTGCTTTCGTCATGCCGTAGAAGTTGGACGGGTTCGCTGCTTTATCCGTCGATATATAAATCACGCGCTTGACCTGATTAGCGATTGCAGCCTCAATGACATTTTGCGTGCCGATCACATTTGTTTTCAAGGCTTCATACGGCTGCTCCTCACAGACCGGCACATGCTTGAGCGCTGCCAGATGAAATACATAATCCACAGACTCGCATGCCTTGACAATCGCTTCTTTATCGCGGATATCGCCAATGCAAAAGCTGAGCCTGCTGTCTTCAAACGTCCTGCTCATGGCAACCTGACTGGACTCGTTGCGGGAGAATACGATGATTTCTTTCGGGTTCTGCGGGAGCAGTTGGCGAACCAGCTCATATCCCCAGGAACCCGTGCCGCCTGTGACTAAAATGGTTTGATTCTCAAACATTCCATTTCCCCCCAAGCAAGAATTTGACCACCTTATTCGAGACATTCTGTGCTAAATAACCACTCGGGGGATTCCAATCGGCAGGAAAAGAGATCATTGCTCTGACAGCGCTGATAATGCGTTCAGGAAGGAGACCCGATACGATATTGCTGCCGCAATCCACGGTTTCCGGTCTTTCGGTCGTATGACGGATCGTTACCGTGGGAACCTGCAAGATACAGCATTCCTCTTGAACTGTACCGCTGTCCGTTATGGCGCACCGGGCATGCTTCTCCAGCTTAACGAAGTCGAAAAATCCAAATGGCTCATGAAGCTGGACAAGTGGATGAAGCTTCAAGTTTACCCCGCCTTGCTCCAATTTCGACCGAGTACGTGGGTGAATGCTGCATATGACGGGCAGCCCCAGTTCCTCAGCTGACAAATTGATGCCCTCGATAATGCCGGACAAATGCTGCGGATGGTCCACGTTTTCAGCCCGGTGAGCGGTGACGAGCAAATACTGGCCCTCCTGCAAGCCAAGCCGCTCCAGCACGTCGCTGCCGTCTATCTGCTCCTTGAAGTGTTCCAGCACTTCATAGATCGGATTGCCGGTCACTACGATCCGGTTGCTGGGAAAGCCCTCGCGCAGCAAATTGGCTTTGCTGTATTCGGTATAAGGCATGTTAATCGTAGAAATGGCGTCAATAACTTTCCGGTTCTTCTCCTCCGGCACACTCAGGTCAAAGCAGCGATTTCCTGCCTCCATATGAATAACCGGAATCCCCATTCTTTCCGCGATAATCGCGCTAAGTGCGCTGTTCGTATCGCCTAGCAGCAGCACCAGATCGATTTTCTCAAATCGAAGTATCCGATCAACCTCCCCGAACATGATCGACAATTGTCCTCCTAACGCGGACTGATGGCTTTCAATCAAATAATCGGGATGACGTATACCCAGCTCTTCAAAAAAAATATCGCTCAGTGAAGCAGTGAAGTTCTGGCCCGTATGCACAAGAATATGCTTTTGGGCTAACCTGTCCAGCTTCGGAATAATCAGACTCAAGCGGATAATTTCAGGTCGGGTCCCCAGTATGGTTGCAATGTTCAACCAATGCTCCTCCATTCTTTGCCAGCCCTTCGGCAGCAGCAATTATTTTATGCCCGGCGTTTGTCCGTTCTCTTTCTGCCGGCTGCTCCTGCCGAATTGCGCTTTCGGCGGACAACCCCCTTTTTCCTGGCATGCCGCTTGCCCCGGCCGGAGCCTATGCCCCTTTTTCTTTTTCCTTGATTTTTTCCTTTTCCCTTGACCAATTTGCGGCGACGTACTCTCCGTCTGGCCGGGGAGGCAGGAGGCAGCTCCAGGATGGGGTCCCCTAACGGGAAGGTTTCCAGCATCTCGTCTGTTATCGTGCGAACATTAGAAAAGGAATGCCCATGCCCCAGAAAAGCTTTCTCCGAAGCAAAAGGCCGCAGACGCCCTCTGTCAAGCACATATACGGACTGGGAGGAGCCTCTTACCAGATGAAGCGGAGTATGTCCTTTTATTGCAAGCAAATCAAGAAAATGGCTCAGTCGCTTGCGATAGGCTGCGATTCCAAATACCGCCTGCGCATTATAGGAATTGCGCATTCCTGTCTGTACAAGCAGCTTCTCGTCATCCAGCAACCTTGCTACTTTCTTTATCAGACCGTCAACCTCACCGGTCGGTACAAGGAACTTTTTATTGCCCGTAAGGTTCAAAATCTCTCCCAGCCCGCCCGAATCATAGGCAACGACAGCTTTTCCGAACAACATCCCCTCAAGGGCAGTCATACCGAACCCCTCAGGCATCAGGCTTGGGACGACCAAAATATCAAAGGCAGGATAAACGCTCTGAATGTTTTGCTCAAAATGAATTCGGCGGAATCGGTCCATCATTCCCGCTGCGCGCGCAAGGTCAAATGTCTCTTCTACATACTCTCTGTCAACGGGATGACCAATGACTGCAAATACAGCCTTAGGGAATCGCTGACCGATCTGCAAAGCCATGTTCATGAAATGCTCAAAGCCTTTATTCCTATAAATCGAGGCAGCGACATACCCGATCACTCGCTGTCCGTCATGGAAGCCTAGCTCGGCTCGCTTGCCTGCCCGGTTTTCCACCCATGCCCTTGGCTGATAATCCTCTCTATCCCAAGAAGGAAACAGGATTGTTGTCTTGTCATCCAGTCCTGCATGGTGAAACGGGCGCAAGGTTGTAGACGAAATGCCCACGATCCAATCGGCATGTTGATGAATAAAAGCAGCGGAATGCGCAGTATGTTCAGTCTCCATGATCGTCTCCATGACCGCCCATATCCTGGGAATGCCCAAAGCTTTGGCAGCCATTGCCGGAAGCGGGTGGACGCAGGTATTGACAAGAACCAGCTGCGGACAGTGCACTTGAAGAAGTGAAATCGTTGCGGGCCAAGCGGGATGATGTTTGAGTGCTTCCGACTCCTGCCAGGAGGACGGACCGGCAAGATAAAGGGCAGACGTAATCGGGATCGGCATATGAATAACCTGTATACCGGACTTCCTGGCCTTTCTTGCTAGGATGCCTTCCTCTGGGACGACAAGTCTGCATTCATAAGAGTTTTGGAGTTCACGGAGCATGAACAACAGGAGCTTTTCTGCGCCAGTAATAAAATCCGCACCACAAATATGAGAAAATGCAATCAAGACCGGTTTGCTGTTCGTCAATTTCCTGTCATACCCTGCAATGTGCGGGTATGCGTTCACCTCCTTGTGCTATTCTCCAACTAATATATTAATGAGGCATCCATATCGGCACGACATTTGAACCGTGAACAAATGTACAAATTGCGGCTTTTAGCTTCCGGCTTTTGCACCCTAGTGGATAAAGCCTATCAACCAAAAATAGTCGACAGCAGCGTCTCCAGTCTTCTTTCATACGTATGGTCACGCATCGTCCGGTAGAGCGCCCGCAAGGCAATCCCCCGTCGTTCTTCTTCATGTTTCAGATAGTACTCCGCCTTCTCAGTCAACTCCTTTGGAGAAGAGTAGGTTACAATTTCTTCGCCAGGAATGAAGAACTGCTTGATATCATCACGAATATCCGAAAGCTGTAATGTACCGCAACCGGAAATTTCGAAAGTACGCGGGTTGAGAGATATTGCGGGGATATTGGCGCTATTATTATTGAACGTCTCATCATCATGAGCTCTGTGCATATTGATAACGATTTTGGCGCCGTTGTAAGTCTCAGCCGTTTCATCCGGCCCCATCCATTTATTCAGCTCGATTTTGCTGGCCAGTTGCTCATAATTGGGCAAGCGGTCCCACCAGATACCGGAAATAAGCGAGTCCTTTAAATGAAGATAATCCGAGATTTCATTGAAAAATTCGATTCGCTTCCAGTAAGCCGTACCTACAAAGCAAATCTCTTTTCTTCTGCTGCGACTCGGGTTGCGCGGTCTGAATTGCTGAGGATAGAAGCCAAGGGGCAGATAATATACATTGTTGCAGCCATGCTGCAGGTAGAAATCCACACATGTTTTCTCCAGCGTAAAGACATGGTCATAGTGGAGCGCGACCTTTGAAGTGACATCTGTATAATAGGGGTCATCCGTGAACCAGATTGCTGTACGGATACCGGCTGCTCTCATTTCATCAGGATGGACCAGATCGAGCTGCAAGCCGTCCAGAACCAGCACAAGATCAGGACGTTTTTCCTTCGCGATCAAGGACACATCCTGTAACGCATCTGTAACCGAAAGCTGGGTAACCATAGCAGACAGTGTCGTAATAATAGCCTCGTCTATAGGGGAGTAAGGGAAGCCTTTCCCTGTGGCCACATACAGCAAATGAATATCCTTTTTCACTGCGGGCCGAATCGTCTTTTGAATGACTGCTTCGCATTGCCCGAACCAATACCCGTGATCCCATCCTGTTGCCAGCCCATATCTTCTTCCTTGCTCATAGGGGTGCAGAATTGTTGAATGGATCAGACCCGGCCGTTTTCTTATCGTTTTTTTAGTTGCTCTCTTTGTTGTCTTTACCATTTGGCATACCCTCCTGTTTCATAATCAGATTGAGCCATTCTCTAACTCGCAATGAAAAAGTATGATTTTGCAAGGTTCTTTTAAGACCCCGAAGCGCAATTGTCCGTCGTTCATCTTCATGCTCCAAATAATAAGCAATTTTACTCTCAAGCTCGGACGGGCTGGCGAACGTTTCAATCTCCACGCCCGGTTTGTAATACTGGCTCAGGTCCTCTCGAATATCGACCATTTGCAGCGTCGCACAGGCAGATATTTCGTACGTACGCGGATTGATTGAAAGGCCAGGGAGCTTCAGCGTATTGCGGTTATCTGAACCCGGCTCCGTTGTTCGATGTAGATTAACTACAATTTTGGCACTGTTATAGTAACGAATCGTTTCTTGAACAGGCATCCATCCGGGCCGTATTGCGTCGCCGTAAAGATCGTAGTTTTTCAGGCGATCCCATAGTCCGCCGCAAATAATGACCCGCCTGCTGCTCAAACTCGGAGCAATAGCGTCAAACAGTTCGATCCGGTTCCAAAAGCCTTGACCAATAAAACAAACATCGTTTGTATATTGGTTTTCTATCGTGGTCGGCTTGAACCACTCGTGATGGACGGCAAGCGGCATATAATGCACCTGCCCGCCGCATACCTCCTGATAGGCAGCGATTGCCCCAAGCTCATGAGTGAGTACAATATCATAGTGCGGTGCGATCCGGATGCTATCCTCTGAAGAATAGGGATCATCCACAAACCAAATTACCGTCTTGATATGAAGTGCGCGAATGGCGTCAATCTGCTCCAGATGATTCGCAGGAAAAATATGCAGTCCATTAAGCACGACAACAAGGTCCGGGCGCAGCAAAGAGGCCATTTCATACATTCGGTTCAAATCGTCTACAACATGAAGCTCCGTCACCATCGTCCTCAGCGCCCCGATGATCCCCGTGTCAATCGCTTCAAATCCTTGTGGAACATACAAAACACGCAAATGATACTGAGGGAACTGCTGCAGAGGTGTGCTTTCAAGGATTGCCTTGCATGCGCCATCCCTCCTGCCATGCTCCCAGCCTTCTTTATATCCCGCTTCCTTTCCGTTGTCATACAATCGCCTTCGTTTCGGTTTTTTATGCGTACGGGCCGGCATCTCTCCACCTGCTTCCATAATGTAGTGCGTGTACTATATTTTCTAAATATATGCGGCAGATGTGGAATGAACATGGTCACTTGTCCTTCTTGGGTCTAAATTAGGCGGGGGATTTGTCCAATGCCCGGCGCTGCCGAGCCCGTGCAGGCACGCCTCGACCCGTTACAGCCTGGCTCTCTATAAATCTATCAATTGGGGCAGCTGTCCTCTATCATTCGTACAAGGCTGCACGAAAAAGCCGTCTCGAACTTTTGGCGAAAAGTTCAAGACGGCAGACGGGTCGTTCCTATGGCTGCTGTTCGTATGAAATTTGATGGCCATCTTCAAAACCCTTGGCGAAACCAGAGTTATAGCCCTCATTGTAGGCACTGTCATAGCCTTGGCTGTAGGTTGCGTCTGCCGCAGGTACACGAGTAATGCGACGCTTTCTAGTACGGCTGCGAGTCAACTTCTTGAGCCGTCTCCTGACCTTTTTGCCTGCTTTCAGCTTGCTGGAGATACGACGTTTGGCTTTGAGCTTTCCGCCAATAACAGACTTTCGGCTCAATGTGCGTTTGCGCTTGGAACCTCCTGTTGTTTTTCGTCCAGCTGTTTTCTTTTTCCTGACCATCTTTATTCCCCCTTCCACCCACTCCGAGTTTTTCATGAGCCAACCAGATACGGCCTGGCTTGCCGCGGGACGGTCTTCGCCAGCTGATGCCAGCAATTTTGCGGGCAATCATCTCTTGGAGGCCCGTCAGTGAGGCCAGATTTTCTTGCAGCCTTTTGGCCATACCGGGTGAATGTTCGGTTAAATCCGCAACACTGTTTAATATTCTGGCAAGCGCAGCCTGACTCTGCGTAATGGAAGCAATGAGTTCCATCTTCACTTCCCATTCTTTCTCAAGCCGACTCATCCCTTGTCTCCGAAGCCCGTATCAAAACCTCCGCTGCCGAACATGCCGTCCACACCATCTCCGCCTGATTCTGAATCCTGCTGCAATACGACCTTCAGCACGCTGGACATGCCTTGTCCCAGCTTGGTCAGTCCTTCAATCACTTCAATGAGCTGGTCATGCACATCCATGGAGCCCTTTAGCTGTTCCTGCTGACTGGTAAAAGCCTGACTGGTCATATGATTGCATAACCAGTTCCTTACTTTCTCTGACTCCACTGCCTTGGCCTCCAGAATCATCGCTACGTTCCACTGCAGCTTTGCGGAAGCATCCAGCACGCGCATAAAAGACTGCTCCCGGCTCATGGCCGCTCCACCTCTTTTCCCGCTGTTATTGTCGATTGAATGCTGCTACGCATAATCTCTGTAAAACCTGCCGCCATGGTTGGTTGCCTGGGCTTATTCCTCTTCCTGCCCAGCCAATTCCTTCATAATGTGCGACAGATTATCAGCTATCGTTTCTTGTAAATCGGCCAGGCTGTTCAAGTACGAAACGACACTCTTGGAAACCACCTGGGCGCTATCGACCAAACCGTCAAACCCATCCAGCTCCGGATGCTGATCCGGTATATCATGGACAATCTGTGCCATACGAACCGCCACATGCCTTTTCGCTTCCAGTACGCGGGCAAGCTGCTGATGCGAGTTGGACAGATGTTCAATAATCTCATCGACTTTTTGCTGCAATTTATGTCCCTCCCCGCTACCCGTCTAGTACAGCATATGCACAATTTATGGAGGTGCTACTCCCCCTAAAAACGGTATTAAGGCCCGAAACAGCCTGTTTCGGGCCTCCTGCTTACAAGTTTTGAACGATTTCTACTGGCGCTATAATCGGAAGTCCTTCCGGGTGCTGAAGCAGTTCGGACTCTTCCATGTATACAACCGGCTTGCTGTTCATTCCCCACATCGACGCTGCAAGCGCGCTCGCTACTTTTCGCCGAACCCCATGCTCCAGCCAGTACATTTTGCCTGCCGAAGAGACGAGTTGCCCTTCATTTGCTGAATCTGTGCGATACCATTTTGCCTGCACCTGATCGATTGAAATTTTCTCTCCAACCGGCCAACGTCTGATATCAACCAGCGGCAGCCGGGATGGGGGAAGCGAAATCTGTCCTTCCGCATCTAGCGGTCTGCGATGACCGTGTTCCAGCCAATACACAGTATTCCCCAGCCCTTTTACCAAAACAAACTGGGGATGAAAGCCCGCTTCGCTGCTTGCCAAGGGAACAGGATAGATGATCTGCCCGTTTTCCTGGTGCTCAGCCTTCATTTCGCGCACATGTTGAATCAGTTCATTAGGATTGCCCCATTTATCCATGTAATATTGCTCGTTGAGCATATTGATCCGGTAGAACTGCTCTTCTCCTAAAGCACGCATGCTCACACTGCCAAAATGGTGAATAAAAGAATCAAAGGCAATAACCAGGGTATATCCTTGCAGCTTTACGCGAATATTGTAATCATCATCCTCATAATTGCCAATGCGGTAACCCTCGTCGAAATATCCAGTCCTCTCCCATAGTGAACGCCGGAATAGCAAACAAAATCCGGTCAGTCTGTCTACCCTCCGCCAACGGGAAGGATCGGAAACATTATTTTCTCTGGCGAATGCCGGCATATCCTCAACGTTCATATAAGGCACGTCAATTCTCTGCTGCCCGCTTATAAAATTGGTTACCGGTCCGACCATTCCGATACGGCTGTCGCTCTCCAGACAAGCTGTCATATTTTCCAGCCAGTTCTCGGTTACGAGAGTGTCGTTATTAAGCAAAAGCATCTTCATGCCTTTGGCCATCATCAGTCCTTTATTCACAGCCCCGGCAAATCCACGGTTTTCCTCAAGAATTCGATACCGGATTCGGCCAGCCATACGATGCAAATAATCTGCTGTGCCGTCTGTAGAAGCATTATCTATGACGATGATTTCATAAGGATGAGGGGTGTGCGTAATGATGCTATCGATACAAAGCTTTAAGTATTCCGCCTGATTATAGCTAGGAATAATGATG
Organism: Paenibacillus roseus; assembly: GCF_016424485.1. Classification (GTDB taxonomy): domain Bacteria; phylum Bacillota; class Bacilli; order Paenibacillales; family Paenibacillaceae; genus Paenibacillus_D; species Paenibacillus_D roseus. The sequence continues at coordinate 51,810 of NZ_JAELUP010000107.1, forward strand.
CTGGTTCCGTTGAAATAACTGCCATAGCTTCCTGAGCCTGCAGCTACTCCTGCTTCATATCCAGTCTGATAGCCGGATTGATAGGAAACTACGGACAGATCGACCTGGGGATGCTGCTGGGGGACTTGATGAATCCTTTTCTTCTTCCGCTTCTTTACGCTCTTCTTCATGGTGTTCTCCTTCCCTGAGCAGTCCAATTCTATATAGATAGCTGTCCAGTTGCTATAAAATTGGCGAGATGTCCAAAATCCAGAGAAACCTTGCCCAACTCCGCTGCAATACGCCAACTGATGACCACAGCCGGAATACCGGCAGATACCAGGGCCAGATCAAACGAATGGCTCCTGGCCTCTTCAATGACCCGGGCAATATCTGAAAAACCGTTAACTGGCGAGATGACGCCGCTCACCATGAATCCTCTCTTTGTGAATTCCATGGCCAGTTCAGACGCTGTATTGCCAATGAGCAAAATCGATCGGGCGCCAAGCAGAGGCGGCAGCAGTCCCGCCTGCTGAAGACTGTAATTGATGGTGGAAGATGCCGTACGATTTGTATCCAGTTGAATATGATGCGCCTTTAATACTGGATGCAGAAGAGGGTGATAGTGCTTCTGGCGGGACAGCGGCACCCCGATAATATCTGCTGAACGGATGGCGTGAGCCAGTGCATCCCTCGCTGCCAAATCCGGCACGTTGATTCCTGCATACGGCAGAAACCTTCCCTCCGAAGCTACCTTTTCGATACTGAAAACAGTCTCCTGAGCCAAGGCAAGCAACTCACCATCGCCAAGTCTTACAACAGAACAGGGCGCCTTTTGCTCCAATGCCTGCTGGAGCCTGTGATATACCTGCTCCACCCTTAGCAACGGCATGCATCGATCCATAATGGTACTCACGCCTGCCTGGATAATTTCCTCGAGCGTAATATCAGGGAGCAGCACATCGGGAGGAACGGCTTTCTCCAGAATTTCCTCTCCTCCCTCATAATGCCCCAATTGCCGCCCTTCCTCCATATAGTGCTGTTGCAGCAGCGACATTTCGATCGAGGGCTGCTCCTTGATTGATAGCGCGGCAACAGGTACCTGCTTCTTTTTCGTGCGTACGGCACGAGGGCCTCTCCGTTTTTTTCCTTTAAAGCCCTCTTGCCGCTTTCGTAATGTTTTCTCAACTCTTGTCTTCATGCGGACACTTGAGGATGACGCTTTGCGCCGGGCCCGCCGCTTCATTAGCTTGACTCCTTGCCGTTTATCCGTTCCTGCCGCGCAACGATTGCTTTCCACCAGCTCTCGTGCCGTACATACCAATCTACCGTTTGTTTAATCCCTTCATCAAAAGCGAGCTCGGGCCGCCAGCCCAACTCCGATTTAATTTTCGATGCATTAATAGCGTATCTGCGGTCATGGCCTAACCGATCGTTGACGAAAGTAATAAGCCCCTCGGGTTTGCCTAGGGTTTGCAAAATACTCTTTACAACTTCAAGGTTTGTACGTTCATTTTCTCCGCCAATATTGTACACCTCACCCGGCGCCCCTTTATGGAGTACCAGGTCTACGGCCGCACAATGATCCCCAACATGAAGCCAGTCTCTTACGTTTAGCCCGTCTCCGTATACCGGGATAGGCTGCCCGGCCATCGCTTTTGTAATGATGGTCGGAATCAGCTTCTCCGGGTACTGGAATGGTCCATAATTGTTCGAGCAGCGGGTAATGATAACGGGCAAACCATACGTATGGTAAGCAGCACGTGCCAGCAGATCGGAGGAAGCCTTGCTGGCCGAGTACGGGCTGTTCGGGGCAAGCGGAGTCAATTCCGTAAATGCAGGGTCATGAGCCTCAAGCGAACCGTACACCTCATCGGTGGAAATGTGGATGATGCGCTGGATATTGGATTTACGAGCTGCCTCAAGCAAATGGTGTGTGCCGACTACATTCGTCTGCACGAATCGCCCAGGGTCTGCAATGCTGCGGTCCACATGGGACTCGGCGGCAAAATGAACAATTGCGTCATAGCCTTTCGAGACCTCCCGGTCGACCCGGATGGCATCTGTCAGGTCTGCATGGACAAAGTGGTAACGGGAATCGGATTCAAAATCTTGAAGATTATCCGGGTTGCCCGCATAGGTAAGCGCATCAAAATTCGTCACGGAGATGTCCGTGTAGCGGCTAAGCAGATACCGGATAAAATTGCTGCCAATGAATCCAAGACCGCCGGTTATGAGCAGCTTGCGGAAACTCATTCCGTATCCTCCTCCCTCAACCTGCTAGCAGCCTCATGAAGGGAATCAAAGGTCCCCGCATCGGTCCACCAGCCTGTCAGAGTGCGGTAATGGAGCAGGCCCCTGGAGGCATAGGCGTTATTGACATCCGTAATTTCCAGCTCTCCGCGCCCGGAAGGCTTGATCTGATCAATGAATGAAAAAACAGATGAATCGTACATGTAAATGCCGGTGACACAATAATTGGATTGGGGTACGGCCGGTTTCTCCGTAATGGCAACGATAGTCTTGCTCGTATGATCAAAGTCCGGAACGCCGTAGCGATGCGGATCAGGGACCTGCTTGAGCAGCACCATCGCGCCGTTCTCCTGCTTGCGAAAGGCCTCGATATGGGCTGTAAGCGGCTCCTCGAACAGATTGTCTCCCAGCAGCATGACAAATTTCTCAGAGCCGACAAAAGACTCAGCCAGCTTCAGCGCTTCGGCTATGCCGCCAGCCTCTTCCTGAATACGATAGGTCAACGAAACGCCCTCGTCACGACCGCTCCCTAAAAACTCGGTAAACAAGCCCGCGCTGGTTCTCCCTGTCACGAGCTCAATATCCGTTATTCCGGCTTCCTTCAGCTTGCGGATTGAATAAAGAATCATCGGATATTTGCCTACGGGCAGCATATGCTTGTTTAAATAGTTGGTTAACGGGCGCAGCCGTGTTCCTGTCCCTCCGGCCAAAATCACTGCCTTCAATACTATCCCTCCCAAACGTAACCCTCTGCAAGGACGCATTGACCTTGCAGCGAATTGAAACGAATCGAATTAAATATAATGATCGAGATCGACCTGCCACTTCTCAATAAACAATTCCCGATTCCGCTTGAGCAGCGCCTGCAGATGGGACTGGTCATGCTCTCTAAAGCTCACACTGCCTTCATGATGAATAAGTGCATCCCGGCAAATAAGCAGCTTGTAGCCCAGCTTCCGCGCCCTGAAGCATACATCGTCATCCACATAATAGCCCGGTGAAAATCGCTCATCCAGATCGCCCACATGGTCGTAAAAAGATCTGGTGAACAGGAGGCATAGACCAGCAAGACGAGGAGTCTCCTCCCAATTGTCCGGGTCTGTCGTATTCACTGCAACTGCAAGCTTCTGAAATTCCTCCATGGTTGTGTACGAACCTTCTACTTGCTGCCGGCCGCTGGCATAATTGGTTACCGGGCCGACCATTCCAATCCTGCATTCCGAAGCCAAAGCTCGGTGCAAATTAGCCAGCCAGTTCACCGTAACGGTAACATCATGATTAAGAAGCAGTATATATTCGCCTGACGCCATTCTCATTCCTTTATTGCAAGCGGCAGGAAAACCTGAATTGTAGGGAAGCGAGACAAATCTAAGGCCTTCTTCCCTGCACCACTCGGCTGTCCCATCCCGGGAGCCGTCGTCGGCAATAATAATTTCATAGGGAGTTTCTTCCTGACAGGTAAAGTTGCGAATCGCAGCAACTGCCCCCTTGAGGAGGATGAGCCCGTCACAGCTCGGTATTACAATGCTCGTCAGTTGCATGTCTTCATCCTCCTGCCCGGCTTCTGCGCCTTACCTGATCAGGGAAGGATAGTCTGGCTCCCTGCTGCCGCTGTATGCTTTTCAATGCTTCAATATGGTCCCCGATGATAAGCCGGGCAACCGGGTTGCCCGAACCTACATTTTGCTCCCTGACGCGATTTTTCAAAAAGACGTTAATGCTGGCGGATGCCTCGACCTTGAGCGATGCTGCAAGCGCAGCAGCCTGGGCTTTAGGAGGCACAGCGAGCGTATTCTCGCCAATCGTATCTATAGCGCGCCGCGACAGCGCATGCGGGACGCAAGTCATTGAATTTGTAATGAGATCAGGACGCCCTAGAGCAGCGTTTAAAAATTGCTTCACACGGGAAACAGCATCCCAGTATTTGAAAACCCCAAGATAGGGGGTGACATCATTCAGGGCAACATCCACTCCCTGATCCACAGCGAGCAAAAATGAAGCCAACTGTATGGCGGGAACCGGGAAATCGCCATCTATAAATAAAACGATATCCGCCTTCGTCAACTTGGCCCCCAGCGCGCGGCCGACATCCAGCCCCAGAGCCTCAGACTCATGCAGGATGGTCACCCCTGCAAATCCCTTGGTATAATTAAAGCTATGATCCGTGCTGCCATTAATGACCACAATGATATCGGTCAGAGGCAGCAGTTGCAGTTCATTCAGCACCTGGCGGATGGAATCCTCTTCATTGCATACCGTTACAACGGCTGCAGCCGTCCCGTTAAGAGGGAGCAGCACGTAAGGATGCAAGGCCAAATCTTCCCCCCACGCATCGATAAAGCCATTGCGAAAGGCAGCCCCTTCATGAAGCAGTGCGGTCATGGACGCCCAGGCTGTCCCCGTTCTGGCTTTGCTGAACGCTGCATTCATCGCTTGAATGACCTGCGAACTGTCCTGAAACAGTTGTGTTTCCCCGTTTGCTTGCCGCTCCTGCTTTAGTTGCAGGGCGCTTGACTGGCCTAGCGCATATGCAGCTCGAATCACTTTTCCAGGCAGCTTGCTGTTTCTGTGCAGCACCCTCCGTCTGTGCAAGACAGCTCCGGAGGCTTGAGGTTTGGTGCGCTTGCGTGCCGCTGCCCCTGCAGAGGTTGCAGCAGCCGTCCTGCTTTGTCTGAGAGCGCGACCACGAGACGTTCCGGAGCTTGAGGGGCGACTGACACCTATCTTCCTGCCGGAAGGATTGCGTTTTGCTCCTGACCTCTTATTCGCCAGCGTAGTCATCTTATCCCCCCAAAAAATGACGTTTTCGATTGTAATCTTCCATTCCACCGCGTTCATCGGTAGCGTCTGTCCACCAATTCAGCGCCTCCAGATGATCGCCAACAATGACAGAAGCCAGCGAGAATTTCTTCTCGCGCGTTCTCCGTATCGGGTTCATTCTGCCGACCTGAATCGTGTGAACAGCCTTGACTTTTAATCCAAGCTGGATTGCCTTGGCCTGAGCCAACGGGGGGACCAGCAGCGCCTGAGGACCAACAGCAACGAGCGTCTTGCGATTGATTGCATGCGGTATGGCTGTCAATGAGGCTCCCTTTAAATTGTCTTCCCCAAGCATGGCATTCAGCGCGTGTTTGGCTAGAACGACACTGTGAACTTCCTTCTTGCCCGTCGGGCCGGAATAATCATTCAGCGCGACATCTGCATCACCGGACGCAATAGCATTTACAAAGGGTTGCAACCGGCCTGAGGGAATGACCATATCGGCATCGATAAACAGCAGTACCTCCCCATATGCCGCCTGGGCGCCGATGCTGCGTCCTACATCATGGCCAAGCCGCTCATCGAAGGCGAGTACTTTTGCCCCGGTGGCGCGTACAGCAGCCAGCGCCTTCCGATTTGAGCCGTTCGCGACGATAATGACTTCGGTCCTCGGGTGAACCGATCTGGCCTCGCGAACAATTCGTCGGATCAAGTGCTTTTCATTCATATAAGGAATAATCACCGATACAAGTGGATCATCGGAGTTTACAATAGATAATCGGGACCTTGACGTCCGACGCAAGGCGGACGCACGTACTTTGCCGCGCATACTCCCGTTCCGTTTTACCGCTGTTTTGCGCATATCTTCACCTCCTGACCCGGGCTGCGCACCCCCCGGCTTATCACTTCAGAACAAAGCACGATTCGGCATTGCTTTCATCCCAATCATTCCAGCATGCAAAATCGGCAGTTTAATCTTATACGAGTCATTGTATGCCGCGACTTTCTCCGCGCAACGGCATTTGTACAGGTCGAATTCTGCATCTCCTGATGGCCGTTGTTTCCCATGAACAGCGACACGCCGCGAACGGCAAAAAAATCAGACCTTTGCTCTTTCCAGAGACAAAGGTCTGATTTTTTTGCCATGCACTCATCACTTCACTATTCAATTTTGGCTGCAATCCAATTCAATTCACCCGTCAGATTGTCTTCCTGCTTGCCTCGCAAAATTGCAATCGTGGCGCCTGCAGCGGACTTGGAGGCAATGATGACCTGACAGCCCGGCTGGTTGCAAGCTGCTGTCAAGGCATAGCCGGCACTCTTGTTCAGCAGGGAGCGGAATGAATCCGGCAGTACCACTCCCACATGAATGCGATCTACTCTGCTTGGAATGGCAAACGAGGTCACACCGCAGCAGAGTCCGCTCGCCGCCGTCGGCTGAAATTGGGCGGTGTCTGGTTGAATCGTGTCCAGACTACTAGCAACGGTATGCTCTCCGGTCTGAACAGCATCCAGCCCTGCTTCAGCAGTCGTAGCAGCAAGCTCGATCTTGATGCTCGGTTCTGCTGAAAGTTGTGGCGTCTGCGGCTGCTCCTGAGGAGAACGCAAATTTGCAGGCTCATAATCCGCTACGACGGAATGGATCATCACGGGCTTGCGCGACGGCCGTTCCTTATGAGTTCCCGAAGATGTTTTCTTCGGTTCATCCAGGAATTTAAGCTCCGAAGTGCGCGGGTCCGCCGTGTAAAAAAGTGGCTTGCGCGGCTTGCTGATCTTGCTTTGCCTGTTTTTTTTCATGGCCCTTCCCTTCTCTTGTACAGTGTAGTCTTCCTTATCCTATGCTTTCACCCAAGGATTTGACTCTCTGCCGTGAGAAGTACGCTTCATGATTAAAATGCCTGTCATTTTCATGATTTGTTCAGCAGTTCCAGCCACCGCTCGCCCGTATAGCGCCATGTGAACATCTGCTCTACCCTCTCCCTGCTGCGCATCCCCATCGAAATCCGCAAAACCTCGTCCTCCAGCAGTGTCAGCAGACGTTGCTTCAGATCCGCCTGCACATGCGCCGGATCTACCAGAAACCCCGTCCCGCCGTCCTCAATAATTTCCTTGATTCCGCCAGAGCGTGTTGCTACAACGGGCAGCCCGCAGGACATGGCCTCTACGTTGACCAGCCCGAAGGCCTCCCTCTTCCCGGATGGCACGACGGCAATGTCGGAGGCAAGGAACCAGTCCGGCACCTGCGGGTAAGGCACATAGGGCACAAATCGGACATGATCCTTCCACTTTCTCCCCAGGCGGTGCAGCCTTCTTGTATATGCTGTAGATCTGTGTGAGCCGTAGAATGCGCTACCCACTATGACCAGCAGAATCCGGGGGTGACGCTTCACCAGCTCAGGCATAATATGCAACAGATGATGAACGCCCTTTAGCGGAATAAGCCGTCCCATAAAGAGCACGACACTGCGTCCCTGCCATTCCCTCTTGCTCCGCAGCATATTTCGCCTCATCAAGCCTTCCTGAGAATACTGCGAAGGGAAACGATCGGTTTCAACACCGAGATGAATCACGTGAAGTTTACGCGCTGCCTCAGGTACTTTCGCGGCTACTACATCTCTTAGAAAACTGCTGTTGACGATAATCTTCTCTGCATGACGAACACAAAGCTTAAAACACTTCAGCGTCATATATGGGGGCCTGATAAAGGTTGAAGAATGAAGGCTAAGCCAAATTCGGGCATTGGGGTTTTGCTTGCGAATTCGCAGCACATAGGACGGGCGGTTCTCAACGACAATGACATCCGGGGCAAATGATCGGAGGGAACGGGACACAAGTGATACATACCGCCCCTTGTTGGCGGCGGGAAAGCGGACACAAAGCGCCCCCCTCAGATCGGAACGGCGCGCCAATCTTGGGGAGCTTCGCCCGTATATTCTTGTAATCATTCGCGTGGCAAGCTGGCCTGCAACATGCTCCACGACTCGCTCTACCGAACTGCTCCCCACTGAGGGGAGCGGATAGGAGCCGGGCGTCACAAACCCGATTTTCATCCTCGTCATGACAGCCACCTCTTCCAGATTTGCTTGGCTATCCTAACATATACAGCATAAGACCAAGCAGTCACGGCGTATGGCCCCTGTCTGACCCAAGTTATCGGATGATCATCTCATATTGCAAGGGTTAATAATCAACTAATTGGTGAAATAGCGTTCCAGACCATTCGCAATGGCCGCAGCGGCGCGGCGCTGATAGGCATCGGTAATGACAAGCTTCTCGTCGTATTCGTTCGTCAGGAAGCCCAGTTCCACGAGCGCAGCAGGAACACGATTCTCTCTAAGTACATGAAGATCGCCGAAAGAGATTCCGATATTTTTCAACTTGTTGCCGCTTGAGCCGAGCTGCATATCTATGGCTCTGGCAAGCGGCGCATCCTTTTTCTCATCGTAATAGAATGTAAGGGTCCCCGAGCTGTTTTTAGTAGAAGAATTGTAATGAATGCTGATAAAAGCATCTGCTCCGGCAGCATGGCTGGTTTGTACACGTTTTTCCAGTGGAGGCTTCTCGTCCTTGCCGCGGGTCATTACAACCTTGGCGCCCCGGCTACGCAGTTCCTCTGCAAGGTAAAGCGATGTGCTAAGGTTAATGGTCTTCTCCTCTGTTCCCAGCTTCGTGCCGATGACGCCAGGATCGCTTCCGCCATGTCCCGGATCGACGACAATGACGCGGTTTTTCAAGCCTTTGCCGCCTTTGGAAGGGGTGAATACGACCGGCGTTGTCTTCGCTGAACCGTCTTCTCTGATATATTCGGCAGCTACCCATCCCTTTTGGCTGCCCGAAACCTGAATTTGCAGCCAGTCGTCTTTTCTGCCAGTTATCGTTACGACATCCCCATTTCTGAGGCCGCCGATTACATCGTATTTTGTTCCCGCTTCTGCGCGAATTCGCAATGAGTCTGCCGTTACAATTCCGGTACCGGAAGACAGCGACAATGGCTTGACATCAGCGGTTTTTGCGGGTTTCCCTTGTCCCTCTGTACTTCCTGTATCCGAATTATCAACCTTTTTCAAATAGTAGCCTGCTACCCATCCGGTCAGATTACCGGTTTTGACCTTGGACCATCCGAACGCATCCGCAGTAACCGTCACCGTCTCGCTTTTGGCTATCGAACCGACAACCTTCGATTTTCCGTCAGCATCACTGCGCACACTGAGCGGCCCGTTCAATACTTTCGCTGTATACGAGCCCGCCGCCGTAAGCTCTGCCGGAACCAGATTGATCAACACAGACAAACACATAACTACTACTGTCATTAAAACTATTTTTCTCATCTAAGCCCTCTCTCGTAATATGTAATAGTTTTCCTATATGGTACATTATACTTGACTAGAGAGGTTTATTCGTCCGAAGATAGACCTAATTTTTAGCTGTTTGATAGGTTTATCCTCATTGGCTGTGTTCAGGCGGGTACTATAAGGCTCATAAATATTGATTTGTCCTTCGCAATATGGCACACTTACGTGGAAGGCACCTCTGAAGCAAGATGTGCAGAAAGGATGGGAAGCATTGGCATGACCAAATGGCTGCTGCGATCAATGACCGAGCTTAGCTCGCGTAAATGGATATCCAAAATAACAGGGAAGCTGGCGCAATCTTCCATCAGTCGGCACTTTATTCCCAGGTTTGCGAAATTATACGGGATTCGCGTAGAGGAAGCAGAAAAAAAGCTGCAGGAATACGGCACACTCAATGAATTTTTTACCAGACGGCTGAAACCTGGAGCACGACCGGTTCATCCTCATGCGTCCGTGCTGGTCAGTCCGGTGGATGCGCTGATTACGGGAGCCGGGCCAATAACAGGCGGTACCGTTCTTAATATTAAAGGGCAGGATTACACGATTGATGAACTGCTCCAGCATTCGCCGCGCGCAGCCAATTATGAACATGGCTTTTGTCTGGTGCTCTATTTAAGCCCGACAGACTATCATCGTATACATAACCCTGTGAACGGCGCCATCGTGGAACGGGACCATATACCGGGGAAGGTATACCCGGTCAATGATTTCGGATTGCGCCATATGCGCCGCGTGCTGAGCCGAAATGAGCGGCTGATCACCTACATCCGGCATCAGGCGGGCGAAGTGGCGGTAGTGAAGGTAGGGGCAATGAATGTAAGCAGCATTAAATACGTAGATGAGCATATCAGCAAGGTAGACAAGGGGAGCGAACTGGCGTATTTTGAGTTTGGCTCGACCGTCGTTTTGTTGACCGAGGACGACACCTTCACGCTGCGCCCTGATCTGATGGTCGGCAAGCGGGTTCAGATGGGTGAAGAGCTTGGCAGACTTGTAGAAAAATGACTGTATGAGTTTGAATGAAGCCAGGCAGTACCTTCGTGTGAAGGTTCTTCCGATCGCTGTTGTTCACATAGAGAAGAGCCTGTCCAAAAAGTCCCCAAAATAAAAAGGTTGGGCGAGAAAACGTAAGGTTTTCCGTCCAGCCTTTTTGTGTGCCTGCTTTTCCAGGCATGCAGTGAGGCGGATGCCCGCCACTTTCAGTAGGTTGTGGGCCAAAGCCACAATCCCGAACTCCGTGTGAACGTTCTCCAGTCCTCGCAAGGTAGAACCGTCGGAACGACCGGTTGCCCTTGATGAGAGCAAATACGCTCTCTACCTCGACTTTATGCCGGGCATAGATCGCAAATTTCTCGTCATCCTCAAGGGCTCTTTTGGCTTTTGCTTTTAACTCTTCCCAATGGGAGATGCGAAAGCAGTTGTCGAGTTTTACTTGACAACTGCTTTTGGTTAAGTATTGTTCAAATCTAATGAATGCAATAATTTCTGCGAACTTATAAGTTCATAGGGTATACAGCAACTGTTCGGAATTTCCGAATTGTTCAAAATTGAGATACGATAATTAGTTATGAATAGAAAAAGTTACTCTTTGGAACTGTTTTGTCTTCTTAAATTTTGAACTGCTAGCAATATTTTGTTTTTTATCATCTTCGCTCCACTAGTCCCAAAATTTAACTGAACCCGATTGTTGAACTTGAAAGACTAAACGAGCTACTAAACTTAGGACAATGGGGAAAAGTATCGAACGAAACCAGTAGAATCAGAGTTAGTGGATATATCCAATAATAGTTTTTGCTCATCAGATGATATGCAACACCAAGTTTGTTGAATTATTTGCTTTAATAACGCCTCACTAACAGCTTCACCAGAATTCTGAAGCACTTCTTCAAAACCCATCCCGTTATTCCCATACGATTTGTTCCTGAGAGTTCAATAAATTCAGAATATTTGTCTCTCATATAGATTTCCCCTTGAAGTTCGCCAATAAAATTAAGTTGGTTACCCAATAATAACAGATAACTGCACTCAAGATTAAGTTCTGCTCTTACGTCTAAGTGCAGATATTTTAGTGAATAATGAAGGAGATTGAAACTAGGTAACCGAATAGCTATTGATAGAAATTCGTTTTCAAATATGAATGGTGGTGAGTGCATGAACGAGCAAATTGTAACTGCGGCAATGCGAGTACTGGAAGAACATCATGGCTTTGCTCGGACGAAAGATTTTATTAGGGCTGGTATATCTCCTTATTACATAAAAAAGCTTGAGTCCATTGGCGAAATTGAACGAGTTAAGCAAGGGGTTTATCGACAGGCTGGTCAAATTAACGAACTGCCCAATGAAATGGTTGAAGTATCCAAGCTAGTTCCCAAAGGGGTTATCTGTCTTCTCTCTGCCCTCTCCTACTATGAACTGACAACCTACAATCCTTGGGAATACCACGTTGCTATTCATCGCGACGGTAAAAAACCAAAGCTCCCAGACTACCCGCCCATTAAAATAATTTATTTGGCAGATGCTCAATTCAACACAGGTATAGATGAGATTAGTATTGATGGCTCGGCAGTTAAAATTTATGACCGTGAAAAAACAATCTGTGACATGGTGCGCTATCGTGAGAAAATTGGAATTGACTTGATGAAGGAAGGGTTGAGGAATTACCTTCAATCCCGTCATAAAAATATAACAAGACTTGTCTCTTATGCTGAAAAGCTGCGGATTCGAACAGTTTTGCAAAAATATCTGGAGGTGCTGATCTGATGAGTGAGATTAAGAATATCCCCGCCTCTGTTTCAGAACGCTTGAAAAATATAGCGAAAAAATCAGGGAAATCATTTGATACGTTGCTGCTCCTTTATTTTCAAGAGCGCTTTTTATATCGCTTGTCCATCTCCGATTATAGGGACAAATTTATATTGAAAGGCGGCTTGTTTCTATTCTCACAAACCCAATTCAAAGCTCGCCCCACCAAAGATGTTGACTTTCTCGCCAGACAGATTGCCAATGAGCTAGAAATATTAAGGGAGTCGTTTGTTACGATTTGCTCAATAGACGTTCCTTCAGATGGTATTATATTTCAACTGGATGAAATGACAACGGAGAGGATTAAAGAGGATGCTGAGATGAGGGAGTAAGAGTCAAAGTAACTGCTTTTCTAGGGCGAATGAAAAAGAACTTGCAATTTGATATTGGATTTGGTGATGTCGTGATTCCGAAGCCGCAGCTTATTGACTACCCTGTTCTGCTTGATATGGTAGCTCCACAGGTGCAAGCCTACTCAAAGGAATCCGTCATTTCAGAAAAATTTGAAGCGATGATTACATTATCTGTTATGAACAGTCGGATGAAGGATTTTTATGATATCTATACCCTACTAACGACAAATGATTTTGATGGTCGGATTCTTTACGAGGCAGTATTCGAAACGTTCCAACGAAGAGATACAGCATTGGAAAAAGAGCATCCTTTGTTTTGGGCGAATTTTGCTGAGGATGAGGGTCGGACAAAACAATGGCTGGCTTTCGTACGCCGTTTAGGGATTGAGGAGCAGTTTGTATTTCAGGATGTTATGACTTATCTTGTTGATTTTCTTAAGCCTATCTATCAATCAATACTTGACGAGAAAGAGTTTTTTGGGCATTGGAGTTGTAGTGAGAGAGCTTGGAAGAATACTGTTCTGTGGTAGTCGTTTGATTACGCAAAAAAAATCGCCCTGTCTTGTGTTGGTGGTATGGTAACTTCCATTCTACAAGATTTGGCGATTTTTTTGTTCCTATTTTTTAGATGCATTGAAAACGGGGCAGGCCGGTGGTCAGTTTTTTCTGACTTTTTGGACAGCCCCTTGCCGCGAAGGCAGGTACCCATCTAACGAATTTCGGAGGGACTTTTTCCCGTGTATTGCTTGAACTGCCTGCTGAAAAAGAAAATATCCCGGTATCCCAAGGCATCAGCAACTTCTGTCACGTTCATGCCCGCGTGCATCAGCAGATGCTTTGCTCGCTCAATGCGGGTACGAATCATATACGCTTGAACAGATACCCCGATTAGTTCCTTGAACTTGATCGAGAAGTAGCGGGGAGATAGCTGGGCGCGCTGGGCCAAATCCTCCACCCGATGGGCATGTCCGGGATTTTGACGAATATAGTTGGCGATTTCGTGAATAGCCTCGGTAAGCTGATTGCTCGCTCTGGGCTCGACGGAATCCCGCTCCGCCATGTCATCTCGCAATAAATGAATGAGCAGTTGCTTCAATATCAGCTGCGCTTCTTCTTCGGCCGCATACGTTTTGACCAGAAACAGCCGGACATAACGGGACAGCAAATATTCGAAATCAATCGTATCTTCGAGCACTCTGTACGATTTTGGGACCAGCTCAACCTGATCCAATGAATCAAAATGAATATACGTGAGTACAAGCGGCTTCTGCGGATTATGCGTCGCACTCGGATGATCCCCGGGACGAAATAAAAAGCAGCTTCCTTTTCCGACCGAATAATTGACCCCGTTCAACTCCAGGTTCCCTTCACCGCTCCATACATAAAACAAATCATAATTAGCAAGCGGCTTATCTCGTTTTTGCCATTTCCAGCCGGGCTCACAGACGATCTTTGCGAAAGAAGGCTTGAGTATAAAAGACGAAGGCGCGGCATTTAACATTTATTTTCCAACCTCCTTGAAGGCCTCAATGCATACAATGCTGACGATGTCATCATACAACACTCCAAAATCAGTGTGCAACTTTTTAAAAAATTTCATTTTCAATCCTGACGGAAACTTTAAAAAAGTGGTATAATAGCCGGAAAAGAATCGAACACTTCGGAAGGATGAAGATTCATGAACCCACTTGCCCAACAGTTGAATGAAGCGATTCAACAGGACAATCCGCATGTCTATGAAATGCTTTCAGACATCGGCAAATCCATCTATTTTCCAAAGGAAGGCATTCTAAGCCAATCCGCGGAAGCTAAAAACAAAGCACACAAATTCAATGCAACAATAGGGATTGCGCTTGAAGGCGGCAAGCCAATGCATCTGAAGATGATTCAGGATACATTGTCCGCTTATCAGCCCAAAGACCTTTATCCATATGCGCCGCCTGAGGGCAAACCTGAGCTTCGCTCCGCATGGCGCGAGAAGATGATCGTAGAGAACCCGTCTTTGAAAAACAAATCATTCGGTAATCCGGTCGTCACGAATGCACTGACCCACGGGCTTAGCGTTGTCGCTGATCTGTTCGCAGGGGCAGGCGACGCCGTCATCATTCCGAATAAAAATTGGGAAAATTACGAGCTGACCTTCGGCCTTCGCCGCGGGGCCGAGATTGTCGAATATGACCTGTATAATGAAGAATACCGTTTTAACTCAGAGGGACTCCTTAAGGCTTTGCTGGCCCAGAAGGACAAAGGCAAAGCCATCGTTGTCCTGAACTTCCCTAACAACCCGACTGGATATACGCCTGACAAGGAAGACTCCGACCAAATTGTCGCTGCAATCCGCCATGCCGCAGATGAAGGCATCAATGTTGTCGTAGTCGCGGACGACGCGTACTTCGGACTTTTCTTCGAGGACTCTCTGCAGGAATCGATCTTCGGCCAGTTGGCTGATCTGCACCCGCGCGTGCTGGCAATTAAGGTTGACGGCGCAACCAAGGAAGAATACGTATGGGGCTTCCGGGTCGGCTTTATCACCTATGCCTCGCCTTCCGAGGCCATATTGAACGCTCTGGAGCAAAAAACAAAGGGAATTATTCGAGCAACCGTCTCCAGTTGCTCGCATCCGTCCCAGACTTTTGTGCTTCATGCGCTGCAATCTCCTGATTTTGCTGCTCAGAAGCAGGAAAAGTACGATATTATGAAGGGTCGCGCCAATCGTGTGAAGGTGTTGCTGGACAGCGGTCGTTATGGCGACGTCTGGGAATATTACCCGTTTAACTCCGGCTACTTCATGTGCCTCAAGCTGAACACCACAGATGCGGAATCTGTCCGTGTTAAGCTGCTGGACAGCTACGGCATCGGTACGATTGCCCTCGGAAAGACCGATCTTCGTGTAGCGTTCTCCTGCATTGAAGAAGAGAATCTGGAGGAGCTGTTCGATACGATTCACAAAGCTGTTGTTGAAACAAGCGGCGAGTAAGCATCCAGCGAAAACGACCCTCAATCGGAATATCGATTGAGGGTCTTCAATTTGGACTTTCCAAAATCCTTCCACATTGGGTCGGAAACGTGCGAAAAAATTCAGGCGGCTCCTAATCGTCCTGCTCCTTGGCAAGTTTCTTGAGAAATTGCCTCGGGAGTCGAAACAGGATGTAGATCAGACTCAAGCCGATTATGATCAGCGGCGGCCAAATCAGACCTTGAGCCAGAAGCAGCAAAAGGGGCAGCCACAACATCAGGCCGCAGACAAGGGTAGTTGTCGCAACCACTTGTGTCATGGATTGATTATGCTGGTAATCCGGCAGCGGATAGATGTTCCGCCATACGGAATGGCGGTGTGACTGTCTCAGCGCGCTGGCCTGAACTCGTATAATAGCGAGGAACAGTATGGCTACAGCAGCTGCACCCCACCCCTCCAACAGCGTCGAGCGCACGGTCAAATAAATGACCAGCATTCCTAGCAGAGTCAGTCGCACCAGCATGCCGCCAAGTTCCGTCCGCAGCAGCGTCAGGATGAACAGATACTTATACGTATGGTTATGAGCATATTGTAGTCGACCAGCTATCCAGGACAAGTATGGTCGACGCGCAACCTTTGCCGGCAAAGTCGGGATATCGGCAAAACTTCCGAAGAACCGATAGTATCTCCGCCTTGTCCTCTCTTCCTCCGCGATAAGACGCTCCCATGGGAACGAATGTCGAATCGGCAGCCTCAGCACAAACAGCATAAGAAAAACAAGCAGCAAACCGAACAATGCTGTCTTCCACAATGCGACCGAAAGCAGTACAGCCAGCAAGAAGAATGTGAGTATCCACCGCAACAACCGAACAGTGCGGCGCGCGCCAGGCCAGGCAATTTGACGCTCTCTCCAGGAGGCAGCCGCATTCAATCCCTTCACTATTGCTGCGAAGGCGACAAGCAATGCCCAGTGATGCGGGTTCGACGCCGCCCTTTCGTACAAGGGCAGAAACAATGCAAACATGATTCCTAGTCCGATAAAGCCAGGGAGCAGATTATGCCTCCAGGACGCTCCCAGACAGGTCCCCATTTCATGCTCCCTCGGCATCAGGAATGCCACATCGGCCGGATGCAGCCATGTCCGCAAGGGGCTGTAACAGACTAGCGGCGTCAGCACGATTGTTCCGACAACTACATACGGGAAATCAGCCGGAAAATCCCTGAGCAAAGTGCCATAGCCGATCATCCCGAGAATGATCAGAAGGAGCAGAAACCCGGGAAACCCGCTTCGTATCATATCCTGCAAATAGGGCAAAACTTCCTTGCGGAATGCGGCGCGGCGCTGCTGCCATAGCCCTTTAAGTGACTCGCCCATCTCCATCCCCTCCCGTTACGAGACGGTAGAAAGCTTCCTCCAGACTGGCTGTCCGATCACCGGACTGCTCTCTTACCTGTTCCAGATTGCCCTGTGCAACCATTTTTCCACGGTGCAGCACAAGGAAACGGTCGCAGTACATTTCTACAGTCGCTAAAATATGAGAGCTCATCAGAATCGCCGCTCCGCTATTTTTCACCTCAACCAATCTCTCCAGCAAGGAGCGGATTCCTAGCGGATCAAGGCCAAGGAATGGTTCATCGATGATATACAATGGCGGCTCTGGAAGCAGGGCATTCATTATCATGACCTTCTGCTTCATTCCTTTGGACAAGTGACCCGAGAAAGCGGTCCGCTTCGGAATCATGTGGAATTCTTCCAGAAGCTGCTCACTTCGTTGTTCAAATCGATCCGCATCCACGTCATAAGCCATACCGGTGAGCCTCAGATGCTCCTGTACCGTCATTTCGTCAAACAGCACCGGAGACTCCGGCACATAGGCAAAAGACGAACGATACCGCTGCGGGTCCTGTTCAAGCGTTGTCCCCCGAATTCGAATTTCCCCCTTCAGCGGCTTCATCAGTCCGAGTATATGCTTTATTGTGGTGCTTTTTCCAGCTCCGTTAAGACCGATCAAACCGACCATCTCTCCCGGCTTGATGTCAAAATGAATATCATGAAGGACAGGCCTTCTGGGGCTATAGCCGCCAGTCAGACCGTCAACACGCAATACGGGTTCCATTTGATCACCTCGTTCCAGCCTTCAAGACTAGGACTGTTCCTGTTCGCTGCGCTTGGCTTTGAGCCATTTCGGGGCGCCTTTATCCTTGCGATCCCGCTCCCGAGGCGCTTTGGTTGCCTTGGTGGGGGCTTTGGCAGATGATTTGGCTTTCGCCGCCGGCTTGCCCGATTGAACAGCACCCTTGCCTGTACGTGGCTTGAAGCTTCTGCCTGCTGCCTGCCCGCTCCTCTCGCCAGCAGTTGAATCATTCAGACTGTCTTCTTTTTCAGTGCCATGGCGGACACTCCTCGCAGCAGCTGATTGAACAGCCGACCGCGGCTTTTCTCCGCTTCCCCGACGGGAGGACGTACGAGAATTGCCGTTATTTCTTGCTTCCGAAGCATCCAACAGCTTGCCGTGCTGCATGACGACCTGCTGAATCGGAATACCAAGCTGCTTCTGGAATTTATCCATAATAAACAGCTGATCTGGAGTAATAATGGTAATGGATGTTCCCGCCCGACCCATGCGGCCGGTACGGCCTGCACGATGGACATAATGATCGGCATCCACAGCAGGGTCCAGATGAATGACGAGCGGCAAACTCTCAATGTCCAACCCTCTCGCAGCCACATCCGTTGCGAGCAGCAACTGGCACGTACCGTCACGGAAGCGGTCGAGCGTGCGAGCCCGCTTCACTTTATCTGCGTCGCCATACAAAGCTTCTACCGTAAAGCCGGAGAAGTTCAATTTCGCTTCCCAGTTGCTGATATTGTCCGTATCATTCAGGAAAAGCAGCGCCGACCGCGGGTTAAGCAGACGAACCAGCTTCCTGGCTACTTCAACCTTGTCACGTTTGTCGCATACAACGAATTGGTGCTCTACCGAAGCGGCCACCCGCTGGCCAGGCTCCACTTCGACACGGGCCGGGTCCTTCATCCAGCGCTTCTCCAGTTCAGCCATGACTGCCGGAAAAGTCGCGGAGAAAAACGCCAGCTGCCGCTCACGACCCGCGCTGCGCAATACCTCTTCCACTTCCCGTGAAGAGCCCAAATCAAACACCTGATCTGCTTCATCTACAATGACTGTGCGAACCTCGTGCAGCTTGAGCTTGCGCTGCTTCAGCAGCTCATGGATACGGCCAGGCGTTCCAATAACAAGTTGAGGATGCTCCTTCAATTTTTCGATCTGCCGTTTAACTGCTGCGCCACCGATAAGGGGCTGAATACGAACGCCGAGCGGCTCTCCGTATGTACGCGCTACCTGCACAATTTGCATAGCCAGCTCCTGGGTCGGAGCCAGAATGACCGCCTGCACCTGCTTGCTTCCGGCGTCCAGTTGCTGCAATGTCGGGATCAAATACGCCAGTGTCTTGCCGCTGCCAGTCTGGGAATGGGCAATCACATCCCGCTTGCCAAGCAGCAAAGGAATTGCTTGAGCTTGTACGGCAGTCGGGACCCCAATGCCGTTGCCGTGCAAAAGACGGACTGTCTCCTCAGGTACGCCCAGACTGCTCCATGTTGTAGTCATAATGATAAAACTCCTTTAAACTTCTATGATTATTTTTTATTCAACCAGTTGCTAGTAAGCCGATCAAGCAGCCTGGGAAACAATTGGTACAGCTTGATTCCAACAGCAGCTGTGCGCGGCAGATCGACCTCCGCCTTGCGCTGTTCGATAACCTTGATAATAGCCTGTACTACCCTATCGGGCGGCATCATGAACCATTTTACATTGTTGACGTAGGTTCCGCCCGGGTCAGCGGTTGCGAAAAACGGCGTGTCAATCGGTCCAGGGTTGACAGCCGATACTGCAATACCCGAACCTGCAAGCTCTGCTCTGAGCGCATTGGTAAAACCGAGCACCGCATGCTTCGTTGCCGTATAGCCGGTCGACTTGGCGGTTCCGATCTTCCCTGCCATCGAGGCAATATTGATAATGTGACCGCTATCCCGGCGCAGAAAGTCCGGCAGTACAGCCTTGGTGCAGCGGACAAGTCCCAGGTAGTTGGTATCCATCATCTGAGCATAATGCTCTACTGGAGCCTCCACAATACTCTCGAACATTCCGAATCCGGCATTGTTGACCAGTACATCAATTCCCTGATGCTCCGCGATAATCTGTGCCATGACCGTATCTACCTGCTCCTGATTGGTTACATCCAAGACGTAGCCCTTCTGTTCGCCAGGTATCGTATTCATTGCTTCTGCCAGCTTGCTGCTGCTCCTCCCAGTAATAATAGGGATTGCGCCTCTTTGCGAGAGAGTCTGAGCAAGAAGCAAGCCGATTCCGCTAGTCGCGCCTGTTATGACCACTTTTTTTCCTCTCACTATTCATCACCTAACAACAGTTTACTGTATAACACTATGAATACGCAAAATACATTAAAATAAAAAAGGCTCCAGCAAAAGGAGCCTCGATAAACCATTTATGCAATTAGAACCTGAATATCCAACTCGCCAATTCCATCCATGATCAGCGGGATCGTCAAGGCACGCGGTGGAAGCGCGTCAGCCGCTTGTACATTAGAAAGCACCTTCGGAGGCGTAATGTCCACCTTCACTCCCTGATTGAATAAAATGGTGCTCGCATTGCCGCTAATCATATTCCCTAGCTCGGAAATTGCGCTTCGGCTCATTTCGTCAATCTCGGTAATCACAAACCCGCCCATCATGGCCGAAACCATCTTCAAAGCAACCGACTCACTCAGTCCAAATATAACTTCACCGTCAATTTGTCCGGACATGCCAATGTGTATCCAAATATGTCCTTCAACCATACGAACGTCCTTAATTCGAAGCTCTCCAGTTTCAGGCCGAATCATAATCATTTGCTCTATGACAGTTCTTGCCGACTCGAGAAACGGATTTATAAATTCTGCCTTCATTTAAATAGAACGCCCCTTTATTCCCGTAATGAACATATTGTCTAGTTACATTATACGGAACAAATTAGGCCAAGTATACTATCTTCTGTAAGGGACACCAATAATCACGACCAAAGTCCCGGTTAAATAGCCTGATTATTCGTCTGTTTATTGCGGTAGCGGATGCGAATCAACCTTAGACGGTCATACAACTGGTCTACCTGATTGCTTTTGAGCTGCTCTTCATCGTATACCTGGGCGAGAACTGGCTTCAAGTACCGATCGCCTACCAGCGACAAGGTGTCCCAAATTCGCTGGAACTCTTCCGACGATACCTCAGTCAGCTCGCGGTCGATGAGCGCCTCCAGATCATAGCCATCAGCTTGCAGTTGTTCAATCCGCTCGATCAGCTCTCTTCTGCCAATACCCAGCTCCTGCTCCAATTCAGATAGTGTAAACCCTTCCGCGGCAGCCTCCAATATTTTGCGCCGCTGCTGGTGACGGTTCAGTTCTTCCTTGAATTTCTGCTCCTTCTGCTTGTACAGCCATTGGGTATACACGTCTGGATTAAGAGCAGACTGGACCCAATCCAGCGGAAAGGCGGCAGGCTGCTCGAAGCTGCGCGTCAACTTCAATACCTCATCCGCATACACGGAATGCTTGGACTCGCCCCAACCGGGGATTTGCAGCAATTCCGTCTCATTCTGAGGCACAAAAGCACTGATCATTCTCAGCATCCGATTGGTCGAGACAAGATAAGCCGCTTTCCGCTGGTCGGAAGCTTTGCGACGTCTCCATGTCTTCAATTCCTCGAACAGTTCCGGATTGGCATGAAGCTCCCCGAAACAATGAAGATACGACACCTTGCCTGCATTTCTACCGAATAGGCTTCGTTCTTCCAGCAGCCCGTCAACCAGCGGTACGAATCCTTCCCCCATCTTCACAGCAACCCCGTAACGGAAGGCCGTCAGCATTTCGTCCCATGAGAAACCTTCGAACCAGATATGTTGCTCACTGTCCCCTTCCTGCGCCCAAGTGACCTGCCATACTCCTTGCGTTTCGCCAATCGACACCCGCGCCCGGATCACCCGATCTTCTTCAACCTGCTTCTCCAATGTATTTGTAAAAATAAGCTGCATTGCCATACCTCCAGAATATATTACCGAATCAGCATGTACGGTTTTACCTTCATACGACCACAACAATTTAAACAACGCAAAAAAAGCACCTCCCTGTCGATTTCGGACAAGGAGGTGCTCCCTCACATACGTACATGTTTTCGGTTGTTTTTATCGTACCATAATAATATCCATTTCTACAAGTTTTTTATTTGGAATCGAATATGCGGCAATTCGACGCTTTCTAGGTGCTAGTGCTCCGGTGTATAATAGGCTATCCAAGTGTATATAAAAACAGGGGGCCTAGAGCATGAATTTACCTGATTATGACTTTATGTCGGACAAGACTGAGGATACAAGCACACGCTTTGTGACGTTTATTGGACCGAGCATGAAACGCTATGATTTGGCGATTACGACAACGAACAGCTTTTACGGGAAGAAGCTCGTGACTGATTTGCAGGCAGGGAAGACGGCCATTATCGGTCCGGATGATCTGGAGGAGGAAGGCTATCTGGAGAATGTCTTCAAACTGACAGAGGAAGAGGCGCAGGAACTGGAGCAGTTTTTAACTATGGTGGTGGGAACTGTGAATTTTTCTGACCTCTAGGGGCACACTGTTACGGATAATGACCAAACGAGGAGGCGCTCCATCATGCAGGATGGTTTTATTTCAGAGGACAAACGCAAATATACCGATCTGGCAACTGTGGAGTCACAGCGAAATGACTTGACGCTGGAGGAATTCCCGGAAGGGCCTTATGGCTCCGATCTGCTCACGGAATCGCTTGGGAAAAGCTCGCCATGGCGCAGCGACCAGCGCTCCCCTGTACGTTTCGATTATGAGAACCGGGAACTTCATGCGGGCATGGAGCGGGAGTATGACGGTGACCAGGGGAACGGGAACGCTGCCGAAGAAGAGCCATTACAGTGATGATATTCTAAAAAAACAGCCTTGCAACCCTCGTTTCTGCGACGGGATTGACAAGGCTGTTTGATATACATTTAGTCCATTTCCGACAGGTAAACCGCACGGTTCTCCTTCATGGACGTATAAGCGCCAAATACCATGCGCATGGTATCCAAATTATCCTCTACGCTGTTGGATGGCTCACGCTCTTGCTCAATGGCAAGCATCAGTTCGCCCATGGTCCCCATGAACGCATGTGGAAACCATTTTCCATGCAGTTCGGGAGTGAACCAATAATCCGGGTGAAGCTTTCTGGAGTAATAGCTGATCGTGTCCTCGCGGCCAACTGGGTAATTGTACAAGGAGCCGTTCGTTCCCTTGATAATGCCCTCGGTTCCTTCAAAACGGAAGGTTGCGTAGCGATCTTCCAGCGTACCAATGTGGTTATGATTGTCATGAATCAGACCTCTGACTTCACCCGGAAACCGAATATGGAGCAGCGTTCTTGTCTCGCCTTTGGTCAATTGCCCCGGGAAGCGTGCGCCGTCCGCATAAATATATTCCGGCTTGCCGAACAGGAAGCGGATCGCATCCATGTAATGAATGCTGTGGTACATAAATTCAAGCGTTTCAATCTCACGCAAGAAGGTCCAGTTGGCAAACTCCTGCTTTACATTGACGCTGATTGTAGCCTGCAGCAGGTCACCAAGCCATCCGCGCTGAATGATCGTATGGCTTGCCTTGATGCCCGGCGACCAGCGCATCTGCTGGTTGACTGCGGCTTTAATGCCCGCTGCGCGGCATACTTCTGCAATCCCCTTCGCTTCTTCGTAGCTTTCAGCCAGCGGCTTCTGACACAGAATATGCTTGCCAGCCTTCGCCGCCTGCTCGACCAGCTTCGGCTGTACCTTGGCCGGTACGGCGAGGTCAACAATAAGCACCTCACTATCGGCAAGCAGTTCCTCATAGGAGCCGTAGACCTTGCCGATGCCGAAATCTGCCGCCAGCTTGGTTGAGCGTTCCTTGTTCAAATCGAAGATGCCGACAACCTTAAACCCCGCCATCTTGTACGCTGGAAGGTGGCAGGATTCCACGATCTCTCCGGCGCCGACAATGCCAATACCCATTTGCCGATTGTTCGGAAGGGCCGGCTTGTAGTCCAGATCCAGCCATTCCGTGTCCAAATTGCTCATGCTAAAACCTCTCCCTATCATTCGCTAGACGTTTTTTACAAGCTTGGTCCGATACGGTTAATGCTGAACTCCTGGTGGCCTAGAATCTCGGCTTTCGTCAGCTTGCCTTCGGCAACCTCCTGGATTTCCTTCCAGATCACGTCGCCGCTCGCATCAATGCTCGCCGTGCCGGACAGAATCTGGCTGACATCGACATCCATGTTGTCTTCCATATGGGCGAACATTTTACCGTTGCCTGTAATTTTAATAACCGGAATAACAGCGGCACCTGTAGGCGTACCGCGGCCGGTCGTAAAGCAGACAATGTGCGCGCCACCTGCCGCCATGCCGGATACGCATTCAATATCGTTGCCTGGCGAATCCATGAAGTACAGGCCCGTCTCCGGGATCTCCTCCGCATATTCAATGACGCCGCGAATCGGGGACGTCCCGCATTTGCTGATACAGCCCAGCGACTTCTCTTCAATGGTGGACAATCCGCCGGCAATATTGCCGGGGCTAGGATTTCCGCCGCGCATATCTGCGCCCATGCGATCGACTTCTTTCTCGAAGCGATCCACAATGTAGTACAATTTATCCTTGATCTCAGGCGTCACACAACGCTCGGCAAGCACATGCTCTGCACCGATAATTTCTGTTGTTTCCCCGATAACGATCGTCCCGCCATCGTCAATAAGCCGATCCGCCGCTACGCCAAGCGCAGGGTTGGAAGCAAGACCGGATGTTGCATCGGAACCGCCGCATTTGACGCCGACTTTCAGCTTGCTGAGCGGCACATCGACACGCTCCTGGCGGTCCAGGTCAGCCTTCAAGCGCTTTGCCAGCTCGACGCCATATTGAATCGCTTTGACGGAGCCGCCAACGGACTGAATATCGAATACTTCCACCGGCTTGCCTGTCTTGCGGATTTCCTCAGCGAGTGCGATCGGGTCTACAACCTCGCAGCCCAGACTGATAATGATAACCGCGCCGACATTCGGGTTTTTACCTGTTCCCGCCAACACCTCGAACGTTCTATCCTTGTCCGCGCCGATCTGGCTGCAGCCATGCTGATGGGTAATCGCCACAGCTTCCGGAACCATCTGTACGATTCGATTGCACACCTGGTTGGAGCAAATCACGGTAGGGATAATCAGCAAATGATTTCGAATGCCGATGTCCCCGTTTGCGCGCTCATAAGCTTTAAATGTCTTCATGCTTGCGCCTCCTTGACAGCCTGATCACCGCGTCCGCGGATGCCTTCTATATTATGGACATGAACATGCCTTCCCGCTTCAATCGCGACGGTCGAACGTCCGATTACTTCCCCGTATTTGCGGACTTCTGTACCGCTTGGGATATCCGCAACTGCAATTTTATGGCCAAAAGCTACTGCATCAAGCAGCTTGACCTCAATAAGATCTTCGCCTCTGCGAATCGCAGCAGTCTCGCCCTGGTTCAAATCGCGAAGCGCAGTTGCCACATGGTCCTTGCTGTCTACAACGAGCGCATCCGCGCCAGCCTGAATATCTCCTGCCATGCTCTTGTCTCCCCTTCTGTAGCTGTTATAGATTTGCTTCGGTGACTCTTAGACTTCCGCAACCAAGCGGTTCGTAATAGAGCCGAGTTTCTCAATTTCAATGGTTACAACATCGCCGTCCTTCAGGTATACCCGCTTGTCTTCCGGGTAGCCCAGCACAACTCCTTCCGGGGTCCCGGTCAGAATGACATCGCCAGGCGACAGCGTCAAATGCTGTGAAATGTAGCTGACAATTTCAGAAATGTTGAAAATCATATCGGAAGTATTGGAATGCTGGCGCACTTCTCCGTTAACTGTACATTTGATCTCCAGGTTATTAGCGTCTCCTACTTCATCTGCTGTTACGAGGTATGGCCCAAGCGGCGAGAAATCATCACAGATTTTGCCGAGCATCCACTGCGGGGTGCGAAGCTGCAAATCACGTGCAGACAGATCGTTGACCGCGCTGTAGCCGAATACGTAGTCCAGCGCCTCTTCCTTGGATACGTACTTCGTCTTTTTACCGATAACAATTACCAGCTCCGCCTCATAATCCACTTCATTCGTGGACTTTGGCAGCGCCACATCATGGCCGTGCGCAGTCAAGGTATTGCTGAATTTGTTGAACAGAATCGGATATTTCGGGATTGGCGCGTTCGTCTCCTCCGCATGCTTGCGGTAGTTCAGACCGACACAGATAATCTTGTCTGGATTGGTAACGGATGGCGCCCAGTTCAGCTTGTCTTCTTCAAGCAGCAAATCGGAGGCAGCCGAATCAGCCAGCACCTGGTCAACCAGCCCTTGTACAGCTGCAACTGCTTCTTTGCCGCCTTCAATGACGCCGTGTACAGTAACCGGCGTTTCTTCTGCACTGTATCGCTCGGCAGCCGCCGCCACATCCACAACACCGCGGTCTGTTTTTACTCCAAGTTTCTGGACATTGTTCTCATTAAAGTTTAATAATTTCATCGTTCAGTTTCCCCTTTCAGGTCTATCCTTGTCATTGGCTATTTCCTTATGCGTTCTTGCCAAATACAACCCCGCCGTCTATATAAAGCGGCGACCCCATCATAAATTTGGACTCATCTGATGCGAGGAACAGCGCAGCCTGCGCCACATCCTCCGGTAGACCCAGGTCACCGCTAAGTTGGCGGGTTTTAAGCGCCGCAATCGCTGCTTCCGGATCATCATAGGAGTTTTTCAGGTATTGTTCAACAAATGGCGTATAAATGGTGCCCGGCAACAGCGCATTCACCCGGATGCCGTAAGAAGCATAATCGACCTGCATCGATTTGGTGAGCGCCAGCACTGCTCCTTTGGACGCTGCATAGGAAGCGCGACGAGCCAATCCGATTTCGGCTATGCAAGAAGACATGTTAATAATGGAGCCGGATTTGCGTTCCATCATATGCGGAAGCACATATTTGCTAGGGATGAACACACCTTTGATGTTAATGCCCATAACGCGGTCCCATTGCTCTGGCTCCAACTCATGAAGCGCCCCTACGCCGCTGATGCCGGCATTGTTGAACAACACATCGATTTGTCCGTATTTGGCCAGCGCCTGCTCAACCATGGACTTTACACTTTCGGGATTGGTCACATCCGCTTGAATAAAGGTCGCTTCCCCGCCAAGATTGCGAATTTCCTGTACCGTCTCTTCACCCTTCACTTGGTCCAGGTCATTGACAATCACGGATGCCCCTTGGGAAGCGAACAGCAGCGCTGTGCTTTTACCGATTCCGGAAGCCGCTCCGGTAATGAGGGTTACTTTGCCTTGTAGTCTCATCTTCTCTAACTCCTTAATGTCGATATGTTATTTTGAAATGGCTATCGTCTGGGGCTGGGCACATTGCGAAAGCTGCTGCGCCAGCGATTGAATCTCCCTGCTTGCCTGCTCCTGCTTGACCTCCCATTGGTGCTGAGGCATGGAGCAACTGACTGCAGCAATTACTTCTCCGCTAGTCCCCATGATTGGCGCCGCTACACAGCTAAACCCTATCACTGCCTCCTGGAGATCATAGGCCATGCCGGATTCACGAATCTGCCGAAACTGTTGCAGCAAACTCTCTTTCGTTGAAATCGAGTTCGTGGTAGCCTGCGAGAGTGTCTCTTGCGGGTACAGTCTATGAATCTCGCTGTCATCAAAGAAGGCGAGCATAACCTTGCCTAGCGCGGTGGAGTGGGCTGGCAATCGCATCCCCGGGTCAGAGGCCAGCCGTACAGGTGAAGACGCTTCCTCCTTGGCCAGATACAGGACATCGCTGCCTTCCAGCTTTGCAAGCTGAATCGTCTCTCCGATCGCCGACTTCGTCCTGAAAGCTTCTTGCCTGAAGAGGGAGATCAGATCATACTGCCGGAAATAGCCGCTGCCGATCAGTCCGAAGAAAGAGCTGATCGCATACGTATCCCCTTTGTCCTTGCTGATCCAGCGCAACTCTTCCATCGTGTTAAGCAGCGAAAACATGGAGCTTTTGTTAATGTCGAGCCGTCTGGACAAATCTATCAGCTTGAGCTGATGCGGATTCTCGGCTACAAGCTCCAGTATGCGAGTTGCCTTTTCCAGTGCGGGAACCCAATATTTCTTCTCCATTGCTCCTCCATTACGGTTCTTTAATTACGTCAACCCCGTTAGTTTACTATAGTAAACTAAGTTTATAAAATATCATCTAATGCCATCTTATCACCGCTCGAGTATCGGGTCAATCGGGAAAAGGAGTGTCTTTAAGCATGAGGTATATTCTCTGCGAGGTATTTGTAATAATTGGACTTAACTTCCTGCATTTAAGTAAGCAAAGCCAATTGTTCAATAGAATAAATAAAATAATTAATAATATATTACATAAAAGTTAATTATTTGAAATTATTACTATGCTACATATTATCTCTTTTCAAGGGACATCATTTCCTAGGGGCACTAGGCACCTCTATAACAACTAAACAAAGGCGGATGAAAATCAATGACAAATCTACAAATACCTTATTTCAACAACACAAGCACTGGGGTTCAGCAGTGGCAACAACCTTTATTCAATGGAACAGCACAACTCGTGCCTCAAGGAATTTTAGGCGGAATTGTTGGCAGTGTGGCCGGTGGTTTAGTCGGGAACGCCTTCGGAAATAGAGAACTGGGAAGCACTATCGGTGGAGTTGCCGGGGGATTCTTGCCTTTCCAGGCCGGACCGCAGCTTGCGCCTCAAGGCATTTTTGGCGATATTGTCAGAACAGTTGCTCCCGTAGTCGGCAACA
>NZ_JAELUP010000107.1:80204-80631 GCF_016424485.1 Paenibacillus roseus
GACATCGTTGGCGGCTCTGCCGGTCAGTTTATTAGTTCGGCTGGCACCCTGGCCGGACAAGTCCTTCCTTTCCAAGCCGGACCGCAGCTTGCGCCTCAAAGCTTTTTTAGCGATCTTGCCAGAACCACGACTCCAATATGCAACATTGCTGGCGGTTTTACCAGTCCGTTTATTAATTCGGCTGGTACCCCTGTTGCACAGGTCCTTCCTTTCCAGGCCGGACCACAGCTTGCGCCTCAAGGCATTTTTGGCGATATTGTCAGGACGGTTGCTCCCGTAGTCGGCAACATCGTTGGCGGCTCTGCCGGTCAGGTTATTAATTCGGCTGGCAACTTGATTGGGCAAGTCCTTCCTTTCCAGGCCGGACCACAGCTTGCGCCTCAAGGCATTTTTGGCGATATTGTCAGGACGGTTGCTCCCGTAGTCG
>NZ_JAELUP010000107.1:80641-80706 GCF_016424485.1 Paenibacillus roseus
GCAGCTTGCGCCTCAAGGCATTTTTGGCGATATTGTCAGAACAGTTGCTCCCGTAGTCGGCAACA